>NZ_ABCP01000029.1 GCF_000170835.1 Marinobacter algicola DG893
AAGCGCACATGGATGTGCTCGTAGCGGTTTTCGAGAGGGAGGCCCCACCGTACTGAGGCACCACACCTTCAGGCTAGGGCCGAACTTAGAGCATAAACCACGGTTAGAGGCCAACCACCTCACAGTGTATAGCCTCCAGCGCAGCCAAAGGATCAGCAGCCTGCGTAATCGGGCGACCGATGACCAGATAGTCGGACCCGGCTTTGAGGGCCTCTGTGGGCGTCATGATGCGCTGCTGGTCTCCCTTGTCAGCAGACAGCGGACGGATACCCGGGGTGACCAGTTTGAAATCCTTGCCCTGCTCTGCTTTCAAAGCCGGAGCCTCCTGAGCGGAGCAGACGACACCGTCCAGGCCGCAGTTGCGGGTCAGGGTTGCCAAGCGGGATACCTGGGCTTCCGGGGAACCCGTGATGCCGATACCGGCAAGATCCTCCGGCCCCATGCTGGTCAGCACAGTAACGGCAATCAGCAGTGGCCGATCCTTGCCGAAGCTTTCCAGGCGGTCGCGACAGGCGGTCATCATTTTCTCGCCGCCGGAGGCATGTACGTTCACCATCCAGACGCCCAGGTCGGCGGCGGCCGCCACGGCAGCGGACGTTGTGTTCGGGATATCGTGAAATTTCAGATCCAGGAAAACGTCGAAGCCGCGGGCGTGAAGGTCGCGAACCAAGCCGGGACCTGATCGCGTAAAGAGTTCCTTGCCGACTTTAAGGCGACACTTCGCAGGGTCCAGTTGATCAACCAGAGCCAACGCGGGCTGATCGGAGGGGAAATCCAGGGCAACGATGATTCGGGGACTATCGGGGGTTTGCACAGTCAGTTTCCTGCAGAGTGTCGTGTTTTCGGATTATTCGGCTTCCACGCCCTGGATTGGGCGAACGGTTTCCCATTGCTTGCAGCTGGGACACAGCCAATGCAATTGCTGGCCGGAGAAACCGCAGTTTACACATCGATATACCGGACGGTTGGCGAGTATCAAGTGGCCGATGCGGCTGACCAGACGGCCTTCGTCCGTCGTCATGCCTTTTTCATAGCCCGCCAGTTCCACCAGGCGCAGCAGACCGCGGACGCTGGGGCGGACTTCCAGCTCTCGGCGTAGCAACTCGATTGCGGCCATACGGCCGGATGTACGCTCTACGGCTTCAACCAGTGCCAGCAGCAAGCTTGTACTCGGCCAGGCTTCGTAGAACTTGCCAAGCTTTTTGACCAGGCGCCCCACATCGCCGTGTTCCCGCTCAAGCTTCATCAGCCGGTCCACCGCCTCTGAGCCGAACTCAGGGTTCTGATCGAAGACTTTCAGGCTTTGGCTGGCCGCGTCGCGGTAGCTGCCCTGACGAATGAGCAATTTCATCATGATAAAGGAGGCCCTGACACAGGAACGATCGTACTCCAGCGCTTCCTTGGACAGCTTCTGAGCCATCCAGCGGTCATCGTGCTTGAGGGCATCCTCAGCCTGCTCGCAGGTAATGTAGGCCAGCATTTTGTACATGCGGGCATCGTGGTCGCCCGTCGTCAATGTGCGGGCGACCTGGCCCGCCTTTCCCCATTCCTTTTCCTGCTGATACAGCTCAATCAGTTGCAATGAAGACTTACGGCCGTACTCCCTGTCGCCCATCAGTTGATGAAGCAACGCTTCCGCCCTGTCCAGAAGGCCTGCGTTCAGGTAGTCAATGGCCAGCTCGTAAGTAACCTGCTGGGAATAACGCGGCGGCAGCTCCGGACGGGCGAGGAGGTTCTGATGAATCAGGATGGCACGATCGGTTTCGCCCTTGTGGCGAAAATGGGCGCCGATGGAGAGGTGCAGGCCCACCGTTTCCTTGTTCACAGCCAGGGACTGCACGAAGTTCTCGACCGCCTGATCGGAATAGTTAGTAAACAGGAATTGCAGACGATCCTTGACGGAATCCTCATCGGAGATGGGCGTTTTGGAGCGTTCCCTGGTATTGCCCATCCGCCCGACAAACCAGCCAGCGGCCACTGCAACCGTTAACAGCAGCCATTGAAGCACTATATCCATTAAAGCGTCCGGTCGTTCTGGGCCCTGGATTTCTCCAATGCCTGCTCGGTACGAGCAAGTCGTTTCTCGAGGTTACGACGGGAAACCGATGTGCGGACGGTTGCAAGCATGGTAATCAGAACTCCAATCAAAGCGCCGATCACAAAAGACAGGATAATCCAGACGGCAACACCATGAGGTTGAGTCTCAAAGAGCAGGAAATTAAGGGAGACTGCCATCTGATTATTCAGTGAAAAAACAAGTGCTACCAGAACCAGAAATAATACCAGCAGAATGAGAAGGACCTTCTGAAATCCGGCCATAGTCGCAATGCTCCACACGGACCTGGTTGTTTACCTCAGGACCTGGTTAACGTCTTTCCCCAAGAGGGTAATCAGAAGCCCTTTTTAAGGCTATCGTTTACCTGCTCACGCAACTCCTTGCCTGGCTTGAAGTGCGGAACAAATTTGGCCGGTAATTGCACGGCTTCACCGGTTTTCGGGTTACGCCCGGTTCTGGCTGCGCGATGGTGCAATGAGAAACTACCAAAACCCCGGATCTCGATTCGCTGGCCATCCGCCAGTGATTGGGACATGTGTTCAATTATCGTTTTTACAGCCAGTTCCACATCCTTCACTGAAAGCTGCGTCTGCTTGGACGCAATCAGCTCCACCAGTTCAGATTTCGTCATTGGGCTCATCCCTCTTCACATTATTGTCGGATAGCCGATTACCAGCTCCTTGGCTCTAGTTTAGCCAAACCAGAAAAAAACACAAAAAAAACGGGCTCTTAGAGCCCGTTTTTTTCGTACCAACCGGAAATGTTATTCCTTGTTGGCGTTTTGCTGCTGCATCTGCTCCTTGATGAGATCACCGATGGTGGTCGCACCAGAGGAAGATTCAGCCGCTTTGGCGCGAACACCTTCCAGCGCCTGCTTGTCGTCTTCAACGTCCTTGGACTTCACAGACAGGTTGATGACGCGGTTCTTGCGGTCGATGCTGATGATCTTCGCTTCAACTTCGTCGCCTTCGTTCAGCGCGTTGCGTGCATCTTCAACACGGTCACGGCTGATTTCAGAGGCTTTCAGTACCGCTTCAACTTCGTCGTTCAGGGTAATGGTGGCAGCTTTGGCGTCAACCGCAGATACCGTGCCCTTCACGATGGAGCCCTTGTCGTTCAGCTGTACAAACTCGGCGAACGGATCGCTTTCCAGCTGCTTGATGCCCAGGGAGATGCGCTCACGCTCGGGATCAACAGACAGGATAACGGTTTCAACTTCGTCGCCCTTCTTGTATTCACGGACGGCTTCTTCGCCAGTCTCGTTCCAGCTGATGTCTGACAGGTGAACCAGACCATCGATGCCGCCGTCCAGGCCGATGAAGATACCAAAGTCAGTGATTGACTTGATCTTGCCGGAGATACGGTCGCCTTTGTTGAACTTGCTGGAGAAATCTTCCCAGGGGTTCGCAACACACTGCTTGATACCCAGAGAGATACGACGACGCTCTTCGTCGATGTCCAGAATCATCACGCCCACTTCGTCGCCAACCTGAACGACTTTGGACGGATGGATGTTCTTGTTGGTCCAGTCCATTTCGGACACGTGAACCAGCCCTTCAACGCCTTCTTCCAGTTCCGCGAAGCAGCCGTAGTCGGTCAGGTTGGTTACACGAGCAGTAACCTTGGTACCTTCCGGATAACGGCCCTTGATATCCACCCAGGGATCTTCGCCCAGCTGCTTCAGACCCAGTGATACGCGGTTGCGCTCACGGTCAAACTTCAGAACCTTGACGTTGATCTCGTCGCCGACATTAACGATCTCGCTCGGATGCTTGATGCGCTTCCAGGCCATATCAGTGATGTGCAGCAGGCCGTCAACACCGCCCAGATCTACGAACGCGCCGTAGTCGGTCAGGTTCTTGACGATACCCTTGATTTCCAGACCTTCGGTCAGGGTTTCGAGCAGAGCTTCACGCTCGGCACTGTTTTCAGCTTCCAGAACGGCGCGGCGGGAAACAACCACGTTGTTACGCTTCTGGTCGAGCTTGATAACCTTGAATTCGAGTTCCTTGTTCTCCAGGTGCGCGGTATCGCGAACCGGACGAACATCTACCAGCGAGCCCGGCAGGAAGGCACGGATGCCGGCCAGATCGACGGTGAAACCACCTTTGACCTTGCCATTGATAACACCCTTAACCACTTCTTCAGCTTCGAAGGACTTCTCAAGCACCTTCCAGGCTTCTGCGCGCTTGGCTTTTTCACGGGACAGACGGGTTTCACCGAAGCCGTCTTCCACAGCGTCGAGAGCTACGTCAACAACGTCGCCGATAGCAACTTCCAACTCGCCTTTTTCATTGAGGAACTGGGAGGCGGGGATAACACCTTCGGACTTCAGTCCGGCGTTAACGGTGACCCAGTCGTTATCGACGTCTACAACGGTTCCCTGGACGATGGAACCTGGTTGCATGTCAATTTCTTTTAGGCTTTCTTCAAAAAGATCCGCAAAGCTCTCGCTCATTATGTGTCCTATGTGATCAACGCAAGTTTACTCCGTGCTACCAGCGACACGGTCTGTTAGTTTCAATCCGAATCCAGCCAGTGGCTGGCCGATAACGCCGAATCCGGAATTTCAACAACAAAAAGGTGTAGTCAGGCCTGACCTGCTGCGGCCATAACCCTGACTAACACCTCTTCTATGCTCAACCCAGTCGAATCAATGACTTGCGCATCGTCCGCAGGCTTGAGCGGGGCGGCGGCGCGGTTCATATCCCGCTCATCGCGCACCCGTATCTCCTCTAAAAGGGCGTCAATATTAACATCGACCCCTGCGTCCTTCAACTGGCTGTAGCGTCTTTGCGCACGCTCTTCGGCACTGGCTGTCAGGAAGATCTTCACCGGCGCGTCCGGGAACACCACCGTTCCCATGTCACGGCCATCCGCAACCAGCCCGGGAGGCTTCTGGAAGTCGCGCTGGCGCTGCAACAGAGCGTCGCGTACCGGCTGCATGACAGCCACCTTCGAGGCATTATCGCCACAGGTTTCTGTACGTATATCTGCGGTTACGTCGACACCGGCCATCAGCACTTTTGCAGGCTCACCTGGTGGCGTTGGCTCAAACGCCACATCAAGGCTGGCGGCGACGTTTACCAGGGACGGCTCGTCTTCCAGGGACACGCCCTGCCGCTCTGCCGCCAGCGCGGTGAGGCGATAAAGCGCACCGCTGTCCAACAGGTGCCACCCGAGCCGGCGGGCAAGCATCTGGGTAATGGTGCCTTTGCCGGAACCGCCAGGGCCGTCCACGGTAATAACCGGAGCCTTGCTTTCAGCCATCATTCAGCTCCTTCGGCGGCAATGTTGATGCCGGTCTGCTTTGCCAGCGCCACAAAGCCCGGGAATGAGGTGGACACATTGGCGCAATCGGTCACCTCTATATCCCCTTCAGCACGCAGGGAGGCAACGGAGAACGCCATAGCAATGCGGTGATCCCCGTGGCTATTCACGGTTCCAGCGGTCATCGTCTGGCCACCATCAATGATAATACCGTCTGGGGTTACGGTGGTTTCAACTCCGAGGGCAGTCAGGCCGTCCGCCATCACCTGGATGCGATCACTTTCCTTGACGCGGAGTTCCTCGGCGCCGCGCAAAACAGTTCTGCCCTCGGCGCAGACTGCGGCAATGAACAGCACGGGGAATTCGTCGATTGCCAGAGGAACCTGATCCTCGGGGATGTCGATACCCTTGAGTTCGGCGGAACGGACACGAAGATCAGCGACCGGCTCCCCACCAATCACGCGCTCTTCGAGGACTTCTATATTGGCCCCCATCATGCGCAGGATGTTGATCACGCCAACTCTCGTCGGATTCATGCCAACGTGGCGGATGGTCAAGTCGGAATCCGGGGCAATACTCGCCGCGACGAGGAAAAACGCTGACGAAGAGATATCCGCTGGCACGTCTATGGCGGTGGCGGTCAAGCGACCACCACCGGTCACGCTGGCCGTCGCAGTATCACGATGTACGTGATAACCAAAGCCTTCCAACATGCGCTCAGTATGATCCCTAGTAGGAGCTGGCTCGGTAACTGAGGTTACGCCCTCGGCATAGAGGCCGGCGAGCAACAGGCAGGATTTAACCTGGGCGCTGGCCACCGGCATTTCATAATGGATACCGGTCAGCGCATGCCCACCACGAATCTTCAAAGGCGGCCGCCCGCCCTCGGCAGTGTCAATCACCGCACCCATTGCTCGCAGCGGATCAGCCACACGCCCCATGGGACGCTTGGACAGGCTTTCGTCGCCGGTGAGCTCGGAGTCAAACGGCTGAGCCGCCAGCAAACCCGAGAACAGACGCATGGCGGTTCCGGAATTGCCCAGATACAGAGGGCCACGCGGCGCCTGGAGGCCATTGATACCAACGCCGTGAATGCGGACAAATCCCGCGTCCGGCCCTTCAATGGTCACCCCCATATCGCGGAACGCCTGCAGAGTTGCCAAACTATCCTCGCCTTCAAGGAAGCCTTTCACTTCCGTGATGCCGTCGGCAAGGGCTCCCAGCATGATGGATCGGTGGGAAATGGATTTGTCACCCGGTACGCGTATCTCGCCGGAAATCCGGCCACCGGGTTGAAGACGGAACGTTACCTGTTTCTGACTGTTGTTTGTCACGTAAGCCTGTCCTGAAAGCATCTTGGAAAAATGTTCCCGCGCCGCCTTGGCGCGACTGAAAACCCGCAACAGAGTTGCACTGTCCTGATCGGCGATGGCGGTACGGAGCTGATCCAGATCGTGGGTAAAATGATCAATGACCCGCAACACCGCATCCCGGTTAGAGAGAAAAATATCGTGCCACATCACCGGGTCGCTGGCTGCAATTCGGGTGAAGTCCCGGAAGCCACCCGCTGCGTAGCGGAAAATATCCAGATTTTCGTCCTCGCCCGCCAGGGTATCCACTAGCGAGAAAGCAATAAGATGAGGAAGATGACTGGTGGCGGCCAACACTTCATCATGATAAGCCACTGACATGGTCAGAACCGTTGCACCACAGCCTTCCCACAATGCCCTGAGCTTCTCCAGGTCGGGCTGACCAACGTTCTCCGCCGGCGTGAGTATAACCTTGTGATTGGCAAACAACTCAGGGTTGGCTGCGCGGATGCCGCTTTTTTCGGAACCGGCGATGGGATGACCGGGTATCACTTTCGCGGGTAGATCGCCAAACACCTCTCGCACATCGTTAACAAAACTGGACTTGGTACTGCCGACGTCCGTTAACACGGCATTTTCGCCAAGATGGGGTCTGATTTCCGCCAACACTGCCCGCGTTGCCTTAACCGGCACCGCCAACACCACAAGATCGCTGCCGGCCACTGCGTCAGCAACCGACCCGGCAGCTTCATCAATAATGCCCAATTCCGTGCCAAGCGCCAATTCGTCTGCGCGCTTGTCAGCACCCACAACGGTAACCGCGAGGCCATTGTCGCGGATCGCCCTGGCCAGCGAGCCCCCAATCAGCCCAAGGCCAATGACAGCAACGCGCTGGAACAGTGGCTGAACCTCGGACACGTTATTCTCCCCGTCCGCTGGACGCATTCAGTGCATGGGCCAGGGCCTCGATAAACCGCGCATTTTCTTCGGGCAAGCCGACCGACACCCGCAGGTGCCTGGGCAGGCCGTAGCCACCAATAGGCCTGACAATAACGCCCTGCTCCAGTAGCGACTGATTGATGTCAGCCGCCTGATCGCCCACATCCACTGCAATAAAATTACCGGCAGACGGAATGTATTGGAGCCCCATTTCGTTAAAGGCAGACTCAAGCTGTTTCATCCCGGCTGCATTCACTTCACAGGAGCGCCGCAGATAGTCTTCATCGCTCAACACGGCCGTCGCGGCCACCAAGGCTAGAGAATCCACATTAAAAGGCTGACGTACTCGATTGAGAACATTGGCAATCTCTGGAGAACTGACGCTGTAGCCAGCCCGCAGCGATGCCAGGCCCCAGGCCTTGGAGAACGTCCTGGTAACAATCAGGTTCGGATAGCGCTTGAGCAACAACAGGCCATCCACATAGCCCTCACCCTGCAGGTATTCGCAATAGGCTTCGTCCAGAACCACCACAACCCTGGAGGGAATACGGGCCAGGAACGACTCGATCGCCTCAGCACCATGTACCGTGCCCGTGGGGTTGTTGGGGTTGGCCACAAACACCAGCGCGGTGCGATCCGTTATAGCTTCCACCATGGCATCAAGGTCGTGGCCGTAGTCCCTGGCAGGTACCGACACGCCTTTGGCACCGATCGCCTGGGTAACAAGCGGGTATACCGCAAAGGCATACTGGGAGAACACCACTTCCGAGGAGGCATCGGCGAAGCACCTCGTGATTACCTCCAGGACATCGTTGGAACCGTTACCCAGGGTAATCTGCGCGGGCATAACGCCGTATCGCGCCGACAATGCCTGCTTAAGATCAAACCCGTTGCCATCGGGGTAGCGACAGAGCTCGTCCAGGGCGCCCTTCACCGCCGCCAGCGCCTTTGGGCTGGGCCCAAGAGGGTTTTCGTTGCTGGCCAGCTTGATGATGTTTTCGGGCTTCAGGCCCAGCTCCCTCGCCAGCTCATCAATGGGTTTGCCCGGCTGGTAGGGGGATAGCGCCTGCACGCCTTTGACCGCCAGACTTTGGTAATCAATCGACATTTCGACCTTCCTCAGCCATTTGCGTTTCTGTCACAGGACCCCAATGGGATAGGACCCCAGGCGCTTCAGCTCGACCGCCTCTTCATCGATCTCTGACAGCACCTTGCTGACCTGTGCATCGTCCACATGACCTTCAAAATCGATGTAGAACACATAGGCCCAGGTACCGCTGGGCGATGGACGGGTTTCGATACGGGTCAGGCTCAGGCCGTGCTTGTGAAACGGCTCAAGCAATTGATACAAAGCACCAGGCTTGTTGCGCATGGACACCAGAATGGACGATTTATCGTTGCCACTGGCCGGCACTTCCTCACGGCCGATGATCAGAAAACGGGTGGTGTTGTCCGGTCGGTCTTCGATGCTGGTCGCCAGCATTTCCAGGCCGTAAAGTTCCGCCGCCATGTCCCCTGCGATGGCGGCCGTGCCCGGCTCTTCCGCTGCCCGCCTCGCGGCTTCGGCATTACTACTTACCGTGACCCGCTCGATACCGTAGCGATGGGTATCCAGCCACTGGCGGCATTGGGCAAATGACTGCTGATGGGAATAGATACGGACAATGTCCTGCCCCTGGTGTTTTGGCGATACCATCAGGTGGTGATGAATCCGCAACTGAACTTCGCCGCAGATCTTCAATGGCGAGGACATAAACATGTCAAGAGTATGGTTGATCATGCCTTCCGTGGAGTTCTCCACCGGAACCACACCATAGTGGGCTGCGCCGGACTCTACTTCACGGAACACCGCATCGATGGCCGGCAAAGGCACGCTGACCACAGAGTGTCCAAAATGCTTGAGCGCCGCCGCCTGGGTAAAGGTGCCAATCGGTCCGAGAAAAGCGATGTGCATCGGTTTTTCCAGCGCCAAGCATGCAGACATGATCTCCCGGAACAGTCGAGCCATCTCCTCGCCGGACAGCGGGCCGGGATTACTCTCCTTTATACGCCTCAATACCTGAGCTTCGCGCTCTGGACGGTAGAAGAACACATCCTCACCCGGGTTGGCCTCCATTTTCACGCGGGCCACTTCCTGGGCACATTCCGCACGCTTGCTGATCAGGTCCATGATTTCCTGATCCAGGCGATCAATATCGACCCTCAACTGCCCGAGACGGGCCTGCTCATCACTCATGATCAGCCCCGCTCCTTCGCAAACACGGTCATGTAGTCAATCAACGCGTCGACACCGGCCTCTGGCATGGCGTTGTAGACGCTGGCTCGCATACCACCTACGGAGCGGTGACCTTTGAGATTCAGCAACCCCCTCTCATTCGCACCTTTCAGGAACGCACTGTTGAGCGCGTCATCTGCGAGGGTGAACGGTATATTCATCCAGGAGCGGAAGCGCGGGGATATCGGGTTGGCGTAGAAATCATTCTCATCAATAAAACCATACAGCTTGCTGGCTTTACGACGATTGACCTCACCCATGGCCGTAACACCGCCCTGCTCTTTCAGCCAACTGAACACCAGGCCTGCCAGATACCAGGAATATGTAGCCGGCGTGTTGTACATGGAATCATTATCCGCAATCACCTGATAGTTCATCATCGTCGGCGTGATCTTGAGCGCCTTGCCCAACAGATCCTTGCGAATGATCACGACCACCAGGCCGGATGGACCGATGTTCTTCTGCGCGCCAGCATAGATCAGGCCGAATTTCGAGACGTCCAGCGGGCGTGACAGCATGGTGGACGACATATCCGCCACCAACGGCACGGAACCGCTCTCCGGTACGAAGTCGAACTCCAATCCGCCGATGGTTTCATTGGGCGTGTAATGCAGGTAAGCCGCATCGCTGTTGGTAGACCAGCTATCCTGATCGGGAATGCTGGCAAAGCCACTCGATTCGCTGCTTGCCACGACATTGACCTGACCATAACGGCTGGCCTCGGCGATAGCTTTCTTCGACCAGATACCCGTGTTCACGTAGTCCGCGGACGCCTTGTCACCCAACAGGTTCAGCGGAATGGTCGAGAACTGGCTGGACGCACCACCCTGCATGAAGAGTACGGCGTAATCATCTGAAACGCCGGCCAATTCCCGAAGGTCTTTCTCGGCTGTTTCGGCGATTTCCACGAACTCGTCACTGCGATGGCTCATCTCCATCACGGACATGCCGGTGCCGCGCCAATCCAGCATCTCGTCCCGTGCCTGTCGCAAAACAGGCTCCGGCAAGGTCGCCGGGCCTGCACAAAAATTATACGCCCTGCTCATCACTTCCTTCCTCACCGTCGACCTCTTCGGCATCGGTTTCAGCAATACGCTCAACACCCACAAGGCGTTCGTCTTCCTGGCTCAGTTTGATCAGGCGAACACCTTGGGTGTTCCGGCTCAGGACCGATACTTCGTCGGTGCGGGTACGCACAAGCGTGCCCTTGTCCGAGATCAGCATCATTTCGTCGCCTTCAAACAGCTGCAACGCCGTGACCAGATTGCCGTTACGCTCGGAACACTGCATGGCGATAACGCCCTGGCTGCCCCGGCTGTAGGTCGGAAACTCGTCGAAGGTGGTGCGTTTACCGTAGCCGTTTTCACTCGCCGTCAGCAGAACTGCGTCTTCCTGCGGAATGATCAGCGACACAACATGATGCCCTTCCGGCATTCTGATGCCACGCACACCACGGGCCGTACGGCTCATCGGGCGTACCGCTTCTTCGTTGAAGCGAACGGCCTTGCCCGCCGAGGAGAACAGCATGACTTCCGCATCACCCTTGGTGATGGCGGTACCAATCAGTGTGTCACCCTCGTCCAGCGACAGCGCAATCAGGCCGTTGCTGCGCGGACGGGAGAAATTCGGCAACGGCGTTTTCTTGACCACACCCGCCGAGGTGGCCATCAGCACGTACTGGTCTTCCGGGTAGTCACGAACCGGCAGGAAGGTGGTAATACGCTCCCCTTCTTCCAGCGGCAGGATGTTGACCATCGGGCGACCGCGGGACGCGCGGCTTGCCCGGGGAATCTCAAACACCCGCAACCAGTACACCTTGCCCCGGTTGGAGAAGCAGAGAATGGTGTCGTGGGAGTTCGCTACCAGCAGTTTCTCGACGAAATCTTCGTCTTTCATAGACGTAGCGGCCTTGCCCCGACCACCACGGCGCTGGGCCTGGTAATCTTCAACGGCCTGGGTCTTGGCATAACCACCGTGAGAGATGGTCACCACCAGATCTTCCTCGTCGATCAAGTCGGCGATGGTCAGGTCACGCTTGGAGCTGGTAATTTCGGTCAGACGGTTATCGCCAAACTCGCTCACTACGGCTTCCAGTTCCTCACGGATGACCTGCATAAGGCGGTCCGGGTCGCCCAGGATTTCCAACAGGTCGGCGATCTTCTCGAGAATGTCCTTGTACTCGTTCTGGAGCTTTTCGGTCTCAAGACCGGTCAGGCGGTGCAGGCGCAAGTCCAGGATCGCCTGAGCCTGTTCTGGCGACAGATGATAAAGGCCATTACGCAGGCCAAAGATCTCAGGCAGGTCGTCGGGGCGGCATGCGTCTTCGCCCGCCCGCTCAAGCATCGCCAGAACGTCACCCGGTGCCCAGCCCTGGGCCATCAGCTTCTCTTTCGCCTCGGCCGCAGCCGGAGACGCCTTGATCAGCGCGATGATTTCATCGATGTTCGCCAATGCGACCGTTAGGCCTTCCAGAATATGGCCACGTTCGCGGGCTTTGCGCAGTTCGTAGATGGTGCGGCGGGTAACCACTTCGCGGCGATGACGAACAAACGCGTCCAGCATTTCCTTGAGGTTGAGGATTTTCGGCTCACCATTGATCAGGGCGACCATGTTGATGCCGAAGACCGTCTGCAACTGGGTATGGGCAAAGAGGTTATTGATGACCACATCGGGGTTTTCACCTCGACGTAGCTCAATCACAACCCGGATACCTTCTTTGTTGGACTCGTCCCGCAGCTCGGAGATACCTTCCAGTCGCTTCTCTTTTACCAGCTCCGCAATTTTCTCGATCAGCCGCGCTTTGTTCAGCTGGTATGGCAGCTCGGTAATAATGATGGCGTCGCGGTTGGTTTTCTTGTCGTGCTCGATTTCATGGCGGGCGCGGATGTAGATGCGCCCACGGCCGGTACGGTAGGCCTCAACAATGCCGGCACGACCATTAATAATGCCCTGGGTGGGGAAGTCCGGCCCCGGGATGTGCTCCATCAGGTCGTCGATGGTCATATCCGGGTTATCAATTAATGCCAGGCAGCCGTTCACAATTTCCGTCAGGTTATGGGGCGGAATATTGGTGGCCATACCCACGGCGATGCCTGAAGAACCGTTTACCAGCAGGTTGGGAATCCGAGTGGGCAGTACGTCCGGAATCTGTTCGGTGCCGTCGTAGTTGGCCACGAAATCCACGGTTTCCTTGTCCAGATCCGCCAGCAGGGAGTGGGCAATCTTCTCCATGCGAATCTCGGTATAACGCATGGCAGCCGCGTTGTCGCCGTCGATGGAGCCAAAGTTACCCTGGCCATCCACCAGCGGGTAGCGCAGGGAAAACGGCTGGGCCATACGAACAATAGTGTCGTAAACCGCCGAGTCACCATGGGGGTGGTACTTACCGATGACGTCACCCACCACACGGGCGGATTTCTTGTAGGCTTTGTTCCAGTCGTTGTTGAGTTCGGACATGGCGAACAGTACGCGGCGATGCACCGGCTTGAGGCCGTCACGCACGTCTGGAAGTGCCCGCCCGACGATAACGCTCATGGCGTAATCGAGATAGGACTGTTTGAGCTCGTCTTCAATATTTACCGGCAGGATCTCTTTGGCTAACTCACCCATCGAGAAAGGTTCCTTTGCATTTGCTGGAAGTCGTTTCAGGGCCCTTCAGAGCGCCCCATAGTTATTCTTTAACAAGCGGCCAATACTACCACATTCAACCCCTTAGCGGGGGATATGGCGGTGGCCGTCAGTCAAAAACCACAGTCTTGTTTTCGTAGGTAATCACACGGTCTTCAATGTGCGCCCGCAAGCCCCGTGAGAGTACGTTTTTCTCCACATCCTTGCCCAGCCGAACCATGTCTTCAATGGAGTCGCTGTGGCTGATGCGGACCACGTCCTGCTCAATAATGGGGCCTTCGTCCAGATCCTGGGTCACGTAATGACAGGTGGCACCAATCAGCTTCACACCCCGGCTATAGGCCTGATGGTATGGGCGGGCACCTGCGAACGACGGCAGGAAGCTGTGATGAATATTAATCACTTTGCCCGGGTACTTCTCGCACAGGCTCCCCGGCAGGATTTGCATATACCGGGCGAGAACCACCACATCGGCTTCGTAGCCTTCTATCAGAGCATCCACTTCACCGAAGGCTTCATCGCGGTTGTTCTGGTTCACCGGAATATGGTGGTAGGGTATTTCATGCCATTCCACCATACGCCGGAGGTCTTCATGATTGGAAATAACCGCCACGATTTCGGCGTTGATCTCACGGCTGTGCCAGCGGTGAAGCAAATCCGCCACACAATGGGATTCCTTGCTGCACATCAGGATCACTTTCTTCGGCTGGGCCGAATCAGCAATGTGCCAGTTCATATTGAACTCGCGGGCAATCGGCTCAAAGGCCGTGCGGAACTGGCCCAGGCCGAAAGGGATCGAGTTGGCCTTGATCTCATGCCGCATGAAAAACCACCCGGTCTGGGTGTCGGAGTGGTGGCTCGCCTCTGTAATCCAGCCATTGTAGGTCGACAGAAAGTTGCTGACCTTGGCAACGATCCCCACCCGATCCGGGCAGGAAATCACAAGACGATAGGTATGCTCCATGGAAGCCTTTCCTTAATCTGATCCGGGATCACGGGCGCGCGACTTCACACCCTCAAAAATGACCGGCTATGATAGCTTATCTGAGCACCAGAAACGAGGCACAGAAACATGGATAGACTCCCCCTACAGGTACGTACCCGAAAAGCCCTCGCGGGCCGCTCACTGGCCGCGAGAATGATGATCGCCCTGACGCTGCTCCTACCTCTACAACCGGTGACTGCAGAGGCCATTCTAGAGGGAGAACGCCACCACCCGGTGCAGGCCAGGAACGGCATGGTGGCCACCAGCCATACTCTGGCAACCGAAGTCGCATTGAACGTGCTTAAGAACGGCGGCAATGCTATGGATGCTGCCGTTACGGCGGGATTCGCGCTGGCGGTTACCCAGCCACGCTCCGGCAACATTGGCGGCGGCGGATTTATGCTTTACGCACCGGGCAATGGTGAGGCGGTTGAGGCCATCGACTATCGGGAGAAAGCACCGGCCGCTGCCACCAAAACCATGTTCCAGGACGACGATGGGAACGTGGTCGAGAATCGCAGCCGCTTTACCCACAAAGCATCCGGCGTGCCCGGCACCGTCGCCGGCCTGGCGATGGCCCTTGAGCGCCACGGCACACTGTCACTGGAAGAGGCTCTGGCCCCGGCGATCAAACTGGCACGTGACGGCTTTATTGTACCCGCACGCTTCACCGAAGGCCTGGAACAGGCGCGGGAACGACTGCAGCGCTGGCCGGCGACTCTCGCCACCTTCTATAAAGAGGACGGCTCTCCGTGGCAGCCAGGCGAGCGATTTCGGCAACCGGAGCTTGCCGACACCCTTCAGCGCATTGCCGATCAAGGCATCGATGGCTTCTACGAAGGCAAAACCGCGCAGCTCATCGTGGAGGAAATGGAACGCAACGACGGCCTGATCACACTTCAGGACCTTAAGAACTACCAGCCCGGAATCCGCCAGCCGGTTCATGGCACCTACCGCGGCCACGACATCTATTCCATGTCACCGCCCTCTTCCGGCGGTACCCACATCGTGCAAATCCTTAACGTTCTCGAGGGATACCCGCTCAGCGACTTTGGCCACAATTCCGCCGCCAGCATTCACCACATGGCCGAAGCCATGAAGCTCGCCTATGCCGACCGCGCGGAATACCTCGGAGATACTGACTTTGTGGAGGTGCCGCTAAAGGGCCTGACCAGCAAGGCCTATGCCGAAGCGTTGCGCAAAACCATTGATCCGGCCAAAGCCCGGCCGTCGACCGAGATCAGTGCTGGCAACCCTGGGGCCTATGAAAGCCCGGAAACCACTCACTTCTCCGTGGTCGACCGCTGGGGCAACGCGGTTTCCAACACCTACACCATTAATTTCAGCTACGGCTCCGGCATCACAGTTGATGGGGCGGGCTTCCTGTTGAACAACGAAATGGACGACTTCAGCGCCAAGCCCGGCGAACCCAATGCCTATGGACTGATTGGTGGCGAAGCCAACAAGGTGGAACCCGGCAAACGCATGCTGAGCTCCATGTCGCCAACGATTGTCAGGCGCGATGGTCGCAATTACCTGGTTACGGGAAGCCCTGGCGGGTCCCGAATCATCACGACAACCTTGCAGGTGCTGCTGAATGTGATTGATCATGGCATGAATATTCAGTCTGCGGTGAGCGCCCCAAGGGTTCATCACCAATGGTTGCCAGACGAGATCCGTATCGAACAGGGCATCAGCCCGGATACAGTGAGGCTGCTGGAAGAAAAGGGGCACAAGGTGGTGACGAAAAGCGCCATGGGCGCCATTCAGAGCATACTGATCGATGCTGAAGGGACGCTCCATGGCGGTGCAGATCCGCGCCGCAGCACGTCGTCAGCCATGGGATATTGAGGGGCACACAGCCCCGGGAGGTTTTATGTTTTTATCCGTTCAGCTGAGCTGCTACCCACTCACCGATGACTACAAGCCGCCCATTCGTGCCGTTATCGAACGGCTTGAAAAGACGGGCCTGGAGATTTATCCGGGCCGCATGAGCACCGAAATGTTCGGTGAGTACGATGAAGTGATGCAGGTACTGTCGGACACCATGAAATGGTCGTTCGAGGAATACGGTAAAGCGGTGTTTGTGGCCAAGATCATGGAAGGTGACCGCAGGCCACGCCAATAACCAAGACTTCAAGGAAGGAGCCACGGATAGCTACCCTGCTATCCGTGGCTGGCATCTAGTCCGGTGTCACTCTCAGAACACGGCCGTCAGCACTGTCGGTGAGCAGGTAAACCGCTCCCTCCGGGCCGGTTACCACATCCCGGATACGCTCATCCAGCTCAGCAAACAGAGCTTCCACTTCCGTTGCCTCACCCTCCGCCAACCGGACACGATGCACCTGCCGGGTCACCAACCCGCCAACCAACAAATCGCCCTGCCACTGGGGAAACAGATCACCCGTGTATACGGTCATGCCCGATGGCGCGATGGACGGCGTCCAATGCAACATTGGCGACTCAATGCCTTCACGTTCCCTGAACGGCGTTACCCGGGCGCCGGTGTAGTCCAGCCCGTGGGTAGTGACCGGCCAACCATAATTGGCGCCCGGACGGATAACATTGATCTCATCTCCACCACGGGGACCGTGCTCATGGGCAATCAGCCGACCCTGACTGCTGTCGTAGGCCAGCCCCTGCACATTGCGATGACCATAGCTGTATATTTCACCCTCGTAGGCGTCGTGCCCTGCAAAAGGGTTGTCGTTCGGTACGCTGCCATCCGGGTTGAAGCGCACAATACTGCCAATGTGGTTTTGACGACGCTGGGCCTGCTCCCGGTAGTCAAAACCGTCTCCCAAGGTTAACACCAGCGTATTGTCCGGCAGCCATACCATCCGCCCTCCATAGTGGGCATTGCCCTTCTTCGCCGGCTGCACCCGGAATATTTCGCTTACATTTTCCAGGCCCTGCTCACCCAGTTTTCCCCTGGCCAGGCAGGTGTGATTCGCGTCCATGGTGCCGCAGGCATAACTCAGGTAAATCTTGCGGCTGTCCTCAAAATTCCTGGCGGGAAGCACATCAAACAGCCCTGCCTGTCCGGACGCGAAAACCTCCGGTACGCCATCCAGCGGTTCCGGCATCAGGTCGCCGTTGGCCGCCAGCATTCGCAGCCGTCCAGGCCTTTCGGTAACCAGCATTCGCCCATCGGGCAGGAACGCCAGCGACCAGGGGTGTTCAAGGCCACTGGCCACGGTTTCAATCGTATAGCCCGAGGCCTCATCCGCCACGGCATCAGATTCAGGCAGCGCCAGCCCGGCAACAACCAGCAGCATCACAACTGGCGCGGCAGAGGCTTTGCTTTTTTTACCGGGCAAACGCGAAACCAGAACGGCAAACAACCATCCCGAGAACGCAGCCGTTACCAGCATGGCAAACAGTCCCCCTATATCCCGTGTGGCCGCAATCAACGTAGGCATGGGCGCTAACGCATCCACGATCCGTAAAGTCGCCCACAGCCCGACTGCCGCCGCAAGCGGGCACAGCCACAAACGGCCAGAACGACCGAAAAGCCGGGCCACAAGGGACGCAGCCGCCTGGGAGAACAGAAAGCTGAGCCCAAAGAGGATGGCGTACAAGGGGGCAAAGTTCAGCAGATCCAGGACGGTGGTGTCGAGACGGGTTCCCATACTGATTTCAACCCCCAGGCCTTCCAGCGCCTGGAGATTGAACTGGGTTTGCACGAGGCTGCCCAGCAACGAACCCGCAATCAGCGCGACGATGAACGCCAACACCACTGACCTCCAACCGACCGATGCTGCCATTACTTCTCTCCAGAAGGCTCCAGCTTGTCCTGAGTGCGCAATTCAAAATCGCTGGCGTCGTGCCGTTCGTGTAACTGCCTGCTGTCCTCGCCCCAGGTGCGGTTAACCATCAATCCGCGCTTGACCGCTGGCCTTTCTGCGATTTCATCGGCCCAACGCATCACGTTCTTGTACGTGTGCGCTTCCAGGAACTCTGCCGCTTCGTACACCTTGTTTTTCACCAGTGCACCGTACCAGGGCCAGATCGCCATGTCCGCGATGGTGTATTCATCACCCGCAATGTAGCGATTGTCAGCCAATTGCCGATCCAGCACATCCAGCTGGCGCTTCACTTCCATGGTGTAGCGGTTGATCGGGTACTCGTATTTTTCCGGTGCGTAGGCGTAGAAATGGCCAAACCCACCGCCCAGGAACGGCGCACTGCCCATTTGCCAGAATAACCAGTTCATGGTTTCCGTGCGCGCCACAATGTCCGTCGGCAGGAACTCACCAAACTTCTCAGCGAGGTAAAGCAGGATAGAACCGGATTCAAACACGCGGACGGCCGGACTGTGGGTGTGGTCCATCATGGCCGGGATCTTGGAGTTCGGGTTCGCGTTCACGAAACCACTGCCAAACTGCTCACCCTCAGTGATGCGGATCAGCCAGGCATCGTATTCCGCTTCCTTGATACCCTTGGCCAAGAGCTCCTCAAACATGATCGTGGCCTTCACGCCATTCGGGGTCGCCAAAGAATAGACCTGAAACGGGTGCTCCCCGACCGGCAACTCTTTCTCATGAGTGGGGCCGGCAATCGGACGATTGATTTGCGAGAAGGCTCCGCCGCTCTCGGCATCCCATTTCCAGACTCTCGGGGGCGTGTAGGTATCGTCGGTCATTGGTTCATCCTCACTATTAACAGTTCACGGATCACAAGGCGATTAGTCAGTATGCATCCTACTCTGCTGAGTTATTGCAAAAAATGAATACTGACAACTAATTTGGATTAAAGGCTTAAGGGTGTGTACCTCAAGGATGGCGATCAGGACTGCGGAAAGCACACATTCCGACTTTGGGATGTCAGCTTGTTCCACTTCGGTTTATTGTTTTTGCGTGCTTTCTTTAAATAAGCCACCACGTCATCGAAGTGTTTTTCAGTTGCCCCCATTTCTCTTGCCTCATCACGATGAACGCCAGACATGAACGTCAATGCCTTGTATTCATCCTTTTGTTCATCAAGGGTGTCACTGATCACCGCCAGGTGCGAGGCACAGAAAATGTGCATGTTGCGCTTATCATAATCAACCTCCTGGGCCCAGCTGTTAAGGCTGAAAGCGGCCAGAAAGGCAAAAACGCATAGGGTTGGCTTCATGAGGCTTTACTCCCGGGACCAACAATGGATGTGAGTGCGCTGCCACTGTAGCAGACAGATTAAGGCCCGTACCGGAAGATTAAACCCCAGCGCTTGGGGACGTTAGCTACGCCTACAGCGGTTTGCGCTAATATAGTGATTACCTGTCGCGTTTACTGGGCCAGGCCAAGCCTGAATTGGAATCAGGGCAATAATAACAAGGGGGACTGCCATGAAACGAATGGTTCTCGCATCTGCCATCGGTATCGCTACCGTCACGGCCAGTATTTCTTTTTGGCTGAGCCAGACAGACTCCTCTGTCGACACCGCAAAATCGATCAGCAATCCACAAGCTGCCCCGGCACTGACTCAAGAGCTGCCGTCGACCAGTCAAAATCAGAACAGCGGGCTTACAGCCGAGCAACAGGCTTTACTGGACAACCCGCAAACGCTGGAACTGGCCAATCGACTCGACTTTGAGGAGGAACTACATACCTTTTTTGCGAAAGCCAAGAGCCTGTCTTCGAAAGAACGCGCAGCGGAGGCAGCCATGCTGGAACAGCGCCTGGCCGAATACCAACGCAGGGGACAGGTCAGCGCAGCAGAGAGCCTGATGGTCCGCATTGCCATGACGAAACTCACCATCGAAGACGAAGCCGCGCAGAAGCGGGCCTTGCAAGGCCTGATTGACCGGCAGAATGCCGCTGCGCAGGCTCGCAAGGAAGAGTGGCTGGCCAAACCCAAGCCGGAGTTTGAAGCCTATAAGCAGCAGGAAAAACAGATCGTAAAAGAGGTAATGGCTATGGCCAAAGTGCCCTCCGGGATGACCCGCAACGAATACTTACGCCAGCGATTGCAGGAAGCCCGCGTGGCCGCTCACAAAAACGGCGATGCGCCACAATAACGCATCGCCGTTCCAGTCAGCTCCCCGATTCCGAAGAACCTGAGACCCAATTTGCTACAAAAGCTGATCAAGTGCCCAGTAGAGCGGATTGAACGGCTTGTTGTAGTCAGCCTGCTGATCGCTTTCAGAGGCCTGCATCACAGCACCGCTTCCGTTCAACACATTGGCCACAAAATCATCCAGCTCCAGCCCCGCCTCCTGAATGTCTGAGTTGGCGAACTCGATGATTGTGGTGCAGTGGCTCTCGTTCACATCGCGGAACCATGGCAGGTAATAGCCAAAGTTATTCAGGTTGGACAGGGTACCCTTCAGGCGTTCTGTATCCGTATACCAGCGTTCGTGGATCAACGCCTCCTTGGCAGCCTGATTCGGCGCATTTTCGATTTCCGGATAGAAACGCTCGTAAGAATAGGAGGAGTAATTCAGATCCTGCCAGAAATGCGTATGCCCCATCCGATCATTCGGTAGCTCCGCAGAAAGAGCCGTATACAATGAGCCGAGATCGTTCAGGTTCATCAGTGGTAGCCCGTCGCTGAGGTATTCCAGCGGACCATTGGGCTGGTCCAGCCCCCAGGCATCACGGATAAACGACTGCAGCAGTACCGAAGGATAAACCTCTGGATCGGCTCCGGAAGGCGCACTGAAAGCTGGCCCGGAGTCGTTGATCATGTACCCCCGATTTGGCTCCATATCGCGGCGGGTCGGGTGATAATTGGTCAAACTGCCCAGGCCGCCGGCACTGCATCCAGTTGTGAGCAATTGCTTCGGCCGCTGCAGATTGTCCTTCACCCATGAAATGGCTGCACGGGTGTTGCGAAGACCATTGTGATGCCAGATCAGAGGCTCCGCTTCACCCTCTGGATCTTCATACACGGCCACCTTGTCACCAGAGTAGACATCCCCCGTACAGTAAGGGATATAGACCATGTTCCAGTTTTGGGTCTTGACCGATGTCAGTGGATTCAGGCGCACCACAAACGGGCTGACCAGGCTGGCGCTCGGGTTCGTCAGGCTCATATAGTCATCGGGAATTCCGTCCGGATTGCGCGCTCCCCGAATCCCTGTCTGGCCAGAGCAGCTTTCATAGTCCCAGCAGGCGCCGCCCCCTTCCAGATAGATAATCGTATTACTGGTATTCGGCACCCGGTTCACAAAGAACTTGTATTCAGAGCCGTTACCACAAACAGCACCGGTTTCGGGCGCCAGAGGAATGGTTTGCCAGGCGTAATAGTTGCCCGGCGAAAAACCATCGTTGAACCCCGGCGGGTTGGCAAGCAAGGGGTAGTCACCCTGACGCTGAGCTGCAGTAACCGGGTTATCCGCTGCCGGTGGATTAACCAGATTCCCGAGCGTTCGCCAGAAACCATAGTCACCCAGTTCGGCCATCGCCGGGCCTGTTACGCCCAGTAGAATAAGAACAGCTAGCAGTTGGTTCTTGATGCTCGTTTTCACAGGCATCCCTCCTTGATTGTTGTTATTGGGGTGTAGGCAATCGTCGTGCTCAACCCCTGAACCGAAACTAGACGTGACACTCTGTCATTTCAACAAAAGCCCGTAGAACAATTTGTCCTAAAAAATGACAGGTAATAGCGTTGTCGGAAAACATAAAGGAAATGATTGAATTGGAGAGAACCGCCCACCCCATCGCTTACTTAATATTGGCCCAATGGGACTAAAAGCACGTTCATCACGACATAAAACGTAACAATTTGCCACTGTTTAGAAACTAAGCTTCTGAAATAAAATGAATATTCAGGCAATAACTGGCAGACAGCGTTCAACATCAGGCGACTGTAATTCCATTAATCCGCGATTATATTAAGCGAGTCTTCGATGTTAGAGAGCAGTTATAATGAGGCGCTGGTCGCCTGCTCTATTATCATTGCCGTCCTTGCATCCTATACGGCCCTGAATATGGCCAGCCGTGTCTCCAGCGCATCGGGGCGCTCTGCCGTTCTGTGGCTGATTGGTGGTTCCATCGCCATGGGCTTTGGCATCTGGTCCATGCACTTTATAGGCATGCTCGCCTTTAGCCTTCCCATCGAACTTGGCTACGACGTTCCCCTCACCCTGCTTTCATTAGTCATCGCCATTGCTTGTTCTGCGTTCGCCCTTTATCTGGTGTGTCAGGACACATTGCCCTGGAGCCGGCTGTTATCGGGTGGTTTGCTGATGGGCCTGGGTGTAGCCAGCATGCACTACATCGGCATGGAAGCATTGCTCATGCAGCCGTACATTTTCTATGTGCCCTGGCTGGTTGGACTATCCATCGCTATCGCCATCGTTGCGGCCACAGCAGCCCTTTGGCTGGCCTTTCGTCTGCGGGAGGAAACCAAGCGGGCCACCTTCGGCCGCATTGGCGCGTCCCTGGTTATGGGGTGCGCCATTATCGGCATGCACTACACGGGGATGGCTGCCTCCAAATTCCCGATCGACAGCTTCTGTGGCGCGGCCAACAGCGGGATCGATACAAAGTGGCTGGCGGTGCTGGTCATCATTGTCAGCCTTGCGGTGTTCGCCATTGCACTCATCGTGTCCATGCTTGATGTACGCACAAGCCGCCTTTCCAACTCACTCGATGACGCCAATAACGAACTCATCAAGCTCGCCCTGCAGGACAACCTGACCCGCATACCAAATCGCGTTCTGTTGGGCGACCGTCTGGAGCAGGCGATACACCGAGCCGAGAGAAACAACAGTGAGTTTGCCGTACTGTTTTTGGACCTCGACGGCTTCAAGGCGATCAACGACATGCACGGACATCATGTCGGAGATTCCTTGCTGAAGGAAGTCGCCAATCGCCTGCTAATAAACAAACGTGAAGGGGACACAGCTGCAAGGCTTGGAGGCGATGAATTTGTACTCTTGCTGGAGCCCAGTTCACCGGAAATTTCCGCCGTATTTGCTCAGCGGTTAATCGACTCTATAGAGCAGCCTTACGAGACCTCGAATATCCCACTTCACATTTCCACCAGTGTCGGCATCGCGATTTACCCCCAGGACGGTAAAACCGAACATGAACTGATGGTGAATGCCGACGCAGCCATGTACCACGCCAAAAAGCAGGGCCGCAACGGCTATTGTTTTTTCGAGCACGGCATGAATGCCAATGTGCATCTACAGATGCAGATGCAGCAGAACCTGCGACAGGCCGTCAGCCGCAACGAGCTGGTTCTGCATTATCAGCCAAAATTTGTGGCCCCAGCCGGCCCCATGACTGGCCTCGAAGCCCTGCTGCGGTGGCAAAGCCCCGATCACGGATTCCTGTCACCCGATCGTTTTCTCCCGCTGGCAGAGAGCTCCGGGCTGATCGTGCCCATAGGCAACTGGGTCATCGAAGAAGCCTGCCGGCAAATGAGGGTCTGGTACGATCAGGGGCATCGTGAGTGGAGCGTGGCGGTAAACCTTTCAGCGGTTCAGTTGGAACACCATAGCCTGGTGGACGTGGTTCGCGAGGCATTGAAAAAACACTCTCTGGATCCCTCACATCTGGTGCTTGAAATCACCGAAACAACGGCCATGCGCAACGCAGAGACAAGTCTCACCGTATTGAACAAACTTTCAGCGCTTGGCGTATCCATTTCTATCGACGACTTTGGCACCGGCTACTCAAGCCTGCTCTACCTCAAACGTTTGCCAGCCAACGAACTGAAAATAGACCGCGGCTTTATTACCGAGCTGGCCCAGGATAACGATGACGAAGCAATCATCCAGGCGATCATTGCTCTGGGCAAAACGCTGGACATGAGGATTGTCGCAGAAGGTGTTGAAACAGCCGAACAACAGGCACTACTGACCCAGCTTGGTTGCAACACCCTGCAAGGATACCTGTTGGCCAGACCTGCCCCGCCCGACGCGTTGCTTGAGAAGATTGCTCACATGACCAAACGTACGGAATCAGCTCTGGTTACTTAGATGAGCGGAGCGGCATGACGACTGTTGGCATCGTTGGCAGAAGAATGCCGCTGCCAACGATGTTGAGCTATGAAAACGACGGTGCAGATCACGCACCTGTTCGGCAAGACCGGCTCGCTATTATTGCCTCAGTCGTACTCCACATGCTGAGGCAGATCATCTGTTATCTCGATCCAAGGAGCCTTGCTTCCCACAAATACATGGCGCCCTGCGTTCACTCCTGGATCAGTATCGAGTGTTCCTAGAGGGAAACCATAGATCTCGGGGGCTGCATCGAATTTGGTATAGAGACTAGAGCCGCAGTTTGAGCAGAAGCCTTTGTGCTCGCCCGGAGAAGATTCGTAGAACCTCAGCAACACCTCACCTTTGACGGTGTGCCAATCCGAGGATTGCACCTTGGCGCGGGTTCTGAACGCTGAGGCATGAAGCTTGCGACACATTGAACAGTGACAGTTCAGAACATCGGTCAGCGGACCGTTGATTTCGTATTGAATGCCCCCGCAGAGACAACTACCTGTTTGCTTCATTGATGCACCTCCTTGTGTGATAACGAGGCTGTAGAAAAACCCAACTCTGAGCTGTTCCCACTGCCTGATTCCTGTAAATTTTATCGCGGCCACCAATTGGCCAACTATCGCAACTTCGGTGTTCAGCCAGCAGTTTCGGCCCTTTGACGATATCAGTGTCGATATTGCTGGCGTCCAGCGAACACACTCCCACCTACTACTCCTCGCATCACGCCGCCAACTGCCCGTAATTCGCCAGCTTCTCAATATTGTGCACCAGGCAGTATAGCTGCCATTGGCCCTGCACTTTCTTCTTGCCCCGCAAACTGAACCGATTCAGTCGTTTGTTGGTGCCGATGTTGCCGAACACCGGTTCCACCACCGACATGCGGTGGCTGTAGATCTCTTTGCCCTTTGGGCTGTCGACCCGGTGCTTCATCCAGTCCGTATAGTTGGGCAGGCGCTTTGGACTTACCCCGATACACATGACACACCCCAGCCTCAAACGGAGGCCATTTCAAAGGCCTCTGGGCTGACGCCACCCAGATGGGTATGACGCCGAATTCGGTTATAGAACACTTCGATGTAGTCGAACACATCCGCCTTGGCCAGGTCACGGGTTTTGTAGATCCGCTTCCGGATACGCTCCTTTTTCAGGCTGCTGAAGAAGGATTCCGCGACGGCATTATCCCAACAATTGCCCCGACGGCTCATGCTCGGGTCTAGATTGTGGGCACGGCAGAACCGGTGCCAGTCATCACTGCCGTACTGGGAGCCTTGGTCGGAATGCACCAGCACGGTAGCTTTCGGGCGTCGACGCCAGACCGCCATCAGCAGTGCATCCACCACCAGGCTGCGGTGCAGCGTGGGTTTCATGGACCAGCCCACCACACGACGCGAGAACAGATCGACCACCACCGCCAGATACAGCCACCCCTGCCAGGTTCGCAAATAGGTGATATCGGTGACCCAGGACTTGTCCGGGCGGTCCACCGTAAACTCACGTTGAAGCTTGTTCGGGGTCAGGATTGACGGTCGTCCGGCAATCACCCTTGGCGCTTTATAGCCTCGCAGCGCTTTGATTTTATGCTCTTTCATCAACCGGGCGACCCGGTTCTTGCCGCAGGTTTCACCGGCTTCCCGAAGGTCCAGAAACACGCGTGGAGCACCGTAGACACCAGAGCTTCCCTGATACGACGCCAGGATCTGCGCCAGCAGCCGCTGGTTATCGATAGCTCGGTCAGATAATGGCTTATGCAGCCATTGATAAAACCCGCTGCGAGCCACCTGGAGCACGCGACACATGGTCTTCGTATTGAATTCGTGTCGGTGATCGTTGATGAACCGATACTTTACTCGGGCTCTCTGGCAAAGTACCGAGCGGCCTTTTTTAGGATATCCCGCTCCTCTTCAATCCGGCGCATCTGGGCCCGTAGCCTTAGAATCTCGCTCTTGGCTTCGACCAATTCGGCAGCCTGTTCGTCAGACTTATCCGGTTTCACGGCCTTAACCCATTTGTAGAGGCTGTGAGTCGATACTCCCAGTCGTTGCGACACTTCGGCGACGGTATAGCCCCGCTCCAGCACTTGTCGGACCGCTTCGTCCTTGAATTCAGGGGGGTAACGTTGGCTGCTCATGGCAATTCCTCCTATGCTCTAATCATAGGCTAGGCGTGTCCACTGCACCGGGGTAAGTCCAATCATAGGCTAGGCGTGTCCACTGCACCGGGGTAAGTCCAAGTCCGGTAAATGACCGTCCACTAAAGCGGTGCAAGATCAGCGGCCTTTGTGTAGCGAAGCGGAGAAAAGGCCGTCCGGTGGAGGCCCATCGGGCCGGAACGAACTGCAATGACTGGTTAGAGTTTGTCTAGCTCCGAGATAAGCTCTTTGCGAGTCGAATCCCGAGCATCCATTGCGGCCGTCAGCTCTTGGTTCTGTTGAGTAGATAAATTTCCTGATGAGCCTGCGGCATCAATTTTTTGGTGAAAATCAAACCAGCGCTCGTACGCTTTTATGAACGTCCTTACTCTTGAGGATACGTTTGGATTCACCTTTTCAATTTCATCGACTAATTCGCTAGCCGACTTAAGTTCAAAGTCTTCTATTCCAAGTTTTTTCGCCACAATCTGATGGACTTGATGGTAAAAAACGTGGAGATCCTCTCTTGTTAAATACATTCTCGATGATCCTTCTATTGAGACTCTACCGCTTTGCTTTGCGGCATACCCGGGCGCAACGCAGGTACTTCCGGCAACAGCTATTGGTTATATTTATGAAGAAAGTCAAAGGTGTCGGAGAAGCATTAGCCCCTTTAAGATTCGAGGGCTTTTCTTCTTGAGCCGCTTGATTCCAAGAATCGATCCGCGATTTCAGCTATATCGGGATATTTATTCCTCGAATGATGAATTGCCGACTTGGTTGGGATAACCGACTTCACAAGAGCGTCGTAATCTTCAAAAAACTCTTCGTATCCATTAAGTAAGCTTTGGGCGTCATGCGCAGCGCCCCGAACAACCCAGAAATCAAGCTCTTGGTAATGATAGAAACGTTCTTTAAAGGTCTTATCTGAATCCCATCCCCAAGCTTTCAAACTAATGGGGCCATATTTATTCTGGCTTTTTGTCAGGCAGTCCTCTGCTAAGTGATTTAGTAAAACTGCAATCGAATAAGCAGTTTGACCACTGCCTCTCGAAACTTCCAAAAGCTGTTCTTCAACTGCTGCTGCGACCAAAATATAAGCAGCAACATATTCGTTTACTTCAAGTGGAAACTGTAGAGTTTGAGGTGAGGATTCCGCAGATACCTTTGCATCGTCTATTACGCGTCTTAGCCATTTTTCGTCTTCCGCAATTTCACTATTCGAAAACTCAGGCTCAACATGACTCAGAGCTTCTTCAACCTGCCAAGGTCTCGATAACCGCCCCGTGTAAACCCAGTGACGTAGCTGAGCGGCAGAAAACGATTTTGTGGAGGTTGCAATTACGCCCAGAAGAGAGCTGTACTGCTCCTTTAAACGTGCATGGAGGGCAGCGCCAGTGGCATCAGCAGTATGACGCTTGTCTTTCTCCAGAGTATCTATTTGCTCACCCAAAGAACGGAGCTGCTGCCAACGTTGACGGGCAAGGTGATCTTCAAGATTTGCAGCTCTTTCTTTTTCAGCATTCGCTCTAAACTTCGCCTTGATTGCTGCATTCCGCTGGTAAAAAGCAACCGCAATTGCCACGAGCAAACCAAGTATACTTGCGACGCTGCCCATTGATGCCATGACCTGCCCCCAGTGTTTAATCCAACTGCTCCCTAGTAATGTCCGTTACTTTTGAATCTGTTTTTCCAAGTCGGAGAGCGGAGGCAAATTCCAGGGGTGTCTGATACCCCAGGGATGAATGCGGACGCTGCTCATTGTAGTCCAATCGCCAGTTACTGATTTTCTCCCGGGCATGAGCAAGGTCCCGGAACCAGTGTTCATTCAGGCACTCATCCCGGAATTTTCCGTTAAAGCTCTCGACGTAACCATTCTGCATCGGCTTTCCGGGCTGAATCAGCTTCAGTTCAACGCCATGGCGGTATGCCCATTGATCGAGCGCTCTGCCAGTGAATTCCGGCCCCTGGTCGGTTCTAACGGCCTTCGGGTAGCCTCGGAAGGCCGCTATACCATCCAAGGTGCGGGCGACCTGTTCACCTGAAATGCCCATGGCCACGGGAATGTCGAGGCACTCCTTCGTGAAGTCATCCACAATCGTCAGGCATTTGATCCTGCGGCCGTTGGCCAAGGAATCCATCACAAAGTCCATGGACCACGTGTGGTTCGGCGCACCAGGCAACACCAATGGCTGCCGTTCGACCATCACACCTTTACGGCGCTTGCGTTTGCGGACGGCCAGGCCGGCCTCTCGGTAAAGTCGATAAACCTTCTTGTGATTCACCTCAGCACCCTCACGACGCAGCAACTGGTGAACACGCCGGTACCCGAACCGGCGGCGCTCGAACGCAATGGCTTTGATGCGCTCTGTCAGCTCACGCTCCTCTGGAGAGCGCTGAGACTGATATCGCATCGTTGCGCGGGATAACCCGACGAGTGAACAGGCTTTGCGCTCGGATATCGTCGTCTCCGACAGCATGGTGCGCACAGCCTCGCGCTTGTTCCCGACGGTTAGTACTTTCGGTTGAGGGCGGCCTTCAGGGCTTCTGTATCCAGCATGGACTCGGCCAGCAACTTCTTGAGCCGGGCGTTCTCTTCCTCAAGGGCTTTCAGGCGACGGGCTTCTGAGACTTCCAGGCCGCCATACTTCTTGCGCCAGGTGTAGAAGGTGGCATCCGAGATGTTGTACTTCCGGCACAGCTCTTTGACCGGAAGGCCGGCCTCGGCTTCCTTGAGAATGGGAATGATCTGTTCTTCGGTGAATCGCTTCTTCATGTTCATCGTCCTCTCTGGTGATGAACATTACTAAGATCAGGATGGATTAGAAAGTTGGGTGCAGGTCAGACATATCAAACATGCGATCCTCCACCTAGTACGGTCGCGACATATTACCGAATATCAAGAATATTTTCTTTGAAAACATGACCGTGAATCGCAAACCCGCGAGGACAGTTCGCCTGGAGCACAGAGACTGGACTGCCTAATGCCGTGCCCTACCGAAATCACAGGAATATAACGCCCGCAGCACGCGCGGCTTTGTAGTGGAGGCGCAGCCGGAACGAAAAAGCCGTCGCTGTGCCTGCGATTGATACTGATTGAGCCTTCTCCCCAGCCCAGCGGTTGCCCGCTAAGCTGGAAGGCGACCAAGCACTACAAGGGAGAAGACTCAATGAACTTTTACCATAGCACCCACCGCCATTATTGTGGAATCGACCTGCACGCCCGCAGCCTGTATGTCTGTATCATCGACCAGCAGGGGGAGGTGTTGCTGCACAAGGAAATCAAAGCTCGGCCGGAACTCTTACTGGCCACGCTCGAACCGTTTCGCGACGATCTTGTTGTGGGTGTCGAGTGCATGCACTGCTGGTACTGGATCTCCGATCTGTGTGAAGAGCACGGCATACACTTCATCCTTGGCCATGCACTTTATATGAAGGCCATCCACGGTGGTAAAACCAAGAACGATCGCATCGATTCCTTCAAGATCGCGATGCTCATGCGCGGTGGTAATTTCCCACTGGCTTACGTCTATCCCAAGGAGATGCGGGCCACCCGCGATCTACTGCGCCGCCGTACCCGCATCGTCCGTCATGGGGCTATGCTCAAGGCCCACGCAGTGAACACCCTGGGGCAGTACAATCTGCCGCCCAGCAAAGCCAACCTCAACAATCCAGGCGGCCGGTCACAACTCACTGCTGCTTTTACCGATCCAGACGTTCAACGCAACATCGATCTGGACCTGGCCATCGTCGACTGTTATCAGCACGAACTCAAAAAGCTTGAATGGCATCTAGAACAGCAGGCCAAACAACACAATCCGGCGTCACTCAACGTACTGAAGACCATTCCCGGAGTGGGTCGCATTCTGGCGCTGACCATTCTCTACGAAGTCGGCGATATTCAACGCTTCGAATCCGTTCAGAAATTCGCGTCCTACGCTCGCCTGGTGAAGTGCAAAGCCGAATCCGCCGGAAAGGTCTACGGCACTCAGGGCAACAAGATCGGCAATGCCCATCTGAAGTGGGCATTCTCTGAAGCTGCTGTGCTGTTCATCCGCAACAACGACAGAGCCAAGCGCTACGTTGAAAAGCTCCAGAAGCGAATGAACAAACCCAAGGCCTTATCCGCTTTGGCGCACAAGTTGGGCCGAGCTGTGTACTTCATGCTCAAAGACAAAAGGGTGTTCGATGAACAACGGTTCCTGAGAGGTTAGTCACGCCACGGGCTGAGCAAGACGTCTAACTGGATCCGGAAGGATGACACCGAAGACTGCGCGTCCGCTGACTGGTACCCGATACCCAAGCGGTTTTCTGTCACTGATGTTGAAGCCAGAGCGACTTGATATGTGTTTGCTGTAAGTGCCTGACAGCTCCGCGAGACTGACGAAGCAGGCGTTCTTGCTCATGGATTTAGGTTGGCCGCTGGCGCGGCCAAAAAATGACTATTGCCTATTGATTCCGAGAAGGCTCATATGTGTTAACCTTTTTATCGGCGAATCCGCAAATTTGCAACTTCGAAGTTCTTTAACTCCTCATCTTTGTCATTATAGATAAAACTTACCTCAAAATACGGACGGATGAGGCATTCCAAAGTCGCTACGCCTGAACTGATTTCGATATCGTAAAAAATTTTATCAAGCTCATACTTATTCATTGCATAATCTATTTCTTGAATATCGATTTCAATGAAAACTCTGCGTAAATTGTAGCTGTAGCTTACGTAAATATCACCACCACCCAGACTCCGAGTGCTGATCACTTCAGAATCTTCAAGCCCCTCCAGCATCTCTACCCTTAATGCAAGAATGTTCCTAACTTTATTTTCAAATATTGAATTCTCTAGATAATTAGCGAGACCAAAATTTGACATCTCATTTAGAAAGGAAATGGATGAACTCTCTATAAAATCTTCGAACACCTCTTCCGATTTATAGTGATCTATTGCATGTTTATCTCTATCAACTCTACTATTGATAAAATCGAAGAGAGAAGTGAATGGTACTACTTTTGCCTTAACTCCTTTTTCTTTTAAATCAGCAGCCAAATCAGGGTGAAAATAAACTGAATCGTTTTTCTTTTTAAAAAAATCCGACTTGTTTTGAGTTATAAAAACCACATCCTCATTCACGTCTCTGTTTACAAGGTAATCGATAAATGATAGCCAGATAAGAGTATCTCGATATCCCTTCTCTCCCTCCAAGAATGGTTTTTTGTTTCTAAGGGCACGACTTACGACCTCAGAATGCGATATTTTTCCGTATCCAATTTCTTCGACATTTTCCGCTCTTGATTTAATTATTGAGAGAAAGTCATAGCTTTTAACTCCAGATCATCTTCGCTATACTGCAATTTACTATAATTGAGTTTTGAGCTTTCTTGATGCCGGATTTTATCTCATGAAGAGCCTCTAAAAGCTCTCGATTTCTTATATTTTCAGATTCTTGAATCACTAAATCTGAGACAATTAACGAATGACCTTCGTTATTCAGAAAATGGAAAAGATACTTGAAGTTTGCATTTCGCATGAACCAATCATTATAGAATATGTTCGTATCAACAAAAATCTTCATCCATTCTCCCCAAATTGGTTAACGCGAAGCTAAGCGGCGCCCTGACAAGGGCGTCCGGTGGAGGCCGAAGGCCGGAACAAACTTAAGCGCCTTGTTAACCATTTTTCGGCATACTTCTGCCAATACCGAGACCACCTATGAATGAAATGACGCCAAAAATGATTTTCTCAGCGAGCTGATCTTTGTCTAAGAACAGGGCGGCGACAGCTATACCTAGAATTACGAATGCTACGGCAAAGAAATAGAACAGCCCACGATGCGCGATACCAGCCATTATTTCCGCTTGTTTGGTGCCTTCTTTAGCTGCGATCTCTTGGCTACGAGCGATAGGCTCTACGATACCCTCGAAGAACTTGCCCATTGCCTGAATTTCAACAGGCTCACCGTTGTCAACGACAGTGGAGTGCTCGGTTATTTCCTTGGGCTGCTTCTCTTCTTCCTGACTCTGACTCATAACTTCTCTTTGTAGTGGTTAACGCTTGCAGCATGCGCGCCCATGGAATGGAGCCAAAGGCGCAATGTAATGGGCGTCGCCGTGCCTGCACTGGTTAGCGCATTCTTTCCTGGGCCCGACGTGCCGCTAAAAATATCTGTTGCACATTAGCTGTAAACGACTTGATCGCCTCACAATCAAGTTCATCAAGATCCATCTCCAACGCGCCCTCAGATGCCTCAAGGTATTTTAAGACAACAGTGTCTGGGTCTAGTTTGATCAATTGAGATTGTGCTCTCAGAGACGTCGGTACCGCATCAAAATTAAAGCTATTAAGGTCACAATGCATGTGAGCCACGCGCAACATTCCATAGATTCTGGCCCACCCCTCAATCATATTTTTCACATACGCTTCTGTTTTTCGATTGCTTTCGTCCAAAGCGGCCAAATGCCGCAATGATTGCTCCTCGCAGGATGTCCCCTTCGACGCTGCTTTAGAGCAACGCTCCTTGTCCAGCTCTTCGATAAACGCCTCGTTTTCCGAAGTCATCTTGCTCATGGACTGATTGATTAGTTGCAGTTCAGAGAACAAACGCTCGTCCAAACTCTCTGACGCGAAGAGCGCTATAGGGAAAACGAAAAGAAGAAAGCTGATGGGGTAAATGTATAGCAATCGCATGTGTACTTTTCTCGCTAACGAGGCTGTAGAAAAACCCAATTCTGAGCCGCTTCCACTCGCCTTTTCAGTTGTTCGTTTGTTCATCCGCCGTTGGCGGATGCATTCGTTTATTTGCTGGCAAATGTGGCTCAGAATCCAAGTTTCGCCGCTGTGTCACCTATAGCTCATTCAGCGGCGCCGATTGTGGGTCCTTCTGCGGTTTCCAGTCAGACTGCCAATCGCCCATAATTCGCCAGCTTCTCAATATTGTGCACCAGGCAGTATAGCTGCCATTGGCCCTGCACCTTTTTCTTACCTCGCAGACTGAACCGGTTCAGTCGTTTGTTGGTGCCGATGTTGCCGAACACCGGTTCCACCACCGACATGCGGTGGCTGTAGATCTCTTTGCCCTTTGGGCTGTCGACCCGGTGCTTCATCCAGTCTGTATAGTTGGGCAGGCGCTTGCTCTCAATGGTGAACGACACCTGTCGGCCTTTGCCTTTCCGATGGTCGGCGGCCTCCGGGTTCTGCATGCACTGATGCTTCTTCGGACAGTGTCGACACTGCAACAGACGGCCCTGGAAGTAGGCCCGGCTTTGGCCATTCTGGTCGGTGCGGGTGGCGTGGTATTTCAGGCTTTCGCCTGTCGGACAGATGCAGGTCAGGCTCACTGGATCGAACTGGAACTCATTGGCCGGGATGGTCTCTTTCCAGCCCGTGTCTGGCAGGTTCTGATGCCGCTTGCCGTATTTGTCTTTCTGGTGGTTGAACTTCGGATCCCGGCTGCGGAATTTGTTGTCCGGCACGTAGCCGTTGATCTGCCGTTCGTGCAGGTATTTCATGTTGGCTTCGTTGGCGAAGCCGGTGTCGGCGGTGATGACGGTGCCTTGTTGGTAGATACTCTCGGCAATGCCCAGTTTCTTGAATCGGGCTTCGACGGTTTCCAGTACTGGTTGTAGCGTGTGGTGTTCCTGGCCTTCGCCAAAGGCCTGCGCATCAATGATGATCTGGTGTTTCCGGTCCACCGTGGCCACGCCGTTATAGCCCTGGATCGTGCCCTTGCTGGTGGTCATCTTGGCGCTTTCGTTATCGGTGATGTTGCTCTTCACTTCCTTGCTCCGCTTCCCCCGGCCCATCCTTGGGCGGTTCGTCTTTAGGAAGCGGTTCACTTTGTTCAGGGATTCGTCCAGGGAGAGGACCGTCTTCGCCCGGCGGATGTCCCGGTCCAGTTCGGCTTCCGTTTCCGCCTCGTCCCTTTCATGGTGCTCCTTCAGGTGGTGGCGGATCAGGCGGCGTAGCTTTTTCCGTTTCTCTTCCAGCTCCTTAAAGGTGCCGGACCATTCTTTGGCTGCATTCGAGGGCATCTTGCAGCCGTCGATGGCAAAGAGTTCGTTCCCCAGTAATCCCTGTTCGTGGCACACCAGCAGGACTTGCTCGAACAGGTCTTCGATCTCGTCGGCATGGTTGCTGACGAACTTGGCCAGGGTCGTAAAATGAGGAACGGTATCGCACGACAGCGCCTTGAAGGTGATGTTGGTCTCGCAGCACCACTGCATCTCACGACTGGTCTTGATGCCCTTGGAATAGGCGAACAGGATGATCTTCAGCAGGATGGCGGGATCGTAGGCCAGTCGGCCGGTGTCTTCGTTGCGGTACTTGGGGTAGAAGATCGACAGGTCCAGCTTGTGCTCGATCAGGTAGTGCACCGCGTGTTCAAAGGTGCCGGGCTGAAGCTGGTTCTGATAGTTGATCACGACCATGGCGTCCTGGTCGTAGTTGTAGGGCCTGAAACGGGGTTTGGCTTTGGGCATCTGACGACTCCTTGTCCGTTTGCCCGATCCTAGCAAAACTGGGGCGGAATTCAGACTTTTTCTACAGCCTCAACGCCAATATTCAGCGGCGGCCTTTGCGTAGCGAAGCGAAGAAAAGGCCGTCCGGTGGAGGCCCATTAGGGCCGTAACGGACTGGAATGACTGGTTATGCATTTAGAGCCCACATTCGAGCACCATGCCAAACTATATAGAACAAGCCTCCCAGTAGAAGGCACCAGCTCTGTAGGCCACCATACAGCTGCATTTTTGCCTCCTGTTTTCCTACCGTCTCGTCGAGACGTTCCTTGAACTGCGCGATAAGCTCAGATTTGTTTTCGGCTTGTAGTGAATGCAGCTCGCGCTTGAATGCTAAATAGTTTTGGTTTTGAAATGTAACGCTTACGGCATACTCCACAACTTTCAGGCCAGAGACAAAGCTAACAGCCCAAAGAAAAATCGCGAGTCCGAGCGGGGCATGGAAATAGTTCAGAGGCTCAGTTTTCGATTGCGTCATCGCAAAACCGATTGCTGAAGCGGATGCCGCTAGCACAAAATAAACGTACCTTTCCTGAGATGCCTTGAACTGTTTGCTCAGTTCTAACTCAAGATTCTCAGGCACCAAAACCTCCCAATTAGAAGTGCATAACGCGAAGCTTTGCGGCAATTTTGGAACCGCAAAGCGGTGGAAAAATTGTCCGGCAACAGCGCCTGGTTAGCGAGTAAGCATCGCACGCGCACTCGCCTGCATGATATTTATCGCTCGAGCAGATTGGTCGTCAACTGCCGTCCCGGATCGTGTAAAACCAAGGAGCTGAATTGGCGGTTTGCCTTTGTAGTTCTGTACCATCAGCCTTCCTAGCAACTTAGCTGCTGATGTATTATCTGCGAATTCCCCCCTAAGACTACGGCGAACCCCTGATGCCAAGAGATCGGCAATCTGGACGCCTTGGCTATCCCTCGAATCAACAAATTCCAGATTGTCTCTTACTAACATTCCAATATTTGTAGCCAGCTCTCTTTCGTCAATATCGATACCGTAGGCGTCTCGCAGGTATGTTGGCTTTTCCTCCGGACTCCAATCAAAACGACTAAACGCAGAATAATCTGCACCCTCTAACATTGGCATTGGGTCATCCAGAGAAATCGACTGTAAAAACGCGGGAAGCACCTGGGTAAACGCCATCTCGTATTCAGTCCTGGTAGAATTTTTCTGATCAATCCTCCACCTGAAAACCCCTAAGCTTCTCGGTTTACGTTGAACGAAATATAGCACTCCATTTCTTAAAATCGCTTCGAAAAGATTCACTTGGCAATGAAGTTGAACATACAACTGCGGTGCCAATGAGGCCACTCGGTCCGATAGAGACTGCAAACTATTTTGTCCAGTCTTATGCACCATTTTTTCTTTGTGAACGACCACCCTGGCAGCCTGTTCCAACTGATGTTCTGCTACTGCGGATGCTTGGTTTAGCCCGGCATCGGTTGCCACGACATAAAGCGCACCAGCCAACCCGGAAAGCTGATGCAAAAAACTGAAATATTGCTGCTCGCTGAGATTTTTGAGCTTGATTTCGGAGTTTGCAGGCGCACCGGCTGAACGTTTTAGAGATGACAGTATTTTTCGAAGCTGGCGTCGGTCAGTTTCGGGACTCATGTATGCGGCCACAGCATTGAACGCACCAACGTTTGGGGCGTCTACGAATGATCCCGATTCATCGACGAATATATTCATTCTTTTTGCCCGCTAACGCCAACGGCAGGGGCGCGACGTCAGGAGCGTCCCTTGACCGTACTGGTTACGTGGTGCTGGATCAGAATGGTATATCATCGTCCCACTCGTCTTCGGCTTTTGCATCAACTAGCACAAGCTTGTTGACTCCAAATTTTGCGAGCATTCCATTGAATGATGCCAAAAAGTTTTCTGATTCCGATAGGACACTATTGTCTTTTACTCTGTCCTTAAGTTTTTCCAAATTATCTTCCGGAACGGCATCGACGGACTTCAAAATAGCGACTTTGTCCAATGCTTCATCGATGTCTGTTGATTGACCTATGGCATTACACAAAGCCAGTAACATTTTTGATCGCGTTTTTGGAGATTTAACAATCGTGATAAATACTTGTTCAGCAACCTCACCGACTGTTTTGTTTACTCCCTGAATGCCTTGATATTTTCCAATGAACCCGTAAGGGTCCATCCCCTTTCGGATTGGTATGATCAAGACATCCCTCCCAACGGCAACACCGATTTCTTGATCGCACCAGTTACTCTCTCTAAAACCATCCATCAGGATCGCTGCAAGCGCATCCATCGTTGATAGCCCTGCCTCAATTTCCTGCTGCCATTCCCGAGACGGCTCAATATCTTCATGCGCAACGAAAGCGGATATCGCATATCTTTTGAGAACCGACTGAAGATGAGATGTCTGAACCTTGAATGAGGCAAGGTGGGTGAGGAATAGACGAAAGAAACCAGGTTTCCAAAACGTCGCTTCGCGTGGCGACTTCGTTGAATAATTGTGTGGAATATCGAGTTCTTCTGCGATTTTAAGTATTAAATCCTCACTCTTCTCTTTTGCCAGCACCTCCTTTGCGTAAATCCGTTTGCTATTGGCACTCGGAACAATTCCAGCGTACTTGACCCCGTGAGCATCAAAAAAGATGTCTATTTCCGAAAAAGTCATTCGCAATTGAAGTTCTTGGGCAATCTTTTCCAACAGCTCTATTTTTTCTATGGCTCTCATCTATACCCCAGTTTCAAAGGGAAATTTTGTACACGTAACAGCGTATTATACGAACCCGTTCGTATAATACGCATTCGTATAATTCCAATTTCAGCCGCCCTGCCCGATTCAATAAATCAATTTAAAATCAATAATTAACCAGAACCCACCACGGCTACCGCCGGAGTTATACGCCCTCCTTGGCCTGCAACATTTCGTTGAATGAGGGCGTATAACTCCACAATGCTCTAATCCAGCTTCAACAGTATCAGATACTTACATGAGTTTCCCGCACCTAACCTGGAGTTTTGCGAACCGGTTCGTATAACTTCGCTCTGTAGCGCCCGTTGACAGGGCAACGCATTCGAACCTACTGTATATAAAAACAGTATAAGGGCATTAAAATGGATATGGACATCCCACCAGCTATCCCCGTGCAACCAACGCGGTTTCTGGACAAACTTCGTAGCTTCATTCGTATGCGAGGCCTTGCCTATGCAACCGAGAAAACCTATGTGTTCTGGATAAGGCGTTTCATCCGTTTCCATGGTCGGAAGCATCCTGAAACGATGGGCTCGGCAGACGTCGAAGCCTTTCTTTCACATTTGGTATTACAAGCCAATGCCAGTGTGGCAACCCAGAGAGTAGCTTTGAATGCACTGATTTTTCTCTACCGGGAATTCATGGGCATTCCTCTAGACAACCTGAATTACGAAGCCGCCCGAAAGCCCGCAAAGCTGCCAACGGTATTCAGTCCTGAGGAAGCAAAAACCACTATCAACAACCTGGAAGGCGAGTATCGCCTGATTGCCATGCTGATCTATGGTTCGGGCCTTCGTATTAACGAGGTATTGCGGCTGCGCGTGAAGGACGTTGATTTTGGAATGCAACAATTGGTGGTTCGCAGCGGTAAGGGCAATAAGGATCGGATTACCCTGTTACCTAGTTCCCTTATACAGTCCCTGACCAGGCAAATTGAAGCGGCCTTGCATCAGCATTCAAGTGATTTGGCCAAAGGCTACGGCTCTGTATACTTGCCTGCGGGGCTTGCCCGGAAGTATCCAAATGCCAGTCAAGAGCCAGGTTGGCAGTATGTGTTTCCCGCAGCGGAGTTGTCAGTAGATCCACGTTCCGGCATCCGCCGTCGCCACCACATGATTGATAGAACTGTACAAAAAAATTTCCGCATAGCGATTCGCTCTGCGGGGATACGGAAGCCCGCAAACAGTCATACTTTCAGGCATAGTTTTGCCACTCGCCTACTGGAAAGCGGATACGATATTCGCACCATTCAGAAGCTGCTGGGCCACGCCGACGTGCGCACCACTGAAATCTACACACATGTGGTTCGTAAAGGAGGCTTTGGAGTACGCAGCCCGATAGACGACGCCTTCTAACTTTCCCAGCGACTTTCCGGAATACGCTGCACGTGGATATGCCCGATCAGGCGAATGGTGGGGCGAACCAGGAACTGGAAACTGCCAATAATGAACAGCCAGATGGCCGCTTTTTCGTGTTCGGGAAACAGAAACAGGATGCTGCCCACCAGAAACCAGATGGCGATCAGGAAATCATTGATGATGCTGAGCACTTCGTAACGGCGCCGTATAACCAGTTCTTCGTGGCCTAACCGAAAGGTTAGTGGGTTATCTGTACGGTCTTCAGCCATTACACATCCTGTTTCCAGTGGGTTTGGTAAATTATTGCATGTCTTTGTAGGCTGCGTCGGTGCGCGCCGCCATGATGTAATCGTTTTTGTGCAGGCCGCCTATCTTGTGGGTCCACCAGCGTACGGTGACCTTGCCATATTCCAGAAGGATGGCGGGGTGGTGCCCTTCCTCTTCGGCCAGGTCACCCACCTTGTTGGTAAATGCCTGGGCCTGGGCGAAATTCTTGAGCTTGAACACCCGCTGTAGCTGCTCTTCCCCATCCAGCTCAATCTCCTGCCAGTCGGGTACATCTTTACCCAAAGCCTGCTTTTGGTCAGCAGTGACTGTGGGAGCATCTGCGCTGCAGGCTTCGCAGCTTTGTTTCGTCAATTCACTCATTTCAACCTCCATGGTTGATGGCTGTACTACAAACGTGGGTTCGTTCCGCCACATTATCAACCCATCGCTTGAAATCCTGTCTTTTTCAGAATACTGTATATTTAAACAGTATATAGAGAACCTTCCATGAGCGAGATTCTGAATACACTGATGCAGGACGCCCGTGTGTGGCAGGGTCAACATCATACCCGCACTAGCCGACCAACAGAGTCAACCGGTTACCAGGTGCTGGACAACCAGCTCGGCGGTGCTGGCTGGCCACGTGGTGCGCTGAGTGAGTGCTTGCTGGATGAACCCGGCATTGGTGAGCTGCACCTGTTGCTACCCCTGATGCAACGGCTTTCTCAAGCGGAAAAAACTGTATTCTGGCTGAACCCGCCCCATATACCCTACGCCCCTGCCCTGGCCCGTGAAGGGGTTAATCTGGATCAGGTCATACTGATCAACACCGAAGACGATGGCGACTTCCTGTGGACGCTGGAAAACTGCCTGCGCTCACCGGTCACCGGCCTGGTGATGGCCTGGCCCGGAAAACTGGCCACCCGAGACATACGGCGCTTGCAACTGGCTGCGGAGGCCGGCAGCAATGTGTGCGTGCTGTTCCGCGAACGGCGCCATGCCGAACAGAACTCCCCGGCGGCGCTACGCCTGGATCTGACAGCAGGAAGCCAGCAGGCGCTCAAGGTCAATGTTCTGAAACGTCGCGGCAGCTGGCCCGGCCAATATTGCTCAGTAGCCATGGGGCACCGGGCGGACCTCGCCTTCCGGGAAGCACCCAGGGTGGTCCAGGGTCCCTGGGCCGACAAGGCCGGGTAAGGCTCACCATGCTCTGGCTGTATCTGCACTTTCCTCATCTGTTGTTGGATCATATTCGCCGCTCTCATGAAAACCAGTCGGCGCTGGCTGTTGTGGAAGGTTCCGGCCAGAAGGTGATCCAGGCTTGCCCGGAAGCCTGCGCCCAGGGAGTGCACGCTGGCATGCGCCTGAAAACTGCCATCAGTCTGGTGCCGGAACTGGGTATGGTCAGGGCGGACCACCAACAGGAAGCCCGGATACTGGAAAGCCAGGCATGCTGGCTATACCGGTATGCGGCTCATATTGTGCTGGTTCCACCGGATGGCCTGTTGGCGGAAGTGGGCAGTCTGCAGCGGCTTTACGGCGGGCTGGCCGCCGTATGGCAAACGGTGGAACAGGGGCTGGAGGAACGCCAGCTTAACGCCTGGATAGCCATCGGCCACACCCCACTGTCAGCCCGGCTGATTGCCCGTACCGGCAAGGGCGAGTGCACGGCGGACAAAGGCCATATCCTGCGTACACTGGGGCAGATGTCCCTGCTGGCTGCGGAATTCGATGACAAAACCTGTACCAGGCTGCAGCGAATCGGCCTGAACACCCTGGATGATGTTTTCTCACTGCCTGCCGGTGAACTGGCCCGTCGACTGTCGCCGGAAACCCTCGCGTATGTGCAAAAAATCCAGGGTAACCGCGCGGACCCACAAACACCCTGGCAACCGCCCCACACCTTTCGTCAGCAAGCGGATTTTGTACAGGAGATTGAGCAGTCCCAGGGCCTGCTGTTCCCCCTGCAGCGCATTCTGTCAGAGCTGGAGGAAGACCTGTGCTGGCGACAGCAGGATACCGACAGCCTGTTGCTGGTCCTGCGGCACCGGCATCAGGAGCCTACCCGCATTCGGGTTCGCACCTCCGGCCCCGAGCATCGGGCCGAAGCATTTCTGAATCTTATCCGCCTACGCTTTGAGCAACACCCATTAAGGGCTCCGGTGATCTCGTTGGTGTTGTCGGTCAAACGCTTTCTGGGGCGGGAAGCGGCCTCTGGCCAGGACCTCCTGGGTGAAACGCAGGATTTGAGCGAAGCCTGGCATACCCTGATCAGCCGCCTGCAGGCGCGGCTTGGCGAACACTCATTACGGCAGTTATCACCGCAGGCAGATCACCGGCCCGAACGGGCCTGGTCTGCCTCAGAGGTGCAGCGAAAAAAGCATATCTGCCTTTCCTCTCCTAACCCGTTACCCCGCCGGCCTTTATGGTTACTCAAAGGGCCGCAACCGCTGGCCGAAGCTCCGACCATGTGGTTTTCGGGCCCGGAACGGATCAGTGGGGGCTGGTGGGATGGCCAGAGGGTACATCGGGACTATTACATTGCCGAGCTATCCACCGGCCAGCTTGCCTGGGTATTCCGGGATGTGCGGGATGGCTGGTTCGTGCATGGTTGGTTTGGCTGATGAGCGAATTCAGCTATGCCGAACTCTTCTGCTTCAGCAATTTCACCTTTCTGACCGGGGCCTCACACCCCCATGAACTGGCCGAGCGGGCGCTGGAGTTGGGCTACTCTGCACTGGCCATCACAGATGCCTGCTCGGTGGCTGGCATTCCTCGGGCATGGGCCGCCCTGAGAGACAGTCCGGTAAAGCTGATCACCGGCAGTTGGTTTGAACTTGAAGATGCCCCGGCCGAAGCGGCTACTCCCCGCTTCATTCTGCTGGCCCGCACCCGCAAGGGTTATGGCCAGCTTTGCCAATTGATCACCACTGGTCGCCGGCAGGCGGAGAAAGGTCAGTACCGGTTGTTCTTCCGGGATATTGAAACCCATTCCCTGAACGATTGTGTATGCCTGTGGCTGCCTCCCTCACCCACTGTTGTAGATGCAGACCAGGCTTTGGCTTGTGGTGAATGGCTTCAGCGCCTGTTCGAGCCGAATCTCTGGATAGCCGCAGCCCGCACTCTCGAATCCGGAGAGGAGCAGCAACTGGCCCGGGCGCGCTGGCTGGCAGACCACCTGCGTTGCCCGGTAGCCGCCACCGGAGAAGTGCACATGCACAGCCGCGAGCGGCAACCGTTGCAGGATGTGCTCACGACCCTGCGCAACCACACCAACCTGGAAAACGCCGGCCACTGCCTGTTCCAGAACGGGGAGCGCTACCTCCGACCATTACCGGTTCTTGATCGCCTGTTTCCGGAAGCATGGCTCAGGGAAACCCTGGTAATTGCCGAGCAATGTACTTTCGAACCTGGCAGCTTGCGGTACGAGTACCCACCGGACCTGGTGCCGGGCGGCACATCACCAGCGGCCTACCTGAAACAACTCACCCACGACGGTGAACGCCGGCGATACCCAAGCGGCACGCCATCGAACGTTCAGAGGCTGATACGCAAGGAACTAAGCCTGATATCAGAGATGAAGTACGAGCACTACTTCCTCACTATCCAGGACATTGTCGCTTTTGCCCGCAGTCAGGGCATCCTGTGCCAGGGTCGGGGCTCTGCCGCCAACTCTGCCGTGTGCTACTGCCTTGGCATTACCGAGGTCAACCCGGCTCGCGTGGAGTTGCTGTTCGAACGCTTCATCTCCAAGGATCGCGGAGAGCCACCCGATATTGATGTGGATTTCGAGCATGAACGGCGGGAAGAGGTTATCCAATACATCTACCGGCGCTACAGCCGGGAACGCGCGGCCCTGGCTGCCACGGTCATCCGCTACCGGCCGCGCAGCGCCATCCGGGATGTGGGCAAGGCCCTGGGATTTGATCCCGCCATGGTGGAACAGCTACTGGAAGGCATCGATTGGCGGGACAAGGCCAGCAACTGGCGCCAGCAAATTCTCGACAAGCACCTTACCCGCAACCCGAAAGTGGCCGACCAGTTCTTTGCCCTGGTGAATACCCTGTTGGGCTTCCCCCGCCACCTGTCCCAGCATGTCGGTGGTTTTGTCATCAGCGCCGGGCCATTGGCCGAATTGGTACCAGTGGAGAACGCCGCCATGGCGGACCGTACCGTCATACAGTGGGACAAAGAAGATCTGGAAAGCCTGGGCCTGATGAAAGTGGATGTGCTTGCCCTGGGCATGCTCACGGCCATCCGCAAGGCGTTGGAGCTGATCAGTGAGGAAAAGGGCACTCCCTTTACCATGCAGGATATTCCCCTGGAAGACCAGGCCACCTATGCCATGCTGCAAAAAGGCGACAGTATCGGTGTGTTCCAGGTGGAATCCCGTGCCCAGATCAATATGTTGCCGCGCCTGAAACCGGAAAAGTACTACGACCTGGTGATTGAGGTGGCCATCGTTCGCCCCGGCCCTATCCAGGGTGACATGGTTCACCCCTATCTGCGTCGCAAGCATGGCCTGGAGCCGGTTGACTATCCCAACGACGCTGTACGGAATGTTCTGGAGCGCACCCTGGGTGTGCCTATCTTCCAGGAGCAGGTGATCAAGCTGGCCATGGTGGCCGCTGGGTTCTCTGCCGGTGAAGCCGACCAGCTCCGCCGCGCGATGGCTGCCTGGAAATCCCACGGCGACCTGACGCCGTTTCGGGACAAGCTGATCAACGGCATGCTGGAACGCGGCCACGATGCCGATTTCGCCGAACGGTTATACCTGCAGATCTGCGGTTTCGGCGGCTACGGTTTTCCGGAATCCCATGCCGCCAGTTTTGCGCTACTGGTGTATGTGTCCTCGTGGATTAAACGCCACTACCCAGCCGCTTTCTACTGCGCCCTACTCAATAGCCAGCCCATGGGGTTCTATTCACCGTCCCAACTGGTCCAGGACGCCCGTCGTCATGACGTCACTGTGCTACCACCGAATGTAAACCACAGCCAATGGAATCATACTCTGGAGTCGCCCAATCGTCATTTGCGTCTAGGGCTCAGGCTCATACAAGGCCTCTCTGCCAGCGGCGCCGAAAGCCTGCACAACAACCGCCCGGCTGAAGGTTACCGGTCCACCGCCGAACTACGTCACCTGGCCGGCCTGAACCAACGTGACATGGAACTGCTCGCCGGCGCTAACGCCATGCCAGCGTTCACCACTAATCGCCATCAGGCTTACTGGCAACTGCTTGAGCACGAACAGCCCGCGGAGCTCTTTGCCAGAGAAGCACCTGCTCATTACCAGCCAGAACACTGTTTCCAGTTGCCCGAACCCACGGAAGGCCAGAACGTTCTGGCCGACTACACCAGCCAGGGCCTGACCCTGCAGCGCCATCCCCTGGCCCTGCTCCGGGAACAGGGGCACCTGAAGTTCTGTCTCAGCGCCGAACAACTCAAGAATATCCAGCCTGGCCGCCCCGTTCAGGTTGCTGGCCTTGTCACAGGCCGCCAACGCCCCGGCTCCGCCTCCGGAGTCACCTTCGTTACCCTGGAAGACGAAACCGGTAACGTAAACGTAGTGGTGTGGCTGGAAACCGCACGGCGGCAGCGCAAGCCGCTGATAACGGCTCGACTTCTACATGTGAAAGGAGTTCTGGAAAGAGAGGGGGATATTGTTCACGTGATGGCAGGAAGGTTGTCCGATTTGAGCCACCTGATTCAGGCGTTACCGGTTAATTCGCGGGATTTTCATTAGTTTCGAGAGCGATAACTGT
>NZ_ABCP01000028.1 GCF_000170835.1 Marinobacter algicola DG893
GCATCCGCCCAGATGGGAACTCTCCCAGACCTCAAACGGCAGGTCCCGGTCAGCGACCGCGCGGGCAAGCGCCTGATAGGTCGCATATCCAAACTTGGCGCAGCACTTGTCCTTGCGGCCATGGGTGCAACACAGCACCAGGGAGCCTGTCATTGCCTCACTGTTCCAGCCGCTCAGGTCATTACCCGCCGCCAGGGCATCCAGAAACGCCGGCAAGTCGCTCCGCTCAACATCAAAGCTGCGGCCTTCCGGCAACAGGTAGAGCCGGTGACTGAGCTCCGGACGACCACGCTGGTGAATCAGGTTCACCCGCCGCCCGCTGGCCGCAAGACGGTTGATCTGTGATGCCAGGTCGTCATCCATATCACGGGCGACTCGCAGGCTTCGCGACCACTTTGGCCGCGGCCAACTGATCAGCAGATTGCTCTCGGCATGGGTTGCCGTGCCGGCAAGAGGATCGCCGGCCTTAATACTGTCAACAGCGCAGAACCGATGGGCGGAGGCATTCATACCGTTGCCACCGACGAGGCGAAAGAGGCGGTCTCTGCCACGGTTCGTTTTACCGGCACACAAACTGGCCGGCCAGCCAAAGGTTCACGGATAACCTGGGCATCAAGATCAAATACCTGCTTGAGGTTATCAGCGGTAAACACAGTCTCCGGCGGGCCATCGTGCAGAATCCTGCCCGCCTTCATCATCACCAGCCGGTCGGCGTAGGCAGCGGCCAGGTTGAGGTCGTGGAGCACAACCAGCAGGGTCCGGCCCTGCTTGTGAGCCAGGGATACCAGCAGTTCCAGCAGGTCCACCTGCACCTTCAGATCCAGAAACGTGGTGGGTTCATCAAGCAGAAGCAGGTCGGTTTCCTGGGCCAGAACCATGGCGATCCAACAGCGCTGACGCTGCCCACCGCTGAGCGCATCTACCGGCCGCTCTGCAAACGTCGCAACATCAGCCACCCTCATGGCCTCCTCAACGGCGGCTTCGTCGTGTCGGGACCACTGACGCATCAAGCTCTGATAGGGAAAACGGCCCAGTCCTACCAGCTCCCTGACGGTCAGGCCATCCGGTGCGGAGGGGCTCTGTGGCAGTATTCCGAGCCGTTGCGCAACAGTCCGGGTGGGTTGACGATGGATATCGTTACCGTCGAGAAACACGTTGCCAGCGCTGGGAGCCAGCGTGCGGGCCAATGTTTTGAGCAGCGTGGACTTGCCCGAGCCATTCGGTCCCAAAAGAACGGTGACACTGCCCTCGCGCACCGTGAAATCCACGTCCGTCAGCACCTGCCGGCCGTCGTATCCCGCACACACGGCTTCACCCCGCAGTCGCGGCTGACCATCGTAATCCGGGGATGAGGAATGTCGATTCAGGGGCATATTGGCGTCGCTTTCAAGTAAAGTCGGATGATATTATCTCCCATTCTCATTATCAAATCGGCACCATCAAATCAGCCCCTAGTTGCTGTTCGCCAAACAACCGGATTTACCATGCATCGCTACGCCAGCTTTCTGCTGATCGTTACCTGTCTCTTTCAATCTCCCGCTGCCATCGCTGCCATTGCAACTACCCCGGTAACCATCGTGGCGCATGCCCTTGGTGAGGCAACCATCGCTGGCCATCCTGATCGCGTTGTCTCTCTGTATCAGGGCGCCACCGATACCGCTGTGGCTCTTGGTATCAAACCCATAGGCGTGGTGGAATCCTGGACCGAAAAGCCGATGTATCAGTATCTACGTGAAGCCCTTCAGGGCGTGACCTATCTAGGGCTGGAAACCCAGCCTGACCTGGAGCGCATCGCCTGGCTGTCGCCAGACCTGATCGTCGGCGCCAGGAACCGGCATCGCACCATCTACCCATTGCTGAAGCGCATCGCGCCCACGGTCATACCGGGCGATGTCTACGATTTCAAGGCGCTGCTTACGCTGATGGCTAAAGCCACCGGCCGCACGGCTCGTGGTGAGGAACTGCTGACGCACTGGCAGGAACGGGTTGAGGATTTCAGAACCCGAATCCGCCAAAAGCTGGATGAACAGTGGCCCCAGGAGGTGGCCATCCTGAGTTTTCGGGCCGACCATGCCCGCATTTACTATGGCGGTTTCGCCCGCTCCGTGCTGGACGAGCTTGGCTTCACCGCGCCTGCGTCCCATCGCCAGGAAAGCTGGGGCATAAAACTCACCAGCCAGGAAAGCATCCCGGCCATGGATGCCGAGGCCGTCTTCATCTTCATGGAGGACGACCCCGCCGTTCAGCGCACGTTCAACACCTGGTCCAGCCACCCACTTTGGAAAAACCTGAAAGCCGTGCGGCATAACGACGTCTATCAGGTGGACCCGGTCACCTGGAATATGGGCGCTGGCATCATCGCCGCCAACCGGATGCTGGACGAACTCTACCAGCACTACGATCTCCATCAGCCAGAACACCGGGGGTGCATTCAATGCTGACCACCCCACATGCAAGAACGCTGGGGACCCTGGTTTGTCTCGGTCTTCTGCTATCAGCCACGGTATCGAGCCTGATATTCGGCCACATTCCTGTGTCGCTGGAGATGCTGATCAATAGCCTGACGGACTACGACCCCGGATCCCTCGAGCATCTGGTCATTCACTCCGAACGCTTTTCGCGCACCGTGACCTCAGTGATCGCGGGGGCTGGCCTGGCCATTGCCGGGGCGCTGATGCAGACGCTGACCCGCAACCCACTGGCATCACCCGGTATTCTTGGCATCAATGCCGGCGCCATGTTTTTCGTTGTCGTCGGCGCCACACTGTTTTCGCTGACCTCGCCGTCGCAACTGGTGTGGGCCGCCTTTGCGGGCGCGGCCACGGCCGCCGCCCTGGTGTACTTCCTGGGGCAGGAAGCCGGGCGCGGTGTTTCCCCCGTGCGCACAGTGCTCGCCGGCGTCGCGATTACAGCGCTGTTCGTATCCTTTGCCCAGGGGTTGCTGATCCTCAATCAGGACCGCTTCGAAAGCATCCTGTTCTGGTTGGCGGGCTCGGTTTCAGGGCGCGAACTGGATACAACCCTGCCATTGCTGCCAATGTTCGGCGGAGCCCTGATTCTGGCGTTGCTGTTGTCCCGGCAACTGAACCTGCTAGGGCTGGACGATGAGGTCATCCGCGGCCTGGGTTTAAGGGTGGGGCAGGTACGACTGTTGATCGGCCTTGTGGTGATCGTACTGGCTGGCACCTCTGTGGCCATGGCAGGGCTGATTGGCTTTGTCGGTCTGATCGTGCCGCACATGGCCCGAGGGCTCTTTGGTACGGATCACCGCTGGCTGCTACCCCTGTCGGCCATTATCGGGGCCACTCTGCTGCTGGCTGCCGACACCATCGCCAGGCTGGTGATTCCCCCTCAGGAGATTCCTGTGGGCGTCATGACGGCGCTGCTAGGCACACCGCTGTTCCTCCACCTCGCCCGACATGTGAGGAAGGTGTCATGAACCGTACCCTGATTCTTCGCTCCCGCAATGACCGCTGGTCGGTCAAACTCAATGCCAGGGTTCTATTGGTCACGGTGGTTCTGGCAGCACTACTGGCCATCAGCAGTGTCCTCGCACTGACGTCCGGCAGCCATCCCACGTCGGTTACGGACGTACTCGGCACTCTGGTCGCCCCGAACCAGTCAGAGCTGGCCCTGATTATTCTGGAAATTCGCCTGCCGAGAATACTCATGGCCATTCTGGTGGGCGCGGCGCTGGGCTCAGCCGGACTGATCCTGCAAGGTCTGGTGAGAAACCCACTGGCGTCGCCGGATGTGATTGGCATCACCAGCGGGGCGTCGGCCGCGGCGGTGCTGTTTCTCTGGCTCGGGGGCATCACCGGCACCTCGCTGCTATTGGCACCCGTCGCCATGGGGGGCGCCTTTGTCGTGGCCCTGGGCATTACGGCTCTGGCCTGGCAGAGGGGGATCAGCCCCGCCAGGCTGGTGCTGGTGGGCGTCGGGCTGGCAGCCGGGCTCACCGCCGTGACCACCCTGCTATTGGTACTGAGCCCCGATGCCACCGCCATGAATGCTTATATCTGGCTCACTGGCAGCCTCTACGCCTCGCAGTGGCACGACGTTATTGCCCTGGCACCCTGGCTGATGGTGTGCTGGCCCCTGGCGCTGATCAAGCTCCGACACCTCGATGCACAATCCATGGGGGAAGAAATGGCGCTGGGTCTGGGCAGTGCCTTGCAGGGCCATCGGTTACTGTTCCTGGTATTGGCGGTGGCGCTGGCAGGCTCCGCCGTGGCCTATGCCGGTGCGATCGGGTTCATCGGCCTGATTGCGCCACACATGGCTCGGCGGCTGGTCAACAGTGGCCACACGGGGCTGCTGCCCATCGCCGCACTGATCGGCGCGTTGATTCTTCTCTATGCGGACTGGGTGGGTCGGGTTGCGTTCATACCCAGGGATCTACCGGCAGGCATTTTCGTTGCGGGCATCGGCGCGCCCTTCTTCGTCTACCTGCTGTACCGACTCAGGCGGGAACTGGGGTGACCGTATAGCCCGGAGCACTGAGATGCCCCGGGCTTTCGCAGGTCGACTGATCAGAAGTCGAGCTGATAACCGAGGGTGACGGTGCGGCCACGGCCCTGGAAATAGTACTCGTCACTCACCCGGGCAGACTGGGAGTAGTAAGTGAAGTAGTCCTTATCCAGCAGGTTCTCGATGCCCAGGGAGAGCTTCCCGGCACCGGTCCGGTAGGCGACAGAGCCATCCACCAACCCGTATCCGTCGAAGTCCAGGTCATCCCCTTCGATGTCGCGGTCCAGGAACTGGGTGAACTGAAGGTGGCTCGACAGCGTCTTCGTCCAGGCAGCTGACCAGCTCAGTTTCAGGGTTTCCGGGGCAATATTGATACCGCTCAGCTCTGTATCTACATCACCATCACCGTCGGTGTCGGATTCACCATCGGCATAGGTGTAGGAAAACGCCAGATTATGCGCATCGTTCAGGTCCGCGTCGGCGGTGACTTCCACACCCTGGATCTCGGTTTTTTCCCGGTTGCCGACCCAAGTGCCGTTCACTTCCGTCAGGCGCTCGCCAAGGTCCGAATCCGACTCGTAGTAGCTGACTTCCAGGTGGTAGCGGTCCCAGTTGAAACGCCCTCCAACCTCGCGGTTGTCGGTCACAATGGGTACCAACTTAATCAGGTTATCCACATCCTGTCCGGAAACATCAATACCCCGCAAAACACGCCCAACATCCGGCATGCCAAAGCCTTCGGAATAGTTGGCAAACAGTTGCAGTTGATCCGTCGCCTGGAACACCACGCCTGCGTTGAACAGGGTTTCGTTGAAATCCGGATTGCCGCCCTGGACGGTGACGTTGTCATCAGTGACGTCGCTGCGGTCGATGGTGTTGTAGGTGTCGACCTTAAGCTCCGCATGTTCATAGCGGACACCGGTGTGCAGGGTCAAACGGTCAGTGACCGCAACATCGCCCTGCAGGAAGGCGGCGTAGTTGCGGAACTGCGATTTGGGTACGTAGGTACGCCCGGTTTCCACCAGCGTCTGCCGGGTTTCATCCTCAAGGACATCCAGCCCTGTTGTCAGTGTCAGGTAATCGTTGAGCAGGCCATCGCGGGTGAGGGTGAACTTGGCGCCCAGCTTGTCGGATTCATTGCGGGTCTGGTCGAGCTGGTCGTTGCCATTGGCGTCCACGTAGGGGAAGAAAGGCGTGGTGGCAAACCGGGCCCGGAAAGTCTGGCTGTAGAACTGAGTATCCACCTGATTGCCGAACCAATCGCCGTGTGAGTACGACAAGCGAGCGGTTGTCACCTCATTCTCTCCGGGCTTACCGTCAATGATGCCCGGGCGCGCGGTTGTGGGCACGCCGCGGTCACGGTCTCCAGGTTTTGGCTTTACCGGTACGTATCCACCCTTGCCTTCCAGTTGGAAGCGGTTGATGAAAAACTCCACGTTCTGGTCGTCGTCCAGCCAGTAACCCAGCTTGGCCAATACGTCATGGCTTTCGGTGTTCTGGAGTTCACCGGGATAGGCCACACCGATCAGGCGGTCCTCACCGTCGTAGAACACGCCGCGCTCCTGGATGTTCCCGCCCAGAAGATAGTCCCAGCGGCCCTGCTGACCGCTGATCCGGTAGCCTACCTTGTAACCCTGACCATCGGAATCCACATCGTCGTCACTGGTCACGCTGGCCGACACAGACTGGGACATCACCCCGCTGTCAGGCCTGCGGGTCACAAAATTGATGATGCCGCCCGTCGCGCCCAGGCCGTGCTCGGCGCTGGCGCCGTGGATGACTTCGATACGCTCCACCATATCCAGATCGATGGTGTAGCTGTCCCGTGCACTGTCTCGCAGCGGGTTGCTCTGGGGCACACCGTCCACCAGAAACAGAGGTGAACGGCCCCGGAAGGTTTCACCGGCATTGGACAGCTTCTGACGGCCCGGAGAATAGGAAGGAATCAGGTTGCTCAGCACCTGGCCGGGGTCGTTGGAAATCGCCTGCTGTTGCTCGATCTGCTCGCGGGTAATGATGGTTGTCTTCTGCGGAGTCTCTCCCGCTGTGCTCTTGTTGCGGGTGGCGGTAATAACCAGGTCAGGTAACGCTTTGGTGTTGTCGCCTGACTGGGTATTGGAGGAAGATTGCGCCAGCGCAGGGCCGTGGACAGCCGCTACAGCCAAGGCCAGCAACAGGGGACGTGACTCCGGAGTTTTCATAGACAAATCTCGAATGGTTAATGCATTTTGCCCACACCCACATGAATGACAGGCATTACCTCATGTTAATGAGGCGCAAATGCTAACAATTCTCATTGTCTAAATCAAAACCCCCATTCGCACACCGATAGGCGTTTGACCGCCAGCCGGGAAACAGTATTGTGGCCAGTCAGTCTTTGCGTAAATCCGGATTCAGCGTGTAGGTACCGGTCACCCGGGCACTGGCCAGAACGTGGCCTGCCATGGCTTCACGAACCGCGGCACCATCGAACTCACCATCCAGCCCCAGAGTTTCAACATCCAGCGCGTGCACTTCGTAGTGGTAATGATGAAGGATTTCATCGTTCCAGGGCGGGCACGGACCATCGTAGCCGGCATAGGTCCCCGCCATGTCTGGATTGCCAGCCAGGAACTGGGTGTAGTTGTTTACGCCACGGAGTCCGATCGGCCCCGGGCCGGGCTCCTTGCCCTTGGGAATCACTCCATCGCTGTCCTCACCCTCGGGAATGCGGGATGTGGAGGCCGGCACGTCCACCAGCAGCCAGTGGAAGAAATCCACCCGGGGAATGTCCTTCGACACGGTTTTGCCTTCCTGATTGACGTCGTCCGCCACGCTGGGCACGTCCGGGTCAAACATCATCACCACAAAACTTTTGGTGCCCTCCGGTGCATCCTCCCAGACCAGTTCCGGGTTGCGGTTGGGGCCAAAGCTCATGTGGTCCTGTTCGTTGTAGACGCCGAATGCGAATTTCTCCGGCACCAGCTGACCTTCTTCAATACCTCGAACCTTGATTTTCACAGACCTGTTCTCCTGTACCCTTGATGGTTTTGCTTACCTGATAGCACGGTTTTAACAGTGGTGTTGTGGGTCTGTCCAGATCCATACCGTACCCAAGTCCAATTCTTGGCTGGCTTCTGGCGTGTTACGGTTGCCCAAGATTCGCTATGAAACCAGAGGAAAACCATGAGCCACGACAAGCCAACCAGGCCCCAAAACCCCGACAACCAACAGGACGAAGACGCCATTGCGTTCGCCCAGGGGTTGTTCGAACTGGCCCGGAATGGCGGCGCCGGCCCGCTCAGCGTGATGCTCAACGCCGGCGTGCCCGTGGACATCCGCACCAACACCGGCGACAGCCTGCTGATGCTCGCCTGCAGCAACGGCCACAAGGATACCGCACGCCTGCTGCTGGAACAGGGTGCCGACCCCAACCTGGCCAACGACCAACTGCAAACGCCATTGGCCAGCGCGGTGTATCAGGGTAATACCGACATTGTAGACCTGCTGCTGACCTCCGGTGCCAACGTCGACCATCGCCCGGCAGGCGCAAAAACGCCGCTGATGGTCGCCGCCATGTTCAATCGGGTAGATATGGTTGAGCGTTTGCTCGAAGCGGGATCGGATAAATCGTTAAAGGATGAAGATGGGCAATCGGCAGAGGATCTGGCCCGGACCATGGAAGCGAACGAAGCTATCGAGGCGTTGTCGTCGTAACGGCAGAATCCCGAACCCAACGCCTCAGCTTGACTTCCACCGTCACCGTCAAGGTTTCCAGTGTCTCGGCACGAACCCGCCCCTCCGCCGGCGCGCGGTAAAAATGCGGCGTCATCGCCAGCAGGTCGGCAATGGCAGCCTGATTTTCCAGGGTCAGTGAATATCGAACCGTTTCTGTGCCCAAGTCCGAAAACCCGTCCGGTACCTCTGCCATCGGCGGTTTCTCAGGCTTGATTGACGGATAGATAATCTCCCGCAGTTCCCGCAGATGATCCGGGCCAGCGTCGGCCTGGATGACCATGCCGCCAGGCTTCAACGCGCGTGCAAATTCGCTGTAGACGGGAAAGCCAAACAGGCAGAGTACGCAATCCAGGGTACCGCTCAGGACCGGCAGATTGGCGTTGCTGCCGACCAGCCAACGGGGGCGCTTGTCCTGCTTCGCGGCAGCCAGGATCGCCCACTTGGAGATATCCACCCCCACCAGCGCAAGAGACCTGTCCATGTTCGACGCTGCCAGTTGTCGGAGGTAATAGCCTTCACCACACCCAGCGTCCAGGCAGGCCAGTGGCTTGGCATCGCCGGCGTCGGTCGTCACTGCCTTGTTCACGGCCTCTGCAACGGGCTGATAGAAACCGGCATTCAGAAAACGCCGGCGCGCTGCCACCATGTCCTTGCTATCACCCGGGTCCAGCGAGCGCTTCTTCTGGACAGGTAGCAGGTGCAAATAGCCCTGGCGGGCAACATCAAAACTATGGCCCGCCGGACAACGCCAGCAGGTACCGGACTGGCTCAGGGGCTCACCGTCCAACGGACAAGCGAGGGCGTCGAACGTATCCATGTTCACAGGTGCGCGGCCTCCGGCCCTGACGTGTGGCTTGAGAAGCGGTGGATAAATGCCCAGAATAACGACGCAGCGATCAGACAAGGGACGCCACCGTGAAGGGCGAGATTATCCATTACACCCGGGACGCACTCGGTGGCATTCTGGTGGTCGACTATCGCAAACATCGGGTGATGACCTTTGATTCGGTGTTTGAGCAAAGCAAGATAGATCGCCGCAGGCCCCATCTTCCCGTTCATGAGTACAGCCGCGCCATGCTGTTGCCTGTTGCCTTTGCGCAACCCGCACACGCCACGGTTCTCGGCCTCGGCGGCGGCGTAATGGCCAGTGCACTGTTGCACCTTCTGCCTGAGTGCCAGGTGCATGCGGTGGAACTGCGGCCCCGGGTGCTGGAAGTGGCCCGCGAGTACTTCAGCCTGCCGCATTCCGCCAACCTGATGATGACCATTGGCGATGCCAGGAACGCCCTCGGCAAAGCGCCGGATGGTAGCAGCGATCTCATCCTGGCCGATATGTACAACTCCGACCGTATGAGCCCGGCCCAGGCCCAGCGGCAGTTTATCAGACAATCCAGCCGGGTACTCGGCGGCAGTGGCTGGCTTGCCATCAACTACCATCGCACACCCGACATCAATGGCCCGTTGTTCCATCAACTTCGCGCGGAATTTGCAGTCCTGCTGCTGTTCAAGAGTAAAACCAACAACACGGTGATCTTCGCCAGCAAGCGTCCCTTCGAAGCCCTGCACACCAAAGACCCCACCCTGGTGGAGCTGGAAAACCGGCTGCCCATCGACTGGCGGCGATTGATGGGGCGGGTGATTCGACTGAACTGATCAGCTTCAGCGTTCCTCCTCACCCCCGCTTTCTCCTCACAAAGTAGCATCTGCCCGGCCCGGAGGTCGCATTGTGCCGGCATAGCAAATCTCTAGCATGGATCTGACCAACAACAATAAATCGATGGAGAAACACCATGCGCGGGCGGCTGTTGCTGCTGTTGGTCCTAGCCTGTTTTCCCCTGGCGACGTATGGCGCTCTGGACGATGAGAAGCACGCGTTAATACAGGAACTGTTCCCCAAGGCCACGGACATTCGCGACCGGTTGCCGGACTACCCGGTGTATCCGGTGTATCAGCTTCAGGAACTAATAGGCTACGCTTACGAATCCCGCGATATCAGCCCGCTCCAGGGCTTTGCCGGGAAACCCGTCAGCATGTTGATCGGGCTCGACAGCCGTGGTCGCTTTACCGGTATCCGCATTCTCAACCACCACGAGCCGGTGTTTCTTCACGGACTGGGCGAGGAGCCGCTGTTCGAGTTCATCGACCAATACGAGGGCCGCTCACTCACCGAACAGATTGTTATCGACACGTCAGGCTCCCGCAGCGGCAAAAGCCCGGATGGCAACGTGGTGCATTTCGATGGCGTGAGTAAGGCCACGGTGTCTGTGCTGATCATCAACGACACCGTCCTGTCATCGGCTCTCAAGGTGGCCCGCAAAAAGCTCGCCGGATTTACTCAGGAAGCGCCAACCCGAGCGAGGACCGATTTCTACCAACCGCTGTCCTGGGCGCAGCTGATCGACCGGGGCTACCTCGGCCACTGGCAGATCAGCCCGGCGGAGATTGAACAGAAGCTGGGCTCGCCCCTGGTGGATTACCCCGACGCGCCGCAACCGGACCCCGGCGAGCCCTTCACTGAGCTATTTTTTGGATACATCAATGCGCCGATGGTGGGCCATAACCTGTTGGGCGACGAGGGCTTCGAGCGACTGAAAGAAAAGACGGGGCCGGACGCCCAGATACTCGCTGTGATGTCCCGTGGACTTTATCCACACCTACCGGATGATTTCACGCCAGGAAGCTCCCCAGATCGCCTGGGATTGCAGCAAAACAATCTGTCGCTGGACATTCGCGACATCAACGTGTTCGATCAGAACATACAGATCACCGCCGACGGCATGCCGGAGTTGGGCAGGACAACCCTGTTCCGGGTCGGCGGCAACGCCGGCTTCAATCCCGGTGCCGAAGCGACCCTGAAGCTGGGCGTTACACTGCGGAAGAATCACCTGGTGGCCGACAGCACCGAGCTGGAGATCCCGATGGCCTTTGCCCAGGACCTGTTCGAAGCCGTCGAAGTGGCACCCCGGCCGGAGGACAGTCGCCAACCGGTGTGGATCGGATTGTGGAAGGAACGCTGGCTGACCATCTCCCTATTGGTCCTCAGCCTCACACTCCTGACGGTGTTCTTCGCGCGCCAGCGTACCCTCAGACGGCATCCGAAACTGATACATCGGTTTCGCTGGGGCTTTCTGTTCTTCACCCTGTTCTTTATCGGCTTCTATGCCCAAGGACAGTTGTCGGTGGTGAATATCTACACCCTGTTCCTGGCCATCTGGGATGGTTTTTCCTTGAACGTGTTCCTGATGGACCCGGTGTTGTTCATTCTCTGGATCTATACGTTCGTCAGCCTGTTTATCTGGGGGCGCGGGCTGTTCTGTGGCTGGCTATGCCCCTTTGGCGCACTGCAGGAGATGGCGGCCTGGCTGGGTGAGAAACTGAAGTTCCGCCAGGTAAAGGTGCCGGAGAAATGGCATCGTCGGCTGATTCTGCTGAAATACCCGATCCTTCTGGTGCTGGTGGGAACGGCCTTCTATTCACTGGAACTGGCGGAAAAGCTGGTGGAAGTGGAACCCTTCAAGACCGGCATCACCCTCTTCTTTGTGCGCTACTGGCCCTTCGTGGTCTATGCCGTTGGCCTGCTGGTTGTGGGTATGTTCATCCACAAGTTCTACTGTCGCTACCTGTGCCCGCTCGGCGCCGGCCTGGCAGTTCTGGGCAAGCTGCGCCTGTTCAGTTGGCTCGATCGGGTGGAGCTTTGCGGCAAGCCCTGTCAGCACTGCAAGAACAGTTGCGGTATCAATGCGATCCATAAGGATGGTCGAATTGACTACAACGAATGTATCCAGTGCCTGGAATGCGTGGTCATTCTGAAGGACGAGAACCAATGCGTGGACAAGGTGCTGGAGCAGAAACGCCAGCGGCAGGCGCGGATACTGGCAACGGATGCGGGCTGAACCGCACCCGTAACGTCAGGGAGTCATCCTGTTACTTCTTCTTTTCCCAGGCGAACTTCTGGAACGGCTCATCAACCGGCGTTTCCGCAATGTGGTTGATGTAGTTGCTCATCACTTTCTGGGACAGCACCAGGATCACTTCCAGTACCTGACGATGCTTATATCCAGCACCATAGAACGCGTCCAGGTCTTCCTTGCCGACATTGCCTTTCTTGTGCATGACGGCAAGAGTAAATGTCCTCAAAGCCTCAAGTTTATCGCTTGGCAACGGCGTTTCATCGCGCAATGCGTTAATAATGTCGTCTGATACTTCCATCATCTTGGCGATTCCGGTGTGCGCCGGTACGCAGTAGTGACAGGCGTTCTCCACGTTAATGGTCTGCCAGACCACCGTGGTCTCCTCGTTGTCAAAGCTGCTGTCGAGTACCAACTGATGAAGGGTCTGGTACGCCTCGAGAGTGCCAGGTGCCTCCGCCATGATTCCATGCAGGCCCGGAATCATGCCAAACCCCTTCTGGGACTTTTCCAAAAGCGGCTTTGATTTTTCCGGGGCGGACTCGATGTCGTGAATTGGGAAATCTGTCATAACACTCTCCTCATTGACAATATTGAGCGTTCGTTCAATTACGGATTCACCCTAACTGTTTTTGAGCGATCACTCAAGTTATCATTAGTCCACGTTCAATTATCAGATGTTGACAGATACCCATGGCCAGAAACGCCCGTTACGATCGACAAATAGCGCTGGACAAAGCAATGAACCTGTTCTGGGAACGCGGCTATGCAGGTGCTTCCATGAAACAGATTGAGCAGGCTCTGGACATGCGCCCAGGTAGTATCTATGCAACCTTTGGCAGCAAGGATGGTCTGTTCAGCGAAGCGCTGGCTGCCTATGCACAAAGAAGCGGGCTGGAACTGCGCGAACATCTGGCTGGAAATTCGTCGATACTGGATGGGTTGCAGGAGCACCTTCGTTGCATCGCACGACAGGCCAGCCCGGGTGGTGAGTCGCCATCCCGCGCCTGCATGGTCGTTAAAACCCTGCTCGAGGCCAGTAACACCAACGCTGCCATTGCAAACCAGGCAAATTCGATCCTGAACGCCATTGAGCAGGCCCTGACTGATCTTCTGGAACAGGCGAAACTCCAGGGCGAACTGGCACCGGGAACCCACTGCGCCCGGCTGGCAAGACTACTTCAGGCACAGATCATTGGCCTCCGGTCTTTTGCCCAGCGGGAGATCCGCTCTGAACAGGTCGCGGAGCTTGCCGAAGACATGGCAGCCATGCTCGATCACTATCGTGCCCGCCACTAGAGCCCGCCGGCTCAGGGCCTGCCCCGGATATAGGTACTAACGGCGAATTGTCCCTGTCACAACAGTGCGTTAGCATTACCGCTCTGTGTCGTTGCCTTCCCCAGTGAGGACAGCCAAGGGTTTTTGACGAGAGTTCTTGGCTATCTTCACTTCAGGAACCCTTGTCATGGATAATCTGCATCATATCGTCGTCGTAGGCGGCGGCGCGGGCGGTCTTGAGCTGGCCACCCGCCTCGGTAACAAACTCGGAAAGAAACGCAAAGCCCGTATCACCTTGGTCGACGCCGGCCTGACCCACGTCTGGAAACCCCTGCTTCACGAAGTGGCCTCCGGCTCGCTGGATGCCAACGCCAACGAAATCAACTACCGGGCCCACGCACGCAAGCATCACTATGAATTCCAGCTCGGGCGCATGGACGGCCTGGACCACAACGCCAGGGAAGTGATCATCGCCCCATTCCACGATGAGGACGGCGACGAAGTCGTGCCGGAACGTCGCATCGGTTATGACACTCTGGTGATTGCCGTGGGCAGTACAGCGAACGACTTCGGAACCCCCGGCGCCCAGGATCATTGCCTGTTCCTGGACAGCCTCAACCAGGCCCGGCGTTTCCACAACCTGATGCTCAATGCATTTTTGCGTAAAAACCACGAAGCCCAGTCCGGCAGCGGCCATGAACTGCCCATCACCATCATTGGCGCCGGCGCAACCGGCGTTGAGCTGGCGGCGGAACTGCGACTGGCGTCCAGGGAACTGCCGATATACGGCATGAATCACCTGCGGCCGGAGGACGTGTCTATTACCGTTGTCGAAGCCGCTGACCGCATTCTGCCAGCACTGCCGGGCCGGCTTTCCGAGGCCGCGACCCGCGAACTGGATCACCAGAATGTCAGGGTGATGACTGGCGAGCCCGTCAGCGAAGTCCGTGATGGCGTGGTGGTGCTCAAAGACGGCACGGAAATCGCCTCGGAGATGACCATCTGGGCCGCCGGCATCAAGGCGCCTGCGTTTCTGGCAACCCTGGACGGCCTGGAAACGAACCGTGGCAACCAGATCAAGGTGAAGCAAACCCTGGAGGCCACCACGGCACCGGACATCTTTGCCTTTGGCGATTGCGCCGAGTGCCCCCAGCCCCAGTCAGAACGGCCCGTACCACCGCGTGCTCAGTCCGCGCACCAGCAGGCGGACACTCTTTTCAAGACCCTGTGTCATCGACTGGAAGGCCGTGAGGCGGTTCCGTTTGTCTACAACGACCATGGCTCGCTGATCAATTTCAGCCGCTACACCACCGTGGGGAACCTGATGGGGAATCTCTCCGGTCGTAGTATGTACATCGAGGGCAAAGTCGCGCGCCTGTTTTACCTGTCGCTCTACCGCATGCACCAGGTCGCGCTGCACGGCGTCGTTCGAACCGGAATCATCTGGTTGATGGACCGGATAAGCCGAGCCATGCACCCGCGCCTGAAACTGCACTGATCCGCTCGTGACCCTGCTATCATCGAGACATAATCCCAGGCCGGAGCAGGAATGGATCCGCTAGTTACTCTGATCGGCGCTCTGATGCTGGTCATCAGCATCATGCTCAGCCCGCTGTCCAGCAGGCTGGGCATGCCGGTACTGCTGATATTTCTCGTGGTCGGCATGATGATGGGGGAAGACGGTCCCGGTGGCATCCTGTTCGACGACTTCGAGCTGGCGTTCCTGATCGCCAACCTGGCGCTCGGCGTGATCCTGCTGGATGGCGGCATGCGCACCCGGGCAGAAACGTTTCGCGTTGGTCTCCGCCCGGCATTGGTACTCGCCTCCGTTGGCGTGTTCCTGACCGCCTCCGGGGCCGGCCTGGTGGCCTGGTGGGTGTTCGATATGCACTGGATGGCCGCACTGCTGCTCGGCGCCATTATTTCCTCAACGGATGCTGCAGCGGTGTTCTCCCTGCTTCAGGGGCGCGGGCTTCATTTGAATGAACGGGTCAGTGCGACCCTTGAAATCGAGTCCGGCAGCAACGACCCGATGGCCATTTTCCTGACCCTGATGCTGGTCACCATGATCGCGGCAGGCGGCACGTCCGAAGGCTGGATGGCGCTGCTGATGCTGGTGAAGCAATTCGGCATTGGCGGCGCCGTGGGCGTAGCCGGCGGCTTCATCGTGGTGGAACTGGCCAACCGGGTTCGGCTGACCCCGTCGCTTTATCCTTTGCTGGTGGTGGCAGCCGGCATCATGGTGTTCTCCGGCACCAACGCGCTCGGGGGGAGTGGCTTCCTGGCGATCTACCTGGCCGGTGTGGTCGTTGGCAACCGGCCGGTGCGAATGATGCCGATGATTCTCCAGGTTCACGATGGCCTCGCCTGGCTGGCCCAGCTATGCCTGTTCCTGATGCTGGGGTTGCTGGTCACGCCCTCGGAACTGTTGCCGCTCGCCGGAGGCGGTCTGGTTCTGGCGCTGGCGCTGATTTTCCTGATCCGGCCGCTGACAGTCATGGCGACACTCTGGCCCTTTGGCTTTAATCGACGCGAACTGGGCTTTATCAGCTGGGTTGGATTGCGAGGCGCCGTGCCCATTGTGCTGGCGCTATTCCCGATCATCGCCGGGCTGCCGGAGGCCCAACTCATTTTCCACGTTGCCTTCTTCATCGTGCTGGTATCGCTGGTGGTCCAGGGGACCACCATGGCGCCACTAGCCAGAAAGCTGCGCCTGGAAGTTCCTGCCGGTGAAGATCCCTACCGCCGCTTGCCCCTCGATGTCCCGGCCGCCGGGGATCATGAACTGATGCTGTTCCCGCTGCGGGGCGGGGCCTGGGAATCACCCCGACCTCTGGGCCAGCTCCGGTTGCCGGACAACACCGCCATTGCCGGCGTGTTCCGTGAACGAACGTGTTATCAGCCAAGCCCTGATATGGAAGTCGCCACTGGCGATGTACTGGCGATGTTTGCAACCCCGGCGATGCTTTCCGAGCTGGGCAAAGCCCTCAGTGGTCGCCACGCTCCCAAATACCTCGCTGAGCGCGCCTTCTTTGGCGACTTTGTGCTCAATGGCGATGCACTGCTGGGGGATGTGGAGCAAGTCTACGGCATCGAGTTTGACCAGTTGCCCCCGGAGCTGTCGCTGGCCGAGTGCTTTGCACGGCGCACCAAAGGGCATCCGGTGGTGGGTGATAAGGTGGTGCTGGGCCCCGTCACCCTGGTCGCAAGGGCCACCGACGCCGACCGGGTGACGAAAGTGGGCCTGAAAATGGACAACCAATAAAAATCTTTAACAAAAACACTCAAAACCCTGGTTCGATTCACAAAAATCCTGTGCTATAACGTGTACAAAGATTAATCATTGACTCTTTATGCTACTAAAAATGCCGATTTCACTCTCCGGCGCCGGCCGGTTTTACATTACCACTGCCCGCTTTCTGGCCTTTGCTTTCTCGTTGTCGCTGGCGCCCCTATACCCGCTGTCGGCATCAGAGCTGCCGATGGGCGCCATGGATGAAACGCCGGAAGTCAGCGAGGTTCTGGTTCGCAAGGAAGAGCGCAGACTTTACCTGCTGTCCGGTGACCAGGTGGTGCGCAGCTACCGTATCGGGCTGGGCGACAATCCCTCAGGGCACAAGCTCTACGAGGGAGACAAGCGTACCCCCGAAGGCAAATATGTGTTGGATTGGCGTAACTCCAACAGCGATTTCTACAAATCCATCCACATTTCCTATCCCAATGCTGAGGACCGGGAACAGGCTTCTGCCTGGGGGCTCGATCCCGGCGGCAGCATCATGATTCATGGTTTGCCGAACGAGGCTGGTGATATGGCATTCGCTTTCCTAGGCCTGGACTGGACCGATGGCTGCATCGCCGTCAGCAACGAGGAAATGGACGAAATCTGGCAATTGGTGGCCGACGGCACGCCAATACGGATTGTCCCCTGACACTGATCCAATCCCCGCTTCATGCGTAGATTCTTGCTGCAATATTAAGTTGTTGTCATAACCTAGGAACTTTTACGTATCCTTAGTTAACATTTCTGTCTAGACTGATTTACACTGTTTGACGATGTCGTTGGCCAAACGCTAACGACCCCGTTTTGACAGAATGTCTGCACCAACGACTTCTGGAACGCAGGAAATAAAACGACCAATAAGGGGATTTACAATGCGTAAACTGACGATTGCAGGGTTTGCACTGGCCACCGCACTGACCGCAGGTTGTGCGACAACTGACCAGGGCGCTCTCGACGAAGCAAATGCAACCGCTTCTTCTGCCGAGCAGACCGCTGAAAATGCACTGAACACCGCTAACAGCGCTTCCAGCGCTGCTCGCTCCGCTCAGCGCACTGCTGACGAAGCACTGGCTGCCGCCAAGGCTGCCCAGAAGGCTGCTAACGAAGCCAACGAGCGCGCCAAGCGCATGCTCGAGCGTGCCAGCCAGAAGTAAGGCTGTTGCGTAAAGAAAAGGCCGGGTTCATCCCGGCCTTTTTTGTGCGCGCCTGATAAGCCCCATCAGGATTCGTCGTTATCGCTCTTCGGCTTCTGTGGTGAGGGCGTGTTGCTCATAAAGGCAGACATCATTTCCATCGGCAGCGGGAACACAATCGTGGAACTGTTGTTGGTACTCATATCCGCCAGAGTTTGCATGTAACGCAACTGCATCGCTCCGGAGTTGGCGGACATAACTTCGGCCGCTTCAACAAGCTTTTTCGATGCCTGCAGTTCCCCCTCCGCGTGAATCACCTTGGCACGACGCTCCCGTTCTGCCTCCGCCTGTCGGGCAATGGCACGGATCATCGACTCGTTCAGGTCCACGTGCTTGATTTCAACGTTGGCAACCTTGATGCCCCATTCCTCGGTCTGGGCGTCGATAATACTCTGGATATCCGAATTCAGCTTATCCCGTTCGGACAGCATTTCGTCCAGATCGTGTTTGCCCAGTACCGAACGCAACGTCGTTTGTGCCAGCTGACTGGTGGCAGAGCCGAAATCCTCGACACGTATGATTGCCCGCTCTGGGTCGACCACCCGGAAATACAGCACGGCATTGACCCGAACTGTCACGTTGTCTTTCGAGATCACGTCCTGGCTCGGCACATCCAACGCAATGACACGCAAATCCACTCGGGTTATCTGTTGGATACCGGGGATTACGATGATCAGGCCTGGCCCTTTGACACCTTGAAAGCGCCCCAGGAAGAAAACCACGCCACGCTCGTATTCCGGCAGAATCTTGATGGCCGACCCAAGAATCAGCAGGAGCACTACCGTGGGTGCAATATAGGGAATCAGGTCAGTGATGTTCATAAGGCCTCCTTCGTTGGCTTGATCGCCGGGTAACCTGTCAACATTCTCCAGCCCGGCTTCAGGGCTCCGCCTTATCCGCTTCAACGCACACCGTCAAACCTTCCAACGCAGTCACCCTCAACTTGTCACCGTTGCCTACCGGGGATTTACAGGCGGCATTCCAGCGTTCACCGCTCATACGCACGTGCCCCCTGAAATACCCATCGTCTTCCTGAAAGTCGTCGAGTGCGGTCACTCTCTCGTGGACAATCTGTTCGCTTCCGCTGACCGGGTGCTTCCGGCGCAAGCCGATGAATTTGATGACGGTCCATAGGATAAAGCCGGCCGCGACCAGTGCCGTGCCACCGATGGTGGGCAGTGAAATCTCTTGATGGCTGCCGTCCATCAGTATGATGGAACCGGCCACAAACGCGACAATCCCCCCTATGCCCAATATGCCGAAGCTGGGCATAAAGGCCTCGCCGACAATGAAAGCAAGCCCCAACAGAATCAGCGCCAGGCCCGCGTAATTGACGGACAGCACCTGGAAGGCAAACAGCGCGAGGATCAGGCAGATGGCGCCAATCACACCCGGGAAGACAGCACCGGGGTTAGACAGTTCGAAGATGATGCCGTAGAAGCCGATGATCATCAGGAAGTAAGCGACATTCGGATTGGTGATCACCGATAGCAGTCGAGTGCGCCAGTCCGGGTCTGCCCGCGTCAATTCAATGTTCGCGGTGGCCAGCGTTTTCTCGCCATTGGCCATTTTCACGGTGCGCCCGTCGATCTGTTGCATCAGGCTGTCCATGTTGTCAGCCACCACATCAACCACGTTCTGCGCCAGCGCTTCTTCGGCACCCAGGTTTACAGCTTCGCGCACCGCCTGCTCCGCCCAGTCGGCGTTGCGGCCATGTCGCTCCGCCAGGCCACGGATGTAGCTGACAGCATCTTCCAGAACCTTGCGCTCCATTGCCGTGCCGCCCCGGCGTTTATCGGAGGCGTCATCCTGCGCCGATTCCTCGTTCCCGGCGCTTTCCTTTTCATCGGGATTGGCATCCCCGGTGTCTTCTGAAGGCTTCTGATCCTCGGAGCCTGGCAGCCCACCCATCTGGACAGGTGTGGCCGAGCCCAGATGGGTAGCCCCAGCCATTGCCGCCACGTGACTGCCATAAAGAATATAAGTACCGGCACTGGCGGCACGCGCCCCCGCCGGCGACACCCAGGTCACCACGGGTACGTCTGAAGAAAGGATTTCCTTGATGATACCGCGCATGGACTCCATCAAGCCGCCGGGGGTATCCATCCGGATAACCAGCAACTCCGCACCTTCGGACTCGGCGCGGCGAATGCCACGTACCAGGTAGTCCATGGTGGCGGGGCCGATAGCACCGTCGACGGTCATCACAAGACCTGTCGGCGCGTCGTCCTGCTGGGCGATGACCGTGTGGGAAAGAGAGACCAGGGCAAGCACCAGGCCCAGCAGGAACACGGCCAGCCACCAGGGCTGGCGGCTGGTGGGGTTTGGTGGGTTGGGTCGGTTAGCGATCATCACTCCTCCCCGGATCCGTTCAGCGGATCAGAGCCTTCGGTATCAGAACCAGAGGCGTTGTTTCTCACCTTTATTGCCATCTGGGGTACTTCGCATCGGCCCGGCGGAGTCATCCGCGACGCGGGTCAGACGTTCACCCACCATCCGCGGCAGGCCGTCCGCCTGGTCCACAGCCAGTTCAATGGCCATGCGCTTCACTTCCACACCGGGCATTTTCTGGCGGAGGTCTTCCACCTTTTTCTGCACCTGCTTCCACAATTGTTCACGGTCCTGCTGACTGTAGTCTTCTTCAGGGCGATGTACCTCCAGCCAGACCTCATTACCTTTCAGGCCGATTTTCACGGGCTCGCGGATAACCTGCACCGGCGTGCCCTTACTGACTTCATAGACAAACCGCGATATGTCCTCGTTGTACATGCGGAAACAGCCGTGACTGACCTGCATGCCCACACCGAACAACTTGTTGGTACCGTGAATCAGGTACCCCTTCTCACTGAGCATCAGTGCGTGGGACCCCAGAGGGTTGCCCGGCCCCGGTGGAATCATCCTCGGCAGGTACTCCCCCGCAGCTTCGTATTCGGCGCGGATGCTTGCGGGCGGATACCAGGCCGGCGACTCCAGTGGCATGGTCACTTTGGCGTTGGTCAGTGGCGATGGGTTGTCGTCGGTACCTACCCCCACCGGATAAACCTGCACCTTTCCCTCAGTAAAGTAGTACAAGCGGTATTCCGCCAGATTAATGATGATGCCCTCGCGCTTCACGTCCGGTAATACATAGTGTCGGGGCACGGTTATCCGGGTGCCATCACCGGGCAGCCAGGGATCAACACCGGGGTTGGCCTTGACGAGCTCCAGGTAACCGAGACTGTTCTGATTGCCAATGGCCGCAAAGGTGTCCTCATAGCGGGTGGTCATCACCGACAGCTCCCCGGCCAGATCCCCGTCAATGGAAAACCGGGGAACTCGGGGTTTATCGGGGGTGTCGCTTTTTCCTTCCGGCGTAGTCAGTTCCTGACCCGCGGCCTGCGCCTCTGTTTCGGCACCAACCACGCTGGCCGACATCAGGGCCAGCAAAACCAGCAGAAAACCTGTCAACTGCGTTCGATACATAGCGTCTCAATCCGATATCCGGTCTGCGGCGACAACAACGTGCATCAGACCGACGTCAGGGCTGTCCAAACGGTGGCAACAGCCAGAATCACGAATAGAAGGCTGGCTCCAATTCTGGCCGTAGCCAGTGGTAACCGCTCCATCAACCATTTACCAGCCATGATAACCGGTATATTAGCCAGCAGCATACCAACGGTGGTGCCCATAATCACCCAGAAGGTATCCGTATATCGCGCGGCCAGCACCACAGTTGCGATCTGGGTCTTGTCGCCGATTTCCGCCAGGAAGAACATCACCGTCGTGGCCATGAAGGCCCCCATACCCAGGAACGCCGAATCGCCATTGTCATCCTTGTCCGGAATCAACAACCAGAGCGCAATGGCGACAAAGCTGATGGCCAGGATCCAGGGTAACCAGGCTTGCGGAATCCACTCGGCGATCCAGGCGCCCAACAGGGCCGACAAGGCATGGTTCAGCAAGGTGGCGACCAGTATGCCAAGAATGATGGGCGTACGCTTGGCGTAGCGGGCAACCAGGAAGAGAGAGAGCAGTTGGGTCTTGTCGCCGATCTCCGCAATGGCGACCGCAAACGTTGAAGCGAGGAAAGCGTCCATGAAAAACTCCGGGGCGGATATTTCAGACATGAGACAGCCCACCTTCCGCCCTGGGAGGTGAAACTGCCTCAGGTCTTGCCAATTTCACCGGTTTACCGATGAAACATGATAGCCACGGAGATTGAGCCCCAAGTATGTTGACTACCATCCGCCCCTGAAAATGGGTTCCGTTGCGGAGGCTACTCCCCTGAAGAGTGCGGAAATGTTAATCAATACCTGGCCGGATGGCAACTATACGCGCATTTTCCAAACTGGGATGGCCGCCATCGCGACGAATACAGCGACCAGCCACCAGGCTGTATGAAACGCCCCAATGGTGGGGATACCGCCGCTGTGATCACCAAACTCAATGGTCAGGGCCACGATATTGACACCAAAGGCCCCACCCAACTGGCGGGTAAAGTTGATGGTGCTCGAACCGGCACCCAGCTGTTCTGGAGCCAGAGGGTTCAGGGCGCCCGTTGAAAGCGCTGGCAACATAAACCCAATGCCGATTCGTCCCAACACGGTCCATAACGCCAGCCAGCCAAAGGCGAGCTCAATGTCCGATACCGCAAACAACATGGCCGACATGGCGAACAGGACAATGCCGAATATCACCAGTTTACGGGCGCTCAGGCGGTCCGCCAGCCTTCCGGCCAGTGGAAAGGTCATGCCCAGCACGATGCCCGCTGGCAGCATCAGCAAACCGGCTTCGGTGGCGGTGAATTCCAGGGCCGTCTGTACGAACAGAGGTACCAGGTAGGTGGAGCCAAACAAGGCGAGCCCCAATGCCATGGCGCCCAAATTGGCGTAAACAAAGGCCGGGTTGCGCAGAAGCCCAATGTTCACCAACGGGTGGCGGGCACGTCGTTCACGAATCACAAACAGCACCAGGGCAATGGCGGCAACAGCACCCCCGATCGCAATTCGTACTTCCTGCCCCGCCAGCTCCTGCAGCCGGTTGAGGGTGTCCAGGGACAGACCGATGGCAATGCCCAACAGCACCAGCCCAGGAAAGTCAAAACGGTAGGGAGCCGGGCGGGACACCGGCAGCGGCAGAAAGCGCCATGCCATAAACACGCCGATCAGGGTGACGGGCACAGGGGCAAACATCACATAGCGCCAATCCCACTGGTCCACCAGGAAGCCCCCGAGAACCGGGCCCAGGGCCGGGGCAAGAATCACACCCATGCCGTAGATCCCCATGGCCTGCCCACGACGGTTGCGGGGGAAAATCCGGAATACCAGATACATACCCATGGGCTGCATCAGCCCCGCCATGGCACCCTGGCCAATGCGGGCGGCAATCAACTGTTCCGGCGAGGTGGCAAAACCACCAAGAAGCGAGATCACCGTGAACAGGAACATGGCCGTGGCCAGGGTCTTGCGCACTCCGAAGTGATCCAGCAGCCACGAAGAGGCCAGCATGGTGGTGGTCATGGCGGCGATGAACCCGGTGGCCAGCCAGTGCACCTGGCCTTGCCGGATACCGAATTCCAGCATGATGTCGTGTAGGGCAACATTGACCACGGTTGCGCTGAGCACCGTTGCCATGGTGCCCAGCATGACCGTGGCAACCGCCAGCCAACGCCAGCGCTCGCCGTAACGGGCCCTTAGCCCCTCAACCGTGTTATCACTCAGACCAAAACCCCTTCAGACGGATATATTGACCGCACACCTTTACCGTTGCCGCTCTGCATTCTCCAGGATCTTGTGGAACACCTTGACGGCACCTTCGATATCCCGGTCGCTGATACCGTCCAGCATCTCTTCACGCAGGCGAGCCGCACGCTCGGTCAGGACATTCATGAACTCGGTTCCGTCCTTGGTGAGGTGAAGACGGCGTGCACGACGATCATTGGGACAGGGGCGGCGCTCAATCAGACCCTGTTGTTCCAGGCTATCCAGCAACCGCACCAGCGTCGGGTTTTCAATGGCCATCAGGCGGGCAAGTTCACGCTGGGTCAGCCCTTCTCCCCCTTGTTGCAGATAGACCATGGTGGTCCAACGAGCCTGGGTAACACCCAGATCCTTAAGGCGTTCATCCAGCAATTTGCGCCAGCGACGGGTGACCCGGGCGACGGCAAAGGGAAACTGATCTCTCATGATCTGGGACTCCGGTAATAGGTATCGACTGCTGTACTACCTGTAACGAATACCACTGCCGAAACAGTGCAGTGACGAACGAAGCTACCAATAGTAAGCTAACCATTATGATAAAAACAGATATGCAAGGTGAAACAAAATTGGGGAAAACCGAGAGACTCAGCCCGAGGTTCGAAAGAGACCGGTCCAATCAACCGGTCTTTCGCATGTCCTCTTCGTGAAACTCAGTCGCTTCCGCGGACTGGTGAAACTCCTCGTTACGGGGGTCCATTTCCGTCAGCACCGGCGAAGTCTCAGGCATGGCGGGGATGAAGTGTTCCTGCTCCGCCACCGGCACATCGTCGGTGTGGCTGATGCGATAACTGGTTATAACCGCCAACACCACCAGGAACCCGGCGTTACCGAAGAACAGCCCCCTGGGGCCCAGTATGCCCACCAACTCTGCCATGACGATGGGGCCGATGACACTGCCCACGCCATAACTCAGCAGCAGTGTTGCGCTGGCGGCCACGATACGATTGCTTTCCATCCGGTCGTTGGTAATTGCAACCGCGATCGGATAGAGCGTCGCCGAGAGGCCCGTAAACAGGCCAACCAGCAGGGTCAGTAGCCACATCCGTTCGGCCCCGAGGATGCCAACCGACACCGCCGCGGTGCCCGCTGTTACCGCCACCCAGAACATGACGCGGCGCCGGTCAAACCGGTCACACACCAGCCCCAGCGGCCAGGCCAGGAGCATGGCCGCGACGATGGCACTGGCCATAAAGGTGGACACCCGGCTGACCTCCAGCCCCACCAGGGTGGCGTAGACCGGGCCGAGCGCATAAAAAGAACCGATCATGACGCCACAGATCAGCGCACCGGAAACCCCGGTGAACGACTCCCGCGCCAGGGTAAAGAACGACAGCCGCTCGGACTGCTCGATCACCGGCGCATCCATCCGCGTCAACGACAATGGAATCAGCGCCAGCGTCAGCAGGACAGCGGCGAGTGAAAACGGTATGAACGAAGACGGCTCACCGACGTTGATCAACAACTGCCCGCCGGCGGCGGACAGGTAGAACACAATCTGGTAAACCGCAAAAAGGGCACCCCGGTTGGCGTTGGTGGCGCGGCTGCTGAACCAGCTCTCAATCACCACCAGCACGCCCGCCACACTGAAACCCGACAACGCACGCAAAATGGCCCAGAACACCTCGGACACGGCCATGGGGTACAGCAGGGCGCACACCGCCGCCATCGCGGCAAAGACTGCGAAAGCCCGGATATGCCCGACACGTCCGATGATAAGATGCACGTAAAGCGTGCCCAACACGAAGCCAATGGAGTAGCACACCAGGATCCAGCCGATAATGTTCGGCGAGACCGCCTCAATACTCAGTCGCACACCCAACAGGGTCATTAGAAAGGCGTTGCCACTGACCAGCAGGACAATACTGAGGATCAGGGCTGAAAGCGAGGTGACCATTCGGGTCATCAGTCAGGCTCCGGCGTACTTGAAACAGGTTGATACAGGAATGTAATGAAAGTAGCAGCAACGCCAGAACATTGCAGAGCGCGAATTAGAACAGGGCGCAATCCACAAAACCACTACGCAGTTCCCGAAATTCCCAATACCGCTTGCAGCGCCGTGATGGCTGGATTTAACATCATTTTACATTAAGGTGACGTAACACACGCTGGTGGCCTGAAGGGTTAACATGTGGGTAGCTTGATCGCTGCCTATTTGAACCCACGAGAGTCTTTCATCTCATGCAATCCACGCTAACCATGAGCGCCTGGTTATGAAAAAAACGGACTGGCCCATTCGATGGGATCTGTTGCTTCGCTACCGGCTGATTGAAATCATCGCCCTCTGGGAAGGACGGCTCACCACCAATCATATCTGCCACAGTTTCGGCATCGGGCGACAGCAGGCTTCCAAGGATATCAACACCTACCTGCGCGAACTGGCACCAGACAATCTGGTTTACGATCGCCATCTTAAAGGTTATGTGCCATCGTCCAGTTTCAAACCGGTGGTCACCAAAGGGCACGCCAGTGAGTACCAGGATCTGCTGGCTCGCCAGGACAGCCTCAGTAACACCTTCGAGTCGCTCAACATCAGCCTGCCTGACAATACCATCGTCCGCGGCCCGGAGCGGGTTGTTAAGCCGGAAGTCATGCGTGCTGCAGTTGCAGCAGCCCGCCACGGCCGGGTGATGAAGGCAGAGTATGCCTCCCTCAGCCCTGCTGGCGTTTCCCAGCGTACTCTGGAACCCCACACCCTGGTGTGCATTGGTCAGAACTGGCATCTCCGCGCCTGGTGCGACGCCAACCGGGAGTTCCGGGACTTCGCCCTCAGCCGTTTCCGTGGTAAGCCGGAAACCACCCGGCAACGCAGCCGTCACACCATCCAGCATGATGATGACTGGAACCGTCAGATTTCGCTGGTGATGATGCCTGACAGCCGTTTGAACAAGGCACAGCAGGATATTGTTGCCACCGATTACGGCATGATCAGCAACCGGCTCGAGTTCACCATTCGCGCGGCCCTTGCACCCTACGTACTGTCCCGGCTCGGCCTGGGCTCAGACAGCCAGCACCCGGACCCGATGGTCCAGCAGCTGGAGCTGGCCAACGAGGAGCAACTGGGCATTGCCGAGTCGGCTCGCGAACGCGCTATTAAAGCCGTGGCGGGGCTCTGCTAGACTGAGCGGGTGATCACAACCAACTCTTTCCTGTCCTGGCGTCTTGCCCTCATCCTCCTCATAGGCCTGCCCGCTTTTGCAGCGGGCGATTGCGGTACCGGGGTTATCCCGGTTTCCCGCATTCAGGGCACGGGAGATCATTCCCCGTTCGCCGGCCAGACCGTTTCCGTTGAAGGCATCATAACCATGGATGCACGCCAACAAGGCGGCTTCCGAGGTTTTTATCTGCAACAAGCCGATGGCGAAACGGACAACGATCCGCAAACCTCCGAGGCACTGTTTGTTTACACCCATCGCACCGATGGACAGCGCGGGGATAGGGTGCATGTCTCTGGGCGGGTGAAAGAATTCCATGGCCTGACCGAGTTCACTGATATTACGGCCATCACCCGTTGCGGGGACGGCCGTCTGCCAGAGCCTGTCTCCGTCACGCTGCCGTGGCAGGATGGCCAATCTCCGGAACACCTGGAAAACATGCGGATCAACATCGCCGACAAGCTTACGGTTATCGATCACTATAACCTGGCCCGTTACGGTGAACTGACCCTCGCGGCAGAGCCCCAGACGATAGCCACGGAAATCCAGGAACCTGGGCCGGGCGCTCAAACACGCCACAGGCAACAGACGATCAACCGACTGTTGCTTGATGACGGCCTGGGTGTGCGCAACCCGCGCCCGATTCCCTGGCCCGGACCGCCATTGTCCGCCGGCATCACGATTCGCACCGGCGACAAGGTCAGCGGATTAGCAGGCATACTGGATTTCCGGTTCGGCGCCTGGCGGCTGCAGCCGCAATCAGCACCGACATTCAGTCCAACCAATCCACGCCCACCGGCACCCAGGCGGCCAGAGTCGGCCACGCTCAGGGTAGTCACACTCAACCTTGGCAATTTTTTCAACGGTGATGGCCGTGGCGGTGGTTTTCCAGCAGCACGAGGCGCCCAATCCGCCACCCAGTTTGAACAGCAGAAAGCACGCCTGGTTGCCTCACTGACAATCCCGGACCCGGATATCCTCGCCGTAACAGAAATGGAAAACGACGGCTATGAGGGCGACAGCGCCATTGCCGAACTGGCCAGGGCTTTGGGCCCACACTGGCGCTACGTGGACACGAACAACAACACTGGTAGCGATGCCATACGCACCGATCTGCTGTACCGCAGCGACCGGGTAGTCGCTGAAGGCTCTGCCAGCCGCCTGACAACGACACCGTTTGATCGCCGTGGCCGGCCACCCGTGGCCCAGATATTCCGCCCGATAAACAGCGATCGAGCCCTGAGGATTGTCGTTCCTCACCTGAAATCCAAGGCCTGCCGTGGCGCCAAGGGCCCGAACCGGGATCAGGACGACGGCCAGGGCTGCTACAGTCATCGCCGCGAGCAGGCGACCCGTGCCATCATCCGTTGGACCCATGCCCTGCCGCACCCGAATGGCCTGGCTGGCACCATGATTACCGGCGATATGAATGCCTACGCCAGGGAAGCGCCGCTGCAACTGCTGGAAGCGGCCGGCTTTATCAATACCGTTCATCACTTCCACGGCTGCACCGATACCTCCTGTAAGCACACCAGTTATAGATATCATGGCCGTAGCGGTACCCTGGACTACAGCCTGGTTTCGAATGGGCTACTCCCACAGATTGTCGGTGCCCACACCTGGTCGATCAATTCCGATGAACCCCGGGCGCTAGGCTACAAGGGGCCCGTTACCTTGCCCACAGGCCAGCCCTGGCGCTCATCGGACCACAACCCGGTCATCACCGACCTGTCACTCTGATTCCACCTTGCCCGCGAGCCGCAGTATCAGGGCAGGCAGGCCAAAGCCCGACGTGGGATAAGCGGTACACTGGCTCCAACCCAGTTGAAACGGAAACCGACCGTGAAAATACCCACTCCAAACTTATGGCCCGCCGCCCGCACCGGTCAGCGATGGCTGGTACAGGCAAAACGTCGTGAAACCGTGATCGACGGCCACCGCATGGTGTATCTGGAAAAAGGGACCCCGGCTGCAGGCCGACCCACGGTGATACTGATGCACGGTTTTGCCGCCATGAAAGAGAACTGGGCGCTCTGGCTGCAACGGCTGCCCGAGCATTGGCACATTCTGGTTCCGGATCTGCCAGGGCTTGGAGAAAGCGAGTACCGTTCGGACGCCATTTACGGCTATGAGGCACAGGCGTCACGGCTGGAAGCCTGGATCGATACCCTGGCCACCAACAACCTTCACCTGGTCGGGAGCTCCATGGGCGGTGCCATCGCCACCGTCCTCGCCCATAAAATGAAGCCCGCACCCGCTTCCCTGACAGTCCTGAACAGCGCCGGCATACCCGAACACACAGACGTGGACCTCAACGCACCCTTCAAATCCGACCGCGACGCCATCCTCATCCCCCGGGACTGGGCCGGCGTCTACCGCATGTTCAACAGCGTCGGCAGTGGCAGGCCAACGGCAATGGGCGTCGCCATGACCGGACTCCTGGGGCCGGACCTACTGCAGCGAACTGTGTCCTTGCGCCACATTTTCAACGATATGCTCGCCGACGCATTGGCGCCAGCACGCTACCTTGGCCACCGCACACCGCCCCTTCAGGTCCAGTGGGGGGACCGGGACGTGATCACTCCCACGCGCTGTGTGGACTGGTATCGAAAGGTTACGCCCGAAGCCGATATCCACGTATTCCGACGGGTGGGCCACCTGCCCATGCTGGAAAATCCCGGCCGCTCAGCCCGTAAACTGGCAGCCTTCATCGAACGCCACTCAGCGGGCGACCAGCATCGCTAATTGGCCTGCATATCCTGTTGACCCGTCAGCGAAGTCATGGGGTGGAAGGAACATTCCGTTCATAATCGTGGAAGAAGTTTCATCCCTGACATAACAACAACAGGAAACACGAGGAAATCCCATGCGCGCCTCAGTATCTACCACTCAGGATCTGGGCATGCCGGCCATTTACCTGCACTTGCTGGCGGAGTTGCTTAGCACCATCGGCGTCGATGAAAAAGCGCTGCTCAAGCGTGTCGGCCTGGACCCGGTGCGTCTGCAATCAACCGATTTAAGAGTCAGCCAGTCACAGGCCAGCGAATTTGTGACCCGCGCTATCATCGAAAGCGGCGAGCCCGGGCTCGGCATCATGCTGGCCCGGGAGCTTCGATTGCCCCTACACGGAGCCCTGGGCACTGCGGTCATGAGCAGCCGTACCCTGGCGGAGGCTCTGGACCTGATGACACGCTATCTGACCCTGCGTGCCCCACACTTGCACGTCAAGCGCCGGCAGCACGATGGCCAGGCTATCTACGCCATCTCCTGTGGCATTGATCTGGGCCCGTTGCAGGGCTTTATCATGGACGCCATGCTGTTCGGCTGCGCGTCCATGGGCGCACAACTGACTGGCTCACCGGTCGCCGGCTCGTCGATTCAGCGACGCGGACCGGAACCCGCTTACTTTCATCGCTTTCGCCAGCAAATACCCATCCCCGTGGTGTATGGCGCTGGCGAAGATGCGATTGTCATTCCCCATTCGCAGCTGGCCTTGCCCATCCGCTTTTCTGACGATCAGTTGGCCGCCTCCTCGAAGGCCCAGTGTGAGGAGGCCTTGCGGCGTCTGACGGAAGATGCCGGCTTTGCCTGTCGGGTCAGGCGGGTGATTGAAACCAGTCACCCGTTCCCACCGAAACTGGCCAGGGTGGCCACAACCCTGTTTGTGTCGGAACGCACCCTGAAACGGCGTTTACAGGCGGAGGAAGCGAGTTTTCAGCATCTGGTGGATCAGGTACGGCTGGAAAGAGCGGGTGAGTTGCTGCAACAGACGGCCATGAACCTGAGCCAGATTGCCGACGCCCTGGGCTATGCTGACGCCGCCAACTTTACCCGCGCGTTCAAGCGCTGGACCGGACAGAGTCCCAGCCAGTACCGAAACCAGGAGTCGCTGCCAACAGCGACGTCGGTCAGGAGAACACCAGCCAGTGCGATGGTCTGAAACACTCAGTCGATGCCAATGATCTTGTGCATCTGCAGGGTCAACCGCCACCGCGGGTGCGTCAGGCAGTAATCCGTGGCTTTGCGGGTGTTACTTTGCTTGATAGGGTCAGGCTCACCCTCTGAGACGGTCGGCGACGCCATTGGCGAGAGGAAATAGTGGCTGGCCTGAATGTCGGTGAAGCGCTCCGGCATTGCCAGGGGTTGAGGGTACACCACTTTCAGCTCGTCGCACTGGCGCAACACCACCGGCGCGTCCGCCTTGGGGCTCACGCACAACCAGTCAATACCGGACGGTGCCGGCAGCGTGCCGTTGGTTTCAACGCCCACTTCAAAGCCGGCCCGGTGAAAGGCGTCCACCAACTGATCATCCAGTTGCAGTAACGGTTCTCCACCCGTGCACACCACATAGGGTCGTCCAGGCGCATCCGGCCAGAGGCGACGAATATGCGCCGCCAGCGCGTCTGCGGTTTCAAACTGGCCGCCGTTCTGACCATCGGTACCTACGAAGTCGGTATCGCAGAAGCTGCATACGGCATTGGCCCGGTCCTTTTCACGACCGGTCCAGAGATTGCACTTGCTGAAGCGGCAAAACACCGCTGCCCGCCCGGCCTGGGCACCCTCACCCTGCAATGTATAGAACGCTTCTTTTACCCGATACATCAGGTTTCCACCTCATACGGCAAAGGGTCTGAGACGCCGTTGGCGGCAAACGCCTCCAGACGCTCCACGCAGGAACCACAAACGCCACAGGCCCGGTCCCGGCCGTTGTAACAGGTCCAGGTTCTGCTGTAATCGAGCCCCAGCTTCAGGCCCTCGGCAAGGATCGCACCCTTGTCCGAGCCCATGAAAGGAGCTTCTATTTTCACCGGCTCATAGTTGGCCACCTGGCAGACAGCGTCCATTTTTTCCACGAACTCCGGTCGACAGTCCGGATAGATAGCGTGATCGCCGCCATGGGCGCCGTACCACACAGCAACAGCGCCGGCGGTAACCGCGTAGCCGGTGGCCAGCGACAACAGAATCATGTTGCGGTTGGGCACCACTGTGGCCTTCATGTTGTCTTCTTCGTAGTGCCCCTCGGGCACGTCAACTGCGTCCGTCAGGGCCGATCCAGCCATGACTTCACTAAGCGCACGAATATCGATCACCTTGTGTGGCACCGATAACGCTTCGCACACCTGACGGGCGCATTCCAGTTCGCGAACGTGCCGCTGGCCGTAGTCAAACGACAGAGCATGAACCCTATACCCTCGGGCACGGGCAAGGTGGAGCAGGGTGAACGAATCCATTCCCCCAGAGTAGATTACAACGACAGTTTCGGTCATCAGGTCATCCCGGTTTCAGACAGCCAGCAGGGCGTCACTGGATTGTTATAGGGTCGGAGTAACATCCGTGGACACATTGTAACAGTGGAATGCGACGATGGGTTCGCGTCTGCAAGAGCGTGCGGGTAAACTCTGATGACGGCACATCAACAAAAACCAGGCGGAATGAGAACCAGAACCAGCCCAGCCTTTATTGACTTCGAGGCCTCCAGCCTCGACCTGATCGCCAGCTATCCGATCGAGGTGGGCATATGCTTGCCCGACGGCACCTTGCACAGCTGGCTGATACAACCCCATGTACTTTGGCAGGACTGGTCAGAAAGTGCCGAGCAGGTTCACGGAATCACCCGGGAAACCCTGAAAACAGAGGGTACACCGGTGTCGGAGGTTGCAGCGCACCTGAACCAGTTGCTCTCCGGGCAGGTATTCTGCGATGCCTGGACGTTTGACAGCTTCTGGCTCCATCGCCTGTTCCGAGCCGCCAACACCCGCGCCAGCTTTCAACTGGAATCCATTTCCATGTTGCTGGACGCCAATCAGGTAAGGCACTGGTCAGGATCGCGCCAGCAGGTGATCAACCGTCTGGGGTTACCCGTGCACCGGGCGGCAAACGACGCGCTTATCCTCCACAGAACCTGGGAAGAGATCCAACTGTTCGCTGTGGATGACGAACCGCTTCATGGTCGCAGTCGGCAGGTCTGAGGCTTCCATCATGGAACTCTGCGCTGGCAGGGAACTCAGCGCCGGGAGCTATTCACCTTGAGGGCGAGGACTTCGAGGCCGTCACGCAGGGTGTTCAATGTCCAGTAGGTCACCAGCACCATCAGCGCCGCCCCGATGACGGTAAAGGAAAGATCGTCACCCACCATCTGGCTGCGGGCAATGAGCAGGTAAACGGCGAGCGCCAGGACAAGCAGCACTTCGACAATGGCGTGTGACTGTAACCGGTTTTTTGCAGATCCGTTTTCTTCGGACATCTTACTGGGTTTCAACCTCTGATTTCTGACGATACATTGCATTAATTAGTGTGCAAATTATCGCCAAAGAAGGCTCGGACGTCTGTACGAACTAGTGGCTACGAGGTTTCCACGATGCCGCCTGGAACACACTTTTCGGGCAGCCAAAAAAAACGCAGCCCGGAGGGCTGCGTATAAAGGAGAGATCCATGCGGTACGCCACAGATAAAAGGTGGGCACCGGAGGATTGCACAACGTAAAACACGTGACAGGACGAATTATGATCGCTTCGAGGAACCGCGTCTGTAGGGGTTTGCCGAAGCACTCTGCCCCTTGCAAAGCCATGGGCAAGCGATACACTGATGACAGTACCGAAACCGATATGCCCGGCGAACGATGCCGGAAAAGGCCCATGACTATGCTTCAGAAATACCAGTATCTGATGATTGATGCGATTGCGCACCGCAAGGGTGAGACCTGTGCGCACTCCATGGTGAACGACATCTAACGGCTTTCGGTCAGTCCCGGGAGCCTTTGGAGCGACCGGGCAAGCTTCTCCGCGAGACCCCGGTTGCCCAGAGCGCCGGGGTTTTGTTTTTGCAGCCGCAAAACGACAAGGAGAAGACCATGAAGAGACATCCGACAAAAGCAGCAAACCAGCCGGCGAGCAGCCGCACGGGGCCTATTCGGCGCCCGGAAAAGCTGCCGCTGCTGGATGCCATCTGCAAGAAACTGAACCAGCGCGTCAACCTGGATGACGAACAACGGGTGCTGGGGCTGTATGAGCGAGGCTGGATATTCAAGGGTGTTCTGGGCAATCTGAACGATGGCGAAGCCCGATATGTGCGTGCTCTTGCCACTCGATACGGTTCCTGGATCGCCCGCCAGGTTGCGTGATGGAAAACCCGATGGGCCGAACCGTCAGTGCTGGCGGTTCAGCCCCTTTATCATGGCTGCATCGCCGCCGTGCACCATGGCGTAGTTGTTCACCACATCGTGGATTTTTTCCTGGGAATAGGGTTTGACCACGTAACCGTTGGCCCCGGCACTGATTGCTTTCTGGATGCTGTCGATGGAATCATCAGCTGTCACCAGGACAATGTGCTGATCCTTACGCTTGGCCTTGAACTCCTCCATCAACTGATGGCCATTGCCGTCCGGCAGTCCCAGGTCCAACAAGATGATCTGGAAGACATCAGCCTCAAACGCGGCCCTGGCACCCGCAATGTCCGGACACTCAACCACGCTGCTTGCACCAGCGGTGTAGAGCATATCCACCAACCGCTCCCTCATGACCGGCTCGTCTTCCACCACCAATATTCTCATGTCACTCATACCCTGCCTCCTGATCCTATTTTATACCCGGCCCCACAGGGCACTTCAAAGGGAATCACCGCCGGTTCGCCGGGGAATGGCCAGCGGCTCATGCTGGGCAGTGGCTGGCGCAGGTTCTCCAGTCTCGTCCTGACGAAAGCCAGCGGTGCGGGGCGAGCTGGCGTCAGCCCCGCCGGACCGGGTCAGGATGTTACTGATACTGACGGCCGTGGTGTAGAGGGAAATCGCGATGATCAGCAGGATAGGCTGAACAAACGCCACGAATCCGGGCACTTCGCGATGACCCGCGATACTGAGCATGAGGATGATGGCCGGCCCCAGCACGACAAACAGCGTCAACGCAATAAAGAACACAATGCGCTCCTTGTAGCGGCCCAAGTCACGGTTACTGACCAGCCCAAGTACGAATTTTCCGATGGCCAGCCCGGCCAGTATCGCAGCCGCAATGCTCAGGTCAGGCCTTAGTAGCGTTTCGTAAAGCTGGCCATCCCATAACCGTTGCATGCTGATGACCAGGAACGGAAAGAGTACGAACAGAATGTCGGCGTAGGTGCCGTACATCATACTCAGCGAGTGCTGTTCGCTTTGCTGGAGGTTTTCACTCATCAATCACGATTCCTGTTTTGTCGGTAGCCGAAGTATCGGTTGTCATAGACGTGCCTCCCGTCCCTGCAGTGCCTTGTCAATCATGTCGCCCAGGGCTTGCAGTTGGCTGCGAATGTGGCTCCAATCACGGTCTTCTGCGTTCACGCAAGCCTCCAGTTTTCCCGCCTGCCGTGTCATCTCAGGGTAGCCCATGGCGCCAGCGGTGCCTTTGATCTGATGAGCTTCGGATGCCAGCTGCTGCTGGTCACGACGCTCGGCCGCGGCTTCCATGGCCGCTTTTCGGGTCACCAGCCCATCGAGGAAGCGTTCGGCCAGGTGGCCGATGTCGTCATCTTCCGTCGAGTCTCTGTTCAGGCCATTGGACTCTGTCAGGAAACGGTCCAGCGTGCTCAGCAAATGCTCACTGTCGAGGGGCTTGTTCAGTACCCCGTCGCACCCGGCTGCCAACAACGCATCGGTTTCCGACTGGTCACCGGCGGTGAAGGCGATAACCGGCCGGCGGAAGCCCGTCTGTCGCAGTAAACGGGTAGCCTCCACACCGTCCAGACCCGGCATATGGCGGTCCATCAGGACCATCTGCACCGATTCGGACAGCGCCGTTCGGACCGCGTCATCGCCACTGGCAACGGTGACGACATCCAGCCCCTGGGCCTTGAGTTCCCGCTCCACCAGACGACGGTTGTCTTCATCGTCCTCCGCGACCAGTATCGTGCCGTTATAGCACCGGTGGCCATCGGGGTCGCGCTCCGGCTGCACCACCAGATATCGGGCCATGACTTCGTAGAAACGCTGTTTGTCGATGGGTTTGGCCAGGTGGTCATTACAGCCTGCGAGTCGATAGTCTGCAATATCCTCCGCCATTACGTTCGCCGTCAACGCGATGACCGGGATGTTCAGGCCAGCTTCGCGAATGGCCGCTGTGGCATCCCGGCCGTTCATTACCGGCATCTGTATGTCCATCAGAATCAGATCAAAGGGCTCCCTCAGCGCCAGATCCAGTGCTTCGGCGCCATTGCCAACATGAACCAGCTCAGCGCCCGTGCGGCCCACCAGCAGGGACACCAGGCGACGATTCACGTCATTGTCCTCCGCCAGCAGGATACGGCCGGAAAGCCGTGGCGCACTCACCATGGGAATACTGCGCCGGCGTTGCGACAATTCGGACGCGTCGCGCAGAAAGTGGGCATCCTCCATCGGACCGGTGGCAATGGAAAGCTCAAACTCGCTGCCCTCGCCATAGGTGCTGGTAACGGATATGTTGCCACCCAGCAACTCCGCAAGCCGGCGGGAAATACTCAGCCCGAGTCCGGTTCCTCCATATTGCCGGGCAATAGCGGCGCTACCCTGGGCAAACGGGTCAAACAGCCGGCCCAGCTGCTCAGGTTTCATGCCGATGCCGGTGTCCACCACCCTGGCCACCAGGGCCTGACGTTGCCGATCGCATCGCACATTCAGGGAAATCGACCCCTTTTCCGTGAATTTAAGCGCATTTCCGCACAGGTTGATGATGATTTGCCGAAAGCGGGTCGGGTCCGTCGAAATCTTCTCAGGCAGGGGATACTCGCAGATGATATGAAACGCCAGCCCCTTTTCCCGCGCCCTGGGTGCAAAGAAAGCACGGATTTCATCCAGCAGTTCCGGCAGGTTAACCGACACAATATCCACATCCAGCTTGTTGGCGTCGATCTTCGAGTGATCCAGGATATCGTTGATCAGATCCAGCAGATGGCGACCACTGCGCACCACCGTTTCCGCACTGGTGTGCTTCTCCCTCTCGGTCAGGTCCGGATCGAGCAGGGTCTCGCCATAACCAATAATCGCCGCCAGCGGTGTGCGGATTTCGTGGCTCATGTTGGCCAGGAACTGGCTTTTTGCTTCGGCCGAATTGCGGGCCAGTTCTTTTTCCAGACGCTCCTGCTCCCGCTCCCGCTCGATACGCTGGCGCTGATGGCGCTCGGTGGCGTCAATGCAGGTTCCCTCAAGATGGGCGGGATCGCCATCGGGGGTATACACGGTATGTAACGAAATGGTGGCCCAGCGCTCTTCACCGGAACGGGTGTAATACCGCGCCTCGATACCCTTGACGGTGCCCCGGGATTCCAACTGCCCAATCACCCAGCGGCGCACGCGCTCATCCGCAAAGCAGGTCTCCAGTGCGTCCGGGTCAAGATCCAATAGCTCCCGGCTGCTGGTGTAACCCATCAACTTCGCCATGGCGGGATTGGCGGTGACGAAACGCCGGTCCAGCGACATCTGGAACACACCCTCTATGGCGTTGTCGAACAGCGACTGGTATCGACGCAGGTTGGCCAGTGCCCGCTGACTCCAACCCAAGGCTTCACCCTGCACCTGTTTGATCCGATCAGCCAGGGCAAAGGAGAAGAGGATGATCTGGGCTGTCAGACCAAACTGCGGCGCATAAGAAGTGAACATGTTCAGCGGCAGGTAGCCCATCACGGTCAGGCCATAGATACCAAAACCCACAAGCGCCAGGGTCCATGCAAAAAAGTAGGAGCGCGCCGCCGGGTTGTAATAGCGCCAGGACAGGTAACTGACCACAATCAGGATAATACTGAGCAGGATCGAGGCCAGCACGATCCATTCCATCGCCGTGTGATAGGGCAGGAACAGGGATAGCACAAAGGTCGCCACAATAGCGTACAGGCAAAGCTGAATCACCTTGTCCAGGTCCGCCGACCGTTCCCGGGTTTCCAGCAGGGACCGGGCCATCAACAGCCCCCAGAACCAGGTATTGATGATCTGGTAATGAAGGTATTCCTTGTGCAACAGCGCAGGGCGATTCTCCAGTAGCTGGATACCGTGCACCTGCTCGGTGGCAATGAACACCGTGGCCGATACCAGATACATCACGTAGTAAATATTGCTGCGTTCGCGCACGGACACGGCGACAAACAGGTTGTAGGCGAGAATGGCCAGGATGCTGCCAAGCAGAATGCCCCGTACGGCTTCATCGACCGACACCTTCTCGATGTAAGCGTCGGGGTGCCACAGGGTAATCGGCAGGCGGAAAGTGTTGGTATTGGTGATGCGCAAATAGATGCGGGTTGAGCTTCCCGGCTCCAGTGACAATCGGAACGTGGGGTTGGGCACGGCCAGGTCACGCCCGGACCAGTCGCCCTCGTAGCCGGCACGGCGCTGCTCTATCAGCTCGCCATCCCGGACCAGGTAGAGCACTACCTCATCCACCAATGGCAGGGCCAGCTCCAGTATCCAGTCTGTCAGTGCTGCACCGGCGCCCACCTCGACATCGAACCTGGCCCAGTAAGCCGATTCCGTGTAGCCAAAGTTCAGCACACCGCCTTCGTGACGGGTAAAGGGTGCGGTATCGCCACTCAGAATGTCGTTGAAATCGAGGGTGTGCTCCGGGTCCTCCAGGTACCAGATACAACTACCCAGATCACGCACACTGCTGGTGGCGCTGTTCAGAACAATCTCGCCGTCCTGGCATCGCTCCTGCGCAGCGGCGGAGGCCGGAATAACAATAGCCAGAACCGCAAGCGCGATGTAACGGAACCATCGGACGTGGCATTCCCATTGCTGCAAAATGTGATCTCCGCGAGGGCAGATGCCTTTTTTATGGTTTATTGTCAGCAGTCACGCAGGTGCCGAATGAATTCAGCGGCACCCTGGCTAAACACTTTAGCGTTTTACCGACAACGACGCATCTCAGGGTCACTTGAAATGAGACATTCCTGCATTTTCGCCGCCATTCCCCTGTTTGCCCTGACGCTGGCCGGCTGTGGGCCGGACGACTCCTCAGACAGCAACTACATCAATCCGGCGGCCAGTGTGTCGTTGTCTTTCGAGAGTTTTGCTGTCAGCGACGAGGATGGCCTGCCACCGGTACTGCCACAGACCACTTTCTACGATGTGTACCGGGGTATTAAACCCGCAGACGGCGAGGACGACGAAGGCGTGGTTGCACAGCTCCGCGATCGCTTCGAACGGCTGATGGGGCTGACACCAAGTGATGATGGGACAACCTACACCCACGCCCGAAATCCGATGGACTTCCTCCACTACGTGATCAGCACAAACCAGGTGAACACCTTCAATGATGGCCGTCGGCTGATGCGCGACAGCATCACCCGAGGCGAGGGTTCCCGCTATAACAGTGCAGCGAACGATGCGCTGATCCGCTTTACCGAGACCGGCGGCAACAATGGCGAACCGCCCGAGCCGGATCAGATCTGGGTGTACGTCCTGCTGGACTGGACCAGCAACCCGCAGCTTAACAAAGTTTTCCGGGCGGCCCAGTTTGTCGCGAGGACACCCGCCGATGACGACACCTCTCCCCCTGAGGTGAGCAGCGCAGTCTGGAGCGGCCGTTTTCATGGTCCGGATTTTTCAGTCAGCGGTTACAACCAGCCAGAGTATGCCGTTATCAGTCTGACGGGACGGGAATTTGGCAATGCGGAAATGCGACAGGAGTTTATCGGCAACAAACGCGACACGCTGTCACTGACACAGACCTCAGGAATAACCATTGACGGTGAAGAGCCCGATTGTATCCGGGTGGAGGTGAACTATGAGAACGCCCGGGTACGTGTCTTCACGTCCTCCGATGAGCCGCCTAGCAGCACCAACAACGGGGAAACGACACCCAACCCGGCCCACTGTGGTAACCAGCAGAACGGTGACGAGGCGATTGTCTACGAGTCCGTGGTTATCAGCGAGCGTCAGTAAACGGCACGATCCTGCATGTCCCAGTTCTTGAGGAACCCTTTCTTGCGGTCGATCATGCGCTCGTAGGTCGAGATCATGATGGCGGCGTGGGGGGCTTTGGTCAGTCGGAGGGTTTCAATACGGCGCTCAAGGCGCGCCACTTCGGTACTGACCTGCTGGCAGACGTGGGACCGAACACTGTCGTGATGGTCAAGCTTGACCGGACGTGGCTGCTCGGGCCCGGGTTGTGGCTGTGTGTGTTTATCCATGATCGTCCTCTTCCACTGAGTATCCAATGATCAATACGCCGAAACCGATGATTCCGCCCATGTCTGAGTGGCTCTTTCTGGCCGGGCTGGAAGTCCTTTTATCCTTCTGTTTCGTCGGGCTTTTCCAAAGCCTCGGTACATACTGTAGCAGGCTTTGTCCACGATGTATGATTTGGCGTAATTCTGCACAACTGTCGGACAAAACTCAATAAAAATGAATAGAGTTTCATATTTTTTGCAGCGAATACGACTCCGCCACCCAAACTACACGAACAAACCCCTGCTATAGTTCCCTTCAGATCACCACATATGCGAAGCCATTTGCCATAACGACCCCATTCCATCCGGGCCAGGAAAACCGCTTATGAACCAGACATCTGTTGCCGACACACTAAGGGAATACCTTTCCCTGCTGGAGCTGCTTGACGATGCGTACTGGGAAGCGAGCTCCATTCAGCACAAGGACATGCTTTACGACATCATCAGCATCTTCAGTCAGGAAGTGGCTGAGATCAACAAACTCAGCGTTATGGACCACCATTACCCCTATGAAGTTATTACGGAAGGAATCCGGCGGGTGGTCCCCAAGCTGGAGCGGCTGGATGAAAGTCGTGAGGATGTGATCCAGCGAACCCAGACACTCACCGACTTCCGGGATATCCTGTCGTCAGTGCTGGGAATACTGGAGGAACAGCTGGCAACCCTCTAAGGGCTCAGGCCGCCACCAGGGGCCTGCGGTTTTCCGGCATCAATGGAAAGCGGTCGCACACAGTGTAGACAAACCTTGCCAGCGCCGGCAGGTGATGGCCAACAATGGGGATGCCGGTGTTGAGCAGGCTGACGGAAATATCCCGGGCCGCATCGGCCCAGCACAGTTTGTTGATCAGACCAATGTGACCAAAGGCATGCCTGCTTTGCTGGCCCCAAAGCCCCACAGGGTTGCCTCCTAGCATCATGCCAGCACTGAAGCGCATGGGAATCATCATGGTGCGATCAATCTGTAGCGAGCCAAACTGTTGGATGGAGCGTCTGACGGTCATCTCGCTGCAAATACGCTTGCCATTCCAGACCCCGCCATTGAGCATCATCTGAAAGAAACGCCCCATTTCCTCGGCGGTGCCACACAAATTGCCCGCGGGGATAACGGCCTCCTGGAAGCGGGGATCATTGGAGACCCGCTCCACGGTGCGTATATCACCTCCCAGCGCCCGGTTCACGATCCAGGATACCGGAAAACGCGGCGTTGGGCCGGTCGCATAGTTGCCGGCCAGCTTGTCCACGTCTGCGGGCGCAATCCCGTAGGTAAACCACTTCATCCCCATGGGCTTGCGGAGGTGTCGGTCGATATACACCTCGATGGTATCACCGGTCACTTTTTCCAGCACCCGCTGCAACACGAAGCCCCCGGTGATGGCGTGGTACGCCACTTTGGCACCATCCACCTCCACCGGCTTCGCCTCACACAGCAGGCGCCAGATTTCATCCCTGTTCCAGAGCACATCAATGGGGGTTTCCCGGGGTATCGCCGGAATGCCACCGCGGTGGGACAGCACCTGGTGAATGGTGATGGTGCGCTTGCCACCCCCGGCGAACTCCGGGCAGTAATACGACACCGGGTCCATTAGGTTGACCAGCCCCTGTTCTGCCAGGATGTGGATGAGCAGGGCGGTGACCGCCTTGGAGGCTGAGAAATAGCAAACAGGTGTCTCGGTGGTCATCGGCACCTTCAGCGCATCCACACCGTCATGGGGCCCATTACCGCTGGCATGGCCAATGGCTCGATGAAGGATCTGTTCGCCCCGGTGCCTGACCGACAGCTGTATCCCCGGATGCACCCCGGTTCGGTACAGCCGCTCGACGCTGTGCCAGATGGCCTCAACAACCTCGGGGCTCACTCCGGCCAGTTCCGGTTTCTCGCCGGCCTCATCGCGGTGGGTTACTGACGCCAGGTCATTGGGAACAGCAGAGGTGTGGAGCGCACGGCGGGCAATTCGGTTCATCGCTTGACCTTTGATTCCGGAGACTGTCTTTTTGTACATCCTGACGCTGGAGGCCACCCGGTACATTGGCCGGATCGCGGGCCCGGCAGCGTCAGCTCATCCAGCTCGATCGTCTTCAGGGATTATGGGCTTCCTCGGTCAAAGGCGCCAGCACCACCTGATTGCGGCCATCGGCCTTGGCCTGATACATGGCGCGGTCGGCTGCCGCGCACAAGGCATCGGCGCCCTCGCCATGGTCCGGGAATACGGAAACGCCGATGCTGATGGTCATTGTGACCGTGTTGCCATGCCCCAGAGGCTGTGGGGTATCACACACCAGCCTGCGCAGTCGTTCTGCGGTTTCCAGCGCCTCGCGACGGTCCATTTCCGGTAACAGGATCACGAACTCTTCGCCGCCAAACCGGCCGACACTATCCACACTCCGCACGCTCTCGGCCAGCAGACCGCTTGCTGCCTTAAGCACGGAGTCACCGGCAGCGTGTCCATGATCATCATTAATGGCTTTGAAATGGTCAAAATCGATCCACAACAGGGCCAGCTCGCGGTCGTATCGTTTGGCCCGGGCGATTTCCTCTTCCAATATACGGGTCATCTCCCGGCGGTTCAGCACTCCGGTCAGCGAATCACGGGTTGCCAGTTCCGACAGCTCCTCCTCCAGCTCCTTACGATCCGAGATGTCGAGAACAATCCCCTCGAGCACCAGTTCGCCCTCTCCCTCGACACCCCGTCCACGCTCCCAGACCCATATTTTCCGGCCATCCTTACGGGTGATCGAATACTCAATGGAAAATGGCTCGGCGTTACCAATGGCGGACTCTACTGTTCGCAGGATGGTTTCGTTGCCAGCCTCGTCGATGAGTTCTGCGTAGCTGACCAAGCTGTTATTCACCAGCTCGTCAGGCTCATAACCAGTCAACTCGAGGCAACCGTTGGATACGGACAGCATGGTCCAGAACTCATCATACCGGCAGCGGTAGGCCATTCCGGGCAGGTTGTCCATGATCGTGGAAAGCTGGCGTTCACGCCATCGAAGGGTGTTCTCGGCATTGCGGATATCGGTGATGTCCTGGCCGATGGCAATGGACCCGGCAATCTCGCCAGCGTTGTTCCGAAGGCTGCGTGAATTCCACGACAGCTGACGCTCGTGGCCGTCGCGAGTGGTAATCCAGGTTTCGTAACCCACGACTTCGCCCTCGTCACGGAGAATCTCGTCGGCTCTTTCGCGGATTCGCGCCCGGTCTTCCTCATCCGGGTACAACCATTGCCATATGTCGTCCGAATCCATGACCTCTTCCCTGGGATAGCCGCTGATATCTTCCGCGGCCTTGTTCCAGAGTACGACCCGTCCTTTCGAGTCCAGCACATTGATCCAGACATTGGCCCGCTCAATCACGCTTTCACGGAACTGGTTCAGTTCGCGAATCTCTTCCTGCTGATGGACGTTCAGAGAAAGCAAGGTTCGGTCGCTGATGAATTGACGGAGCAACGACAGGAAAAGTACCAGCGCCGTCACAAGGACGAATAGCGCCCCTTTATAGGTCTGCACCCGGCTCAGCGTCTCCGGGTCGGGGAACCACCGCTGCGCCAGATAGTCGGAAAAGGTAATCCACAACCAGCCTACCAGCAGATAGGTTCCGACAATCCATAGTGATCGCCGCAGTGGCGTATGGCGCCCTTTAATCTTCTCCATTTAAGTCTTTCCCCGGGTTCCGGCTGCTTCCCTGTCGGTGTGAACACCTCGGGCCCAAATCGAAGGCATTACACCCTGAAAATAGTCACAGACGGCGCCGCCGTCGAGCGAATACTGCAATTGATAAGGCATTAAAAAACCCGGAGGGTGTTTTCACCGTCCGGGTTTTGCCAGGCTTTGTAAACTTACTTCACCTGAGCGCGAGCCTCTTCAAGAATGCGGTTGAAGGTCTCGCTGGGCTGCATGATCTTGCAGACCTTCTCGGCCGGTGGGTGATAGTAACCACCGATATCGGCCGGATGGCCCTGGATCACACTCATTTCTTCCAGGATCTTGTCCTTGTTGTCTTCCAGTTGCTTCGACAGCTTGGCGAAGAAATCCTTAAGATCCTTGTCGTCATCCTGGTTGGCCAGTTCCTCCGCCCAGTAACGGGCCAGGTGGAAATGGCTGCCGCGGTTGTCCAGCTCACCGGTGTTGCGCGACGGTGACTGGTTGTTCTCCAGCAGTCGCTCGGTGGCCTTGTCCAGGGTCAGGCCCAGCAGGCGCGCACGCTCGTTGTTCTGCTTCTCGCCCAGTTCCTCCAGGGAAACAGCCGTGGCCAGGAACTCGCCCAATGAATCCCAGCGCAGGTGGTTTTCCTGCAGCAATTGCTGAACGTGCTTGGGCGCGGAACCGCCGGCACCGGTCTCGTAAAGGCCGCCACCGTTGAGCAGGGGTACGATGGACAGCATCTTGGCGCTGGTACCCAGTTCCAGGATCGGGAACAGGTCAGTCAGGTAGTCGCGCAGGACGTTACCAGTGACGGAGATGGTATCCAGACCACGAATCAGTCGCTCCATGGTCCAGCGGATGGCACGTACGGGCGACTTGATGAGAATGTCCAGGCCGTCGGTGTCGTGTTCCTTGAGGTACATTTCCACTTTCTTGATCAGCTCGGCGTCGTGCGGACGCTCGTCGTCGAGCCAGAACAGGGCCGGCATGCCGGTGGCACGGGCACGGTTTACAGCCAGCTTGACCCAATCACGGATCGGCAGATCCTTGGTCTGGCAGGCACGCCAGATGTCGCCTTTCTCGACCTTGTGCTCGGTCAGCACGGCGCCGTCTTCGGCGATAACACGAACAACCCCATCTTCCTTGATTTCAAAGGTCTTGTCGTGGGAGCCGTATTCCTCGGCCTTCTGCGCCATCAAGCCAACGTTCGGCACCGTACCCATGGTGGTGGGATCAAACGCGCCATGGGTCTTACAGAAGTTGATCACTTCCTGGTAGATGGTGGCGTAGGTGCTCTCAGGCATCACCGCTTTGGTGTCCTTGAGCTTGTTGTCCCGGGCCCACATCTTACCGGAGTTACGGATCATCGCCGGCATGGAGGCATCAACGATGACGTCGCTAGGTACGTGCAGGTTGGTGATGCCCTTGACGGAATCCACCATGGCAATTTCCGGGCGATGCTCATAGCAGGCGTGCAGATCTTCGAGGATCTGTTCCTGCTTGGACTCAGGCAATTGCTTGATCTTCTCGGTCACACTGGAAAGACCGTTGTTGGGATTCACGCCCAGCTCGTCGAACAGTTCACCGTACTTGTCGAACAGTTCTTTGTAGAAAATCTTCACCGCGTGACCGAAGACGATCGGGTGGGAGATCTTCATCATCGTGGCTTTGACGTGGAGGGAGAACATCACGCCGGTCTTCTCGCAATCTTCGATGCAATCATCGAAGAACTTGCGCAGTGCCTTGCAGCTCATGAACATGCCGTCCAGCACTTCGCCTTCCTGCAGTGGCAGCTCACTCTTGAGAACAGTCTGCTTACCTTTGGCGTTCTCGAAAACGATGCGGGCGTTGGTGGCCTTGTCCAGTGTCAGAGACTGTTCGTTGGAGTAGAAATCACCACCGCGCATGTGAGCCACATGAGTACGTGACGCCGGGCTCCACTCGCCCATGGTGTGGGGGTGTTTGCGGGCGAAGGCTTTGACGGCGGTCGGGGCACGACGGTCGGAGTTGCCTTCACGCAGTACCGGGTTTACAGCGCTGCCCAGAACTTTGGAGTAGCGGGCATGGATTTCTTTCTCTTCGTCTGACTCAGGGTGTTCCTTGTACTCGGGAACCTTGTAACCCTGGTCGTTGAGTTCCTTGATGGCAGCGCGCAGCTGGGGAATTGAGGCGCTGATGTTGGGAAGCTTGATGATGTTGGCTTCCGGGTCCTTGGTGTAGTCACCCAGCTCTTTGAGGTCGTCCGGAACTTGTTGCTTTTCTTCCAGGTAATCAGGGAAGAGCGCGAGAATACGGGCAGCAAGCGAGATGTCGCTGGTGCCGAACTCGATGCCTGCGGGCTTGGCGTAAGTTTCGAGGATGGGAAGAAGTGACCGTGTCGCGAGGGCGGGTGCCTCATCGGTCAGTGTGTAAATGATCTTGGCTTTGGATGATGTCATTTTCGTCCTCAGGCTGATGGGTGAGTTCAGGACGGTCACCGCAGGGTCAGCCGTCTTGTGAACGTCTGGCTTGAGCGATGACTGATTCGGGAACTTTTGATAGACCTACTAAGATAGCATTTTTTTGCCAATTCTGGTTACGATCTTAGTATAAGAACCGACTAAAAGTTCGCTAAAAGCCGTTACAGAGTGATGAAAAGGCAGGAATTTACGAAACTTTCGGACATTTTGGGTTTAGTTGGGTTTGGGAGTGTCGCTCTGGAG
>NZ_ABCP01000027.1 GCF_000170835.1 Marinobacter algicola DG893
ATCGCTGGGGCTGTTTGTGGCACGACGCTGAAGGTGCCGGCGGTATACACTACCATACCCGCCTTGAGCACTACGCCCACTTCGTGCCGCTGCCAGGCAATCTGTTCCGCAACTGATCTCCCACGAGCTGATCAAGCGCTTCGCGAACAAATGCGACGGCGTGATCGTGCCCACATACTCTACCGAGGAATACCTGCGGATGATCGGCGTGAAAAGCCCCACGTTCGTGCAGCCAACAGGCATTGAGTACCAGAGGTTCCAGGAAGTGGACGACAGCGACGTTCGCAAGTTGCGGGGCTCCCTGGGCATCGGCGATGAAACCGTCTTTGTCAGCGTCTCGCGACCCGCTACTTCCCAACCATCAGTCTTGCAGGTGATACTCCGGACTCAGCTCAGTCACCGCACGGATAAACGCCCCGGCATGCTCCGGGTCAACGTCCGGGGTGATGCCATGCCCGAGGTTGAAGATGTGGCCAGGGCCGGTGCCGTAGCGGGACAGGATATCGGCCACTTCCTGGCGAATCCGCTCAGGCGGCGCGTACAGCATGGCCGGATCCATGTTGCCCTGTAGGGCAACCTGATCGCCAATGCGAGCACGGGCTTTGCCAATGTCCGTTGTCCAGTCCAGACCGACCGCGTCAGCACCGGATTCCGCTATCGACTCCAGCCACTGGCCGCCATTCTTTGTGAACAGGATAACGGGTACGCGACGCCCGTCGTTCTCTCGAATCAGGCCGGCGACGATTTTTTTCATGTAGTTGAGGGAAAACTCCTGATACGCCCAACTACTCAGCACGCCGCCCCAGGTATCGAAGATCTGGACCGCCTGGGCGCCAGCTCGAATCTGTCCGTTCAGGTAATCAATCACCGAGTCTGCCAAATGGTCCAGCAACTGATGCATCACCTCCGGCTGGCCGTACATCAGTTTTTTGGCCTCGCGGAAGTCCTTAGAGGAACCACCTTCGATCATGTACGTGGCAAGCGTCCAGGGGCTGCCAGAGAAGCCGATTAGCGGAACGCTGCCATTGAGCGCGCCACGGATGGTGGACACTGCATTCATTACGTAATCCAGGTCTACTTCCGCATTGATCTTGGGCAACGCGGCTACGTCTGCAGCAGAACGGACAGTGTTGCGGAATTTCGGGCCTTCGCCGGTTTCGAAGTACAGACCAAGCCCCAGCGCATCAGGAATAGTGAGGATGTCCGAGAATAGAATGGCAGCGTCCAGAGGGAAACGCTCCAGTGGCTGCAACGTGACCTCACAGGCCAAAGGTGTGTTCTTGCACAGACTGAGAAAATCGCCGGCTTTCGCCCGGGTCGCGCGGTATTCTGGCAGGTATCGGCCTGCCTGACGCATCATCCATACCGGTGTGCGATCAACGGGCTGACGCATCAGCGCACGCAGGAAACGGTCGTTTTTCAGCTCGGTCATAGCATTCCCAGTCTGCTGTCTGTCAAAAGTTAGGAGGGCAATGATACCCGGTTTGTGGCAATAAAAAAGGGCGGCCCGCCATCCGCAAGCCGCCCTTCTCGTCCAGATAAAACCGGAGGCTATCAGATATCCAGGTAATCCATGATACCTTCCGCCGCCTGGCGGCCCTCCCAGATAGCCGTTACGACCAGATCCGAACCACGGACCATATCGCCACCGGCGAATATCTTGGGGTTGCTGGTCTGGAAGCCGAACTCCACTTCCTCCGGGGCGCTGACACGACCAGAGTCGTCGGTGTTTACCTTCAGCTCGTCAAACCAGTCGGCCGGGCTTGGGCGGAATCCGAAAGCCACCAGAACCGCATCGGCCGGAATCACTTCTTCACTGCCAGCGACCACTTCCGGACGACGACGGCCGTTTTCGTCAGGCTCGCCGAGGCGAGTCTGAACCACCTTGACCCCCTCAACCCGATCTTCGCCAATAATAGCGATCGGTTGACGGTTAAACATGAACTTAACGCCTTCTTCCTTGGCGTTGGACACTTCCCGACGCGAACCCGGCATGTTCTGTTCGTCACGACGGTAGGCACAGGTGACGCTCGCTGCCTGTTGACGAATCGAGGTGCGATTGCAGTCCATGGCGGTATCGCCGCCACCGAGCACAACCACTCGCTTGCCTTTCATGTCGATGAAATCGTCGGCGTCTTTCTCAAACCCAAGACGACGATTCACGTTCGAGACCAGGAATGGCAGCGCATCATGAACGCCAGGCAGATCTTCGCCCGGGAAACCGCCTTTCATGTATGTGTAGGTTCCCATGCCCATGAAGACAGCATCGTACTCTTCGAGGATATCCGCCATCATCACGTCTTTGCCTACTTCAGTGGAAAGACGGAACTCCACGCCCATTTCCTCAAAAACTTTGCGGCGGCGAGTCATCACAGACTTTTCAAGCTTGAATTCAGGGATACCGAAGGTCAGCAGGCCGCCGATTTCCGGATAGATATCGAAAACCACCGGCTTTACGCCATTGCGCACCAGAACGTCGGCACAGCCAAGGCCAGCAGGGCCGGCACCAATCACCGCCACTTTTTTGTCTGTCCATTTGACGGCAGACATATCCGGCTTCCAGCCCAGAGCAAAGGCTGTATCGGTAATGTATTTTTCCACCGACCCGATGGTTACTGCGCCATAGCCATCGTTCAGGGTACAGGCCCCTTCACAAAGACGATCCTGGGGGCAAACGCGGCCACAGACTTCCGGCAGAGAGTTGGTCTGGTGACAGAGCTCCACTGCCCTCATGATGTTGCCTTCCGACACCAGCTTCAGCCAGTTCGGGATGTAGTTGTGTACCGGGCACTTCCACTCACAATACGGATTGCCGCATTCAAGGCAACGGTGCGATTGCGACGCGGCATTATCCTGAGTGAATGGATGGTAAATTTCACCAAACTCTTTTTTGCGCTTCTTTGCCGGTACTTTTTTCGGGTCGACACGCCCTACTTCGACAAACTGGAAGTCGTTACTCAGTCGTTCTTTCATTGTGACGCTCTCATCAGACTCAATTTCGACGTGGGCATTACCTCTCCAGCAATGCCCTCTACCTGTTTCAACCGCCTTTACTCGGGACGTGCCCGGGTGCTGGCCAGCAGGCTGCGAAGGTTCGCCGCCTTGGGTTTGACCAGCCAGAAGCGGCCAATGTAGTCATCGAAATTGTCAAGAATATGCTCTGCCCACTCGCTTGCGGTTTCAGAAATATGCTCGCGGACCACACCGCGCAGGTGATTACGGTAGGACTCCATTTCCTCGCTGGATATCCGCTGAATCTCCACCAGCTCATGGTTGTACTTGTCCACGAAGGTGTTGTTCAAGTCCAGCACGTAGGCAAAACCACCCGTCATGCCGGCACCGAAGTTGTGGCCAGTGCTGCCAAGAACCGTGATCAGGCCGCCTGTCATGTATTCGCAGCAGTGATCGCCCACACCTTCTATCACCGCATGGGCGCCGGAGTTACGAACACCGAAGCGCTCGCCGGCGGTGCCAGCGGCAAACAGCTTGCCACCGGTTGCGCCGTAAAGGCAGGTGTTGCCTACAATCGAGGTATCCTGGGTTTTGAAGCCACTACCGGATGGCGGCCGAATTACCAGTTTGCCACCAGTCATACCTTTGCCGACATAGTCGTTGGCATCGCCTTCCAGAAGCAGGTTAAGCCCACCCACGTTCCAGACACCGAAACTCTGGCCGGCGGTGCCAGTCAGATCCAGGGTGATGGGCGCCGAGACCATGCCCTGGTTGCCGTGTAACTGGGCAATCTCTCCCGACAGGCGCGCACCAATCGAGCGGTCACAGTTGGTGACCCTATAGGACCAGGTACCACCAGCCTTGCTGGCTATCGCCTCTGCAGTGTCTTTCACCATTTGCTCAGCAAGCTTGCCTTCGTCAAACGGATGATTGCGCTCCACCTGGCATGTGTTGGGCTTATCCGCCGGAATGTGGTCGTTCGACAACAGACGCGTCAGATCCAGCTTCTTCTGGCGTGGGGTGTCGCCTGGCAGGCGCTCCAACAGATCAACACGCCCTACCAGCTCCTCAAGGTTGCGAACGCCCAGCTTGGCCATCCACTCCCGGGTCTCGGTCGCCACGAACCGGAAGAAGTTCATGGCCATCTCAACGGTACCCTTGAAGTGCTCTTCCCGCAGGTGCTCGTTCTGGGTCGCAACCCCGGTGGCACAGTTGTTCAGGTGACAGATACGCAGATACTTACAACCCAGAGCCACCATTGGTGTGGTGCCAAAGCCGAAGCTTTCTGCGCCCAGGATGGCACCCTTGACCACGTCCAGACCGGTCTTGATACCGCCATCGGTCTGCAAGCGGATCTTGCCCCGCAGGTCGTTGGCACGCAGCGCTTGCTGGGTTTCACTCAGACCCAGCTCCCAGGGCGAGCCCGCGTAACGGATGGACGTCAAAGGGCTGGCTGCTGTACCACCGTCATAGCCCGAGACGGTGATAAGGTCCGCGTAGGCTTTGGCCACGCCAGCAGCGATGGTACCGACACCAGGCTCCGACACCAGTTTTACCGACACCAGTGCACTCGGATTGACTTGCTTCAGATCGAAGATCAACTGCGCGAGATCCTCAATCGAATAAATATCGTGGTGCGGTGGCGGCGAGATTAGCGTCACGCCAGGCACCGAATAACGCAGGCGGGCAATCAGGTCATTGACCTTGCCACCGGGTAGCTGACCGCCCTCACCGGGCTTGGCACCCTGGGCCACCTTGATCTGCATGACGTCGGCGCTGCGCAGGTATTCTGCGGTGACGCCGAAGCGGCCAGATGCCACCTGCTTGATCTTGGAACGTTTCTCCGTGCCATAACGGGCCGGATCTTCCCCGCCTTCACCGGAGTTGGAGCGACCACCCAAGGTATTCATTGCCACTGCGAGAGCTTCGTGAGCCTCCGGAGACAACGCACCCAGGGACATTGCCGCCGAGTCGAAGCGCGGGAAGATATTCTCCACCGGCTCCACCTCCGACAGATCAACCGCCTCGATGTCCTTGCGAAGCCCCAGAAGATCCCTGAGCGTGGACACCGGGCGCTCGTTCACCAGCCCGGCGTACTCCATGTACTGCCCGTAATCACCGCTGGTCACGGCTTCCTGGAGCTTACCCACCACATCTGGATTGAAAGCGTGGTACTCCTGGCCGTGGACATACTTCAACAGGCCGCCCTGGGAGATAGGCTTGCGATGTTTCCAGGCCACGGCCGCCAGTTGTTCCTGATCCTGCTGGAAATCAAAGAAACCGGCGCCCTGGATACGGCTGGGAACACCTTTGAAACACAGGTCCACTACGTCGTCCGCCAGGCCAATCGCCTCAAACAGCTGCGCCCCCCGGTAGGAGGTGATGGTAGAGATCCCCATCTTGGACAGAATCTTCAGCAGGCCCTTGTTGACGCCCTTGCGATAGTTGTTCTTCGCATCAATGGGGTCCATCATCAATTCGCCGGTGCGAATCAGGTCGTTAAGCACCTGGTACGCCAGATACGGATAGACCGCGGTAGCGCCAAAGCCAAACAGCACAGCAAACTGGTGCGGATCGCGGGCCCAACCGGTTTCAACCAGGATGTTGGAGTCACACCGAAGGCCTTTCTTGACCAAGTGATGGTGAACGGCGCCGGTTGCCATCATAGCGTTGACCGGCAGCTCCCCCTCTTTCAGGTCCTTGTCGGTCAGGATCAGGATGACCTTGCCACTGCGAACTGCCTGCTCAGCCTCGTCGCACACTTTACGCACGGCCTGCTCAAGCCCCATTTCAGGGCTGTAGCTCATGTTGATTCGAGCGACTTCGAATCCGGGCCGATCGTTGTTAGCAATCTTCAGGTACTTAGCCGGCGACAGTACCGGTGTTGTCAGAATGATTCGGTTGGCGTGCTCCGGTGTTTCCTCGAACACGTTACGTTCCGCACCAATGCACGTCTCCAGGGACATCACGATGGACTCCCTGAGCGGATCTATGGCCGGGTTGGTCACCTGAGCAAATTTCTGACGGAAGTAGTCAGCCACGTGCCGGACACGGCTCGACAACACTGCCATGGGCGTGTCGTCCCCCATGGACCCCACTGCCTCCTGGCCGTTTTCCGCCAGCGGGCGCAGTACCTGATCGCGCTCCTCATAAGACACCATGAACATCTTCTGGTGAATATGGAGTTCGTCTGACTGCATCAGCTTGAAGTCAGGCGTGTCCTGATTCAGCGTGGTCTCCACCCGTAGGGAATTCTCCCGCAGCCAGCGCTTGTAGGGTTGCGCCGACTTCAGGCGATCATCCACATCTTTCGTATGCAGGACTTCGCCGGACTCGGTATCAATAGCAAGCATTTGCCCCGGACCGACACGTCCCTTGGCCACCACATCTTCGGGCTTATAACCATAGGTGCCGATCTCGGACGCCAGGGTGATGAAGTCGTCTTTGGTGATTACCCAGCGAGCCGGGCGCAGGCCGTTCCGGTCCAGCATACAGACGGCATAACGACCGTCGGAGAGAACCAGACCAGCGGGGCCATCCCAGGGCTCCATGTGCATGGAGTTGTACTCATAGAATGCCCGCAACTCGGAATCCATGGTATCCACGTTCTGCCAGGCAGGCGGAATCATCATTCTCACGGCGCGGAACAGGTCGACACCACCGGCCAGAAGTACTTCCAGCATATTGTCCATGCTGGATGAATCTGAGCCCGTCAGGTTAACCAGCGGCTGCAGCGTCTGTAGGTCCGGTAGTTCCGGTGCGCTGAATTTTGCGGCACGGGCAATCGCCCAGTTACGGTTACCGTCAACGGTGTTGATTTCCCCATTGTGGGCGAGATAGCGGAAAGGCTGCGCCAGCGGCCAACGCGGCATGGTATTGGTAGAAAAGCGCTGGTGAAAGACACAGATAGCGGTTTGCAGGTCCGGATCACCCAGATCCTTGTAGAAGTTCGCCAGATCCGCCGGCATCATCAGTCCTTTGTAGGCCAAGGTGCGATGAGACAGGCTACAGATATAGAATTCGGAGTCATCGGCCATGTCCCGCTCAGCGTGGCGGCGGCCGACAAACAACGCGATGGCGAATTCCTGCTCGGTTTTACCGGCGGGAACCACAAACACCTGCTCAATCCAGGGCAAACAGTCGAGCGCCATCGGCCCAAGGCAGCTGTCGTCGGTTGGAACCTTACGCCAACCCATGATTTCCAGACCCTGCTCTGTCAGGCGATTTTCAACAGCAGCACGGCCCGCAGAAGCCTTGTTCTCATCCGGGTTAAGGAATACCTGGCCCACAGCGAACAGCTCTTCGGGCTCCTTGCCAAATTCTGCTTTGGCGGCCTTGCGCAAAAAGGCATCCGGGCTCTGGATCAGGAGGCCACAACCATCGCCGGTCTTTCCGTCTGCAGCGATACCACCACGGTGGGTCATGCAGGTCAGTGACTCGATGGCAGTTTGCAACAACTTGTGGCTGGCCTCGCCCTTCATATGGGCGATCAGACCGAAGCCACAGTTGTCCCTGAATTCGTCGGGATGATACAAACCTGTCATCATAAGCGTTCTCTCGCGTAGAAATGCTTTTCAATCAAAGGGTTATTGGCAATCAGACAATAAACTCACCCTTCGACACTGAAAATGGGGGCTGACTATTTTACACGCGTAGAAATACGTACTCAAACCAAAGCGTTTTTATTTTAAGAGGCAAGTACGTTCAATACGAGCGCTGCGCCAGACAGCACAAATCATGAAATAGGAGCTTAGGTTGTTGTTTTTATAGAATAAAACAAGAATACAGGCAGGCGAAGAAAGTCAGAAATCGCGTGATCGCCTGATCCAGGGAGACTGGTCCCGCAGGGCCTGGGGAAGGCGCTCAACCGCTTTTCGGGCCTCATCGCGCGAGGAAAACTCGCCGTAGAAGCCAACAAACCAGTCCTGCCCCTGCCTTTGAGTATAAGTGTAGAGTATACCGGAAATGGACCGATGCCGATCCATCAAATTCAGCACCGTTTGTTCCTGATTCCCGGCAATTAACTGAACTGTCCAGCCTTCACGCTGCCGTACGCTCTCAAGATTCATAAATGCAGATGGACGGGAGGGGGCAAAGTCTGGCTCTGGCTCTGGCTCTGGCTCTGGCTCTGGCTCTGGCTCTGGCTCTGGCTCTGGCTCTGGCTCTGGCTCTGGCTCTGGCTCTGGCTCTGGCTCTGGCTCTGGCTCTGGAACAGCCTGATCAGATTCATCCACCGCTGGCAACTTTGGCTCGACGACTGGCTCCGACAATCCTGTGTCGGTCTCAATCGGCTCAATATCCGCGCTGTCAGGGCCGATGGTGATGCTTTTGCGTACGGTTTTCGGCTCAGGTTCTGACTGCTCCCTTGCAACAGAGTCGTCATATTGTTGGGATACAAGCCACCAGGAACCAACAAGCATGACCAGGGCCAGCGCGGGCCAACGCAGATTAATCGGCACCGAAAAGGTCCGTTTGGCAGCATTTCCTGTCGATGCCATATCCAACCATACGGCAGGTGTAACACGCTTGAGACGGGAAAAACTCCCCTGACTCAAATTATGCAATTGTGACAACCTCGCTGGCGACAACAACTCCTTGGACTTGCCTCCAGCGCGGTGAATTCGGGGCTCGAGATAAGCGGCGACTTCTTCTTTTGTCAGCGGACGCAGATGAATCTGATGCACACCTGCACCATCCCCTGACAACCCGAGCATCTCGATCAATCGCCCGCTGCCACTGAACACAGGAACCGCCGCCGCAGATCGGTCCGCGGCCTCAAAGGCAGAAAACAACAGTCTCAGCAGCTCGGCTGGGGCACGATCCGCATCATCGATCAGCAGAACCATCCTCTGACCCTTCCGGGCCCTGATTTCAGACCATCGGAAAAAGCCGTAAATAGCGTCACGCGCACCTTCGCCAGGGTTCAACCCCTTGTGCGCAATACCGAGCAGCGCCCGTGACAGCGCCTGCGTACTCGTCAATGCCGCAGCCGATACCCGATGAAAATCGAGACGGGAAGACTCACTTTTCACCAGCTCGGCAAGCAACCGACTTTTGCCCGCCCCCACATCACCAGTGAGAAGCAAAGCGAGGTCACCAAAGCCACAGAGATGGCGAAGCGTTTCCAAGGCATGGTGGCGAGAGGCATCCGGAAAGAAGGGCGTTTCCATATCCAACGGATCGGCCCTTAACCCATAACGCTCCTGGAGTCGTGGAAACAAACCACCACCGTCATGACTATTGAGCCCTTCGTTGTTCACCGTCATTCCCTGCTTTATCCCAGATCAATACCTGTTCAGACTTCGCTGCAAAAGACCCGAAGCGTGGCATCCAGTTCTCGCATATCCACCGCATCCGTCACCACAGCATCCCCGAGCCTGCGTAGGAGAACCAGACGTAGCGAGCCATCCACATTCTTCTTGTCGACCGCCATCAATCGCAAAAAATCGTCGGGGGACATACCCACCGGTGCCAGTCCCGGAAGCTTGGCCCGCTCGATAATGCATACCACCCTGGCACGGTCTTCTTCCGTTATCATGCCCTGGCGCAAGGACAGATCCGCAGCCATCATCATGCCGGTACCAACAGCCTCGCCGTGCAGCCAATTGCCGTATCCAGCAAACGTCTCGATGGCATGACCAAACGTGTGCCCCAGGTTGAGTATCGCTCGCAACCCGCCTTCCCTTTCATCCTTCGCAACAACGTCCGCCTTACAGGCGCATGAGCGATAGATCGCTTCCACCAGGGCTGCTGTTTCGAGATCAATGAGCGACGTAATTTCCTGCTCCAGCCAAGCGAGAAAATCGGTGTCCCGAATCAGGCCGTATTTGATGATTTCAGCCAGGCCTGCGGACACTTCCCGCGGAGAAAGGCTTCTCAGGCTGTCGGTATCGATCAGTACGACTTCCGGTTGATGGAAGGCACCGATCATATTCTTGCCCAACGGGTGATTGATGCCGGTTTTTCCGCCGACTGAGGAGTCCACCTGCGACAACAATGTCGTCGGGATCTGGATAAAAGAGACACCGCGCTGGTAGGAAGCGGCTGCAAACCCGGTCATATCTCCGATCACGCCACCTCCTAATGCAACAAGCGTGGTTTTGCGGGAATGACGCTTCTCCAGTAAACCGTCGAAGATACGGTTCAGCGTCTGCCAATCCTTGTATTTTTCACCGTCCGGAAGCACAACCGTATCGACTTGCTTTCCGGGAAAACAGGCGCGGGCTGACTCAAGGTACAAGGGCGCAACCGTTTCGTTGGTGACGATCATGACCTGAGAGCCAGAGACAAAGGAACTCAGATCGTAGCTACCCAGCAGTCCCTGACCGATAACGATTGGGTAACTTCGATCGCCCAGCTCAACCGTCAACTCCCGCAGTGAGTCACGCATGATTTCTGCCTTCCTTACGTATTTGCCTTTTGTGACGAGGTGTCCTCGGGTTAATTCGGTTCACCAATTGCCGGACAACCAGCCTCGGGCTTTTGCGATCAGTAAACATGACCACATCGGCCAATTGCGAATAGATGGGGTCCCGCACGGCAAACAGGTTTCTAAGGACCGCCTCGGGGTCATCATTCTGCAACAGAGGACGATTGCGATCCCGTCTCGTTCTTTCAACCTGCTGTTCAATCGAGGTTTTGAGGTATACCACGACGGAGTCGCGCTTGAGATGCGCATGATTCTCGTCTTTCATCACCGCACCACCGCCGGTCGCCAGCACGGTCTGTGGGTGGGCCGACAACTCCGCCAACATGGCCGTTTCACGATGCCGAAAGCCGTCTTCCCCTTCTACGTCGAAGATCCAGGGAATATTTGCGCCGCACCGCTCTTCAATAATCCGATCGGAATCGAGAAAGCGATACCCCAGCTCCTTGGCCAGCATGCGACCAATTGTGCTTTTTCCCGCACCCATTGGGCCGACCAGGACAACTCTTTTTGGCAAGGACATAACTTACGCTCATCTACATTCCGGCGCGTGAGAATATCACAGGGTAACGTTTTCCATAAGTTTCAGGAAATGAACCAACAAAAAACCGCCGTGCGAAACACGGCGGTTTTTTTTGTTGGAGGCAACCGGATTACTGAATCAGGTCGCTCTTGATGATCTTCGGCGTGATGAAGATCAACAGTTCGCTACGTTCATCAATATGCTCAGTGCGCTTGAAGAGCCGGCCCAGGTAAGGAATATCACCCAGGAAAGGCGTCTTGGTAGTTGTGGTAGCTACTTCTGATTGGAAGATCCCCCCCAGGACCACAGTTTCGCCGTTTCCAACCAACACCTGCGTCGTTACTTCGTTGGTATTGATCGCCGGAATACCGGCGGTTACCTCACCGCGAGAATCTTGGTTGACGACGAGATCCATGATGATCTTGTCGTCAGGGGTAATCTGCGGCGTTACTTCGAGCGATAGAGCCGCTTCCTTGAACGATACCGAAGTCGCTCCACTGGAAGAGGCCTCTTGGTAAGGAATCTCCTCACCGGACTTGATCTTGGCGGTCTGGCGATCAGCTGTGACAACACGGGGCTGGGAGACAACTTCTGCCTGCCCATCGCTTTCCAGAGCGGACAGCTCCAAATCCACAAGGAAGTCGTCACTGCCCCAACCGACAGCAAAAGACGACGCCCCCTGACCAGTAACACCGAGATCAACTGCCAGAGCGCCAGGAAAAGTTATGGTGTTGTTGTTACCATTAGCCGCATCGCGAGCCTCACCAACAGCTCCCTGAGAGCCGCCGACAGAGATTACACTGCCATCGCCCCTGACATCATAGGCGGCACCACCCCAGCGAACCCCCAGGTTTTCGGCAACATTGGTCTGAGCCCTTACAATTCGGGCTTCAATGGAAACCTGACGAACCGGCACATCCCAGGTCGAAACCAGGCGGCGAATCTCGTCAAGCTTTTCCGAGGTTTCACGAACACTAATGGTGTTGGTGCGCGCATCCGAAGACACAAATCCCCGGGAGGAAATCAGTTCTTCATCCGCCTGAATCAACGCAACAACATCCGCAGCCTTAGCGTAGTTTACCTGAATGATATCCAGACGAACCGGTGCAAGCTCAGCGATTTGCTTGGACGTCTCCAGCTCAAGCTTTTCACGGGCGGCAATTTCATCAGCCGGAGCAACCAGCAGTACGTTACCTATCTGGCGTTTGTCCAACCCCTTGGTCTTCAAAATCAGGTCCAGAGCCTGATCCCAAGGCACGTTCTGCAAACGCAGCGTTATACTGCCACTGACAGTGTCACTGGCAACAAGATTCAGACCAGTAAAGTCTGCAATCAACTGCAATACCGAACGAACTTCAATATCCTGGAAGTTGAGAGAGAGTTTGTCACCGGTGTACGGAAACTTCTCCTCTCGACGAGACTCGGCTTCTTCTTCTGTCAGCTTTTCCACGCTGACGGTAAACTGGGAACCGGACTGGTAGGCAATGTAGTCGTAATTACCTTCCGGACGGATTTCCACAACCGCACTACCATCTTCCGTGTAGGTGTCAATGCGGGTTACCGGTGTCGCAAAATCGGTAACGTCGAGGCGGCGGCGAAGGTTGTCAGGCACACTGGTACCATCCATCGTCAAGCGAATCTTGCCCCCGAGTTCTGACAAATCCACGGACGCATTGGCACTACCCAGATCCACAATCACACGCCCTTCGCCATTCTGCCCTCGCCTGAAATCAACCCCTGCCAGATCGTTGCCAGCCGATGAGACCGACTGTCCGCCCGAAGCAGTTGTGGTTGGCGTAGAGGAAGAAGTCGAATTCGAGGCTGCGACGCCACTGCCCTGACTACCGATTGTGACGACCAGGCTGTTCTGGGTGCGCACCGTCTCATAGGGGGCCAGCTCTGCCAGATTGAAGATCAGGCGAGTGCGATCCTTGGTTTCGACAACCGTCATGCTCTGGGCGTTACCGCCCCCGAGCGAGATATTGCGACTGTCGAGGCCGCTGGTCGTGTCCCGGAGGTCCACTGCGATCCTGGCAGGTCGCTCAATGGTGTACCCGGTCGGCTCCGGCGGCTGGCCATCAAACGCCAGCGTCACCTCCACCCGATCCCCGGACAGCGACGAAAACGACACGTCTTCCAGCGTGACCGCATTGGCCAGGCCGGATAACAACCCAAAAGCAATCACGCTGACGTATACATTGAGTTTTCTGAACATCGCTAGCCTCGACCCCAAACTTTTTTGTTCATGCATGTTTCTTTCAGTAATCATAATGCCGCTCCTTAGCCCTCATTCTCATCCAGCGACAGCGAGCGTGGACGCTCGACCCATCCGCCCCGGCCATTGGGAACGATTTCAATTAGCTCGATCCGGGTTTCATTGACACCAATAATCCGGCCATAGTTCTGCCCCATATAGTTTCCGGTGCGTACCCTGTGTATGCCGCCGGTGTTATCCCTGATCAGTGCAAACAGATTCCCAGAGGTATCACTCAAGGTACCAACCATAGCCAGCCCTTTCAGATCGAAGTTCTCAAGAACCTCTCGCGGTCGGTCGAGATTCGGCTCGATATCGCTTTCTGGCTCCTGATCAACCATGGTGAGCTGCACATCAATAGGCGGTTCGAAAGGCGCTCTACGATCTGCCGCCGAATAACTGAAAGCCTCGTAAGCTTTGAACTCCGGCAAGGGTTCAACATGCCCCCGGGGCTTGGCCCGGGTATCTGCCATAAACTTATCAAGATCGGAAAAACCACTTCCCTGAGAACACGCCGTCAGGAAAGATACCAGACAAATACCCATCCAGGCTTTTGCCGCATGCTGTCGCTCCATGCTCATTCTCCAGCCCGGTAGCGGTAGGTACGTGCAAGAACCTGCATATTCAGCTGCTCTCCATCACCGCCTGTTGGTGTTATCGTTAGGTCATGCAACGTCACAATCCGCGGCAAGCTCGCCACACTGCTTACAAACGTTGCCAATTCATGGTAAGAACCCGAGACCCGGATGTTGATCGGAAGCTCCGCGTAGAAGTCACGCCGCTGCTCACCCTGCAACTTGACTTCCTGGAGCGAGAGGCCACTACCCAACGCCGTATTGGTAATATCCTCCAGTAGACCAGGCACTTCGGTTTCACTAGGAAGCTGACGCACTAGTGCACCGAAGGTTTCTTCCATTTCCTCCATTTGCGCCTTGAAGACTTCAAGATTAGCCACTTGGTAAGCCTTGTCTTCGTAACGCTTTCGAAGCTCCTGCTCCGTCTTTTCTACCCGGTCAAGCTGAGCATACTGGTCCTTGACAAAGAACCAGTAACCGCCACCCAGTATCAGGCCAAAAATAATAAGCGCTACGATTGCCTTAATCGGTGCCGGCCAAATACCGGCATTATTGACATCCAAGTCATTGATATCAAATTCATTGAGGTTTTTGAGTGAGTCCGCGAGGCTCATTATTTGTCCTCCCCTTCGGGCTCTGGTGTTTGTTGCTGCACCGAGAGATTGAACTGGCTGTAGCCAGCACGACGGTTATCGGCCGCAGACACGTTTGACAGGTTGGGATTAGTGAACCAGTCAGACTCTTCAAAACGCCTCATCAAGGCAGAAATTCGGCTGTTGGACTCCGACATCCCAACGACATCGACCGTGTCTCCGGTCTTCTTGAGGCTCGTGTAAAAAAGTCCATCAGGCAGCGTGCGAACCAGTTCGTCAAAAACCCGCACGATAACCGGGCGCTTGCCCTGGAGATCCTGAATAACCTGCATGCGCGATAGCAGTTCGTCCCGCTTGCGCTTCAAGTCCTCAATTTCCTTGATCTGCTTATCCAACTGCTTGGTGGCAGTCTCGATATAGGCGTTCCTGGATTCCTGGTAAGCGATTCGATTGTCCATATCGGTTTTCCAGAGGAAAACCAGGCCGCCAGCAATAATGGCCGCGCCAAGAATCATCACCACAAACTGCTTTTGTTTCTCCGCCCGGAGTTCTTCGCGCCAGGGTCTGAGGTTAATCTTTGCCATCAGTCAAAGCTCCTCATTGCCAGCCCACAGGCAATCATGAGTGAAGGCGCATCATTGCTCAGCGAAGACGCATTCACTCTTGACCCCACCGCCATGTCCGCGAACGGATTTGCAACCAGCGTGGGCGTGCCCGTTTTTTCCTCGACCATTTCTGTCAGCCCCTGAATAGATGCCGTGCCGCCAGCCAGAACTACGTAGTCAACTGCATTGTACTGGCTGGCGCCGAAGAAGAACTGCAGCGCCCTTGCAACCTGCTGAACGACCGCTTCCCGGAAAGGCGTCAGTACTTCAGAATCGTAGTCATCGGGAAGGCCACCCTGCTTCTTGGCAAGGCCGGCCTCTTCAAGGGACAGACCGTAACGACGCTGAATTTCCTCGGTGAGTTGTTTACCACCGAAAATCTGCTCGCGAGTGTAAACCGTCTTACCTTCTGCCAACACGCTCAATGTGGTCATGGTGGCGCCGATATCGACGATTGCCACAACAAGCTCCTCACCATGGGAATCAAGCTGAGGCTCGATGAGGGCGTATGCACGCTCGAGTGCGTAGGCTTCGACGTCCACAATCTTGGTGGTCAAGGACGCAATCTCGAGAGCGTCTTCCCGAATATCGACGTTTTCTTTGCGGCACGCCGCCAGAAGTACATCGACCTGATCCGGATTAGCCTCAGAGGGCCCCTGAACCTCGAAGTCGATGGCCACCTCATCCAATGGATAAGGAATATACTGGTCGGCTTCAAGCGTGATCTGGTCTTCCATCTCAAACTCGTTAAGACCACCGTCCATCTGGATCAACTTGGTAATAACGGCAGAGCCGGAGACGGCCACAGCTACTTGCTTGACGCCCGTGCGTGATTTGGATGCGACACGTTTGAGCACTTCGCCCACCGCCTCAACATCCGTGATGTTTTTCTCTACCACAGCATTGGCCGGTAGTGGCTCCACTGCGTAGCTCTCGACCTTGTAACGGTCGCCCTGCTTCGATAGTTCCAGTAGCTTGACCGAGCTGGAACTGATATCCACGCCCAGCACCGAACTGGATTTTTTTCCTAACAATCCGAACACGCGCTCACCCTATACCTGGTTACATGCACCGGGTTATGAAAACTCCCGACGGAGTTCTTTCATATGTGTTTTTTATTTAAGAGAATTTCTTTAGTTTTCCGTCTACAATGCTCGTTCTTCTTTAATTGAGAAGCATTGCACCCGGGAAGCGGCTAGCCCTTCCTAAAGCAATTTCTCAAATGATAGACCTATATCCAACAGTTGTCAGAAAAAAATGTCTCATTTGTTGCGTACATCTCGCCTGTTTGCATGGCTCTTTCTCACTGGACTCAGTCTCGCCACAATCGTGGCGTCAGGATTTTACCTTTATCTCCGCCCCGGTTTGCCTCCTGTGGAGCAACTCCTGGACATCAAATTGCAGACCCCATTGAGGGTCTACAGCGCAGACGACAAATTAATAGCAGAATTCGGTGAAAAGAGAAGGGCACCGGTCACAATAGAACAGATCCCTACAATTCAGTTACATGCCTTTATGGCAGCCGAAGACGCCCGTTTTTACGAACACTTCGGGGTCGACATTAAAGGCCTGATGCGGGCTGCCATCGAACTGGTTTCCACCGGAGAGATCCAGTCCGGTGGCAGTACCATCACAATGCAGGTTGCAAAAAATTACTTTTTGTCACGCGATCGGACGTTTATTCGCAAGTTCAACGAGATACTTCTTGCTCTTCAGATCGAGCGTGAACTGGATAAAAACCGCATCATGGAGCTCTACCTCAACAAGATTTACCTGGGCAATCGCGCTTATGGCATTGCTGCCGCCGCCCAGGTGTATTACGACAAACCCGTGACCGAGCTTTCTCTGGCAGAAATGGCCATGCTTGCCGGGCTGCCAAAAGCTCCCTCAGCCTATAACCCCCTGGCAAACCCCGAACGGGCACAGATTCGCCGTAACTGGATACTTGGTCGCATGCGCGACCTTCAATACATCACCAATGACGCCTATGAACTTGCGACCAATGCTCCGCTGACTGCAAGCTTTAACGCACCATCTACCGAGGTTGATGCCGACCACGTTGCTGAAATGGCCCGGGCCGAGCTGGTCAGGCGATTCGGCGATGCTGCCTACACCGACGGCTATGAAGTCAAGCTGACCGTTGAAAGCAAGAAGCAACAGGAAGCGACCAGAGCCCTGAGAGCAGGATTGGAGGCCTACGACCAACGCCACGGCTTCCGCGGCCCCATTGGGCGGGTGGACGAAGAACAACTTGCTCCCGACAACCTCGCCAATCTGATGGCAAATTACCCCCGCGTAGCCGAACTCGTGCCGGCAGCTGTAACCCGGGTAAGAGACGAAGACAGTGAAGTTGATCTATACGCCCGCCAGCTTGGCGAATCCGTAATGGCATTCTCCACAATGACCTGGGCAAAACGATACAAAACCGAAAACCTGACCGGGCCTGAGCCAGAAAAACCATCCGACGTGGTCGCTGTGGGTGACATCGTTTACGTAAAACCCATGGTAGTAATGACCCCTGAGCAGCCAGACGAATCCGGCTCCGAGAAGCACAGCGATGAACAACAACCCCTGGATATCGCCGATATCAGGCGCGTTGCTCTATCGCAGGTACCCGAAGTACAGGGCGCGCTGATTTCCCTTGACGCAAGAACCGGCGCCATTGAAGCACTCGCCGGCGGATACAGCTTCAGCCAGAACAAATACAATCGCGCCACCCAGGCGCGGAGACAGCCTGGCTCAACCTTCAAGCCATTCCTGTACCTGAGCGCGCTTGAAAGCGGCATGACACCCGCAACCATCTACAACGATGCACCGATTGTGTTTGACGACTCCGAACTGGAAACCACATGGCGCCCACAGAACTCATCAGGACAATTTTACGGCCCTACTCGCCTGAGAGAAGCCCTTTACCGGTCCCGCAACCTGGTGTCAGTGCGCCTACTTCGGGATCTGGGCATCCAGAACACCATAGACTACCTTGAGCAACTCCAGATCCCCACTGAGGACATGCAAAAAGACCTGTCGCTCTCATTGGGCAGCGGACTCCTGACACCGATGGACCTGGCCCGGGGGTTCGCAGTGATCGCCAACGGCGGCTACGATGTCGAGCCCTATCTCATCAGCCAGATTTCGGATATCAACGACGAAACAATCTTCGAAGCGCCTGACGTCAAACTCTGCGATGAAAACTGCACTGAGAAACAGGAGAACAACTCCGACGACGAGAAAGAAATTCGCGTTGCCAGGCGCCTGGCTGATGAGCGCTCCGTATATATCCTGCACTCAATGATGCGGGACGTGATCAGACGGGGCACCGGCCGCCGTGCTCAGGCCCTGGGGCGGGATGATATCAGCGGCAAAACCGGCACCACCAATGAACAGAGAGACACTTGGTTCGGCGGCTTCAACCATGACGTCGCCACCACTGTATGGGTTGGTTTTGACCAACCACAACCCCTCGGTCGTCGAGAGTTCGGCGCCAGCACTGCCCTACCCGTATGGATTGATTACATGAAAGTGGCCCTAGAGGGCGAGCCACCATCGTTGATGGCGCGCCCCAACGGCATCGTTAACATCCGCATCGACCCGGAAACAGGCAGGCGCGCAAGACCGGGACAAGAAGGCGCCATGTTCGAAATATTCCGCGAGGAGGATGCTCCGCCACCGCTTGACCCGCAGGACGAGTCTTCGGGCGGCAGCAACAATGGCAGTAACGATGACCTGTCGAGACAGATATTCTGACACCAGAAAACCGGGCAGAAAAACTCCCTCGACCACAAAAAAACCGGCGACTTAACAATCGCCGGTTTTTTTATTTCCCGAAATTCAATTGGACTCTATATCAGATGATATCGTCCATTGATTTCAGCGGGTAATGGGCCGGATAACCGTTGCGGGCTACGCCTGAGTCGACCGCCGCGCGCGCAACTGCCGCTGGAACAACTTCCAGCAGGCGCACGTCCATCGGCTTGGGAATGATGTACTCCCGGCCAAACTCAAAGCTTGCAACGTCATACGCTTCACAGATCTCCTGCGGAACCGGCTCTTTCGCCAACTCGCGAATCGCGTGAACCGCAGCCACTTTCATTTCTTCGTTGATCGCGGTTGCTCTCACATCCAGAGCACCACGGAAAATGAATGGGAAGCCAAGAACGTTGTTCACCTGGTTCGGATAGTCCGAGCGGCCCGTCGCCATGACCAGGTCATCACGTGTGGCCAGCGCCACTTCAGGGCTGATTTCAGGATCTGGGTTAGAGCAGGCGAATACAATCGGATTCGGAGCCATGAGCTTTAGCTGCTCAGCACTCAACAGATCCGGGCCGGACAGACCAAGAAACACATCAGCACCGTCCATAGCGTCGTCAAGCGTGCGCTTGTCTGTCTCGTTGGCAAACATCGCTTTGTACTGGTTCAGGTCATCGCGGCCGGAATGAATCACACCCTTGCGGTCCAGCATGTAAATGTTCTCGGACCGAACGCCACAGCTGATCAGCAGCTTCATGCAAGCGATAGCCGCAGCGCCAGCTCCGAGGCAAACCACTTTGGCTTCATCGATTTTCTTACCCTGCAACTCAAGGGCATTAATCATGCCCGCAGCTGTCACAATCGCAGTACCATGCTGATCATCATGGAAGATGGGCACACTGCACTTTTCGATCAGCGCGCGTTCGATTTCGAAGCACTCAGGGGCCTTGATATCCTCAAGGTTGATACCACCGAAGGTATCAGCAATACGCTCTACCGTTTCAATAAAAGCCTGGGGACTCTCGGAATTGACCTCGATATCGAACACATCAATTCCAGCAAAGCGCTTGAACAGTACGCCTTTGCCTTCCATAACCGGCTTGCTCGCCAGGGGACCGAGATTACCCAGACCAAGGATTGCAGTGCCGTCTGAAATCACGGCTACCAGGTTACCCTTGGCGGTGTACTTGTAAGCGTTCTCGGGGTCCTTAGCGATCTCGCGGACCGGCTCGGCAACCCCGGGGCTGTACGCCAGCGAAAGGTCGCGGGAGGTCTTGGTGGGCTTGGTGATTTCCACACTCAGCTTACCAGGCCGCGGCTTGGCGTGGTATTCAAGGGCTGCTTCTTTCAGATCTTGAGACATTGCCACTGTTCCGTTTGTCACGTTTAAGAGGTAATAAGCCACCGGGCCTTGCCCAGCGGAGCGCGACATTATGGCTCGAAGGGCAGCATCAGACAAGGCCAGATTGACCATTTGTCAATCAGTCAATACGGCTTTTTGCGTATACATTCACAACAGGCGCGCCCTTCAGGACGAGCCTGCAGATACAAAAAAAGCGCCTCGCAAGGCGCTTTTTCGCAATCAACATTCGGATCAGGCTTTCTTGCCACCGATGCGACCACCGAAACGCTTCTGGAAACGGTCGATACGGCCACCGGTATCCATCACTTTCTGCTTGCCTGTGTAGAACGGGTGACACTGGGAGCATACATCCAGAGTCAGGTCCTGAGTGAACGTGGAACGGGTCTTGAGAACATTACCGCAGGAACAGGTAGCAGTAATCTCGGCATACTTGGGGTGAATACCTTCTTTCATGGCGAACCTCTATCGGTCATGCCGCTACCAGATCACGGGATTGTCGGCGTTTCTAAACAACCCGGGTGTCGGGCACCGCATGTTTGAATCAATTGAGAAGACGGGGCACAATCATGCCCTGCCGGAAACAGACCGCGAATCTTACTTGCAAATGCGGTATCAGGCAAGCCCCGGACCGTCTTATCATCCCGCCCGACACGGGACACGCCGGATTGCAGCCCTTCAAAAGGATAGGCAGATACCGTGACACCTTCATCGCCATGGAGCCACATGTGCCCCGAACTGCGCGTATAGCATTGAACCGCCCTATCCGGCGGCTGTTCGATTACCTGCTGCCAGATCACATGACGTTGCAGCGAGGCCAGCGTGTAACGGTTCCCTTCGGACGACAATCAGCTACCGGACTGGTGGTCGAAACAGACGCACAACCACCGGAGGGCATTACCCTTAAACCAGTCCGATCCGCTGCCGAGGCATGGCCGGCACTGCCCCCGGAAACCTTCCGCCTTCTCAGCTGGGCGTCTGATTACTATCAGCACCCGCTGGGTGAATGCCTTTTTACCGCGCTACCGCCAGCGCTTCGTCGCGGCAGGCCTGCCGTGGAAAAGGTAGAACCTTACTGGCAAGCCTGCGGCGATCCAGCGCTGCTCCCCGGTAACGCAAAGCGACAGAAGGAACTGCTGGCATGGCTGAAGCGCCAACCCGGAGGCGCTGGCAGCAAACAGATTGTGCGAGCTGGTTTCACACAGTCGCAAATTCGAAGCCTTCAGGAGAAAGAACTGATCCGCGAGACCACGCCACCCTCCACAGATGGTGCAACAGAGGAAACCCGGAATCGTATCCCCGTGCTGTCTCCGGCCCAACAAGAAGCTGCCGACCAACTTCCATCGCCTGATGACGGCTTCACCACAACACTCCTGTTCGGAATCACAGGCAGCGGGAAAACCGAGCTTTATCTGCATTACCTCAAGACTCATCTGGACGATAATCATCAGGCGCTCGTTCTGGTACCTGAGATCAACCTGACGCCACAGACCGTAGCCCGTTTCCAATACTATTTCGGATCGCGTATCGCGGTGTGGCACTCAGCACTAAAAGACAGCGAACGACTCTCAACCTGGTTGAGAATTCGCAATGGCGAACCAGTGATACTGATCGGCACTCGCTCAGCTGTACTGCTCCCCTTCACTAACCTGAAGACCATCGTCGTGGATGAGGAACACGACAGCTCCTATAAACAGGGAGAGGGATTCCGCTATTCTGGCAGGGACACAGCGATCTATCGCGCCCACCTGAACAACTGCCCCGTTATTCTTGGTTCTGCGACCCCCTCCATGGAGTCCTACCATAATGCCCTGACCGGCAAATACACCCTGGTTCGGCTTGAGGAGCGCGCAGGCAATGCCAAACTACCAACAATCAAGTTACTGGACATCCGCAGCCGCCCCCTGGAAGGCGGACTTTCACGCCCGGCGATAAGCGCCATCGAGAAATGCCTGAACGCCGGACAGCAAGCTTTGGTGTATGTAAATCGCCGAGGGTTTGCCCCAATCATGATGTGTTTCGACTGCGGCCACATGGTTGAATGCCCTCGCTGCGACACACGCCTGACTTACCACCGCCGCGACCGGGCCATGCGCTGCCACCATTGTGACTTCCAGACCGCCGCAACGGACCACTGCCCAAAATGCGACAGTGAGGCATTCAAGCCAGTCGGCCAAGGCACTGAAAGAAGCGAAGACGTATTGGCAGCACAGTTTCCTGACATCCCCGTCGTGCGGGTTGATCGAGACAGCACTCAACGTAAAGGCAGCATTCAGGGTATTCTCGATACAGTGAACAGCGGCAGCCCCTGTATACTGGTAGGTACGCAGATGCTGGCCAAAGGCCACGACTTCCCGAACGTGACGCTGGTGGTTGTCGTCAACGCCGATGGCGGCCTATTCAGTGTGGACTTTCGCGCCCCCGAGCAATTGATTCAAACCCTGCTGCAGGTTAGCGGACGGGCCGGTCGCGGGGAAAAAACCGGGGAAGTACTGGTGCAGACCTGCCATAGCGACCACCCACTGCTGCGTTCATTAGCCGTGGGCTACTATCTACCTGTCGCTGACCAGTTGCTTGCCGAACGAGAAACGGGCCAACTCCCACCCTACCGGGCAATGGCGATACTTCGGGCCGAGTCGGACGTCATGTCATCGAGCCTCAAACTGCTTGACGACATGAAATCAAAGGCATCGGACTGCGGCATTGAGTCCTGGGGACCGTTACCAGCACTGATAGCGCGCAGGGCCGATCGGCACAGAGCCCAATTGATTATGGTCTCAAATAACCGAGTGCGACTAAACCGTCAACTGGCATTACTTTGCCAGGATCTTGACCTGATGAGGCTTCCCGCGGATGTTAAATGGGCCATCGACGTCGATCCACTGGAAACCGGGTAACCCGCCAGAACTGCGACAACGACGGCATTTTTGCAATATTTTACAACCCGCTAATGGATCGAGTATTTCTTAGCCATCGAAGCCTGCTAACATGCATGTATTACATTGAGCTTGGCCAGTATCGGGATGGCGAACAAAACGTCGACACGAAGTAAAAACAACACAATGAGATTGGAGCTTTAAATGTCAGGGATGGTGCTCAGTACACGCTTACCTCTTGTTGCGGCTTGCCTTTTGATCACAGCCTGTGGTGGCGACGAGAACTCCCAGCCACTCGCTGACGGAAGCAACCCCACGGCACTGGCTGAAGGTGGTGCCTGGTCTACCCCTCTGGTCGACGGTACGAACGGCTCCTCGGACAGCCTGGGAAGTGCCAATGATGGTGGCGATACAGGCCTCAGACCTGGCGTCTACTTAACCGACATTACCTCTAATACCGGCGGTTCCGATGAAGCTGTCACCTGGATAAGCGGCTCTGGTCGTTTTGTGACCGCCATCAACTCGGTTAATTCTGTATTTGGCAATGTTGAAGCAGACTCTGAAGGCACCCGACTCAGCGGAAGTGCAGCCAACCTGTTTTACACCGACCAGTGGAATCGGGCGGAGGGTAGCCTCAACGGAATTGTGGAAGACTCTCAAAGCCTCAGCTACAGCGTCAGCGGGGATTACAATGCCAGCGCGGCCCTGATAAGACTGGTCGATCTGAGTAACGAATCAATCTCGCCAGGCATCCTGTCTGATTCCTACCTCTCCCTTGATCAAACAACGACGTTCACGATCGGAAGCCAAGGCGGCCTATCCGGATCGGATTCGACTGGCTGTGTATTTGATGGGCAGATTTCGATCCAATCCTCGAACGTTAACGTTTTTGACGTTACCTTCGATGCCACCAACTGCGGACCCACATCTATCTCATCGCCGTCCGAACGCAATGGACGCTATAACGGCTTGGGCTCCTACGACAGCATTAACTTCCGAATAAGCTTCATGAGCGCCAACGGTACGGTCATCCTTCCTTTCCAGGGAGACTGAAGCCGCACTTACCTGACTGGACCATCGCCCCCAGCATTTTCAACTCGGGATAATAACGACGGGTTCCAAGCAGCGTAATTTGAGTCGCCCGCACCTTTCCGCGATAATAGCTGCCTTCAAACCTCCGGTGGGCCGCTTTCCGCCGTTCTTACATTTCTCCTGTAGACCGAGTCATCCGACAGCATGAAAGAGACCGTATCCGAACTTCTCCAGTCTGCGCTGGCGACCCTGCAATCTGAAGGCACCTTGCCAGCAGATCAAACCTTTACACCACAGGTAGGCAACACCAAGGACAAATCCCACGGTGACTACGCCTGCAACATTGCTCTGGTCGCATCGAAGGCGGCGGGTTGCCCGCCACGAAAGCTGGCAGAGGCATTGGTGGAACGGTTGCCGGACAGCAGCGCTGTCGAGAAAGTTGAAATTGCAGGCCCCGGTTTTATCAACTTTTTCATGAGCACTGCCAGCGCCTTTGAGGTGGTCAACACCATTCTCGACAACGCCGGGCAGTACGGTCGCAATAACAACGGCAAGGGCGAGAAGGTCCAGGTGGAGTTTGTCTCCGCCAACCCAACTGGCCCCCTGCACGTGGGCCATGGCCGTGGCGCAGCGATTGGCGACTGCCTTAGCCGCCTGCTGGAAGCCAACGGTTACGACGTCACCCGTGAGTTTTATTACAACGATGCGGGCGCTCAGATCAACAACCTGGCGCTTTCAGTGCAGTCACGGGTGAAAGGGCTGACACCAGACGACGAAAACTGGCCTGCCGATGGCTACCGCGGCGACTACATCACCGATGTGGCCAATGCCTACCTCGCCGGCGAAACCGTTACCGCGGACGACCGGGAAGTCACTGGTAAAGCCGATCCGGAGGATCAACAAGCCATCCAGGAATTTGCCGTTGCCTACCTGCGTCGTGAGCAGGACCTGGATCTGAAAGCCTTTGGCGTGGAATTCGACGTGTATTTCCTCGAGTCATCGTTGTATGAAGACGGCAAGGTAGAAGAAACCGTGGAGCGCCTGCAGGAAAACGGCTATACCTACGAACACGATGGCGCCATGTGGTTAAAAACCACCGAATTCGGTGACGACAAAGACCGCGTAATGCGCAAGAAAGACGGCGGCTACACCTATTTCCTGCCGGACGTGGCCTACCACCTGGACAAGTGGCAACGGGGTTTTACCACGGTTATCAATGAGCAGGGTGCCGATCACCACTCTACCGTCACCCGTGTTCGTGCCGGCCTGCAAGCGCTGAGCGCTAGTATCCCCAAGGGATGGCCGGACTACGTTCTCCACCAGATGGTGATGGTGACCCGGTCTGGGCAGGAAGTTAAGATTTCCAAGCGCGCGGGCAGTTACGTCACCGTCCGCGACCTGATCGACGAAGTGGGCCGCGATGCTACCCGTTTTTTCCTTGCTGCTCGCAGAGTCGACTCTCAGTTGACCTTCGACATCGATCTGGCCCGCTCCCAGACCAATGAAAATCCGGTCTATTACATCCAGTATGCCCATGCACGTATTTGCAGCGTGCTTAGAAAGCTGAAAGAAGAAGGGGTTGAACGCGGTCTGAACGAATGCGTGGGCGACCTGTCCTTGCTGACACTCGACGAGGAAAAGGATTTGGCCAACCAACTGGCCAAGTACCCTGAATTGATAGAAAGCTCAGCCAAATTGCGGGAACCACATCACCTGACGCACTATCTCAGGGATCTTGCCGGGCAGTTCCACACCTACTACAACGCCCACAAAGTTCTGATCGAAGATACAGCGATTAGGGATGCTCGCGTTTCACTGTACCTTGCCGTGCGGCAGGTGATCGCCAATGGTCTCGACCTGCTTGGCGTGAGCGCTCCCGATGAAATGTAGCAAGTCAGACTTAATAATCTGAATATTCAGGCACGCAACAGGAACTAACCCGGCCATGTCCCGAGACTATGCCCGCAAATCCAGACCGGCCAACAAACCGGCAACATCCACAAAATCCGCGAGGCCTGCGCGTAAGCAAACGCAGCCTCCAAAACGCCCTGCCGCCGCCAAATCACAGCGGGGCGGCTTGTCATTGAAGTGGATTCTGTCACTGGCAGCCGTGGGTGGCTTTATCGGCTTTATTGCCTATCTCAATTCACTCCCCACATCCGAGCCTCGCCAGGGTGAAAAAGGCACAGCAGCCGAATCGCCTGCTGCTGCAAAGGAGAAGCCACCGGAAACCGCCGCAAAAGAAAAACCCGGCTTTCGCTTTTACGACATGCTTCCAGACTCGGAGGTGGTTCCTCCCGAGGTCGAGGAATATACCCCAGGGCCGGGACAGCAAACGTTTGATTACCTGGTGCAGACCGGGTCTTTCCGCCAACAGCAGGATGCGGAGAGGCAGCGGGCCGAAATCGCGTTCCAAGGCCTCCGCGCCCAGGTCAAACGCATTGATCTCGACAGCGGAAGCATCTGGTACCGCGTCAATGTGGGCCCCTTCACCTCTCGCAGCCAGATGAATGCAGCCATCGACAAGCTGGTCAACCTCAATATCCAGCCTCTGGTCAGGAAGATTCCCAAGGAGGGCTAAGTCGCCCTCCTGACTCTCTTTCCTCCCGCCCTTGAAAACCGGCCCCCCGCCTCCATAACTGCTGAATACTGTTTTCTATCAGGCAAGTGGAGCCAGAATGACTACCATACTTTCTGTCAGGCGTGACGACGAAGTGGCCATGGGTGGCGACGGCCAGGTCTCCCTCGGCAATACTGTAATGAAGGGCAATGCCCGCAAGGTTCGCCGACTCTATAACGACAAGGTGCTGGCCGGTTTTGCGGGTGGTACCGCCGACGCGTTCACCCTATTCGAGCGCTTTGAAGCCCAACTCGAGAAACACCAGGGTAATCTTACGCGGGCCGCTGTCGAACTGGCCAAAGACTGGCGAACGGACCGGGCTCTACGCCGGCTGGAAGCTCTGTTGGCCGTTGCCGACAAGACCGCGTCACTGATCATCACCGGCAACGGCGATGTTATCGAACCAGAACAGGGGTTGATCGCGATCGGCTCCGGCGGTCCGTTTGCACAGGCGTCCGCAAGAGCCCTGCTGGAAAACACCGACCTGAAAGCCAACGAGATTGTGGAGAAGGGCCTGGATATCGCGGCCGACATCTGCATCTACACCAACCACAATCGCACCCTCGAAGTGCTCTCAGCCAACGATTGATTCGGAGCTAGCATGTCTGCAATGACCCCCCGTGAGATTGTCCACGAGCTCAACAAACACATCGTGGGCCAGGAAGAGGCCAAGCGTTCCGTAGCCATCGCCCTGCGCAATCGCTGGCGCAGGATGCAGCTGGACAGTGGTCTGCGCGAGGAGATCACACCGAAAAACATCCTCATGATCGGCCCCACTGGTGTTGGCAAAACTGAAATCGCACGCCGTCTCGCCAAACTGGCTGACGCCCCTTTCCTGAAAGTGGAAGCGACCAAGTTTACCGAAGTGGGCTATGTGGGCCGTGATGTCGAATCCATTATCCGTGATCTGGCGGACATGGCCATCAAGATGCTGCGCGAGAAGGAAATGAAACGCCACGAGCATCGCGCCATGGATGCAGCCGAGGAACGTATTCTGGATGCCCTTATCCCGCCACCCCGGGACTTCAAGGAAGACAGCCAGAAAACCGAAGACTCTTCCACCCGCCAGCTGTTCCGCAAGAAACTGCGTGAGGGCGAGCTGGACGACAAGGAAATCGAAATCGACCTGCGCAACAGCGGCGCGGGCGTTGAAATCATGGCACCTCCCGGCATGGAGGAGATGACCAGCCAGCTACAGAACATGTTCTCGAGCATGTCCTCTGATAAGCGCAAGACCCGCAAGATGAAGGTTGCTGACGCCATGAAGCACGTTCGCGACGAGGAAGCCGCCAAGCTGGTCAACGAAGAAGAAATCAAGCAAAAAGCCATTCAGACCGTCGAGCAGAATGGCATCGTCTTCATCGACGAAATCGACAAGGTGGCCAAGCGCTCCGAGAACACCTCATCCGATGTGTCCCGGGAAGGCGTGCAACGGGACCTGCTGCCCCTGATCGAAGGCAGCACCGTCAGCACCAAGTATGGTTCCGTGCGAACGGATCACATCCTGTTTATCGCGTCCGGCGCGTTTCACCTGTCGAAGCCGTCTGACCTGATCCCGGAATTACAGGGCCGCCTGCCGATCCGTGTTGAGCTGCAGGCACTGACCCCGGATGACTTCAAGCGCATCCTCACGGAGCCAGATTCCTCTCTGGTACAACAGTACGAAGCCCTGATGGGCACAGAGGGCGTCAAACTGACCTTCACAGAGGACGCCATCGCGCGTATTGCCGAGGTTGCCTACAAGGTCAACGAAACCACGGAAAATATCGGTGCAAGACGCCTACATACGGTACTGGAACGACTGCTGGAAAGTCTGTCTTACGAGGCGGGTGATCAGGTCACCGACAGCTTCGAGGTTACCGCGGCGTTTGTGGACGAGAAGCTGGGTGAGTTGGCTGAAGACGAAGACCTGAGCCGCTATATCCTGTGACCCGCAAGGGCTGGAAGGCCCGAATGTACCCGATTGGGGGGCGCGTTCTTCGCGCGCCCTCCTAGCTCCCTCCAGATTGCTGAATCACGCCCACTACAGCGCCTTGCTGAACAGCTCCGACACATTGTCAAAGCCGGTTGCCAGCTTTCCTTTCTGAGCTCGTTTCTTGCGGCCTTTCGCCACATAGAGGGGAAGCATCTCACCGTACAGGCTGGTACTGATGGTCCGCTGCTCGTCTTCCAGGCGATCCCGACGCAGACGAATACCATACTTCGCCAGCTTCGGCTCCAGCTCGTCCGCGCGGTTCAGCAGATCGCGCCGCGTCATCTGGTAGGCATGCTCACATACCATTCGACGGGACTGGAAACTGAACACATTGGAGAAGAACAGCTTGGCATCGTCACGGGTCGGCTCAAACAGCAGGATATCCTTGTCCGGGTAATCCCGGGTGTACTGCGCAATGCCCGACTGCATCCGTGAGTACACCATGGTGCGGAACATCTGGGACAGCAGGTTGGGCATACCTGACCGGGTCAGTTCACCCGGCCCCATGGTACCGGCCCGCACAGCAGAACTCGCATCAATGGGAACCTGTGGATTGACCGCAAAAACCAGATCCGCACCATCCTCAAACGCCACAGACGCGTGCAGTCCCTTTCTCAGGGTGCCATCCACGTAGTAGCGCCCGTCAATGGTGACGGGAACATAGATACCCGGAGACGATGTACTCGCCTGGATAGCCTTTGAAATAGGCACGTGATCAAAACCGGGGGCACCAAAGCAGACCGCCTCGGTGCTTTCCACATCCGCCGCAACGATGTACAGACTGCGCTTGAGCTGCCGGAAATCGTTGGTCCGCCCCAGCATGGTGAAGGCCCGCTGCAGATACTCATGCAAGCCTTCATTATCAAAAAGGCCTGCAGGTGCGGCCTGCGCGAGGATCGTCAGAGCTTCCAGCAAGCTCTGGTCATAAGGGTTATTCACAAACCGCCGCACTGCCGTCGTCACCAAACCCGGAACCGCCAGCAGGCGACTGCCCAGCTCCCGGAAGGCCGGGCGATAGAACACTTCCGGATGGAAGGGGTGTACTTCCGCTTCATTGCGCACGAAAATCCGACACAACTGGGCGGTGGTCATCTGGTTGGCCAGATTAGCCGCAACAAAAGAGCCGGCATTCACCCCCACGTAGACATCAATATTATTAAAATCGAGGCCATCCAACGCCTCATCCAGCGCGCGCAATGCCCCGATTTCATAGATACCTCCCAGCGGGCCACCGCCGCCGAGGGCAAGGCCGATGCGAGGTTCGGGCTTAATCGCTGTTGTGGTTGCCGTCATTCAATATCCCCATGCGGGTGCGGTTGGCTTATTGTTTTTAACACTAGCAGCCAGTTTTAGAGTACACACCCTATATAGGACCAATTGGCCATACGCCTTCACGAAAGGGCCTTTTCGGTATGGGCAATGGCGCTGGACTTGCCCGGGCGCAGATAGCGGCCAAATCCGGCATTGCGCAGGGCCAGATCCACGCAGCTTTTTATAACGTGCGGCGAATCCAGCAACAACACATCCTCAAGCAGCTGTGCGGACCATTCGCGGCTAACACTGCGAATGACAGATTTGACCTTCGGCAGGCTGGCGGCGTTCATGGACAGGGAATCGTAGCCCATCGCCATCAACAGCAGTGCGCCGCCAGGGTCACCCGCCAGTTCACCACAAATACCGACGGGCTTGCCCACCGCATGGGCGTCCTGGGCCACGCGCACCAGCGCCTGCAACACGGCGGGATGATAGGAATGATACAGCTGCGCGACCCTGGGATTGTTGCGATCCACCGCCAGCAAGTATTGGGTCAGGTCGTTGGAGCCAACGGAGAGAAAATCGACGCGATCCGCCAGCTCTCGAATCTGATACACCGCCGCCGGAATCTCCACCATTACCCCGACCTTGGGCATATGGATATTGTAACCTTCCTCCCTGACCTCATGATAAACCCGGTAAATCAGGTGTAGGGACTCCTCCACTTCTGAAATATTGCTGATCATCGGCAGCATGATCTGCAGATTGTTCAGACCCTCACTCGCCTTGAGCATTGCCCGCACCTGCACCAGGAATATCTCTGGATGGTCCAGAGTTACCCGGATACCGCGCCAGCCGAGAAACGGGTTCTCTTCCTGTATCGGGAAGTACGTCAGCGCCTTGTCGCCGCCGATGTCCAGCGTACGCATGGTGACAGGGTTCGGGGCAAAGGCTTCCAGTTGCTCTCGGTAGTATTCGCGTTGCTCCTGTTCCGACGGGAATCGGTCCTTGATCATAAACGGGACTTCGGTGCGGTACAGACCGATACCTTCGGCACCGTGGCTCAGAGAACGCACCACATCGGTCATCAAACCGGTATTCACCAGCAGTGATACCCGATGGTTATCCGTGGTTTCGCAAGGCAGGTCCCGCAGGGCTTCCAGCCCTTTGACCAACTCGTCTTCCTCGTCACAGATTTCCTGGTAGAAGTTCCTCAGGTCCGTGGAGGGTGACGCAAAAATCTGCCCTTCAAAGCCATCAACAATCAGGTCCTTGCCATCCAGTTGGTTGACCGGAATATCCACAAGCCCCATGACGGTGGGAACACCCATGGCACGGGCCAGGATGGCAACGTGGGAGTTGCTGGAGCCCTTAACCGACACCAAACCGACCAGTTGCCCCTTGGGAACCTCTCCGAGCATGGCCGGTGTCAGTTCTTCACTGACAAGGACAGTGTTCTCAGGATAGACCGTGTCTTTCTGCTCACCTTCCTGCAAGTGGGACAACAAACGGCGGCCGAGGTCGCGGATGTCCACAGCCCGTTCCTGCAGGTAGTGATCGTCCATCATTTCAAAGTGGCGAACGTACTGCTGAACCACCTGTTTCAGTGCACCCTGGGCCCAGAAGCCTTCCTTGATTCGGTTGCCCACCTCACCCGGCATTGCGTCATCGCCAAGCATACGCAAATAGACATCGAACAGAGCCTGCTCTTCCGGGCGAAGCTGGGAAGCAAGCCGGGCCGCTACCCGCTCAATGTCTTCCCGAACCGCTGTTACCGCTCCGTCGAACAGAGACAACTCCAGTTCAACATCATCCGTGGGCTTTTCCGGCACCACGTCCAGGTCCGCTGCCGGATAGACCACTACACCCTTACCGATGGCCACGCCCGGAGCGCCCGGCACACCGCTGAAACTCACATCGGTAGCCTCTTCACCCGTCAGGGAGAGACCACTTATAGCACCGGTCGCCTCACTGTGAGCGATCACACCGGCCAACTGTGCCGAAACAGTTACCAGGAACGCCTCTTCACCCTCGTCAAAGCAGCGCGAACTTTCCCGCTGCTGAACAACAAGAACGCCAAGAACCCGGCGATGGTGAATGATGGGAACACCCAGGAACGAGCGGAAACGCTCTTCGCCGGTTTCAGGAAAGTAACGGTAGCGGGGATGGGACGGAGCATCTTCAAGGTTGATAGGCTCCTCCCGGGAGCCAACCAGACCAATCAGGCCTTCGGAATAAGCCAGGCTGACCTGCCCTACTGCTTGCTGATACAAGCCTTCCGTGGCCATCAAAATGTAGCGATTCGTAGCTGGATCAAGCAGATAGACCGAGCAAACCTCAGTATCCATGGCTTTCTGCACCCGCGAAACAATGACATCCAGCGCCTCCTGCAAATCGCGGGCGCTGTTTACCTCTTGTACAAGACTTCGCAGTATGCTCAGCATGGCGGGTTCAATCCGTCATTTCTGTGTGTCCTTCGCGCGTCGGGAAGGCTCGCTCTGGCGCCACTGTTCCATGTTGTAAAACAGCCGCGGCGCGAGCTCTCGCAGCGCACGTCGATAGACCTCGCGTTTGAACGAGACGACCTGCCCAAGCGGGTACCAGTAGCTAACCCACTGCCAGCCGTCGAATTCCGGCGAGTCCGTGCCGTCTACGCGCACCTGCGCATCCGGCGAAAGCATCCTCAGCAGGAACCATTTCTGTTTTTGTCCCACACAGACCGGGTGCGAATTGTGCCGCACCATCCTGCGAGGGAGGCGGTACCTCAGCCAGCCACGAGTACAGCTGATGATTTCCACATCGTCTGTGCCGAGGCCAATTTCCTCTGCCAGCTCCCTGTAGAGAGCCTCCTCCGGTGATTCGTTGCGGTTGATACCACCTTGAGGGAACTGCCAGGAGTCCTGCCCGATTCGCCTTGCCCAGAGGACTTCCCCCCTGTGATTGGCCAGAATGATTCCGACGTTGGGTCTGAAACCGTCTGAATCGATCACGGCACAGTCCTCTTAAAAGTCGGTTGGCCGGATTAAAAATTCACCGGCCGGATTTATCCAAGTTGCTCTCATTCTTACAGAATCCCAAGGCTTCGGCAAACGAAGCCGACGGCGGCGCGTCATGCTAGACTATCGCGCCTGTGACAGTCGTCGTTTTTGCCGGAGGTATACAAGTTGACGCTCGCAATTTTTGATCTTGATAACACCTTGCTCGCAGGAGACAGTGACCATGCCTGGGGGGAGTTCCTGGTGGAGGAATCCATCGTGGATGCGGAAGAATACCGGCAGGCGAACGACCGCTTCTATGAGGACTATCTGAATGGCGAGCTGGACATCATGCGCTACCTGAGCTTTGCCCTTCAGCCTCTTGCGCGGCATGACACGGAACAGCTGCTGGCCTGGCGCGATCAGTTTATGGCGAAAAAAATCCAGCCTATGATGCTTGCCAAGGCCAAGGCATTGCTGGATAGCCACCGGGCCGAAGGCCACACGCTGATGATCATCACCGCGACCAACCGGTTTGTGACCGAGCCGGTGGCAGAACTGCTGGGCATTGGACATCTGATAGCCACTGAACCAGAGATGGTCAATGGGCGTTATACGGGAGAGGTTGCAGGTATTCCCAGCTTTCAGGACGGGAAGGTAGCCCGCCTGAATGATTGGCTGGAATCAACCGGGGAAAGCCTTGAAGGCGCGTGGTTCTACAGCGACTCCCACAACGATGCGCCTCTACTACGCAAAGTCGAAAATCCGGTAGCGGTAGACCCGGACCCGACGCTTGAAAACATTGCGAAAGAAAATGGCTGGAAGATTATGAGCCTTCGCGGGTAACTATCTGCCTATGTGCCCGGGAAGGCCCCAGGGAGGGAGTGCCCGGACCTCAAAGAAACCCAGTCAACGACCGAACAAAACAGCTTTTAATATAATCCGTCTCCGGAATCCCCGGTACTACCGGATGATCCGGCGCTTGGTGGCCTTGTTCCAATAACTGAACAAACCGGTCAATTTTGCGACCACTACTACGGATAATATCCGTCAGCTTCTCTTGGGACAGATGCATAGAGCAGGAAGCCGACACCAGTAGTCCATCCCGATCAAGCAGCCGAAGTCCCAACTGGTTCAGGCGGGCATAAGCCTCTTCCCCAGCCTTCTGGTCACGCCGCCGGGGGATCAGTGCCGGTGGGTCCAGCACAACAATGTCGAACTTTTCCTTCTCATCGCACAGCGCTTTCAGGGCGTCGAAGGCATCACCCTCTATCGTCTCGATGTTATCAAGGCCATTGATCTTCGCATTGTGATGAACGGAATCGATGGCACCCGCGGAGCTGTCTACACAGGTCACCTGCGTAGCCCCGGCACAAGCCGCCTGGATCCCCCAGCCACCCACATAGCTGAACACATCCAGCACGCGCTTGCCCGGCGCATAGGCCTGAAGGCGCTGCCGGTTCATGCGGTGATCATAGAACCACCCCGTTTTCTGTCCTCCCTCCATGGGGACTTCAAAGCGCACGCCATTTTCCTCAACCGGCAGGAGATCAATCTCCGGGCCATGGGCCTGCTCAATGTAGGTATCCAACCCCTCCACCTTACGCATCTTGCCGTCGTTCTTGAGGATAATCGCCCGCGGATGCGCCAACCTCTGAACCGCACGAACAATCGACTCCTTCATCTGCTCCATACCGGCCGTGGAAATCTGAACCACTACCACATCATCAAACCGATCAATCACCAGCCCGGAAAGCCCGTCACTGTCACCAAACACCCAGCGATAAAACGGCTTATCAAACAACCGCTCCCGCAACGCCAGCGCCGTCTCCACCCGCTCGGTAAGCCTTTGCGGCGTCATGCCATGGGCGGCATTCCGGCTGATCAGCCGGCCACAGATTAGCGCATGCGGGTTTACAAACACCGTTCCCATGGGTTTATCGTTGGCCGCGCGCAGTTCAGCCTGGGCTCCGGCTTCAAACTCGGTCAGCGGGGAGCGATGGGTATCCACTTCATTGCTGTAGACCCACAGATGGCCGGCTCTCAAACGGCGCTCGGCGCCTTTACGTAAATATAAGACCGGGAAATTCATAACAACCACCTGTCAGAGTTGGGAAAAAGCGCAAATTATACATTAAGTGTCGGCGCGGGCAGCCGAACTATGGGAGGGAGTGGGCAGGGCTGCCCAAAACTGTGCGGAGCCATGGATGGCGGAGCTCAAGCGTACAGGGACGTATTTACAGCGTGTTTTGGGCAGCCCTGACCGCTCGCTCTTCCACCATCCGCACAAAATTATTCCTCGGCAGCAACATGCTCCGCATAAGCCGCAGCATCCATCAGGCCATCCAACTCACCGGCATCCGCCAACCGCACCCGGAACAACCAGCCATCACCATAAGGATCCTCATTCACCTTCTCAGGCTCATCCTCAAGGCTCTCATTGACCTCAATCACCTCACCGGTCACCGGACTAAACACATCTGACGCCGACTTCACCGACTCGGCAACTCCCGCCTCTTCAGCACCAGTTACCGTCGAACCCACATCCGGAACACCGATAAAAACGATATCCCCCAGCTGATCCTGGGCAAAGTCCGTAATACCAATGGTTGCGGTGCCGTCATCGGCCACACGCACCCACTGGTGAGTCTCAATGTATTTCAGATCCGTGGGTGTTTCGCTCATGGTCAGATATCCCCGATGAATAATTTCGCGCATTTTAACCGAAGAACGACGCCCCCGCGAACATCTCAACCAAAGTTGCAACCCATTCCGGCTTCAAATCAGTCCCCAGGTTGTCTCCCGCGCCATCTCCATGAACGACTGAAGATAGGCCACATCCACATCCCGCTCACGGAGGCCCAGGAAAATCTGCTTATCAATACCCTCTCGACCAAGCCGTACCGGGCTGATCGGCATCTGATGGGCGTACTCTTCCACCAGCCAACGGGGCAGTGCCGATACCCCCCGCCCTGCCGCGACCATTTGCAGCATGATGTCCGTGGTTTCAATGGTCTTATGCCGTGCCGGGCTGCTGTGGGCCGGCACCAGAAACCGGGTATAGATGTCCAGCCGCTCGGCATCCACCGGATAGGTAATCAGGGTCTCACTTTCAAGATCAGATGGCTCAGCCCAAGGCCTGGAGGCCAGTGGGTGATCGCTCGGCACTACGAGAACCTGCTCGTAATCAAAGACCGGCTCGTACACGAGCCCCTTGCGGTGCAATGGGTCCGGCGTCACCAACACATCGATGTCGTAGCCAAACAAAGCACCGATACCGCCAAACTGGAAGCGCTGCTTCACATCCACATCCACGCCGGGCCATTCCTCAAGATACGGCCCGACCACCTTGAGCAACCACTGGTAACAGGGGTGACATTCCATACCAATTCGCAGACTGCCCCGTTGCCCTCGGGCAATCTGACCCACCAATTCCTCGGCATGCTCGAACTGCGGCAACAAACGATTCGCGAGTGACAGCAAATACAACCCGGATTGAGTTGGCCGCAGTTTACGGCCTTCACGCACCCATACGGGCGTTCCCAACTGTTGCTCCAGCTTCTTCATGGCATGACTGAGGGCAGACTGGGTGAGGCAAAGGGCGTCCGCCGCCGCCGTCAATGAGCCGCTCCGATCCACTTCACGGACGATCTCCAGATGATTGCGCTCGATCATTGGCCGGCCTTACTTGAAAAACATTCATGGATTCATGAGATTTTACCATTATTTTTCATGACAGATTAGCACTAGCCTTGATGACCCGACTGAATGACGACAGGAGATTCATCATGGTAACCACCCATAACCTGGGCTTTCCCAGGATTGGCGAACGTCGCGAACTCAAATTTGCCCTTGAGGGCTATTGGAAAGGCGAGTTAAGCGAAGACAACCTACAGCAAACCGCAGCCGAGCTCCGCGCCAGCAACTGGCGACACCAGCGCCCCCTCACGCTGGCGCCGGTCGGCGACTTCTCGCTCTACGACCAGGTACTGGACATGAGCGCCACACTCGGCAACCTGCCAAAGCGCTCAGGCAAGGCCGATGACCACGAACTGGCCCGCTACTTCCGCATTGCCCGTGGCCGCTCTCCAGCGGACGACGATTGCTGTGGCGTGCATGCCGGAGAAATGACCAAATGGTTCGACACCAACTACCACTATATTGTCCCGGAGTTTGGCGCGGATACACAGTTCACCCTGAATCCATCGCGCTTACTGGAACAACTGGCCGAAGCCAAAGCCGCGGGCGTTAACGCCAAGCCGGTTATCATCGGCCCTGTCACCTATCTCTGGCTTGGCAAATCCAAGGACGATACAGACCGGCTCAGCCTGCTGGATGACTTACTGCCGGTCTATGCTGAGCTGTTACAGCTTCTTGCCGACAATGGCGCAGAGTGGGTGCAGATTGACGAGCCAATCCTGGTCACAGAATTGGGAGGCGACTGGCGGCACGCCCTGAACCTGGCTTACCACAACCTCAAGGCAAGCCCGGTAAAACTGTTGCTGACCACCTATTTCGGCCAATTGCGGGAAAACCTGCAACTGGCCTGTGAACTACCGGTTGCCGGCCTGCACCTGGATGCGACAAACGCCCGTGACGAAGTATCCCGCGTGACTGACTGGCTGCCGGGGCACAAGGTACTCTCACTGGGCGTGATTGACGGCCGCAATATCTGGAAGACAGACCTGCAGGCAACCCTCGACTGGCTCGAACCGGTCTACCAGACGCTGCAAGAACGGCTGTGGATAGCGCCATCCTGCTCGCTTCTCCATGCGCCGGTGGACCTGAACAACGAAACCACCATGGACCCGGAAATACGCTCCTGGCTGGCCTTTGCGCGGCAAAAGCTGGAAGAACTGCAGTTGCTGGCAACGGCGCTTACCGATGGTAAGGATTCAGTGGCCAGGGAACTGAAGAGCAATGCAGACGCCATACTCAGCCGCAGGAACTCAACCCGCGTGACGGACCCACAGGTTCGCAAGGCTGTCGCGGCGATCACGCCTGAGCTGGGTCAACGCAAGAGCCGCTACCAGCAGCGCTCAGCGATCCAGGCAAGCCACCTGAAGCTGCCGCGCTACCCCACAACCACCATCGGCTCGTTCCCCCAGACCAAGGATATCCGCCAAACGCGGCTCAAGTTTCGCAAGGGCGAACTCGCACCAGAGGAATACCAGGACCGAATCCGCACAGAAATCCGCCACTGCGTCCAAGAGCAGGAACAACTGGGGCTGGACGTGCTGGTCCACGGCGAGGCGGAACGTAACGACATGGTGGAGTACTTCGGCGAGCAACTGGAAGGCTACGTGTTCAGCCGCTTCGGCTGGGTACAGTCCTACGGTTCCCGCTGCGTGAAACCACCCATCCTGTTCGGCGATATCTCCCGGCCCAAAGCCATGACCGTGAAATGGATCCGTTACGCCCAGTCGCTGACAAACAAGCCCCTGAAAGGGATGCTCACCGGCCCGGTCACCATCCTGAACTGGTCTTTCGTGCGCGACGACCAGCCCCGGAAAGACACCTGTCTGCAACTGGCACTGGCCATCCGCGAGGAAGTACTGGACTTGGAACAGGCTGGCGTGAACATCATCCAGATTGACGAAGCCGCCCTGCGAGAAGGTCTGCCCTTGCGCCAGAGCGACTGGCAGACCTATCTCGACTGGGCCATCGAAGCCTTCCGGATTACGTCCAACGGCGTGAAGGACGACACTCAGATACACACCCATATGTGTTATTCGGAATTCAACGACATCATCGAAGCCATCGCCCGCATGGACGCCGATGTCATCACCATTGAAACCTCCCGGTCTGACATGGAACTGCTGGATGCATTCAAGGGCTTCCAGTACCCCAACGACATCGGCCCCGGCGTTTACGACATTCACTCACCCAACGTGCCGGGTACCGAGCAGATCGTGTCGCTGATGAACAAGGCTGCAGAGCGGATCCCCGCCGAGCGGCTGTGGATCAACCCGGACTGCGGGCTGAAAACCCGGTCTTGGGAGGAGGTGATTCCGGCGCTCAAGGGGATGGTGGCTGCGGCTCGGGAGTTGCGGGAGGCTTAGTATTCTGAGGCAGAGGCTCATGCCTCTGCCTTACATCACCGATTCTTTAAGTTCTCCATGGTTACTTGAGGAAGCCACCTTTGCCCTATAGGCCTCCATGGAAATCTTTCCAATCTGAGGTGTCAGCTTGCAGGTGCGTTTATCCCAAGGGTACTCCGCCTGGCGCTTCAGCCATTCGGCTCCTTCACCCTGCTTCCAGGCTTCCAGATCCAGGTCACGCCAGAACCGGGGATTGCGACCGGTGCGCTGGTCATGCTCCGCCGTTACCGGATCTAGGTGGCGGAAGGGTTCCAGTCTCGGCACATCCGACAGGGGCTGGGAGACATCCATATACCGCTGCAGCATATCCCACAAAGCCATTACTTCTTCCTTGGTCGGCTCAATCCGGCTCAGGGACGTCTGGCTGAATTGCTTACCGGTGTATCGGTGAACAAACATCAGGCGGTAGAAGATACCACCATGCTGGACCACGCGCTCCACGTAGGCATCAAACGCCTCGAAGGGCGCGGTCAGTTTCTTACCTCCCGGTAGAGCGAAGCTGACCTCACCCGTCTCACGGTTGAAGGCGCTTTCGCCTGCATCCAGGCCACGATCCAGGAGCTTGCCAAGTAGTTTGTCGAATGGTCTCAGTAGCAAGGCGAAACCGCCCATGACCCAGGGCATTGTTTTATCAGGATATAGAAAGAGGCTGCTATCCAGGCAAAACCAGCAAAGAGAATCCAAAAAAACTTTAAAACTTTAGGTATATCTACCAAATCAGCGAAATATAACGCCAATATTCCGCCACCACCAACCAAAGCAGTGCCCCATACATAGGGAATAAATAGCAGCAAAGCCGAAAAACCAATAAATACTTTCCCGTTAAGGAAGCGAATCTGACGCTGGTCCCACCACCACTCTCCAGAGGAAAAGCCATCCGGGTCGTTCTGATCTTGGTGTTGGGTGGCACCTACATCTTCGCACACCCGGTGATAAGGCTCGATTCCTGCGTAATCACCGACAGGTTGAAGATCCTCACCTACCCGTTCACGTTTCTTTGGGGACTTCGGCAATGCGGGGATTTGATCGGCCCGGAAACCGGTTTTCCCTTGGCGATGGGTTTGACCACTCTCACTCACACGGCAACCTCTTTCACTGCCCAGTAGGGCACTGGCTCATTGTCGAACGGGTTCAAAGCTTGGGGCTGTTTGTCCGGCAGCGAACTATGGCGACTGGTATCAAACGCCTCGTAATCATCCAGTACCGGCATAGGGACCCTGAATGACCCTATTTCGCTCTCGATAAGTGCCTGCAAAACCACCCTCAGGCTGATCGTTCGCCTTTCACTATGACCAAACGCATGAGTTTCACCACCAGCCAAGTTTCGTTCTGTCAGAAAATGTACAGCGTGATCTTCCGGTTCGGGCACCCAGGTCACCCGTGAATGGTTATTCTTCACGAACATCGCCCGTTCAGTAGTATGCGACCTGCTAGGCAACACTTTGTCGGAAGAAAAGGGGATCGGAATGAAACCAGGAGCATGGATTGATGCAAAGCAAAAACCGCTAGAGCAGTTGGCTGATTTCGGCTCCGTCCGGAATCTGGGAGGGGCCGTCTGGTTCCCGGCCTTTGAGCATATTGGCAAGCCGACGCTCCCGCACTTTATAAACCGAGGGGTCCAGGCGGAGCACCTTCAGCGGCAGGGGATCACCCTCTCGTAACTTATCAAACAGCCCGGCCTTGCTGAGATAATAAGCACCACTGTAGTTTCTTCCGTTGAACTGGAAATCATACTCTACGAGCAAATTGCACAGGTGATAGCCCTCACCCATGGGATTGTTATTATGGTCGTACTCCTGATGGAACTGACATTCAGTCGATTTACCGGTCAAGATCCCATCGACCTCAACCCCATATTTTCGCAACAAGGCCTGGTCGTAGTAGTAACTCACGCTGGAGCGAGCGGTGACGAAAGCTGTGACAAACGTTGCCGATCCAATCAGAGCGAACAGGCCACCGAAAGCCATGGCTCCCACTTCGCCAAAGCCAGTAGCAAAGATGCCCCCTCCGACAAGGCCAAAAGCCAAGCCGATTCCAAGCAAAATGAAGAAGGAACTGGCGTTGTCTTTTACGGCCGACCAGAGCAGCGACCAGTCGGTTCCAGACTTTCTTTGCACTTAGAAGCTCCCTTTCGTATCTGGACCACGATTTAGTTGATTGGCTTGGGAGAATTGACCACGCAGCGGAAGCCATTGCCAGGTGCATCCAAAGGTCGCCCGGATCTCGCGAAGACCGTGCCACCCCCACCGAAGTGGTCTCCCCTGCCAGCCCAATCCCTGACCGTTTTGCGAGGGTCGTTTGGATCCACGGGGTTTGCTGGACCGGCAGGATTACGATGAGGGGCATGTTGGTAATAATCTTCCTGAAACCAGTCCTGCGTCCATTCCGACACGTTGCCAGTCATATCATACAAGCCCAGCGGATTTGGAGGATAACTACCCACAGAACGCCGTTCAAACTTAGCGGAAGAGTGCATTAGCGTATTGCCTGAAGGTGGAATAGATGGATCAACATACTCTGTCGGGCGCTGCAGATAGGGATCCGTCTCAACTCTTCCCGAATCGGTAGCATAGGGAACGTCCTGACCTCTATTTCTAGCAGCAAACTCCCATTGAGCTTCTGTAGGGAGCGCAAATGGCAACCCGGCTTTTTCAGCCAGCCACTGGCAAAACCCCTCTGCTTCAACATAGTTTGGCGACCGGGCCGGCTTTCGGTGGTAATGTGGCGACAGTGGGTCATCCGAAGACTGTATATACTTTCTTGTAGACACTTTTTCCGTGTACTGATCAAGATGACCGACATCCTCAAGGTAGACACGGAATTCTCCCCAAGTAGTTTCATAACGGGAGATTGAATAACTATCCAAGGTTACATTGACAGCAGGTCTGGAATGCGAAGCCAGAGTGACATAGGGCCTCCCCGATTCATCTCCGATATCTCCTAGCTCGAAAGTGCCACCCTTAACGTACACCTGATTGTCAACGGCCTGCTTGACAACCGACTCAATCGCTTCAGGTTCAGGGCTATCGCTAAAGATCTCGCAACCGCTCACTCCCACAACAATCGATAGCATGAAGGCGGTGCGACAAAGATATTTCCAATTCATTGTAAGTTCCCTAGGCAAGGCCACAGATACGACAAGCGCCGAATGGATCACGCTGAACGGGACGGCCCGCAATAGCTTTCCGATTTTTAAGCTGGCGAATAAACAAGTTCCTTTCGGGTTTGCTCTTACCCACAAACTCGAACAAACGCTCAAGGTTTCGATCAAGCTGTTCCGTTTTCGCCTGTCCGTCACTATTCATGCGTTTCAGGGTTTCCTCAAAGTCACGCCAACCCTGAAAGCTCTCCATAGCTTTTTTAACCGCACCGATCTTTATTTCCCTATCCTCTGAGAAACCAGGTGTGAGCCACCAGTCGTAAAGAATGGCATCCAGCATGACCCCTTTCACTTCCGGAGGGGAGTGCATGAAGACAGCTTCCTCTCCCCGCACCAGATCATTCGAAAGGTTCTCTGCAAGCTTATAGCTCTTCTTTTCCATATCCCGACCGGAGAAGAAATCTTCAATATATTCCTGCACATAAAGCACAGTACCATTTGCAAGCTCTGAGGCAGTTTGAACGCCAGAAAGGCCTTTGCTTAAGGAAAAAAGCGCTAAACGTTTATACCAAACAAAGGCTTCCGTATCTGGGTCAAACAATTCCAGATATCTAAAATCGACCTCGAGCAAAGCATTGTAAATAAAGTGGATCATTTTAAAGATCTGATTGACACCCACTTCTAGAATGAAACTGCCCGCAGCACCCACCCCCAGAACCAAGCCCGCGTGAAGGTTAAAGTAGAATTTGCCAGTCCGATCACTGAACATTAGCCGCGCCTCAAACTCACCTGCTGCCCCCAACGCAGCCTCGACCTTCTGGCCAATCTTACAGAGCGTATCCCAGTTGCTGTCAGCGGAGAGCACGTCCTGCCAGCGCAGTTCACCTGTGAGCTCACAACCACCGCGAATGCCGGCAAAGACGTTAGCCTCGCCCCCCATGCTCTGACCTTTCTTTCGGGCGGCGATGCCTTTGATCTTCGGGATGCCCTCTGAGCTATCGACATGTATATTGCCTGCCAAAATGGCGGACGCACCGGCAAAACCTGAGGCTGTAATCGCGAGAGCAGCCTGAAAATGCCCGAGAGATTCATGCTTTAGCGGGCCATTCCAGCCACCTTCCCGGTAATAAACACGGATTTCACTTCGGTTGCTTGCAGGGAAGGCCTGCTCAATGGTGACTTTCCCTTCGGCAAGCGCATACTGAGCTTCCGCCTTGGCCTGGAGATGCACTTTCCCGTTAGCGGGGTTAATTTCTGCATACCCGCTCGCTCCAGCGGCAAAGCGCATGAACTGTGCCTCGGCGGAGGCATCAAAACCCGTTTCAGCTACCTGTTTTTCCTGGTTCTTCCCCCAGATTGACCAGGTTGCTTCATCGTAAAACTGATTGAGCGACTGCATGATAGCCCCATTCGGGTCAGGGCTCCCCAGCTCTAGATTCACTTTCACCTTGAGCTTGCTTTGCAGTGAATCCGCAAGTTTTCCGCCATCAATACCGTCCTCTGTTAGCCAACCCTCACTGCGGGCTTTGTCCCGGGCAGCGATACTGTAACGACGCGGGTGGATTTTCATCTTGTCGGAGCGCACATAAGTTCGGTGTTTTTTGCCAGACAAACGCTTGATTTCGGTAAGCTTCGGTGTTGTTTGCACGCCTTCCGGAATCGCTCCCAAATCCGCTAGATGTTCAATGATTTCCTGCTTGCGTTGCTGGACTGGTGTCAATACCTGACCCTCGCCTTCCGAAGGTGTGCTATCGGCGTCCTCTGTGCCCTCAGAAAGGCTCTCAAGCTCGGAATAGAAAGCTTCGATCAACTGACAAATAGCCTTCTCTTCCGCATCCAGCTCTTTCTCTTCTTCCTCTGTCAGCAGGATCAGCTCATTAGACCCGGTCGCGTGGTAGATCTCCACGACCTTGTCCTGACAGGGTGACTGCTCGACGGCTTTGCCCGGCTCCGAGCGCGCTGTGATGACCTCGTCGGCGGCAGGAACTGCGAGTTTCTGGCCCGGATTTATCCGATTGGGGTTTTCTATTGAAGGATTCAGACGAAGCAAGCGAGTAACCGTTGCGTTGTGCTGTCTGGCTATAGCGGACAGGGTGTCCCCAGAAACAACTTCATAGCTTGCAGGCATTATGTATCTCCATATGACATCATGCTGTCGATTATCTCCAACCGCTGCCCCGCTGGTTTGTCTTCCGACTTCAGTACAGCCAGAGCGTTCGGCTCTTCCAATCGCTCGCCGTAATAGCAGGCGAGCTCAGCATAGGTGGCGATGTCCCCTTGGGCTTGGAAGCCAAACGATCTGGCCCTCAGCACGATCTGGTCGATTTTAGACATTGACTCTGGAGTGACTGGCCACCCGGCCTGATGAACTAACTTTTTCCGGAACACAGCTTCATTGCAGGCTTCAATCGCGCGGAGATGTTCCTCTCTAAGCTGGAACCATCCCTCATTCGACGCCTCCTGACTCTCACTTGTGCCCGGAACCTCAACGGTTTTCCACCCGTCTACCGGTGCAAAATAGTGCCACCTCGTAACCGGTCCGCTGAATCTCGTCAGCTCGTGATCTGAAAATGATGACAGAAGGGGTTCAATCTGGCTCGGGGAATAGAAACGGAGATAGGCGAGAGCCCCGTCCGGCAACCGTACACTGATCAGACTACGCAAATGATTTCCGAGCATATGAATATCTGCACTCGATTCGATAGCAATTCCATCCGATCTCCAATTATTCACGTCTCCCCGCAACCGACTGTTTTCAGAAGGGCGGACAATACAGGGGCTGACTTCTTTAACCGGCTCGTGAGGCGTACTTCGGTACAAAAGATCCATTTCAGGTCGGTCATCACGCTCGTAAATGAACCGGGGGGCATCGATCCGTGCCCCATCCAGAATCAGGAATAGGTCACCGCTATGAGTTGCTCCAAAATCGGGAAATGTCACGTCAAACCTCCCCGGCACATGCACAGGGCTCGGAGGTGCAGATGCCATCTTCCTGTCGCCCACATTGCCTACTCAGAGCGACATCATCCCGAGCAACCGCCTTGAGCTTCGACACCGGACTCGGTTGGGGCGAAGCATTGTTGCGCTGTCCAGTTTCCGCCAGGGTCCCTTCCCCCTTGTTGAATCCTTCTGCACTTAAACTCTTCGGTACATCCGGCGCTTGAGCTGCTACAGGGGTGCCCGCACCCGGCCCACCCCCGGAATTCATCTTCACCATGGGCCCTGAAACGGTCACACCACTGGGATCCACCTTCACAAAACTCCCCCCAGCCTTGAGGGTCACTTCCGCACCCGCCTCGATCACGATTTTCATGCCGGCCTTGTGGTGGATTTCGCTGCCGGCTTCGATGAGCTGGTTCTTGCCCTGTTTGCTGTGATGGCTGCCGTTGACGGTGAGGCTGACGTCGCCGCCGATGGACTCCCGCTTCTCACCATCCACCGTGGTGTGGTCATTGCCCTTGATGTGGGCCTTGCGGTGGTTGTCCACGGTCAGGTGGCTGTCGTTTTTGATGACTTCCGTGCGGTTGTTCTCCGTCAGCAGGTCCAGGTCTTTCTGGGCATGGACGTAGATCTGTTGCTTATCCGCTTCGTCTTCAAACCGAAGTTCGTTGCTGCCCTCGCCCTTATGGGTCTGGGTCTTGAGGGTGGTTCTGGTTTTATGTTCCGGCAACGCATACGGCGGTGTGTTGGTGGCGTGGTAGGTTCTTCCGGTAATGATCGGCTGGTCCGGATCGCCGTCCAGGAAGCTGACGATGACTTCGTTGCCGATTCTCGGCAGGGCCATGAACCCATACTGGCCACCGGCCCAGCCCTGGCTGACTCTGAGCCAGGCGCTGCTGTGCTCGTCGTTGTTACTGTAGCGGTCCCACGGGAACCGGACTTTGACGCGTCCGTGTTCGTCGCAGTGGATCTCTTCGCCTTCCGGTCCGGTGACAATGGCAATCTGGGGGCCGTCCATCATCGGGCGGTGGTCCACCTGGGGCCGCCAGGTCCTGTCCGCCGGGATGGCGTTGAAGGCGTTGTGGTAGGTGGTGGCGCCGTTGTTGCCGTCCTCTTCCAAAGCCTGGGGTTGTTCGCCGGTGTGGGTGATGCTGGTGAACAGCCATTCCCGGTTCAGGCGCGGGTTGTCGTGGTCGGTGAGTTCGACTTTGGCACCCACGGTGAAGTCGGGGCGGTTGCTCTGGCCATCGGCGATGGCGGCGTCGTTCCTGAGGGCGTCCAGCCGGGTTTCGGTAAAGGGCTGGCCGCTGGCATCCGCTTTGAAACGGCCGGGGTAGTCGTAGTGCTGGTAGTCTTCCCGCTGGCCGTCGAGTTTGTCGGCCTGGTGTTCGTGCATCAGGGCATAGGCGGGGTTCTTGAAGGTGTAGTCCTTCATGGCCACGGAGGCGGCCCGGACCCGTTCCCGGTAGCGGAACTGGTAGACGGTGCTCTGGCGGGTGCTGCCGCCGGCCTTGGCGTTGTACTCCACCGGGTCCAGTTTGGGGGCGTCGCCGTGGTGGTCGGCGATGATGAGGGCGGATGGCTCTTCGCCATTGACGTCGCCGTGGTTAAACCGATAGTGCCAGCCTTCTTCGGCGGCCAGCCGTTCGACAAAGGCCAGGTCGCTTTCCCGGTGCTGGACGCAGTATTCCCGTTCTTCGGGGGTCCGTTTCAAATCAAAGACGGTGTCGATGATGCCCCGCTCTTCCAGCAGGGTGCGCACGATGGTGTCGGTGCTCTGGGTCTGGAAGATGCGGCTGTTGTGCATCAGGTCGAGGCGCCACAGCGGGGGCTGGACGATGACGTCGTAGCGGGTGCGGCGGTGGCCGGAGTCGCCCCGAACGAATTCGTTGACCACGCCGGTAAAGCGTCGCAGCGGTACTCCGTCCTGCCACATCACCAGGTCCACGGGCTGTTCGAGCACGTCTTCGGGGGCGATGTCGGGCGAGGTACTGGCCAGTTCCAGCTTGCAGTGGCACAGCTTGGAGAGGGTCTCGGTCAGCTCGAAACGGGCGACCACGAACAGGTCTTTGGGGAGTTGGCCAAGGGTGGCCGTGAACTGCAGTCCGGTTGCCTGGGGCATGTCTTCGATCCCTGAAGAAGTGAATGTCTCTTGCTCGTCCTGAGCGAAGCCAGAATTATATACGCAATAAGGTGGTTATTAACAGGCCGACCGCCGATCAGCAAGCAGCTAATATCCGGTGCTGTTGCTATCCAACTCGAACACAAAATCCGTTGCGCGGCTGACCTCGGTGGAAAATTCGCCCGACGGCCGCAATTCAAACCACCGGTACCCCGGTGCCTTATCTTCCACCGAAAATTCCACGGAACCGGCCGTAAACTGTATGCAGGTAGACGGCGTCGCCAGCAGGCGTGCACCCTTGCGGGTTTGATCCAGTTCCTGGTGGATATGCCCCCAGAGGACGATTTTTACCTGCGGAAAACGGTCTATCACCTGCCAGAAAGCGTCTCGATTGCGAAGCCCGATCGGTGACATCCAGCGGGTATCGATTTCGATCGGATGGTGATGAAGAGCGATCAGAGCGGGCAGATCGGGATTGTCACTCAGCGTCGTCTCAAGAAACGCCAGTTCAGACTCCGCCAACTCACCAAATACCTTACCGGGAACCGAGGTGTCCAACAGCACAAACTGCCACCCACCCTGAAGAATATGGCGCTGATCAGCTCCTCGTTCGGCGGCAACACGTGATAACAGTGGCGAATCGTCATGATTACCGGCCATCCAGGCCGAGTCACACTGAAAGACGTTCAGTTTGTCGCCAAACAGGCGGTAGGCTTCTTCGCTCGCGTCCTGGGCAATATCACCCGTAGCGAGGATCAGGTCCGGCTGGCCATGGTTCCGGAAAACCTGAGCAATCACGGCATCGAGGCTATCCCTCGTATTGACACCCAGCAGCCCACCCGCCGGATCGGCCATCAGGTGCGGGTCAGTCAGTTGTAGCACCCGGAGGGCACGCTGGTTGTCGTTCTCTGTCATGGCACTCGTGGTTCTTGCGTTTGCGCAACACACACCGGTGAAGCAGACCTACTGGCAGGTTATTGAGTTTTTTCGCCGGCATCCAGAATATTCATCACATTCTGTTCAGGCTTTCCCAGGCAATTGCCGGTTTTGACAACTCTCGCACAGTCTACGAGCACTCTATGCCATTGGATGCAGAGCAGACATACAACCTTAGTCCACGCCCTCTCCGGCGGACCAGGCGGCATGTTCCATCGGCAAGTGGCCGAAACGCAGGCAGTAATCAAGCCAGTCGGCCAAGAAACTGTTGACCTGAACTTTCTCGTCCGGGTGGTGCATAAAGCGGTTCGGGTAGTCGTTCACCGGAGCTATCTGCCGGTCGCGGTAGCAGCTGATCACCTCTGCCATGGTGGCATCGTGATAGACCCGAACCGTTAACTGGGGATTATTCAGCCAACGCCCGGAGTTGTGAACCTGCTCAAGCAGCAGGGTTTCCGTAAACTTTGTGGTTTGCAGCACTTCGATGCGAACACGGCCCAGGTACTGGTCCTCACGGTGAAGCTCGAATTCACAAACGGGGCGGCCTTTCGCCTCCAGCCTCCGCAGGCGATGAAGCCGCATGTAATTTCCATCACACAGCGCGCCGAAACGTCTCAGATCCGGTACGTAGCGCCGGGGTTTCATGACCCACTCTGTCATATCAGCTCCAACCTTCCCGCAAGCGCGGGCGATTCAACTGCAACCACTGCAGCGCGATGATCGCGGCAGCGTTATTGATACGTCCATCATAAATCATTGCGATGGCTTCGTCGGCGCTGAATACGTGAGCACGGATATCTTCATGTTCGTGCTCCATACCAAACAGACCACCCGCCGACTCGGTGCTGATGCGACCGCAGTAGAGGTGAATCAGCTCCGTACTTCCGCCGGGAGACACCAAATAGTCACAGATCTTGTTCAGCGGTTTGAAGGTCAGGCCGGCTTCTTCCTGGCCCTCTCGCTGGGCGACGTCTTCAGGCGACTCACCCTCCTCGTTCATGCCGGCCACGAGTTCCAGTAGCCACGGGGACTGCTTCCGACCCAGAGCACCGAGGCGGAACTGTTCGAGAAGAACAACTTCGTCACGATCGGGATCGTAGGGTAGTACGCAGGTAGCGTCGCCACGGATGAACAATTCGCGGGTGAAGGTTGGCATTTGCCCGCCGTCAAAGCGCGGATGTGTCAACCAGAGTTTGTCCATGCGGAAGAAGCCATGGAACACGGTTTCGCGTTTTTCGATTTTTACGTCGCGGTCTTTAAACTGGAACGGTTTGGTCATTTCAGATCTGTTTTTGAGAACGATTCTGAACGATAGCCGGTGTTTTGGTTTGGGTGCAAGCCTTGTTGCGGACTGACTTGGGTGCAAGACCACGTGGGGCTAGCCTCCCAAAACACGCTCAAGCCCATTCCATGGGGCGCTTGGGCTCCGCCATCCATGGCTCCGCACAGTTTTGG
>NZ_ABCP01000026.1 GCF_000170835.1 Marinobacter algicola DG893
ATCCGAAGCGGGCAATGTCGTGGGGCGCGGTGAAGGCGGTGGTCATTTCCACGTAGCAGCAGGACAGCCCGAAGTTGTAGGGCCAGAGGGAATTTTTGCGGCCCCAGTTGACCGCGGAATTGAGAACGTCGCTCAGCTTGCCGGTGAACACATTGCGTTCAAGCTGGCGCTTAACAGGATCTTCCGACGGTTCCTGTTGCCGTATCGGGTATTGCGTGTCACCTACCGGGCGATGGTTCCGCACTGGTCAGTCACTGCCATGCAGCCCCCAAACTCAGAGGGCCGGATCCATACCAGAGGCTAGACCGCAATAGGCGCCTTAATCCCAGGATGAGGCTCGTAACCGTCAAACTCGAAATCCTCCAATTCGTACTCGAAGATCGAAGAAGGTTTCCGCTTGATCACCAATTGGGGCAACGCCCGTGGCTCCCGTTTAAGTTGCTCGAACACGATATTGTCGGTCAGATGGTTCTGGTAAAGGTGACAGTCACCAAAGGTATGAACGAACTCCCCTACACCCAGATCGCACTGCTGGGCAATCATGTGAGTCAGCAATGCGTAAGATGCGATATTGAACGGCACCCCCAGAAACAGATCCGCACTGCGCTGGTAGAGCTGACAGGAGAGTTTGCCGTCGGCAACGTAGAACTGGAACAGGCAGTGACAAGGCGCCAACGCCATGCGCCCCTGGCGGACGTTGTCCTGAGGGCCAATGGATTCATCCGGGAGCTCAGCCGGGTTCCAGGCCGAGACAATCAGCCGGCGGGAATTAGGCTTGTTGCGAATCTGCTCAATGACCTCGCTGATCTGGTCAACAGTGCTGCCGTCCGGGCAGTGCCAGCTTCGCCACTGTTTGCCGTAGATAGGACCGAGGTCGCCGTTCTCCAGGGCCCATTCATTCCAGATAGAAACGTTGCGTTCTTTCAGCCAGTTGTTGTCGGTGGAACCCTGCAGAAACCACAGCAGCTCCTGGATAATACTGCGCAGGTGGACTTTCTTGGTCGTCACCAGCGGGAAGCCGCCCTGCAGGTCAAAGCGAATCTGGCGGCCGAACACAGAGCGGGTGCCGACGCCGGTGCGGTCACCGCGGTCCATGCCGTTGTCCACCACGTCTTTCATCAGGTCGAGATAGGCTTTCATTCAGCGTTTCTCCGGTAAGCAAGAACAATCAGAGCAGCACCCGCGAGGATCATGGGGAACGACAACACCTGCCCCATGGTAAGCCAGTCAAAGGCCAGATAGCCCAGTTGTGGGTCGGGCTGGCGAACAAACTCCACCAGAAAGCGGAAAATGCCATAACACGCCAGGAACAAGCCAGAAACCGCCATACGGGGCCGCGGCTTGGACGAAAACCACCACAGGACGATAAATAGCAGGACGCCTTCCAGGGCAAACTGGTAAAGCTGGGACGGGTGCCGGGCCAAGCTGTCAGGTGCTGTGCGGAAGACCATGCCCCAGGCAACGTCGGTGGGCTTACCCCACAGCTCGCCGTTGATGAAGTTGCCTATACGGCCAGCGCCGAGTCCTACCGGCACCAGCGGTGCAACGAAATCCGCAATCTGCCAGAAGGTGCGGTCCACCTTGCGACCGAACCACCACATGGCGAAGATCACACCAAGCAGGCCACCGTGGAACGACATACCTCCTTCCCACACACGCAGCAACATCAGCGGATCGTCCGCGAAGGCGCTGAAATTGTAGAAGATCACATAGCCAAAACGGCCGCCCAGTATCACACCAAGGGCAATATAGAACAGCATGTCCCCCATCTGCACTTCGGTAATGGGCGACCAAGGCTTGCGGGCACGAAGGCGGCCCAGCCACCAGCCCACAAGAAATCCGACCAGGTAGGTCAAGCCGTACCAGTGTATTTTCAAAGGCCCGATGGCAATGGCCACCGGATCGATTTGCGGATGCTGAAGCATCAAGAACCCCTCAGGTCACAACAGAAAACGGATACCTACGACAATCAGGAAGATGGCGAAGATTTTTTTCAACAGGGCCGCGTCCAGGCGATGAGCCAGATTGGCTCCAACCCGGGCGAACAATACACTGGTCAGAACAATACCCACAAACGCAGGCAAATAGATAAACCCAATGCTGAGCTCGGGCAGCTCCGGGTTCTGCCAGCCAGTGGCAATATTTGCCAGCGCACCGGCCACAGCGATGGGCAATCCACAGGCGGCAGAGGTGCCCACCGCTTGCTGCATCCGCACGTTACACCAGCTCAGGAACGGAACGGTCAGCGTGCCACCGCCAATGCCAAAAATAGCGGATGCCCAGCCAATACTGGCGCCGGCGCTCCCCAGCCCGACGGATCCCGGCACATCGCGACCGGGTTTGGGGTTGGCACCGAAAAGCATTTTTAAAGCCACCAGAATGACAAACACACCTATGACCAACTCCAGGGCCTCACCACTGAGCATGGATGCGGTCCAGGCACCCAGCACCGCACCGAGTACAATACCCGCCGTCATGGGGCGGAATATCTCCCAGCGGACGGCGCCATGAAGATGGTGGGACCGTATTGAACTGATGGAGGTGAAGACAATAGTGGCCAGAGAGGTGCCCACAGCCAGATGAGCCGCAATGTCGCCACTCACACCCTGCAGGTCAAAACTGAAAATAAGCACCGGAACAATAACCAGCCCGCCACCAATGCCAAACAGACCAGCCATGGTGCCCGCCAGGGCGCCCAGCACAAGATAGAGGCCAACAACAGCAAAAAGGGTCATACTCAGCCACACGCAGACAGCGAATCAGGCTGGTATGATACACACCGAATCCCTTTTGTTCACTCGCGACTGATGAGCCCGCCACCATGTGCCTGATTGTTTTTAGCGTACAACAGCATCCTGCCTTTCCACTGGTCGTGGCAGCAAATCGTGATGAGTTCTTTCGCCGGCCCACAGCGGCTATGGACTGGTGGCACAGCGAAACCGCCGGGCGCAATATCCTGGCGGGACGTGATTTGCAGTCAGGCGGCACTTGGCTCGCAGTCGATGAGGATGGAGGTGTTGCCGCCGTGACCAATGTACGGGAAGGCTCGCAGGTACCCGGCGCCCACTCCCGTGGCGAACTGCCACTAATGTCGCTGGCAGAAAGCCGAGATGCGCTCGCAATCCGACTGCAGACGAAAAAAAGCGATTACTCGGGATTTAATCTGGTCAGGCTGGATGAGCACGCAGGATGGTACTACAGCAACCGTGACGCTCATCCCGGGCGCCATGTTCATCGCGGCACCTACGGCTTGAGCAACCACCTCCTGCAGACCCCCTGGCCAAAACTGCTGAGGTTGAGAAACTCGGTGACCGATTTGCTGGAAGGGGCGTCGGCGGACCGCACCGATGATCTCCATCACAACCTTATCGAACGCCTTCAGGACACAACGCCGGCGCCCGACCATGAACTGCCGGATACCGGTGTTGGCAAAGATACCGAGCGCTTCCTGTCTTCCCCTTTCATTATCGGCGGCGACTACGGCACCCGCGCCACGACGGTGGTCACAGTCAGCGCTATTGGTGAAATCCGGGTGACAGAACAGTGTTGGGGACCGGAGGGAAAAAAGGAAGGCACAAGACATTTCTGCTGGCAGCGGTCGGCCTGAAGCTTTGGTATAATCCGCCAAATTCCGCGAAGCAACCGGAGGCCCTTTATGGCCGGTGAGAAAAGCTCGGCGTCCATCGCCGACTTCGAAAAATCCCTGGATGAGCTGGAAAAACTGGTTCATGACCTGGAGCAGGGCGAACTCTCCCTGGAGCAGTCTCTCACAGCATTTGAACGCGGCGTAAAGCTGACTCGTGAGTGCCAACAGGCACTCAAGACGGCTGAACAGCGGGTAGAACAACTGGTGGAAAGCAGCGATGGTACACTGGAAACACGCCCTTTCACTCCGGACGAACCCGCCTGATGTCAACTCCGAACACCCGCCTGGCGGCGTTCCTGGAACAATGCCGCAATCAGATTGACGCCGAACTTGAGCGCCAGCTTTGTGCATCCGGCCAAGGTTCTGAACGCCTGCAACAGGCCATGCGATACAGTGTGCTGGGCGGAGGCAAGCGCATCCGGCCGGCGCTTTGCCTGGCAGCAGCCACGGCGCTGGGCCAACCCCGGGAGAGTGCGATCGTTCCCGCCTGCTCGCTGGAACTGATTCATGCCTACTCGTTGATTCACGATGACCTCCCGGCCATGGACAATGACGACCTGCGCCGCGGCCGCGCCACCACACACATCGCCTTTGACGAAGCCACCGCCATATTGGCAGGCGATGCGCTGCAGACCCTTGCGTTCGGCTGGCTGGCCGAAGCACCGGGAGTGGATGATCAGGTGCGCCTTGCAATGATACGGGAATTGGCGACCGCCAGCGGCCATCAGGGCATGGCGGGTGGACAGGCGATAGACCTTGAGTCCGTCGGCAAGCAGCTGACCGTCGAGCAGTTGGAAAATATGCACCGCCACAAAACCGGCGCACTCATTGCGGCCAGCGTCCGGATGGGGGCCCTCACCGCAACCGATGTGAACGAAGACCAGTTGGCGGCCCTCACGGTTTATTCGCAAACCCTCGGTCTCGCCTTCCAGGTGCAGGATGACCTTCTGGATATTGAGGGCGACACGACTGTAATCGGCAAACCCCAGGGCTCGGATCTGGCCCGCTCCAAGCCAACCTATCCCTCGTTGATGGGCGCAGACGGCGCCCGGAACTACCTGTCACAGCTGCTTGAGTCCGCACTGGCCAGCATCGAGATGTTTGGCGTGGAAGGTGACCTGCTCCGGGACATGGCCGGCTACGTGGTGGCACGCACCCATTGATCATCAACGGCTCTGACATGCACACTGACTTATGAAGGACTGGAGGGGCCCAACTGGCCCAATCAGTATGAAACCGGGTGCCTTCATCCCCTATAATAGTACCCACATTTTGAACCACCCGGAAAAGACCAGAGCAGATGCAGGATACATATACTTTTAAGGAAATCCCGTCCCAACGGCCCAACACGCCGCTGCTGGACAGGATTGACACTCCCGGGCAACTGCGCGAGCTGGCAGCGGAACAACTGACTCAGCTCGCCAGGGAGCTACGTGCCTTCCTGCTATGGTCGGTGGGTCAAACAGGCGGCCATTTCGGCGCTGGCCTGGGTGTCCTGGAGCTGACCGTTGCCCTGCATTACGTCTTCAATACCCCGGAGGACCGCCTGGTATGGGACGTGGGCCACCAGGCCTATCCCCATAAAATCCTGACCGGGCGCCGGGAACGCATGAACAGCATCCGTCGAAAAGATGGCCTGGCCGGCTTTCCGAAACGCGCGGAGAGCGAATACGATACCTTCGGCGTTGGTCATTCCAGCACCTCCATCAGTGCTGCCCTGGGTATGGCCATCGCCTCCCGCATGCAGGGCACTGGTCGCAAGAGCATTGCCGTCATCGGCGACGGTGCCATGACGGCCGGCATGGCCTTCGAGGCTTTGAACCACGCCGGGCATCTGGACGCCAACATGCTGGTGATCCTCAACGACAATGACATGTCTATTTCCCGCAATGTGGGAGGCTTGTCGAACTATTTTGCCAAGCTGTTGGCGAGCCGGACCTACAACCAGGTCCGCGACAGCGGAAAACGGGTGCTCCAGGGCACACCACAGTTGATGGCATTGGCCCGCAAGACCGAGGAGCACTTCAAGGGCATGATTTCCCCGGGCACGCTGTTTGAGGAGCTGGGGTTCAACTACATTGGCCCCATCGACGGTCACGACCTGCCCCTGCTACTGGAGACCCTGGAGAACATCCGCGAACTGGACGGCCCGCAATTTCTCCACGTGGTCACCACCAAAGGCAAGGGCTTCGCCCCGGCCGAAGCTGATCCGATCGGCTACCATGCCATCAATAAAATCGAGCCGGTACCACCCAGCAAGCCAGAACCGGTTGCCCCGAAGCCATCGAAACTGAAGTACGCCAATGTATTTGGCCAATGGCTCTGTGACGCCGCCGAAGCCGACGACCGCATTGTGGGTATCACCCCCGCCATGTGTGAAGGCTCCGACCTTCTGGCGTTCTCCCAACGCTTCCCGGACCGGTACTTCGACGTTGCCATTGCTGAACAGCATTCCGTCACCCTGGCTGCAGGCCTTGCCTGCGACGGCGCCAAACCAGTGGTTGCGATCTATTCGACGTTCCTGCAACGTGCCTACGATCAACTGATCCATGACGTGGCCATCCAGAATCTGGACGTCCTGTTCGCTATCGACCGGGCCGGGCTGGTAGGTGAAGACGGCCCCACTCACGCAGGCGCGTTTGACATCAGCTACTTGCGTTGTGTCCCGAATATGATCGTGATGACTCCCTCTGACGAGAACGAAACCCGTCAACTGCTGCACACAGGCATGTTGTTTGAGGGGCCGGCGGCAGTACGCTACCCGCGAGGTACTGGCCCGGGTGCAGAGATGATCCGCGAACTGGCTCCACTACCGATCGGCAAGGGTCGGCTTGCGAAAGAAGGTTCGGGTGTTGCCATCCTTAACTTCGGCACCCTGCTCACGCCTGCACTGGAGGCTGCCAAGTCTCTGGGCGCCACTGTGGCCGACATGCGCTTTGTAAAACCGTTGGATGAAGAACTCATCCTGGCATTGGCGGAAAAGCATGGCCTGCTGGTCACGATTGAAGAGAACGCTATTGCTGGCGGAGCGGGCAGCGCAGTGACGGAATTCCTGAACAGTCGGGATGTCAGCCAGCCCGTGCTTCAGATCGGCCTGCCAGACACCTTCATAGATCATGGCAAGCACGGCGAGTTACTGTCTTCCTGCGGGCTGGACGCCGAAGGCATCAAGCGCACTATTGAAACCCGCCTGGAGCGAATGAAGTACAACCAGTCACTGAAGGCGGTTCAATAAGTCCGCGAAGAGATCACATCAGACGGCGGGATCGTCGTCCTGGTGGGTCTCGAACCAGTGTCCGAGCTTGCTCTGCTTGGTATTGAGGTAATGCTCATTGTGGGGGTTGCGCCCCACATGCAGAGGGACACGCTCCGCTATTTCTATACCCAGATCGGTCAACGCATCCACCTTGCGCGGATTATTGGTCATCAGCCTCAGGCTGCGAATGCCAAGGTGTGCCAACATATCCCGACACATGCTGTAGTCCCGCAAGTCGGCCGCAAAGCCGAGCTGTTCATTGGCTTCCACGGTGTCCGCGCCCTGATCCTGCAGATTGTAGGCACGAATCTTGTTCAACAGCCCAATACCCCGGCCTTCCTGGCGCAGATACATAAGAATGCCCCGACCTTCGCGGGCAATACTGCGCAAGGCTTCTTCCAACTGATAACCGCAGTCACAGCGCATGCTGTAAAGGGCGTCGCCGGTCAGGCACTCGGAATGGGTCCGCGCCAGCATCGGCTCCGGACTGTTGAGGTCACCCAGCGTAAGCGCCACGTGCTCCTTTCCGGTGTCCGGCTCTTCAAAGCCGTGCATGTCGAAAACGCCGAAAGGGGTTGGCAGCCGGCAAGTCTGGATGTAACGAACAGCCACAGTGTTTCCTCGTGGTTCAGTCAATCGAGCGGCGCATTCTATCACGAGGCCAGCGCCCTGGCGTAGCCTCTGTATGGTGGATCTTACGAACCGGAGTCAGAAGCAGACCAGTGGCCACTACGACCACCCTTCTTCTCCAACAGGCGGACATTGTCCACGACCATACCGCGATCAACGGCCTTGCACATATCGTAGAGGGTCAATGCCGCCACACTGGCGGCCGTCAGGGCCTCCATCTCAACACCCGTCTGGCCGGAGAGCTTGCAGCGAGTGGCGATGTGAATCGAAGCGCCGTCCTTGCCCGGCGTCAGCTCTACCTTTACCGAGGTCAGGTTCAGCGCGTGGCAAAGCGGAATCAGTTCGTGGGTTTTCTTGGCCGCCATGATACCGGCGACCCGCGCCACCGCCAGCACATCCCCCTTGGGATGCTGCCCTTCCACAATCATTGCCAGGGTGTCCGGCGCCATCCGAATCAGCGCCTCGGCCCTGGCCTCACGCTCGGTAACAGCCTTGGACGTAACGTCCACCATGCGCGCCGCGCCGGTATCGTCAAGATGCGTCAGTTTGCTCACGGTGTCTCCCAAAATCGTTGATAAAAGCGGCCTTAACGGATCTATCATACCAGAGCGTACAGAACTCGCGGCTGGATCAGTATCCGTTCCCTGACCACCAGAAACCAATACCCGCAATACCTTGAGCGCCAGCCTGGCGGGCTGCATGAGTATCATCAGGGGCAAGCCCGCCAAGGGCATAGACAGGAATCCCTGCGCCTGCGGCCAGCGCCTGGAAACGCGCCCACCCAATTCCCGGCGCACCAGGATGGGAAGAGGTAGGCTTTACCGGGCCCAGGGTAATGAAATCTGCCTGGAGCTGTTCTGCATGGGCAATTTCCTCTTCATCGTGACAGGAGATTGCCAGCAGTTGCCCCTCGGGAATCGGCCGTACTGAATACTGCCTGGCTTCCCGCCATGGCATGTGCAAACCGGCTGCCTGGGGCAGGAGCTCAAGCAGCAACGGAGCACCGTGAAGCATCAACAGGGAATCGCTGGCGCGACACGCCTCCAGTGACCAGCCCGCCAACCGCTCGTATATCTCCTCACTTAACTCCGGCGCCCGGAACAGGCACAACTGCGGGCGTGCTGCGAGCAAGCACTGGCGAAGCTGGTCGGGGAATGCGGAAGGGTTACCGATAGAACCGGTAATGGCATAGCGACGAGGCAGCTTCAGAGCCCGGATAATTGGCCTGTTTGCGGCAGGGAAATCCACATCCGCCAGATCCTGGACACCCAGCCACTGTATCGCCTGCCCTTCGCGGCCCTCGGGGGCACCTTCAGCGCAAGAGGCTTCCCAGACATCGAGAAACACCCGCTTGTCTCCGTAATCGTGGCGAATTTCAATCACCGGCTCAAGAAGGTCCGGATCTATCCGCAACCCGGTCTCTTCCCGAATTTCCCTGACCAGGGCCTGTTGGACCGTTTCACCGGCCTCAACCTTGCCACCCGGAAACTCAAGTAAACCGCCCTGATGAACATGGTCCGGCCGACGGGCGATCAATACTTTCCCATCACGAAAGACAACACCCACCGCAACGTGTATTTCCTGAACTGGCGTCATAATCAGGTGCGATACTCAGCATTGATGGTGACGTAGTCATGGGAAAAGTCGCAGGTCCACACCCGTTCACTGACATCCCCCCGCCTGAGATCGATGTGGATGGTAATTTCCTCACCGTCCATCACCGCCTGCCCGCGCGACTCGCTGTAATCCGCTGCACGACCGCCATTACGAACCAGGCACACATCGCCCAGCCAGATCTCGAGAGCGTTCAGGTCCAGCCCATCGACACCAGCACGCCCCACAGCAGCCAGTATCCTCCCCCAGTTGGGATCGGACGCAAACAGTGCGGTTTTGACCAGTGGTGAGTGAGCGACCGTATAGGCAACGTCCAGCGCCTCCTGTACCGATGTCGCGCGGCTCACTTCAATGGTGACAAACTTGGTGGCACCTTCGCCGTCGCGAACAATCGCGTGCGCCAGCTCGAGGAAGACCTCGCGTAGTGCTTCTCTGAGCTTTGGCAGGGACGGGCTATCGGCCGTGATTTCAGGGCCGCCAGACTGGCCGCTGGCAATCAGCATGCAGGCGTCGTTAGTGGACGTGTCACCGTCAATGGTAATCCGGTTGAAGGACGCCTCTCCCAACTCTGACGAAAGGCTCGCCAGCACATCCGGCGCGATATTCGCATCGGTGGCGATGAAGCCCAGCATGGTAGCCATGTTGGGACGAATCATCCCCGCACCCTTGCTGATGCCGGATATGGATATCGTTTGGCCGTCCAGATCAATCTGGCGCGAGGCACCCTTGGGACGAGTGTCGGTGGTCATAATACCCGAGGCCGCTTCCGCCCAGTGCGATTCGGAGACATCCGCCAGCGCCTGCGGCAACGCACTGACGATTTTACCCACCGGCAGCGGTTCACCGATAACGCCGGTTGAAAAAGGCAGTATGCTACCGGCGGAGACACCGGCATGATCCGCCAGCGCCTGGCAGCAGGACAGGGCATCTTTCATGCCTTGTTCGCCGGTGCCGGCATTGGCATTGCCGGTGTTGATCAGCAGGTAGCGAGGTGCTTCGCCGGCCAGATGGTTTCGCGTGACGTGAACGGGGGCCGCGCAAAATTGATTACGGGTGAAAATACCGGCCACTCGGCTACCTGGCGCCAGCTCAATAACCACCAGATCCTTCTTGCCGGGTTTCTTGATACCGGCGCTGCCGATACCCAGCCTGACACCGGCCACCGGGAAAAACGTCGGCAAGGTTCCTGGACCAACTGCCATTTTCAATCTCCTTTCGTCATGAACACCGGTTACCAAACGAAAAACCCGCAACCTGTCGATCAGGGTGCGGGCCTTGGTTCGCTCACTCAGCGGCGGAAATCAGTTGACCTTTCCACAACACTGCTTGTACTTCTTGCCGGACCCGCATGGACAAGGCTCGTTTCGCCCTACCTTTCGGTCCTGGCGCACAAAGGTCTCCGGCGTACCCTGAGGCTGCTGGGCGCCAGACCCACCTGCGTTGTCATCCTGTCTGTGCTGCGCGGTGGCGCTGGTTTCATCGTGGCGCAGTCGCGCCTGGGCAAGCTCCCGCTCGAGCTCCTCTTTGCGGCGGCGTTCCACCTCTTCCATTTCTTCACGGCTCTGAACACGGACATGGGATAACACCCGGACCACATCACGCTTCATGGTTTCCAGCATGCTTTCAAACAGGTTAAACGCCTCGCGCTTGTACTCCTGCTTAGGGTTCTTCTGGGCATAGCCGCGCAGGTGGATACCACGGCGCAGGTGGTCCATATTCGAAAGGTGCTCTTTCCAGAGCGTGTCGAGCACTTGCAGGAACACCTGCTTCTCGAACTTGCGCATGGGCTCGGCGCCAGCCAGCTCTTCTTTGGCGTCGTAGGCCGCGACAATCTCTTCCAGAATACGCTGACGCAGATTTTCTTCGTAGAGCTTGCTGTCCTCGTCCAGCCATTGCTGAACAGGCAGGTTGATGGCCATCTCCGATTGCAGCTGGCTCTCCAGGCCGGCAACATCCCATTGCTCCGGCATGCTCTGCGGCGGGATGAACTCACTGACCAGAGAGTCCACCACATCCTCGCGAATGGTTTTAATCATCTCGGAAACGTCTTCCGAGGACATGACCTCGTTACGCTGATCATAGATCACCGTACGCTGATCGTTGGCAACGTCGTCGTACTCCAGCAGGGTTTTCCGCATATCGAAGTTGCGGCCTTCCACCTTGCGCTGGGATTTTTCAATGGCGTTGGTGACCATTCGATGCTCGATGGCCTCGCCTTTTTTCATCCCCATGGCCTGCATCAGGCTCTTCACGCGATCCGGCGCAAATATCCGCATCAGGTTATCTTCCAGCGACAGGAAGAACCGTGATGAACCAGGGTCGCCCTGACGACCGGCACGGCCCCGAAGCTGATTGTCGATACGGCGGGATTCGTGACGCTCGGTACCAATGATGTGCAGACCGCCAGCTTCAAGCACCTGGTTGTGACGCTCGGTCCATTCGGCCTTGATACGAGCTACTTCCTCTTCGGTGGAGCTTTCCATGCCCGCCACCTCAAATTCCCAGTTACCACCCAGCACGATGTCCGTACCACGGCCGGCCATGTTGGTGGCAATGGTGACCGCCCCCGGGCGACCGGCCTGCGCAATGATCTGAGCCTCACTCTCGTGCTGTTTGGCGTTCAGGATCTTGTGATCAATTCGCGCCTTCTTGAGCAGCATGGACAGAAGCTCTGAGGCCTCGATCGAAGCCGTGCCCACCAGGATTGGTCGACCCTCAGCCGTGACGTCCTTGATCTCATCAATGATGGCGTGGAATTTCTCTTCTTGAGTCAGGTAGATCAGATCGTTGTAATCGATTCGCTGGATGGGCTTGTTGGGAGGAATAACAACAACGTCCAGGCCGTAAATCTGACGAAACTCAAACGCTTCCGTGTCGGCGGTACCGGTCATACCGGCCAGCTTGTCGTAGAGGCGGAAGTAATTCTGGAAAGTGGTGGAAGCCAGGGTCTGGCTCTCTGCCTGAATGCGAACCCCTTCCTTGGCTTCAATCGACTGATGCAGCCCCTCGCTCCAGCGACGGCCCGGCATGGTGCGGCCCGTATGCTCATCAACAATCACTACCTGATCGCCCTGGACAATATAGTCCACGTCTTTCTGGAACAGGTGGTGAGCCCTGAGGGCCGAGTGGACGTGATGCAGGAGGCTGAGGTTGGCGGCAGAATACAGGCTTTCACCTTCCTTCAGAAGCCCCCGTTCCAGCAACAACTCTTCCACTTTTTCATGGCCGGTTTCGGTGAGCTCTACCTGACGGGATTTTTCGTCAATGGTGAAATCGCCGCTGGGCTCGCCTTCTTCTTCGCTGACTTCGCCCTTTTCGAGGCTCGGGACCAGCTCGTTGATGGCCAGGTAGAGTTTTGAACTGTCCTCGGCCGCCCCGGAGATAATCAGCGGGGTACGTGCCTCGTCAATGAGGATGGAGTCCACTTCGTCGACAATGGCAAAGTGCAGGCCCCGCTGCACCTTGTCTTCCGTGCTGAAGGCCATGTTATCGCGAAGATAATCAAAGCCGAACTCGTTGTTCGTACCGTAAGTAATATCCGCCTGATAGGCCGCCCGTTTCTCTTCAGGGGGCTGGCCGGCCACCACGACACCGACCTGCAGGCCCAGGAACCGATACAGCTTTCCCATCCATTCGGCGTCGCGGCGGGCCAGGTAGTCGTTCACGGTAACCAGATGTACGCCCTTGCCGGTCAAGGCGTTCAGATACACGGCCAGCGTTGCGACCAGCGTTTTACCTTCGCCGGTCTTCATCTCGGAAATACGGCCTTCGTGAAGCGTGATGCCGCCGATCATCTGCACGTCGTAGTGGCGCATCCCCATAACGCGACGGCTTGCCTCACGAGTGGTGGCAAATGCTTCCGGAAGCAATGCGTCAAGGCCTTCACCTTCGTCATAGCGACGGCGAAATTCGGCAGTCTTACCTTGCAACTCGGTGTCGGACAAATTGCCATACTGCTCTTCAAGCTCACTAATACGCGATACGGTTTTGCGCATTCGCTTGATTTCTCTGGCGTTCTTACTGCCGAACATCTTGGTTGCAAGCTTTGTGAACATAGACCACTGCTTCTTTGATTAAACGGAGGAAGCCGGCATTCTAACCTTATTTCGCAGCAGTACAAAAGTCGGGCCTTGCAGAAGCCTGTCACAACGCTGAAAAGATTGAAAAAAGAGTGCCGGATGGGGGCAACGGGGAGAAATCAGGCGCCTTTACAGGCGCCACTGTAAACGGCTAGCGGCTAGCACGCTTGATGTAGGTTTCCGGATTCTCGGATTTACCGTTGCGGATAACTTCAAAATGCACGTGAGGCCCGGTAGAACGGCCTGTGCTGCCCATCAGCGCCAGCACCTGCCCCTTCTGGACAACATCGCCCACCTTGACCTTGATAGCCTTGGCATGGGCGTAACGGGTTACCAGGCCATCACCATGGTCCACCTCAACGAGGTTGCCATAGCCGTAGCGCTCGTCGGCATAGGTGACCACGCCGCCCGCCACGGAGATAATGTCGCTACCTTCCTTGCCAGCCAGGTCCACGCCGGCATGCCAGGTACGCTTACCGTTAAAAGGATCGGACCGATAACCGTATTTCGAGGACAGCCAGCCCCAGGTAATAGGACGGCCTTCCACAAAAAGCTCTTTTTCGAGTTTCTGGCGGGAGGTAACCATGTCCAGCATGCGCAATTGCTGCTCCCGATCTTCAATACGGCGAGCAAGCCGATCAATCATGCTGGTGAGTTCCGGCGCGGTGAAAGAGTCGCCATCAAGACTCTCCTCGGGGCCACCGACGGCCGCTGGCTGATCAAAGTCAAACTCGTCGCTGGCCACCAGCCCCGACTCCAGGAAGCGTTGCCCGAGGGCGTCAAGCCTGAGAAGACGCCCCTGCATCTCGCCCAGCCGCAGCGTTAAGGCATCAACCTGCTGCTGGACATTTCGCTCAATCCGGGCCAGTTCCATCTTTTGTTCGCCCAGCCGTGACTGCCACTGAGCAACCAATTCCGATTCTGCAGGCTCGACCGGTTCAATCTGGCTCACCGCCACGTTATAGCCAGACCAACCCGCCAGAATCAGCATTGCGGTCACGAAAAACACCAGTCCTGCAAGGACAGGGGCGTTTACAGAAACCGTACGGGATTTCCCATGGCGTTTGCCAACGAGGATAATGTTCATATCGTCTTCTGGTTTCATGGGGACGCAACCTGATCCTGTAGTGTTGCATCCTGAGTGTTCTGACTGGGCCTGCCGGGGCATCCTGTGCCAGATTGCGGATTTCCTATCCGACTACTCAATCCTGGGCAGCATAAATCGCGTCTGAAAACGCACGTGCTATCCATTGCAACGACTACGTTTAATAAAATAGCAGCCGCCCGTGGACATACACACACCAGACAATGTAAAACGAGTGTAATACAGGCTCTGCCTATTAACCGTGCCGAAGTGTAACCAATCGTTACCGTTGTCGTCGAGAATTACTGATTGCCATGAAAAAGAAAACCGACCTCGAATTGACTCCGGACAGCTTCTCCAGGGCCTCAACCCTGCGTGAACTGATGGCCAAAGCCCAGCATCATACGCAGGCAGAACAGCTCGTTATCGCTGCGCTTCCGCAAAGCCTTGCCAAAGGCACACGGTTTGTCAGTTGCCATGACGGGGAACTGACCCTGTCAGCTACGGCTGCCACCACCGCCAGCCAGATCCGTTTCCGCCAGCATGAAATCATGGAAGAGCTTCGCAGGCAGGAGTTGTTCCGTTTCGTCTGGAAACTGAAGGTCAAGGTCGCTCCGCCGCGATTCAGCGAGCGTCCGAAAGCAAAAATGACGCCCCTTAGTAACGAAAATGCCCGACTCCTCAAAGAGGAAGCCGGGCACACGAAGGACAAACAATTACGCGAGGTTCTCGAAAAACTCGCAAGCCACGTCCGGGATTAAGGCGTCCTGCCTCAGCCCGCCGCCAGCACAGGTTTCATATAGGAAATCGGGGCAGCGGCCTCGTCGTCGAAGGTCACCACTTCCCACGCGTCCTCTTCTGCCCTGAGCTTGCGCAGCAGCTTGTTGTTCAGGTCGTGGCCGGATTTAATACCACGGAACTCGCCAATCAGGCTGTTGCCCAACTGGTAGAGGTCACCGATGGCATCCAGCAACTTGTGTTTTACGAATTCGTCGTCGTAACGCAGACCGTCTTCGTTGAGGATTTTGTAATCGTCAACGACGATGGCATTGTCAACGCTTCCGCCCAACGCCAGATTCATCGCACGCAACTTTTCAATATCACGCATGAAACCAAACGTCCGTGCGCGGCTGACTTCCTTCACGAACGACGTGCTGGAAAAGTCAACAGTTGCGGTCTGAGCGCGCCCCTTGAAGACAGGGTGGTCAAAGTCGATACCGAAGCTGACCTTGAAGCCTTCGAAAGGCAGCAGAGTCGCCTTCTTGTCACCTTCTTCAACCGTCACTTCGCGCTTGATGCGAATGAAACGCTTGGCGGCGTCCTGCTCGGCAATACCGGCGGACTGCAGAAGAAACACAAACGGACCGGCAGAGCCGTCCATAATAGGCACTTCCGCGGCGCTGAGCTCGACGAAACAGTTATCAATCCCGAGACCAGCCATGGCTGACAACAAATGCTCCACTGTTGCAACCCGGACACCATCTTTCAGCAGTGTCGTGGAAAGCATGGTCTCACCAACGTTCTCCGCGCAGGCACGGATTTCAACCACAGGGTCAAGATCGGTACGGCGAAAAACGATCCCCGAGTCCACCGGAGCGGGCTTCAGGGTCAAATACACTTTTTCCCCCGAGTGCAAGCCAACGCCAGTGGCGCGGATGGTGTTCTTAAGTGTCCGTTGTCTGATCATCGGTACATATTTCCGTCACATAAATGCGATATAGTCTGGGCAAAATTCTGCCCGGAGAATACCAGAAAGTAAGACTGAATACCATTTAACCAATCGTTAACCGTTGATTGGCTTCCCGGCACACGTCCGGACTGATAGTCAGCACACGTAATTCGGTCGCAAAGGTTCCATTACCGAATACATTTGCAACAGATTATCAGTCAGCCTGACGGCGAAGGAATGCGGGAATATCGAGATAGTCGACTCCCTGCTCCTCGCTGTCCTTGCTCTGATCAATCGCCACATTGCCGTGAGCCACGGCCCTACGACGCAGAACGGCCGGACGGTCAAGCTGGTTGTAATCCGTTGTGCCATCCAGGCTACGGGTGTTGTCCACCACCTTGGTCGGCTTCTCGCGATCGCCACCCAGGCCGGTCGCAACCACCGTCACCTTGAGTTCGTCAGTCATTTCCGGATCAATCACGGTACCCACGACCACCGTGGCGGAATCCGAGGCAAATTCGCGAACGATATCACCAACCTCGGAGAATTCGCCCAGGTTGAGATCCATACCGGCGGTGATGTTGACCAGGATACCCTTGGCGCCCTGCAGGTTGATGTCTTCCAGAAGCGGACTGCGTACAGCGGCTTCTGCAGCTTCGCGGGCCCGGTTCTCGCCAGTGGCACGCGCCGTACCCATCATGGCGTTGCCCATCTCCGACATAACGGTTTTTACGTCGGCGAAGTCCACGTTGATCATACCGTTGCGGGTAATCAGGTCAGCAATACCCTGAACCGCCCCCAACAGCACATCGTTTGCTGAACCAAATGCGTCCAGCAGGCTGGTTTTCTTACCCATCACCGCCAACAACTTTTCGTTGGGGATGGTGATCAGCGAGTCAACAGTTTCTTCCAGCTCCTTGAGGCCGGCTTCCGCCACACTCATGCGCTTGCCGCCTTCAAACATGAATGGCTTGGTGACAACGGCAACCGTCAGGATGCCCATTTCCCGGGCCACTTCGGCCACAACCGGAGCGGCACCGGTTCCGGTTCCGCCACCCATGCCGGCAGTAATGAACACCATGTCGGCGCCTTTCAGCGACTCGGCAATGCGATCACGGTCTTCCAGAGCGGATTGACGCCCTACTTCCGGGTTGGCACCGGCGCCCAGCCCTTTGGTGATGTTGCCACCAAGCTGGATGATCTGACGAGCATCCAGATCCGTCAGGGCCTGGGCGTCGGTGTTGGCGCAAATGAACTCCACGCCTTCGATATCACTGTTGAGCATGTGGCGAACGGCATTACCGCCACCACCGCCAACGCCTACTACTTTAATGACAGCGTTTTGCTGGACATTATCGACGAGTTCAAACATTTCCCCTACTCCTTCGTGCTGTTTATCAGCCTTTTCCAGACTGATTTTTCGAGATTATGATTTTCGAGATACCTTCGTGTACGTCTTCTCCCGGCTCGCCGTCAGAAATGACCGGTGAACCAGGCTTTCATGCGCTCAAACAGCGTGGGTGCATCTTCACCCTTAAGCGCCGGCGCCCGCCCCAGATCCATCTGGCGGAAGCCATGGATCAACAACCCAACGCCCGTAGCGTAGATGGGGTTGTTGACTACCTCCGTCATACCGGAGACCGCCTGCGGACAGGCCAGCCTTACCGGCATGTGGAAGATTTCTTCGGCCAGTTCCACCACGCCTTCCATGGTGGAGGAACCGCCGGTAATCACGATGCCGGCCGGGATCAGGTCTTCGAATCCCGAACGACGAAGTTCAGACTGCACCAGGGTGAACAGCTCTTCGTAACGCGGCTCCACCACCTCGGCGAGCGCCTGACGGGACAGGTCCCGTGGCGCCCGGTCGCCCACGCTGGGCACCTTGATGGTTTCATCCGCGCCAGCCAGCTGCGTCAAGGCGCAGGCGTACTTGATCTTGATTTCCTCGGCATTCTGCGTGGGTGTCCGCAGGGCCATGGCAATATCGTTGGTGACCTGATCGCCAGCGATAGGGATGACCGCCGTGTGCCGAATGGCGCCACCGGTGAACACAGCGATATCGGTAGTACCACCGCCAATATCCACCACGCAGACACCCAGCTCCTTTTCATCCTCGGTGAGGATGGCGTGACTGGATGCCAACTGCTCCAGAATGATGTCATCCACTTCCAGACCGCAGCGCTTCACGCACTTCTCGATGTTCTGGGCGGCGTTCACCGCACAGGTAACGAGATGAACCTTGGCCTCCAGGCGAACGCCGGACATCCCCATTGGCTCCTTGATGCCCTCCTGGCTGTCGATGACAAACTCCTGCGGCAATATGTGAAGAATCTTCTGATCCGCCGGAATTGCCACGGCCTGAGCGGCGTCAATCACCCGGTCAATGTCGGCCTGGGTCACCTCCCGGTCACGGATCGCTACAATGCCGTGGGAGTTGAGGCTCTTGATATGGCTGCCGGCAATACCCGCGTAGACCGAGTGAATTCGGCAACCCGCCATCAGCTCGGCTTCTTCCACCGCACGCTGTATCGCCTGGACCGTGGTTTCGATATTGACCACCACGCCACGCTTGAGCCCGCGGGAGGGGTGGGAACCGATACCCACCACCTCAATGGTCCCGTCCATTTTGCGCTTGCCGACGATCGCAACCACTTTCGAGGTTCCGATATCGAGGCCGACAATCATGTTTTCCGTTTCAACCGATGACATGTATTCCACCAAACCGTAGGTCTGAATTAAGCGTTGCTATGATTTCGTCCGCGAGGCCGTTTCTGACGGCTTCCACTGAACCGCCACCCCATTGCTGTAGCGGGCATCCACCCGTCTGACTTCGTCTGAGCGCGACGCCAGCCGTTCCTGATAAACCGTGACAAAGCGTTCAAAACGCGCCTCAACCTGATCCCTGCCCAGAACCACTTCGATGCCGTTGGCAAGCGTCAGCGTCCAGGCTCCACGCTGTTCAAGACTCAGCCCCGCAAACCCGAGATTATGGCCGGTGAGCGTATCCGACATGGTCCTTGCCATATCAATCACTTCCTTCACACGCTCATCCGGACCAGCCAGCCGAGGCAGTCGCCCGGCCACTTCAGGATTAGGCGGCGCAAACAGTTCTCCGTTGCGGCTCACCAGCCGGTTGCTGTTCCAGTACGCCAATGGTTTTTTCTCACGGATGTCGATCTGAAGTCGGTCCGGCCATACGCGCTTGACCGCTGCAGACTCCACCCATGGGCGCTGTTCCAATCTCTCCTTGATGTCAGAGAGATCCGTGGCAAAGAAACTCCGACCTATCCACTTGCCCGCACTGCGCTCCAGCGCCGTACGATTTTCGCCCACCAGTTCGCCCTTGACGTCGATGGCCATGACCTGACGATCCATGGCGCTCAGCACTTCGCTGGTTCCCCAGGGAACCAATGCCGCCAGCAGGACAATACCTGCGCCCATGAGCGCCTGCCCCCAGGGCGCGGCGGACAATACAGCTCTCAGCAAACCAAACCGGTCCCGCTCTGGCCCAAGGGAGGTAGCTCCCCTGCGCTTCGGTGGGTCGGACGGTACCGCCCGGCTCCGGATCAGCAGCTTATCAAGCATCGCCTGCCTCCAAGGTGTCCATGAGGATCCTCACCACCAGTTCCTCGAAACTGATACCGGCCGCCCGGGCCGACATGGGCACCAGACTGTGGTCAGTCATTCCAGGGACCGTGTTCACTTCCAGAATCCAGAATTCCCCCTGGCGGTCCTGCATGATGTCTACCCGGCCCCAGGTTCGGCAGCCCAGCACCCGGAACGCATCCAATGCCAGATGCTGGAGCTTCAACTCGCTGTCCGGGTCCAGCCCGCAGGGGATTTGGTAGCGGGTGTCATCGGCCAGGTACTTGGCGTCGTAGTCGTAGAAAACATGGTCCGTGCACAAGCCAATGGCCGGCAACGCCTGATCCTGCAATAGGCTGACGGTAAATTCCGGGCCTTCAATCCACTCTTCAACGAGAACCAGAGGGTCCAGAGCAGCCGCCTGCGTATAAGCTTCAACCAGCTCCTGCTCACTGTTCACTTTGCGAATACCAATGCTGGAGCCTTCCCGCGAGGGTTTTACGCTCAACGGCAACGACAGCGACTGTAGTAGGCTGCCGGCCTCCTCCGCAGAAGCCATGGCACGGAATTTCGGAGTTGGCAATCCGCAGCCTTCAAACACGTATTTGCTGCGCAGCTTGTCCATGGCCAGCGCGGAAGCCAGCACGTCGCTGCCCGTAAAGGGAATACCCGCCTGGGACAGGATGGCCTGAATCGTGCCGTCTTCCCCGCCGCGCCCGTGAAGAGCAATAAAAACCCTGTCAAACTCAGGCTCTTCTACGGTTTTCAGCAAACAACCACGCACATCCACGGCATAGGCGTCGACGCCGGCGGAGACCAGTGCCGACAATACGGCCTGCCCGCTTTTCAGAGACACTTCACGTTCTGCGGAATCACCGCCCAAGAAGACTGCCACCCGCCCCAGTGCCTTCAGCGTCTCCGGATCGGCCTGATAACCTTGTGAATCGACAGTCCTGGCCACCTCACTCATCCGCAATCACTCCTGCTGCTGCCAGTCGCGCAGCCACTCCGCCTATATCACCCGCGCCCTGTGTAATCAGCAGATCGCCATCTTGTAAGGTGTTGGCAAGCAGGGCTTCGATTTCTCCATTTTCTTCCACAAACAGCGGCTCCACGCTGCCTCGCTGCCGCAAGCTGCGACACAATGCACGGCCATCGGCACCCGGTATCGCCGGCTCACCCGCTGAATACACGTCCATCAGCAACAGCCCGTCCACTTCCGAAAGTACCCTGACGAAATCCTCGTAAAGATCCCGGGTACGGGTGTAGCGGTGAGGCTGGTAAAGCATGACCAACCTGCGATCAGGCCAGGCATCACGGGCAGCACGAATAACGGCTTCCACTTCCGTGGGGTGGTGGCCATAGTCATCAATTAGGGTGACAGTGCCCTTGCGGGTGCTGTAGTCGCCGTAGACCTGGAACCGGCGCCCCACCCCGGCAAAGCCCGCAAGGCCCCGACAAATGGCGGCATCATCCACGCCCTCATCGGTGGCCACGGCAATGGCCGCCAGAGCATTCTGCACGTTATGGCGGCCTGGCATTTTCAGTTCCACATCCAGATCACTGCGACCACCCGGACGACGAACCACAAACCGTGTCCGCAGGCCATCGGATTCAATGTTTTCAGCCCGGTAGTCGGCGTCCGGATTATCGATGCCATAGGTAATGATGGCGCGAGAGATCCTGGGGATAATTTCCTGCACGAAGCCGTCATCCACACACATCACCGCAACGCCGTAAAACGGCAAGTTGTGGAGGAAGTCCACGAATGTCTGCTTCAGGCGCTCAATATCTCCGCCATAGGTGTCCATGTGGTCGGCTTCAATGTTGGTCACCACCGAAATCACCGGCGTCAGATGCAGGAAAGAGGCATCGCTTTCATCGGCCTCAGCCACCAGATAGCGGGAACCACCAAGCTGCGCATTGGTTCCGGCGCTATTGAGCTTGCCGCCAATCACAAACGTGGGATCCAGGCCAGCCTCTCCCAGAACCGATGCAATCAGGCTGGTGGTGGTGGTTTTGCCATGAGTGCCAGCCACGGCAATGCCATGGCGATAGCGCATGATTTCCGCCAGCATTTCCGCACGGGGTACGATCGGCACTCGTCGGCCGCGAGCCGCCGATACTTCTGGGTTGTCCCCCGTTACCGCAGACGACACCACAACCACGTCAGCACTGGCACTGTTCTCCTCGCGATGCCCGATGAACACCTCAACACCCATGCCGGTGAGCCGGTCGGTAACCGCGCTCTCACGAATGTCAGAACCGGATACATCGTAGCCCTGGTTCTTCAGAACCTCGGCAATACCGCTCATGCCGGCACCGCCGATCCCCACAAAATGAATATTGCGGATACGGCGCATCTCGGGCACCTGATAGACCAGTGGGGGATTTGTGGATTCAGCCATTCGCGGCCTCCAAACAGTAATTCACGACTCTCTCCGTTGCATCGGGGCGAGCCAGCGTTTTAGCAGCCCTCGCCATGTCCATAATCCGGCGGCGGTCCTTGCCGAGATCGGTCAGGGTTTCCGCCAGCAGATCGGCCGACAGCTTTGGCTGCGGGATCAGGATGGCGCCTTTCGCGTTGACCATCTGCTGTGCGTTCCGGGTCTGGTGGTCGTCCACAGCGTGGGGAAACGGCACCAGCACGGCGCCTACGCCGGCAACGCACAACTCAGAAACGGTCAGCGCACCAGACCGGCAGAGCACAATGTCGGCCCAGCCGTAGGCCTCTGCCATATCTTTGATAAATGGTTCCACCGATGCATCCACGCCGTGGTCACGGTAGGCATAACCGGCTTCCTCGATATTTTTCTCGCCACACTGATGTCGCACCGTTGGCCGTTCGGCCTCCGGCATCTGAGCCAATGCCGCCGGCAGCGTGCGGTTAAACACCTGGGCACCAAGGCTGCCACCTACCACCAGTAACCGCAGCGCGCCCGAACGTCCGGACATCCTCTGATCAGGTTCGGCAAGCTCTGCCAAATCCTGCCTGACCGGATTGCCGGTACAGCGGGTTACCACAGTCGTGCCGAAGCTCCCGGGAAAGGCCTCCAACACGGTATGAGCGAAGCGCACCAGAATGCGGTTGGTCATTCCGGCAATAGCATTTTGCTCGTGAATTACCAGCGGCACCCGATTCAGCCAGGCGGACAGGCCGCCAGGACCGGTCACAAAGCCACCCATGCCGATGACGCAATGTGGGCGGATGGCGCGAACGATGGTAAAGGCCTGGCCAAGAGCGCGCATCAGCCGGAACGGCGCCATCAACAAGGCCAGGCGCCCCTTACCCCGAAGCCCTGAGATCTGGATCAGCGACAGCGGTATGTCGGTTTCTCCGATCAATCGCTCTTCCATACCACCACGAGAACCCAACCAGAAAACCTCATGCCCCTTGTCCTGCAGCTGTCTCGCCGTTGCCAGGGCAGGGAAAACATGGCCACCGGTGCCACCAGCCATCATCAGAAAGCGCCGTTTATCAGTCATAAACCGCACCTCCCCTGGCCGCTGGTTTACGGGCCTTCTCGCCAGCTCGCTTCTCGCGGTCCAGCCGCTCCATCTCCACCCGGGCCAGCACACCAATACAGACAGCGGTAATCATCAGGCTGGAACCGCCATAGCTCACGAGCGGCAAGGTCAGTCCCTTGGTGGGCAGAAGCCCCGTGCTGACCGCCATGTTGATACCGGCCTGCAAACCAATCAGTAAAGTAATGCCATAGGAGAAACACGCAGCGAATGGCATGCTCGCCTTCTCGGCCCTTCTGGCAATCACAAACCCAGTCACCACCAATACGGTGAACAGGCCCAGCACCATCAGCGACCCCAACAGCCCGAATTCTTCCGCAATGATCGCGAAGATAAAGTCGGTGTGGGCCTCCGGCAGATAGAACAGTTTCTGTACCGAATTCCCCAACCCTGTACCCGCCCAGTCGCCACGACCGAACGCAATCAGCGACTGGGTTAGCTGGTAGCCGGTATCAAACTGGTCTTTCCAGGGGTCGAGGTAACTCACAACACGCTTCAACCGGTAGGGCTGGGTGAATACCAGCACGGAGCCCATCACCACCAACACGCCAATCAGCGGCATAAACCGGCTAAGCCGAACGCCACTCAGGAAAATCATGCCGGCTGATGCTGCAACCAGTACCACCGTGGCGCCAAAATCCGGCTCGATAACCAGCAGCACCGAGGCAATACCCAGTACGCCCAACGGCTTGAGGAATCCGGGCCAGGTGTTTAGCAACTCATCCCGACGACGCACGACGTAGCCGGCCAGATAGGCAATCAGGCAAAGCTTGGCAATTTCCGACACCTGAACATTGAACAGCCCGAACGAGATCCAACGGGTGGAGCCATTCACCGTACGCCCGAGGGGCGTCAGCACCAGCAGCAGGGACAGCAAACCGACCCCGAGCAACAGCCACCCGCTGCGCTCCCACCAGGAGATCGGCACGTTGACGGCAATCAGCGCAAGTACGCAGCCGATGCCGGCAAAAATAAGCTGACGGATCACATAGTGGTAACTGTTGCCCATGGTTTCCGCCGCCATGTCCATGGAGGCGGAAGAAATCATCACAATGCCCATGACCAGCAACGCAGCGGAACTGATGATCAGCAGTGGCAGCGGCCGCAGATCACGGAACAGGCCGTGATGGGTGGTGAGGGAGAGATCAGCGTGCATCACAGCCCCTCCACCTGTTGACGGAAACGATCGCCACGATCCCCATAGTCGCGGAACATGTCGAAGCTGGCACAGGCAGGTGACAACAGTACCCGGTCACCCGGTTGGGCCAGTTTTTTTGCCGTATGGACAGCGCCTGCGATGTCAGCGGCGTTGACCGTCTCCACCCGATTACCCAAGGCGGTGGCGATGGTCCCAGCATCAGCGCCGATCAGTACAACCGCGCGACAATGAGCTGCCACGGGTTCAGCGAGCAATGAGAAATCAGCGCCCTTGCCTTCACCACCGGCAATCAACACGATCTTTCCACCCGTTGGCACCAGGCTTTCAATGGCGGCGGTCGTCGCTCCTACATTGGTGCCCTTGGAGTCATTGATGTAGTCGACATCACTCACCCGCCGAACGAATTCGCACCGATGCGGCAGCCCCTTGAAACGCTTGACAGTGTCCAGCATCACGTCCATAGGTAATCCGGCAGCGTGTCCAAGTGCCAGTGCCGCCATCACATTGCTGATATTGTGCTGGCCCATCAGGCCCAATTCCTCGGCCAACAGCAGGTTGTCGAAACCGAAGGTAATCCAGGTGCCTTCATCGTCATCGCGGGTACTGAACGTATCCGGGTTAACACGGTAAAAACCGAAACACAGGAACCGGAGGTTGTCCCTCGCCATGGGCGTGCTCAGGGCATCGTCCAGATTGACCACGGCGTTCTGGCAGCCGTTGAAAATTCGTTGTTTGGCCTGGAAATAGGCCATCTTGTCCGGATAGCGATCCATGTGATCATCGCTGACGTTCAGCACTGTGGCCGCCAGGGCATTCAGTTCCCGGGTGGTTTCGAGTTGGAAGCTCGATAATTCCAGAACATACAGGTCCGCGCCCCGGCCAAGCAGATCCAGCGCCGGAGTGCCAATATTGCCGCCGACTTCCACACGGCGGCCAGCAGCCCTGGCCATCTCTCCGACCAGCGTGGTCACTGTGGTCTTGCCATTGGAACCGGTGATGGCAATGATCGGCGCGTCCGCTGCTTCGGAAAACAGGTCGATGTCACCGCGAATGACAGCCCCTTGATCGGCCGCACCCCGAATCGCTGGTTCGGCAACACTGATCCCGGGGCTGACCACCAACTCGTTAAATCCGGCAAACAGTTCGGCATCAAACTCACCCAGGTACACGGGCAGGTCCGGCCATTCGGCCCTCAGTTCATCCAGGCCGGGCGGCGACAGGCGGCTATCAGCCACGGCAACGTCGCGGCCTTTTTCGCACAGATAGCGCACGCAGGAGAGCCCGGTTTTACCGAGCCCTACAATCAGCGTTCGACGATCTGAAACGATGACACCCATGGTGCTTTGCTTCCCTATCTCAGTTTCAGGCTGGCCAGGCCGACCAGTACTAACACGACAGTGACAACCCAGAAGCGCACAATAACGCGCGGTTCCGGCCAGCCCTTCAATTCAAAATGGTGATGCAGCGGCGCCATGCGGAATATCCGCCGGCCAGTCAACCGGAAGGACGCCACCTGCAGAATCACGGAGACGGTTTCCATAACGAACACGCCGCCCATGATGAACAATACGATTTCCTGCCGTACGATCACCGCCACGACACCCAGCGCGGCGCCAAGCGCCAGAGCGCCAACATCGCCCATGAAAACCTGGGCGGGATAGGTGTTAAACCACAGAAACCCCAGCCCGGCACCCACCAGCGCACCACAGAACACAATCAACTCCCCGGTGCCCGGCAAATGAGGAATCAGCAGATAATCGGCGAACTGAGCGTGACCAGACACGTAAGCAAAGATGCCCAAGGCCGCTGCCACCATCACTGTCGGCATAATGGCCAGCCCGTCCAGGCCATCGGTCAGGTTCACCGCGTTGCTGCTACCCACAATCACGAAGTAGCTCAGCAAAATGAACAATACCGGCCCCAGAGTCAGCGATACGTTCTTGAAAAATGGCACGTAGAGCGACGTTTCCTGGGGCAGTGCGGAACTCATGAACAACACTACCGCCGCCGTCGCTCCGATCACTGACTGCCAGAAATATTTCCAGCGCGCAGGCAGCCCCCTCGGATTGCGTTCCACCACTTTTCGGTAGTCGTCCACCCAGCCAATCGCACCGAACAACAGCGTGACCAGAATCGCCACCCAGACATACCGGTTGCTCAGGTCCGCCCACAACAATGAGCTGACCCCGACAGCCACCAGAATCAGCGCACCACCCATGGTCGGCGTGCCCGCTTTGCTCAAATGCGTTTGTGGGCCGTCGTCACGAACCGCCTGACCAATCTGGTACTGGCTGAGTTTGCGAATCATCACCGGGCCGATCAGCAGGGAAATCAACAGGGCCGTCAACACCCCGAAGATCCCCCTGACGGTCAGGTACTGGAAAACCGTCAGCGCGGAAAAGTACTGTGAAAGAGCCTCTGTCAGCCAGAGCAGCATGCGTTACCCACCTTTTCTTGTATTCCCTCCACCACGCGATCCATGGCGGAACTGCGAGAACCCTTGACCAGTACCGTCTGTGACTCGGCAGGCCCCTCGAACAGACGACGCACGGCGTCGTCATGGCTCGCACACACCTCAGCGGCGTCTCCGAAACCCTCAACATATCCTTCACAGCCAGGCCCCACGGCAATCAGTCTCTCGATGCCCCTCGCCCTGGCGAACTCGCCAATCTCCCGATGCAGCGCGAGACTGTCCTGCCCTAACTCAGCCATCGCCCCCAACACAGCCACACGGCTGGCTGGTCGCGCAGCCAACACATCCAAAGCAGCTTTCATGGAGGCAGGGTTGGCGTTGTAGCTATCGTCGATGACGGTCAGTTTTGGCGTCAGCACCATCATTTGCAGGCGCCCCTTTACCGGTTTCAGAGCCGCCAGCCCCGCCTTTATCGCCTCATTATCTGCACCCAGCTCGCGTGCAGCGGCAATCGCCAACAATGCATTGGTGATATTGTGCTCGCCCTGCAGGGAAAGCCTGACGTCACAGGACCAGCCGTCCGGCCCCTGAGCGCAAAACATCCGAACATCGCCATCGCTGTGGATATCGTTGGGGACGTAATCGGCCCCTTCACTTGCCCGGCCACTGACACCTGCGACCCGACGCTGGCCTGCCCGCTGCCGCCATAGATCAAAAGCCGGGTCATCACTGTTCAGGACGACAAGACCGGTTTCCGGCGCGCCATCAATGATTTCACCCTTTGCACGCACCACATTGTCATAACCACCAAACCCTTCCAGGTGCGCTTGCCCGGCGTTGGTGAGGATGACCACTTCCGGCCGAACAATGTTGACGGTGTGGGCTATTTCCCCCAGGCCACTGGCGCCGAGCTCAATCGCACCCAGTTGGTGCTCCGGTGACAGCCTGAACAGCGTCAGGGGAACGCCAATGTGGTTATTGAGGTTGCCCTCGGTGGCGAGGGTATTGCCTACCTGCGAAAGAATCGCGGCCACCATTTCGCGTACCGTGGTCTTACCGCTGCTACCGGTGATCGCCACAAAACGCGCAGTGCTTGCATTGCGATTCGCCAGGGCCAGTTGTGCCAATGCGTCTATCGTGTCCGAAACCCGGATCTGCGGAAGCCCCATGCTCGGGTCTGCCTTGTCTACAACAGCTGCAACGGCTCCAGCCTTCTCGGCCACAGCCAGATAATCATGTCCATCGAAGTTCTCACCCCGAAGCGCCACGAACACGTCTCCGCTGGCGATTCGGCGCGTATCGGTCGAGACACCCTGAAACATCAGGCCGTCCAGATCACCCACAGCCACAGTGCCACCAAGCCAGTTGACAGCATCGGCCAGCGCAAATGGCCGCATCATGCGACACCCCCATTCAGCGACAGCGCATGCCGCACCTGTTCAGCGTCGCTGAACGGAAATCTCTGGCCTGCCACTTCCTGCCACGCCTCGTGGCCCTTTCCGGCAACCAGTACAATGTCCCCCGCCACGGCAGAGTGAATGGCCTGGCGAATCGCCTCTGCACGATCATGGATAACCGCAATCTGTTCCGGATGTTCAAATCCGGCGACGATGTCTGAGGTAATGGCATCCGGGTCTTCACTGCGCGGATTGTCATCCGTCACGATTACGACATCCGCTCCTCTTTCCGCTTCCCGGGCCATCTCTGGCCGCTTTCCGGTGTCGCGGTCGCCGCCACAGCCGAACACACAGAACAGCCGCCCGCCAACATGGGGGCGCAAGGCGGCAAGCGCGCTGTTCAGGGCATCCGGGGTATGGGCGTAGTCCACAACAACGCGCACATCGTTACTGCCGGCGAAGGGCTCCAGCCGTCCCGGCGGCGGCGACAACCGCTCAACCGCCTGCTGAACCCTTTCTACCGGAACCCCCAGGCTGAGCACGGACGCCATGGCTGCCAGAATATTGCTGACGTTAAAGCTACCCAAAACCCGGGCGGACACGTTAAACCTGCCCCAAAGCCCGTCCACACTGGCGCTGAAACCATCAATGGACGGTGCGAATTCCGTCAACCAGAGCTCGGTCTGAGCCTCATGCAAGCTATAACGGACACGGTCGCATTTGCCGTCAAGCTTCTCGTAGAGCTGCCTGCCAAACGGATCATCAAAATTGATGACTGCGAAATGAAGCTCTTCGCGATGAAAAAGACGAGCCTTTGCCGCCCCATATGCGTCCATGGAACCGTGGTAGTCCAGATGATCCCGGGTAAGGTTGGTAAACACCGCACCGGTCATGGTCAGGTTATCGACCCGCCCCTGCTCGAGCGCGTGTGATGAGACTTCCATCGCCGCCGCGCGTCCACCTTGGGCGATGATCTTCGACAGCACGCGATTTACCTGCACCACATCCGGCGTAGTGTGTGCGCCTTCCTGCAGCGCACCGGGCATACCATAACCAAGGGTGCCGATAACGCCGCAAGGGGTGCCGGTCTCCTGCAACAATGTCGCTATGTAGTGGCTTACCGAGGTTTTGCCATTTGTTCCAGTCACGCCAATCAGGCGCAATCGCTGAGAGGGATGCTCGAAAAATCGATCCGCAATCTTCCCGAGATGAGCGCGCAATGCTGTCACCGGAACGATAAGAACACCTTCATGCTCGTAACATTCATCCGGCTGCGCTGACTCCAGCAGGATGACGGTGGCACCCGCACTGATCGCCTGTTCGATGTAGTGGTCGGCGGGCGTTCGGGCACCGGCCAGGGCAACGAACGCATCTCCCGCCCTGACGTCACGGCTGTCGGTCTTCAGGCCGTGGATTGTGACATCAAACACCGACGGTACCGGTGCGATTCCCTGCAACAATGTGCTGAGTGATGTAATACACATAACCCTAACCCCGCTCCCCGGATGCCCGACGCGGCGCTTTTGCGTCGCCCAGCTCCAGTTCCGGCTTTACGTTCAGCAGCCGCAATGCATCACCCATCACCCGGGCGAATACGGGCGCAGCCACTTCGCCACCGTAGTATTCGCCGGACTGGGGAGCATCGACAGCCACGACTGTAACAATCCGCGGATTGTCGATGGGAGCCATACCGGCAAATATCGCCTTGTACTGGCTGTCCTCATATCCATTCTTGCCCACCAGGTGCACCGTCCCGGTTTTACCACCGGCGGAATAGAATCCCGGTTGAGCCCGCTTTCCGGTACCGTTCTCGACCACTTCTCGCAACATCCCCCTGATCTGGAATGAGACTTCTTCGGAAAGAACTCGTTCCCCAACGGGTTTTTCTTCGGCTTTCAGCAGGCTCAGCGGGTAACGGATTCCGCCATTGGCCAGGACCATGTATGCCTGCGCCAATTGAAGCGCGTTGACGCTCATGCCATAGCCATAGGACAGGGTTGCCTCTTCGACCGGGCGCCACTTTGGTGGCGCAGGCAGCACGCCAACGGCTTCACCAGGGAACCCGATACCGGTTGGCTGGCCCAGCCCCAGACGGGCATACAGATCCCGGATAGTGTCGCCGCCCAATTCAGTGGCAATCTTGCTGATGCCAACGTTGCTCGATTTCGCAATCACGTCAGTCAGGCTGATCACCCCATAATTCCGATGATCACGGATCGTGAAACGACCAAAGCGCCGGTACCCCGGCGCTGTGTCAATGGTGCTGGATGCCTTGAATTTTCCCGACTCCAGCGCTGCTGCCATGGAAACAGGCTTCATCGTGGACCCCGGCTCAAACAGATCGGTAATGGCTTTGTTCCGTAAACGGTCGGGGCTCAGTTGGCTGCGGTCGTTGGGGTTGTAGGACCCCTGATTCACCATGGCCAACACCTCGCCGGTGTCCACGTCCAGCATCACCAGAGTGCCACCCCTGGCGTCGTGCGCACCGACGACGGCTTTCAGCTCCCGGTAAGCCAGATACTGGAGCCGCAAATCAATGCTGAGTTCCAGGTTGCGACCAGGCTTCGCGTCGCGGATCAACGTCAGATCCTTGATCACACGGCCACGGTTGTCTTTGAGCACCCGCTTGCGACCGCTCTCACCACTCAGCCACTGGTTGTAGGCCAGCTCGATACCTTCCTGACCGCTTTCATCGATATTCGTAAACCCGACCACATGAGCCGTCACCTCTCCAGCGGGATAGTAACGACGGTACTCCTGGCGGCTGTACACACCCGGAATACCCATTGCCAGCACCTGCCGAGCAATTTCTGGCTGAAGCTTACGGCGCAGGTAAATAAACTCGCGGCCCGAATACTTACGCAGCCGCTCGCGCAGCCTGGCCTCCTGAAGGCCCAACAGGCGCGCGACATTCGTCAGTCGCGGCTCATCCGCATCGATCTCGGACGGATTCGCCCAGATGGTCTGGACTGGAGTGCTCACCGCCAGTGATTCGCCGTGCCGGTCCGTCACCACACCACGATGCGCATCGATGCTTTCCACCCGAATGGTGCGAACGTCACCCTGCTTACGCAGGAACTCGTTGTCCACCACATGCAGGTCCACCAACCGCCAGGCAAGGGCACCGACAACCAACAGAAAAACGCCCAACACGGTGCCGTACCGCCAGGCCCCAAGCCCGGCAGCCAGTCGCTGGCCCCATGTTGCTGTTTTTCCCTGGTCCGACACTGTCTTCACCTTACGGTTTGTTGTTTTCGCTTAACGCGACCCGACGAGCGGCGCCATCAACGGCACCAGAACGATATCCTGTTTGCCTGGCACGACCATCCCGAAACGCTCGGAGGCCAGTTGCTCTACCCGTCCGTGGGCACTCAAAGCACTCTGCTCCAGTAACAACTGACTCCACTCACGCTGGTAGTTGTCACGCTGCTCCTGCAGCTGAGATAAGGAGTTGAACAATTCACGGTTCTCATGGGCACTGACAACTACGCCCAACGAGGACACAATCAACAGCATCACCAAACCCACGGTGATCAACACGCGCTTCTGCTGAAGTGCGGTAAAGACCTGGTTCGACAACCTGACCGCAGTGGCAACGCCGTCCCTGACACGCTTCCTGTTCAGTCGCGCTGTTTTTGTTGGCTGTTCAATCGCTACCGCGCCCATGATTACGCGCTCCCTAACTTGTGTTGTTCCGGTATCCGTTCAAGTACACGCATAACCGCGCTCCTCGCCCGCACGTTGTCGCTCACTTCTTCTGTATCCGCCTTGTTCGCCTTGCCGATCAACCGAAACGCCGATGCTTCCTGCTCTGCCGTCACCGGCACGCCTTTTGGCAATCTCGGTCCGCGCGCCAAGTCCCGCATGAAGCGTTTGACCAGCCGGTCCTCCAACGAATGGAAGCTGATAACCACCAGCCTTCCACCGGGCATCAACTTTTCAACAGCGGCATTGAGCCCAAGCTCCAGATCTTCCAGCTCCCGGTTGATAAAAATCCGGATTGCCTGGAACGTCCGGGTGGCCGGATGCTTGTGCTTTTCTTTTTTCGGCACCGCCTCACTGACCAACGACGCCAGTTGGCGCGTGGTTTCCAGCGGCGCCTCCTTACGCCGCTCCACAACAAGACGAGCGATACGGCGGGAGAACTTCTCCTCGCCGTATCGCCAGATCACGTTCGCGATGTCTTTTTCGTCCGCCTCGGCCAACCATTGCGCCGCACTTGGCGCCTGCCCGGGGTCCATTCTCATATCCAGTGGCCCATCGCGCATAAAGCTGAACCCCCTAGCAGCATCGTCCAGCTGCGGGGATGAAACACCAAGATCCAGCAAAACACCATTAACCTTCATCCACCCCTGGGCTTCAGCGGCAGCGCCCAGTTCCGCAAACGAGCCGTGAAATGGCTGAAACCGAGCATCGCTCGCCGACAGGTCTCGGGCCACCTGGATTGCGTCCGGATCCTTGTCGATACCCAGCAGCTTTCCGCCCTGCCCGAGCCGCCCCAGAATCAGCCGGCTGTGACCTCCGCGACCAAAGGTGCCATCGACATAAACGCCATCTGGATCGTTGACCAACAAGTCCACCGCCGAGTCCAGGAGCACGGAACGATGCCGGTACTGACCGGCAGGCTCATGCTCGCGGCCGGCTGTCATAGCGACAACGCCTCCATTTCCGGCGGCATTTCGTCTTCATCCGATGATTCGTCAAGCCAAGCGAACCAGCGCTCTTCGCTCCACAGCTCCAACTTCTTGCCCTGACCAATCAGCATCAATTTCTTCTCCAGGCGCGCATAACTGCGCAGTGTGGGCGGCACCAGGATGCGCCCCGCTGAGTCCAGCTCCAAAGGCGTGGCATGGCCAAGCAACAGTCGCTGCAACCTGCGGGCAGCCTTATTCATATTGGGAAGTGCTTCAATTTGTGGCCTTAGCGCCTCCCACTGGGGCTCCGGATACATCAGCAGACAGCGCTCTTCATCGGCATTGGCCGTCAATACAATGCGCCCACTGCAGGCATGCGCGAGCTCTTCGCGCACCCTGGCTGGGATCGCCAAGCGACCCTTCGCATCCATATTGATGGCATGACTGCCAAGAAAATTGCTCATTTGCACCAATTCCGGGGTTCAGAAACCACAAATAACCACTAGAAACCACTTTTTCCCACTTGTGCACACTATAGAAACACGCAATACACAATGCAAGCGCCGCGAACAGCGCCACACCCGGAAAAGTTCCTTTCATGACAAGAGGTTACAGAACAAGATTGGTAAAAAGACGGAGATTACGGAAAAGAAAAACCTAAAAATCAATCACCTGCAGTCAGTTCTGAAGACGGCAAGTGAACTCTAAGATTTTTTGGCTATAAAAGCTTTCTGGTGAGAATGACAAATGTCACATCAAACGGGGAAAGAAAAATGAGCTCGCCGGTAAGCCGGGTTCTGTCTGGGACAGTCATTCATCTAGGGCCTGCGTCACCACAGGCCTCAAGCAACCTACCCGAATCCAGCACGGGCCGCGCCATAGGATTCCTATTTGGTCTTGCTCCAGGTGGGGTTTACCATCGCCGTGAACTGTTGCCAGTCACGCGGTGCGCTCTTACCGCACCGTTTCACCCTTACCGGTGCCCGCAAACATGTCACGGTCACTTAGGCGGTATACTTTCTGTTGCACTTTCCGTCGGCTCGCGCCGCCCAGGCGTTACCTGGCACCTTGCCCTGTGGAGCCCGGACTTTCCTCCCCCGGTAAAACCGGCGGCGACTGTCTGGCGAGCTCGGGCGAGACCATACTCCAGCCCGCAGCGGCAGGCAAGCAAAACCGCGAACCAGCGACTTCCTGAGATCAGTCCTTCAGAGACAACGCTCGCTGATACAGCTCATTCTTGGAGATTCCGGTTAACTCCGAGGCCAGCTTCGCGGCCTTTTTGACCGGCAGCTCTGTCAGCAGTAACGTCAGCACCCGATCCGCCTCTGCCGACCCCACCGACAACTCCTCTGCGCTAGCGCCACGCACCATCACCACGAATTCGCCACGACTGCCATGGGGGTCCGCCTCCAGAGTTTGCCTGACATGGGCCGCCGCCCCTGCATAGAAAGTCTCGAACGTTTTGGTCAGCTCCCGGGCCAGCACGAGCTCTCGCTCTGCGCCCATTACCTCTGCAATATCTCCCACCGTATCGACAATACGATGAGGCGACTCATAGAACACCAAGGTAGCGGATTCCCTCACCAGGCGATCCAAAGCAGCCCTGCGCGCTCCGGATTTGGAGGGAAGGAAACCTTCGAACAAAAACCGATCCGTCGGCAACCCTGCCGCGCTCAGCGCAGAAATGAGCGCACAAGCACCAGGCACCGGAGTAACCCGATACCCCCTCGCCCGAGCCTCCCTTACCAACACAAAGCCCGGATCAGAGATCAGCGGCGTCCCTGCATCGGAAATCAAAGCCACATCCTGGCAGGCCGCAAGTTTGCCCAGAACCTGGCCCGCCTTGTCCCGTTCATTGTGTTCGTGCAAGGCCATCATTGGCTTGCTGATGCCCAGGTGCTGCAAAAGCCGGCCACTATGGCGGGTATCCTCGGCGGCAATCACCGCAACCCGCGACAAAACAGCCGCGGCCCTGGGAGACAGGTCATCCAGGTTGCCAATCGGCGTGGCAACGATATACAGGGTGCCAGCCTGTTCCGGCGGCTCGCTTTCTGAGTTCACACATCCCCCTCTTTACCCCCTGCGCATGACACCAACGTCATGTGAATTCACGCGGGAGCTGTTAAACTTGCGGCCTGATAAATCAAACCATTAATGGGAAGCCCGGCGGGCACCAGGGCTCCCGGCATGATGCCGCCGATTACCCGGCGCCACAAGCGTAATAACCCGGAGTACTGTGAGCCAGCCATGACCAAATACCGCCAGAACCTGAAAACCATCGCCATTCTCCTGGCCACGACGGTGCTGTTTGCGGGTTGCGCAAGCGTGAACCTGGAATCGTACATTGCCAAAACCGCTGGAGAAGCCCTGGAAGTCGCTGCCAGCGAAACCAACCGGCAAAGCGCACAGGCTTACCTGTTAAGAGCAGCAGACAGGTTCCAGGGCCAAAACGAACACCGGGCCGCCAGAAAGCTGCTTCAGAGTGAGCAATTCTCAACCGCCACGGAGGCCACCGAAAACCAGCGGCTTCTGCTGGCCATGGCCAGCGCCACTGCGCTCGAGGATGGCGACTGGGCAAAGGACATTGTATCCGGCATTGAGCCAGACCATTTCCTTAACTATGAAAGAAACCTGATTAACCGCGCCGCAAGACTGCAGGAACAAACCTATCGACTTGCCGGAGACAACCTTGCGGCGGCGATTACCCTGATCTTACTGTCCGGAGCGGACACAGACGCCAATACACAATCGGTCCATGACGATATCTGGAAGAACCTGAAACAGACCTCAGACACCCAGCTCGTCGACAGGAAAGGCCGAGCGATCGGCTATGAAGCCCAGGGCTGGCTTGAATTGGCGGGCATTCTCCGGCAGCCGGGCATCAACCTGGACGAACAGGGAAGAATGATCCGCAGTTGGCAGAACAACTGGCCTGATCACCCCGCCGCCGGGGTTTTACCAGCTGAACTGCAATTGATTACGAGCCTCGCAGACAGCCGGCCGGAAAGAATCACCCTGGCACTGCCACTCAGCGGACCACTGTCGAGCGCGGGCGCCGCCATCCGCGATGGTTTTTTCGCCGCCTACTACGAGGACGAGTCGGCGGAGCGCGGAAAAATCAGCATTCGGGTCGTCGACACCTCGGATCGTAATTTTCGTTCGCTTTATGACGAGCTGACTAAAGAGGAACAGGATCTGATTGTCGGCCCCCTGGAGAAAGAGTCCCTGGCAGCACTTAGCGACATGTCGACTCTGCCCGTGCCGGTTCTGGGCCTGAACTATCTGCCACGGGATACCACAGCTCCTGAAGGACTCTACCAGTTCGGGCTGTCGGCAGAAGACGAAGCCAGGCAAATCGCCAATCGCCTTGATTCTGAAGGTATCGACCAGATTCTTGTGCTGATCCCAATGGGAAATTGGGGGGACCGACTGGAAAATGCCCTGCTGGACCAACTGGCAGAGAACGGAGGCATCGCCCTGGATATTGAGCGTTATTTCCGCGAGGACAATCTCCGCGCCGTTACTGCCGACCTGCTTGGCATCACCGTATCCCGCGACCGGGCCATAGACGTTGAACGCACTGCTGGTATTGACGTTGAGTTCGAGCCTCGGCGGCGCCAGGATGCCGACGGCATCGTTATGGTGGCGGAGCCAACCATCGCACGGCAGTTCAAGCCCCTATTCGCCTTCTATTTTGGCGGCGATTTGCCCGTTTACTCACCCTCCATGGTCTATGAAGGTAACCCGGACCCCTCAAGGGACCGGGACCTGAACGGCGTCACCTTCACCGACACGCCCTGGGTTCTTGAAAAGACGAACCGCTTCCGCGACATCGTCAAGGAAGCCATGCCCGATGTCCGGGGCCAGATTGGCCGGCTGTTCGCCATGGGAGCGGATGCCTGGAACCTGAGCAAACGCCTGCCACTACTGAGGCAGGTCGATGGCGCCAAGATAGACGGCCAGACCGGGGTACTAACCATGACCCCCCAAGGCAGCATTCACAGGGTACAGCTCTGGGCCCGATTCAGCGAAGGAACGCCTGAACAACTGCCATCACTGAAACCCGAAGAAACCGAATCGGGCACTCCAGCCATGGAAGGCGCCTCCAATCCCAATTAGCAATCAGGGGACGTTGTGCCATGGATGGCAGCTCAGGAACACGAAAAGCCACAGGGGATCATGCCGAGGGCGTTGCCGCTCGCTACCTACAGACACGGGGCGTCACCATCCTGGCACGCAACGTATTCAGTCGCGGAGGCGAAATTGACCTCATCGGCCGGGACAATGATGCGCTGGTTTTCTTCGAAGTGCGTTTCCGCGGAAGGGGTAGCCTGACCGGTGCGGCAGAATCCATCACACCCACGAAACAAAGGCGCCTAATCCGCGCCGCTTCGTTTTACCTCCATAGGCATGGGTTGTGGAATGCGAACGCAAGAATTGACGTAATCGCGATAGCCCCGGGCGAACTCAAAAAATACCGGATACAATGGATTAAAAACGCCATTCAGGTCTGACTAATGACGGATACCGAACAACAGATAAACCAATGGTTTGCCAACCATATGGAACACACGGCCCACTCTGCCAGCCTCACGGCACCGGCCATTGAGAGGGCCTCGGACGCTCTCGTTAACACGCTACTGAATGATGGCAAAATCATTACCTGCGCCAACGGCAACGCCAACGTACTTACACAGTACTTCTGCACGGCGATGCTCAACCGCTTTGAGCATGACCGACCGGCACTGCCCGCCATCAATCTGGGAGCAGATGCGACAACCTACTCCGCAATCTGTCGCGACAATCGCTTCAATGACACCTTCTCAAGACAGGTTCGCGCTATTGGCAAAGCCAACGACCTGCTTCTGGTTATTGTGGACGATGGCCACAAAGCCAACCTGATCCAGGCGATACAGGCCGCGCACGACAGGGAAATGCATGTGGTAGTACTGAGCGCCAAGGAGAAAACCGACATCACCTCCCTGCTGCACCCGGAGGACCATGAAATCGCTCTGGACAACCTTTCCCCGACCGCTGCAACGCCCATCCTGCTAGTGATCATCAACGCCCTGTGCGGACTGATCGACGAAAAACTGTTCGGCGGATAAACAAAAAAGCCAGCTGTTGCTAACAGCTGGCTTTTACACGTCCTGAGGCTTGCCTTTCAAGACAGCGCTATTTCACCACCTTGAGAGTTGGTCGACCGCTGGGCCGGTCACCACCTTGACCGTTATCACCACTACCATGCTCGGAATCCTTGCCACCAGGTCCTTCCGGATCAGGGGAGCCTGGCTCGCTACCAAAGACCATGCCCTCACCATTCTCCTTTGCGTAGACCGCCATGACAGCCTGCAACGGGATAAAGACCTGCATTGGCACACCGCCAAAGCGTGCGCTGAATTCCAGAGCGCCGTTACCAATCACCAGACCACGTACAGCTCCAGGACTGATATTGAGCACGATCTGCCCATTGGCCACATGCTCAGTCGGAACCTGAACGCCCTGAACTCCCGCATCCACAACAATGTAGGGCGTGCAGTCGTTTTCGAGAATCCACTCGTTGAATGCCCGAACGAGGTAGGGACGGCTTGATGTCATCGTTATCTTACTATCAGGCACTGCCTTTCTCCTGAACCGGTTTCAGGCGCTGCATATCAGTTACGGATATCTTCTTCCAGGTCTGATAGGCTCGCCTTGAAACCTTCACGACTGAAAATGCTCTCCATGTACTTTTGAAGCGGCTTCGCCTGCTTTTCATTCAGCTCAATACCCAGTGACGGCAAGCGCCACAGAATCGGAGCAATACAGCAATCCACAATCGTGAATTCTTCCGACAGGAAAAAGGGCATTTCACCGAACAGCGGCGCCGTGGCCAGCAAACTCTCGCGAAGCTCTTTTCGGGCTGCGTCCGACGCTTTTGCGTTGGGCTGCGCCAGAATCTGATCCACCAACCCACACCAGTCTTTCTGGATGCGGTGGATCATCAGGCGACTGTTCGCCCGCGCAACAGGATAAACCGGCAGCAATGGCGGATGCGGGAAACGCTCGTCCAGATACTCCATCATGATGTTTGGCTCGTAGAGCACAAGGTCACGATCCACCAGCGTCGGCAGGGCATTGTACGGATTCAGGTCAGCCAGCTCTCCAGGCGGGTTATCCGGATCAACGTTCACGACGTCAACCGTTACCCCCTTCTCTGCCAGCACAATGCGGACTCTGTGGCTGTAATGACTGGCCGGGTCCGAGAAAAACGTCATTGATGACCGCTTGGTCACAACGCCCATAGAACTACCTCACGATTTGACTAACCGAATTGATCCTGAAAAACGCAAAAATCCAGCGGGCCGGCTATTGCCCGCTGGAACTCAGGGACAGGAATTATACCTGAAATCTCAGTGTACGTCCTTCCAGTACTCGCGATTAAGCAGGTAGGCAAAGATAAAGAAAATCGCCACGAAGATCAGTACGAACATACCCAGCCTTTCACGCTCAACCTTTACCGGGTCACCCATGTAAGACATGAAGTTGGTCAGATCGTACATAGCCCGGTTGAATTCCTCCGGCTCCATGGAACCTTCCGTTTCCCATTCCGGGCAAATGTCCGCGTTACGAACATCGCCGCTGAGAGGATCAACACTCGCACCTTCACCAATTCTCGGCTCAACCGCGCACAGGCCCTGCAAACCGGTCAACACATGGGGCATACCAACGTTTTCGAAGACCACGTTGTTCACACCCAGCGGACGACTTTCATCTTTGTAGAAGCCACGAAGATAGGAATAGATCCAGTCTTCACCACGAAGACGCGATTCAAGCGTCAGGTCTGGTGGCGGAGCGCCGAACCAGCTCGCAGCCATTTCCTTGCTCATGGAATTTTTCATGAGCTCACCGATCTTTGCCCCGGTGAAAATCAGATTTTCCTCGTAAAGCTCGGCGGGAATCCCCAGATCATCCGATACACGCTTATACCGGGCATACTCCATGGAGTGACACCCCATGCAGTAGTTGGTGAAAAGGGCCGCGCCGCGCTGGAGCGACGCTTTGTTGGTATGGTCCGGCTCCATGGTATCAAGCGGCACGGACGCCCCCGCTGCCAGCCCGAGAGCCGGCAGGATCGCTATGAAAAGACCAACTATCAGCTTTCTCATCATCCTGTCACCCTCTCTGGAACTGGCTTTGTTTTCTCCATGCGTGTGTAGAACGGCATGAGAATAAAATAGAGGAAGTAAAGCGTTGTCAGGATCTGGGCAACCGTTGTGCGGCCCTCAGTGGCCGGAACAATACCGAGATACCCCAGGACAATGAAGCTGATGGCGAAGATCGTCAGAGCGATCTTGCTCAACCAGCCTTTGTAGCGCATTGAGCGTACCGGGCTTCTGTCCAGCCAGGGCAAAACAAACAGAATGGCGATAGCAGCGCCCATCACGACAACACCCCAGAACTTCGCGTCCAGGCCGAAGAGGTCAATAGTCACAGCCCGCAACATGGCGTAGAACGGCGTGAAGTACCATACCGGCGCTATGTGGTCGGGCGTCTTGAGGGCATTGGCAGGCTCGAAATTCGGCTTTTCAATGAACAATCCGCCCATCTCGGGGAAGAAGAAGACCACAATAAAGAAGATGAAGAAGAAAACACCCACGCCCAACAGGTCATGCACCGTGTAATAAGGATGGAACGGTATACCATCTTTGGGAATGCCGTTTTCATCCTTGTTCTTCTTGATATCAATACCGTCGGGGTTGTTGGAGCCAACCTCGTGCAGGGCAAGAATGTGCAGCACCACCAAACCGAGCAGAACGATTGGCAACGCGACCACATGCAATGCAAAGAATCGGTTCAGAGTAATACCAGAGATCAGGTAATCACCGCGGATCCACAGTGACAGATCATCGCCAATGACCGGAATGGCGCCAAACAGGTTTACGATCACCTGTGCACCCCAGTAGGACATCTGGCCCCAGGGCAGCAGATAACCCATGAACGCTTCAGCCATCAAGACCAGGTAGATCAGCATACCGAAGATCCAGATCAGCTCGCGCGGCTTTTGATAAGAGCCGTACATCAAGCCACGGAACATGTGGAGATAAACCACCACGAAGAACGCGGAAGCGCCCGTGGAATGCAGGTATCGAAGCAACCATCCCCACTCAACATCACGCATGATGTATTCAACTGACGCGAACGCACCTTCCGCTGTGGGGTTATAGCTCATGGTCAGCCAGATGCCGGTCACAAGCTGATTCACCAGCACCAACATTGCCAGCGAACCGAAGAAGTACCACATGTTGAAGTTCTTGGGCGCGTAATACTTGCCAACGTGCTTGTTCCACGCATCGACAATTGGAAGACGTTCGTCTACCCAGTTCACTAACTTGTTCATTATGCGGCCCCCTCAGGATCCAGACCGACGGTCAGAGTGTTCTCGTCGTCAAAGCGATAGGGAGGCACCTGAAGGTTCGCGGGTGCCGGCATATTTGGATAGACACGCCCGGCAAGGTCGTAACGGGAGCCGTGACACGCGCAATAGAAGCCGCCGAGCCAGTTTTCCCCGAGGTCGGCTGGAGCAACTTCTGGCCTGAATTGGGGAGAGCACCCCAGATGGGTACAGATACCAACGAGAACAGCGTACTCGTCCTTGATTGCCCGGAGCTCGCCTTCGATGTAGGCAGGTTGGTCCGCTTCCTTGGAAAGGGGATCCTTCACCTGGTCATTCAGCTCGAGAATGTTTTCGTTCATCTCTTCGGTGCGGCGAATAACCCACACCGGCTTACCGCGCCATTTGACGGTCATTTGCTGACCTGGCTCCAGTTTACTGACATTGACGGTGACCGGTGCACCGGCTGCTTCCGCTTTGGCACTGGGATTCCAGGATGCTACGAAAGGCACGGCCGCACCGACGACGCCGACACCACCCACCACAGACGTGGCACCGATCAAAAATCGGCGCCTGCCTTGGCTCACGTCGCCATTACTCATTATGGTTATCTCCCATCAGGCAACATACAGCCCTGCTTACAGGGAAACTGCACATCGAAAAGGACTTCTCTCAACCTAAAATTATAAGCGCTCAAATGGTAATGAAATTACCCTGCCCTTACAAGTCGGAAAGGCTTTGAGCCGGGCCATTACCTGTCTCAAGCCTGCTCGAGACTGATTTTCCAGACAACAAAAAACCCGGCCAAAGGACCGGGTTTTTTTTCGGATCTGCTCCAGCGATTTTTAACGCTTGGAGAACTGAGGACGCTTACGCGCCTTCCGCAGACCAACTTTCTTACGCTCCACTTCACGAGCGTCACGGGTAACGTAACCCGCTTTGCGCAGCGCAGGGCGCAAGGTTTCATCGTAATCCATCAGGGCGCGAGTCAGGCCGTGACGAATAGCGCCAGCCTGACCACTGATGCCACCACCCTTAACAGTGATGTTGATATCAAAACGATCCGTGGATTCGGCAACCACCAGGGGCTGACGAACAATCATCCGCAGAGTTTCGCGACCGAAAAACTGCTCAATGGAGCGACCGTTGATAGAAATGTTACCGCTTCCCGGCTTGATAAAAACCCGAGCCGTGGATGTCTTGCGGCGACCAGTACCGTAATTTTGTGCTACAGACATATCCGCCTTCCGTTAAATGTCGAGTTCTTTGGGCTGCTGGGCTGCATGAGGATGCTCAGCGCCGGCATAAATTTTCAGCTTCTTGAACATGGCACGGCCAAGCGGGCCATTCGGAAGCATGCCTTTAACAGACTTCTGGATGATTTGCTCAGGAGCCTTGTCGACCAGCTTCTCGAAGTTGATGGACTTGATTCCACCCGGAAAGCCGGTGTGACTGTAGTACATCTTGTCAAATGCTTTTTTGCCGGTAACCCGTACCTGACTGGCATTGATAACCACAATGTAATCACCAGTGTCGACGTGAGGGGTGTACTCAGGCTTATGCTTGCCCCGCAGACGACGGGCGATTTCAGTTGACAGACGACCCAGCGTCTTGCCGGCTGCGTCTACAACGTACCAGTCACGTGTTACTGTTTCTGGTTTCGCACTCAGAGTCTTCATTGATTCCGCCTTGAACGCTATATAAGAAACGTTAAAAACCACCACCGGTAAATGCTCGGCATCCGGAGGAGGTTCTTTACCTGTATGTTATGCGGCGTTGACATCATTCGGGGCTGAGATGACGGCATCGCCTTGAAAAGCCAGGGCGCGAAGTATATCCGAACCCAAAAAAAAAGCCAACCCTGAAAGAGACTGTTTCGTTATTCACGTGTCCGCGTTGGCAGCGCATAGCGGAGTCACCTACCGGGGCGGGGGCACCGGAACAACCCGTGGTCGCGATCTACATGATTCTAGCGCTCGGATGCGCCGATTTCGTTCCAGCCATACAGCCGCTGCACATTGCAGAGCAGCGATTGGGCCAGATCTTCGAGCCCCGAATTCCGCAAACGCGCAAGGGCCTCAAGCACCGACGGCAGAAACACTGGCGAATTATGCCCTGCTTCGATGCCCGCCGGCGCCATATCAGGGGCGTCCGTCTCCAGGATCAGCGCGTCAACGGGCAATCGGGCGATGGTGTCCCGGGTCTTTCGGGCTCGCTGATGGGTAATGACACCACCAACACCAATGAAGCAACCGAGATCGATCAGCTTGGCGGCTTGCTCGTAGCTGCCCGAGAACCCGTGCACCATTACCCGCCCTGAAAAGCGCTTGCGCCGCAGCACCTCATAAACCTCGTCGTGGGTCTTGACGGAGTGAATAACCAGCGGCAAATGCAATAACGCAGCAATATCAACCTGCCCTTCAAACCAGGCGTACTGATCTTTCATGTCACCGTGGAGCCGATCCAGACCACACTCCCCCAGGGCTACACAATGGCCGGGGCGGTCCTCAAGCAAGCCTTGCAGTGCGCATAGGTCGTCGGCGGTATGCTCAGCCACATACCAGGGATGGATTCCGAGACAGTAGTAGAGCCCATCGTATTCCGACGCAATGCGACTCACCCTGCTCCAGTCGGGCCGCCGAACGCCGGGAATAACAAGATGCGACAGACCAACGCTGCGAGCGTCCTCAAGCACTGCCTTGCGACGCCCATCAAACTCAGGGAAGTCAAAATGGCAATGAGCATCAATGAGTCGCATTCACTCACTCCAGCACTATTTAGTGTTTCTAGTGCTCCCGCGTTTTATGGAAGCTGATCTCCGGATAGCGCTCCTGGGCCAATTGCAGGTTAACCATCGTTGGCGCGATGTAGGCCAATCGGTCGCTGCCGTCCAGAGCCAGGAAGTCGTTTGCCTTGCGCTCAAACTCATCCAGTTTACGCTCATCAGAGGCCGTTACCCAGCGTGCCGTTGCGACATTTATCGGCTCATACACTGCCTCTACTTTATATTCACTCTTGAGCCGACTGACCACCACATCAAACTGCAGGACACCCACCGCTCCCACGATCAAGTCGTTGTTTCGAAGCGGGCGAAAAACCTGTACCGCGCCTTCTTCCGCAAGCTGGATCAAACCCTTTTGCAGCTGCTTGGACTTGAGCGGGTCCTTCAGGCGAATACGGCGGAACAATTCCGGTGCGAAATTGGGGATGCCGGTAAATTTCATATCCTCACCAGCAGTGAAGGTATCTCCCAGCTGAATGGTGCCGTGGTTGTGAAGGCCGATAATGTCGCCTGCAAAGGCCTCTCCCGCATGTTCCCGGTCGCCTGCCATGAAGGTCAGCGCATCGGAAAAACGCACCTCCTTGCCGATCCGTACGTGGCGTGCTTTCATGCCCTGATTGTAACTTCCAGACACGATTCTCAGAAAAGCCACACGGTCCCGGTGCTGGGGGTCCATATTTGCCTGTATTTTGAACACAAAGCCCGAGAAGACATCCTCTTCCGGTTTCACCAATCGCTGATCGGTTTCACGTGGTTGCGGTGTGGGAGCCCACTCCACCAAACCATCAAGCATGTGATCCACACCGAAATTGCCCAGCGCCGTACCGAAGAACACCGGCGTGAGCTTGCCCGCGAGGAAGGCGTCCAGATCAAACTCATGGGACGCTCCTTTGACCAGCTCAATCTCGTCTCGAAGATCACCAGCATACCCCCCCAGAACCTCATCCAACTCAGGATTCTCAAGCCCCTGGATCACTCGTTTTTCCTGGATGGCATGGCCCTGCCCCGATTTGTACAGGATCACTTCGTCCCGGGTCAGGTGATAGACACCCTTAAAATTCTTACCCATACCGATGGGCCAGGTAATCGGTGCGCAGGCAATCTTGAGAACATCCTCAACCTCATCCATCAGCTCCACAGGATCACGTGTATCACGGTCCAGCTTGTTCATGAAGGTCAGTATTGGCGTGTCCCGCAGGCGGGTTACTTCCATCAGCTTGATGGTACGCTCCTCAACACCCTTGGCACTGTCGATCACCATCAGACAAGAATCCACTGCCGTTAGCGTGCGGTAGGTATCTTCCGAGAAATCTTCGTGGCCAGGCGTATCCAGGAGGTTGACCAGGCGCCCACCATACGGGAACTGCATTACCGAGGTGGTGACGGAAATACCACGCTCCTTCTCCATTTCCATCCAGTCGGATTTTGCGTGCTGTCCCGACTTTTTGCCCTTTACCGTGCCGGCTTTCTGGATGGCCTGCCCAAACAGCAGAACCTTTTCTGTAATGGTGGTTTTACCGGCATCCGGATGCGAGATAATTGCAAACGTGCGGCGTTGGGATACTTCGCTGGCAAGGCTGGTCATAATTGGTAACAACCTGGTTCGGAGAGACTGAAAAAACGGACGTCATTATAGGGATATTAAGACACTGACGCGAACCCGCATCCGTTGTGAGCATGCCCGATCTAACCGCGGAATTTCGAGAGACTATCCGCCCAAGGGTAGCGCCATGACCAACGCATCTTCTCGCTCGCGGCCTGCAGGATAGTAGCCCTTCCTGCGACCAATCACGTCAAAACCTTCCGCCGCATACAAATCAATTGCTGCGCGGTTGCTGGCGCGCACCTCCAGCAAAACCTGGCTCATGCCATCCCGCGCCGCCTCTAGCACAAGGTGCCGAAGCAAACGACGCCCTCCGCCACTGCCTTGTTTAGCCGGCGCCACACATAGATTCAGCAAATGGGCTTCACCAACCATGTAAGCCACGACGGCATATCCGCTAAGCCGCTGCCCCCATACAAGCGCCCAGAGCCGATAGTCAGGCCGAAAGCATCCAAAAAAAACGGACTCGCTCCAGGGGAAGGAGTAGCCCTGGGCTTCGATATTGAGGACATCAGGCAGATCCTCCTGATGCAACGCCCGGATCGTAAGGTCAGCACTTTCTATCTTGCGGTATGGATCCTGCCCCACAAGTCAGCCCCCAACGGTGGACTTCAGCTGCTGCCAGAGCTCGCGTTTATAAGCGGGCACCGCAGCCAATTCGGCAAGAGTATGGGAGAAGTCGACAGCAGCGTCGCCCAACGCGTCGTCGAGCAATACCGCTCTTTCTGACGGAGAATCGTTAGCCAACACTCCGAGCAAGACCACCTTGCGGGCGCCAAAATCATTGGCCAGAGAACGAAGAGTATCGCGGAAATTGTCTGCACTGTTTCCAGGAACCCGCAGATTTCCAAACACCGGCCAGCGAAGCTCGCGCCCTTTCTCAATCCGGGTTTCACCGACCGCCGCCAGGATGTTTTTGGCCAGCGTGTCTTGAAGCCGCGTGCTGGCCTGGTCGGATACACCACTGATCAGCACAAGCCGCTCTGAGAACCAGAATCCAAGGTGGGCGTGAATCTGACGGGGCAAGTCCCCAACAACGTTCAGCGTTTTGTCGGACGACGCTTCGGCCGGTGCCTCCGGCTCAGCGACAACCGGAGCTTCCAGCGTTTTTTCGGCCACCGGTACGTCAGTCGGTTCCGGCGTGCTATTGGCCATCAGCGCCTGGATGCCGGCGATTCGATCCTTGCCGACACCATCAACCTTACGCGGAGGAACCGATGGCCGCGTCGGAACCGGAGGCGGTGCAATCGCAGCGGCTTCCAGTTCCGGCTCTTCGTGCTCGGGAAACGCGAACTCAGGGCTCGGAGCAGCACCGGGTAACGCCTTTCTTGCGTACCAGAGATGGATTCCCGCCTTGCCCAGATAAAATTGACGCTCTGCCTCCGGCATCATCATTGTGCTAGCCCCCTTCGCCTACCCTGTTCAGACATCGGCGCCCTGTGGGTGCTGACGTACACCGCCGCGGCTGATCAGGTTCAGGGCTTCAATGTAAGCCTTTGCGGAGGCAATAATGATATCGGTATCGGCACCGATACCGTTTACAATTCGACCACCGCGCTCCAGGCGAACAGTTACTTCTCCCTGGGCATCCGTACCGCTGGTAATGTTGTTCACGGAATAGAGCTGCAGGTTACAGCCTGAGTCTACCAAGGACTCAATGGCCTTGAAGGTGGCGTCAACGGGCCCGCTGCCTTCTGCCTCTACCTTGTGCTCCCTGCCATCCACCAAAAGGGTCAAGCGAGCCCGGGGAATAACACCGGTCTCAGAGCACACCTGCATGGTAACAAGCCCATAGCGGCCGTCCTCTTCCTTCTGCCGGGTATCGCTGGCAATCGCCTGAAGGTCCTCATCGAAAATCTCATGCTTGAGATCAGCCAGCGCCTTGAACCGGGTAAAGGCTTCATTAAGCTCAGTCTCGGTTTCAAACTGGATACCGAGTTCCAACAGACGGGAACGGAAAGCATTGCGACCGGAATGTTTGCCCAGCACCAAGCTGTTGGTGTGCCAGCCCACATCTTGAGCCCGCATGATTTCGTAGGTTTCCCGATGCTTCAGGACGCCATCCTGATGGATACCCGATTCGTGGGCAAAGGCGTTTGCACCAACGATCGCCTTGTTAGGCTGTACCGGAAAGCCGGTAATGGTCGATACCAGTCGAGAGGCAGGCACAATGTGCTGCGCATCTACCCGGGTGTCGATGGTGTAAAGATCCTGGCGAGTGCGAACCGCCATCACAAGCTCCTCGAGGGAGGCGTTTCCTGCACGCTCCCCGAGGCCATTGATGGTACATTCCACCTGCCGAGCACCGCTGCTGACGGCGGCAAGGGAGTTTGCAACTGCAAGCCCGAGATCGTTGTGGCAGTGAACGGAGAACACGGCTTTGTCGGCATTTGGAACACGATTCAGCAACTGACGGATGGTCTCCCCAAACTGTTCCGGAATGGCGTAGCCCACTGTATCCGGAATGTTGATGGTTGTTGCCCCGGCCTTGATTGCAGCTTCGATAATACGGCACAGGAAATCCAGTTCTGACCGACCGGCGTCTTCGCAGGAAAATTCAACGTCGTCAACGTGACTGCGGGCACGCCTAACGGATCTGACGGCCTGATCAACCACGTCGTCCGGCTGCATCTGCAGCTTGTACTGCATGTGAATCGGAGACGTCGCAATAAAGGTATGGATACGTCCGCGCTCGGCCGGCCTTATGGCCTCGGCGGCACGATCAATGTCCTTGTCCAGCGCCCTGGCAAGGCTGCAAACGGTAGATTCCTTGATAGACTCCGCAATCGACTTTACCGCCTCGAAGTCACCCTGGCTGGCAATCGCAAAACCTGCTTCTATGACGTCAACCCTCAGCTTCTCAAGAATCCGGGCTATGCGCAGTTTCTCCGCTTTTGTCATCGTTGCGCCGGGGCTTTGCTCACCGTCACGCAATGTTGTGTCAAAAATAACCAGGTGATCGTTCGCAGGCATGGCGCTCTCCATCAGGGCAACTGAAGACCAGTGTCTCAGGGAGTATATCATCTATCGCGGTGCCGACGGGGCGGGCATAGCGTTTAGTCGACGCTGCTCATCCAGATTAGCCAGAGCAGAAAACCGTTGAGCACCAGAGAAACAACCGCGATGAAACGCCAGTTTTCCGGTGGCACGCGGTCCACCAGTGGGCGCCATGTCGTGGGTGTCAGCGCGGGGTTAGGATGTCCGAGATCCCGCAAAAACTCCGACAACGAAGGGTATCGAGACTCCGGCCTTAAGGAAACGGAGCGTTGCAGGCAGGCATCCAGCCATGCCGGTAGGTCCGGGTTGAATTCGCGCATACTTCGATAGCGCAAGCGGCGACGGACGGAGGGTCTGGGCGGTTTCGCATAGGGAAGCTGACCGGTCAACAGTTCATAGGCAATGACGGCCAGGGAATAGCGATCAGAGGCGGGTGTTGCCCGATCACCTTCAAGGCACTCCGGCGCAGCGTAACTTTCGGTCCCCAGGCAACCCTCCTGTCCCCACGGCACATCAATTTCCTCAATCCCACGAATTCGCACTGCACCCAAATCAATGATTTTAACGGTTCCGTCTCTGGCAATCAGTACGTTTTCTGGCTTGAGATCCTGGTGCACCATTTCAAGACGGTGTAAAGCCCGTAAACCAAGGGCAATCTGCTGAATGAGATTCCGCACCTCAGCAGGTGTTGGCCGAGGGTTATCGTTCATCCACTCACGTAGCGTCGGCCCCTGAACATATTCGGTGACACAATAGAGGCAGCGACGGTTCTGGGGCGGCTCAATAAACCGCACAATATGGGGACTGTTTACACGGCGCCCCACCCAGCACTCGTTGAGAAAACGGTCAATATAGGCCGGATCATCCACAAAGTTCGGCGACGGCGTTTTGATAATCACCGGCTCACCGCCGGCATCGGGGCTGGCAAGGTAAATCTGGGTGCGACGGCTGGCATGGATTTCCCGGACAATCCGATAACCGTCAAGCCTTTGCCCGGGCTCCAAAACCGGCGGAAATGCCAGTGACGTCAGCCGCTCATAATGAGCCTCAACATCTTCCGCCGGCAGGTGCTCAATATTAAGTACCTGAGCACTCAGGTTGTCTGGACTTCCAGCGGAATAGGCTGCGTCCACTAGCGCCCTGGCAACTTTATCCGCATCACCCACCGCTGCAAGTCCGGCCATAACAGCTGGATCGAGATATTCATGCACACCGTCAGTGGTCAATAACAAGCAATCCCCCGGCAGGAGATTCGCACGGAACACATCAATTTCGACATTCAGCTCAGCACCCATGGCCTTTGTTAGCGCGCCTCTATCGGCGCCTACAACGGCATGATGATCCCTGGTCAGACACTCCAGTTCGCCGTTGCGAACAAGGCAAACTCGGCTATCCCCTACATGGAACACATAAGCTCGATTGTTCTTGATGACGACGCCGCTAAAAGTACACACCATCGCATGAGCATCTGCATGACCGGCGTGACCGCGGCCGTGTAACCATCGATTCAGGGCCCCAAGGACTCGACCGGCCGCAGTTTCAACGGCCCAGGTATCCGGCGTACTGTAATAGTCGTGCAGAAATCCTTTTACGCAGGTCTCGGCCGCCTCACGGCCTGCGGCGGAAGCACTCACACCATCGGCAATAACAGCAGTAACACCTTTGAGAATCAGGGCCTCACCTTCTGGATACCGAATACCCAGGCTGTCCTGATTTTCGGGTTTCCTGCCGGCGATGCTGTATTGGCCCGCTTGCAACTGAAGACGGGCACTCACGTTACGTCAATCATCCTGACTGAACCATCCGGCATGACCTCGCTTGTTTGCGGATCAGGTTCATCCATGAAAATCATCACCAGGGTCATGATCGCCAGAGCAATTAGCCCCAACACCAGAAAAAACTGCTCCGAGGGCACCAGGGCCAAGACAACCAGGAAGACAACACCCCCTACGTTGCCGTAGGCACCTGCCATCCCCGCTACCTGGCCGGTAAGACGACGCTTCACCAACGGAACCGACGCGTACACAGCACCACACCCGCCCTGCACGAATATTGAGCAGAGCACAACCAGTGCGACAGCCAATGGCAGAGGCCAACTACTGTCGATCCTTGACATGAAGAAGTATCCAACCGCGATGCCAGCCAGCATCAGTATGGTTATCATTTTCCGACCGTATCGGTCAGCCAGGTAGCCGCCGCCAGGGCGACCAAACAGGTTCATCAGAGCAAAACTGCCGCCGAGCATCCCTGCCAACATGGGAGAAATATCAAACGTATCCAGGAAATACAGCGGCAGCATGGAGACCACAGCCAGTTCCGACCCAAAGCTCGCCATATAGACGAGATTGAGAAGTGCGACTTGCTTGAACGGGTAACGATCAAATGCCGGTACAGGCCGCTGAAAGACGTGACCGTTTATCTGCCAGATCCGCAGAAACTGGAACGCAGCCATCACCCCTATCACACCATACAGGAGGTAGGTTGTCGGAACCCCCAGCATACCGAGCTTATAGGGCCCCAGTTGCCAAACGATCAAAGCCAAAGCAAAGAAAAGCGGCAAGTTCATTACCACGTAAAGGACGAAATCCCCCTTGCTGGTTACTTCCATCGCACCGCCACGCTTTGGCTTGAAATAGGTCGAACCTTTTGGAGTATCGCGAACCAGGGCATAGAAAACCGCCGCATAGAAAATCGAAATGATGCCCGTAGCGCCTACCGCCCAGCGCCAGCCGTTATCACCACCGAACCACAGCGCAAGTGCCGGCAATGAAAGCCCGGCAAACGCAGCTCCAAAGTTACCCCAACCACCATAGATACCCTCAGCCAGTCCCAGCTCCTTCGCCGGGAACCATTCACTTATCAGGCGGATACCCACAACAAATCCCGCACCAACAAAGCCCAACAAGAATCGGGTCACTGCGAGCTGTTCAAAGGTTGTCGAGAGTGAAAATGCGATGCAGAGAAGCCCTGAAACAACAAGGACCAGGCTATACACACGGCGGGGGCCAAGGGCATCCACTAACATGCCGATAAGGATTCGCGCGGGAATCGTCAAAGCGACGTTGAGCAGCAGCAGAGTGTTGACTTCCGACGCTGTAAGTCCGAACTGTTCACGAATGGATGACATCAGGGGTGCGTGGTTAAACCACACCAGAAAGCTGACGAAAAACGCCACCCAACTGAGATGGAGTATCTTGATCCTTCCTACGAAAGAAAAGAATCGAAAAGAGGTATCGCTCATAGGTTGGCCTGTTCACATACGGAGTTTGCCAACAGGTCGTGCGGAAGGTTCTACTGAAGGGACCAAAATTTGGTGAATTATCAGAGCAAAACAGGAATGACCGACACCTTCACTTCCTTCTTGCGGCGTCGTTGCCGGTACCTGTTGGAGCCTAAATCTTGAGCCATAACTTCAGCAAGATATATTCCATAATGTTTTTAACGTTTTAAAACAATGCATTACACATATATCCAGAAATAAAAAACCACAACAATGCACCAATGCCGGGCAACCTGAGCAGCACCGCACCACTATAGGTTGTTGTTCGTTACTTTTTTTCCGGCAATAAAAACCCCCCGTCGGCGAAGCCGCGGGGGTTTTCGGTATTAGGAGCCTGACGATGACCTACATTGCTCAGGCCTGTCGGCCTTCGGCCCTTCGGGCCCGCCGTCGCTGCGCTCTGGCGTCCTGCGCTTGCCGTTGGCAAGCTTGTCACATGGGGGCCGTTGTAGTGCACAGCAGGGCCCCGATCCAAACATAAAAAAGCCCCGGCAGCATACGCTGTCGGGGCTGTTTTATATTAGGAGCCTGACGATGACCTACTCTCACATGGGCAGAAGCCACACTACCATCGGCGCTGGTCTGTTTCACGGCTGAGTTCGGGATGGGATCAGGTGGTTCCAGACCGCTATGGTCGTCAGGCAAAACGGTTGATCACTGGGTGGACGAGGTAGAACGATGTGATGTTGATTTCGATTGAGCACAATGGCTCTTGCGTTATCCGCAATTGTCTTGGGTGTTATATAGTCAAGCCTCACGAGCAATTAGTATCGGTTAGCTCAACGCCTCGCAGCGCTTACACACCCGACCTATCAACGTCCTGGTCTTGAACGGCTCTTCAGGGACCTCAAGGGTCCAGGGAGATCTCATCTTGGAAGGGGCTTCCCGCTTAGATGCTTTCAGCGGTTATCCTGTCCGAACATAGCTACCGGGCAATGCGTCTGGCGACACAACCCGAACACCAGCGGT
>NZ_ABCP01000025.1 GCF_000170835.1 Marinobacter algicola DG893
GCCATGCCACCAGACCCGACGCACGGACTCAGACACACGGACTAAAATGCTATGACGGTACTCCAAAGCAAAGTTAACCCACGGTCCGAAGAATTCCAGGCCAACCAGGAATCTATGGCAAAGGCCGTGGCAGACCTGCGGGACAAAGTGACCACCATTCAGCAAGGCGGCGGTCCCTCCTATCAGGAACGCCACATTGCCCGCGGCAAACTGCTCCCTAGGGAGCGCATCAACCGCCTGCTGGACGACGGCAGCCCCTTCCTGGAAGTGGGCCAGTTCGCCGCCTATAACGTCTACGATGAAGAAGTCCCCGCTGCGGGCGTGGTCGCCGGCGTAGGCCGCGTCTCCGGCACCGAATGCATGATCATCGCCAACGACGCCACCGTTAAAGGCGGCAGCTACTACCCGCTGACCGTCAAAAAACATCTGCGTGCCCAGGAAATCGCCCTGCAGAACCGCCTGCCCTGCATCTATCTGGTGGACTCCGGCGGCGCCAACCTGCCCCGGCAGGACGACGTCTTCCCGGACCGCGACCACTTCGGTCGCATCTTCTATAACCAGGCCCGAATGTCCGCCGACGACATCCCCCAGATCGCCGTCGTCATGGGCCTGTGCACCGCCGGCGGTGCCTACGTACCCGCCATGGCTGATGAATCCATCATCGTGCGCAATCAGGGCACCATCTTCCTGGCCGGCCCGCCGCTGGTGAAAGCCGCCACCGGTGAAGTGGTCAGCGCCGAAGACCTCGGCGGCGCCGACGTGCACTGCAAAATCTCCGGCGTGGCCGACCACTACGCCGAGAACGACGCCCACGCCCTGGAAATCGCCCGCAGTTGCATCTCCAACCTTAACCGTCGCAAACCCGCCGACGTGGAGATCCGCAAACCCAAAGCGCCGCTGTTCAATGCCGAAGAAATCTACGGCATCGTCGGCACCGACCTGCGCAAACAGTTCGACGTGCGCGACGTCATCGCCCGCATCGTCGACGGCTCCGAATTCGACGAGTTCAAGCGCTACTACGGCCAGACCCTGGTGACCGGCTTTGCCCATATCCACGGTTACCCGGTGGGCATCATCGCCAACAACGGCATCCTGTTCAGCGAGTCCGCCCAGAAAGGCGCGCACTTCATTGAACTGTGCTGCCAGCGCAACATCCCACTGCTGTTCCTGCAGAACATCACCGGCTTCATGGTCGGGCAAAAACACGAATCCGAAGGCATCGCCAAGCACGGCGCCAAAATGGTCATGGCCGTGGCCTGTGCCGAAGTGCCCAAGATCACCGTACTGATTGGCGGCAGCTTTGGTGCTGGCAACTACGGCATGTGCGGCCGCGCCTACAGCCCCGACTTCCTGTGGATGTGGCCCAACGCCCGCATCTCCGTGATGGGCGGCGAACAGGCCGCCGGCGTGCTCGCCACCGTCAAACGCGAAGGCATGGAGCGCAAAGGCCAGGAGTGGAGTGCCGATGAAGAGGCCGAGTTCAAGAAGCCCATCGTCGACTCCTACGAACACCAGGGCCACCCCTACTACGCCAGTGCCCGCCTGTGGGACGACGGCGTGATCGACCCGGCCCAGACCCGGGAAGTGGTTGCCCTCAGCCTGTCCGCCACCCTTAACCGCCCGGCCAAGCCAACACGCTTCGGCGTGTTCCGGATGTAATCGGGGAGACCGACATGACAGACAACGAATCCGCAGTCCTGCTCAGACAACGGTCTGAAGGCATTGCCGAGGTGGTTCTCAACCGCCCGGACAAGCGCAACGCCTTCGACGACGTAATCATCCAGCAGCTGATCACCGCACTGGAGAGCGTCGACGCCGACGACAACACCAACATCGTCATCCTGCGCTCCGAGGGCAAACACTTCTCGGCCGGGGCCGATCTTGGCTGGATGCGCCGCATGGCGGACAACACCCGTCAGGAAAACCTCGACGACTCGCGGGAACTGGCGCGGCTGATGAACGTGCTTAACCACCTTTCCAAGCCGGTGATCGGCCTGGTTCAGGGTGCTGCTTTCGGCGGCGCCGTCGGCCTCGCGGCCTGCTGTGACATCGTCATCGCCACGGAAAAATCCAGTTTCTGCCTGAGCGAAGTCAAACTTGGCCTGATACCGGCCGTGATCAGCCCTTACGTGGTACGCGCCATCGGCGAGCGCCAGGCCCGCCGTTACTTCCTGTCCGCCGAAGTGTTTACCGCAACGCAGGCGCAGGAATACGGCCTGGTGCACATGGTCTGTGACGATGTTGAGGCCATGGACGCACGCTGCAACGAGATGCTGCAGCAACTGGCCATCAACGGCCCAGAAGCCATGAAAGCGGCGAAAGACCTGGTGTTTGCCGTCAGCCACAAGCCGATCAGCGCCGAGGTGATCGACGATACCGCACAACGCATTGCCGACATCCGGGTGGGTGCCGAAGGGCAGGAAGGGCTCAGCGCCTTCCTGAACAAACGCAAGGCCAACTGGGTTCCGGAGGAAGAATAACCATGTTCAGCAAAATCCTGATCGCCAACCGGGGCGAAATCGCCTGCCGGATCATACAGACCGCCCACCGCATGGGCATTCGCGTGGTCGCCGTCTACTCCGACGCCGACGCCGACGCGCGCCATGTCGCCATGGCGGACGAAGCCTTCAACATCGGCCCCGCCGCCAGTTCCGAGAGCTACCTGAAAGCCGACAAGATCATTGAAGTGGCGAAAGAAAGCGGCGCCCAGGCCGTTCATCCGGGTTACGGATTTCTCTCCGAGAACACCCAGTTCGCCGAAGCCTGCGAAGCCAACAACATCGTGTTCATTGGCCCGCCCTCCTCGGCTATTGCCGCGATGGGCTCCAAGTCCGCCGCCAAGGCCATCATGGAAACAGCCGGCGTGCCCCTGGTGCCGGGTTACCATGGTGACGACCAGTCCCCGGAGACCCTGCGCAAGGAAGCCGAGAAATGCGGTTTCCCACTGCTGCTGAAAGCCGTCGCCGGCGGCGGCGGTAAAGGCATGCGCGTGGTCGAGCGCATGGAAGACTTTGACGACGCCCTGGCCGCCGCCAAGCGGGAATCGAAGAACGCCTTCGGCAACCCGGACATGCTCATCGAACGCTACCTGACCCAGCCACGGCACGTGGAAATCCAGGTGTTCTGTGACAAGAGCGGCAAGGGCGTGTACCTGGCCGAGCGGGACTGCTCCGTGCAGCGCCGCCACCAGAAAGTACTGGAAGAAGCCCCGGCCCCGGGCCTGAGCGACGAAACCCGCAAATCCATGGGCGAAGCCGCGGTCAAAGCCGCCCAGGCCATTGATTACGTCGGTGCCGGCACCGTGGAATTCCTCTACGACGTGGACGGCTCCTTCTTCTTTATGGAGATGAACACCCGCCTGCAGGTGGAGCACCCGGTCACCGAAATGGTCACCGGCCAGGATCTGGTGGAATGGCAGTTGAAAGTCGCCTGGGGCGATGCACTGCCGCTGGAACAGGCCCAGGTAAAAACCCGTGGCCACGCCCTGGAAGCGCGCATCTACGCCGAAGACCCGGACCAGGACTTCCTGCCCGCCACCGGCAACCTGCGCTACCTGAGCACGCCCGATGAAAGCGCCCACGTACGGGTAGACACCGGCGTCACCGAAGGCGACGACATCAGCATCCACTACGACCCGATGATCGCCAAACTGATCGTCTGGGACGAAACCCGGGACCAGGCCATCAACCGCATGGTGCAGGCCCTGGAGCACTACCGCATCGCCGGCGTGAAAACCAACATCCGTTTCCTCCACGCCCTGGCCGACGCCCAGCCGTTCCGGGAAGCGGATCTGACCACCGGCTTTATCGAAGACCACCGCGAACTGCTGTTCCCGAAATCCCGGCTGGACACCCACAAGGCCCTGGTACTGGCTGCCGGCTTTGTGTTGGAACAGCGCAAGTCCCGGGAAGTCATCAGCACCGATCCCTGGTCGCCGTTCGGCCGCCAGAACAGCTGGCGCATGAACTCGGAATACGCCCAGCCCCTGCAACTGCAGGTGGGTGAGGATATCCACGAACTCAAAGTGCTGGAACGGGACGACCGCTATCAGGTATTCGTGGGCGACAGCGTCTACAACCTGACGGCGAAGCTGGACGACGACTACCTGCAGGCGGTCATCAACGGCCACCGCATCAGCGTTCACGGCAACCTGCACAACGATCAACTGGTGCTCTTCTACGAAGGCGACACCTTCCAGTGCATCCTCTACCGCGAAACCTACGGCTTCGAGGAAATGGCCGGTGAAGGCAGCCTGGCCGCGCCCATGAACGGCGCCATCGTGGCGGTACAGACCAAGGTGGGCGACACCGTGACCGCCGGCCAGAGCCTGGTGATCATGGAAGCCATGAAGATGGAGCACGCCATCAAGGCCCCGGCCGACGGCGTGGTGACCGATATCTTCTTCGCCGAAGGCGACCAGGTGTCCGAAGGCGCCGAACTGATCGCCATTGAGGTGAACGCGGACGCAGACGAGGAGGCAAGCTAATGGCCTTTCCCAACCACGTGCGGCTGGTGGAAATGAGCCCCCGGGACGGCCTTCAGAACGAACCCGGCCCGGTGATCGACACCGCCATCAAAACCGGCCTGATCGACCGGCTGGCCGACTGTGGCCTCAACCACATCGAATCCGCCAGCTTCGTGTCGCCGAAATGGGTGCCACAAATGGGCGACGCCGCCGAGGTGATGGCGGGCATCAAGCGTAAAGCCGGTGTGCGCTATTCCGTGCTCACCCCCAACCTCAGGGGCTTCGAAAACGCCCTGGCGGCCGGGGTGGACGAAGTCGCCGTGTTCGGGGCTGCGTCGGAATCCTTCAGCCAGAAAAACATCAACTGCTCCATCGCCGAAAGCCTCGAACGCTTCCTGCCGGTGATGGAAGCCGCCAAACAGCACCACATCCCGGTACGGGGCTACGTCTCCACCGTGCTCGGCTGCCCCTACGAGGGCGACATCGCCCCCGAACAGGTCGCCAAAGTCGCCAAGGCCCTGGCCGAACTCGGCTGCTACGAAATCTCCCTGGGCGACACCATCGGCGTGGGCACCCCGCTGAAAGCCAAACGCATGCTCGAAGCCGTTGCCGCCGAAGTGCCGATTGAGAAACTGGCCGCCCATTTCCATGACACCTACGGCCAGGCACTGGCCAATCTGTACGCGGTTCTGGAAGAAGGCATCTCGGTGATTGATGCTTCCGTCGCCGGCCTCGGTGGCTGTCCCTACGCCAAGGGCGCCTCCGGCAACGTCGCCACCGAAGACGTGCTATACCTTCTGAACGGATTGGGCATCGAGACCGGCGTCGATCTGGACAAATTAGTGGCAACCGGCGAATGGATCAGCGAACAGTTAAAACGCCACAACGGCTCAAAAGTCGGCCAGGCTCTCGGAGGAAATTGCGCATGAACCAGAACAACAACGTCGTCGCCCTGGATCTTCCGATCCCCGAGATCAAGGACATGCCGGAAGACACCCAGAAGTACTTCCAGATCTGCCAGGAAAAACTCGGCATGATCCCCAATGTGCTGACCGCGTACAGCCAGAACCTGAAGCAGCTCGAAGGCTTTACCCGCCTCTACAACGAGCTGATGCTCGGCGAAGGCGAACTCAGCAAACTGGAACGCGAGATGGTCGCTGTTGTCGTGTCCTCCGAGAACAAGTGCTTCTACTGCCTGGTGGCCCACGGTGCTGCCGTGCGGGTACTGAGTGGCGACCCAGTGCTGGGCGAACACATGGTGATGAACTACCGCAGCGCCAAACTCGACAAGCGCCAGCGCGCCATGCTCGATTTCGCCTCGCACCTGACCCGCTCCCCGGCCACCGTTACCGAAGAACACACCCAGGCCCTGCGGGACGCAGGCCTCAGCGACAGTGCCATCTGGGACCTGAGTAACCTGATCGGTTTCTACAACATGTCCAACCGGGTGGCCATCGCCAGCGATATGCAACCGAACCCTGAGTATCACAACCAGAGCCGCTAGCAGGCTGATTCAAACCTGCAGCTCGCCCTCGACGACAACAACAATGGAGGCAGACACCATGAGCATGACTCTTCCCAGCTACACCAGCGGTACCTCCGAAGTACCCCTGCTGGGCATGACCATCGGCGCAATGCTCGACCGCACCGCCGAGAAATACCCGGATACCGAAGCCCTGGTCGCCCTGCACCAGGACATCCGCTGGACCTACAAAGAGTTCGTGGAAAAGGTCAACGAAGCCGCCCGCGCCTTCATCGCCATCGGCGTCAAACGCGGCGACCGCGTGGGCATCTGGTCCCCCAACCGCTACGAGTGGACCGTCACCCAGTTCGCCACCGCCAAAGTGGGCGCCATTCTGGTCAACATCAACCCGGCCTACGGCGTGCATGAGCTGGACTACGCCATGAACCTGTCCGGTATCTCCGTACTGGTGACGGCAGACAGCTTCAAGGCCTCTGACTACCGTAAAATGGTCTACGACCTGGCCCCGGAGCTGAAAGCCGCCACCCCCGGCAAGCTAAAGGCCCAGAAAGTGCCCGAGCTGCGCGCCGTGGTGAACCTGGACAAAGACAAGCACGACGGCATGTGGACCTGGGCCGAGTTCATCGGCTTCGCCGGCGACGTCAGCCAGGAAGAACTGGACAAGGTACAGGACCAATTGCAATTCGATGACCCCATCAATATCCAGTTCACCTCCGGCACCACCGGCAACCCCAAGGGCGCCACCCTTACCCACCACAACATCCTCAACAACGGATACTTTGTGGCGGAGAGCCAGTTGCTCACCGAGAAAGACCGCCTGGTGATTCCCGTGCCCCTGTACCACTGCTTCGGCATGGTGATGGGCAACCTGGGCTGCATCACCCACGGTTCCACCATGATCTACCCGGGGGAAGGCTTCGAGCCCAAATCCGTACTGCAGGCCGTGCACCAGGAAAAAGCCACCGCCCTGTACGGCGTGCCCACCATGTTCATCGCCGAACTGGCCGAGCCGGAGTTTGAAACCTACGACCTCTCCACCCTGCGCACCGGCATCATGGCCGGCTCCATCTGCCCGGCGGAGGTGATGAAAAAGGTCAACGGCAAGATGAACATGAAGGAAGTGCAGATCGCCTACGGCATGACCGAAACCAGCCCGGTTTCCACCCAGACCAGCTCCCTCGACCCCTTCGAGAAACAGGTCACCACCGTGGGCCGCACCCAGCCCCACCTGGAAACCAAAATCGTCGACCCCGGCAACGGCAACGTCGTCCCACGCGGCGAAATCGGCGAACTGTGCACCCGTGGCTACAGCGTGATGCTGAAGTACTGGAACAACGAAGAGAAAACCAGTGAGGCCATCGACGGCGCCGGCTGGATGCACACCGGTGACCTGGCCACCATGGACGAAGACGGCTACATTCAGATCGTCGGCCGCATAAAAGACATGGTCATTCGCGGCGGCGAAAACATCTACCCGAAAGAAATCGAAGAATTCCTCTACACCCACCCCGCCATCGAGGAAGTGCAGGTGACCGGCATCCCCGATGACAAATACGGCGAAGAACTCATCGCCTGGGTGAAGCTGAACCCGGATGCGGACCCGGTGACCGGCGACGAGCTGCGGGAATTCTGCAAGGGCAAGATTGCCCACTTCAAAATCCCCAGGAACTACAAGTTTGTGGATGAATTCCCGATGACGGTTACCGGGAAGATCCAGAAGTTCAAGATGCGGGAGATTTCTATTGAGGAGATGGGGTTGAAGAAGTAACGCCCCTCCTCCAGTCCGTTCCTGCCTCAGACCCCAGCCATGTGCTGGGGTTTGTGCTTTGTGTACTCTGCGTATACGCTTTTAGAGAAATTGGAATCATGAAGCGGTCAAATATCCGCGACCACGGAGATGTCAGCCTAACTGCTGTTAACAGAACCAATAACTTTTGATAGGGAGTAATAGGTGAAAGCAAGGAAAGCAAAAAAGGAAATGCAGGCACTGTTTGAGCAAGGATTCAACAGAGAAGAAATTTTTGAGAGATTTATTGGCAGGGATTTGCCCGAAAAACGTGTGGCGTCATTGGTTGCTTCCTTAAAAGACGACACTCTGTGTCAACTTTACAGCGGCAGGAATAATTTCCTCATTTCAGTAATGTTCGTGCATTCAATTGCGGCTGCTTTTATTGGATACATTGCTGGTTCAGATATGGAAGGCCAGGCGCCGTTGTGGCTGGCTGGTATTGCAGCGTTGATACCTTTGCTGTTCATGTTTGGATTCTACAAATATAACTTAGGGGCATATCTCGCCTTCGTTTTTCTTTCATTGACTCAAATGCCGCGGAGCTTTGAGGGTTTCAATGATGCCCCGGTTGTCGTTGCCTCGGGGCTACTGATTACTATTGGTACTGTTGTACTCGTTTGGCACGTAAAGTCCAAGCTATACCCTTATTTTGGAGTATTTGGTGCCAAGCAACAGGGTGGAAGATTCGACTTTTCCAGCTGACAAGACACGGAAGGCAGGCGCGTGAGACGCGCCGCTTCGTTCAGCGCTATGTTTTTAAGTAGGGGTGATCTATGCCTGACCTCTGTGCTCTTTGTGGCGAAAATCCTGCGACAACACGAGACCATATTCCGCCTCAAGGAATCTACCCAAAACCTAGGGATAACGACATTAATTTCAACATCGTCCCTGCCTGTTCGTCATGCAACAACGGCGCGGCTGTTGAAGATGAGCAGTTTAAGGTTTTCATTGGCATTTCAACCGGGGAGTTTCATGATCAGCCCGAAACTGTCATTAACTCCATAGCCCGAACGATTGGCAACAACCAGAAAATTGCTAATCAAATTTTTGAGACCAAGCGGAACGTATATGCATACCGGCAAAATCAAGTTCTTGAACCTGCCGTTTCTGTCACATTTGATGGAGAGAAGTACTGCAAAGTTGTCAGCAGAATTGTTAGGGGGCTTTACTGGATAGAGCGTGGGAAGGCGCTTGGGTTGGGCTCTAATATAAATATTTTTCCAACTGATCAGATGAAGCCGGATTTTGCAAAGTCGATAAAAGAGTTAATGGATTGCCTTAATCCACACCTCCTTAACAAAAAAACTTTTGTATACAAGGTGTTATTTAATGATGATGGGTCTAGTATCTGGGGAATCCAGTTCTTCGGAAAGCACACCGTTTTTGCGTATGCCGAGCCTCCAAAAGCATAACCAGTGGAGGCACGGCGACGCCCATTGCATTGCGCCTGCGGCTCCATTCCATGGGCGCGCATGCTGCAAACGTTAAATCTACCCAACTTCGAGGTGGGAGCAACATGAACGAGCCGCTGTCATACACGACAACCGTAATGTCATGGAACTTTCTGCTTTCGTCTTTTAGGAATGCTGAAGCGGCTGGAAGTGAAAACGAAACAATAGATCTCAACTTAGAGACGCCGTCGTCCATAGTTCTTTGTGGAATTTCAATCGAGGCGTTCTGTAATGAACTATCGTCACTATCACGTGCGTTTGCTTTTGCTCATGAAAAGCAACATCGTCTCCTAATAGATGATGGCGCGGGTGTTGACCAGGAAACACTGAATCAACTTTGCTCACTTAGTCAGGATGGCTCCGGATCATTCTATGATCGCTATAAACGAGTCATAAAACTTTTCGGTGAAAAGAGTCCCGCGTTTTTAGAGGAGCTAGTTCACCTCAAAAATCTCAGAGATGCGTTGGTGCATTTTAGGTCCTGCGACGTTCCTATTGGAGAGGGAGAAGACGGTGTCATTCGATACTCACAAGAAGTTCCGACAGTCCTCCGTTCGTTAAAGAAAAAGAAAGTATCGGGCCGAGAGTTAGTCGCAGTGAGTGAGGATTCTGAATGGACGCTGAGGGTATCAACCAGCGCCATGGCCATCTGGGCGCTCAATCTGACATGCGACGCTATTTTGTTCCTTTTGGATTCTTTGCCTGACAAATCATTTAAGGAATTTGTACTTCAAGCATATAGACCCAGAGACACACATTATAGAGATCTATTCTCCAAGGGAAAAAGCCAAGTTTTGGATTGGCAGAATCAGATATTTGTGTGAAGTGCAGGTAGGATTTAACCAGTGAATCAAACTGACCGCTTTGTGCTGGCGCTCAAAAAGGCGGCTTAATCAGAGCGTTGGGCCTTATAGGAGGAACAATGACGTACCAAGCAACCATAGTTAATGTGATGATTGCTTCTCCGTCGGACGTAGCGCAGGAACGCCGCTTGGTTCGAGATGTGATCGGGGATTGGAATGCAGTTCATACCGAGGACAAGAAAGTCGTCTTGATGCCAGTTGGTTGGGAAAGCCATTCATCTCCGCATATGGGCCAACGCCCACAGGAAGTAATCAATAATCAAATTCTCGCCAAGTGCGATCTTTTAATCGCCGCTTTTTGGACGAGAATCGGTAGTCCTACCGGTGAGGCTCCAAGCGGAACTGTGGAAGAAATCGAAGAGCACATCAAAACCGGCAAACCAGCGATGCTCTATTTCTCTTCTGCCCCCGTTCATCCGGATAGCGTCGACAATGAGCAATATTCCGCACTCAAAAAGTTTAAGAATGAGTGTCGCCAAAAGGGGCTTGTTGAAGAATATGAATCGGTGACCGAGTTCAGAGAAAAGCTTACTCGGCAGCTGGCTCAAACCATAAATAGGAATTTTTCACCTATTCGTTCCGAAGAAAGTGAGGGCGCTGAATTATCCCATCTACCAGGATCGGAGGTCACTCTCACGGAAGGGGCGAAAGAGCTGTTGTTCGAAGCAGCACAAGACGAAACTGGGGTGATAATGCGACTCGGCACCATGGAAGGAACGCATGTTCAGACGAATAGTAGGGAGTTCAGTGATCTCGGTGATCCGAGGTCAGAGGCAAAATGGCGGGCTGCGGTAGATGAGCTACACGGGGGAAACCTTATTGAGGATAGAGGCGGAAAAGGTGAAGTGTTCTTCATGACTAATAAAGGCTATGAGGTTGTAGAGAAATTAGAATCAACTACCTGAAAGCCCAACAAGTCTGGCGCGGAAGATGTCGACATTGTTGATTACCATTAGGAGGTAACTCATGCGCAACATTGATGCTGTAAAACCAGGCGAGTTACTGAAAGAAGAGTTCCTTGGGCCGATGGGTATTTCTCAATACCGCCTGGCTAAAGAAATTGGGGTGCCTGCTCAGAGAATAGGCCAGATCATCGCGGGAAAGCGTTCGATTACCGCAGACACGGACCTGCGACTTTGTCGCTTCTTTGGTTTGTCCAATGGCTACTGGTTGCGAGCTCAGGCAGCCTACGACACTGAGATTGCCGAAGATGCCCTAGAGGATCAGTTGAAGAATATTCGTCCGTGGACTGCTGTATCCCAAATCGCTCACAGGGCATAACCTCGACTTACCCCGGTGCACCGCACCCGAAAAATCACACGATTGTCGAAAACCACGGCGCCTATTTCAGTAGTGGTATCGAAGCTGGGCAACGAGCAAAGCGTCATCCGTGACCTTGTAAACGATGCGGTGTTCTTCATTAATTCGGCGGGACCAGTAACCGGCGAGGCTGTGTTTGAGGGGTTCCGGTTTGCCGACCCCCTCAAACGGATCTCGTTTGGTTTCCTTGATAAGCTTGTTGATTCGATTCAGGATCTTTTTGTCGGTTTTCTGCCAGTACAGATAGTCTTCCCAGGCGTTCTCGGAGAAGATCAGTTTCATTCGAGAAGTTCCTTTTCTTGGCCACCGCCTTGCTCCAGCTCGGCAACGGATTCCAGCAAACGCCGGGCGTTTTTGGGTGCGCGCAGGAGGTAGGCAGTCTCTTGCAACGCCTCATAGTCCTCAAGGGAGATCATGACCACGGATTGCGCCTTGCTCCGGGTGATAATCACAGGAGAATGGTCTTCACAGACCTGCTCCATGGTTTTTGCCAGATTGGTTCTGGCGGCTGTGTAGCTAATGGCATCCATAAGGCCACTCCTGTACAGGATTTTAATCATGTACAGAATATCGTACCTATAGATATTTAACAATCGGCTGCATATGCTGCCAACGCTATTTGCTTAAGGAGAAGCAGTTTGAACATTACGGATTTACCCTTTGGGGTGACTGACTGGTCTGAAATTGAGAGAACGGAACATTCAGGGGAGAGGGGTATGGCTTACTGGCAGACCCGTACTTTCGGAGACATTCGCGTTCGTATGGTTGAGTACAGCCCTGGCTACATCGCCGACCATTGGTGTGCCAAAGGGCACATTCTTCTTTGCCTGGACGGAGAACTCGATACCGAACTCAAGGACGGGCGTTCCTTTACGCTCACCCCTGGAACAAGCTATCAGGTAGCAGACAACGCTGAACTCCATCGATCCTCAACGGAGCGCGGCGCCAGGCTATTCGTGGTGGATTAGAATCAGATATCCAGATCACACATAGGGCGTCAATACATGAAATGCATCAAGGACTGAGGCATGGTCATCGCTGAAACACCCAGATTGTTACTGCGTGAGTTTTCATCAGATGATGTTGGCGCACTTGCAGAAATTCTCCGTGATCCGAAGGTAATGGAGTTTTCGACCAATGGGCCATGCACCGAGGATGATACCCGGCAGTTTATCGACTGGTGCTTAGATTCATACCAGGATCATGGTTTTGGTCAGTGGGCTGTTGTTGATCGTCTTTCTGGGTCGATTATTGGTTTTTGCGGGTTGAGCCACGTAGAGCTTGATGGCGGTCAGGAAATAGAAATTGGTTACCGCCTTGCGCCGAGTTTATGGGGGCAAGGCCTGGCGTCTGAGGCTGCAGAGGCGGCGGTGGAGTATGGCTTCTCGCACTGTCACATTGACTCGATCGTAGCGATCATCGCAACCCGCCACGTCGTTTCCGCTGGTGTGGCGGAGAAGGTGGGGTTCAGGATTGATACCCGTACCAAATACCGTGGCTGGGACGTTCTTATCTACCGCAAACGCCCTACGGCGAGTGCCTAAGCCACATAGCCTTGGCAAACGCACCGGCCACATAACATGCTAACGGAGAGCAAGGATGCAATTTCAAACAATCCCGATTATCCGAATTTTTGATGAGGCAAAGGCCAGGGAATTCTATCTGGAGTTCCTCGGCATGTCGGTCGACTGGGAGCACCGCTTCGAGGAAGGCTTTCCCCTCTATATGCAGGTTTCCAGAGGTGACCTCGTTCTTCATCTCAGCGAGCACTCAGGGGACTGCACGCCCGGCTCCAAAACGTTCGTGAATACGGATGATCTTGAGGCCCTTTTCGATGAAGTAACCTCGCGTGGTTACCGCTACAGTCGCCCAGAGATTACGACAGCCTCATGGGGTGACAGGATATTCGAGGTGGTAGACCCGTTTTCAAACAGAATTCTGTTCAATGAGCGCACGTCTACCACATAACCATGACGCGCCTGAGAAAACCGGAACAGCTTTATTTCCTTACCGCATCAAAGAAAATCGCTCGATTGTCGAAAACCGCGATACCCAGTCGACTATCCGATGAGCCTGTCAAAGGTTTTTGATAAAACAACGATCGGGAGAAACGCCATGAAATACATGCTATTGGCCTACGGAAACGAAGAGAAATTCAACCAGATGAGCAAAGACGAGCTGGCCGAGGTTGGAGAGAAGTGCAAGGGCTTTGACGCCGAGATGCAGGCGGCGGGCGAGGTCACATGGGGTGGGAGCCTGAGCTGGAGCTCGAAGTCGATGCGCCTCAAGGAGGGCAAACTGGTAGTCACCGACGGGCCGTTCGCGGAAACCAAGGAGGTTGTGGGCGGCGTGGTGATCATCGAAGCGCCAGACTTCGACGCAGCGGTGAAGCTCGCCTCGCTACACCCGGCAGCGCGTATGGGCGAGGAGTTGGGCTGGGGCATCGAGCTCCGCCCGATGGACCACTGCCCCGCGATCCGCGAAGCAGCTTCTAACGCTCGTCTTCAGACGTAAGGCTGATCCAACTATGGCAGAATTAGTGGAATTTCAGACCGAACGACTACGCTTGCGCCAATGGCGCGACAGCGCTCGCACCGTGTCATGGAGCGCATCGGCATGACGTACAGCGGCGAGTTTGAGCATCCCAGCTTGCCCGAGAATAGCCCGTTGCGGCCACATGTGCTTTACCGGTTGCAACGAGAGCAGTGGGAAGTAGAAAAGCCTAACCATTAGCCCCAGTTTGTACTGGACTTACCCTGGAGCACGCCATGTCAGAAATCGCCAACACCCCCAAGCCCCCCTACTACGCTGTCATTTTCAGCAGTCACCGCACCGAGGGCGACAACGGCTACGGCGAAATGGCCGAGCGAATGGCTGAACTGGCGGCGCAACAACCCGGCTATCTGGGTATGGAATCCGCCCGGGAGGGGCTGGGCATTACGGTGTCCTACTGGGAAAGCCTTGAGGCTATTCGCAACTGGAAGCAGAACGCGGAGCATCAGGAGGCCCAGCGGCTTGGGCATCAACAATGGTATTCGAGTTTTCGGGTGCGGATTGCGAAGGTGGAGCGGGAATATGGTATTTAAGTCATCGTACCGCATCGAGCTCCGCCCGATGGACCACTGCCCTGCAATCCGCGAGGCGGAGGCTGATGGAGAACACGGGGAGCTGCTATGACCGTTGAACTTGACCACATGATCGTTCCAGCCCGGGATAGAAAGGCTGCAGCCGAATTGCTTGCCTTCATTCTGGGGGTGCCTTGGGCAGAGTCGGGAGTGGGCCCGTTTTGTCCAGTCTTTGTAAACGAGGGGTTAACCCTCGACTTCGATCAAGCCGATGGACACTTTCCCGTGCAGCACTACTGTTTTCGTGTGAGCGAGTCCGAGTTCGACGACATCTTGGCGAGAATCAGGGACAGAGGAATCGAGTACAGAAGTACCCCACACGGTCCAGTGGATATGCAGATCAACACACAACACGGCGGTCGTATCGTTTATTGGAACGAACCTGATGGCCACGTATGGGAGATCTTGACGGTCAGCTATGCGCGCCAACCATAGAACAAACCAACAAGTGCCTAACTAGGCGCATGTAGTCGGGCTGGTTATCCGCCACTCTCAATCGCCACGCTGGAACGCATCACGGCCTTGTCCCGCCCCGGTGGCGCCCCAAACAGTTTGCGGTAATCGCGGCTGAACTGGGACGGACTTTCATAGCCGACCCGGTAGCCAATACTCGCCACTTCCTGATCGCTTAACAGCAGCCGCCGGGCTTCCTGCAGGCGCACCAGCTTCTGGAACTGCACAGGCGTCAACCGGGTGATGCTCTTGAAATGCCGGTGGAAGGTCGCCGGGCTCATACTCGCCATCGCCGCCAGTTCGGCCACCCGGAAGGGCTGTTGGTAGTTTGCCTGCATCCAGGCAGTTACCCGGCCAATACGAGCAGTGTCGCTGTCCTTCAGGCCGACCTGCTGCAGGGCCGGCCCCAGCGGCGAACGCAATACCCGCCAACAGATTTCCCGACGGACAAGCGGCTCCAGCACTTCACGGTCATCCGGTTGATCAAGCAACCGGAGCAGGCGAATGACAGGATCGTACAGTTCATCCGGCATCCCGGCCGTGGACAGTGCCGGTTGTTTTGGGCACCGATACGCCATTTCCGGATGGGTCACCAGCAGCTCGGAAATCATCGCCGGATCAATCGACAGGCTCAGCGCCAGATACGGCTTGTCCGAGGTGGCCTGCACGATCCGGGAGTTCACTGGCACGTTGACGGACGCCAGTAGGCACTCGCCCTGGCGATAATGAAAGGCCGACTCCCCAACCGCCGTCACCTTGGCTCCCTGCAATACGATGCAGAACGAGGTCTGGTAAAGGGCCCGGATGGTGCCACTGGGTTCCAGGGCGCGGGTCACGCGCAAACCGTCGATCGCGCTCTCCGGGCCGTGGGCCTGCCATTGCTGCTCGACAAGATCACGGAGCTGGCTCAGGGATGGGTTGTCCGGCTGCATTGGAATCACGTTGGGCTGGGCGGTCATAGTAGCCTCCTGTTCTGATCGGATCATAGACTGTCCGGCGTCGCACTTCAGCAGGGGTACCCTCGGATTGAGATCAGGTTGCGAGGATTGTGCAATCCTCTGAGAGTTTCCGCCAACCCGCTTGGCCGTGCGTCGCCTAGTATGAACCCACTGCCCTGCTCCGGCAGGTTCCTCCATAACGAAAAGGTGATCGGCTATGACAACGCCCAACTTACCCCAATCCACCCATGACGCACCCCTGCGCCTGCGGACGCTGGGCAACTCGGGGCTGTTTGTATCGGAACTGTGCCTGGGCACCATGACCTTCGGCGGCGGGGACGATATGTGGGGGCTGATCGGCCAGTTGCAGCAGGAACAGGCCGATGAGCTGATGAAGACGGCTCTAGAGGCGGGCATCAACTTTATCGATACCGCCAATGTGTACGGTGGTGGTGCCAGTGAACGTATCGTGGGCCAGTCCCTGAAGAATCTGAGCGTCCACCGCGAAGATGTCGTACTGGCCACCAAGGTGCTCGGCCCGATGGGCGAAGGCCCCAACGCCCGTGGCGCTTCCCGTGGCCACATTATGAGCGAGTGCAAGGCAAGCCTGCAGCGACTGCAAACCGACTATATTGATCTGTACCAGATCCACGGCTTCGACCCGGCGACGCCGATAGAGGAGACCCTGGAGGCGCTGAACACCCTGGTGCAGCATGGCCACGTCCGTTACGTTGGCCTGTCGAACTGGGCCGCCTGGCAGGTGATGAAAGCCGTTGGCATTACCCGAGCCCGCCGCCTGTGCCCGATTCTGTCGCTGCAGGCTTACTACACCCTCGTGGGCCGGGACCTAGAACGGGAAGTGATCCCCATGCTGGAATCCGAAAACATCGGCCTGATGGTGTGGAGCCCACTTGCGGGCGGCTACCTCTCCGGCAAGTACGAAGGGCCGGACGCCTCCGAGGAGAACCGGCGCGCCAAGTTTGATTTCCCGCCCGTCAACCGGGAGCGTGGCAGCGCTGTCATCGCCGTGATGCGGGAGATTGCCACCGGCAAGAAGGTCGACGGCCAGCCCGTCAGTGTGGCTCAGATTGCGCTTGCCTGGCTGTTGCACCAGAACGCCGTGACCAGTGTGATTGTCGGGGCCAAGCGGGTAGACCAGTTGCGGGACAATCTCCTGGCGGCACAGATCCGGTTCTCAGCCGACGAACTGGCAGCCCTGGATGAGGTCAGCCGCCTGCCAGCGGAGTATCCGGGCTGGATGCTGGAGCGACAGGGGGCTTATCGGGCGCATATGAAGGCGTGATATTTGACTTGAGAGTGTTGGCGGTACCCACGGAACGTATCCGTGGCAGCTTGTCAGCAAGCCGCCATCATGCTTCACTTTCCGGGTTCGCACCTACACCCCAACCGGAGACGACCCTATGCCCACCCCAGTCACTGCCAGTTCAATAATACCACCCATGACCCGGCGGCTTTGGCTGGTGTTGCTAAGTGCCGTGCTGTTGGGAGGCTGTTCCTCGCTGTACTACAACACCATGGAAAAACTCGGGTATGAAAAGCGCGACATCCTGGTAGATCGAGTGGAAAACGCGCGGGATAGCCAGAACGACGCCCAGGAGACATTCCGCTCATCCCTGGAGCGCTTCCAGAGCGTGGTGGATACGCCGGATACCGAGCTCAAGGATCGCTACGCCGAGATCAGCGATGCCTACGAAGACAGCAATTCCAGCGCGGAAGATGTCCGCGACCGTATCGACAAGGTGGAAGACGTTGCAGAAGCTCTCTTCGATGAATGGGAAGACGAACTCGGTGAATACGAAAGCGACTCCCTGCGCCGCAGCAGCGAACAACAGCTTGATGAAACACGCACCCAGTACAGCCAGTTGATCAGCCGCATGCACGATGCCGAGGAGCGCATGGACCCGGTACTGGAGGCATTTCAGGACCAGGTGCTGTATCTCAAGCATAACCTGAACGCCCAGGCGATCGGCTCGCTGGAGAACGAGCTGGTGGGTATCCGCCAGGACGTGGATGCGCTGATTCGCAATATGGAGCAGTCGATTGAAGAGTCCGAAGCGTTTATCCGCCGTTTTCGTGAAGGTGGGTGACCGCGTCCAATGAAAAGCTCTAAGGAGTTCTGGGACAAGAGCGCACAGCGCTACGCTAAAAGTCAGGTACGGGATGAGGCAAGCTATCAGAAAAAACTGGCCATCACTCAGGGGTATTTCCAGCCCAACTGGTCGGTACTGGAATTTGGCTGCGGCACAGGCAGTACCGCCCTTGTACATGCGCCTCATGTAAAAGAGATTCTCGCGACCGACATTTCCGACAAGATGCTGGAGATCGCCGCACAGAAAGCCCGCGATGCCGGCGTTGAGAATGTGCGCTTTCAGCAGGGTACCCTGGAAAGCCTGGCGCTGGAGGCGGGAAGCTTTGATGCGGTTCTGGGGCTCAATATTCTTCATCTGCTGGAAAACCCCGAAACGGCGATTGCCCGGGTTCATGAACTGCTGAAACCCGGTGGCGTTTTTGTTTCCAGCACCGCCCTGGTGGGCGAACTGATGGTGCTCTGGCGGCTGTTGATTCCTGCCATGCAGGCGATGGGGTTGGCGCCGTTTGTGAACCGCTTTAGTCGGCAATCACTGGTGACGATGCTGACCAATGCAGGGTTCAGCATCGATTATGAATGGCAGCCGGGTAAGTCGTCAGTGTTTTTGGTGGCCCGGAAGTGACCCCGTCAACAGAGAACCCTGTTGGCTCAACGAGGATTTAGTATGGCAGAAGTCCCCCAAAAACAGTCCGGAACCAGCGGCTACTCATGGAAACTGTCCGCAGTGGCAGCCGTAGCGTCTGTCATCGGCGCGGTAGTCTCGTTCGGGGAGGTATCACCAATCATCACCGGATTGATTCTCCTTGCCGCCGTTGGCTGGGGCTTTACCGCACGGGACAACAAACGAGCGGCGGAACAGGCAAAAGACTCACAATAAACGACATTCCTGATAATTTTTCCGCCCCCTGTCGATTTCGTCCCGCCCCACGCGACTAACCAGTGAAACCACCAACAATCACTGGAGAACGACGACATGAAATACATGCTGATGCGTAAGGCCGATGCGGACACCGAGAATGGCGTAATGCCCTCCGATGACCTCCTGCAGGCAATGGCGGACTACAATGAGCGGATGACTCAGGCCGGGGTGTTTACCGGTGGCGACGGTTTGTGGCCAACCCGGGAAGGCTGCCGCATTCAATTCCGCAACGGTGAGCCCACCGTTATCAACGGGCCCTTCGAGCAGACCAGCGAGCTGCTGGCCGGCTATAGTGTGCTTGAGGTGGATTCCTTCGAGGACGCCATCGCCTGGGCAAAACAGTGGCCAAAAGAAGATGCCGACGGCAACGTCACCCTTGAGTTACGCCGTTACTTTGCGCTGGAGGATTTCGCGCCCAGCCCCGCACTTGAAAAGCATCGTTCGCAGGAAAAACTGCCACGAGAGATGAACGTGCACGTGGCGTTTGGCGGCAACTGCCGGGAAGCCATGGAATTTTATGCGGAGATTACCGCCGGCACTCTGGAAGCTGTGATTACCTATGGCGAAACTCCGGCGGCAGCGGATGTGCCGAAGGAAATGCACGACCGCGTTGTTCATTCCTCCCTTAACATCCGTGGCCGTCGGCTGATGGGAGCGGATATGGCGGGGGACTGTTATCAGGCGCCGCAGGGGACGCAGATTCACCTTGAATACGATGATACCGAGCAGGCGGAGCGGGTTTTCCGGGCACTCTCCGAAGGGGGCGCAGAGATCATGCCGTTCGAACAGACCTTCTGGGCGCATCGCTTCGGAATGACCAAGGATCGATTTGGGGTCCAGTGGATGATCAGCAGCGGGCTTGAACAGTGCCAATAAACGACAACAACCGGGAGCCATGCAATGACCAAGCGAGCGAAAAACACCATATGCCTCTGGTACAACGGCGATGCTGAGGAGGCCGCCAACTTCTACGCCAGCACCTTCCCCGACTCGTCGGTGGATGCCGTAAATCATGCACCGGCAGACTACCCATCCGGTTCAGAAGGGGATGTACTGACGGTGGAGTTCACCGTGTTGGGCATTCCCTGCCTCGGGCTCAATGGTGGCCCCATCTTCACGCACAGCGAAGCGTTTTCATTCCAGGTGGCCACAGTGGACCAGGAGGAAACCGATCGCTACTGGAACGCGATTGTGGGCAACGGCGGCGAGGAAAGTGCCTGCGGCTGGTGCCGGGACAAGTGGGGTATTTCCTGGCAGATTACGCCGCAGGTGCTGTCAGATGCCATTGCCGATCCAGACCGCGCAACGGCGAAACGGGTGTTCGAGGCCATGATGACGATGGGCAAGATTGATGTTGCGGCTATTGAGGCGACACGTCGAGGGTAGAAACACAGTCGCGCTTAAACGACGTCCGGAAACGCCGACACCAGGAAATCCACCAGCGCCCTCACCTTGGGCGTGACGAATTTGCGGGTGGGATAGACCGCGTACACACCCAGTTCGTCGGAGCGGTAATCCGGCATCAGCTCCACCAGCCTGCCTGCGTCCAGGTCATCCTGCACCAGGAAACTGGGCTGGTGGATCACCCCCTGACCGGCCACGGCGGCGGCACAGCAGGTTTCACCGTTGTTGGCATGCATCCAGGGGCGTATACGCGTGCTCAATGGTCCATCCGGACCGTCAAAATGCCAGTCGTTACCCGTGGCCAGGTTGCTGTAGGCGATGATCTTGTGATGGATCAGGTCCCCGGGATGTTCTGGCGTGCCGTGGGCGCTGAGGTATTCGGGAGAGGCGCAGACAACAAGCCGCGTGGTGGTGAGACGCCGGCTCACCAGGGTGGAATTTCTCAAGCTGGCAATTCGGATCGCCAGATCAAAGCCTTCCTCAACAATATCCACAATGCGGTCGGACAGGTCGATGTTGAGTTCCACATTCGGATATTCACTATGAAATTGCCCCCACAGGGGCGCCAGATGGCGAATGCCAAAGCTTACCGGGGCATTAATGCGCAACACACCCTTGGCGACGCCGCTGCGTGAAGTCAGTTCAGCTTCGGCCTCTTCCACCCCCGCCAGCAACTCTCGACAACGCACGTAGAACACTTCCCCTTCTGCCGTCAGGGACAGTCGCCGAGTAGTGCGATGAAGAAGTCGCACCCCAAGCCGGGATTCGAGTTCACCAACGTAGCGGGATACGGCGGCTTTCGACATTCCCATTGCCTCCGAGGCGGCCACAAAGCTGCTCTCATCCACAACGGTGCAGAAGGTCTGCATCTCCAGTAATCGATCCATTCAATTGTTCCGATTTTTGAGATAGTTAATCCATTAAAAGCATGTTTATCCCAAAATAAGATATTCGTAAAGTATCCCCATGCTCAACACACATCTCATACACAAGGAAATCGGATCATGAACAATACATTCCTCAACAAACTGCTCGACACCAACGCTGGCTGGGGAGCCCTCGCGCTGCGTATTCCCGTTGGCATCATCTTCGTGGCTCACGGCGCCCAGAAGCTGTTCGGCTGGTTCGGCGGCTACGGCCTGGAAGGCACCGGGCAGTGGATGGATTCCATCGGCCTGAGCCCGGGTTACCTCATGGCCCTTCTGGCTGGCGGCACCGAGTTTCTGGGCGGCCTGGCATTGATCATCGGCCTGCTGGTTCGTCCCGCGAGCGCAGCGCTGGCCTTCGCCATGTTGATTGCCATCTTTAGCGTGCATTTCCAGAATGGCCTGTTCATGAGCGACAACGGCTTTGAATTCGGGTTGGCATTACTGGCGGCTTCGGTGTCCCTGCTGTTTAGCGGCGCCGGGAGCGCTTCCGTAGACCGTTTGGTAACGAAATAAAAAGGAGTATCGCGCCATGACCAGTCTGTTCGTATCCCACGGCGCCCCCACCTTCGCACTGGAGCCGGGCCTGGCAGGCCCGGCCCTCTCGCAGCTTGGAACGGAACTGCCCCGACCAACTGCGGTGCTGGTGGTGTCGCCTCACTGGATGACACAAGAGGTGCGGGTGGGTTTGTCAGAGGTACCGGCTACCATCCATGACTTTCGAGGCTTTGAGCCCGCCATGTACGAACTGGAGTACCCGGCGCATGGTCATCCGTCGCTCGCAAAGAAGGCACTGTCTCTGCTGGATAACGCCGGCTGGCAACCGGTCGCAGATGCCCAACGCGGCCTGGACCATGGTGCCTGGGTGCCACTGACGTACCTGTACCCGGACGCTTCGGTGCCCGTGTTCCAGGTGTCTCTGCCAGCAAGCCTCGACAGCCAATCCGCCTATCAACTGGGCCAGGTGTTGGCACCGCTGCAAGAGGAAGGTGTGCTGATCGTCGGTTCGGGCAGTCTGACCCACAACCTCTACGAGGTACGCTGGAGGGATAACAACAGTGCGGAGTACGCAAAGGCCTTCAGCCAATGGGTTCGTGAAGCGGTTCTGGGAAACGACCAGGCACGCCTGATAAACACTCTGGCGCTCGCGCCCCATGCACAACGCGCGCACCCCACCACGGAGCATTTCCTGCCATTGCTGGTTGCACTGGGTGCCGCTGGCCCCGACGCACGCGGCTCAGTCATCGAGGGCGGCATTGAGCATGGTGTGCTGTCGATGGATTCCTTTATCTTTCGGAGCGCCTGAAACCCGGTACCTTTGCAAACGTATCTAATGTCGTTGCCCTGAACGGATCGATAACGGTAAAGTTCCTGCAGCAAAACGGACACGGGGATGACCAGCCCCATGTATACAGGTGAACGTATACGGGTGAATGGATACGGGTGAAATGTGACATTACAACGGCACAATCGATGGCCTGTGTGGATAGCTCTGCTATCCATGCTGCTTATCTATTTGGGGCCGTTGCTGACCAAAGCCCAGCTGCCCCAGCACGCCGAACCAACACATCACTCGGCCGAGCCTTCCCTCCACGCCAAGCACAAACACCACGGCCACTCACCAGAGCACGCTCCCGACAAACATTCGGACCCATTCGAGCATCTGGCTCATGGGGATTGCGGCTACTGTGTTCTGCTCACAAAACTGCCGGCCATGTCACCCCAGGGCGCCCAAGGTGCGCCTTCAGACAACCCTGGCACCTACCGACCGGCATCGCCCGACTTTATCTCTGCCCCACGGGGCATTCCCTGTTTTCCAAACGCGCCTGTTCGCGCCCCACCGCTCATCGTCTGACCTCCGCACTTTCCCTTTAAATCCGTAGTGAGGAAGACCATGAACGAATCACGCTCCACCGGCGCACCGCGCTGGGGATACACTCTGCTTTTGCGCCTGCATTTCTATGCAGGACTTCTTGTTGGTCCTTTTATCTTTGTGGCGGCACTATCGGGCGCCCTGTTCGCCCTGACGCCACAGATTGAAAGCTGGCTCTACCACACCGAACTGACCACCGAGCTCACCGGCGAGGCTCACCCCCTGGCCAACCAGATCGGGGCTGCACGGAATCACATTGGCAGCGACGCCACTCTTGCTGCAGTACGCCCTGCACCAGAAGCAGGCCAGACCACGCGCGTGATGTTTGCGGTGGATGGACTGCAGCCCTATGAACACCAGGCGGTGTTCGTCGACCCGGTTTCCCTGGCGATTCGCGGTGATCTGGTGGCGTACGGAACCAGCGGCACCCTGCCGTTCCGCATCTGGATCGACTACGTACACCGGCACTTGCACCTGGGGGAAGTGGGCCGCTACTACAGTGAACTGGCCGCCTCCTGGCTCTGGTTGGTGGCGCTGGGCGGCCTGTTCCTGTGGTGGCGACGCCGTTCAACCAGCCGAAGCGGCAAGGACACGGACCGAAGCACACTCCGCAAATGGCATAGTCGTACTGGAGTGGTGTTGTTGATGGCCTTCCTGTTCTTCTCAGTGACCGGACTGACCTGGTCCAAGTGGGCCGGTGCCAACATTGCCGAATTGCGCGCGCAACTGGATTGGGGCACACCGGGGCTAAATACTCAGATCGCCGATTCAGCAGCCGCTCAGGCTCACAGCCATGGCGCACACGCCGATCACGGTATAGCCACGACAATGGCTGCAAGCAAGGACAACGCGGCCACCTACGATGCCGTACTGGAGCGTGCCCGGACCGCTGGCATCGATGCTGGCAAGGTGGAAATAAAGCCGGCTGCGGATGCTACGCGCGCCTGGGTGGTTCGTGAAATCGACCGCAGCTGGCCGACACAGGTGGACATGGTGGCGGTTGATCCCAAGTCCATGGCTGTGACCGACAGGGTGGATTTCGAAACCTTCCCCATCGCCGCCAAACTCACCCGTTGGGGTATCGACGCCCATATGGGCATTCTGTTTGGCTTGGCCAACCAGCTCTTTGTGGCGGCCTGCGCCTTGGGGCTGTGCGTAATGATCGCACTGGGTTATCGCATGTGGTGGCTAAAGCGCCCGACGCGAGGGGTATCCAACCAGCGATCCGCCCAGCGGGTGTGGACGGAACTGCTCAAGGCTCCGCCCCTGGCACTGCTGTCCATGGCATTGGTCGCCGTCGGATTGGGATGGTTCGCGCCGGTGATGGGCGTCAGCCTTGGGGTGTTTCTTGTTGTGGATGGGTTGCTGGCCTTCCGGAGCTATAAACAGAGTGAATCGGCGGCCTCCGAATTCAGTTGACAATCGCCTTAACCTTATGATGTTATCACTGGTAACAATGTTACTGGTGATAACTTATGTCCGTTAGTTCCACCCCACTCAAAACAAATTACCACCATGGCGACCTGCCCCAACAGGCGCACCAGTTAGCCCTGGAAATTCTGCGTGAACATGGCGATGCAGCCATCAGTCTGCGAGCCCTGGCCAAGCAAATCGGGGTCAGTGCCCCTGCGCTGTACCGACATTTCATTGACCGGGACAGCCTGCTCGCAGAACTGGCCGTGACCGGCTTCGAGGCCCTGCGGGCACGACTGCTCGCCGTCGATCAAAGCGACCCCAGGCGGGCACTGATTGATATCGGCCTGGTTTACGTATCGTTCGCCCGGGACGAACCCAACCTGTACCGGCTGATGTTTGGCGGGCGGGTGCTGCCCAAAGGTATTCATCCGCGCCTGGACATAGCCGGAAAGGGAGCCTTCCAGGTCCTGGAAGACACCATTGCGCAAGCCCAGGCCGCCGGTTACGTCAAACCCATTTCGTTGTCACTGATGACAGCCGCCGCCTGGTCCCTGGTGCACGGCCTGTCCCAGCTGTCTATCGACGGGCACCTGCCCAGCACGAAGGCGGAACCTCACCTGACCCAAGGTGTTGTCACACTCCTGCTCGATGGCTCAATTGCCGAAAACAAACAACACAAAAAGGACACCACATCATGAGTAGCCCCAAACCCAGTACTATCCGTGTCGGTCGCCGTTATCGCGCCAATCGTCTTGACGGCCCTTACGACGCCATTGTCATCGGCTCTGGTATTGGCGGGCTGACCACCGCCGCCTGCATGAGCAAAATGGGTAAAAAAGTGGTGGTGTTCGAGCAGCATTACACCGCTGGGGGCTTTACCCACAGCTACGATCGCAACGGCTATGAGTGGGACGTGGGGGTACACTACATAGGCGATGTGGGCGCGGACCACACCCTGAGCAAACGCCTGTTCGACCACATCACCGACGGCCAGTTGAAGTGGGCGCCCATGGACAGCCACTTTGACCGCATCTTTATTGGTAATCGCCACGTGGATCTTGTCGCCGGCCCGGACGCGTTCAAGGCCGAGCTGAAGAAGGAATTTCCCGGCGAGGAACAGGCCATCGACACCTATCTGGGTTATCTGCGGCAAGTGGCCAAAGCCATGCCGGGGCTGGTGATCGGCAAAGTACTTCCGGACCTGGCCGCCGGGCCATTGCGCAAGCTGGTCGACCGCACAGCACCCGCATTCCTCAACAAGCCCACACGAGAAGTTCTGGAAGACCTGACCAACAATCAGGAACTGATCGCGGTGCTTACCGGCCAATGGGGCGACAACGGCCTGCCACCCGCAGAATCCAGTTTCATCATCCACGCCCTGATTGCCCGCCACTACCTGTACGGCGGCTACTACCCTATCGGCGGTGCCTCGGAAATGGCGAAGACCATTATTCCAGTCATCCAGCAGAGCGGCGGGGAAGTGTTCACCTACGCCGACGTGAAAGAAATCCTGATCGAAAAAGGCAAAGCCGTGGGTGTGCGCATGGCAGACGGGGAAGACGTTCGTGCCCCGCTGGTGATCAGCAATGCCGGCGTGTTCAACACCTTCGACAAACTGCTGCCGGAAACCGCGCCCCACCGGGACTATTACCAGGACAAGCTGAAAACCGTGGAACGTTCCATGGCCAGCAACTGCCTGTACATCGGCCTGGAAGATACCGCCGAGAACCTGAAATTGCCGAAAACCAACTACTGGATCTATCCGGGCACCAACTATGAGAAGCAGGTCAGCGACTTTGTGGCCTCGCCGGATGAACACGACATTCCGCTGACGTACATCTCGTTCCCGTCCGCCAAAGACCCAAGCTTTGCCGAGCGCTACCCCGGCCGCGCCACGATCGAGATCGTCGCCCCCGGGCCTTACGACTGGTACGAAGACTGGGCCGACGAGACCTGGGGCAAGCGTGGCGACGAGTACGAAGCCAAGAAGGAAGCTTACGCCCAGCGGCTACTGGCCAAGCTGTATGAGAAGTTCCCGCACCTGGAAGGCAAGGTGGATTACTACGAGCTGTCGACGCCGCTGTCCACCGACTATTTCTGCCGCTACAGCAAGGGCGAGATCTACGGCCTGAACCACACGCCAAGCCGCTTCGAGCAAGACTGGCTTAAGCCCAAAACCCGCATTCCCGGCCTGTACCTGACCGGCCAGGACGTGATGACCTGCGGCGTGGCCGGGGCGATGATCGGTGGATTACTGGCGACCGTGGCGGTCAGTGGCCTGAAGGGGTTGCCATTGGCTAAGAGGATGTTTGTAGGGTAAGTCCTCACTTACAACATTCCAGCAACCGCGTGGCATGTTCCCGTAACGCATCCTTGAGCCCATCCGGCTTGAGGATGGTGAACCGGAACGGGAGCTGTGCCAGCCACCAGGAAAACCACTCGAAGCTGTCAGTCTGAGTGGTCAGCAGCAGGCCATCTTCACGCTGTTCGAATCCCTCCGCACAGGAGGAATGAAAACCAAACACGGCTGAGGCCGACTCACGGTCCGTATGGAGCACCAGCGACACCTCGTGGGTGCGCCCCCAGGACAGGAAGCTCTCACTCAGGAAATCCGCCGCATCAAAATCCGGTGGCCGCTGAAAAGTGGCCGTTAACAGGTGGACATGGCTGATGCGGTCCAGCCGGAACGAGCGCATGGCCTGGCGGAGATGACAAAAGCCTGTGAGATACCAGCGCCCCTGACGGAACACCAGGCCGTAGGGATCCACGCTGCGGTCGATTCCGCCATGCTCCGGGGAGTGGTAGGTAAACCCCACCGAGCGCATCGCTTCCGTGGCAACGGTCAGGTTTTGCAGAGCACGGTCGTCCAGGCTGGGCTCGCCCCGCGGCAGGATCACCCGGGTGGTGTCGCTGACGCCGCGTACCCGTTTTTTCAGGTCGGCCGGCATCACCCGTTCCAGCTTCGCCTGTACGCTGGCAATGGCCGGCGCTGCATCCGCCAGCCCAAGCTGCCGGGCCGCCAGCAGCCCAAGGGAGACGGCCAGGGTTTCCTCGTCGGTGAACATCATCGGTGGCAACTTGAAGCCGGCCACCAGCCGGTAACCACCGTAGCGCCCCTGCTCGGTCATCACCGGAATGCCCAGTTCTTCAAGCACCGTGATGTAGCGTCGGATGGTTCGTCGATCCACACCCAGCCGCTCCGCCAGTTCGGCACCGCCGATCTGGCCGTGGGTCTGCAACAACTCCAGCACGGTTAACACACGCGTCGTGGGACCAGACATCGTAGCCTTCCTCCTGGCAGCTTTTCGGCTTTTCTACATTAAAAATGCATCTTCCCATTTATCTAGGACAGATATTCGCCTAATTCCACATTAATCTGATCTCGCAGTAACCCATACCCTTGAAAAAACAGGCTCGAAAAGGAGATCAGCATGTCAGAACTCACCTTTTACACCCACCCCATGTCACGTGGCCGCGTTGTACGCTGGATGTTGGAAGAAGTCGGTATTCCCTATACGGTAGAGACGATGGATTTCGGCCCGGACATGAAAACCCCGGAATACCTGGCCATCAACCCGATGGGCAAGGTGCCCGCCATCAAACACGGCAGCACCATCGTGACTGAAGTGGCGGCCATCTGCGCTTACCTGACGGACCAGTTCCCGGACAGGAAGCTTGCCCCGCCGTCAGGCTCTGCGGAACGTGGCGCCTATTACCGCTGGCTGTTCTTCATGGCAGGCCCCTTCGAGATGGCCACCAGCGCGCTGGCGTATGGGTGGAAGGTCGACAGCAGCAACGTGCAGGCCATCGGTTGCGGTCGGGTGGAAGACAGTATCAACACGCTGGAAAAAGTGCTGGGCAAGAGCCCCTACATTTGCGGAGATACGTTTACCGCAGCGGATGTGCTGGTCAGCAGCTACCTGTGGTGGGAAACCATGCAGAAGAACATTCCACCCAACAAGGTATTCCAGGAGTACATCCAGCGCACGGAGAGCCGGCCAGCGGCCAAACGTGCCAATGAACTGGATGATGCTTTGGCAGAAACGATGAAGGCGGTCGAAGCCTGAAAATCAGCCTGCAGTAGCCGGCGATACCGGGCACAATCCGCCAGGTACGTTCAGTACCCAATCGCGAATGGCCAGTATCGTCGGGTCCTGCCGGCGGCTTTCCGGGTACACCAGGTAGAACGGCTTACCTTCAAGCTCCGGGCCGAAGGGCTGCACCAGCCGTCCTTCGGCCAACTCATCCTCAATCAACGGCCGGCTCATCAGTGCTACGCCCTGGGCACCCACGGCAGCGGAAATGGTGTGGGTCTCATCCGAAAACACCAATCCGGCACTCACATCCAGCCCAGATAGCCCCGCCTGCTTTTGCCAGCCCGCCCAGTTTACCGGGCTCACCGATACTCCCTGCGGCCGGAAGTGGATCAGCGGATGATTCGGTAAATCCTCCATTCTCGTCAGCCCAAGAAGGGGGCTGCAGGCCGGAATAAAGGTGTTATCAAACAGCTTCTCAGCGACAAGGCCCGGCCAGTGCCCATCCCCATAGCGAATGGCAAGATCCGCCGTCACCCCGTCCAGGGCCACGGCTTCGTGTGATGCATGGATGCGCAGGTCAATATTCGGATGGCTGTCCCGCAACATGCACACCCAGGACAACAGCCAACGCACCGCGACCGCTGGCGTGGTGGACAAGGTCACCGCCTGGCGCGACGGTACGGTTTTCAAGCGCTCAATGGCGTTGCCGATGTTGTCGAAGGCGATTCCCAGCACCTCCTGTAAATCCCGTCCTTTAGGCGTCAGCACCAGTTGCCGGGGTTTGCGGACGAACAGCTCTACCCCGAGCGCATCCTCAAGCCCGCGAATCTGATGGCTGATAGCCGTGGCGGTCACCGAAAGTTCCTTGGCAGCCTGTTTGGCACTCTCATGGCGAGCAGCCGCCTCGAAGGCTCGTAAGGCAGATAGCGAAGGCAGGCGGCGGGGATTCATGGATGAGCACACCTCATCTATAGGCAAAAAAAATCATCGTTTGTGAGGCTTAAAGTATGGATTTAGGCTTAATTAGCTGTCAACCACAGATGAATTAATCTCACAACAGACTGGAGCCTGATATGACTCACATCCTGCAACTCGACGCCTCTGCCCGCCCTGGCCGCGCAGGTATCCATGAACACGGATCCCACAGCCGCAGCCTGACACACCGGTTCGTTTCCCGGTGGCAGGCCCAACGCCCCGGCGATACGGTGACCTACCGTGATATCGGTGGCACGCCACCATCCTTCATTGATCAGCAATGGATACAGGCGGCCTTCACTCCGCCCGAAAAGCACGAGCCCTGGATGAGCGACACACTGGCGGAAAGCGACCAACTGATCGATGAACTGGTCGCCGCGGACATCCTGCTCATTGGCGCGCCGCTCTACAATTTCGGCATGCCCGCGGCTCTGAAAGCCTGGGTGGACCAAATCGTTCGCATGGGCCGGACCGTGGAGTATGATCCATCCACCCCAGAAGCGCCTTTCACAGCACTGCTGGCAGACCGCCCCCGCCATGCGATTATCCTGTCTTCCCGCGGCGGGGTTGGATTCGAACCGGGCGGGGAGTTGGCACATATGAATCATTTGGAGCCAGGCCTGACCACCGTGCTTGAGTTTATCGGTATTACCAGTGTGCACAGCATTGCTGTTGAAAATCAGGAGGAAGGCGGTGAAGTGTTGGCGGAATCTGTTGCGGAGGCGGAACGGCGGGTGGATGAATTGGTGGTGCAGTTGCAGAAGACGACAACTGTAAGTACCAAGAAGGTCCCTGTTTTTCAGTGACTCTGACGCTCAGCTGATGCAGTCACCCGTGTGGCTGCCTCGGCCCCGCAAACCGCCTTTGACAAAAACCATGGCGGACATCCTTGCCCACCGTGGCTACGGAACCGTAGATGGCCTGACGTCTTTGATTCAGGCCTGGTCATCGCTTCTGGAGGTGACAGCACCAGATGTTGTCGTATGCGACTATGCGTCGCAACGAACAAAGAGTCATCGACAATATCAACGCGGCTGCAACACCTCTGGGCTTCCAACGCATTCGCCATTTCCCGGACATATTCAGTTATGACGCTGCCTATATAATCGAACTGCCAATGTTCGACCTCCATAGGCACCTTCGCACAGACGCACAGTATGTTGGCCCGTCACCAAACGAGGCTATTTTCGAAACTGCCAACTGGGGCAATCGACCAGGTAAGCGAATATTTGTCTACCTGAAGCCTGGCCGCCCCAACGTCGACATCGTGCTGAACTTACTGAAAAACAGCAATGCAATCGTGCGCGGCTTTTTTCAAGGGGAACTACCAGCGGATCTGAAGTTCGACACCGACGGCAATTTTCAACTATCAAATAAGCCAGTGAACGTCATGGAGTCGCTTAAAGACGCCGATGCTGCTGTTCTTCACGGTGGTATTGGTACGCTCTGCCAAGTGGTTCTCTCTGGCAAACCCGCTTTCACACTGCCCACCCAGATCGAACAGACCTTTAACTCTCGCCGCATCCGTGAAGTGGGCAATGGCGACTGGATTGCTCGAAAATCTGAAAACCTTGAAATACAGCAGCGCTTTCAGAATTTCATGACTAGCGACGCCATGGCACAACGAGCCAAGGCCTTGGCGGAGGAGAATGCCGAGTTCGGGGATGTGCCGTTTGTTGAAACCGTTTGTGATGGGATTGAGGGGATAAGTTTGTAGTTGAAAGGCCCCCACCTTACAGACTCTCTCACTTAACCGCGATCAATCGCCACTCAGATCAATGCCCCGGCACCTCAGATCGGTCACACCACAGGCTACAAACAACGCCCCCATCTCCTGGGCAAATTTCGCCGCATCCGGGCCTGCAACAAATTCAACCTGCATCGACTCTCCCTTCTGATCGTAGCTGCTCACCAGAAAGTACTCCCCGGGCCAGCGCTCAAGCACATCCTCCAACTGCTCCGCCACCGCCTCACCAAACACGTCCATGCGGTCCTGGAATAAGGCGCCGGTTTCGCCACGGCTCAGTCCCTCAAAGATCGCTTTCCAACGTTCGGCGACGGATGACTTGAAAGAGAACTCAATGGACATACTCACTTGATCGTCCTCTTAATATTAGATGCGCTTCGCCTCTGCATAAAGGGAACGTAGGTCTGCCAGATCATCCGCATAATCCATCAGGATCTCCGTTAGACGTCGTGCGGCTTCGAATCGCTCATTACCGGATTCTGTCTGAGGTTGTTCAATTGAAAATTTCAGAATCGTTCTCAATCCGGCACGGGTTATATCGGGTTTGGCACTGCCATCGGACGTTTCACGCGGGATATCACTTCCGGCAATAAACGGAGCTGTATCAATGACAGGAAGCAAAGACTCAAAGTACCGTTCATTAAAACGGGCTATGCCTTGCTCTTTGGAATCCTTTGCCTTCAACCATTTCGACATTCGGTTAACGAGTTGCAGGAAAATTGCATTCTCCGTAATCGCAATTGTCCGATACTGACTTTCTTGATTTATCCGCAACGGAAACTTCCGGTCCTTGTCATAAACATCGCCAAAAGTCGTCTTGAAATAGTAATCCTGATCTTCGATACAAAAAAAATAGTCAGCAAGCTGGCCACAGAACATATTGTTTAGGGTCTTGACGTTCTGGTCAGTTACCGTTTCCTCAACTTCTTCATCAAATAGTCTTTGCCAACCGTCAAAAGTGGGTTCTGGATAAAAAAGAAACTTATCCAGAAAACTGAAGTTGCCGCAGTCAACCTTATCAAAAAAATAACTTTTGCAGTTCCTCAGGTTTTTCCGTGTCGCGCCATGCTTAGTCATAAGGGCTTCCAACAACTGCCACTGCTCCTTTCGATTCGTTTTTAGTACCCGAGAGTCTCTCCCCATCACTCTACTCCCTCTATAATCACATCTTCCACAGCGTCTTCAATCATTTCAAAGCCCAGCCCTGGAAGAACCTCTTTCAGCGTCGCCGCAATACCTGAATCGAATACATGGTGCGACATACCCGTTATTTCACGACGCCCCATCGAGACCTCTACCAGTTCATTTTGGTCATTATTGTATTTGGGCAGCCTGGCTAACCGCTCCCGGATGGTTCCTTTTGAGCGCTCAGACCCAAGATCAGGACTGTACTGCTTCCGCTTAGTTCGGCGGTTGTCTACTGAAAACTTCTGAAATTTCCATTGAAAGTCTTTCACCTCGACAATGACATCAATTAGTTTTCTCTCCGACTGATTCATGGCCAACCAAGCCCCTCCCAGATGCTTCGCTGTTCGATCGATCACAAACTGCCGATGCAAACTTGGAAAATACCCCTTCTTGGGCTTTCGATCTGAGGTGCCCAGTCGCCAGTTGCCAATTTTTCCGATATCCAGCTCGGTGCGATTTGCTTTGCTCTTCGCAGCGTATGATTTCAATTCAACCCAAGTCTCCCGGCCAGAGTCGTCTTCCAGCACGATATCCACGTATCGCTCTCGACGAATTACATCATTCTCCAAAAGCTGTTCTCCGGCTCCTTGGGGTTTATCATCCTCATCATCAAAAAACGCCACATACCGAAACGCATCGCTGCCCTTCACCCGCTCCTTGGAATCCAGCCGGTATTTAGCCTGGTAATAGGCCAATTGCTCGAGGTGGAACAACGCACCGTGACCGCTACCAAATAGCACAAACCTGTCTCCCTTCCTCGGATCTTCTTCCTTGAGGTTGCGGTCCCCCCGATCGGCGAAGGCTGTCTGTATCTTCGAGTAAACCAGCCGGCGGATGTTTTTATCGAACCCTTTCCCATCACAGTTAAGGCGTTCACTTTCTTTTTCCACGGGGTCAACCGGTGGCTGACCGTCCGGGTCCGCCTCCTCTGCCTCTTCCTGTAGTGCCCTACCGCATGAGTTTTCGTATTCGAGGTATGCCATCATCGCCACCACGGCCGGAATGGAATAGCGGGTGTTCTTGGCACCCCTGGTCAGGTTGCGAATGGCCTGAATACCTGCTCGCCTCATCATGGCACCACCGGCAACGCTGATTAATTCCTCGCTGAAGCAACACATCCCCCAATACTTCCTTGGTAATCCGAGCAGCACTGGCTACCGGTGCAGCCTGCGCCTGCGGCACCAACCACCCCAACGGCAGGTTCTGACTCACCTGCGGATCATCCCCAAACGCCGGCACCGTGGGTGGATCGCCTTCACCTTCCCAACCGTTAGCTGGCAAGCCCAGGTAATTCACCCAGGCCAGCACATCATCGGCACTGTCTACCGTACTGAACAGGAACTCCAGCCCTTCGCGGGCGTCCGGGTCGCTGTATAGCTCTGCGGCCAGCACCAGGAAGGGCAACGTGTTCCAGAGGGTATCAAAATCGCCTTTCTTTGCCTTCTGGACCACTTTGCCGAGATACCCCGCAAAGTGCTTCGCAAACTTCGGGTTCACCTTGTCCATGGAGCGGAACAGGGCTCTCAAAGGTGTGGTAAAGAGCTTCAGTGGCTTGGCCGGTGGGAAGATGGTGACGGTGTTCACCAGGGCAATCGTGAATTCCATGCCGTCGAACTTCTCCGGGTCGCTGACCAGGTAGCCAAGCTGATCCAGCACAATACCGAAGTCTTCTATGGGAATGAACCAGTTGACCAAACTCCATAAAAAGCTGCTTTCTCCATCCGCGGCGTAGGCTTTCGAAATGAATGGCAGGGACACTGGCTGGTAATTCGGGTCCAATCCAGCGACGTTGATGGGTGGCGCCGAGTTATCCAGGGTATCGGCATACTGGCCGGCCAGGGTCGCGAAAGCCTCGCGAGAGACCAACGATGCATATTGGCGCACCTTGTCGGTATGAACGGCGATGCGCTGCGTCATCAGCTGGCTGCCACCCGCGCCCATGGCGCCGGTACTCTGGAGCGTCATTTCGGTGTAGCCATCCTGGCCGACGGTCACCGTTTTCTCAACGCTGCCATCGTCGAAGGTCATGACCGGTTGCGAGGTCCAGTCGAACCACTTCAGGCTGTTGAGTTGGCCATCAAATGCTTTACCGACCTCCAGTTGGCGAGTTGCAACGGTGTTGTGCACCAGGTTGCCGGAGGAGCCGATCACCGGTGTGTCGGTGTCGAAGATGTCGTCGCTGGTCTCGTCGCCGGTGTCCGGGTCTACCTGTACACGGTTGATTTCATCGATTTCCAGGCTGTAGCGGCTGAACTGGTACTCCGGCCGGTGGTTCCACACATGCCAAGCAGTTTATATTTTGCATTTTTCACGGCAATAAATGACGTAAAATTCTATTTAGTTAAACCTTGAGATCCTAACTGGTTTACGTACTATAAATAATACGGTAGTTATTGCCGTGTTATTAGAGATTTGAAAACCATGCTTAACAAAAAAGCACGTGAACAGCTAAGAGGGCTTCTGCCTATCTCCATGGTGGCCACCAAGCAGTGGCTGCTCGATCAGGGCTTGAACCTGCACTTTGTGGACAACGCCGTTCGTAGCCGGACACTAATCCCTATTACAACGGGTGTTTATACGCTTTACGAGCACCCCATTCGCTGGCCGGGCATCGTCGCCTCCCTACAAAGAATGTTAGACAAGCCCATCCACGTAGGCGGGTTAACGGCCTTACATCTCGCCGGATATAGCCACTTTTTGTCCTTTAGCGCGGACGAAAGGATTGAACTCTACTCTGAGTCTCCTTTGCCCGGATGGCTCCGCAGAGTCCCGATTGATGTGGTCTTTGATCGTTGCAGCACTACGCGCCTCTGGCCTGAGTCCGTGATGACAAATCCAAGATACCTTCGCGCATTTGACTGGCAAGAAGGGCTACCTCCCGTCTCGTATTCCTGTCCGGAGAAAGCCATGCTGGAAGTGCTGACAAAAGTGCCTTCAGCAGTTAGTTTCGAGCATGCAGACTCATTGATGCAGGGGTTATCCAACCTTTCTCCACGAAAATTGGATGCACTTATGGAAACTTGCCTCAGCATCAAGACGAAACGTTTATTTTTATGGCTGTCAGAGAGGCAGAACCACCCCTGGTGCAAATACCTTGAGCCCGAAAAATATGATCTTGGTGCAGGCAAGCGGGTTATAGCCGAGGAGGGCAGGCTAAACAAGAAATGGGCAATCACGGTGCCAAGGGAGATGCAGAGAGACAATGGGCATGGATAGGCGACACCAGTATCAAAACCAGGTCACACTTCTACTACAACTTGTACCCTTTGTAGCAAAACACCAATGTTTCGCGTTAAAGGGTGGAACCGCCATCAATCTATTCATCAGGAATTTCCCTCGCCTTTCGGTTGACATTGACTTGGTCTTTCTTCCGATGATGGAACGCCAGGATGCGCTAGATACAATCAGAAAAAACCTCTCTGAATTAGCTGAATCGATTCGTTCCGAGATTCGGGGTACAAGCGTTATCGAATCATTCCAAAACAAGGACGATGCTCTACGGCTTACCGTCGGCAAAGACGGAGCCCAGATCAAAATTGAGCTGTCACCAGTGCTACGGGGGACTGTTTACGCCCCTACCGTTATCCCCGTCAGCGAAGACGTCGAAGAGGAATTCGGGTACGCGGAAATCCAGGTAGTTGATTTCGCAGACCTCTACGCAGGGAAAATATGTGCGGCATTGGATCGTCAACACCCTCGGGACTTATTCGATGTGAAAATGCTGCTTGACAACGAAGGGCTTACTGAAAGCCTGCGAAAGGCACTGCTGGTCTATATAATCAGCCATAACAGGCCCATTTCAGAACTGTTGAGGCCGCGCTTCAAGGACATTGCGGGCCTGTATGAGGGCGAATTCCAAAGTATGGCGCATGTTGAGGTGCCGCTGTCAGAACTGGAAACAACTCGTGAGAACCTTGTTAATCTGGTTAACTCTTCAATAACGAAACAAGAACGGCAATTCTTGCTAACGTTCAAGCGATGCAATCCGGAGTGGGCTTTGTTAGGTCTGGAAGACATTGAACGCCTACCGGCGGTGCGATGGAAATTGCGAAATCTCAAGAAAATGAGCGCAGCTAACCACGCTCACGCCCTAAACAACCTTGAGCGTATCCTTCAGGCTTGAACCAAGTCTGGCTTAATACAACAGAAACCCTACCCAACCACCAGGCAACACCATGTTCTGCTTCACCTACGGCTCCAACATGTCACACCGAAGACTTAAGGCACGAGCGCCCTCTGCCAGGTTCGTGGCCGTGACAGAACTACCCGCTTATCGGCGCCCGGGAAAACGGCCTGCCGGCGGACTATATTGCGCAGATTGAAGCCGTGGAGTCCGTTGACGACCCCAAACCAGAGCGGCACGCCCGGGAGCTGTCGATTTACAGCAACCCATAGGTTGCCTGTTTCGTTACACCCCCAACCGATCCCGCAACGCGTAATACCAGGCCCCTATTGCCGTCAAAGGCACGCGGAACGCCCGCCCACCCGGAAACGGGTAATGTGGCAGGCTGGCGAAGGCGTCGAAACGCTCAGCCTGGCCCTGGATGGCCATTGCCAACGCCTTGCCGGCAACATGGGTAAAGGTCACGCCATGGCCGGAGCAGCCCTGGGAATAGAACACGTTGTTCTGCAGCCGGCCCATTTGCGGCAGGCGTGACAGGGTGAGCAGGAAGTTGCCGGTCCAGGCGTAGTCGATCTTCACATTCGCCAGTTGCGGGAAGGTTTTCAGCATATTGGGGCGAATCAGCCGCTCAATATTGGCCGGGTCGCGGGCGCCATAGACCACACCACCACCGTAGATCAGGCGCTTGTCGCCGGACAGGCGGAAGTAATCCAGCAGGTAGTTGCAGTCTTCCACGCAGTTATCCTGCGGCAGGAGTTGTCTGGCGAGGGCATCGTCCAACGGTTCGGTGGCGACGATCTGCGAGCCGCAGGGCATGGACTTGGCGCCCAGTTCCGGCACCAGTCCGCCGAGATAGGCGTTGCCCGCCAGCACTACAAAGGGTGCCCGTACTTCGCCTTGATCGGTTTTCACCGTGGCAGGTTGGCCATGAACAATGTCTGTAACGGCTGAATGTTCGTGGATCACGCCACCGAGAGATTCCAGCGCCGCCGCCTCGCCCAGGGCGAGGTTCAGGGGATGGATGTGGCCACTGGTGTGATCAATCGCACCGCCGACATAGCGCTCGGTGCCAACTCGGGCACGAATTCCCTCCCGGTCCAGCAGTTCCAGCCCCCCGTATCCAAACCGCCGCCAGAGTGCCTGTTGATCCTCCAGATGGACGAGCTGCCGTGCGTTCAGGGCCGCGAAAATGCCGCCCTCTTTCAGGTCGCACTGGATGCCGTAATCTCGTACCCGTTGACGGATGATCTGGCTGCCCTCAAATGCCATGGACGCCAGGTGGGTCAGGTGATCCGCTGTGGTCTGGCGTTCGATTGCGTCCAGGTCACGGCTGAAGCTGTTGACGATCTGGCCGCCATTGCGGCCGGAGGCACCCCATCCCACGGTAACAGCTTCGAGCACCACTACCCGGAAACCGGCTTCGGCCAGGAACAATGCGGTGGACAATCCGGTGTAACCAGCACCGACCACGCACACATCAGCCTCGCAAACGCCCTGAAGCGCCGGCCGTGCCGGGGCCGGGTTGGCCGACGCCGCGTAATAGGAAGGAACCGGGGAATACTGGGTCATGGAGTTGTGCCAAATGGGTTATCAAAAAGGGTTCTTTGGCAGGCAATGAAAAGGGCAATCCTGTCGCCCGCCGAGCCCAGTCTATGCCGGCTTTCAGCCCACGGGAAGACACGTTCTTGTACCTATATGGAAGGCCGTCGACGCGGCTCAAACACCTGCTATGATGAAGCCATTCCATTGCCTGCGAGCCCGCCATGTCCGACCCTGTTTCCACCAACGCCGTTTCCGCAACACCCACTAGTCAGCCCGAGTGGCAGGCAATGGCCGACACCCTCGCCATAGAGGGCCGCGCCTATGTAAAGGGCAGTTATCGCTGGGCGGTAAACGGTGAAACCTTTCCGTCGATCAGCCCGGTAAACGGCCGCGAACTGGCCCAGGTGGCCAGTTGCGACAAGGCCGATGCGGACAAAGCCGTAGCCATCGCTCGGAAAGTCTTTGAGCGCGGCGACTGGCGTGAGCTGGCCCCTATAAAACGCAAAGCCGTGCTGATTCGCTTTGCGGAATTGATCGAAGCCCACGGCGACGAACTGGCCCTGCTGGACACCCTGGATATGGGCAAACCCATCAGCCACGCCCGTACGGTGGACGTGCCAGCCACCGCCCGCGCCATACGCTGGACCGCCGAAGCCATCGACAAGGTTTATGGGGAACTCGCCCCCACGCCCCATAACCAGATTGGCATGATTTCCCGGGAACCCATGGGCGTGGTGGCCGCCATCGTGCCGTGGAACTTTCCCATGATCATGGCCGCCTGGAAAATTGCACCGGCACTGGCCACCGGGAATTCAGTGATCCTCAAACCCTCGGAAAAATCGCCGCTCACAGCCATTCGCCTGGCCGCACTGGCCACCGAAGCCGGTATCCCCGACGGCGTTTTCAACGTATTGCCCGGCTTTGGCCATACCGTGGGCAAGGCCCTGGCCCTGCACATGGACGTGGACTGCCTGGTGTTCACCGGTTCCACCAACGTGGCCAAGCAACTGATGGTTTACGCCGGCCAGTCCAACATGAAACGGGTGTGGCTGGAAGCCGGCGGCAAAAGCCCCAACATCGTGTTTGCGGATGCCCCGGACCTGAAAAAAGCCGCCGCCGAAGCCGCCAGTGCCATCGCCTTCAACCAGGGTGAAGTCTGCACCGCCGGTAGCCGTTTGCTGGTGGAGGAAAGTGTCCGCACCGAATTCGTTGGGCTGATCCGCGAGGCCCTTAAAACCTGGCGCCCCGGCCATCCGCTGGACCCGGCCACCACTTGCGGCGCCATTGTCGACCAGGCCCAGCTTGATCGCATCATCGATTACATCGGCATAGGCCAGTCAGAAGGGGCAAAACTGGTGGAAGGCGGTCAACGAGTGATGGCAGAGACCGGCGGCCTGTTCGTGCAGCCCACAGTGTTCGATGGCGTGAACAACCGCATGCGCATTGCCTCGGAGGAAATCTTCGGGCCGGTGCTCTCGGTGATCGGCTTCACCACCGCCGAGGAGGCCATCGAGATTGCCAACGATTCCATCTATGGGCTCGCAGCCGCCGTGTGGACCTCCAATATCAATACCGCCCACAAAGTGGCCAAGGCACTGCGGGCCGGCAGTGTGTGGATCAACCACTACGACGGCGGCGACATGACTGCACCGTTCGGCGGTTTCAAGCAGTCCGGCAACGGGCGCGACAAGTCCCTGCATGCATTCGACAAGTACACGGAACTGAAGGCCACGTGGCTGGTGCTTGAATAGTTCGCACGAAAAACGGCGCCCTAGGGCGCCGTTATCGGATGACGGGAAGCAACTAAACCGTGTGCAGGTACCAGAGATACTCGAGGTCCGAAATCGTCATTTCGAACTCATTCAGTTCATGCTCCTTGCAGGCTACGAACACATCCAGAAATTCCCTTCCCAGGTACTCCGCCATCACCGGCGACTGGCCGAGTTCCCGCAGCGCATCCCGCAGATTGTTCACCAGACTGGCTTCGTGCTGCTCATGGGCATTGCCCACGGTCACCGGTGGTGGCTCGATGCGATTGGAAATACCGTAGTGAATGCCCGCCAACACCGCCGCCATCAGCAGGTAGGGGTTGGCATCAGCACCGGCAACGCGGTGCTCAATCCTCAGCGCCTCGGGATCCCCACCCGGTAGGCGCAGGCTGGCCGTGCGGTTGTCCACGCCCCAGGTCGCCGCACTGGGCACGTAATACTCCGGGCTGAACCGGCGGTAGGAGTTGATGTTGGGGCAGAACAACGCCATGGCGTCGTTCATGGTGGCCACCAGCCCGCCAACAGCCCAGCGCAGCATGTCGTTGGGTTCCTCGGCATCGCCGGCGAATACATTGCGCCCTTGCCCATCAATCAGGCTGACATGCAGGTGCATGCCGCTGCCGGCCTGGTTGTGATAGGGCTTGGCCATGAAGGTGGTGTCCATTTCATGGTCGTAAGCCATGTTCTTGATCAGGCGCTTGAGCAGAGTGGCATGATCGCAGGCCTGCACGGCGTCATCCACGTAATGCAGGTTTACCTCAAACTGGCCAGGGGCGGATTCCGCCACCAGGGCGTCCGCCGGCAATTCCTGTTCATGCGCCGCATCCAGCACGTCCGCCAGGAATTCCGCGTATTCATCCAGGTCATCTATGGAGTAGGCCTGGGTGCCCGCCGGGCGCTTGCCGGAAATGGGTGATTTCGGCGGCTGGGGGCGGCCGGCCAGGTTCTCCTGGTCGATCAGGTAGAACTCCAACTCATAGGCGGCAACCGGAGTCAGCCCCAGTTCGTCGAACCGCTTGACGATGTTCTGCAGCACCACGCGCGGGTCCGCAAAAAACGGTGTCTCGCGATCCAGCTCAACCATGGTCAGCAGCAGTTGAGCGGTTGGCCGCTTCTGCCAGGGTTCCATGGTCAGCGTGCCGTCGATGGGCAGGCATATCCGATCCGCCTCGCCAATATCCAGGCCCAGGCCGGTCTCTTCCACGGTGGTGCCCTGGATATTCAGGGCAAAGATGGAGGCCGGCATCGCGATGCCCCGCTCAAACACCTTGGGAAGGGTTGACGGGTCCACGCGTTTACCGCGGACAATGCCGTTCATATCCGGGATCAGCAGGTCAATAAACTGCAGCTCGGGGTGTGCCTGAAGGAATGCGTCAGCGCTCGCAAAACCAGAACCCATAAGGTCAGCCTTTCAAAACTCAAACAGGCCTGTGGCGAGGGGCCGGCACAGGGACTCTCAAGGCTCCTTTATCCTGCTTTCCGGGGCAATTTGCAAGATAGGGACATACCACAGCGCGCCTAGTCATCCTGCTCCCGAATCTTGCCTTCGCGGATGTTCTCTCGGGCTTCCTGGTGCTCGTCCCGGTCCGCTTCCGGAACCTCGTGCTCATCCGCTCTTGAGGGGCGAAAGCACAGAGTGGTCAGTATCGGGAAGTGGTCGGAACCGAAGGGGGCGAGCCTTTCAATTCTGCCCAGCGTAAAGTGCTCTGTGGTGAAGACATGGTCCAGCGGCCAGCGCAGGTACCAGCGTTCGGCGTGAAAGCTGTTGAACATGCCCCGCCCTCGACGCGGGTCCAGCATGCCGCTGACACGGCAAAACAGCCGCGTGGTGCGAGACCAGGCCACGTCGTTCAGGTCACCCGCGACAATGGCGGGGTAATCGTCATTATGAATCTGTTGGCCGATCAGTAGCAGTTCGGCATCACGCCAAAGGGACTCCTCACTTTCACTGGGCGCCGGCGGGCGCGGGTGCACGGCGTGCAGCTTCACACGGTCACCCGAAGGCAGCCTCAGCCAGCCGTGGATCGACGGAATATCATCCTGAATCAGGTAGCTCACCTCGGCCTCTTCCAACGGCAGCCTCGAATACAGATGCATGCCATAGAGGTTGTCCAGCGGCACGCGGATAATGGTCGGCCAGTCGCCAAAAGCCGCATCCAGCTGATCGCCCCACCACTGATCCGATTCCAGAGTCAGCAACACATCCGGCCGGTGTTCTTGGACCTGACGAATCAGCCCCTCGCTGTTGCGGTTGGGTGTCAGTACGTTGGCAATCATCAATGTGACACAGCGGTCTTCCTGGCCGGGCTCAGCTGATTGCACCTGCAGGGGCCATAAGCGTGTCCACGGCAAAATACGATACAGCTGTAACGCAAGCACCACGGCCAAGATCGCAAACACCCACATTTGCAGGCCGTCGCTCTCCAGCCACAGTGCCGCAACAGCCACCACAACCGTCAGGCTGACTATCTGAACACGGGGGAACTCACAGGCACGTATCCACCAGTCATGAAGGCGCACTTTGCCGAGGACGGTCACCGCGAGCAAGGCGATGGCCAATGTCAGCAGGGTATAGTCGATCAATCAGACCTCCGTGACAGAGTCGTGTATCAGTACCGACACCATAAACGATTGACACAACTTCTGCTGCTCTGCAGCAAAATAGGCACAACACCGGATTCGTGGTTCGAAAATTTCTGTAGCGCACCCTGCGTTCTCGTGATAAATATCGCGCGAACGACCTGCACAAGAACGCGTGCGTCCTGCACGCTTTGTATCCATCCCTTTTCAGTGAGGGACACCACCGATGTTGAAGTTGCGTAAGTCTGCGGCCCTTGCCGCCGCTATTGCTGTGTCATTGGGTACATCTTCTGCCATGGCAGCGGAAGAAGTGCGTGTGTACAACTGGTCTGATTACATTGCCGAGGACACGCTGGAGAAGTTCACCGCGGAAACCGGCATCAAGGTGATCTACGACGTCTACGACAGCAACGAGATCCTGGAGGCAGCGTTGCTCTCCGGCCGTTCCGGCTACGACCTTGTGGTGCCTTCCAACCACTATGTGGCCAAGCAGATTTCCGCAGGTGCCTTCGTGGCACTGGACCACACCAAACTGCCGAACATGGCGAACCTGAACCCGGACCTGATGGACGATCTTGAAAAGGTCGACCCTGGCAGTCAGTTCTCCCTGCCGTATCTGTGGGGTACCAACGGCTATGGCTACAACGAGGGCCGAATCCAGGACATACTGGGCGACAGTGCCCCGACCGACTCCTGGGCTCTGGTGTTTGATCCGGAAGTCACCGGCAAACTCTCCGCCGGCGGCTGTGGCATTGCCATGCTGGATTCTGGCGAGGAAATGGTGCGCGCCGCCATGGCGTACATTGGCCTGAACCCGAACAGCAACAACGCCGAGGACATCAAAAAAGGCGGTGAGGTCATCAAGGCCACACGCCCGAATATCACTTACTTCCATTCGTCCCGTTACATCGCCGACCTGGCCAACGGTGACCTGTGCGTGGCCGCCGGCTATTCCGGCGACATCCTGCAGGCCGCTGCCCGCGCCGAAGAAGCCGGCAACGGTAACGTTATTCGCTATACCATTCCCAAAGAGGGCGCGGTGTTGTGGTTTGACATGATGACGATCCCGGCCGGTGCTCCCAACGTGGAGAACGCCCACAAGCTGATGAACTTCCTGATGCGCCCGGAGATCATCGCGGACGTGACCAACTACGTGTGGTACGCCAATCCCAACAAGCCGGCAAACGAGTTTGTTGAGCCCGAAATCCTCGGCGATACCAGCATCTACCCTACCGACGAAGTGATGAAAAAGCTGTACATCATGGAAGGCCGGCCTCAGGACACTCAGCGTCTGATGACCCGCACCTGGACCAACGTGAAGTCCGGTCGTTAAACGGTGGAAAATGGCAACAGCACCCCCGCGAAAGCGGAGGTGCTACTCAGCATACAGGGCCTTTCAAAGCGCTTTGACGACACGCTGGCCGTGGACAACGTGAGCCTGGACATCCACAAGGGCGAGATCTTTGCCCTGTTGGGTGGCTCCGGTTCCGGCAAGTCCACGCTGCTGCGCATGCTGGCAGGCTTTGAAGCCCCCAACGCCGGACGCGTGTTGCTGGATGGCGAGGATGTAACCGCCATGCCCCCCTATCTGCGGCCCACCAATATGATGTTCCAGTCCTATGCGCTGTTTCCTCATATGACGGTGGAGCAGAACATCGCCATGGGGCTAAAGCAGGACAAGCTACCCAAAAACGAGATCCGCAACCGGGTCGAAGCCATGCTGACGTTGGTAAAGATGGAGAGCTTTGCCAAGCGCAAACCCCAGCAACTGTCCGGCGGCCAGCAGCAACGCGTGGCACTGGCCCGCTCTTTGGCCAAGCAGCCGAAACTGCTGTTGCTCGACGAGCCCATGGGCGCGCTGGACAAGAAGCTGCGCACCGAGATGCAACTGGAATTGGTGGAGATCCTGGAACAAGTGGGCGCCACCTGCCTGATGGTGACTCACGATCAGGAAGAAGCCATGACCATGGCCAGCCGCATTGCCATTATGGCTCAGGGACGGATTGCCCAGGTGGGTTCCCCGGTTGATATCTACGAGAGCCCGAACAGCCGCATGACAGCGGAGTTCATCGGTTCTGTAAACATCTTCGAAGCCAGCATTCGAGAGGACGAGTCTGACAGCATCACGCTGGAGAGCGCGGCACTGGATGCCCCGGTCTTCATTGACCGGGGTGTCAGCACCCCGGCGGAGAGCACTGCCACACTGGTTGCGCTGCGCCCGGAGAAGGTCTACCTCTCAAGCGAGAAGCCGGCCGGTGACACCAACTGGAGCCGTGGCACCGTCGATAACATCGCCTATCTCGGAGATATCAGTTGCTACTATGTAAAACTGGCAAGCGGTCAGCGGGTTCAGGCCACCATGGCGAACGTGGAACGCCGTGGCGAGCGGCCCACCTGGGGCGACACGGTCTACGTGTCGTGGGAAGCCTCCAGCCCCATCCTGTTGTGGAACTGATATCGTGGCCCGGAAACCCACGCGCTCCCCGCTGATGGAGCGGGTACGCGCCGTGCTGTTCCACCGCCGGGTGGTATTCGGCATTCCCTTCCTGTGGTTGCTGCTGTTCTTCCTGCTGCCGTTCGCGCTGGTGCTGAAAATCAGCTTTTCCTCAGCGGTGATGGCCATTCCGCCCTACCAACCGGTGTTCTCTTTCGTCGACAACACCGTTTCGGTGGTGGTGAACTTCAGCAACTACCTGTTCCTGATGTCCGACAGCCTTTACATCGCCGCATACTGGGGCTCGGTCAAGATCGCATTCGTTTCAACCCTGGTGTGCCTGCTGATCGGCTACCCCATGGCCTATGCCATGGCACGAGCCTCGGCGCGGATACAACTGGTCCTGCTGTTGATGGTGATGCTGCCATCCTGGACCTCATTCCTGATCCGCGTTTACGCCTGGATGGGCATCCTGGGTAACCAGGGCCTGCTGAACAATCTGCTGCTGTGGCTGGGTATCATCAGCGAGCCGTTGAAAATGCTGAACACCAATGTTGCCGTGGTGCTGGGCATTGCTTATGCCTACCTGCCGTTCATGGTGCTGCCGATCTACACCAACCTGGTGAAACTGGATGTGCGGCTACTGGAAGCAGCGTCAGACCTTGGATGTCGCAGCCTGACAACCTTCTGGACCATTACCTTGCCACTGTCCAAAGCAGGCATCATTGCCGGGTCCATGCTGGTGTTCATTCCGGCGGTGGGTGAATTCGTGATTCCGGAACTGCTGGGCGGCCCAGACACACTGATGATCGGCAAAGTGCTGTGGGAAGAGTTCTTTAACAACCGCGACTGGCCCGTGGCCTCGTCGCTGGCTATTGTGATGCTGGCCCTGCTGCTGATTCCCATTGTGCTGTTCCATCGGCTCCAGACCCGGGAGATGGAAAAGGATGGTTAAATCGCCGCGGTTCAGTTTTTCGAAGGTGATGCTGGTACTGGGCCTGCTGTTCCTCTACCTGCCGATGGTGGTGCTGATTGTCTATTCCTTCAACGCTTCCCGGCTGGTGTCCGTATGGGCAGGGTTTTCCACCCACTGGTACGGTGAGCTGTTCAGAGACCAGCAGATTCTGTCAGCGGTGTGGATGAGCCTGAAAATCGCCTTTTACTCCGCCAGCATGGCGGTGTGCCTGGGCACCCTGTGCGCCTTTGTAATGACCCGGTTCAAGCGTTTGCGAGGGCGTACCTTGCTGTCCAGTATGATCAGCGCGCCGCTGGTGATGCCGGAAGTCATCACCGGCCTGTCACTGTTGCTGCTGTTCGTGCAGATGGCGCAAACCATCGGCTGGCCGGCGGACCGGGGCATGGCCACCATCTGGATTGCCCACACCACCTTCTGCAGCGCCTATGTGGCGGTTGTGGTGAGCGCCCGCCTGCGGGAAGTGGACCGTACCGTTGAGGAAGCCGCCATGGACCTGGGCTGTACGCCCCTGAAGACGTTCTTCGTGATCACCCTGCCGGTTATTGCGCCGGCACTGGTGTCCGGCTGGTTACTGGCGTTCACCCTGTCGCTGGATGACCTGGTCATCGCCAGCTTTGTCTCTGGCCCGGGGGCGACTACACTGCCAATGGTAGTGTTCTCATCCGTGCGGTTGGGAGTGTCACCGAAGATCAATGCACTGGCCACGCTCATCATCCTGACAGTGTCCCTCATTGCATTCATTGCCTGGTATTTGATGCGACGGGGCGAGGAAAAACGAAAAAGGAGTTAACTCTTGGATCTTGCCCAGGCTTCATTGCAATTCGATGCCGCCCTGGCAGACTTTGCCCGCGCTCGCAGCGCGTCACCGCAGGCGTCCAGCCTGGGGTTACTTGAACGTGCGCGACTACTGATGACCCTGCCCGGTGGTTTCGACGTGATTTACCGCCGGGTTCGCGCACTTGAGTCCGCGGGCATCTTCGGCACCAGCGACTGGGCCAAACCCGCCATCCTGCAGCCCGCATTGGCCAAACATTCACTGCGCGAAGCCGGCGCCGTTACCACCGTTGTTGAAGCCATCAGTGAAATCCGCCTGCTGGCTGTCGTTCGGGGTGACTACTTCCATCCCGGCATCTCTTCAGAGCAGGCCCGGCACTTCCTCACTCAGGTGATGGCCCTGAACCTGGACCTGCTGTCCGGCACTCTCACCGAAGCCGATCGCGAACGCCCCAAGCAACTCGGCACCCTGGTGCTGGGACTGTATCAATACCTGATCTCCCACCTGGGCTACGAAAACCTGCTGGACAGCCTGGTGGCTGAGGTGTGGCGGCTGCTGGAACAGGGCCCCGTGCAGGTGGACAGCATCTGCGACATGATCGGGCAAATCGCCAAATGTCTGTACGACCCGGAACTGAAGACCACCGGCACCGCCGACGCCACCCGGCTGGTACGGGCTCTGTTTGCCCCCACGCCCGGTAGCCGCGAAGACCCCGGACTGGACGTGTACCAGCTGCGCCTGGCCAAAATGGACGACGTTGAGCTGTCCGCGGAGGCCAGCGAGTTCGCCCGCAACATGCACGATACCGGGCTGGCATCGCCCTACCACGCAGTGTTCTTGAAATTCCTGCGCACCAGTGACGAGGAAGAACTTATCCCCACGGCCCTGGGGCTGACGATGACCGGGCTGGATGACTTCTACTGCTACAACCAGCTCGTGGATGCATTGATCGATGAAGCCATCCATCCGGAAACCTGTCAGGCGGTCTACGGGCTGACCATGATGCTGGAGCGGGGTTCGTTGTTCACCCCACCCGTCGCTCAGGCCCTGTGGCGACAGATCAAGCTCAAATTATCGGCGGAAACCGAGCAGGCGCTGTCAGAAGCGTTCGGCGATGAGGTTCCACCAAGAGTGTTCCTGTTGGCCGGCGTGCTAAACCTGCTGGGCCAGCCACTGGGCGTTGGGCAGGGCAACAACCCCAGTTGCCAGTCCGCCATCGGGCTGTCCATGTGGGCCGCCAACGAGGCGGACTACCTGCTCCAGGTACTGACCTGGGCCGCCCGAGACAACGAGGTATTGAGTCGATTCGAAGGCAGGGAGGTATCATCCAAGAACCTGGAGCCAGGCCTGGTCAAGGATACCCCGGTGGATGTGGACCCGGTTTCACTGATTCTGATCCCTCACCTGGACCGGATATACGGTGAGATGTGGCGCCGCTGCGAGGACCGGGACGACGACGCTCATCGCTGGATCAACCCGGAATTCTATGGCTGGTGGGTCAGCCACGGCTTCAAGGTAGTGGCCGATATCCACACTGGGGAAATCACGGACTACGATGATTTCATCCGGCACTTCTATGCCAGTTACCACCCCTACTACAACGGCAACATTCCGGTGATTCACCACCAGCCTGCCGGTATTGCCGTGACTGACAGCGCCGCCCGCTTCGTCGGTCGCCATGCGATCACCATTCTGCGGGTCGCATTGAGCCCAAGCAATGAAATGCGGGTGTATTTCTTCAACCCCAACAACGATAGCGGCCAGGACTGGGGCCAGGGCATCACCTGCTCAACAACCGGCAACGGTGAGATTCGCGGCGAAGCATCTCTGCCCGTGGCGGAATTCACTTCCCGCCTCTACGTGTTTCACTACGACACCCTTGAGTTGGGTGACCTGACAGCCATACCAGAGGCCGAGGTGGCGCGGGTGATGGAGCTGGGTTATGGTAGCTGGGCTGCGAGCGAGGAGCCGAAACAATGACAATCCGATTGACCCTTCCAATAACGTTACTGGCCTTTTCCCTGGGTGGCTGCGCGCTACCGGAAACCCTGCAGAGCGGCACGGACAATCCCTGCGCCACCCTGAAAGAGATCGTGGCGGACTACTCTTCGGAATTCGCTGCGTTTCGCAAAAGCGGATCGGATTACAGATCGGTGACGATCTATCGGGCGAAAGAGGAGCTGATCAGGGGCCATTGTGAAGTCTGGGCCTGGGGCAATGCAGATTCCGCCTACGTGTGTACAGCTGGTGCACCGGACCCCGAAGTCGCGAGTACACGATATACCCAGGCAGTGGCGCAGGTTTCAAGCTGTCTTGGGCCGGAATGGACCCTGAAGGAAGGCGCGCGGGAACGGGATGGGCAGACGGATGGTGTGGCCACCCGCTTCAGCCATCAGGGTGATGCGATGCCCGTGGTATCGATCCACAACATTGAAGACCGATGGCGCCGGTCGGTGTATCTCTATATCGGAAGCCCGGCACGGGCTTTTTGACACCGGCATTAAAGAAGCCGCCCAATTGGGCGGCTTCTTTGCACAAGGACCACAAATTGTTCGGGCACTAACTCATGTTCTTGCGCATGAAGTTCTGGATTTCCCCCACAATGCCCGAACGGAAGGCCATCACCGTCAGCACGAAGATACCGCCAAGAATGGGATCCACCCAGTCTCCCAACGGCCCCTGGGCCAGCTGATATTCCAGGTTCACCACGAAGGTGGCACCGACCACCGGGCCCAGCAACGTGCCAGTGCCACCCAGAAGCGTCATCAGGATGACTTCGCCGGACATGTGCCAGTGGGCGTCGTTGAGGGACGCGAGCTGGAATACCACGGTTTTCACCGAACCGGCCAGGCCGGCCAGGCTTGCCGAAATCACGAAGGCGAGCAGCTTGTAGCGATCCACGTTGTAGCCAAGGGACACCGCCCGTGGCTCGTTCTGTTTGATCGCCTTGAGCACCTGCCCGAAGGGCGAGCCAACAATCCGCTGCACCACCAGATAGCCCCCCAGGAAGACCGCCAGCACGAAGTAGTACATGGCGTAGTTGTTGCTGAGGTCAACGAGTCCGAACAGATGGCCGCGGGGTACGCCATGCATACCGTCCTCGCCACCGGTAAAGGGCGCCTGCACGAAGAAGAAGTAGACCAGTTGCGCCAGCGCCAGGGTGATCATCGCGAAATAGATACCCTGACGGCGTATGGCTACAACCCCGAAGCCCAGCCCCAACACCGTCGCTGCGGCTGTGCCCGCGATAATCCCCATTTCGGTTGTCAGACCGGAGAAATTCGAGAGCAGGTAACCGGTGGTGTAGGAACCCGCCGCCAGGAACGCTGCGTGCCCGAATGACAGCAGGCCGGTGTAACCCAGCAGGAGGTTGAACGCCACTGCGAACAGGGCGAAGCACAGGATTTTCATCAGAAACACGGGATACATCACCGCCGGTGCCAGCAGGAGCAGCACCAGCAACACAAGATTCAGTATCTGCTTCTTGCGTTGCTCGGATTTCTGCTGTTGAACAATACTTTGCTGGATATCCGCTTGCGTGGTTGTGTTCGCCATGACTATGCCTCCTTACCAAACAGGCCCGACGGGCGAATCAACAGAACAACCACCATCACCAGGAAGATCACGGCTGCCGACCCTTCCGGGTAGAACACTTTGGTGAACCCTTCCACGACCCCCATCATCAGGCCGGTAATCACCGCGCCGGCGATGGAACCCATGCCGCCGATGACCACCACGGCAAACACCACGATGAGTATGTTGGAGCCCATCACCGGCGACACCGAGTAAATGGGTGCAGCAAGGGCACCGGCGAACGCGGCGAGCATGACACCGAAACCGTAGGTGAGGCTGATCAGCAGTGGCACATTGATGCCGAACCCCTGCATCAACTGGGAATCTTCCGTGCCTGCCCGCAGGTAGGATCCAAGCCGGGTTTTCTCAATCATGAACCAGGTTGCGAAGCACACCAGCAAGGCTGCCACGATGACCCAGGCACGATAGTAGGGAAGGAACATGAACCCGAGGTTCATACCCCCTCTGAACATCTCCGGCATGGAATAGCGCAGGCCGGAAACGCCATAAATATTGGTCAGAACACCTTGAAGGATCAGTGCAATCCCGAAGGTCAACAACAGGCTGTAGATGTGATCCTGGCCCGCGATGCGGCGCAACAGGAAGTATTCCAGCAAAATGCCGAAACAGCCCACGATCACGGGCGCGACGAAGAGCGCTACCCAGTAGTTGACTCCAAAGGCATCAAAAATCAGTACGGTACACATGGCACCGAGCATGTACATGGCGCCGTGGGCGAAGTTAATGATTTTCAGCAGGCCGAAGATAACCGCCAGCCCCAGACTCAACAGGGCGTAAAAGGCACCATTGATCACCCCGAGCATTAGTTGGCCGGACAGCACGGCCACGGGGACTCCCAGAATCTCGGTCATGTTACAAACTCCAAAAGCAGCGCAACGGATCATTCGCAAGTTGCGTGTCTGCAGGTCAGTGGCCGCCCCGCCGAACCACAGGATGGATGGGGCGGCCCAGTCGGTCAGAACATCAGTTTTGGGTTACGAGCTTGCACTTGCTCTCAGACAGCGGGCGATAGGCTTCGTCCCCTGGGATGGTGCGTACGATGTCATACAGGTCCCACTCACTCTTGGACTCTTCGGGCGTTTTCACTTGCGCCAGGTACATGTCGTGAACCATGCGGCCGTCCTCACGAATGAAGCCGTTCTTGGCAAACATGTCGTTGATCGGCGTATCCATCATCTGCTTGCGTACCGTTTGGGCGGCATCCGATCCGGTCGCCTTGACGGCGTTCAGGTACTGCATGGTGCTGGAGTAGATACCGGCGTGAACCATGGTGGGACGAACCCCGGTTTTTTCCATGAAACGGTCAGACCAGGCACGGGTTTCGTCGTTCATGTCCCAGTACCAGCCGGTGGTGAGCTGAATGCCCTGGGCGGACTGAGCACCCAGTGCGTGAACGTCAGTCAGGAACAACAGCAGCGCCGCCAGGGTCTGGCCGGACTGGGTCAGGCCGAATTCACCGGCGGTGGTGATAGCATTGGTGGTGTCTGCACCGGCGTTTGCCAGGGCTACCACGTCAGCACCTGAGGACTGCGCCTGCAGGATAAAGGACGAGAAGTCAGAGGTCGGGAACGGGTGACGCACTGCCTGCATCACTTCGCCGCCATTTTCTTCCACCACGCGGGTTACGTCGCCTTCCAGAGCGTGGCCGAAGGCGTAGTCAGCGGTCAGGATAAACCAGCTCTTGCCACCTTCTTTAACCACCGCACTTGCCGTACCGTTGGCCAGCGGGTAGGTGTCGTACACGTAGTGGATGTGGTTCGGCGTGCAGTGCTCGTTGGTAATGCTGGACGCGGCAGAACCGGAGACAATGCCCAGCTTGTCGTTTTCTTCCAGGATGTTGCTGACGGCAATGGTGACCGAAGAGGCAACCAGGCCTGCAATCAAATCAACGTTCTCGTTCTCCACCCAGCGCCGGGCAGTACTGGAGGCGGAATCCGGGCTGTTTCGGTCATCGGCGCTGACCACTTCGATCTTGGCGCCATTGACCGTGCCACCGAAGTCCGCGATGGCCATTTCCAGGGCTGTCTGGCCATTGGGGCCGGCCAGGTCACGGTAGGTGCCGGACATGTCGGCCAGGTAACCGATCTTAACGGTGTTGTCGGATATCTCAGCCTGGGCAGCACCCACAAACATGGCTGATGCAATCGCTGATGTCAGAAGCTTTTTGGTGATTGTCATTGTTGTTTCTCCGCTACTGTCTTTGCGTTGGTTTTCGGGTTTCGTTCTTATTGCTCTTGTTGCACTCTTTATTTCACTTTCATCCCCGGGCCTTACACACCCAGGTACTTGTCCAGCATCGACTGCTTGGCCTCAAGCTCGTCGGCGCTGATCTCCTCCACAATCTGGCCGTGTTCCATCACGTAGTGACGGTCCGCCAGGGGTGCGGCGAAATGGAAATTCTGCTCGACCAGGACAATGGTCAGGCCTTTTTCTTTCAACTTGACCAACACTTCGCCAAGTTTCTCCACGATAACCGGGGCCAGGCCTTCGGTAATTTCATCCAGCAACAGCATGTTGGCCCCCGTTCTCAGAATCCGGGCCATGGCCAGCATCTGCTGCTCACCACCGGACAACTTGGTGCCGGGGCTGGTACGGCGCTCGTACAGGTTGGGGAACATGGAGAAAATTTCCTCCAACCCCATGCCGCCACTTCGAACGACCGGCGGAAGTGTCAGGTTTTCCATGACATTGAGCCCGGAAAAAATGCCCCGGTGTTCGGGGCAATACCCTACTCCCAACCTTGCAATGTGGTGAGGCGCGCATGTCATGGTCTCCTCACCGTTAATCATGATCGAGCCGGTACGCCGACCCACCATGTTCATAATCGCTTTCAGGGTTGTGCTGCGACCAGCCCCGTTGCGGCCCAGAAGGGTGACCAGTTCCCCACGCTGAACCTCCAGATCAATGCCATGCAGAATGTGGGACTCGCCATAGAACGCGTGAAGCCCGGAGATTCGTAGCTGTTCGTAATCTTTCGAGTGGGCCTGAGTCATTCCGCCGCCTCCTGCTTCTTGGTGGCAGTACCACCCATATACACTTCACGCACTCTGGGGTCGTCAGACACCTGTTGGTAGTCGCCTTCGGTCAACACCGAACCCTGGGCCAGCACGGTGACCTGATCGCACAGTTTGCTGACCACTCCAAGATTGTGTTCCACCATCAGCACCGTGCGGCCGTGAGCGGCCTTACGCACCAGTTCAACAACCCGCTCCACATCTTCACTGCCCATTCCCTGAGTGGGCTCATCCAGCAACAGCAGCTCCGGCTCCATAGCCAGGGTGGTGGCCAGTTCCAGGGCGCGCTTGCGACCATAGGCAAGTTCGACGGTGGTGGTGTTGGCAAATTCAGTCAGGCCCACACTGTCCAGCAGTTCCATGCATCGCTCATTGAGTTTGTTAAGGGATTCGCCGGATTTCCAGAAGCGAAAGGAGTTTCCTTCAAAGCTCTGCAGAGCGACGCGAATGTTCTCAAGCGCCGTCATATGGGGAAAAACCGCAGAAATCTGGAAGGAACGGACCACACCTTTGCGGGCAATAGCCGCCGATTTCATCGAGGTGATGTCCTCACCCTTGAACAGGATCTTGCCACGAGTAGGAATCAGGAATTTGGTGAGCAGGTTGAATACCGTGGTCTTACCCGCACCATTGGGGCCGATCAGGGCATGTATGTGGCCACGCTGCACCTTCAGATTAACGTCGTCGACTGCCACAAAGCCCTTGAACTCTTTGACGAGGCTTTGGGTTTCAAGAACGAACGGGTCACTCATGAGCCATTCTACCTTTGTTATTGTTGTGCGTTTATACTATGTACAGATTAGATTGACGTATACGTAA
>NZ_ABCP01000024.1 GCF_000170835.1 Marinobacter algicola DG893
GCCCCGACCAAGAACCAAGCCAAACAGGCTAGGGTCAAACCTCAGGAACCAACCTTCAAAACAACCTTCCCGGTAGCAGTCCGACCGGTCAGCGCCCCGAGAGCCTTCTCATAGTCCTCGAAGTCATAGACTTCGCTGATCCTAGGATTAATCTTGCCCTCAGAGAACAGCTTCAGCAGCTCCATCATGTTCTGGGCGCTGTTCTGCGGTTCACGCTGGGTGAAGCTGCCCCAGAAGACACCAACCACCGAACAGCCCTTCAGCAGCGTCAGGTTCGCCGGAATCTTCGGAATATCGCCAGCGGCAAAGCCAATGATCAGATGACGACCATTCCAGGCCATGGCGCGCAACGCCTGTTCCGTGAAGTCACCGCCGACCGGGTCGTAGATCACATCCACGCCCTTGCTGTTGGTCAGGCGTTTAACCGCATCCTTCAACGGCTCTTCGGTGTAGTTGATCAGCTCGTCGGCACCGGCCTCTTTCGCCACCGCCAGCTTCTCTGCCGTGCTGGCCGCCGCAATCACATGGGCACCCATGGCTTTACCCAGTTCAACGGTTGCCAGGCCAACACCACCGCTGGCACCCAACACCAACAGAGTTTCCCCCGGCTGGATGTTCGCGCGTTGCTTGAGTGCGTAATACGACGTGCCATAGACCATGGAAAAAGCAGCCGCTTTCTCATCAGACATGGACTCAGGAATGGGCAGAATGTTCTGTTCCGGGACAACCACTTCTTCAGCAAAGGCACCGTAGCCGGTGAGGCCCGCAACCCGGTCGCCCGATTTGAAGCGGGTGACTTTCTCGCCGACTTCAATCACCTCACCAGACATCTCTCCACCGGGAGAAAACGGCATGGTGGGCTTGAGCTGGTACTTACCTTCAATGATCAGGGTATCCGGGAAGTTCAGGCCAGCGGCCTTAACCCGCACCTTGACTCCATGACCCTTCACAACGGGACTGGTGACGTCTTCAATCACCAGCGTCTCCGCCGGGCCATACTCCTTGCAGAGGATCGCTCTCATGTTCGTGACTCCGTTTCAGGGTAGTCGATAGTTGGACGGTCGATAGAGGACAACGTCGATGGATGGTTATCAACCTAAACAGAGTCGCGTCATGAAGCAAATAAAGAAATCTAATCTCGCCGGATTAGCAGGACTTATTCTGAGCACCCCCCTCACTAGAGCATCGTACTGGCATAGATCATCGCGCCAACTACCCCAATCGCGGCCACCGCGAGGCCGACACCAACGCCTTTTGGTAGTACCGCGGGAGTTGGCCGGGCACTGCCGGCGACGTCGTGGCTGACCACGCGTCCTTCCTGGCTGGAGTCCCGAATCAGCTTGATCATCTCCTCACACTGATCGCGGGTGAAGTCCGATGGGCGGAACCTTTTCATGCCATGGCGATTCAGAAAGCCCTTCACATCGGACGACAAGGGGACATATTTCATGGACCAGTTGGCGAACGTGCGCGCCTCCAGAGGTTCTTCAAGCAGAGTGATTACATTGCGATGTCTCGAATCCCCTGCGATTCTGTCATAGAGCGCTCGTACCGCCCCTTCCTCGCCTTCCAGGTACTGGAAAAACCGGTCATCCCCATAGTAAAGGCCGCCGACAATGTCATTTTTGGTGTTGTTGCTTCGGGAAGCCATTAGAATTCGGGCAACATTGGGCTCAACGCCCTTATCGACAGGCTGAGCCAAAAAAGTGGCCTCACTGGCATAGGCCAGACGAATCAGTGACATAGTCATTGCTCCATACTCGTAACAGCTTCAAGATAAGTCTCAAATACGCTTCAACAAGCGACAACGGATCACAGCGCTCGCAATACGCAGCTTAAGGCCTGAGATGTTTGACATAATTTACGTACTGGAAATGACCGGCGTGATTGCCTTTGCAATCTCCGGCATGTTGATCGCCCGATCCAAGAATATGGACCCGGTGGGCGTTTTCACCATCGGCTTCGTGACCGCGCTGGGTGGAGGAACCCTTAGGGACCTGATCATGGACAATCACCCGCTGTACTGGATCAAGCATCAGGAGCAGCCTATCCTGATCCTCTGTATGGCCGTTGTGTTCAGCTACTGGCACCGTGTCGAGCGTATCCGCGAATCGCGTATCCTGCTTCCTGATGCCCTCGGCCTGGGTGTTTTCACAATCCTCGGCGCACAGCTGGCTCTGGACCTGGGCCATTCCTGGTTCATTGCTTCTTTGCTGGGAGTTATGACGGGCACCTTTGGGGGTGCCCTGCGCGACACATTCTGCAATGAGGTACCGTTGATTTTCCGCAAGGACCAGATCTACGCCTCCATTTCCTTTGCCGGTTGCTGGCTGTACTTTGCATGCCAATGGTTACTGGAGAACGAATCCCTGTCCCTGAGCATCGGTGTACTGTTTATTTTCATCATCCGACTGCTGGCTGTGCGCTTCGACATCCGCCTCCAGCGGGACAGGCGACCGGTGCAGTGAACCTACCGATGATCAATCGTCCCTTGGCGTTCTCGCCTCCAGCCGGTAACATTGCGGTTTTTTCACCCAATTCCTGAAACCGGTTCATTCAATCCCCATTCAGCACCCTGTGAGGCAGGCATCCGTCATGCTAGAACGACTATTCAAGCTCCAGGCTCATGGCACCACCGTTCGCAAAGAAGTACTTGCGGGCTTTACCACCTTCCTGACCATGGCGTACATCATCGTGGTCAACCCCAGCATCCTCTCCGCTACCGGCATGGACTTCGGCGCAGTGTTCGTAGCGACCTGCCTCGCAGCCACAATCGGCACCCTGATCATGGGGCTCTGGGCCAACTACCCGATCGCACTGGCGCCGGGCATGGGCCTGAACGCGTTCTTCTCGTTCACCGTTGTCGGCGGCATGGGCTATAGCTGGCAGGTGGCGCTGGGCGCTGTTTTTATATCCGGCTTTATCTTCTTCCTGCTGAGCATCTTCAAAATCCGGGAATGGATCATCAACAGCATTCCCATGTCCCTGCGTTTCGGCATCTCCGCCGGCATTGGCTTCTTTCTGGCGCTGATCGCGCTGAAAAATGCCGGCATCGTGGTGGATAACCCCGCCACCCTGGTTGGCCTGGGTGACGTGAAAGTGGCCGAGAGCCTGTTGTTCTTCGGCGGTTTCGTACTGATCTGCGCTCTGTCCTTCCGCAAGATCACCGGTGCGGTGATGATCGGCATCATTGCCGTGACAGCAGCAGCCATGGGGCTGGGCATGGTGGAGTACGACGGTTTTGCGTCCGCGCCCCCAAGCCTGGCGCCGACCTTCATGCAGTTGGACCTCGCAGGCGCACTGAATATTGGCATGATCAGCGTGATTTTCGCCTTTCTGTTCGTGGACCTGTTTGACACCTCCGGCACCCTCATCGGCGCCGCCCAGCGCGGTGGCCTGCTGGACAAAGACGGCAAACTGCCACGGTTGGGCCGTGCGTTGATGTCCGATTCCGTGGCCACCATGTCCGGCGCCGCCCTGGGCACCTCCACGACCACCAGCTACATTGAATCCACCGCCGGCATCTCCGCCGGCGGTCGAACGGGCCTCACCGCCGTCGTAGTAGCAGCTCTTTTCATGGCTTGTCTGCTGCTCTCGCCCATTGCCAGCATTATTCCGGCCTACGCCACTGCTCCGGCGCTTCTTTATGTCGCGGTGCTGATGGCCAGCGGCCTGAAACTGATTGAGTGGGACGACGTTACCGAAGCCGCACCGGCGGTGGTAACGGCACTGATGATGCCGCTGACCTTTTCTATCGCCAATGGCATTGCCCTGGGCTTCGTCACCTATGCCATCCTGAAGGCCTTGAGCGGCCGCTGGTCGGACCTGAACCCCAGCGTGGTTATCATCGCCATCGTTTTCATCCTGAAATTCATCTTTCTGGACGCAGCCTAAGCTGCGTTTTCAGCGCTTGGACACGCCATGGACTACTTTTCCGAAAGCATCAAGAAAGCCATCCGCACCGTGCCAGACTGGCCCAAGCCAGGCGTCGCCTTCCGCGACATCACCACCGTGCTCCAGGACCGCACCGCGTTCCGCAAGCTGATTGATGCCTTCGTTCACCGCTACCACGGCCACGATATTGATGCCGTAGCCGCCGTCGATGCCCGTGGTTTTATCATCGGCTCGGCCCTGGCCTATGAGCTGAACGCCTCGCTGGTACTGATCCGCAAGAAAGGCAAACTGCCGTTCGATACCCTGGTGGAAGACTACGAGCTGGAGTACGGCACCGCCTCGGTGGAACTTCACAAGGACGCCTTCAAGCCCGGCGACAACGTGGTGCTGGTGGACGACCTGATCGCCACAGGCGGTACCATGCTGGCCGCCTCGCGGCTCATCCGTCGAATCGGCGCCGACATTGTCGAAGTGGCTGCCATGATTGACCTCCCCGACCTCGGCGGCTCACGCAAGCTGCAGGAAGAAGGGCTGAAGGTTTATACTGTTTGCTCGTTTGAGGGCGACTAGGGAGCGCTTTGCTCCCTTCTAGAAATGCACTACGGGAGCGGCCATGCCTGATTATCAACATCACTGGAAAGATGGAACACCGGTTCACCTGCCGCTGGGCAAGATTGTCTGTATCGGCCGCAATTACGCGGAACATGCCCGGGAGCTGAACAACCCCGTTCCGGATGAACCCCTGCTGTTCATAAAGCCGGCAACATCGGCGGTGCACATCACCCGCCCCTTGGACTTCCCACGCAACCAGGGCGCGGTTCATTTTGAAACCGAGTTGGCCGTACTGATTGGCCGCCCACTGACCAATGCCTCCGCCAGCGATGCCGAGGCCGCAATCCTCGGCTACGGGTTGGCGCTGGACCTGACGCTGCGAGACGTGCAATCCCGGCTTAAAGAGAAAGGCCAGCCCTGGGAGCGCGCCAAGGCCTTTGACGGTGCCTGTCCACTGTCGCCGTTCGTGTGCATCGACCGCCTGCGCCGCGACCATCTCACCTTTACCCTGGACATCAACCGCGAACGCCAGCAAACCGGCGATACCCGGGATATGCTGAATCCCATCGTGCCACTGATCGCCCACATGAGCACCCAATTCACCCTGATGCCCGGTGATGTGGTTCTAACCGGCACGCCAAAAGGCGTTGGGCCGCTGGAATCCGGCCAGATATTGTCGCTGGAACTGGAAGACGCCTTGTTTGTTGAGACCACCGTGCTCTAGGCTGGTCATGGGAAATGGCAATCCCGCCCTCAGGTCCATCGGCTTTTCAGGACGACTAACAAGCATGGCAAAGAAACCGGTTACCACACGCAGCGGACGATTCTTCAGACTGGCAGGCATGACGGCGTCCGTGGCCGGACAATACGCCGGCCAGCGCGCTCGTCGGATATTCCGCAGCGAGGAAGACAACGAGGGCGCACGCTCTGAGAGCTATACCCGCATGGCGGACCAGATTGTCGACACGCTAGGTGAGCTCAAGGGCGCGGTCATGAAGGTCGGACAGATTGCCTCCCAGACCCAGGATTTCCTGCCCCGGGAATTCTCGGACGCCCTTGAGCGGCTTCAGAAAGAAGCTCCGCCCATGCCGTTTGACGTCATTGTCGTTCAGGTGGAGAGCGAACTGGGCAAACCGGTGTCAGAACTGTTTGAATACCTGCAGGAAAAACCCTACGCGGCGGCGTCCATCGGTCAGGTTCACCGAGCCCGCCTGCATGACGGCACCGATGTGATCGTCAAGGTTCAATACCCCGGTGTGGACGAATCCTGCGACAGCGACCTGAAGCAACTACGCATGGCCCTGAAACTGGGCGGGCTGCTGAAGATGCCGAAAGAGCACGTCGATCAACTGTTCGGCGAAATCCGGGTGCGGCTCAAAGAGGAACTGGATTACGAGAACGAGGCCCGTAACCTGGAGGCATTCCAGGTGTTCCATACCAACGACGACTGGATCAAGATCCCGACCGTGTTCGCCAGCCACTCCTCCCGGCGAGTGCTGACCATGGAACTGGTGGAAGGTGACCACATCAGCCAGGTAACCCCCGCAAGGTATGATCAGGACACCATCAATCTGATCGGGCATCGCATCTTCACCATGATGGCGGACCAACTTTTCCGCTACCAGTGCATCCATGGTGACCCTCACGCCGGCAACTTCGCTTACCGGCCGGATGGCACCATCATCCTGTATGACTTTGGTTGCGTGAAAAAGCTGAAGCCGGAAATCGTCGAGGCCTATCGCAACGCCCTCGTCTCTGCCCTGGAAGAGGATTACGCCGCCCTGGATCGCCACCTGATCGCCCTTGGCGCCCGCGTGGAATCGCAGCCGGCGGTGGACGAAGCCTACTACGCCATGTGGCGAGACATACTGATCCAGCCCTTCGACAGCGACGCGCCCTACGACTTTGCCGAGTCCGAACTCCACAAGGACGTCGCTGCCAAGACCACCACGGTGTTCAAGTACCTGGATTACTTCAAACCGCCGGTAGAGAGTATCTTTATCGACCGCATGATCGCCGGTCATTACTGGATGATGAAGCGATTGGGGGTGCAGGCGGCGTTTCGGGAGGAACTCGAGGAATATCTGGCGTTATAACCCCAGTTCCCTCACCCACTCAGCAACGCCCTCGCTGGCGCCCTTGCGAATCACCCTCGCCCTCGAAAGGCTGGCCGGTTCACCAGGATCAATGACCGTTACCGGCACATCGAAATCCACCAGATCAACCAGTCCAGCCGCGGGATAGACCTGCAGGGAGGTGCCCACAATCAGTAGATGGTCCGCCGTGGGCACGATCTCTGCCGCGGCCTCAATCATCGGTACTTCCTCGCCGAACCATACGATGTGCGGCCTAAGCTGGGATCCGCGCTCGCAGGTGTCTCCCGGTTGGATATCCCCGAATCCGATATCGTAGACAAGCTCGGGATGCTTCGAGCTACGAGCCTTGGTCAACTCACCGTGCAAATGGATAACGTTACTGGAGCCGCCGCGCTCGTGCAGGTTGTCCACGTTCTGGGTGATGATGGTGATCCGATAATGTTGCTCCAGCTCCGCCAACAGGCAATGAGCATCGTTGGGCTGTGCCGATTCGAGTTGCCGGCGACGTTCGTTGTAGAAGCGCAGCACCAGCTCCTGGTTTCGGGCAAAGGCTTCGGGCGTCGCCACGTCATAAACACTGTGTTTCTCCCACAGGCCGCCATTGTCGCGGAAGGTGGAAAGTCCGCTTTCGGCGCTCATGCCGGCGCCGGTGAGCACAACGATATGATCTTTCATACAGCAACACTTTGATTATCAGATGGGTGTAGTCAGAACAGGAGCTTCTCCGGCCTGCGCCGTTTTTCCACTCTCAGCCCATGCCTCTCCAGGATAGCAACCAGTTCCTCGGTGTCATCGATATTGAGGAAGGGTGCGAGGGAAATTTCCTCGCCCCGGAACTGCAGATGAAGCTTCGGGGGAGTCCAGGGATGGCGTGGCATGTCCTGCCATACACGGGTATGGCGCCGGGGCAGCTCCCATTCCTGTTCCTTGCGGGTCAGGCCTTTTTCCAGGCGGATCAGCTCCGGTGCGAAGGTCAGCACCTCGCGCCTCTGGCACCGGCGGGAGGTGTAATAAAACGCCGCCGCCAATGCGGTCAACTCAAGGCCGGCGAACGGTAATACCGGCCACGCTCCCGCCAGGAGCATGCCGGTGGCAATTATCAGGGAAAGGAACACAGCCGCAAGCCAAATGCGAATATTGCCACGCCAGCTCATGGACCGGTTGGGGGTCAGGAGAAAACAGTCGCCTTCACGCTGGGAAAGCTGCTCTACCATTCAGGTCGCTCCCGGGAGCCACCACCCGCATCACCTGAACGCCTTTAGTCGAAGATCTTGCCGGGGTTCATCACACCCTTGGGATCAAAGACCTGCTTGATGCCCCTCAGATAGGCAATTTCAGCGGCGCTGCGCGTGTACTCCAAATACGGTTTCTTGGTCATGCCGACACCATGTTCGGCAGACACACTGCCCTGGTAGCGTTCGACAATCTCGAAGACCCATTTGTTCACCTGCTGGCATTTCTCAAAGAAATCCTCTTTCGCCATGTCTTCCGGTTTGAGGATATTCAGGTGCAGGTTGCCATCGCCGATATGACCAAACCAGATGATCTCGAAATCCGGGTAGTGCTCGGTGACCACCGCATCGATTTCCTGCAGGAACCCTGGCACCTTGGACACCACTACGGATATATCGTTTTTATACGGCGTACGCGGGGCAATGGACTCGGAAATACGCTCCCGCAGTTGCCACAGGTTCTGGGCCTGGGTTTCGCTTTGGCTGATAACGCCGTCCAGCACCCAGCCGTTCTCCACGCACTGCTCAAACAACGCCATGGCGTCGTCCATCACCTGGTCAGACACCGCTTCAAATTCCAGCAGTGCGTAATACGGTGCTTCGGTTTCAAAAGGCGCCTGGACCTGGCCGTGGGCAAGAACATGCCCCATGGCCTGATGGGAGAAGAATTCGTAGGCGGTCAGGTCGATCTGTTTCTGGAAGGTCTGCAGTACATCCATGGTATTGGTGAGGTCGTTCAGGCCCAGTACCAGTACCGTCAGGTTATCCGGCTTGCGGGACAGCTTCATGGTGGCCTCGGTAATGAACCCGAGGGTGCCCTCCGCACCGATGAACAGATGGCGCAGGTCGTACCCGGTGTTGTTTTTCGCCAGGTCTTTGTTCAGGTCCAGGATATCCCCTTTACCAGTCACCACTTTCAGGCCTGCGACCCAGTCCCGGCTCATACCGTAGCGAATCACCTTGATGCCACCGGCATTGGTGGAGAGATTGCCGCCAAGTTGGCTGGAGCCGGCCGAAGCAAAATCCACCGGGTAGTACAGATCGTTGTCTTCCGCATAATTCTGCAACTGTTCCGTTACTACACCGGCCTGGCACTTCACGGTACGGTCGCTGGCGCTGAAATCCAGGATCTGGTTCATGTTGTCAAACGCCACCACAACCTCGCCATTGGCCGCCACGGCTCCTGCACTCAGGCCTGTGCGCCCGCCGGAAGGTACCAGCGCCACCTGGTTCTCGTTGGCAAACCTCACCAGCGCCTGCACCTGCTCCGTCGTCTTGGGCAGCACGATGGCCATCGGCTTGGGGGGATAGATCTTCGTCCAGTCCTTGCCGTAATTGTCCAGGTCGGCCGCGTCGGTCAGCACTTTTCCAGGGGTCTGGCCCTCTTCCATCAGGGCTTTCAGGGAGGCAACGATCTGTTCAGGATTCATGGATAGTCCGGTCTCGCAAAGGGTTAATCAGGGCGTCGGTGGGCAGAGTTGATTCAGGTGGTCCGACGCGCTGTGAAAATCTGCGTTTATGGTATCATACCGCCCCTGTTCTGTGAGCCCGCCCGCCAACAGCGGTCCTCACGGGTCATTTCATGTGACGAAAGGTTCGGAAGCAAGCCCATGTCAAATACGTCTCTTGAAAAGAGCAAAATCCGCATCCTGCTGCTGGAAGGCGTGCATCAATCCGCCATTGATACCCTGAACGCCGCAGGCTATACCAACATCGAATTCCTGACTCATTCGCTGGCCGAAGACGAGCTGGTGGAGAAAATCGCCGACGCTCATTTCGTGGGTATCCGCTCACGCACCCAGCTGACCGAGAAGGTGTTCGACGCTGCCCAGAAGCTGGTAGCGGTGGGCTGTTTCTGCATTGGCACCAACCAGGTTGATCTTCAGGCGGCGACCCGTCGCGGCATCGCCGTTTTCAACGCGCCTTTCTCCAACACCCGCAGTGTGGCGGAGCTGGTTCTGGCCCAGGCGATTCTCTTGCTACGCGGCGTACCTGAGAAAAACGCCAAGGCTCACCGTGGCGAGTGGCTGAAGTCCGCCAAGGACAGCTATGAAATCCGCGGCAAGAAGCTCGGCATCATCGGTTACGGCAACATCGGCACCCAGTTCAGTGTGCTGGCCGAGGGCCTGGGCATGGACGTGTACTTCTACGACGTGGTGTCCAAACTGTCCATCGGCAACGCCACTCAGGTAGGCACCCTGCAGGAACTGCTCAACACCTGCGACGTGGTCAGCCTGCACGTACCGGAAACGCCGTCCACCAAGTACATGTTCAAGGCCGAACAGTTTGCCCAGATGAAGCCGGGCAGCATCCTGATGAACGCCTCCCGGGGCACTGTGGTAGACATTGACGCCCTGGCCGATGCCTTGGGCAGCGGCAAGCTCCTGGGCGCCGCCATTGATGTCTTCCCCGTTGAACCCAAGTCCAACAATGAAGAGTTCATCTCCCCACTGCGCGAGTTCGACAACGTGATCCTGACGCCGCACGTCGGTGGCTCCACCATCGAGGCCCAGGAAAACATTGGCCGCGAAGTGGCGGAAAAGCTGGCCATGTACAGCGACAACGGCACGTCTGTCTCTTCCGTGAACTTCCCGGAAGTGGCCCTGCCTTCGCATCCGAACCAGCACCGCCTGCTGCACATCCACGAGAACGTGCCGGGCGTGATGTCGGAAATCAACCAGGTGTTCTCAGAAAACGGCATCAACATCTGTGGCCAGTACCTGCAAACCAAGGAAGACATTGGTTACGTGGTGATCGACGTCGACAAGGAATACGGCGAGCTGGCACTCGAGAAACTGCTGAAAGTCAAAGGCACCATCCGCTGCCGCGTGCTGTTCTGATCCAGACCGTATTTCAGCACCATAAAAGCCGGGACCAACAGGTCCCGGCTTTTATGGCCAAACGGGCCAACTCCCTCACATGACCTCTTATTAATCCGCTTTTACGACGTTTGACCTTGAGATGTCATCAGATGCAGCCATGATGGAAGTGAACGCTTTAACATTACATCCAACATTCACTCCAAGGAGCATCTCATGTCACTGAAGGAGTCATTGCAGAAAAAGCTGGAAACCCAGACCGAGTACTGGAGCAAACAGATCCAGAGCCTGCAGGCCGATGCTGAAGAAAGAATGGCAAAAGCCCAGGACGACCAGGCAGAGGCTGAAATCCAGAAAGATTTCTCCGAGCGCATTCAGGCGCTGGAAGAACACGTCGAGGAAGCGCGCAAGAAGATTTCGGAAATCCGGGATTCAGGGGAAGACCAGTTGCGGGACCTGAAGGCAAGGATTGACGAGTGGCTTCCCGGCGGGAAGAACTAAGGGCTGCCATCCTTACCACAACGAAAGCCCGGTGCCACTGACAGTGCGGCACCGGGCTTTTTTTGTTACTGCATAGGCACCAGTGTCAGCTCAACGCGGCGATTTTGCTCGCGTCCACTTTCGGTATCGTTCGAGGCAATCGGGTAGCGCGGACCATAACCTGTCGCGCGGGTCCGCTTGGGTTCGATACCCTGATTCAACAGGAAGTCCCTGACTGAGCCGGCACGGCGCTCACTCAGCAACTGGTTGTAGTCCCGGGAGCCGGTACTGTCGGTATGGCCTTCGATCTGAATAATGGTCTTGTCGAACTCCTTCAGCACCAGCGCCACGGATTCCAGCGTGTTGCTGAACGACGGCTTGATGGAGGACTGGTTGACGTCGAAGGTGATGTTGCCCGGCATGACCAGTTCAATTTCGTCACCATTGCGTACAACGCGAACACCGGAACCCTCGAGTTTGCGGCGCAATTGCGCTTCCTGCTTGTCCATATAATAACCGATACCACCGCCGATGGCCGCACCGGATGCGGCACCAATCAGTGCGCCTTTGCCACGGTCGCTGCTGCTGGAGGTTGCAGCGCCGACAGCGGCACCACCGATGGCCCCAATAATGCTGCCTTTCGTGGCGCTAGAGGTTTTTTCCTCACCGGTGTAAGGATCGTATGTCATACAGCCGCCAAGACCCACGGTGGCGACGGCAAAAGCTACAATCGTTTTCTTCACGGCATTCTCCAAAGTCTTTCCAAGGTATGACTGTTCGCGGCACGGTGCCGCCGTTGGCTTTCCTTAACTGGCCTCAGACAGAGACCCGTCATGGTCGTTTTCAAACGTATCCACAATGGTATTGAATACGGTTGCCTGTAAATCCTGGGCTTCGTTTACTAGATGATGACGCCCATCCGGTATCCGGAGTTCCTCCACGGAGGAAAATTTATTGCGGATAATCCGCAGATTGTGCTGCCAGTCTACCGTCAGGTCCTTCTCCCCCTGCACCACAGTAATCGGAAAATCGACCGGGCGGGCGGACTCAATATGCGGTACCCACTGCCGTAATGCCGAAACCCAGTCCACATGTACGGCCCTGGCCTGGAGCGGATCGTAGTCCCTGAGAAATTTCAGGAAACGCGAATTTCCACTGTTGGCCCCGAACGCCCGTCGCCACCGCGATATAAACGGCTTCACCAGGCTGTGCAGAACCTTGGCACCCAGCCAACCCATCGGCCTGATCAATGGTGCCAGCAGTACCACCCTACGGAAATCCGAGGTTTCCCGGTCGTGATGGTTGGTCAGCAGGTAGTCAATCAGGATAGCCCCGCCCGTACTCTGCCCGACCGCATACCAGGGCCCACGCACGTGACGCCTTACGCTGGCCATGACATCCGTCAGCACGGCCTGATACTCGAGAAAGCTGCCAATCGCCGCCGGCGTGCCACTGGAAAGCCCATGACCGGGCTGGTCATAGGCGAGCACATCAAAACCCGCACCCAGGCAACGGTCGATCAACTGGCTGTACAGCCCTACATGGTCAAAGTAGCCGTGCAGGATAAACACCGTGCCCCGGGGCCTGCGCTGATCGGGAAGGCGAAAATAGTGGACCATCACCTGGTGCCGGTCCGCCATCACATAACCCTGGCGATAGCTGACCTCCGGGTGTTCCACCCAGAGATCGAGGCCGTAGAACCGGCAGTAGGCCACCATATCCTCGCTGAGTTCTTCCTGGCTTTCAGGCTCGAAGGGCGACATTCGCTCAAGTAACGACGCCCTGTCCCAGTTCGGAATTTCTATGGTATCTGTTTTCCAGTACACGTAGAGTTAAACGCCTGTCATGAATAGGTATGAAAATAGCAGTGTGTCTGCATTAAGCTTGGTGCTTAGATTAGCACACCACAACCCTGGAGTTGCCGATGATACAAACCGCCCTGGAAGCCGGCCTGCGCCAGACCATGAACCGACTCGTTCGCCCCCTACTGCATCCCGCCATTCCCGTTGCCTTGCAACGCCGGTTGATCAGCAAGGCCTACCTGACATCGATTCCGCCACGTGGTACCCGGTTTGAAGATATCCAGGCAGAAGGGCTTTCTATCACCCGGGCCTGTCACAGCGACAATCCTCACGGGGTCATACTGTATTTCCATGGCGGTGGTTACATCATCGGCTCGCCAAAAACGCACAAGGGAATAACCGGCCACCTGTCGAAATTCAGTGGCGCGATGGTGGTTACACCCGACTACCGACTGGCGCCGGAGAACCCCTTCCCGGCGGCACTGGACGATGCCGAAATGGTTTACCGCGCTTTGCTGGACGAAGGGCATCCGCCTGCAACCCTATGCCTGGCGGGCGACTCAGCCGGCGGCGGACTCGCCATAGCCCTGGCCATGCGCCTGCGCGACAAAGGCCTGCCCTTGCCCTCCTCGCTGATGGTGCTGTCGCCCTGGACCGATCTTTCCAACCAGCATCTTTACTCGCCTGAATGTGAGCCGGTCCTGCAGAAACCGTGGATTGACAAATCCTCGCGTCTGTATTGCGGCAGCACACCAACGTCCGAGCCCTTAATTTCACCTGTGTATGGCGACCTTTCCGGCCTGCCGCCGTTGCTGATACAGGTGGGCAGCCAGGAAATCCTGCTGAACGATGCCCGGCGCCTGGCGGACGCGGCCAACCGTGACAGTGTCGATACACATCTCGAAATCTATAACGGTCTCTGGCACGTTTTCCAGGTCCACGCAGGGCAACTGGACCGTGCCACTGAAGCCCTTCAAACCGCAGGGGCGTTCATACGCCAGCATCTCTCGAGCTGACCGGGAGGATAACATCCCCACGAATCAGCGCTTCCTTCTGCCTGCGCGGCCATTGTTTGATCTGCCATTCAAGTTTCGAAGCTGTCGCTCTGTCCGCTGTCTCGACGGAAAATACGAGCTCAAGGGGACCTTTACCCCGCAGGCTGCGCGCCCCTTTTGGAGCACCCGCCTGGTGTTCGGAAAAGCGCCGCGCCACATCGGTTGTGATCCCGGTGTAAAGAGCTCCTTTGGCGGTCCGTACCATGTAGATGAACCACTGGCTCATGCCGATGAAGCCCTCGCCATTGTCTCCCGGGTTTTACGTTGCTGAATCCACAGTCCCGCAACGATCAGAACCAGGCCGACATAGGTGGATGGCAGAATGATCTCGCCGAGGATGAAGTAGATGAACACCAGCGACAGGAACGGTGAGATAAAGATAAGGTTGCTGACCCTGGCGGTGTTCTCCGCCTTCTTCATGGCGTAGGACCAGAGCACAAAGGCAATACCCATCTCGAACACACCCACGTAGGTGGCCGCAAACAGCCCTGTTGTGGGGCTGAAATCGAATCCATCCGTCATCCCGCAAATCACCACGATCACCGGAAGACCGCAGAGAAAATTCAGGAATAGGCCGACCACCGGATCCCGGGTATCCCGAGTCGCGATAATCCAGTAGGACGCCCAGACCAGGGTGCTACCGATGGCCAGACCAACACCCAGAGGGTCGGAAAACGTTAGCGAAAGCACATCGCCACGGGTTGCGATGACGACAACCCCGCTGTAACAAATCAACCCGGCAAGGATATCGGCACGTCGCAATCGTTGCCCCAGGAAGGGCACCGACAGATAGGCCAGCACCAGCGCCCATGTGTAGTTCAGCGGTTGCGCTTCCTGTGCAGGCAGCCGGTCAAACGCTCCGAACAACAGGAAGTAGTACAGGCAGGGATTGATAAGCCCCATGCCGAAAGACTGCAGGTATTGGCGGCGCGACAGTTCAAAAACCAGGTACCACCGTCGTTGTGCAACCAGAATAAGCGCCATTACGATTACCGACGCGGAACAGGCAACCACCAGCATCTGGACCGGGGTCAGTTCCCGCAATGATAACTTGAACGCGGTAGCCACCGTTGACCAGAGCAATACGGTTCCCAGGCCGTAAAGCATTGCCTGTTTCTGGTTAGTCATGGGTGGTGTCCTTCTCCGCATCAAGCCAACGATAGAGCGTACGACGGTTCACCCCGAGTATCTGGGCCGCTCGACGTTTATTGCCTTCCACCGCATCGATAACGCGCACCACATAGTCCTGTTGAACCTGTTCCAGTGTGGGCCAATCCGCGAGGTTTCCGGACGGCAACACCGGCCGGCCTTCGGCGGACTCTGTCTGGCGCTTGCGAATGCGGGCCGGCAGATGTTCCGGCAACACCACATCACCGTCGCAGAAGGTCACTGCCCGCTCGATCGCGCTGGCCAGCTCCCGGACGTTGCCGGGAAACGGGTAATCCGCCAACATTCGCGCAGCCACTTCGCCCAACTGCAGGAATCCGCGCTGGTGACGCCGGGCGGAATCCCGCAGGAAGTGCATGGCAAGCAGGTCCACATCGTCATCCCGCTCCCTTAGTGGCGGCACCATCAGGGTCAGGGTTTCCAGGCGATAGTATAGGTCCTCACGGAAGCCGCCCTGCTCCACGGCTCTGACCAGGTCCTGATGAGTAGCCGCAATGATTCGCACATTGACGGCCTCTTCGTGGTCAGAACCCACCGGTTTGATCGTGCCTTCCTGCAGCACACGCAACAACTTCGCCTGGAGGGCAAGCGGCATCTCGCCGATCTCGTCCAGCAGCAGCGTACCTCCGTCCGCTTCGGCAAACAGCCCCCTGCGAGCGGATTTTGCGCCGGTAAAGGCACCGGCCTCATGGCCAAAGAATTCGCTTTCCATCAGTTCATGGGGAATACCCGCACAGTTGACCGGTATAAACGGCCCTTGCCGACGGTCACTCTCGTCATGAATGGCCCTGGCGACCAGTTCCTTGCCAGTGCCACTCTCGCCACTCACAAGGACGGCCGCCTGGCTACGGGCTACCTGCCGTATTTCGTTCCTCAACTGCTCCATTGCCCGGCTCTCGCCCACCAGCCCCAGCGCACTGTCACTTTCATTCTGCGATTTGTAACGCGCGAGTTCGCTGGTCATTGCCGCATGAGCCAGCAGGCGTTTGATCTTCAGGCGAAGATGGTCGGTGGACAGCGGCTTGGTGAGAAAGTCATCGGCACCGGCCTTAAGCGCCTCGACCGCCTGATCCACCGTGCCGAACGCTGTGATGATGATAAAGGGAACCGAGTGGCTTTCCGCCTGCAGTTGTCGCAGTATTGCCAGGCCGTCGCCATCCGGCAATCGAAGGTCCGACACGATCAGGTCGGGACGCCACTCCCGCAAGCCACTGCAGCCTTCCTCAACGGTTGCCGCGCTGCGTACCGCATAACCATCTACCTCAAGCTCCTCTGACAGAAGCGTCCGCAAACTGGCGTCGTCTTCCACCAGCATGATCGAAGCGGGCCTAGCTTTCATGATGGGCCTCCGTCGACTCCACGCGTTTCTCATACACCGGCCAGAACGTTGACATCCGGCACCCGCCGTCCGTGCTTCTTCCAACCTCAATCCGGCCACCATGCTCCTTGATCACACTGCCGACCACTGCGAGCCCCAGCCCGGTTCCTTCACCCGCCGCACGAGTACTGAAAAAAGGCTCGAAAATCCGCTCTCGCAGAGAATCATCGATACCCGGGCCGTCATCATCCACCCGCAATTCCCAGTAGCCGTCGAGGGGGATAACAGACACGATCACCCGTGACTGAGCCGCCTGGCACGCGTTGCGGACAAGGTTCAGGCAGGCCATTTCGAGGCGGGTTGGCTCGGCGAGGACGCCAGCATTGACGTCTGGGATATCGGTGCAAATCTCGACACCGTGGCACTTGGGCTCGTCGCAGGCGCGCGCTGTCAGTTCGCGAACGGTGGCCGCCAGATCGGTTTCCCGGCGGGAGTCCGGCACATGACGGAAGCAATCGAGCAACTGCTGAATAATCAGTGTCATTCGTTCGACCTGATGTTCGATATCCCTCAGGTGTCGTCGGTCGCTGTCCGCCAGTTCGCCCCGCCCAAGGATATTGGCGCGACCCTGGATGACATTCAGCGGCGCACCCAGCTCATGCGCAACGCCACCGGCAACCCGCCCGATCATAGCGACCTTCTCCTGGTACTTCAGCTGCTCTGACAGCTCTCGCTCACGTTCAACGCTCTCGCGGATTTCATTTTCCGCAGCCGCCATACGGGCGCCCATGTCCTGCAACCCCTCATGGACCTGCCTCAGTTCCCTCGGCCCCGCAGGATGCCCATCAATTTGCCAACGCCCGGGTGCCATCCGCTCCATTAACTCCAGCAACCGGCTGACATGGCGACCAACAGCACCATAGTGCCCCAGAACAACCACCAGAATGACCATCAACGACACCGCCGACCAGATACTGACCGCCCAGATTCGGCTCGATGCCACCAACTCATGGAAATCGCTACGTTTTCGGGTGACCTGAAGCAATCCCTGGATTCGACCGTCCGGGGCAATCAGTGGCGTGAACTGCGAGAATACCGACATTCCATCAACCCTACGAAATGCACCGTCCAGCTTGCCACTGGCTATCGCGCGCTCCGCACTGTCGCTCCGTGTAACATCGCTATCCGCCACGCCAAGGCTGGCGATCTGCTGCCCATCCTCATCGAACACTGAGGCGCCAAATACACGGCCGATACGGAAGATGGATTTCAGCGACTCCCCCAGGACAATTTCATCACCATCGGACATGGCCTGGGACAATGGACCACTGACCGCCCGGGCCACAAGCTCCAGATCCTCCCGCAAACGGTCATTCAGGTTACGCTCAACCGCACCGAGCCCCACATAGATGGCAACCCCGCTGAATATCATCAACGGTACAACCATGCTCAGCACCAAGGTCAGACGCAGCGAGCGAAACATGTCCCGCGCTCTTGAAACAGGCGTTTTCATAATACGCTCCGACAAAGTGTCACACAGATATGCCACATGTGACATTTAGCCACAATGCACATTACGCGAAGGTAACGTCAGAAAACCACCAAGATGCTGTTTTTATTGATTTTTATAGAAATAAAAAAGCTGGCACAGAGCTTGATTAGACAACACCAACGTTCGAGGAATCGCATTCCTTTCAACGTCAGACTGCATTCGATAACACCGTGCAGTCCCTTCAACGCAAAAGGAGAACGCCATGAACAAACTTCTTATCTCACTGACTGCATCCTTGGCACTGCTGGCAGCGGGCCCCGCACTGGCGCAGGAAAACCAGCAAAGCCCGGAAGCAACCAACCCCAACGGCGGATACAGTGATCCCGCCTCAGCCGGCACCCAGAAAACCAACTTTACCGACTCGGAACTGAAGCAATTCGTTGAGGCCCAGGAAGGCATCAACAATATCCGTGATGAGTACATGGAAAAAATCGAAGCGGCTGACTCCCAGAAAAAAGCCCAGGAACTGCAGATGGAAGCCAACGATGAGATGGTGACAGTGATTGAGGATTCCGGCATGGATATCCCCACCTACAATTCCATCGCAACCGCTTACAACAGTGAGCCTCAGGTTCGGAACCGTGTTGATGCACTGATGTAAGCCGTTTCCCCACATTGGTTGCTTCAGGCCCTGCAATAACAGGGCCTTTTTGATTCTGCCAACGAGGTTGCAATGGCCATAATCAACGTTGATTGTGGTATCTTGTCGGCATGATTTTGTAGAGACCAATGGAGACAAACCATGCGAAGATTCTGCCGCGGGCTAACCCCATTGCTCTTGACGGTTATGCTTGTCCTGGCAGGATGTTCAGACAGCCCGGCACCGGTGTCGAGCGGCGACGATGATAAGCCGTCCTACCCCGTAACCTGGCGCTTTGCCCTTGAGGAAATTGAAGGCAGCGTGCAACACCGTTACGCCCTTGAATTCAAGGACCGCATCGAACGTATCTCCGATGGCAATATTCTCGTCGACATTTTTCCCTATGGCTCTATCGGCACGTCACTCCAACTGACGGAACTGGTCCGGGAAGGATCAGTCCATCTCGCGTTCGCCTCCCCTGGCCACCTGGCCAACGTTATTCCCGAGGTAGGCGTGTTCACCCTCCACTATCTGTTGTCTGATGACGAAGAGGTGAATCGTGACGTGCTTGCCAGCGATGAATTGAAGCAACTGTTCCACGAGCCCTACAGCGAGCAGGGCCTCAAACTTCATGGTTTCGTACCGGAAGGCTGGATGGTCTGGACCGCCAATAAACCCTTGCGGAGCCCCGCGGATTTCGACGGACTTACTATCCGCACCATGACGTCGGACATCGCAGAAGAGACTTATAGAACCTATGGCGCCGCAACCAGCCAGGTTCCTTTTTCACAGGTCTACAGCGACCTTCAGTTACGCCGCATTGACGGGCAGGCCAACCCTGTTTTCGCCATTGAAGAGATGGGGTTTTACGAAGTCCAGGGTGTCATGACGTTTGCAAGACCTGCCCAGTTTGTTACCTCCGTGGTTTCCAATACGTCGTGGTTTGACGCTCTTCCCGAAGACCAGAAGCTCTGGCTCGAAGACGCTATGGATGAAGTCGCACCGCTGGCTTATGAGGTACAGGCTGAGCTCAATGCAAGTCGCCTCAATACCATCACGGAAATCAGCAATATCCGTGTGGTTGAGCTTAACGAGGAGGAGCGGAGCCGATTCCGTGAGGCCAGCCTTCCGGCTCGTGAGGCCTATTTTCGGATTGCTGGTGAGCGCGGGGCGGCCATCCTGGACCAACTCCTGACGATGGTCAGCACAACAGAGTCTGCAACACCAACTGCTGATACCACGGCCCAATAGCGCTATTCCGGCACCAGCCACGCGCTTTTCGATGACAGGCCCAGACAGCGATCACCGGATACCGCCTCCATCATCTCTGCAAGCCGGGTGTCGAACCCCCAGGGCGGGTTTACCACCAGCACTCCGGACCCGGACATGCCACGTTGCGGCGCCCGGTTAAGCGCAACTTCGCTGCACAGCACCTTGCGCACGGCCCCTTCAGACACCGCATCCTTTAACCGCTTGTGAGGGGAACCCGCCAGAATCGGGTACCAGATCAGATATACTCCGTGGCGGCATTTCTGCCACGCTCGCGCCAACGTGTGCGCTACCTCTTCATAGTCGCTTTTGATCTCGTAGGAAGGGTCCGTCAGCACCAGCAACCTTGGTTGCCTGGGCGGCAGATGGCGAAGCAACCCCTTTAACCCATCCTCCTGAAAGACCCTGACGCGGGAATGCCTGGCAGCCCACTGGCCCAGGGTTTCGCCTTCTGCGGGGTGCAGCTCGAAGGCGGTCAGCGTGTCCTGCTCCCGCAGGTAACGGAGTAACCAGCGCGGCGACCCCGGATAGCTCGCCAATTGTCCGTCCTTTCCCTCCCCTGCGGCCAACCCATCCAGGATCGTCTGCCAGTCGTCGGAATGTAACTCGGCTCGAAGCGGCCAGACTTTCTGGATCCCTGCGGCGGCTTCGCCGGTTTTAAGCGCCCTTTCTCCCGCAAGATCGTAGCTGGCGCTTCCGGCGTGAGTATCGAAGCAGGCAATGGCAGACGGCTTTGCCTGCATCATCCTGACCGCAAGCGTTAAGGCTGCGTGCTTGTGAACATCGGCAAAATTACCGGCATGAAAAGCGTGGAGGTAACTCAGCATTACAGACTCCTGACGATAGGGGCACCATTAGGCTATAGCAGGCGCAGTGTTGGCAAACATTTCCGACACACAGGGAACCTTCGCGGCCCACAACCCCGGATCAGGTTAAAAGGAACTGAAAATCATTCGCCGCGGTCGTTGCAACGGGCTACGCTCACCTTATAATGCGAATAATAATACGTTTTATTTGATTAACAACGACCGATAGGACATCGAAATGGCCCTGCTCTCAAACGCATCACGCTTTCCCCTGGCACTCGCTATCTCTGCGACGCTGCTGACCGCCTGTAGCAACGGCGAAGAAACCGCATCCACATCCTCATCAACCGAAGAGCCGGCGGCAGCAGAAGCCATCACCAAATCCGATGTAGTGGAACACTACGCCGACCTGGCCCATGCAAACTTTGAAGACGCACTGACCGCCGCACAGTCCCTCGACAGCACAGTAGACACCTTCCTGGAAAGCCCGACCGAAGAAAATCTGCAAAAGGCGAAACAGGCCTGGCTGGCTTCCCGAGTGCCTTATCAGCAAACCGAGGTATTCCGCTTTGGCAACGCCGTGGTTGATGACTGGGAAGGACAACTGAACGCCTGGCCGCTGGACGAAGGCCTGATCGATTACGTTAAAGAAGACGGCTACCAGTACGAACTGGGCAACGAGGGCGCCACGGCCAACATTATTGCCAGCCCGGAAATCAATATTGGCGGCACGACGGTCGACGCTTCCAGCCTGACACCAGAGCTGCTGGCGGAACTGAACGAGATCGGAGGTTCAGAGGCCAACGTGGCCACCGGATACCATGCCATTGAATTCCTGCTGTGGGGCCAGGACCTGCACGGGTTTGATCGCGGTGCCGGACAGCGCCCTGCTACGGACTATGCCCAGGGCGAGGAATGCACCCACGGCAATTGCGACCGGCGCGCCGCCTACCTGGATGCAGCGACCGATCTGTTGATCACCGATCTCGAGTGGATGGTTGCACAGTGGGCACCCGGGCAGGAAGACAACTACCGCTCCCAGTTGCTCGCCGAAGCACCGGACGCCGCCATCCAGAAGATGTTTTTTGGCATGGGCTCCCTGTCCCTGGGTGAGCTGGCCGGTGAGCGCATGAAGGTCGCCCTCGAAGCCAACTCCTACGAGGACGAGCACGACTGCTTCAGCGACAACACCCACAATTCCCATTACTACAATGGCCAGGGCGTGGCCAACATCTATTCCGGCAGCTACACCCGAATTGACGGCTCTGAACTGACCGGTCCGTCACTGTCAGATATGGTTGCCGAACTCAACCCGGAACTGGATGAGACACTGAGCCAGCAGTTCGAAGACTCAATGGACGCACTGCAAACCATGAAATCCAGTGCCGAAGCAGAGTCAGAGCCGATGAAATTCGATATGATGATCGCTCCAGGCAATGAGAAAGGCGCGAAGATCGTGAATGGCGCGATTATGGCACTGGTGGCACAAACCGGTTCCATTGAACAGGCCGCCCGCGAACTGGGCATTGACTCACTCAAGCCTGATGACGCTGGCCATACCTTCTAAGGTGACGTCCCGAGCGCAGGCCCGTCGGCTGAGCCATTAGCTGGTCCATTAGCTGATCCATTAAAAGTAACGAAACGTTGTAGAGAAACCATGCGCCAACGCCCCCTGCTACTGCTGACCTTGTTTTCGGGAGTGGCCGTAGCAGCGGCCTTCGCCATGGCCATCGCCCAGGAACCCTATCCGATTCAGGCGACGGTCAAGACGGGGGGCGAAGGCACCGTGGATCAGTTCGATCACAATGCCTATTCCCTGCCCCAGGCTAACCTGTCCATGACCAGGCGTCTGGACTTCAGTGTCGGCAACAGCTTCTTCCGCAACCCCTGGGTCGAAGCTCCTGCCAGCACGGATGCCCGCGATGGCCTGGGGCCACTGTTTAACACCAACTCCTGTCAGGGCTGTCACATAAAAGATGGGCGCGGACATCCTCCGGGCGCTGACGATAAGCCGATATCCCTGTTCCTCCGCCTCGCCGTACCGGCCGATCCCGAGCGGGATGCGGATATCCTGAAGACTCACGGATTCAAACCGGCTCCCGTGTACGGCAGCCAGTTGCAAACCGCCGCCCTACCTGCCGCCCAACCTGAAGCCGATCTGGTGATCGAATGGAAATCCGTGACTGAGACACTTTCGGACGGCACCGAAGTGGAATTGCGAAAACCGGCTTACCGGATCGAGAACCCTAACTACGGCCCTCTTCCAGAGGACCTGCTGGTATCTCCACGGGTTGCTCCACCGATGATTGGCATGGGCCTTCTGGAAGCGATACCGCTTGAAGACCTGCAGTCACTGGCAGACCCAGAGGATGCGGACAACGACGGCCTGTCCGGCAAACTCAATCAAGTCTGGGACCTGAGCCGCCAGCAAACCGTGCCGGGTCGATTCGGCTGGAAGGCTGCCGAACCAAACGTTCATCAACAAAGTATGGGGGCGTTTGCCGGAGATATGGGGCTGACGTCCACCATCAAACCGGCAACCGATTGCACGCCCGAGCAGAACTGTGGGCGTTTCACCAACGGCGGCAGCCCGGAAGTGAGTGACAAGGTGAGCAACTTCGTGACTTTCTATGCAAAAAGCCTGGCAGTGCCCGCACGCCGAGACCTTGACAGTGTGTCCGTTCAACAAGGGGCGGAATTGTTCAATGAAACCGGCTGCGCCGGCTGTCATACACCAAGGCACACTACCGGCACCGCCCCGGATCGCCCGGACCTCAGCAATCAGACCATCTGGCCTTACACTGATCTGCTCCTGCATGACATGGGGCCTGAGCTTGCCGATGGACGGGATGAATTCCTGGCCAACGGCAACGAATGGAGGACACCCCCGCTCTGGGGCATCGGCCTGGCTCAACGGGTTAATCCGCAGTCCGGATTCCTCCACGACGGGCGGGCACGAACACTCGAAGAAGCCGTGCTCTGGCACGGAGGCGAGGCCAAGCCGTCTGCTGAACATTACCGTCAGATGCCCGCCGAAGACCGGGAGGCACTTCTGGATTTCCTGAATTCTCTCTGAGGACATGCCATGCAATCACTAACCAAAACCGTGGGTATTGCCGCCCTGATACTGGCTCCCATTTCCGGTATGGCCGGCAGCCAGCCTGAAACGAACAACAACGCCGAACAGCAATGGCACCAGGGTATTCTCAAGGGTTACCAATCTCTGGCGGCCGAAGCCGGCGACTTGTCCGCTGCCGCTGCCGACTACTGCAGCGCGCCGGAACAGGCGTCACGCGATGCACTTGAACAAGCCTGGCTGAATGCCTTTCTGGCCTGGCAACGTGTCCGTTATGTGGATTTTGGCCCGGTCGAGAGCGATAACCTTGCCTGGCAGTTCCAGTTCTGGCCCGACCCGAAAAACCTCATTGCCCGTAAAGCCAGTTACCTGCTGGACTCGGAGGCCCCGGTATCGAGTGAGGTCATTACCGAGTCAGGCGTGGCCGTACAGGGTTTTCCAATGCTGGAGTACCTGTTGTACGACGAAGCACTGAACGCCAGCAACAATGCGCTACCCGCGGAAAAGACCTGCGGCCTGCTGAGGGCGGTCGCCGGCCATATCGAAGCCAATGGCAAGCAACTCCGTGATCAATGGCAGGCATTCCGTGAGCACTACCTGGCCACGGAACAATACCGCGACACCTCCATCCGGGCGGGCATGGCGGCCCTGGAGATTCTGGAAGATCGCCGGCTTGCTCAGCCCATGGGGCTTCGTGGGAATGGCAAGCGTTCCGTCTACGCCGCCGATGCCTGGCGTAGCGGCAGCAGCCTGAGAACCATAGAGGCAACCATCCATGGCCTGGAGCAGTCCTTCCTGCCAGGCCTGACACGGCTGCTCAAGGAAAGCGACCAGCCGGAACTGGGTCCACGAATCGAAAACCAGTTCAAGGACGTTCTGGAGCACTTCCCGGAACTCCATCGCCCCATGGCTGAGCTGCTTTCCAATGACGACGCCTTTTCCCTGCTCCAGGGCTTCTACGTTGACGTTTCCCAGTTAACCACCCTGATCAATGATCAGGCAGCGGTTGAACTGGGTGTCATTCGCGGCTTCAACTCCAGCGACGGCGACTGAACTGATGAGCAGCAACAGGCAACCCGTAGGTGCACCTATCAACCGCAGACAATTACTGAAAGCAGGTATGGCCGGAGGGCTGGCAGCCACCCTGACCGGCTGCAGCCTTCTGCCTCGGAAAGTGGACCACGCGGCAGATCAGTACGTCGGCGCCGTGGGGCTGCCTGGGGGCAAGTTCGGCATTAGTGCCGTCAACCGCAAAGGCCACCCCGTGTGGGAGTCGCCGGTCGACACCCGTTGCCACAGCGGCTGCGCACGCCCGGGGGGCTCACAAGTTCTGTTTTTCGAACGCCGGCCCGGCTGGGCGTTTTACGGGTTCGACACCCGCAGTGGCGACAGGACACATCGCGTACGAGCGGGCTCCGGGGAACACTTTGTCGGCCACGGAGTGTTCTCCCCCGACGGCCGCTGGCTTTATGTCACCGCCAGCCGCTACGAACAGGGGCAAGGCATTATTGCCGTCTATGATGCAGAGCAGGACTATCAGCGGGTGGATACCTTTGAGCTTCAGGGTATTGGCCCCCATGAACTGACACTGCACCCGGACGGAGAAACCCTGGTGATTGGCCTGGGCGGCATACTGACCCACCCGGACTATGATCGCCTAAAGCTGAACATCGACACCATGGCACCCGCGCTGATCCTGATGAACCGTCACAGCGGTCGGATTATCGGGCGATTCAACCCGGCCCATCACCATCAAAGTGCCCGTCACGTCAGCACCGGTTCGAACGGCCGTGTGTACGTCGCCTACCAGTATCAGGGCCCGCTTCACGAGTCACCCGCCCTCATCGCCCGGCTGAAAAGCGGGCAGCTTCAGGAAGTCCGATTCGATGAGGATACCCAGGCAGCGCTGGCCAACTACATCGCCAGCGTTGTTGCGCATCCCGAGAACGACCTTGTCGCTGCCGCATCCCCGGTGGGTGGCACCGCCGTGGTGTTCAATGGCATCACTGGCGAACTGCTGGCCAGGGCATCCATCCCCGACTGCGCCGGTGTCCAGGCTTTGGCAGGAGGCGATTTCCTGATCTCCTCCGGACGCGGAAAATTAGTGCGCCTGGGGCAGGACAATCAGCCACGGCAGATCGCCGACCTGCCGGTCCAGTGGGACCACCACCTGGTCTGAATAACCCACAACACTGGCCTCCTGCCTTAAGGCGACTCGTCTTAGCTGGTATCCTTATGAGCCATTTGCTCAGGAGGACGGCACCTTGCCCGCCAGAAACAGGGACACCCTCGACCAAGTTTACAGCCTGATTGCCAACGAAGAAGACGCCCGGGTCTGCACAGACATCCCCGAGGAAGCCTGCCGCGAGGTGCCACGCAACTTCTTCCTGATCCTTGGCAGCAACGTGCTGACCAAGCTTGGTGACTTGCTGATCAGTCCCAAGACCGTGCTGGCCTGGCTTTTGAGCGCAATCGGGGCGCCTGCCCTGGTGGCCTGGCTGGTCCCGATCCGGGAGTCCGGCTCAATGATTCCACAAATGGTGATTGGTGCCTGGGTTCGGCGCAAGCCCGTGCGCAAATGGTTCTGGACTCTGGGAAGCTTTGGCCAGGCGGCCAGTGTTCTGGGCATGGCAGCAAGCGTCTGGTTTCTGGAGGGCTACGCTGCGGGCGCCGGCGTGGTGGGTGCGTTGGTGCTGTTTTCCCTGGCCCGGGGATTCTGCTCGGTGTCCATGAAGGACGTGCAGGGAAAATGCATCCCGAAGAAACGACGAGGACGGCTGTCTGGCCTGGCCTCCACCATTGGCGGCACCGCAACGGTTATCCTGACGGCCTTGCTGTTCTGGAACCGGGGTGACCCTGGCGTACTGTTCTACACCCTCCTGCTCTTGCTGGCTGCCTGCCTCTGGATCATTGCCGGCTTTCTGTTCGCCTCCGTTGATGAATACGAGGGCGAAACCGGTGGTGGCGGTAATGCGCTGGGTGACGCACTCAAAAGCCTGTCCCTTCTCAGGGACGACGCGCCTTTCCGGCACTTCGTGATTACCCGTGCCCTACTGCTGTGCTCGGCGCTGGCGTCGCCCTACTTTGTCGTGCTCGCCCAGAAAAACTCGGACACCGGGTGGCTTCTGGGTGTCTTTCTGCTGGCGAGCAGCCTCGCCAGTTCCATCAGCGCCAGTGTCTGGGGCTGGATGGCGGACGAGTCCAGCCGTCGGGTGATGATACGCGGTGCCATTGTTGCCAGCGGCGCCTGCCTGGCGGTGGGCCTGACTGCTCTATTTGCGAGCGAGGCTACCTCCAGCGTCTGGTTCTATCCCGTCGGGTTCTTCGTGTTGAGCATCGCGCATGCCGGGGTTCGACTGGGCCGTAAAACGTATCTGGTGGATATGGCCGGCGGCAACAAGCGCACCGACTATACCTCCGTGAGTAATACCGTTATTGGAGTGCTGTTGCTGGCAACGGGCGGGCTGACAGCCCTGGTGTCAATGATATCCGATGTAGCGGTGATACTGACGCTTGGTGCTATGGGGCTGGCCGGCGCCATCAGCGCCACCCGTTTAAGGGAAGTCACCGAGGATCATTGAGGTTCCGGGGGCTTTCCGTCATTCAACGCCAGGGCGCCTTTCACAATGCGGTAGATGATCCAGATGGAAATGCCCAGCAGCACAAACCAGCCAATGATCAGTGGCGTCGTCACAATGCCAATCACTGTCCATAACAGCCCGATCCAGAAGGTTCGTATCTGCCAGCGGAAATGGGGTTCTATCCAGGTGTCCTTTACGTCATCGAGCTTGACGTAATTGATGATCACGCCCACCAGGCCGGTAATGCCCCCGACAAAGAACGACAGCGCCTGCAGGATATAAACCAGCACCGCAAGGTTGCGGCCAGGCTCTTCACGTCGTGCTACAGGATCTGCGTTGGCGGGAATGTATTCGTGCTCGGACAAGTCACTCTCCTTTGGTTCCACACCCGCAGTGTATCACAGCAACAGGAGCCGGAAACCGCCGGTGCCTAGCGGTTGTCCGGTTTGTAACCCAGGCGGAAACCGCCCCAGTGCTTGCCATTCACATAGATCGGCACTGACAGGTCATGCATGACCTCGCCAGTATCCCGGCGGTAGGTCTGTAGCAGCATATTCTGGGTGTGACTGCCACACCGGGCGCCGGTGCGGTCGTTAAACAGCCGTTTGCTGCGGCTCTTGACCAGATCCACTTTCGGGTCACCCGTTGGCGCGTGGGCAAAATCACGGTTGTGGGTCGGCACATAGCCATCCGGCGCGGCGGCAATTGCGAAGACCATGGACGGATGGGCCCCTTTCACCGCTTCCTGCACCGTTGGCAGTTGCTGATCAGTGAACCGGTCAAAGCTGCTGGAATACTTCTGCGGCTCGGTCTTGGGAATGGGGGTCCTTTTCTTATCAAACAGGGCGTTTTCCGCCAGCTGTCCGTCGCGAACCGCCTTTTCAAAGAGCTTGCCAATCCGGTCCGCACCTTGCCGGGCCTGGTCGTAAAAGAACCGGTGATAGCTTTCATCGCTGTTCAACGCAAATGCCGCGTTGGCCTCTTCCGCCAGCTCCATCAGTGTCGCTGCCTGCTGCGCAAGCGACGCAACGCTGGTATCGCTCTCGGTAATCTGATCCCGAACCGTTTCAATGGCCGACGATACCTGCTCCAGGCTCTGCTCGTTGTTCTGGTCGATCTCGGCAATCCGCGCCACTTGTTGCTGTACACGGTCGGACTGATCACGAATCTGATCCAGACGTTCACCCACACTTTCAACCGACACCAGGCCGGATTCAACGCTCTTGGCCAGGTCCTCAATCCGCGAGACAATCAGAGAGGTGTCGGAGCGTATTTCCTGCAGCGTTTCGGCCACCTCGCCTGTTGCCTGAGCGGTTCGCCCGGCCAATTGCCTGACCTCATCGGCAACCACCGCAAAGCCCCGCCCCTGGTCGCCGGCACGAGCGGCCTCAATTGCCGCGTTCAAGGCAAGCAGGTTGGTTTGTTCGGCGATGCCCTGGATGGTGGTGGTGACACCCTGGATCTTGTTGGATTTCTCGTTCAGTTCCTGGATTAACCTGAGGTTCTCGCTGGACTGCTCGTGCACGGCTCGCACGCTATTGATGGCGGAGGTCAGCGCATCACGGCCCTCAACGCTCACCTGACGGTTCTGCAGAGCCATGGTTGCGGCGTCTGTGGCCTGCTGGGCAGATTCGCGCACACTCTCGGTAATCTGCCCCGCGTACTCCGCCATCTGCGCGGTTTCACTGACCTGACGATCCAGGCGGGTTTTTAGTTGGTCGGCCGCGTAGGACACCTGGGCCGCAGAGATGGCACTTTTGTCGGCACTGCCAGACAGTGTTTCCACCAGCGCCCGACCGGCTTTGGCATCCGCTAGGAGGCTTGCACACTGTTTGCCCAGGGGACTATCCGCTGACAGCTCACCAGCGTTGAGTTGTTTGATGGAACGTTCAACCGGTTCCAACACGCGTAAAACCAGATACATAGTGGCGACGACGAGGCCAACAACCACGCCTGCCACCAGCGACGCGCTATCCAATCCCATCATCGGCGCCACCAGGAAAGCCCCGAAGACGACGACAACGGCGACCGACACCCCCACAACCAGAACAGGCCGACTGAGCAATCCCATATCCACCTCTTTGTTTTCATTATTAGTGAATGCATCTTTTTTGACGATGACTCGTGAGAGTAAAGGATTGACCTTTACTTACAACTGCTACTTTAGTTGACCAATACTGGTTTTTCGGCAGATTGAGGAAAAACTGAAATAAAAAGCCGCAACGCCGGAGACGTCCTGTTGGACGAATCCGGCGTTGCGGCTGGCTGGTGTCGGCGTGCGTCTGCGGCGCCTTTATCAGGATCAGGCGATCAGGCGCCGATCACACCACCATCATCTTTGGTCACAATAACGGTGGCGTCGCGGGGACGGGACTCAGCCGCGTTCGGCCAGTTGCCGTCCGGGTGCTGAATGTTAACGAACATGGTCTTCACGTCCGGTGTGCTTACAACCCCAGTCACTTCACAACCCTGAGGACCAACGAAGAAACGCTTGATTTCGCGTGTCTCCGGGTTGGCGGCCAGCATCATGTTGTTGAAGTACGGATCAGCATCAGAGCCATCGGTCTGGATCCACAGGCGGCCGTTGTAATCGAACCAGAGACCATCCGGACTGTTGAAAATATTATCATCGTTCAGGGAGACGACGGCTTCACCATCAACAACGGTTTCCGTGCCCTGCTCGCCGGCAAAAACAAAGATGTCCCAGTCAAAGCTGGTAGCCGTGTGATCGTTACCTTCTTCGGTCCAGCGAATGATGTGGCCGGTGGCATTGGGAGAGTTCGGGTTGGCGGCGTTGACGTCGTCGAACCCTGGCTGGCCCCGGTTCGAGTTGTTTGTCAGTGTGAAGTAGACCTCACCAGAGTTGGGATCAACGGCACCCCATTCCGGGCGATCCATCGTCGTAGCACCGGCGATATCGGCTGCGAGACGCGTATTCAGCAGAACATCAGCCTGATTCTCGAACCCGTCGAACTGGATATCGCCGACCATTCCACCTTCAGCCGCAGCAACCTTGCTGGCGAAATCCGCGTCGTCCAGGTCCAGCGCCAGCCAGTCACCAGAGCCATCCTCGTTGAAACGAGCCACGTACAAGGTACCCTCATCCAGCAGGTAGCCACCGGCCGTCGCAGCGTAGTACGGCTGGGAAGACACAAACTTGTAGATATACTCGAAACGGGAATCGTCACCGGAGTAACACACCACCGGCTCACCTTCCTTCGCCGGCGCAAAGATGACGCCCTCGTGTCCAAAGCGTCCTAGCGCAGTGCGTTTCTGGGGCTTGCTTTCCGGCGTAAACGGATCAATCTCGACCATGAAGCCATAGGTGTTGGCTTCGTTGCGATAGTCGTCGGTCGCAGCCGCTCCGGTCGTACTCACATTAAACCGTACGTATTGGTCGGCCGCACTGTCTGCCAACTCCCAGTCGTATCGGCTGGAGCTGCCAACACCATGCCGGGTCTGCTCGCGGGGTTGTGTCGCATCGCTATTGGCAAAATATCCGTGCCAGTTCTCTTCCGCGGCCAGATAGGTGCCCCAGGGCGTTGGGCCCATCGCACAATTGTTCAGGGTGCCGCGGGTTTCGGTCGCGTCGGGACTGTAGGTTGTCACCAGCTTGCTGTAACCGCGTACCGGGCCGCGAATGTCCATCTCGGTGTTGCCGGTGATACGACGGTTAAAGGGGCTGCCGAAGACGATGTCCCAGGTGCCATTGGTGTCGCGCTTGATGTGAACAACCGACACGCCATGGGCGGCAATTTCCTTGCGAACCTCATCGGCGGGGCGCACGCCACCATTATCACCGGCGTTGGTCGGCCCATTGGCATGGAGCGCAGACTGATTGATGTACTCATGGTTCATCACCAACAGGCCTTCCGTTGAGCTGTTGCCACCGGCCTTCTGGTCAATCGGGAAGAAGTGAACACCGTCGTGGTGCATGCCCATTTGCTGTTCCTGGTCGGCACCGGTATTGGTACCATCGGCCTTGTACTCGGGATAGGAACCGGTGATCGGGGTACCCCAGGGAAGGAAAGCCACGGATGAGTAGCCCCCGGGAACAACCACTTCATTGTCGGTGGATACGGCAACCGCTTTGAAACCAAGCTCCGTATTGGCGGAGCTCCCCCCCGTGGAGGTACCGTTGTCATCATCGTCATCGCTGCCACAGCCGGCCAGGCCCAAACCCATAACGCTGGCCAACGCGGCGCCAACGGAACCTTTCATAACGGTACGGCGCTGCATACGGGCCGAAAGGACCTGATGAAAGGGCGTATTGCTTGAATGGTTAACAACGGGCTCGTAATTGGGATCCAGGTAGTTGGGATCCAGATCATGCTTTGCCATGGTCCTGCTCTCTCTCGGGTGGGTTATTGGTTTTCGAGAGAACAGTGTCGATGGGTTAGGTGACAGATTTCAGACAGTAAAAAGACAGTTTCTTTAACAATTTCTTACAGCGCAAAAAAGCCTGCCCCTCAAGGGCAGGCCACAGACGCAAACTTATTGCATGGAGTCGCCGGCTTCCTCGGCGGCTTCGCCCATCTCCTCACCGGTTTCTTCCATTGCTTCGCCAGTTTCTTCGGCGGCATCTCCAGCAGCGTCCTTGGTTTCGTCCCAAGCGCTGTCATTCTGGCCGGTGGCATCTTCGTAGGTCTCTTCGACCGCATCGCCGGCGTCATCCGCCATTTCCTCAACGTTGTCGCCGGCTTCCTCGAGATCAACGCCCTCATTGTCATCCTGACTGCAGGCTGCGAGGCCCAGCGTCATCAACAATGCCAGTGCGCTCAGTGTCAGCTTGTTCATAACTGTGTCCTTTCATTGGAGTGTGAAAACAACAGCGACAAGTCTACGGCCGTGACTGGGCTGGCACAATTACTTGGTGATTACGCTTTTGTTAGTAGCAACAATAAGTTAGGGAAAGCAATAACCTGTAGTCATCAATTCGCTCCGGCCACGGCTCTACCATCCAGAGTCAGCACGTGATCAAGGCGCACCATATTCCCCCGCCCCAGGAAAACAAACTCCTGGCCAGCACGGCTGAAGAGATCGCGGATAATATCGTGGGTCGTGCAGACCTGACCGGCATCGTCGCGATAGACAATCTCGGCCAGCTTTGAGGAAGTCAGATACTCCCGGAGCAAACTGTGGACTTCACAGCGTACCGGGCGATAGGCGTTGGAGGCGTGTCCCGACGTCATGGCAGATTCTTCCCTGTGGGTTCAGCAGGATAGGAAAGCGCTCCGGAACACTAAAGCCTGCGTTCCGGAGCCTGCCTACAGTCTGGTTCAGATTGGGTCAGTCCGCCAGTTTCAGAACCACTCCGGTTTCATGTTCATGCAGGTATCGTCCTGGTTGCGGAGCAGTACCAGATCCTGCGCCACGGTGGGCAACTCCCAATGGAAGAAGTACTGGGCGGCCTGCAGTTTGCCCTGATAGAAGCTCCGTTCTTCGTCGCTGTTGGCGGAACCGAGAGCCTTGGCGGCGGCGTTGGCCTGGCGCAACCACATCCAGGATACGATGATGTGGCCGAACAGGTGCAGGTAGCAGGAGGCATTGGCCAACACCCGGTCGGGATCTTCCGACATCAGGGATTTGCCCAGGCTCTGAGTCACTTTCACCGCTTGCTGTAGGGTTTCACTGAGGGACAGTGCCCATTGCTGGCACCGATCGGTGGTGGCGGCTTCCAGGTCCACCTGCATCTCCTGCATCAATAACTGCAAGCCGTGGCTCTGGTCCTGCCAGATTTTGCGGCCCAACAGATCCAGCGCCTGGATGCCGTTGGTGCCTTCGTGGATGGGGTTCAGGCGGTTGTCCCGCCAGCACTGCTCCACCGGGTATTCCCGGGTGTAACCGGCACCGCCATAGACCTGGATGGCCAGATCATTGGCCTTTGGGCCGAATTCGGATGGCCAGGCCTTGATGACAGGCGTCAGCAGATCCAGCAACTTGCCGGCTTCCATCCGCTTCTGTTCGTCCGGATGAGTGTGCTGGTCGTCCATCAGGCGAGCGCCGTAAAGGCACAGCGCCAGGCCACCTTCACTGTAGGCTTTCTGGGCCAGCAGCATGCGCCGCACATCGGCATGCTCAATGATGGGAACCTGGGGTGCCTCTGGGTTCTTCTCTGACGGCTTGCGGCCCTGCAGGCGGTCCTTGGCGTACTCCAGGCTGTGCATGTAGCCACGATACCCAATCACGGCGGCGCCGAAGCCAACGCCCACACGGGCTTCATTCATCATCTGGAACATGTATTTCAGACCCTGGTGGGGCTCGCCCACCAGATAGCCATGGCAGGGTGCGTCGTCGCCAAAGCTGAGTGCCGTTGATGTGGTACCACGGTAGCCCAGCTTGTGGATGAGGCCCGCCAGGTTCACGCCGTTGCGTTCAGTTGCGTTGCCGTCTTCATCCACAATGAATTTCGGCACAATAAACAGGGAGATACCCTTGACGCCCGCCGGGGCGCCTTTGACCTTCGCCAATACCATGTGAACGATGTTCTCGGTAAGGGACTGCTCGCCGCCGGAGATGTAGATTTTGGCGCCTTTTATCAGGTAGTGGCCCTCGTCGGTCGGTGTGGCGGAGGTGCGAATATCAGCCAGTGACGAGCCGGCATGGGGCTCGGTCAGGGCCATGGTGCCGGTAAAGCGGCCGCTGAGCATATGTGGCAGAAAGGTGCTTTTCTGTTGGTCGTTGCCGAACACGCGGATCAGGTTGGCGGCAGCGGTGGTGAGGAACGGGTAGCCTGCAGTGCCCGGGTTGGCGGCGGTGAAGAAGCCGTTACACGCTGCCATGACGGATTCGGGGAGTTGCATGCCACCCAGTTCATAGTCGTAGCGCCCGGCAATGAAGCCGGCGTCTGCGTAGGCGTCAAAAGCTTCTTTTACCTGGGGCAGCATTTCCACCTGGCCGTCGACGAATTTTGGCTCGTCTTTGTCAGCGGCGCTGTTGTGGGTGGCGAATTTGTCACGGGCGATTTTGTCGGCGGTTTCGATGACGGCGTCGAAGGTGTCGCGGCTGTGTTCGCTGAAGCGCTCGCGTTCGCTGAGGCTTTCGGTGTCGAGTACTTCGTAGAGTTGGAACGCCAGGTCGCGGCGGTCAATCAGGGTGTCGGTCATTTCGGGTCTCCTGTTTATGGCGTATAGCCTCTCATACGGTTGTTTTTGTTGAAACCGGCGTTAATGACATAATCATGGTTAAAATTGCCACTTTTATTCCAGGTCTCCTTTTGTGAATGCGCGGCTTGTGGTGCTCGGCAGACGGGCACCAACCGGGAAGACCCTCCCGGGACACGCTGTGAATACGTCCGTGTACGCTTGACGGCAGCATCCTTGCTGCCGACAGTCCCGGGAGGGTCTTCCTGGGCCGCGCTCTGAATTGGAGGTGGTATGCGAACGGTTTCTGTTATTGGGTTTGATGGGGCGCTTGCCAGTGCGATTACAGGGGTTATCGACCTGTTTCGACTGGCGGGGGTAACCTGGGCACGCATCAACGATACGCCTCCGGAGCAGCAGTTCACCACTCAATTGCTGACCGAGGGTGGTCGGCCCTGTCGGTGTATCAATGGGATAACATTGATGGCCGATGGGGACTGGCGTGACATTCCCACCGGTAATTCGCAGGCAGACCTGGTCATTGTACCCACGATTGGCGCGCCGATTGCGCAGGTTCTGGAAGCCAATTCCGGGTTGATTAACTGGCTCAGTGACTTTCGAGAGGCGCCTTCCGGGCAGGTTCGGGTGGCCAGTAACTGCACGGGGGCGTTTCTGCTGGCGGAGGCGGGGTTGCTGGAGGGGCGGCAGGCGACGACGCATTGGGGGTTCAGTCACCAGTTCCGGCAGCGTTTCCCGGGGGTGGCTCTACATCCGGACAAGCTGATTACGGTGGATGGGCACATTGCCTGTGCCGGCGGTGGTATGGCGTGGTGGGATCTCGGGGTGTACCTGGTGGAGCGTTATGCCGGGGCAAAGGTGGCGCGGGAGTTGGCGAAGGCATTTGTGATTGATGCGGGACGGACCAGTCAGGCGCCTTATGGGGCCCTTCAGGCCCGGCGCTATCATTCCGACGCCGCAATTCTGAAACTGCAGGACTGGCTGGATGTGAACCATACCAGGCCGGTGACGCTGCAAGACCTTGCCACATTCGCCGGTTTAACGGAGCGATCGCTGATTCGTCGATTTAAAGCGGCTACCGGGGATACCCCCACCGGTTACCTGCAACTCTTGAGAATCGAGGCGGCCAGGAAGCACCTGGAGAACTCGCGGGTGGCGGTTGAGGAAGTCACGCGGCTGGTGGGCTACGAGGATGTCAGTTCATTCAGCCGCCTGTTCAGGAAGCATACCGGCCTGGCACCCGGTATTTATCGGGCGAGATTTGGGAGGTAACCCGAGCAGGCGCACTTTTGGCCCGGGTTATGCTTCGTTTTCACTACAAGGCCAAAAGCCGAGGCAAAACGTAAAAATAACTGACACAGGCTACTTCCTGTGGAGGGTAATACCATGAACGCACCGCAAAAAAACCAGCAATGCGCCCTGCTCAGTCGCCTTTACGACATGAAGCAGAAACAGCTACTTCAGGCCAGCCAGCAGGCCGATAGCCTCCGCTATCGGGTATTATCCGCTGAGGCGGACGCCATCAGCGAGGCTCTGAAAGCCATTCGGTAACCCGGGCCAGTCACCGTAACGATGACTGACGCCGAGACTGGTCACAAATGATCAAAATGATCACTTTATGACCAAAATTGTCCACCCGGTCAAATCCGGGCAGCCACTTCAGTTCCCTGCCGAATAGCACGTTTGGCGTCCAGCTCTTCGGCCACGTCCGCACCACCGATCAGGTGGGTCTGAATACCCCGATTGACCAAATCATCGAACAACGCCCGGAAAGGCTCCTGACCTGCGCATATGATGACGTTGTCGACATCCAGAACCTTACTTTCGGTGACTTTGCCATCCTTGTCGGACAGCGTGATATGCAGCCCGTCATCATCAATTTTCTCGTAACTACACCCTCTCAGCATCTCAACGTCACGGTGCTTGAGGCTGTTGCGGTGCACCCAACCAGAGGTCTTGCCCAGACCACCGCCAACTTTGCTGGTTTTCCGCTGCATCAGGTAGATCTTGCGGGGTGACGATGTTGGCTTGCGCTCAGCCAGGCCTCCGGGCCCATCGAATTGCGGATCGACGCCCCACTCAGCCTGCCAGTCTGCCATGCTAACCTGCTCTCCCTCAGGGTGATGACCAAATTCATGGGTGAGGAACTCGCTGACATCGAAGCCGATACCACCGGCACCTATCACCGCGACCGACTGGCCCACGGGCTTGTTGTGGCGCAGGACATCGAGATAACCGAGTACCTTCGGGTGGTCGATGCCATCAATTCTTGGCGTTCGCGGTTTCACGCCCGTGGCGATGATCACGTCGTCAAAGCCCAATTCTCCCAACGCATCTGCATCCACGCGGGTATTGAGTTTCAGTTCAACACCCAGGATCTCGATCTGGCGCTGGTAGTAACGCAGCGTTTCATAGAACTCTTCCTTGCCGGGAATGCGCTTGGCGTAGTTGAACTGGCCGCCAATTTTGTCGTCCGCTTCGAACAACGTCACCTTGTGCCCCCGTTTGGCGGCCGTCGTCGCTGCCGCCAAACCGGCAGGGCCGGCTCCGACTACCGCCACGCGACGGCTGACCGGAGCCACCGTCAGTACCAGTTCGGTTTCGTGGCAGGCGCGTGGATTCACCAGGCAGGACGCCCGCTTGAGCTGGAACACGTGATCCAGACAGGCCTGATTGCAGGCAATACAGGTGTTGATCTCGTCGCTGCGGTTCTGCTCTGCCTTGCGCACAAATTCCGAATCCGCCAGCAACGGCCGTGCCATGGACACCATATCCGCCTTCCCCGCCGCGAGGATTTCCTCGCCTTTTTCCGGGGTGTTGATTCGGTTGGTGGTGCACACCGGAATGTCCACTTCGCCATAAAATTTGGCAGTTACGTCTGCAAAGCCGCCCCGCGGCACCGACGTCACGATCGTTGGCACCCGGGCTTCGTGCCAGCCGATGCCGGTATTGATAATGGTGGCACCGGCTTTTTCGATGGCTTTGCCCAGTTGCACCACCTGATCCCAGGTCTGCCCACCTTCTACAAGGTCCAGCATCGACAGGCGGTAAATGATAATGAACTCGGGGCCCACCGCCTCCCGCATCCGGCGAACAATCTCCACCGGCAACTGCATGCGATTCTCGAACGGGCCGCCCCATTTGTCGGTGCGTTTATTGGTGCGCTCGCACAGGAACTGGTTGATGAAGTAGCCTTCTGAGCCCATCACCTCAACGCCGTCATAACGGGCCAGTTTCGCCAGTTTTGCAGCGCTGACAAAGTCATCGATCTGCTTATCGACCCCCTTGGTCGAGAGCGCACGGGCCTTGAACGGCGTAATGGGCGCCTTGGTGGCCGAGGCGGATACACTGAAAGGCTGGTAGCCGTAGCGACCGGCATGAAGCAGTTGCAGGCAGATCTTGCCGCCGGCGTCATGAACTTCACTGGTGACATGACGGTGAAGCATGGCGGTGCCGCGATGATTCATGGTGGACGCCAGGGGCGAAAGCTGGCCGACAAAGTTGGGTGAAAAGCCCCCAGTGACCATCAACCCCACACCACCTTCCGCACGCTCGGCAAAATAACGGGCAAGCTTGTGGATATTCCAGAACCGGTCTTCCAGGCCGGTATGCATGGAGCCCATAAGCACGCGGTTTTTCAACTCGGTGAAACCCAGGTCGAGGGGCTTCAGCAGGTTCGGATAGGCTACGGTCATGTTATTTCTCTTTATCTGGTCGTCTGGTCGTCCGTTCGTCTCATGCGGACGTTTTCATCAGGAGGCAACATGGTAGCATAGCGGCCTACGACTAACGTATGACATGGAACCCACACTATGAGCGCACGAGATTCTGAACGGGTATTGATCACGATCGAGGACGGTATCGCCATTGTGACCCTGAACCGGCCGGAGAAATACAACGGCCTGGATATGCCCATGTTCGAGGCGATCACCAGGGCGACCAAAACCCTGAAGAAAGATCGCAGCGTGCGCGCCATCATCCTGAACGGTGCCGGAGACGCCTTCTGCTCCGGGCTGGATGTGAAGACTGTGTCGAAGAATCCGGTGAATTTCCTCAAACTACTGGTCAAACCTGGCCGCAGGATCAGCAACCTCGCCCAGGATGTTGGCTATCTATGGCGGGATGTACCGGCACCGGTGATTGCCGTTACCCATGGCTACTGTTTCGGTGGTGGTTTCCAGATTGCGCTGGGTGCCGATTTTCGGTTTTCCACCGCCGACTGCGAGTTCTCTATTATGGAGAGCAAATGGGGACTGATCCCGGATATGAGCCTGACGGTAACCCTGCGGGAACTGGTGCCCATTGATCTGGCCAAGGAATTGACCATGACCGCGCGACGATTTGACGGCACAGAAGCAAAAGCCATGGGACTGGTCAGCCGCATCAGCAACGACCCAATGGCAGAGGCAATGAACTTCGCCCGGGAGCTGGCCGAGCGCTCACCAGACGCCGTCGCCGCCAGCAAGCTGTTGTTCAATCGCAGCTGGAACGCCACCGACAAAACCGCACTGGACTGGGAAACAAAGCTGCAGAAAAAGGTGCTCGGGCGGGCGAACCAGCGCATTGCTGTTGCCCGGAACTCCGGTTCTCCCGACAAACCCTTCCAGGACCGTCGCGACTTCTGAACGCGGATAAATGGTCAGCGTACTTGACCTGCGTAGACGTCCACGTATCATCAGCCGGGGTAACTGATTATCGGAGCAACCATGACGACCGCAAGGTCCCTGGCTAATACACATCCCGGCTTTTCACCGGTCGCTGCTGATGCAAAGAAGCATCGCGGCAGCTTGCCCTACTTCCCGGATCCACCCCATCACTGCTGATATTCTGGCCACCATTCAAATGGTTGCCCGTGCAAGCACGGACACCGGGGGCTAAACTCAGGCAACACCTGCTTCTCCATCCATAAAGAAGAAAGCCAATAAGAGGTTGCGATGTCGCTACCGCTGGTCGTTTTACTGCCGTTTCTGGGAGCCCTCGCGGCCCCACTGTTCGCCCAGGGCGGACGCACGGCAATTGCTGTCATTTCCTGTGTCCCAGCCATCATTGGGTTAGCGGCACTATACCCCCACTGGGCAGTCCTCGCCGACGGCGGCATTGTGCAGCACACCACTGAGTGGCTACCGGCCCTCGGACTGTCTCTCAGCTTTCGCCTGGACGGCCTGTCGCTGCTTTTTACGCTGCTGATTCTGATTATCGGGCTGCTGATCATCCTGTACGCCCGCTACTACCTGAAGCCGCACGAGAACGTCGGTAAGTTCTACGCGCTACTCTTATGTTTCAAAGGCTCCATGCTTGGCATTGTGTTGTCGAGCAATCTCCTGCTAATGGTGATTTTCTGGGAGTTGACCAGTCTGACTTCGTTTCTGTTGATCAGCTTCTGGACCCATAAAAAAGACGCCCGCCGCGGCGCAAGGATGTCGTTGGCCATCACCGGTGGTGGCGGCCTGGCACTGCTGGCCGGAATTCTGCTGATTGGTAACATCGTCGGCAGCTATGAACTGGAGGACGTGCTCGCCGCCGGGGATCTTATCAAGAACCACAGCATGTACCCGGTGGCACTGACCCTGGTACTACTGGGTGCGTTCACCAAGTCCGCACAGTTCCCGTTCCACTTCTGGCTACCCCACGCCATGCAGGCGCCAACACCTGTTTCAGCCTACCTGCATTCAGCCACCATGGTGAAAGCAGGCATCTTCCTGATGGCCCGGCTGTACCCGGCCCTCGCCGGCACCGAACAGTGGTTCTACATGGTCAGCTTTACCGGCATGGCCACGCTGCTGATTGGCGCCTATGTCGCCATGTTCAAGCATGACCTCAAAGGCCTTCTGGCCCATTCAACCGTCAGTCATCTTGGCCTTATTACTCTGCTATTTGGTATGGGTACCCAACTGGCTGCCGTCGCCGCGGTGTTTCACGTCATCAACCACGCAATATTCAAGGCGTCCCTGTTTATGGCCGCCGGCATTATTGACCATGAGACCGGCACCCGGGACATGCGCAGGATTAACGGTCTTTGGCGCTACATGCCACACACCGCCACGCTGGCCATGGTGGCGGCATCGTCAATGGCGGGCGTACCTCTGCTCAATGGCTTCCTGAGCAAGGAGATGTTCTTCGCCGAAGCCCTGGAACTGAATCTTCCAGGCCTGTGGGCGTACCTGCCGCCGCTTGTTGCAACACTGGCCGGCATATTTGCCGTTGCCTATTCGGCACGGTTCATCCACGACGTGTTTTTCAACGGTCGGCCTGTCAACCTGCCGATCTTTCCTCCCCATGAGCCACCGAGGTACATGAAGATACCCGTTGAGATCCTGGTCTTCGCTTGCTTGATGGTGGGCATGTTCCCGGCGTTTTCTGTCGGCCCACTGCTCTATGCCGCAGCGTCGGCCACTCTGGGCGGAGACGTTCCAGAATATCACCTGACGGTTATTCACGGCTTTAACCTGCCGCTGCTGATGAGTTTCGTAGCCTTCTTCGGTGGTCTGCTGATGTATACACAGCGCCAGCGGTTTTTCGATTTCCATGCCCGTTTCAAGGAAATTGATGAAAAAGCGGTCTTCGAAGCCATCGTTAGCCGAATTTCGGACACTGCTCACACCGTTACCGCCTACATCGAGAACGGTTCACTGCAACGCTACGCCATGCTGCTGATCGTCAGCGTGATTGCCGTCTCGGTGCTCCCGCTCTGGGACCTGGGGATTGCCATTGGCAGTAATGGGCTTAGCCCGGTGGACTGGCCCACGCTTATCGGGATTGCCATCCTGGTGGTTGCGTCCCTGGGCACGGCGGCGATGCATCGTGACCGGTTCTTTGCGCTGGTTCTGCTCAGCGTCGTCGGTCTTCTTGTTGCCCTCGGCTTTGCGCGCTTCTCAGCTCCCGACCTGGCGATGACGCAGTTGTCGGTTGAAGTGGTGACGATTGTCCTGCTGATGCTGGCGCTGTACTACATGCCGTCCTGGACACCCATCGAGACGCCGAAAGGCCGTCGCATCAGGGATATTCTGATCGCTGGCGCGGCCGGTATCGGGATGACACTCATTACCCTGGCCATGCTGACACAGCCGTTTACGTCGATTTCGGAGTTTTTCCTCGAGAACAGCAAACCCGGCGGCGGTGGTACCAATGTGGTCAACGTCATTCTTGTGGACTTCCGTGGCTTCGATACCCTCGGTGAGATCACGGTTCTGGGCATTGCGGCACTGGGCATTTACGCGATGCTGCGCAATGTCGACCTGCCCCCACCTCCGGGCGACGGCCAGGGCCATGCCTGGACGCGGGACGCTTACCCAATGATGCTGCAGCAGATTGCCAGGCCGATGCTGCCACTGGCCCTGATGATCTCCGCCTATATATTCCTGCGCGGCCACAACATGCCGGGTGGCGGCTTCATCGCCGGGTTGATCACGGCGGTGGCGCTGATCCTGCAGTACATTGCCAGCGGTATGTCCTGGACCCAGGGCCGTATTTCAATCCGCTACCACAACGTCATCGGCTTGGGGCTGCTATTTGCACTGATCGCCGGGGCAGGCAGTTTCGCATTCGGCTATCCGTTCCTCACATCCACGTTCGACTACGTCTACTGGCCGGTGGTTGGAAAGTTCGAGGTAGCCTCGGCGCTGGTCTTCGATCTCGGCGTTTATCTGACCGTTATCGGCGCCACACTGCTGGCGCTGACCAGCGTCGGTCGCCTGTCGCCCCATTCGGCCATCAACAGTACCAACTATAAGGAGGGCTCATAATGGAGCTTGCATTCGCGGTGGTCATCGGGGCTTTGACAGCCTCCGGGGTTTACCTGATGCTCAGAGCCCGCACCTTTCCCGTTGTGTTGGGCCTGACCATGCTGTCTTATGGCGTTAACCTGTTCCTGTTCTCGTCCGGACGGCTGGTGACAGGTGGACAGCCCATCATCGGCAGCGCGGAAACCTATTCCGATCCCCTGCCCCAGGCACTGGTGCTGACCGCCATTGTGATCGGTTTTGCCATGACCGCCTTCGTTGTTGTGCTGTCCTTGCGCAGCCTTGCCGACAACGACAATGACGACCATGTCAACGGCCGCGTTCCAGAACAGGACCGCATTCCGCAAGAGCAGGAGGGCGCCAATACATGAACCACTGGCTGACTGCTCCCATACTGATTCCGCTGATCGGCGGCATATTGCAGGCTTTTATGGGGTACGCTCCCATCGCCCTGAGGCGGACGCTCGCCATTGCCACCACGGTGCTGATGCTGGTTGCCGCGATCGTCCTTCTTGTTCTCGCAGACGACGGTAGCTATCGCCTCTATGCCTTTGGCAACTGGCAACCGCCGTTCGGTATCGTACTGGTGCTGGACAGGCTCGCGGCTCTGATGCTTGTCATGACCGCCGTGCTGGCGCTGTTCTGTCACATATATGCCATCGGCGGCACCGACGAAAGCAGCCGTCAGTTTCACGGACTGTTCCTTTTCCAGCTACTTGGCCTGAACATCGCCTTTCTGACCGGGGACCTGTTCAACCTCTTTGTTGCGTTCGAGGTCCTGCTGATTGCCTCCTATGGCTTACTGATGCATGGCGAAGGCACCAGCCGAACCGTTCCTGGACTGCATTATGTGGTACTGAATCTCGCGGGCTCTGCCGTATTCCTGATCGCCGTTGGCATGATTTACAGCGTCACGGGAACGCTCAACATGGCGGACCTGGCGGTCAAGATTCCGCAGGTGGCCGAAGAGAACCTTCCCCTGGTGAAAGCGGGTGGCATGATGTTGCTGGTGGTTTTTGGCCTCAAAGCCGCCATTTTGCCGCTGTGCTTCTGGCTACCCGGCGCCTATTCCAACGCCACGGCGCCGGTCGCAGCCTTGTTTGCGGTCATGACCAAGGTGGGTATCTACGCCATTATCCGCGTCTTTACCCTGATCTTTGGCAGCCAGGCGGGTGAGCTGGCGGGCCTGGGTATGGACTGGCTTTTCCCATTGGCACTGATCACTCTGACCATGGGCGTCATCGGGGCTCTGGGTGCCGCAAGCCTGAGGAAGCTGGTAGCCTGGCAGGTCATTATCTCGGTAGGAACACTGCTTGCCGCGATCTCATTTGGCACGGTAGCCGGCACCTCCGCAGCACTGTTCTACCTGCTCAACACCACCTGGGTGGTCGGCGGCCTGTTCCTGGTGGCCGATCTCGTTGATGGTCAACGTGGCAGCGCCCAGGACAAAATAGTCACCGCGCCGCGAATCGCCAACCGTACCTTCCTGAGTGTGCTGTTCCTGATGGGGGCCGTGGCTGCCGTAGGCCTGCCGCCCCTCAGTGGTTTTTTTGCCAAGTTGCTGATTCTCAAGTCGGCAGTGACCGAGTCGGATGTGGCCTGGCTTTGGAGCGTACTGCTGATTGGTAGCTTTTTCACGCTGATCGCCTACAGCCGCGCAGGCAGTATCGTGTTCTGGCGCAACGTGGAAGGTCATATTGAAGAACCTCAAAAGCTGACACCGTCCCTGTCTGTGTCTGCAAGCGCATTGATTTCGCTGAGTATCGTAATGGTCATCCTGGCGGGGCCAATCAGCCGCTACGCCGAAGATACGGCGGCACAGCTCCATGACACTAGCGCCTACACCGACATCCTGAGCAAACCCATGGTTGGGGAGGAAAAGTAATGCTTGACCGCCTGAGCTTTCCGCAGCCATACCTCAGCCTCATCCTGTTTGCCGTCTGGCAGTTCCTGAGTGACGGCGTTTCTGGCGCCAGTGTTGTCATGGGGCTGGTCCTGGCCTGGATGATTCCACAATTGACCCGTGGCTTTTGGCCGGACCCTCCCTTCTTCGCACGTCCCTGGAAGCTGCCGCCGTATCTGGTCCTTGTCCTCTACGATATCCTGGTGTCCAGCGTTTCCGTCGCCCGCCTGATACTCAGCGGCCGCGAACCCAAACCGATACTGGTGTCCTATCCCCTGGAGTTGACGCATCCCCTGGCCATTTCCATGCTGGCCAGCACCATTTCCCTGACACCGGGAACCGTCAGCGCCGATGTCAGTGACGACAGAACATTGCTGCTGATCCACGCCCTTGACGCCGAGAGCGACGACGAGGTGATCAACGCGATTCGCACCCGCTACGAGGCACGTCTGAAGGAGATGTTTCAATGATTACCATCGCGCTGTACATCACCATCGCTATGGTTGTCCTGGCGACGGTACTGAATGTCTATCGACTGATCAAAGGGCCGGATGCGCCGGATCGGGTACTGGCGCTGGACACCCTGTACATCAACGCCATCGCGCTGATTGTCCTGCTCGGAATAACGCTGGGCACACGCCTGTACCTTGAATCTGCACTGCTGATCGCCGTGATGGGCTTCGTTGGTACCGTGGCGATGGCCAAGTACCTGAAGCGCGGCAGCGTGATTGAATAACACCCTAGGCAAGCACCCAGCGACCAGAGGTTTCCCGTTATGAATCCCATTGCAGAATACGCCATTGCACTGTTACTGCTCATCGGTGGTTTTTTCACCCTGGTCGGCGCCATCGGACTGGCCCGGCTACCTGACTTCTACACCCGTCTGCACGGCCCAACGAAGGCGACCACCGTGGGCGTAGGCGCCATCGTGCTGAGCTCCGTCATCTACTTCAGCAGCAAGGGACAAGGTGTAGGCGTTGCCGAAGTGCTCATCACCGTGTTCCTCTTCCTGACCGCACCGGTGAGCGCCAACATACTGGCAAAGGCGGCAATGCATATTGGCGTGCCCACAACCGACAGCACCCGTGGAAATACCTGGGACCAGTAACGGCAAATTTGTCATTGGAGTTGCACAAAATTCCCGTATAGTAGGCTCCCACAATTTTGAGGAGCGTATCCCATGCTGAAAGTTAACGAGTATTTCGACGGTAAGGCCAAATCCATCGCCTTCCAGACCTCCAGCCTTCCGGCGACCGTGGGGGTGATCAGCCCGGGCGAGTATGAGTTTGGCACCAGCAAGAAAGAAACCATGACGGTGATCAGTGGCGTATTGACCGTTCTCCTGCCTGGCATGGAAGAATGGATGACCTATGGTTCCGGCGAGTTTTTTGAAGTGGCGGGACAGGCCAGCTTCAAAGCCCGGACTGACATCGACACGGCCTACCTCTGCACTTACGAATAACCTCTCGCAAATAACCTCTTGAGGGCGCAGACCGGGACCGGTGGGCCAATTGAATTCTGCCGCACCGGATCTGCGCTTTTTTATCGCCTAAAGGTTTCCGTAAGCCAGAAACTGTGTCAGATTTACCCCTCTTCTCGTTATAAATTAAACAATTGAGAGAGGCACCGAATCATGGCACAGACCCGCATCCTGAAGCCGGCAGACAACGCCCACCAATACCCACTGCTGATCAAACAACTGCTTCTTTCCGGCCCCCGGTACTCTCCCGACCAGGAAATCGTTTACGCCAACCGCAGCAAGTACACCTATACCGACCTGGTTGAGCGTATTAACCGACTGGCCAACGCCCTCACCGACGCGGGTGTTAAACCGGGTGACACCGTCGCGGTGATGGACTGGGATACGCCCCGGTACCTGGAATGCTTCTTTGCCATCCCGATGATTGGCGCCGTGCTGCATACGGTGAACGTGCGCCTGTCGCCGGAGCAGATTGTCTACACCATGAATCACGCTGAAGACGACGTGGTGATGGTCCACGATGACTTCCTGCCCATCCTGGAAGGCGTGAAAGACGAGATCAACACGGTCAAACACTACATCCAACTGAGTGACGAGGCACAAGCCAAAACCACATCACTGCCATCGCTCGGCGAATACGAACACCTGCTTGCCAAAGCCGGTAAAACGTTCGACTTCCCGGACTTCGACGAGAACAGCATCGCCACCACCTTCTACACCACCGGTACCACCGGGAATCCGAAGGGTGTTTTCTTCAGTCACCGCCAACTCGTTCTCCATACACTGGCAATGACCGGCTCTTTGTCCGCGTATGATGAGATGCCGCTACTGAGGTCTTCGTCCGTTTACATGCCCGTGACCCCCATGTTCCACGTACACGCCTGGGGCGTGCCTTACGCGGCGACCATGTTGGGCATAAAACAGGTCTACCCCGGACGCTATGAACCGGAACTGCTGGTCGACCTCCTCAAGGAGCACAAGGTGACCTTCTCCCACTGCGTGCCGACGGTCATGCAGATGATGATGGCAACCGAATCCATCAAGACGGCCGACCTCAGCAACTGGCACGTACTGATCGGTGGCAGCGCCCTTACGCGCGGCCTGTGTGACGCCGGGGCCAGACTGGGCGTGTCCATGTACACGGGATATGGCATGTCGGAAACCTGCCCGCTTCTCAGCACCACTCATCTGACGGCGGAGGATCTGAAACTGCCTCTGGAGCAGCAGACCTCCAAACGCATCAAGACCGGTATTGCGGTGCCCATGGTGGAGCTGGAAATCGTGAATCCTGAGGGCAAACCGGTACCCCATGACGGCGAGGCCAAGGGCGAAGTGGTTGCCCGGGCACCGTGGCTGACCCAGAGTTACTTCAAGGAGCCGGAGAAAGGCGAGGAGCTCTGGCAAGGTGGCTGGCTGCACACGGGGGACGTGGCCAGCCTGGGGACAGACAACACACTGCTGATCAAGGACCGCATTAAAGATGTGATTAAAACCGGCGGCGAATGGCTGTCCTCCCTGGATCTGGAAAACCTGATCAGTCAGCATCCAGCCGTCGCCGGGGCAGCGGTTGTGGGCGTGCCCGACGAGAAGTGGGGCGAACGCCCCCACGCACTGGTTACCCTCAAGCCCGGAGAGGAAGCTTCACTGGACGATATCCAGAATCACCTGAAGCAGTTCGTGGATTCCGGTGAGATCAATAAGTGGGCCATACCGAGCCAGATTGATTTCGTCGACGACATACCGAAAACGAGCGTCGGCAAGATCAACAAGAAACTGATCCGGGATCAGTTGCAGGAGCACTAAAGCCCGGTAAACGCAAAATCCACATCGGGGGTGCGACCGGCCACAATGTCTGCCAAAGCTGCCGCGGAACCGCAGGAATGTGTCCACCCCAACGTGCCGTGGCCGGTGTTCAGGTAGAGGTTGCCGAAGTGGCTCTTTCCGATGTAGGGCACATTGGAGGGGGTCGCCGGGCGCAATCCGGCCCAGAACTCGGCCCTTTCCCAGAGCCCCGCATCGGGCATCAACTCTGCGGTGCGCCGGACGATCGCGCGGCAGCGGGTCAGGTTCAGTGCCCGGTTATAGCCGCTCAGTTCCGCGGTGCCTGCGACTCGTATGCGGTCGCCCAGTCTTGAGTACACCAGCTTGTATTCATCGTCGGTAAGGCTGACGTTGAAGGCAGCGGACTCACTCTTCACCGGCACGGTGATGGAATAGCCTTTGGCGGGGTAAACATTCAGAGTCAGGCCCAGTTTTCGAGCGAGAGTAGCGCTGTAGCTACCCAGGCACAGCACGTAGTTGTCGGCACGAAGGATCTGGTGGCGGCCTTCGCGGATAACGTTGACTCCGAGTACCCGATCCTGAGTGTTCTCGAACCCCAGGATTTCGCTGTTGTAGAGGAACTCCACACCGGCTTCCTCGGCCTTTTTCGCCAGGGACCGGGTGAATTGACGGGCATCACCGGATTCATCTTCCGAGGTGTAGGTGGCGCCGGCAATCCGGCCTTTAACCGGAGCCAGGGCGGGTTCCAGTTCGACGGCCCTGTTGGCGTCAATCACCTGACGATCACACCCCAGTTCTCGCATCATGCGGGCCGGCCTCAGGGCCGATTCGAATTCCTCAGGATTGGTGTAGAAATGCAGGATGCCTCTCTCGAGGTGGTCGTATTCAATGCCGATATCCTGGCGCAACGCTTGTAAATGAGCGCGGCTGTAGATCCCCAGATTGACGATCTGCCGAAGGTTATAAGCCGCCCGGGAAGCCGTGCACTGCTTCAGGAAAGCCATCGCCCAGCGCCACTGGGCCGGGTCCAGGCGGGGACGAAAAAGCAGCGGTGCATCGGACCGGACCAGCCATTTAAGTAGCTTTAAGGGGGCAGAAGGATTGGCCCAGGGCTCGGCGTGGGATACCGATATCTGGCCGCCGTTGGCATAACTGGTTTCGGTGCCCGCCTGATTTTGCCGGTCTACAACCGTAACGTCATATCCCTGCTGCTTTAGGAACCATGCGCTAGTAACACCAACAACACCCGCACCCAGTACCAGTACGTGCATCCATTTTCTCCGGTTGAACAAGTTCAGAACGACTCACAGTATACACAAGAGTATACAAAACTCAGCCACCGGATCGCTTCACCGTCCAACCTTTTTCCTTCAAAAGGGGCACCAGCAGGTCTCGCTGGTCACCCTGGATCTCCACAGTGCCCTCCTTCACCGTGCCACCGGTTCCGCATCGGGCTTTCAACACCTTCGCGAACGCTTTCAGTTCCTTGTCATCCATCGGGATACCGGTAATCAAGGTCACACCCTTTCCCTTGCGCCCCTTGGTTTCCCTGCTGACGCGCACGACGCCATCGCCGGCGGGACGAGCCGGTGCCCCGCAGACGCATTCATCAACGGGGTGACGACAGTCTGGGCACATTCGTCCCTGTTCCGTGGAGAACACCAGTCCCCCAGAACGATTCTTCATAACGTCCTCATGTTGTTTAAGAGCCCTGTTGAGGCACTCACGCCCCGGGAGGGTATTTTTCAAACATGTCCGCGACAATCTCGTCGATCAGCTCCCGCCGCGACTCGGTTGCCTGGTTCTCATTCAGGTAGCGCCGGCTCGCTGCGCGCCAGACGACACGATCAGTCTCCGTATCGACCAGCTCCACCACCAGCTTGCCTTCCTGAATTTCACGCACTGGCGGAGCCGACGACAGCCCCCAACCAAAGTTACCGCTGCCAAAGCCGAAGCCGAGCCCAACACCGCTGCGCTCGAGACGTTCCTCCTCAACCACCTGCCAGGTGACAAGCAGGTCCGCCTCGCTCTGTTCCACTTTACGCATGGCTTTTCGGTTCAGCTCTCGCTCAACCGCACTCTCTATACGACCACCATCAAGCGAAGTGAAAGACTGGTCCTTGCCCTTCGGTGCAAATGCCCAGGAACTGTAGTTACCGAAGACCGCGTTGGAATCGTAATCGGTGACTACGTTGCTGGCACAGCCCGCCAGGGCCATCAAAAACAGGGACACAAGGATAACTTTCATAATCTTGGTTGCCTCTTTCCATACTTCATTTATTAAAGTATACGCACAGTCGACACGAAGCGTTTCGCAAATGGTTCCTTAACTTTCAAAACGGTAACCCATACCCCGGGCATCGCAAAACGCCTTGAATTCATCATTCCGCTCTTCCACCAGGCTCACGTCAGCGGTTACACCGGCGCTGTACCCAACGTTGTCAATCTCCGCTCCGTTTTGATCACACCAATGCCTGAGTGGCTGTTCATCTGCGAAGGTCATAGTCACCGTTACTCGAGACATGGGTTGCTGGATCACTCTGTCAACCTCCGAAAGGACAGCTTCAGTCGCTCCGGCATAGGCCCTGACGAGGCCGCCGGCCCCGAGTTTGATACCGCCAAAGTACCGTATCACCATCACCAGAACGTCTCCCAGATCCTTGTGCTGAATCACACTGAGAATGGGCTTTCCGGCCGTGCCTGATGGTTCGCCATCGTCGTTCATGGCGGCTTCGGCGGCCGCGCCGGGCCGGCCTATCTGATAGGCCCAACAGATATGACGGGCATCCGGGTGGTCGTTCCGGGCCTGTTCGAGCCAGGCCTTAACCTCATCCCGGGACAATACCGGCGCAACCCGGGCAATAAATCGACTCTTTTTGATCTCTGTCTCCCGCTCCAGAAAGCCAGCGGGTATCGGGTAATCCTTGGGCATACAACCAGTTCCTGACACACAGCCATCATGAGGCCGACACCAAGCCTTTTCCACCCCTCAGTCAGCGGTGAAGAGCGGAAACCTCAACACCACCACCAAACCGTGCGGCTCGGCATTGAACGCCTCTATCCGGCCATCATGGATGGCAACAATGTCCCTCGCAATGGCCAGGCCAAGCCCCCACCCCTTGCCGCCGCGAGACTTATCGGCCCTGTAGAAGGGCTCAAAGAGATGGGGCAGAACCTCCCCGGGCACACCTGGACCTTCATCCCGTATGTCCACCAGCAATTGCCGTTGATCACAGCGCAACGCAACATGCACCTTTTTGCCCGGCGGCGTATGATCCAGGGCATTCTGAAGGACATTGTCCAGTGCCCGCTGAATGAGCCCGCGATCCCCTAACAGCGACGTGTTGCGGCAGCCCTCATCCACCATAAGCTGGCAATCCACTCCACGGTGCTCGGCATAGTCCGCCGCATCCCTCAGGACGTCATTGATCACCACGACTGGCTGCACGGCTTCCCGCTCGATGTCGCCTCCCTGCTCCGAGACCCGGTACAGTGTCAGGATCTGGGAGGTCATCGCTTCCAGACGTTCATTCTGCCGCAGGATCGACGCCAATAGATCCGCATCCACGCTACCGTCGCTGGCCAGCTCAATCGCAATCCGTTGCCGCGTCAGAGGAGTTCGGAGGTCGTGGGATATATCACGCAACAAGTGTGTCTGGCGCTCGAGCAAACTGCACAGTTGCTGGGTCATGGCGTTGAAGGCTGTCGCTAAAGCACCCACCTCATCCCGTCGACTCGCGATGCGATCGCTGACCCGAAGTGCATTATCACCTTCAGCGATGGCACGAGCGGTGGATTCCATGTGCTTCAGCGGGCGGGACACCAGGCGGGCAATCCACCAACAGGCGAGCGTGATGATGACGAACGCCAGGCCCAATTCCAGGAGACGGAACAGCTTGGGATCAAGCCAGCCTTCACCATCCAGGCGGGGCCAGGCCACCAGGCGGTGGTCCTCACCAACCTCTATAACCGCCGGTTTCTGCCGGTGCCAACCACCCGATTTCATCCGCTCGCGGATGGAGGAAGGCAGGTCGCCGTCGTTGCGATCCGCGTCTATCAACAACAGGTGAAGATCCAGGCTCTTACCCTGCTCCTTCAGGAAGCGCCAGGCAGCGCCTCGGCCTTCATTTTCCCTGACCACCAGAGCCTCCAGCGCCAATTCCCGCAGGCCGACCTGTCGCTCGATGGCTATTCGTTCCCGCTCCATCAAGGCACGGGTTGCCACATTGCTCATCAGTACTGTGACCGCCATAGCCAGCCAGATCGACAGGAAGATCCGCCAGAACAGGGGAAACCTGAGCCGCCGGGTCATACTGGCACCCGATAGCTATAGCCCAGCCCGCGTACAGTTTCGATTCTGGGCGGGTCATCGTTCCCCAGCTTTTTCCGAAGATTGCTGATGTGCATATCCAGGGTGCGATCATAGGCTTCCAGTCGACGGCCCAGAGCCCACTGCATGAGATCCGTCTTACGTACCACACTGCCAGCATGGGCCAGCAGAACCTGCAATACCTCGTATTCGGTCGCGGTCAGATCGAGCGCCACATCGTTCTGATAGATTCGACGATGAACCGGCTCGACCCGCAAATCGCCGTATGCCCTTGAATCATCCATCCCCACTTCCTGATCCCAGGCAACACGGCGCAGCAATGCCTGTAGCCTGGCGATGAGTTCCCGGGGATTGCAGGGTTTGGGTATGTAGTCATCCGCGCCAACCTCAAAGCCCACGATTCGATCCGTCTCATCGCCACGGGCGGTCAGCAGTACAACGGGGAGATGGGTTTTTGCCCTTAACTGACGCAGCACTTCCAGGCCACTGATATCCGGCAACATGATATCCAGCACCACCAGGTCACAATGCTGCCCCAGTGCCAGTGACAATCCATCCTGACCGTTTGCTGCTTCTCTTACGGTGAAGCCCTGATTGGCCAGATAGCGGGACAGCAGTTCCCGCAACTCCTCGTCGTCTTCAACCAACAGCACCCGGTTCTGCATGGCAATCCTCCATTGTGACTGAGTGCAGTCTAACACGCTCCCGCAAGCCCACTGATTTGCATCATTTTCCTTTGCATAACCTTTACAGTTCGCTGACGCCGCCTGACACCATACTTCGCTAGCATAGTTCCTGTAGTTCAGACCGGGCCTGCTGGTGCAGGCTCACTTACAACACAGGAGAACACCCGATGAAACACATCACTTCCGGCCGCATTGCCAGCGCGTTGATCGCTGCAACCCTTTTGACCAGCCCGATGGCGATGGCCTCGGATCACGGCGAACACCACCGCGGCAAACACGACAAAACCGAGATGTGTGAGAATATGCGCGAGGGCAAAGGCTGGTTCAACAACGAAAAACGCCAGGCAAAATGGGAAGAGCACCGCAACGACATGGCGGATCGCCTGAAACTGACCGACGAACAACGCGAAATCTGGGACGAGATCCACGAGGAAAGGCGAGAAAAACACAGCGCCAAGATGGAAAAATGGCAGGAGAAAATGGAAAAGCGCTGCGAGGGCATGGAAAACCGTACTTCCGAGCAGTGATCACACACCGGGTTCTGACGTATGGTACTGGGTAAACCACGGAGAAGCCCTGACCATGCCAGAACCCGGTACCGCAGAACTGACCATCCGCCCCGTCCAGTCGATTGATGACATCCATCCGCAAGACTGGAACGGGTTTGTCGGCCGTTATAACCCCTTTCTTCAACACGAATTCTTGCTTGCACTGGAAGAGTCTGGCTGTACAACCACTGCGACAGGCTGGCAGCCGGCCCATCTGGCGTTCTACCTGGACAACCAGCTTGCCGGAGTGGCTCCGGCCTACCTGAAAACTCATTCCATGGGAGAATACGTGTTCGACTGGGCCTGGGCCGATGCCTATCAGCGCTATGGCATGGATTACTATCCCAAGCTGTTGATTGCCATTCCGTTCACACCCTGCCAGGGGCCACGGATGTTGCTCTCGGAAGGCCTTCGCCAGTGGATGACCCCCGAGCGACTCCACGATGCGCTGGATGCCACCACCACCCGCCTGGGCGCCCACTCCTGGCACCTGCTTTTCCCGGACCGCCAGGACCAGGCATTGCTGGACAGGAGCAATCAGCTTCACCGTATCGGCTGCCAGTTCCACTGGCACAACCACGGCTACAACACTTTCGAGGACTTTCTCGCCCGGCTGACGTCGCGCAAGCGCAAATCGATACGTAAGGAAAGGAGACAGGTTGCGGATCAGGGCATTTCATTCCGACAGTTTTCGGGAGACGATATTCCGGACAATGTGCTCGCGGCCTTCCACGTGTTTTACCAGGCCACCTACCTGAAACGGGGCCAGCGGCCGTACCTGAACAAGGCCTTTTTCCGCCTGCTGAAAGACCGCCAAGCGGAGCACCTACACCTTATCATGGCGGTAAAAGAGGATGAGATGATCGCCGGCGCCCTATTCCTGACGGGCGAGGATACGCTCTACGGGCGCTACTGGGGTTGCCTGGAGGAATTCGACCACCTGCATTTTGAAACCTGCTACTATCAAGGCATTGAACTGGCCATACGGCTGGGGCTGGCACGCTTCGATGCTGGCGCGCAGGGGGAACACAAACTGGTTCGGGGGTTTGAGCCGGTGATCACCCATTCCTGGCATGGCGTTATGCACCCTGGTTTTCGCGACGCCATCGAAAGGTTTACCAGCGAAGAAGCGGAGCATGTCATGGCCTATACTGAAGATGCCCTGCAGGCGCTGCCATTCAGACAAACCGAGCAGAATCAGTAGCGAGCCAGGGGTCGTGCAGACACTTACCGGAGCAGGCAGCCATGGACATGGACTACCTTTTCGACTTTCTCGCGACAACACAGTTGACGTTCTTCATCGCAATTGCCGCACTCGTTGTGGCAATTGTCGCCCTGTTTTCGGCCTCCGCCGCCAGGCGGGCCGCAGCTGAACAGAGTGACACCGTGAAGCAGCGCGTCGAAAGCCTGTGGCACGACATGGACGAAATACGCGTGTCCCAGTTCAATGGCGCCGACTCCACGGAAGCCGGAAGAAACCCGATTGCCAGTGAGCAGTTCTCCGCTGAAAAGGCCGCCTACGAGGCCATCTGGCCCCTGGTCTGGCTACTGCACGACAAGCTGGGTATGTTTCTGCGTTCTGTGGAGTCCGATGAACCCGCCGGCGAACTACGTCTGGAAGCCCGCAAGGCAGCACTGGACGCGCGCAGTACCCTCAATCGCGTACGCCCCTTTTGCCATGACGACGTCGATGGGCTCATTACGCAACTGATTGACAACCATATAAAAGCCCATCTGGCCGCCTGCCACTTCATGGATCTGCGCAAGGATTCCCTGTCGTCGAACACCAGCCATGAACGAGAGGTGCAGAAAGAAAAGTTTCACACGCTTTACGAGGGCCAGTCCCGCGAATTGCTGAACCAGCTGGTTGGCGCCATCAGACGACGCATGCTTCGCTAAGACCACTACGACGACGCACAGAGGCCGCGGATAGCGTCATCGGACATCAACTCCCTTCTATCTTGAAACCGATTTTCAGCACAACCTGATAGTGTCCGACTTTTCCGTCGACCACATGGCCGCGCGTCTCCTGCACCTCGAACCATTCAATGTTACGAAGGTTCTTGCTGCATTCGGCAATTGCATTCTCAATGGCATCCTCGATACTTTTCTTCGAAGAGCCAACCACTTCCACCTTCTTGTAAACATGATGGTCGGACATGACGCCTCCTGCTCCAAAGACTGTGAGTGTAAGGCAAGTGCTTCGAATGCCTGTTTTTTTCAGCGTATACCAGTAAACCGTGACCATCAAATGGCATGGCCTTTTGCTTACTATGGGAACTTTAAGGCTCAAATGAACTCAGAAATCGCTCTGTCGTATACTCATCGTCATTGAACGTTCACGGAGTAAGATGAAGATCTTCAAACGCTGTTTTATCGGCATAACCCTGACACTGTCACTTCTGCTCGCCGGCCCGCTGTTCCTGGCCGCCTGCGCCGGCCTCCAGGACTCAGGGAGCTGGCGAACGGCAGACCGCTCCAGCGCGGGCATTGCTCCACGACCGGAGCAGGAGCATGCGGCCGTGGTTCAGGTCTACGGGGCCCGCGCCTATAACTGGCGGGGTTATTTCTCATTGCACACTTGGATCAGCACCAAAGAGGCGGGCGCCGATGGCTACTATGTTCATGAAGTCACCGGTTGGCGTCACTACGTTGTCCAGTCCCGGCCAGACGACCCGGATCGCGCATGGTATGGCGCGCCGCCGACGTTGATTGCGGATATCCGCGGTGAGCAGGCGGAGCGGATTATTGATCAACTGGATGAGGTGATTGACCGCTACCCATACCCGACGGAATACACTGCCTGGCCCGGCCCCAACAGCAACACCTTCGTCGCCTGGGTGATCCGCCAGATTCCGGAAATGGATGTGGCCCTGCCGAATCATGCGATTGGTAAGGATTACCTGGGTAACGGCGTCCTGTCTGAGGTCCCGGGTGGCAGTGGTTACCAGCTGTCGTTCGGAGGCTATTTTGGTGTTCTGGCCGGTGTTCGCGAGGGATTCGAATTGAACATTCTTGGACTGTCCATGGGCGTCAATCCGCTGGG
>NZ_ABCP01000023.1 GCF_000170835.1 Marinobacter algicola DG893
GCTGATTTCATTGAACATCACGCCAGGCCCGCTGATGTTTACCCAGAACGCGGATATGTCTGGGGTGTGATTGCCGCTCTGCTGATGGCAACGTGCTTCTGCTGGTTCTCAACATACCGCTGGTCGGCTTCTTTGTGCGCCTGCTGTCGGTGCCTCCCATGTACCTGCTGCCGATTGTGACCATGGTTGCGTTTGTGGGCATCTATTCCATCAGCAACAGCGCCTTCGACCTGTATTTCCCCGGGGGTCAGCCCGCCAAGCCCGAAGCGCCAATAGCCAGGCTCCTGGATCTCCGTACTCAGCCCAGCGGCTCCAGATAATCCACCATTAGCTGCAGGTTAGTACGCCCACGAAAGGTATTGGCATCAGGTTTGTAAACCACCCGCGCCCCCGTCTTGGTGTAATCGGGCACTTCCGGCCCGGTGTTAAAGGCGATGCCGTCAATGATGTCGCCGCCCTCCTCCGGCTGGAGCACCAGCTTCAGGTGATTCTCGCCAACGATGCGCTGGCTAACCACACGGAAGTTGCCGTCAAACAGGGGTTCCGGGAAATGCTGACCCCAGGGACCGGCACGCTTTAACAGGGTGGCGGTTTCCAGGTGAAGCTCATCCGGGCTCAGAGGGCCATCGGTGGTAATGGCCGCCTCAAGGTCTTCCGCCCGCAAGGTATCGCGGACCGCCCGGTCGAACGCGTCACTGAACGCGTCCAGATCACCGCGGGACAGGGTCATGCCTGCCGCCATGGCGTGGCCGCCGAATTTTTTCATCATACCCGGGTGTCTGGCATCAACAGCGGCCAGCACATCGCGGATATGCAAGCCCGGGATGGAACGGGCAGAACCCTTGATGTCCTCGCCATTGTCGTCGGGGGCGAACGCAATCGTCGGGCGGTGGGTCTGTTCGCGGATACGGGCCGCCAGTATGCCGATCACACCCTGGTGCCAGTCGGTGTCAAACAGGGCCAGGCCCCAAGGCAAACCCTCAATATCCAGCGACATGGACGCCAGCAGGTCCTGGGCCTGGGTTTTCATGTCCTTTTCGATGGTACGCCGCTCGCGGTTGAAGGTATCCAGTTCGCGGGCCAGGCGCTGGGCTTCGTCACGGCTGTCCGACAGCAGGCAGGCAATGCCCACGCTCATATCGTCCAGGCGACCAGCTGCATTCAGTCTTGGGCCAACCACAAAACCGAGGTCCGTGGAGCTGATTTCAGTGTGGTCTCGGCCTGCCACTTCCAGCAGCGCCAGAATACCGGGGCGGGCCTCCCCCTGGCGAATGCGACGCAGGCCCTGCTCCACGAAGATGCGGTTGTTATGGTCCAGAGGAACAACGTCCGCCACGGTGCCGAGCGCCACGAGGTCCAGAAGATTACCGAGATTAGGTTGCGGTTCTGGCAACAGGCCCTGCTCCCGCAGATGCTTTCGAAGAGCCGTCAACACATAGAACATCACACCAACGCCCGCTGCGTTCTTGCTCAGGAAGGGGCAGCCGGGCTGGTTGGGATTCACGATGGCATCCGCGTCGGGCAAGGTTTCACCGGCCAGGTGATGATCGGTTACAACCACCCGGATACCCAGTTCTCGGGCAACCCGAACACCCTCTACTGCGGAAATACCGTTGTCCACAGTCACTAGCAGGTCCGGCAGCGCACCCTCATCTCTCAGCCGGTGGATAATGCCTGGCGTCAAACCGTAACCGTCGGAAAACCGACTGGGCACGCGGAAGTCAATATCGTTCAGCCCCAGCATCCCCAGCCCCAGCATGGCAACCGCCGTGCTGGTGGCGCCATCGGCGTCGAAGTCTCCCAGTACCAACACCCGTTGCTGGTCAGTGATGGCCTCCGCCAACAAAGCAACGGCACGGTCGACACCTCTCAGATCCATGGGCGACGCGAGGTGTTTCAGTGTGTAGCTGAGTTGATCATCGGAAGTCACGCCACGGGCGGCGTAAAGACGGCGAAGCAGTGGGGGCAGATTCTGACCCCAGTCCGGAGTGGTTTCCGGACCAGGGCGACGCAGGATTTTTTTCGGTGTCATACCGATCAGGTATTCTTCCAGTGTTTGGCGATAAAGTCCTGCACAGCCGGCAGGTCATTATCCAGAACAGCGTATTGTTCGTCCCGTTCGAACAGGTCCGACATATGCGCTGGCAGCGACGGCTCGGCTTTAACACCTGAGCGCAACACGGCATCCGGGAACTTGGCGGGATGGGCAGTGCCGAGAGTGATCATTGGTACCGCGGGATCACGACGACAGTTGCGGGCCGCGCGCACACCGATGGCGGTATGGGGGTCGAGCAGATATTCATTCTGCTCGAACACTTCACGGATGGTGTCCGTGGTACCTTCATCGTCCACAGCGTCGCTGTCAAACAGTTTGCGGGCGTGCTTCCAGCGGTAGTCTTCAATACTGACCGGCCCTTCGGACGCTTTCTCCAGCATCTCTTTCACAGCCAGCCCATCACGTCCGTGCAAATCAAACAGCAGACGTTCGAAGTTGCTGGACACCATGATATCCATGCTGGGTGACAGGGTATGCTCAAGCTGAAGCTGCTCGTACCGATTGCCGCTCATAAAGCGGTGCAGGATGTCATTGCGGTTGGTGGCGATCACCAGCTGGGAGATCGGCAGCCCCATTTTTTTGGCCAGGTAGCCAGCAAAGATATCGCCGAAGTTACCCGTCGGTACCGAGAACGCCATGCTGCGATCCGGGCCGCCAAGCGCCAGCGACGCATGAAAGTAGTAGACGATCTGAGCCATGATTCGGGCCCAGTTAATGGAATTCACCGCCGCAAGCTGTGTTTGGCCGCCGAGGAATGACTGGTCACCAAAGCTCGCCTTGACCATGCGCTGGCAATCGTCAAAGTTACCGCGCACTGCAATGTTGTGGATGTTGTCACCCTTCACGGTCGTCATCTGGCGACGCTGCACCTCGGAGACCCGCTCGTGGGGATGCAGGATGAAAATGTCCACATGCTCGCAGCGGCGGCAACCCTCGATAGCAGCGGAGCCGGTATCACCGGACGTTGCCCCCATGATCACCACGTGCTGCTTGCGTTTCTCCAGCACGTAGTCCAACAGGCGCCCCAAAAGTTGCAGAGCAAAATCCTTGAACGCCAGGGTGGGGCCACGGAACAGTTCCATAACCCACTCGTTGGTGTCCAGCTGAACCAGCGGGGCCACCGCTTTATGGGCAAATACGTCGCCGTAGGTATCGTCCAGCATCCTACGGAAATCCTCCGCCGGAATCGCGTCGTCGACGAAGGGATGCATTACCTTGAAAGCAAGCTCGCTGTAGGAAAGCCCACGCCAGCTGCGGATTTCCTCCACGCTGAAATGAGGCAGTGATTCCGGAACATACAGGCCACCGTCAGTGGCCAGGCCTGTTAGCAGGACGTCTTCAAAGCCCAGGGCGGGAGCTTCGCCCCGTGTACTGATGTATCTCACCTTGCGTTCCTGTCAGTTAAAGTTTTCGGCGCGGATACGGACGACTTTTTCGTCGATATCGCTCAGGGCTTCCAGCTCTTCAATGGCGCGGTTGATCTGTCGCTCCTGGACCGTATGGGTCAGGATAATGACCGGGATTCGACCATCTTTCAGCTCCGACTCCTTCTGCATAATGGACTCGATGTTGATGCCATGCTCACTGAGGATCGAGGCAACTTTCGCCAGCACACCGGGACGGTCCAGCGCCTGTATACGCAGGTAGTAGGCGGACTGGACATCCTCCATGGGCAGCACCGGCAGATCTTCCATTGCCGCAGGCTCGAAGCCGAGGTAAGGAACCCGCTGGTTGCTCTTGGCAGCCACAGAACGGGCAGCGTCGATGATATCGGCGATGACCGCCGATGCCGTGGCTTCGTCGCCGGCACCCGGGCCGTAATACATCGTCTGGCCGACGGCATCGCCGTCCACCAGAACTGCGTTCAACACACCATCCACCTGTGCAATGAGATGGCTGCGCGGAACCAGCGTGGGATGCACCCGCAACTCGATGCCCTCATCACGGCGACGTGCAATCCCCAGATGCTTGATGCGATAACCAAGAATTTCCGCGTGAGCGATGTCGTAAGGGGTGATTTCTGAAATCCCCTCGGTGTAGGCCTTTTCAAATTGCAGCGGCACACCAAAGCCCGCAGAAGCCAGGATCGTCAGTTTGTGTGCGGCGTCGATACCTTCCACGTCGAACGTTGGGTCCGCTTCGGCGTACCCCAGGTCCTGGGCTTCTTTCAGCACTTCCGCGAACTCACGGCCGGCGCGCATCTCGGTGAGAATATAGTTACCGGTGCCGTTGATTATACCGGCGATCCAGTCGACCCGGTTAGCCGCCATACCTTCACGAACAGCCTTGATAACGGGGATACCACCGGCAACGCCAGCCTCATAGGAAACGATCACATTCTGTTTCGCGGCCGCTTCGAAAATCTCGTTGCCGTGAACCGCAATCAGCGCCTTGTTGGCGGTGACCACGTGCTTGCCATTCCGGATGGCAGCCAGCACCAGCTCCCTTGCGGTGTCATAACCACCAATAAGCTCGACCACAACATCCACGGACGGGTCGTTCACCACGTCAAAAATGTCGGTACTGAACGGGATATCCCCCAGATCAAACTCTTTGCGCGGGGTGCGTGTCGCCACCCGGGCAATACGGAGATTGAAACCTGTCCTGCCCGTGATCAGGCTGGCATTCCGGGTCAGTACGTTGAACGTACCACCGCCGACTGTTCCCAGTCCGCAGATTCCGACATTGACGTCTTTCAAGCTTTCACCTCTGTTCCCGATGGGTTGCTGTGCGGAGCGATAGTATAACGGTTAACGGGCGCCCGAATAAGCCCCGCCTGACGAACAGGCAATGGAGACATTCCGTAGCCTATCAGAGCAGCCCCAGGCCTTCAGCCAGTTTTTCGGACGGCACATAACCACGCACCATATTACCGTCTTCCAATACGATCGCCGGGGTACCCGTCACACCGACGCGACTACCCAGCTCGAATTGCTCCCTGACCGGGTTCTCGCAGCTCTGATCATCCACGGATCGACCCTGCTTGGCGGCATTCATGGCAGCCTGCGGATCATCGGAACACCAGACGGAAATATACTTGCGAAAAGAGGGCGTATTGGGGCCGGAACGGGGAAAGCCATAGTAATTGACCGTAATACCCAATTCGTTCAGTCGCGGAACCTCGTCATGCAGCTTGCGGCAGTATGGGCAATCGATATCGGTAAACACGGCAATAGACGCCTTTTCGGTGCCCTTGGCCGGAAAACTGATCAGCCCCTCATCACCGAACTCGTCCATGGTTTGAGCGCGCTGGGACGCCCTGCCCTGTTCAGAGATATTGGCAATACCGTTCGCGGTCACTTTCAGCAGGTCGCCGGTCAGGAGGTACTGACCATCGGCCGTTGTGAAAATGGTATCGCCGTTATTACTATACACCTCGTACAAACCCTCAGCCTCCGACTTGCGGACATCGGATATCTTCAGCCCCGGAATCGCTGCGGTGAGTTTGTCGGCAATCGTATCCTCGACCTCGCCCGCGTGAGCGGTGTGGGCGCCAGCCGCCAGCGTAGCGAGCACCAGTGGCAACAAGGGTTTAAACAAGTTCTTGATCAGCATATTGGTTTCCAGTTTTCCAGAATCACGAAGGTATATAGTCCGTCAGACGGCGAACTCAGCCGAGTTTGTGCGACACCACTGCCCGCAAAAAGTTCAGTGTACCAAGCCCCATGGCTGCCGACTAACCAGGGGCGTTACGACGCCCTAACCTCGCGGATGATGAGCCTGATGCAGCGATTGCAATCGCTGACGCGCCACATGGGTGTATATCTGTGTTGTCGACAAGTCCGAATGCCCAAGCAGCATCTGGACCACCCGTAAGTCCGCACCATGATTTAACAGATGGGTGGCAAAGGCATGTCGAAGGGTATGGGGTGACAGATGTTTGTGAATTCCAGCCCGGAGTGCGTAATGCTTTATCCGGTGCCAGAAAGTCTGCCGCGTCATCGCAGTGGGGCGATTACCCGGAAACAGTGCGTTGCTGGCCCGCCCCTTGAGAAGCTCACCTCGCCCCTCCCTCATGTAACGCACCAGCCAATCAACCGCCTCTTCGCCAAGTGGAACCAGGCGTTCTTTATTGCCCTTGCCAACAATCCTGACTACGCCCTGACGCAGGTTCACCTCATCCACCGTTAAAGCCACAAGCTCCGAAACCCGCAAACCACAGCCGTACAGGATTTCCATCATCGCCTTGTCACGAAGCTCGATAGGCACTTCAGGATCGGGTTCCGACAACAGGTTTTCCACGTCGTCTTCCGACAACGAGTCCGGCAACCGTCGAGGAAGGCGGGGGCTATCTATTCGCAGCGTAGGGTCTTCAGCGATCACGCCTTCTCGCAAAAGGTAGCGGAAAAAGCGACGAAGACCGGAGAGGCGACGGGCAGCCGTGGAGGTTTTGAAACCGTCAGACAACCCACGGGATATCCAGCTCAGCAAATCGGTCCGGCGCACCTCGGTCAGCAAGGGCTTTCCCGGCTGCTCCTGCAGCCAGGCCGCCAACCGCTCAAGATCACTCCGATACGCCTGGCGGGTTTTTTCGCCCAACCCATCTTCAAGCCAGATGGCATCGGTGAAGCGCACAATGACCGCTTCATCCTGTGATCGAAGCTTAACTCTGGAGGCGGGTTTCCGGGGCATGGCGGCCTACTCGAAACGAAACGGACAGGAAAAGTTCTGGCAACCGGATACGAAAAAGGCAGCCTTGGGCTGCCTTTTTCTGACGAACTGTTCCAGCAACTTCCGCTGATCAGCCCAGCTTCTCCTTGATACGAGCCGCCTTGCCAGACAGGTCACGCAGGTAGTAAAGCTTGGCCTGGCGAACGTCACCACGACGCTTCACGCTGATGCTGTCGATCAGCTTGGAGAAGGTCTGGAAGGTACGCTCAACACCCACACCGTAGGACACTTTCCGTACAGTGAAGGAAGAGTTCATGCCACGGTTGCGCTTGCCGATCACAACGCCTTCGAACGCCTGCAAACGCTCACGGTTGCCCTCGGTAACGCGAACCTGGATCACCACGGTATCACCCGGCGCAAAGGCAGGGATTTCCTTGGTCATCTGCTCTGATTCAATTTGACTGATGATGTTGTTCTTGCCGCTCATCGTATGTGCTCCTGATACCCAATCTTTTAATGCCCTGATGATTCAGAGGCACCCGGTTCGTTCAAAATCTCTTCCAGCAGCTCACGCTCTTCGTCCGTAAATACCCGCTTTTCCAGCAGGTCGGGGCGTCGCTCCCGGGTTCGCCTCAACGACTGTTTCAGCCGCCAACGCCGGATCTGATCATGGTGACCGCCTAACAAAACATCCGGCACAGCCTGACCTTCGTAAACCTCCGGCCGGGTGTAGTGCGGACAATCCAGCAAACCGTCGGCAAAGGAATCCTGCTCTGCCGACTGCGCATGACCCAGCGCTCTGGGGATGAGGCGTGTAACCGCATCAATGACAGCCATGGCCGCCAATTCGCCACCGGAAAGTACGAAATCTCCCAGTGACACCTCCCGATCAACCTCCGCCGATATCAGGCGTTCATCAACACCCTCATATCGCCCGGCGACGAGAATAAGGCTATCTTCCGCTGCCAACGACTCAACCACACCCTGATTCATCGGCTCCCCTTGAGGAGACAGATAAACCACGCAAGCGCGCCCGGGCGCAGACTCCCTCGCCGCATGAATAGCATCCCGCAAGGGCTGAATTTTCATCAGCATACCGGGACCGCCACCATAGGGCCGGTCGTCTACCGTTCGGTGACGATCATGGGTGAATTCCCGAGGATTCCAGGCCGTGAACGTCAACAGACCATCACGAACCGCCCTTCCGGTAATCCCGTAATCCGTCACCGCAGCGTACATTTCCGGGAACAGACTGACCGCGCCAATCCACACCCGTCAGAACTCCGGATCCCAGTCGGCCACCAAACGCGAGCCGGCAAGATCCACGCTCCGGACTACTTGGTCCGGGAGATAGGGAATCAGCCGCTCGCGCTGGTCAATGGAAGCGTCGGTTGCCCGCACCACCAGGACGTCGTTGGAGCCTGTTTCTATCAGATGATGCACCTTACCCAGGCACTCACCTTCTGTCGTGAACACATCAAGGCCTTCCAGTTGATGCCAGTAGTACTCCCCTTCGGGAAGCTGCGGCAATTCCGCGGTAGACACAATAACGTCGGCACCACAGTAACTGCGAGCCAATTCACGATCATCAATACCTTTAAGCCTGACGACGATCCCCTGGCCTTGCCGGCGACCTTCCTCAAGCCTGGCCGGGATACGCTTGCCGTTGTGAACCAAAGTCCAGTCCCGGTAGTTCAGTATTCCGTCCTTGGGGTCGGTATAAGAGTAGACCTTGAGCCACCCCTTGACCCCAAACACCGAGGTAATTTGACCAATCACAGTTTCCTGCGAATGCTGAGCCATACCCTAACCCCGGTGGTGAAACGTTCTTTCAATTACTCTGCAGCAGCGCCTTTCAGCAGCTGTGCAACGCGCTCGCTGGTCTGGGCGCCCTGACCCAGCCAATGATCGATGCGATCACGATCAATACGCAGACGCTCTTCCTGGCCACGGGCAACCGGGTTGAAGAAACCAACACGCTCGATAAAACGACCGTCACGGGATTTGCGGCTGTCTGTCACTGTCAGATGGTAGAACGGGCGCTTCTTGGAGCCACCACGAGCCAAACGGATTATTACCATTTCGACCAATATCCTGTTCTGTTGTACGAACTTTGTACGATTCACACCCGCCAAGCTTCAGAAAACACTGACTGGCGCGAAGACCCATACTCGAAAGGGGCGCTATTCTATGCTAAATGAACGCCAAAGAAAACAGGGAAAACATCCCGGTTTCTACATACGCCCACGCGGGGGCATTCCGCCGCCTGCGCCACCCGGCGGCATCATACCGCCAAGACCACGCATCATGTTAGCCATTCCGCCCTTCTTGCCGAATTTCTTCATCATTTTCTGCATTTGTTTGTGCTGCTTCAACAAACGATTCACGTCCTGGATTTGCGTACCAGACCCCGTCGCAATGCGGCGCTTGCGGGAGTTATTGATCACATCCGGATAGCGACGCTCTTTAGCCGTCATCGAGCAGATGATGGCTTCCATCTGCCCCATGGACTTGTCATTAACCTGCTGCTGGGCCATCTGTGCCATCTGCCCCATGCCGGGCAGTTTATCCATCAGGCCGCCGATGCCGCCCATGCTCTTCATTTGTTGAAGCTGATCACGGAAGTCCTCAAGATCGAAGCTCTTACCTTTCTTGATCTTCTTTGTCAGTTTCTGGGCTTTCTTCTGATCAATCTTGCGCTCGGCTTCCTCTATAAGGGAGAGAACATCCCCCATACCCAGAATCCGGGACGCCACCCTGTCAGGATGGAACGGCTCCAGGGCATCGGACTTCTCACCCACACCCAGGAACTTGATCGGCTTGCCAGTAATGTGACGCACCGACAGCGCGGCACCGCCACGGGCATCGCCATCGGTCTTGGTCAGGACAACGCCCGTCAGCGGCAGCGCATCGTTAAAGGCCTTGGCCGTATTGGCGGCATCCTGACCCGTCATGGCGTCGACCACAAACAGGGTTTCCACCGGGTTGACGGCCTTATGAAGACGACCAATCTCGCCCATCATCTGCTCATCAACGTGCAGGCGGCCGGCGGTATCCAGAATGACAACATCGATGTGCTTCTTGCGGGCTGCATCCATGGCGCCATTGGCAATATCAACCGGATCCTGGTCCTCAGAGCTCGGGAAGAACTCCACACCCACTTCACCAGCCAGCGTTTCCAACTGACGAATGGCCGCCGGGCGATACACGTCGGCACTTACTACCAGAACAGACTTTTTCTGCCTTTCCTTAAGGAAGCGGGACAGCTTGGCCACCGTGGTGGTTTTACCGGCGCCCTGTAAACCGGCCATCATAATCACTGCCGGTGGCTGTACGGCCAGATTGAGGGATTCGTTGCCATCCCCCATCACACGTTCAAGCTCCTGCTGGACAACCTTAACGAATACCTGGCCCGGACTCAGGCTACGCTGAACCTCCTGCCCGACTGCCCGCTGACGCACGCCCTCAATGAATGCCTTGACCACAGGCAGGGCAACGTCCGCCTCCAAAAGCGCCATACGCACTTCACGCAGCGTTTCCTTTATATTGTCATCGGTCAGCCGCGCCTGCCCAGATATCTTGCGCAGACTGCCGGAAAGTCGGTCCTGGAGGTTTTCAAACATGTTGCTCTTCCGTACCCGGATAAATTGGTTGCATGAAACACCGGAACCCGATCAGGTTCCTTGATTCCTGTTGCATAATCGCGACATTATAACCAGACTATCGCCCTGAAACGACCAGCCCGGTCAAATCGGTGTGGAACCCCGCCGATATCGAGTCAGAAAGTGGTTATAAAAAAGGACGTCATGGGAACGCTGATCCTCGCGGTCACTTCGTTATTGCTCTACAGCGTAGGTACCGCCCTGCAGGCTCTCAGCTTCCGGGGACGGGTACACACCAGCATTGCCATCACCACCCTTATCGGCTTGCTGGCCCTGACAGCACATGGCCTTTTGATCGCCCAGACCGTCCACCATGAAGGCGGTTTCGATTTCGGCTTTTTCCAGAGTTCTGTCCTTATTTCCTGGCTGATCGCTTTTTTGCTGCTAGCCCTCAACCTTCGCAAACCGGTTCAAAGCCTTTTCCTTGGCGTTTACCCGCTGGCAGCACTGACCATTATTATGGGCCTGATCACCCACTCCCCTTCCCGATTGGTACCGGAAGACCACTACGGAATGCTCTCCCATATCGCACTGTCGGTGACAGCCTACAGCCTGTTTACGCTGGCCGCCATACAGGCGGTGCTGCTCTACCTGCAGAATCGCCAGCTCAAACAGAACTACAACAGCGTCCTGATACGCAACCTGCCACCGTTGCAGACCATGGAGTCATTGCTGTTCGAGCTGGTGTGGGCAGGCGTGGTCATGCTGATTTTGGCTATCGTGACCGGGGCCCTTTTCATCGACGACCTGTTCGCCCAGGACCTGGCCCACAAAACGCTGTTCTCGCTGCTGTCACTCATCGTCTTCATAGCCTTGCTGATCGGGCGCTACACAAAGGGCTGGCGTGGCATTACCGCCAGCCGCTGGACACTGGCGGGGTGCGCCCTTTTAATGCTCGCCTTCTACGGAAGCAAGTTCGTACTGGAACTGATTTTTCACCGGGGCGGCTGACGCCACCATGCCTCCCGGACAGACGCCAACTTGACACCCCGACTTTCAACCACCTATTTTCCCAACTTGTCGGCAACATAAGGACACTCAGTCTTGAACGAAACATCGCTTACCGCGCTGTTCATCATCCTGGCAGGGCTCATCCTGCTTTCCGCCTTCTTCTCCAGTTCTGAAACCGGAATGATGTCACTGAACCGGTATCGCCTGAAGCACATGGCCAAGACCGGCCATAGAGGCGCCCGGCGAGCGCAGTCGCTCCTCAATCGTACCGACCAGCTGATCGGCGTCATCCTGATCGGCAACAACTTCGTCAACATCTTTGCCTCAGCCATCGCCACAGTGATTGCTATCCGCATATGGGGCGACGCCGGGATTGCCATCGCCACCGTCCTGCTGACCATTGTTATCCTGATCTTTGCCGAAGTCACACCCAAAACCCTCGCCGCACTGTTCCCCGAAAAGATTGCCTTTCCAGCCAGCCACGTACTGGGGCCGCTGCTCAAAATACTCTATCCCGTGGTTTGGGCGGTCAATCTGTTTACCGGCGCCATCCTGAAGATCATCGGCGTGTCCGCCGACGATGCCGCCAACGAGCATCTCAGCCGAGAGGAGCTGAGAACCCTTGTAAATGAGGCGGGCGCACTGATCCCAGCCAACCACAAAGACATGCTGGTCGGCATCCTCGATCTCGAAAAAGTGACCGTAAACGACATCATGGTGCCACGGAATGAGTTGGTCGGGATCGACCTGGACGATGATCTGGACACCATCCTGCGTCAACTGCGAAGCAGCCAGCACACTCGCCTGCCGGTGTTCAAGGGGGACATCAACAACATTCAGGGCGTGCTTCACCTGCGCAACGCATCAAAACTCCTGCTTCACGATGAAATCAACAAGGCCATGCTGATGCAGCTATGCCGTGAGCCCTACTTCATTCCGGAAAGCACCCCCCTGAACACCCAACTGATCAACTTTCAGAAGGAGAAACGACGCTTCGGCATTGTTGTTGACGAGTACGGCGAAGTGCTCGGCCTGGCGACACTGGAAGACATTCTTGAGGAGATCGTCGGCGAATTCACCACCGATTACGCCGCCACCAGCCCCGACATCATTCCCCAGGACGATGGCACATACATCATTGATGGCACATCCGCGGTGCGAACTATCAACAAAACCCTCGGCTGGAAACTGCCCATTGATGGCCCCAAAACCCTCAACGGCCTTATCACCGAAACTCTGGAAAACATCCCGGACACCAACGTGTGCCTGAAAGTGGGAGGGCACCGGGTAGAGGTGCTCCAAATCAAGGACAATGTGGTCAAGGCTGCGATCGTTCATCCCAAAAAGAAGAAAAAGCGCGCTACGGGCTAGATCATCTGGCTATAACACCTGACTATTTAGAAAGATCAAATTTTAATATTTCTCTTGACCGAAATGCGGTTCCACCCAAGACTGGAATCACGCGATAAATAATAACGACATGCCGGAAGGCATAGGATCCGCCGTTCCTTGGGGTGCTCTGGAACTTTAGTGGGTTTTGTTAGCGATTGGTCATGTTACCGTGTGTTAAAATGCGGTAGATTTAACGTATAAAGAGAAAATACAGTTGTAAGCTCGGTCATGTATCCGGTTGAGGCGTACACAGGAGTCGGCCATGAATAAGCAGTCCGGCATACATTATCTCCGCGAGCACCGGGAGGCAGGGAGCTCAAATCCCGTACCTGCACAGGTGGTCCGCATCCGCGACACCGTCGTTGCCGGGCTGGGGGATTTGTTGCAGGGTGCATTTGATGCAGTTGATGACTCGCTGTTCGAACTGGCAAACAATGCCAGAAGCAACAACGAGCAGAACCGCTATTTCGAGGCGATGCGCGAAATCCGTATCAAGCGGAAGGGTGTAGAGCGTCATTTCCAAAATGCGGTAGCACAACTGTTCGCCGACCCGCCTCAAAGCGGCAGCGTGGCAGCCGATGAAAGCCTTGCCAGCCAGACCAATTCAGACAGCCTTTCGCTGGTCGGTGATGATGATCTGGAAGAACAGGTTGCCCTCAATGCCATGATCACCAAGTCCAAGGTGCACTTCCAGGGCCCCCTGTTACAATTGCAGACACGCTTCAGTGTGGTTTATCCGGGCGCCAGCGATGAAGCACCGGTTAACCCGATGGCGCCAGAGCATCTCTGCAGTGCCTTCGTGGAAGCTATCCAGGCACTGGAAATCCAGATTCGCGAGCGCCTGATCCTGCTCAAGCAATTTGACCGTTACGTTGTCTCCAACCTTGGCATGTTGCTGGACGAAGCCAACCGAATTCTCATCCAGGCTGGCGTGATTCCCAATTTCCGTTACCACGGCAAGGCCGGTAAGCAGCAGAACAAGACAGCATCAGGCAGTCACGCTGACGAAACAGGCGGGAACGCCGGATCAACGACCGGCCCCACTGTCGCAGAAAGTCAGCAAGGGCACCATGAAGGTGCCATGTTCGACCAGATCCGGCAGATGCTGGCCCTCCAGCGCGCCAACGCGGGCATTCCGCCGCGGGCTTCCGACCCCAATATTCATGTTGTGGGGGGCGCGGAATTGGCAAGCCTCCTCGGCTCACTTCCCCAGCACCCCCCTGGTGAACAGATAAGCGGCAATCTGAGTGCCGGCGAGCCGGTGATGGTTGACCTGCACCAGGTCGTCCAACAGTTGCTGGCACAGGCCGGAACCACCAGCGATGGCAAAAAGCCGGCACTGGCGGAAATGGACGAGGACCTGATCAACCTTGTATCCATGCTGTTTGAATTCATTCTCGACGATTACAACCTGTCGGCCCCCGTGCAGGTCCTGATCAGCCGATTGCAGATTCCCATCCTCAAGGTGGTTATCAAGGACAAGTCGTTCTTCAGCAAAGCGACTCACCCTGCCCGCCGCCTGCTGAACTCCCTGGCACGAGCCGGCATCGGCTGGAGCGAGAGTGACGAGAAAACCCGCGACAAGCTTTACGAACAGATCCACGCCATTGTCGTTCGCATACTGAACGAATTCGATGGTGACGTAACACTCTTTGAAACCCTGGGCGAGGAGTTCGAACAGTTCCTGGCAAGGGAAAACCGCAAGTCTTCCCTGGTCGAGCAGCGCACCCGGGAATCCGAGCGCGGACGTATCAAATCGCAAAAAGCTCAGGAAACCGTCGATCAGTTGCTGCAAAAAAAACTGGCACGTTACAAGCTTCAGGAGCCGGTGCGGAACATCCTGATCAACGGCTGGAGTCGGGTAATGTTCCTGGCTTATCTGAGAGACGACGTGGAGCACCGCTGGCTACAGACCGTCCGCGTGGTGGATGACCTCATTTGGTGCCTACACCCGCACCAGGAAGATGAAGAGCGGGATCAATGGGTTCGCGTGGTTCCCGGCTTGCTGAAGTCACTCCGGGCCGGGCTTGAAGAGGTTTCCTACAACTCATCCAAGCTGGATGAGATGATGGCGGACCTCAAGCACGAGTTAACGGAAGCTTTCCGGGCCAACGCCCTGGCCGAAGCCATGGAAGACTCTCCCGAGCCGGACCCCGAAGAAGACATACCCACAGCCCATCAGACGGCCGTCGAGCGCCAACAGGAACTTGAAGACGCCGCCATCGCCGAGTATGTGGCACAGATCGACGCTATTGAAATCGGCAACTGGGTAGAGTTCAACCTGGTCAATGGGGCCAGCTTCCGCTGCAAACTGTCCGCCATCATTGAGGAAGCAGACTGCTTTGTGTTCGTGAATCGCATGGGGCTCAAGGTGATCGAGAAAACCCGTACCGACCTGGCCCATGAGATGCGGCGCGGACGTCTGACCGTCCTTGAACAGGGAGCGCTGATAGACCGGGCGCTGGATGCCGTTGTGGGCAGCTTGCGGAGCAAGGCAGGATAAGCACCGGGAGCGCCTGAGCGACAATGCTGGAGTATGGCAGTGTTACCGGCCTCCCGGACAAATACCGGATCACCCTGGCGATATCGGTTGCCTTGTTGCTTCATACGCTGGTAATGGCCACCCTTCCCTTCACGGCTCCAAAAATGGAAAGCCATCGTCAGACCGTGGAAGTCGAACTGGTCCGTCCTGGCAGTGTTCCCTTACCGGAATCCGCCGCCAGCGCGACATCGCCCAACAACGACCAGCGTGATGAGTCCATCACTGTAAAGTCGTCTCAAGTCGACACCAATCATCCCCGGAACAAAGCACCAACTGTACGCTCGACGCCATCATCGCACACACCCGTGGTGGAGCCTCAGCCCCCGACGCGGAAAACGCCCTCGCGAGACTCAGCCTCTACTACCGCGGGCACCCCGGAGAAACCGGTGGAAAAGACGCCGGAAAGAATCACCCGGATAGCGTCGTCACCAGGGGATGTGGATCCTTATATGGCAAGCCTGGCCGTACACATTGGCAAGGAACTTGGCAAACGACCGGTCCCCTCCAGCCATAGCGTTACCACGCAGGTGACCAGTCAGGTCGAGCTGAGATTGCTGCAAAGCGGAGCACTTACAGGCGCTAAGGTCACTAAATCGACGGGCTTTAACGACATAGACCGAGCGATTTATCAGGCTGCCCTGCTAGCTAGCCCTTATCCAGAACCACCGGAAGAATATTCGGGAAGGAAGCGATTCCGGGTTGAACTCATTTTCTCCCCGGAACGCCTTTAAATGCGGTTAACTCAGGCTTCAGCCTGTTTCGCAGCTGCCTTGACCTGCTCGGCCAGTTCGCCGCTTTCGGACATTTCAAGAATGATGTCGCAGCCGCCTACCAGCTCACCTTTGATATAGAGCTGCGGGTAAGTTGGCCAGCTTGAATACACTTTCAGGCCCTCACGCAACTCCTGATTATCCAGAATGTTCACGAAGGCGAACCGCTCGCCACACGCCATCAGCGCCTGGACGGTCTTCGCTGAGAAACCGCACTGCGGAGCCTGCGGAGTGCCTTTCATATAGAGGATAATGGCGTTTTCCTCAAGTTGGCTCTTGATGGTTTCGTTGATGTCCATGAACTCTCACCTCTCATTGGAAACGGGGTCGCCCGGTTGCGACATACCTGACACTATTGTACACGTCCCGTGACGCTCACCAAACACCACCTGATACCCACGCATGCCCTGGCGTTGTCTTCAGCCCCCTGACGGGCTAGACTTGGGCCCCTGCCTTTCAGGCAACCTCCGTTTCCGTATTTCCCGCCAGTGCGGCTCTCACCGCGTGCTGGCGTATTGCCGTTTCAGGACAATGATCACCACGGGCCGGTTGTAACCACGAATGGATCCGGATCTGCTGGATAGGGTTATCGATTAATTAAGGGCCATCCCATGGCAGTAAGACATTTTCTCACACTCAATGACTTAAGCTCCGACGAGCTTGAAAGTCTGGTCGACCACGGCACTAGACTCCGTAACGATTGGCGCCGGGGCGCCGTGCGCGAAACTCTGAAAAATCGTGTCCTGGCAATGATCTTCGAGAAATCGTCCACCCGCACCCGAGTCTCCTTTGAGGCGGGTATGACCCAGCTCGGTGGCGCGGCGCTGTTTCTCTCTCCCCGCGACACCCAGCTCGGGCGCGGGGAGCCCATTGAAGACTCTGCCATCGTGATTTCCAGCATGGTGGACGCTGTCATGATCCGGACGTTTTCTCACGATACGGTCGACGCATTTGCGGCGGCGTCCAGGGTGCCCGTCATCAACGCTCTGACCGATGATTTCCATCCTTGCCAGCTGCTGGCCGACATGCAGACGTACCGGGAACATCGCGGCAGCATTCGCGGCGGCACCGTGGCCTGGATTGGCGATGGCAACAACATGTGCCAGTCCTACATCAATGCAGCAACGCAGTTCGGCTTTAACCTGCGCGTTGCCTGCCCGGAGGGCTACGAACCTGACAGTGAATTGCTGAAAACCCACCAGGATCGGGTGTCGGTGGTTCATGATCCGGCTGAGGCCGCCAGGGGCGCTGATCTCCTGGTCACGGATGTCTGGGCTTCCATGGGGCAGGAAGACGAACAGAAAGCCCGCCAAAGAGCCTTCCAGAACTACCAGATCAATCCCTCGCTGATGAAGATGGCGGACAAGGACGCCCTCTTCATGCACTGCCTGCCCGCGCACCGTGGCGAGGAAATATCTGCGGACATGATGGAACACCCGCGCTCGGTGGTCTGGGACGAAGCCGAAAACCGATTACACGCCCAGAAGGCGCTGCTGGAATTCCTGATTCTCAATCGACTGGACTGACCGAATGACCGATAGCCTGGTTCAGCCTGCTGACTGGCTGCTGGAAGTAAACAACCTGTCCTGCGGGTATGGCGATGGCTCCGTGGTCAGGAACGTCAACTTTGCCCTCAGCCACGGCGATATCGGCTGTCTGCTGGGCCCCAGCGGCTGCGGAAAGAGCACTATCCTGCGGGCACTGGCAGGTTTTCTTCCCATCAATACCGGTGAAATCTGCCTGCAGTCCAGCTCCATCAGCCTGCCCGGCCGCACTCTCGCCCCCGAGAAACGCCGGATCGGCATGGTGTTCCAGGATTACGCCCTGTTCCCACACCTGACCATTGCCGAAAACGTCGGCTTCGGCTTACGCAGAGAGGATCGCGAGGCAAAACATCAGAAAGTCACCGAGTTGCTCAAGGTGGTTCACCTACAGGATCTCGCCGACAACTACCCCCATGAGCTGTCGGGAGGGCAACAACAGAGGGTGGCGCTTGCCCGTGCGCTGGCACCGGAACCCACATTGATACTGCTGGACGAACCGTTCTCGAATCTCGACGCTGACCTGCGCCGCCGACTCAGCCTGGATGTGCGGGAAATCCTCAAGACACTTGGTATCAGTGCCATCCTGGTTACTCACGATCAACAGGAAGCCTTCGCCATGTGTGACCAGGTGGCGGTTCTGAAAGACGGAGGGATACAGCAATGGGATGTGCCCTACAACCTCTACCACGAACCTGCGAATCGCTTTGTTGCGGGCTTCGTAGGCCAAGGGGGCTTCGTTCCGGGAAAAGCGTTGGGGCCGGACACGATTGAGTCCGAGCTGGGGGTCATCCGCGGCAACCGCGCCTACCCCTGGCAACCCGGAACACTGGTCGACGTACTGATCCGGCCGGACGACATCGTCTACGATGCCAGCTCCGAGCTTAAACCAAAGGTGGTGGAAAAGACCTTTGCCGGGACCTCGACGCTCTATCGCTTTCGCTGCTCGGAAGATACCGAGTTCGAAGCCCTGTTCCGGAGCCATCTGGACTTTCACCTGGGCGAACACGTGCCAGTCCGGGTGGAGGCGGACCATCTGATCGCCTTCGAAAGAACCTGAGAACCAGAACCTCAGTTATTACAAACCCGCTCCACGGAATCCAGCCAGCCGGCGTACAGGGTCTCCCGCAGCGCCGGCTTCATGGCCGATTCGAAGCGATGTTCCCGCTCCCAGAGTTGTGCTATCTCGTCCAGCCCCTGGTATACACCGGTCTGCAGCCCGGCCAGATAGGCCGCCCCCAGAGCCGTGGTCTCCGTCACGCGGGGACGGTCCACCGGCACATTGAGGATATCCGCCAGAAATTGCATCACCCAGTCGTTGACCACCATGCCACCATCCACCCGAAGAGCCTGCAGAGACGCGCCATCGTTCTGAATGGCACGGATCAGGTCTTTGGTCTGATAGCACACGGATTGCAGGCCAGCGGTGACGATCTCGCCGATTCCGGTGTCCCGGGTAAGGCCGAGAATCGCCCCGCGGGCATGCGGGTCCCAGTGGGGTGCACCCAGCCCGGTAAAGGCCGGCACCAGATAAACAGGGTTTTCCGCCCCCACTTTCGAGGCGTAATCAGAGGATTCGCTGGCGTGACTGATAAGCTTCAACCCGTCCCTGAGCCATTGCATGGCGGCGCCGGCAACAAAGATGCTGCCTTCCATGGCGTAGCAAGGTTTGCCATTCAAACGATAAGCCATGGTTGTCAGCAACCTGTTTTCGGAGCGTAGTGCCTTTTCGCCGGTATTCAGCATCAGGAAACAACCAGTGCCATAGGTGCTTTTCGCCATGCCGGGCTCGAAACAGGCCTGCCCGATCAGTGCTGCGTGCTGGTCGCCCGCGATGCCGGCGACCTGCACCGAAGCTCCCAGCCACTGCCTGTCGGTGGTGCCGAAGTCGGCTGCGGAATCAAGCACCTCCGGCAACAGCGCCCGGGGAACCCGGAAGAGAGTCAACAACTCGTCGTCCCATTGCTGATTATGGATATTGAACAACGCCGTGCGCGAGGCGTTGGTGGCATCGGTCTTGTGGGAGCGCCCGCCAGTCAGGTTCCAGAGCAGCCAGCAGTCCACAGTACCAAAGGCAAGCTCGCCGGCTTCCGCTCTCTGACGGGCACCGTCGACATGGTCGAGTATCCAGGCAATCTTGGTGGCGGAGAAATACGGATCAATCAACAGACCGGTGCGTTCAACCACCGTACCTTCATGGCCGTCGGATTTGAGTTTGGTACAAACAGACGCCGTGCGCCGATCCTGCCAGACAATCGCGCGGTGAATAGGCTCTCCGGTTTTCCGGTCCCAGATCACCGTGGTTTCCCGCTGGTTGGTAATGCCGATACCCGCCAGGGTCGAAGCATCCAACCCTGACGATTCAAGCACTTCCCGGCACACTGCCAATGTACTCTTCCAGATTTCGCCGGCTTCGTGTTCCACCTGGCCATCTTTCGGAAAGTACTGGTGAAATTCCTGTTGCGCCGTGGCGATGGCCTGGCCGGAGGCATTGAAAATGATCGCGCGGGAACTGGTGGTCCCCTGATCGATGGCGAGCAGGTGCTGGGTCATGGGGCGTCCTTTCAGGTGCTTCAGCATTGTTCAGGTCAATGCTGCAATCTTCTCAAAGGATTGATAAGAACGCTATGGCAAAAGCCGGGCATAAAAAAAGGGCCGGAAAACCGGCCCTCAAATGACGAATGAAACAAGGAAAGTTCGTAAGAACTACAACCTCAAAAGTCATCCCTTACACTCTAAGTATCGGCTCGGTTTGCCGAGACTTCAGTTGAGGTTGTGTTGCGCGTCTGTTACATCAGGTTAGGGGCTGAGAGGCGCATCACAAAATGGCTTAGAGGGTGTGCTCCATCGGCTTCTTGCGAGGCCAGACCAGACTAAAACGAGCTCCACCCAACTCGTCGCTGCGACTGACAAACGCCTGCCCGCCATGCCAGTATAGGATTCTCCTGACAATTGAGAGGCCAAGACCGTAACCGCCCGAGGTGCGGGTACGACTGTCATCGAGGCGGGCAAATGCGGTAAACACTTTTTCCCAGTCCTCTTCGGGAATACCGGGACCGTCGTCCTCAACATCGATGCGACAATTATCCTCATCAAACTGACAGTGGACTTTCACGCGGCCAGCCGCGTAGCGAGCGGCATTTCCGACCAGGTTCTGAACTGCCCGGTGCAAATACCGTGGCTCCACGTCAGACAGTGACCAGCGTTCGGATTCATCGTCAATGTCTGCCTCAATGGCGTGAACGGGGCGGATCATCTGCTGTTCGCCCACCACTTGGCGAACGATATCACTCACCGACTGTTCCTGAAGCGCAAATACGGGCCCACCCTGTTCCAACCGGGCGTAGGTCAGGATTTCATCAATCAGCTCATCAAGCTCCTGGATGTCGCCGTCAATGCCGTCAAGCTGCTTCTGGAGCGCTTCCGGAGAGTTGGCGCTTTCAATCATCTGGACACCGAATCGAATACGGGCAACCGGTGTTCTCAATTCATGAGAAACCGCGTGGATCATTTCCCGCTGAACCCCTACCAACCGCTGGATATGCTCCGCCATACTGTTGAAGGCGGCGGCCAGCCGGGACACAAGGCGGCTGTCGCCAGCATCCACCCGCGCGCCCATCTCGCCCCGGGCAATACGGATTGCCACCGACTCCACGGCCCGGAGATTGCTGTCCACATCCCTTAACGCCAGGTAGAGAGCCAATGCAAGAACACTTCCAGCCACTACGAGCAACAGCAGCACGACCGGCCATGCCCAGGGATTGAAGGGCGCAGGCATTGCCATGTCCACAAGAGTACCGTCTTCCAGACGGATCAACACCTGGGCACGATCCCGGGAGGGATGATGGTACAGCGAAATACCCCGTTCGGAGACACGCTCAAGCACCTCGGAATCCGGAAGTTCTGCCTGATCCCGAACCGGCAGCAGCTCCACCCCGAGCGTATCGGATAACTGCGACATGGCACCTTCCCGACCGTTCGGCGACATGTCATCGAGATGCAGGCGGGCGATAAGAGCGGTTGCCTCAGCAACGTCACTGTAGATGTCCCGGAATCGAAGGTCGATGATCCCACCGCTATCGTTCCGCACCATAACTTGCTGGCCGATGCTGGTGTCCATCGACACTATCTGACCGTAGGAAAGACGCTCCATGATGACATCGGATACCGACAGGTTACCGGGCGGCGTTACCCGGAAATCGTAGAACGACTCAAGCCATGGGTACTGTTTCTGGGGATAGGGTGTTGCAACAAGCCAGCGCAACAGCGGTTCTGAAAACCGCTCTTGCCAATACTGCCCCCTGACGGAATTCACACCCAGGAACAAGGCAGCACAAAACAGGAGAATCAGAAAGGTAAGACCAATCAGCCGGGCGTAAAGCTTGAGAAAAAACTTGAGGGGCATTGCGATAACCCTGGCAATGAACGCCGGCCCCGCCGGGCCAGCGCCAGAGACTGAACAGTCAGGCTTCCTTTACGAACAGGTAGCCTTTGCTGCGTACGGTTTTAATGCGCCTCGGGTGGATGGGATCGTCGCCGATTTTGGGACGTATCCTTGAAACCCGGACATCGATCGAACGGTCCTGGCCGTCGTATTCGATCCCTCTCAGGGCGGTGAAGATTTCCTCCCGACTGAGCACTCGGCCGGCATTGCTTGCCAATAGCCAGAGCAGGTCGAATTCAGCGCTGGTGAGATCGATACTGTCGTCGCTCAACCATGCTTCACGCATGGACCTGTCCACCACCAGGTTGTTGAACTGCAGTCTGACCGGTTCTTCACCGCTACCCTCTTCCGCAGCTACCGAACCATTCTCGGTAACCCGCCTCAGCAAGGCGCGGATTCTCGCCAGCAGCACCCTTGGCTGAACCGGTTTGCCGATGTAATCGTCGGCACCCATTTCCAGGCCGAGCACCTGGTCCAGATCGTCCGTGCGGGCGGTAAGCATGATAATCGGGCCCGGATAAAAAGGCCGCGCACGCCTGCAGATGGACAGTCCATCCTCACCCGGCAACATCAGGTCAAGGACGACCAGATCCGGCTGCTCCTTGCGGATGCGCTCCACCGCGTTCCCACCGTGAGTTTCGAGGGCGACAGTCAACCCGTTACTCTCCAGGTATTCCCTGGTCAGCTCTGCCAGCCTCTCATCATCTTCGACTATAAGAATCCGCCAACTTTCGTTCGTCTGTTCCACGCCATCCATCTCTGATTTTGTTTTTCCGGTTTCTGAAACGTCCGGCCAACGTCACCCCACATGACCGGAACAGAGCTGACTGTCAGAAGATCAGCTACCCAACTGACAATACAGGCTACCTCCTGTAACAGCAATTATACATGCTATTCAGAAATATACATGGAACCACCTGTTCGTTACAGCCCGTGACAAAGGTCACAGTGCCACACCCCAATGCCACACAAGAAACGGGACTTGTCACAAAGTCGTCATCCCTCGTTCATTCCGATGTCACACCGGATTCATAGCCTTGTCGAAAAGTGGAAACAAAGAGGCATTGCCATGAACGCCCAGACTGCCCGCCTGTCACGCTCGGCCCGACGGCTCAAAACCGTCATTACCCAACAGCCGGATCTCGTTGAAGCCGCCCAGAAACTGCGCTATCAGGTTTTCTCGGAAGAGTATGGTTCTGATCTTGGCGCTACCGTCCCTGGCATTGATGCAGACGAGTTTGACCAATTCTGCGATCACTTGATTGTCACCGATGAGAGCACCGGTGAACTGGTGGCCACAACACGAGTGCTTCACCACAGTCAGGCCGTTGAAGCCGGAGGCTTCTATTCCGAGGGTGAGTTCGAGCTGTCGTCTCTTTATCAACTTCCCGGCACCGTGGCCGAGCTCGGGAGAACCTGCGTGCACCCGGACTATCGTAACGGTGCGACCATCAGCCTGTTGTGGGCGTCCGTTGCGGAATACCTGGTATCGCGAAACGTGGACTACCTGATCGGCTGCGCCAGTATCGGTATGTCAGATGGCGGCCTGAAAGCCTGGCGCATAGCTCGTTACCTGCAGCGGGAATTCCTGGCCGGCGAAGAATACCGGGTAACCCCGTTACGGGCACTGCCGCACCTGACCCACGCCGTCAGCGAAGATCGCCCGGTGGACGTTCCCGCACTGATCAAGGCCTATATGCGCCTCGGCGCCCGCGTCTGCGGGGAGCCCTGCTGGGACCCGGAATTTCGCTGCGCTGACCTGCTGGTGGTTCTGGACGTCAATAATCTGGCCAGCCGGTACAGCCGCCACTTCATGCGCAAACAGGCCCAGTAAGCGGCCGCCCCATCTGGCAACCCGAGGATTGGCTATGGAACTGATACGCCTGACCACGAGACTGACGCTCTTTGCCGGCTTCCTGGGCCTGACAGCAACGCTTGCCGGCACCCTGCTACTGGTTGAGACCCTGTTCCGCTGCCGAATCGACCGCGCGCCCTTCGCCCGCATCTGCTTTAACGGGGCCAGTCGATGCCTTGGCTTTCGCATGTCCACGCAAGGTGCCTTCAGCGAAAGGCCCGTGCTTTATGTAAGCAACCACATCTCCTGGTCGGACATTCCCGTACTTGGCGGACAGGTGCCCCTGAGCTTCCTGTCCAAAGCGGAAGTAGGGAGCTGGCCGGTGATCGGTTGGCTGGCCACACAGGCGGGCACGCTGTTTATTCAGCGCGGCAGCGGCAAAGCCGGCCAGGCCCGCCAAGAAATCACCAGCACTCTTCTGAACGGGCAGTCGGTGCTGGTATTTCCCGAAGGCACCACCACAGCCGGAGTGACCGTCCTGCCCTTCCATAGCCGACTGCTTCACGCCGCGGCGGATGCAGGCGTGGACATACAGCCTCTGAGCATCGGTTACCTGAGAAACGGCCACCCCGACCATTTGGCGCCGTTTATTGGCGACGATGAGTTTCAGCATCACTTGATTCGCATGCTTCGCCAGCCGGCGGTCGAGGTCGGTGTTATCGCCCACCCGGTGGTGACTATCGACAACGGCACGGACCTGGCCGAGGTAACGCGGGATTTGCGGCAGACAGTACACGACGGGCTACGGCAGATTCAGGCGGGGCGCCTTTCAGACCAGCCATCAGACGGGCCGACAGCGGTTGTCGGCCCGGAGCTGTAACTCAGCTCAGCGGATGGCCAGCGTTGATTTCCTCTTCCGTGGCTTCGCGCTTGCCGATGATCTCCAGATCAAAGTACAGGGTAAAACCCGCCAGCGGATGATTGGCGTCCACCCGCACCAGGTTGCCATCAATACTCACCACCTGTACCACCTGGGCCGTGTCGCCGGTGTTGGTTTGAAACTTCATCCCTACCTGCAGGTTCTCCACGCCCTCGAACATGGAGCGGGGTACTTTGCGGATCAGCTCCGGATTATGCTCTCCGTACGCCATGGCCGGCGGTACGGTCACTTCCAGGCAATCGCCGACATTACGGTCTTTCACCGCTTTCTGAATACCTTCGATGATTTCCGGGCTGCCCTCCAGGAAATGAAGCGGCTCGCTGCCCTCGGAGGTGTCAACCAGCTCACCGAGCTTGTTCTTGAGGACATAGTGGACGGTTAGTACAGCAGGCTTTTGCATCAGGCGTTTGTGTTTCCTGTATTCGGGGGTGTATCAGTCAGATTCAGGCCATGGATAACCAGGCGCCGGTCCAGTCTCGCTTTCAGGCTCCGGGGCTTATCCAGGCTCATGCGCTCCAGCAACGGCTGGTAGCGATTTTCGTCATCGCTTGCCTTGGCGGCATGCCATAAGGTCAACAGTTTACCACGACGAGTCGCCGTTGCGGCCTTCAGGGTTTGTAAAGCCTTGCCCAGCCGGAGCTCTTCATCGGTAAAGTCCCGCCCGAACGGGAATGCCGGAAACATCTCCGTATCTCCGGTAATCTTTACGGCCTCTTCAACCGCCTCTGGCGTGTTGTTGCACCAATGCTCAGGCAGACGGAACGACGCATCCACTTTTCCCGCTTTCTGGGCCTGCTTCAGCAAGTCGGCCTGAAAACGGGAATCTGCAATGCGGATCAGTTGCAGGTATACCTGTTCGTCGGACTGGCCCCGCAGATCCGCTATACCGTACTCGGTGATGACAATGTCGCGAAGATGACGGGGAATGGTGCAGTGCCCGTAACTGAAGACAAGGTTGGACAGTGTTTCCTCACCGGACTTACGGGTGCTGCGCAGGGTCAGGATGGACCTCGCGCCCGGCAGTTCGTGGGCCATGGCCACAAAATTGTACTGGCCGCCAACACCGCTCACCACACGGCCATCTTCCAGCCCGTCGGACACGGCCGCGCCGCTGAGCGTATGCATCATTGCCGAGTTGATAAACCGGCCATGTACTCTCTGTGCCGCCTTCAGACGTTGGTTGCCGAACGCATGGTCATACAAGTGGTTGATGTAGTTAACGCTGGTCATGCAGATGCGTTGGCGGTCGTGCGGTGACAAGTCCCGCAACCGCTGATAGAAGGCTTCGGGGCCGACGAAGAAGCCACCATGCACCACAATCCCTCCAGTCAGTGACTGCCCCAGAGCTAACGACTCAATGGCGCTTCTCGCCTCCTCATTGTCCAGATCCGGGTCCAGGGATTGCTCGCCCACACGCAACCGCCCGCCCTTGAACTCGACCTCCGGGTTCAGGATGCCGTAACGACACAGCCACTGCACGTCCCTGGCCCGTAACGGCGAATCAATCAACTGCTCCCGCCGCAGGACATCGAGGGTGCCCAGAGAGACACTTTGGGCAAGTTCGCCCCGGTTTATCAACGTTTGCAGTCCGGCATGATCAAACACTTCGCGAGTCAGGACACCCGCCTCCATGAGGTAAATAAAACCATCCACCATCATTTCACTACAGCCGTAGAGTCCCGCCTCGAAGACCTCCGTGCCACCGTACTCGGAAACCACCGGGAAGCGTTCTGCCACCTTCAGGTGATCGAACACCTGCTTCCAGTGCTCGTTATGGCGATGCCGGAGAATGGCACTGTGAACCAGCGCCGCTCCCAGTGAGCCAATCCCAACCTGCAGCGTTCCGCCATCCCGGAGCAACGCACTGGCATAGAACCCGATGAGGTGATCCTCGGGGCTGACCGCCATTTGCGGTGCCGAGAACAGAGGGTAGTCGGAGGCGGCGTGCTCCAGGACGATGTCAAACTGGCCGGTCTCGACGGCGGCGTCATTGCCGAGAAATGGTAAATGGCTGTTGGTCTCTGCCACCAACGCCACGGGGGTTCCGGCCGCCTCCCGCGCACGCAACAGGGGCAACAGATCCAGGCTCAGATCCGGGTTGCAGCTGAGGCTGACGTAGCCTTCCTGATCCGGCTCGGTCGCCGGAGCTACCATCTGGCCGACGACGTTAACACCCAGCGCCATAAGATCGCGCACTGCGTGGGTGTAATTGGTGCAGACATAGTTGCGCTGCTGGTCCTTGTTATTCAGGAAGGACCCGGCCTTGAAGAAAAATTCGGATACCCGAACGTTCGCGGGCAAACGCTGACCAATCACGTCCCGTGCGTAGTCAAGCTCCGGAATCCGCCCGTACAGGCGCTCGGCGAACGGGCCCATGAAACGCTTTTCCAGCGATGAACTGCCACCGGGCGCGGTCAGGGATAGTGCGGTGACAATATGGAGTTCTATGGACGGATCGTCCTTGGCACGCTGGTAGAGAGCGTTGGCAAAACGTATGGGTTTACCAAGCCCCAATGGCAGGCCCAGTGTGATGCGCTTACCCACCCGGCGAATCAGCTCGTCCACACAGGCGCTGCTGTCTGCGAGCGTTACCGGTTGTTCCTCCACCATCGCGGCCATCGTGTTACTCCCTTAGTTGCCGTCAGAATGCTTACCGATACGGATAATCACATGTGCCATTATGACTGGCAATGCGCGGAGGCAGATAAAGGGTGGTGCGAATTCGTGAAAGGTCAGTCAGGGTTCAGGGGGAGGAGGAGACGATGGGGCTCAGAAATTCCAGCGGAGGTTGAGGCAGGCGCCCTCTTCAAGCAATGCAATACCGTGGTCCGGCTTGGCACGATCAGACGCGTAGGACTTCTTTCCCGAATCTGAGTCGCTGAGACTGAGGCTCAGAAGGCGCGAACCAATGGTGGCATACATGTCGGACTCTTCACGCTCGAAGTCGCCCGACATCTCTTCCTGAAGCTGATACACGTTCTCGGCCGGGACTTCATCTGCAAACACACGCTCGCTCGCTTCGGCGCGAACGACGAAGGCGATCATGTTGAGTGCAAGAAGTGCGACGAAGATACGGATAATCATAATAATTCTGGCGACCTGTAATCGAAGCGGAATTCTACTGTCATGTAATGCTTAAGTCTAATGATTAAAGGCCAGAAAGATGTGATTTTGCACACAAAAGCGCCGCTTTTTTGTCACGGGAGCACCGCATTTTTGTCAAGAAAACAGCAATCTTTGTTGCAGTTTGTAAGCACCCCACTCTGCCGCCAGTAACGGTCAGAGTGGTTGCTTCACGATGGGCGTTGTTAATAAACCGTAATCCACGCAGGACTATGGGCAGGGGTAAGTGTACACCTGGTTAAGGTTCTCTATCGCCTCAAGCACCTCTTCGCTCAGGGACACCGACGCTGACCCCAGGTTCTCACGAAGCTGCTCAAGCGTCGTGGCCCCGATAATGTTGCTGGTAACGAAATCACGGCTGGTCACGTACGCCAGCGCCATCTGTACCGGTGACAGCCCGTGGCTGGCTGCCAGGTCTACGTAGGCTCGGGTCGCCTCGGCACCACGACCGCTGGTGTAACGGGTGAAGCGCTCAAACAAGGTCATCCTGGCGCCTTCCGGGCGCTTGCCATCGAGATATTTGCCAGAGAGCATGCCGAAGGCCAGCGGGGAGTACGCGAGCAGACCAACCTGTTCACGGCAGGCAATTTCCGCCATTCCCACCTCAAAGGTGCGGTTGAGCAGGTTATAGGGGTTCTGCACGCTGACCACCCTGGGCCAGTCATGCTCCCGGGCCAGCCTGAGGTATTCGCTCGTTCCCCAAGGGGTTTCGTTGGAAATGCCTACGTGGCGGACTTTGCCTTCCTTGACCAGCTCCGCCAGGGTGCCCAGTGTCTCTTCAATGGGGGTAGCCTGCTCGTCCACACGATGCTGATATCCCAGCTTGCCGAAGAAATTGGCGTTACGATCCGGCCAGTGCACCTGATAGAGGTCGATATAATCGGTCTTGAGCCGGCGCAGGCTGTCTTCACAGGCCTGACGAATATGGTCCCGGGTCAGGCGTGGGCCATCCCGGAGGTAATCCAGTCCATTGCCCGGCCCCGCCACTTTGGAGGCAATCACCAGATGGTCGCGACGGCCCCGCTTCGCCAGCCAGTTGCCCAGATAGCTTTCCGTGAGGCCCTGAGTTTCAGCCCGCGGCGGCACCGGGTACATCTCCGCGGCATCAATGAAATTAATGCCCTCGGAGGTGGCCAGGTCCAGCTGTTCAAACGCTTGCTGTTCGGTATTTTGCTCGCCCCAGGTCATGGTGCCCAGGCAAATCTCGCTTACATCAATGTCGGTCCTGCCGAGCTTGCGGGTTTTCATGCGTACTCCCGAATCTGATTGGTGAAAAAGGTAAAGGGATTGTCATGGGATTGTCCCGGAACTGTCATGCCAGGTTTCCATAGTGGAGGCATGAAAGAGGAAACCACAGGTAACACCGCGATGAGAGTCACCCAGGCTTCAGGGCGCAAGCATCACATTACCATTGTTTCGGAGACCTTTCCTCCGGAAATCAATGGCGTGGCGAACACCCTCAGGCACCTATGCCTGGGTCTGATGCAACGTGGCCACAAGGTTACGGTCATTCGCCCACGCCAGCGCCATGAATCAAAAGGACGATTCGAAGGTGCCGGGGAACGCCTGTTTTCCGACGAGCAAGTGGTGACCGGCCTGCCGCTACCGGGTTACAGTGACTTGAGGTTCGGAATGACCCGGCCGGGCTTCCTGGCCTCACTCTGGAAGCATCAACGCCCGGATGCCGTTTACGTTGCCACCCAGGGCCCCCTCGGCGTAGCGGCTGTTGCGGCCGCCAGACGAGCCGGCATCCCGGTCAGTTCCGGCTTTCACACCAACTTCCATGCCTACAGTCGCTACTATGGTGCTGGGTTCCTGGAAAAACTGTTGTGCAGCTACGGGCGCTGGTTTCACAACAGGACGGCCATAACCCTGGTCCCCACCCGGAAAATCGCACAGACCACCCATGACATGGGCATTCACCCGACATCGGTCTGGAGTCGCGGCGTTGACTGTACCCGTTTTTCGCCCCACAAACGGGACCCGACTCTCCGGCAGCAATGGGGGCTGCAAACCAACGACCGCGCGGTACTGTATGTTGGTCGCCTCGCTCCGGAAAAAAACCTTCAGATGGCGGTGTCATGCTTTGAACGTATCCGCGGGTTGCACCCCTGCGCGAAATTCATACTGGTGGGTGATGGGCCGATGCGCAAGCGCCTGGCCGAACGCCATCCAGACTACATTTTTGCCGGAACCCGCCGTGGTGAAGATCTAGCCCGGCACTATGCCTCCGGTGACATTTTCCTGTTCCCCAGCAAAACCGACACCTTCGGCAACGTGGTTACTGAAGCCATGGCCAGCGGCCTGGCGGTGGTGGCTTTTGACGATGCCGCCGCCAGTGAACATATCCGCCACGAAGACAACGGCATGAAGGCTCAGCTCAACAACGACGAAGGCTTTGTCGACCATGCCCTGCGCCTGGCTGACCAGCCAACCCTGATGAACAGAATACGGGCACAGGCACGCCTGGACGCACTGGACCTGAATTGGGCCGCACAGGTTGAGCAGTTCGAACACCTGATACTGAACCAGCCACTGAGGAACAGCTACCATGCCCTCCACAAGCAAGGCATCTCGCTTCTTTAATGTGGTGGATCAGAGGGAATTTGCCCTCTGCCAGTCCATCAATCGGTCCCTGCGGTTTCGACCGGTGCAGGGGTACTTCAAGGTTGTCAGCCGGCTGGGTGATGGTTGGCTATGGTATCTGGTCATTCTGTCGATGCCCGTGCTTATGCCTCAGACCGGGCTCGCCATCGCGCTGCTGATGGTGGCCACCGGCCTGACCTGCACCATCACCTACAAGCTGCTGAAGCGTTGGCTGATCCGCGAACGCCCGTTTATATCGTTTCCGTCGATCAATTGCGGCACTCCGCCCCTGGATCGCTACAGCTTTCCGTCCGGCCACACCTTACACGCAGTCTGCTTCAATACAGTGCTCGCCATGACGGCGCCTGAGATGGCCTGGCTGTTACTACCTTTCACCTTGAGTGTGGCCGCTTCCCGGGTCGTGCTCGGACTTCATTACCCCAGCGACGTGGCGGCAGGCGCCTTGATTGGCGGCGTCTTAGGCCTGGCTTCGGTTAACGGATTTTACGACCTGTTTATTCAAATAGCCGCAGTTGCATAACCGGCGACTCATCATTGCGGAAGCGCACGCCCAGCCCCAGTAGGCGCACCGGGCGCCCCGTATCGGTCACCAGCTCATCCAGCAGTGGCTGATAATCTTCCAGCTCAGGCTCCTGAATCCGGTCACGCACGCGCTCCAGGGTGTGGGTGGAAAAGTCGCTGTAACGAATCTTGATAAACAGTTTGTGAATGGGCTTTCGGCCGGCCTTGCGGCTGAGCCGGAGGTTCAGGTCGGCCACCAGCGAGGCCATCACCGATTCGCAGGCGCGCTTGTCTGGAAGGTCCTGGGAAAAGGTCCGCTCCACGCTTACGGACTTGGCAATGCGCGACACCACCACACCTCGGTCATCACGGCCGAACGCCATTTCCCGCAGCCGGTAGCCCTGTTTACCGAATTTCTCCGGCAGGGCTTCAGCGGGTAGCGCCTGAATGTCGCCACAGGTGGCAATGCCCATCGCATGAAGTTTGCCAGCGGTCACTTGCCCCACGCCAAAAAGCTTTTCGACCTTCAGGTCCTGAACGAACCCCTCGACATCTTCCGGGCGGATCACGAACAGACCGTCTGGCTTTTTCCAGTCACTGGCAATCTTCGCCAGGAACTTGTTGGGAGCCACGCCGGCGGAAATGGTGATACCCACCTCGTCTTTCACTCGCTTGCGCAGGTACTGCGCCATCAACGTGGCACTACCCTTATGCTCGGTCACCTCGCTGACATCCAGGAAGGCTTCGTCCAGCGACAGCGGCTCCACCAGATCGGTCAGCTCCCTCAGGATGGCCATCACCTGTTTTGACACCGCCCGGTAGCGGGCCATGTCCGGCGGCACGGTCACCAGGCCGGGGCACAGGCGCCGGGCTTCGCCGCCGGGCATGGCGGACCGCACGCCAAAGGCCCTCGCTTTATAGTTGCAGGTGGTAACCACTCCACGGCCACCTTCGCCACCCACTGCCAGCGGAACCTCCCTTAATGAGGGATCGTCCCGCATTTCCACGGCGGCGTAGAAGCAGTCGCAATCTACATGGATAATCTTGCGCTGGGCCATGACTCTTCAATCAAGTAAATTATCTGTACATATGTACAGCCTTGTATCTTACGGTAACATGCTGAGAATGTCAGGAGCTCCGAGTAGCAACTCCCAACGACGACAGAGACAGGTGTGAGCAATCATGACAAACCCGATCCCAGAACAATCGCAGACGGAAATCGAAGCCGCCGCGTTTCGAAAGCTGGTCAACCATCTGCGCGAGCACACCGAGGTCCAGAATATTGACCTGATGAACCTTGCAGGGTTCTGTCGCAATTGCCTCTCCAAATGGTATCGCGCCGAGGCCGCCGAAAGAGGCTTCGAGCTGTCTGACCCGGACGCTCGGGAGATCATCTACGGCATGCCTTACGAGGAGTGGAAAACCCGCTATCAGCAAGGGCCCAAACAGGACCACAAGGCATGAACGTCAATGACGCGGTTCGTATCCACCTGGCATCGGTTGAGGCCGGTCATGGCGACTTTGACGACACCCTGGCACTGATTGATCGATTCTTCGATTATCAGCCCACCGGGTTTCACAACGGACCGCTGTACAATGGCACCGGCGAGAATGCCGGTTCATGCCGGGTATTTTCCCTGGCCCAATACTGCAACCTGACCGAATCCGACACTTTGCGTCTGTTTGCCCAGCACTACCAGCAGGTGCTGGACGAACCGGCAGGTGAAAGCCATAGAAATATCCGCCAGTTCATGGGCACCGGCTGGTCCGGTATCCGCTTTGACGGCCCGGCGCTTCGCAAGCGCCCGGGCACCACTCAGGACGACACCACGGAAGAGACCCATCCATGAGCGAGACCGCCGTATCCGGGGTAAAGCAGTGCTTCCAACTGAAGAGTGCGAACGTTTCCATGACCGCACTGGAGCTGTATTTTTTTGACAATGACGACTTCGAAAGCACGCTCAGAGACAAAATCAGCCAGGCACCCGGATTCTTCAAGGACATCCCCCTGATCATCAGCCTGGAAAAGTATGAGGGGCTGAGCAGCGAACTGGATTTTTTCAAGATCATCGGCGCCTGCCGCCGCCACAATATCCATGTCATCGGTGTACGCGGTGGCAACGATGATCAGCGCCGCCTGGCCCGCGGTGCGTCATTGGCGCTACTTCCCGGTGGCAACCAGCGCGACCGGGACATCGATACCGCGCCGGCCACGGAATCGGCCGCCACTGAACCGACCGGGAACCCGACGCCCGCCAGGGTCGAAAACCCGGGTGAACCAGCGCCCGCAAAAATCATCAACCAGCCGGTCCGTTCCGGCCAGCAGGTTTACGCGCCCGACGGCGACCTGATCATCCTTGCGCCGGTTCAGGCCGGTGCCGAAGTGCTTGCGGCCGGCAATGTCCATGTTTATGGTCCGTTGCGCGGGCGGGCCCTCGCGGGCATTCACGGTGCGGAACATGCACGGGTATTCTGCCAGTCTCTTGAAGCAGAGCTTGTGTCCATCGCCGGACACTATAAAATCTCCGAAGATCTTCAGGACAACGGCTGGAAAACCGCCGTACAGATCCAGCTCAGGGACGATCTGCTGGTGGTAACGCCACTGGAGAAGGCCTGAAAAGAACGTAACGACCCGCACAAGCGGGAAGAACGACGAATCCACCGCAAAACAGGAATGCAACCTTGGCTAGAATCATTGTCGTTACCTCAGGAAAAGGTGGCGTAGGTAAAACCACAACCAGCGCCTCTATCAGCACCGGCCTGGCGAAGCGGGGCCACAAAACCGTGGTGATCGATTTCGACGTGGGCCTGCGCAACCTGGATCTCATCATGAACTGCGAACGCAGGGTGGTGTACGACTTCGTGAATGTGATCCAGGGCGAAGCCACTCTCAACCAGGCTCTGATCCGGGACAAGCGGGTCGACACCCTGTATATCCTGCCGGCGTCCCAGACCCGGGAAAAGGAAGCCCTGACCAAGGATGGCGTTGAGAAGGTGATCAACGAACTGTCCGATCGGTTTGACTACATTGTCTGTGATTCTCCCGCCGGCATTGAGCATGGCGCCCTGATGGCACTCTACTACGCCGACGAGGCGGTGGTTGTGACCAACCCGGAGGTGTCCTCGGTGCGGGATTCAGACCGTATTCTCGGCATCCTGCAGAGCAAGTCCCGAAGAGCCGAGATGGGGCAGGATCCGGTCAAGGAACACCTGCTGCTATCCCGCTACAACCCGGATCGGGTGGAAAAGGGCGAAATGCTTTCCGTGGCCGATGTGGAGGAAATTCTCGCCATACCCCTGCTGGGCGTGATTCCGGAGTCCCAGGTGGTACTGAATGCCTCTAACCAGGGCGTTCCAGTCATTCTTGAGGAAGACAGCGATGCCGGGCAGGCCTATGATGATGCCGTGGCCCGCCTTCTGGGAGAGGAGCGAGAACATCGCTTCATGACGTCCCAGAAAAAGGGTTTCTTCTCACGGATGTTCAAGGGGGGCTGACGGATGAGTTTCCTGGATTATTTCAAGAGCAAGAAAAACAACCGGTCCGCCAGCGTTGCCAAGGAACGCCTACAGATCATTGTTGCCCACGAACGGGGCCAGCGCGACCAGCCTGACTACCTGCCAGAATTGCAGAAAGAGCTGCTTGCGGTCATCCGCAAGTACGTTCAGATCAGCGATGACCAGGTCCAGGTGGAAGTTGACCGCAACGACAGCTGTTCGGTACTGGAACTGAACGTTACCCTGCCGGAACACTGACCGCACCACTACCAGCGTGCGAAGTGATCCTCCATCAATCCCCGTAGGCCGTCTACGGGGATTGAGTTGCCCGCCTCATCGTGCACTGTGCCAGAGAAGGTACCGATGTACTGGCGGAAATTGGAGGCGATCAGCCACGCATTGAGTCGCTCCCGCCGAACCCCCGATGGCTCAAACCGGAGATCGACCCTGCCATCGTCCGTGGTGAGATGCCAGGGTGCGGATTCATCGTAGCGATCAAACACGAAACGGGCCTGCCCGAGCTTGATACAGCGACCTTCCAGCCAGAGCGCATTTTCCGTCATACCGGTTTCATTCACGCCCGCCGCCAGATTGATACCAACGGCACGGCCGTCCGCCAGCACCCCTGCCAGGCTCGCCCAGTTCCAGGCGGTTTCGCGCCTCATAAAACCGCAACTCCAATCAACGGCTGCGCGCGACAGGGGGTCGCATTGCCAGTTCTGTCCCTGCCACCGAATGTCTCCGGACACCGGCAGACCCGCTGATTTACGGGTAAACACCCAACCGCTGTAACCGGCTGGGCACACCAGGCGCAGAGGATGGTTGTCCGCGCCGATAGTCAGGGCTATCCGGAGGTCACCCGGCCCCGAAACCGACACACCACGCGAGTGGCCGTCCGATGTAATGCGAACCCTTGTTTTCCCTTTGCGAAACTCCGTCACCCCGGTTTCCGGCCTGGGTTCAATGTGGGTCCCCATCGCCAATGGCTGCATCAGGGACTGCTCCAGCATCTGTCCGGTCTTGAAATCGTAAAGATAAAAAAACGCCGTACTAACCAGTTTCAGATCCACTACCGCGAGCCCGAACACCCATCCCGGCGCCATCGCACTGATGAACTGAAACTGGTTAAAACGGGCTTTACGGGCCAGGGCCGAGCGCGGTTTGTCCATCACCGTACGGAGGTCAAAATCGCGGTAGTTGATGACATCCACTGGTGTGTCCAATGCGCCGTAGGGAATCCGTCCCCGGTCATCGATCAGTCGCTTGTTCGTTTTTTTCATCGTCAATTCGGGCCAAATGTTAACGTCAGTAATTCAGTCAGTTACCCAGTTCACAAACCCCCGATCGTAGCAGGCTCGCACCAGATCAGTCGTGGTAGACTCGCCCGACCATGTTCAAGGAAGTGTACCTCATGCAAAACCTGAGAGCCCGTGGCAACCAACGCCTGGCCAATGGACGCGTCAACTGGCTTGCAGCCACCACGGTTTTCCTGCTGACCTCAGGTTTGGCCTTCGCCGGGCTGCCGGCCGAAGACTCGGAGAACTGGAGCCTTCGCAAAGAAACCGATCATATAAGGGTCTATACCATTGACCAGCCAAACTCCAGCTTCCAGGCCTTCAAGGCCGTGGCGGTGCTCGACGTACCGATCGAGAACCTGATGGCGGTCATGATCAACCCCAAGTCCTGCGTTCAGTGGGTTCACAACTGCTCGGAATCCTATGCCTTCGGCTCGGGTGACTTTGATGAGCGCTACGCCTACTCGGTCAACGATATGCCCTGGCCGGTCACCGATCGGGATTACGTCCTGCGCATCCGCACCCGAGGCCAGCAGGCCGACGGCGAGATTGTCATGGACCTCAATGCCATTCCCGATCAACGGGAGGAAGAAGATGACTACATCCGTGTCGACAAGTCCGACACCCTTTACCGCTTTATTCCCGAAGACGACCAGACCCGAATGATCTGGGTTCAGCACACCGAGCCAAACGGTTCAATTCCCGGCTGGCTGGTCAATACTCTGCTCGTGGACATTCCTATCCGTTCCATGGAGCAGTTGGAACGGGTCGCCCAGTGGGACCGTTATCAAAACTACGAGCTAATCTATAACTCGCAGGGCCAACTGAAAGATGTGGTTCCCAAAGCTGAATCAGGGGATGACTAGAACATCAGTAACAGCTAAGCTCTTTTACAAAGGACCTGCTAACGGAGCCGATTCGTCAATGACCGTTCTCGCCTACGAGATCATGACCCCGAGCATCAAGGCCGTACCCCAATCCTGGACGATGGACCGTCTGGCCAGGTTCCTCACCGACAACGAAATCACCGGCAGCCCCGTTACCGACGAAACGGGCGAGATCGTCGGCATTGCCACGCTGAAGGACATCACCGAATTCCGCTGGAACGCCAGCCGTTCCGAATCCGATGCCCGCATGACCCCGGAAGAAGAACAGGAAGCCCGTCGCCTGCGCATGGCCATTTTTGAGGAAATGGGCAAGGTGCCGGTGGAAGTGCGTGACATCATGACCCCTATCGTTTTATCGGTTGACGAGCAAACGCCGGTGCGCGACATTGCCGATATTATGATGCGTGAACACCTGCACCGGATTTTCATCACCAAGGACGACAAGATCACCGGTATTGTGACCACGTATGACATGCTCAAACTGATCTCCGACCAGGAGCTCACCAACCGCTGTGCCGGGAACGGCTGACCAGAGAGGTATCACACCCTATGCCAAGAGCATCGCAGGCTCGCAGAAAGATGTATGTCCTCGACACCAACGTCCTCATCCACGACCCGAACGCCCTCCTGAACTTTGAAGAACACGACGTCATCATCCCGATGACGGTCCTCGAAGAACTCGACAGTCTCAAATCCGGTAAACAGGCCGTTGCCGCCGACTGCCGTCAGGCCATCCGCAACATCGACAAGTTGCTGGGTGACGCAAGCCCCGGAGAAATCGAGAAAGGCGTTCCCATCGTGCGCGGCAAGAAGGCAGAACCGCTCGGCGCGTTATCGATACTGATGAGCACGGACTACCAGGGCAACCATGGCCTGCCCGAGCACCTGAACGACAACAAGATCATCAATACCCTGGCGGCCCTGCAAACCCGCCACAAGTCGCGGGACATCATCCTTGTCAGCAAGGACATCAACATGCGACTGAAGGCCCGGGGCTTCGGCGTGGAGGCCCAGGACTACCACAACGACATGCTGCTGGACGATATCGACCTGCTGCCGAAAGGGTACAAAGAGTTCCCGAACTCGTTCTGGGACACGATCGAGAAAGTCGAAACCATTCAGCGGGAGGGTATTACCGAACACATCCTTCGTCGTGAAGGCGACCTGGCCAAGCTGACCATCAACGAGTTCGTGATTGATGAACAGGGGTTTGTCGGCAAGGTGTCTGATGTCGGCGAAGACAAGATAGTCATTCGGGATCTGCACCAGCACGACCTGATGCACGAGGAAGTCTGGGGCCTGGTGCCACGGGATATTTACCAGGCCATTGCCCTGAACCTGCTGCTGGACCCGGATATCCACCTGGTGAACCTGACCGGTTCCGCCGGCTCTGGCAAAACCATCCTGGCCCTGGCGGCCTGCATTGAAATGACGGTTGCCAGCAAGCTGTACAAACGCATCATTGCCACCCGCAGCACCCAGGGCCTGGACGAAGACATTGGCTTCCTCCCCGGCACCGAGGCGGAGAAAATGGAGCCCTGGCTGGGCGCCATCGTGGACAACCTCGAAGCTCTTCACGAAGACGATGAGAACATGACCGCCAGCGTGGACTACATCCTCAGCAAGGTGCCGCTTCATTTCAAGTCGATGAACTACATTCGTGGCCGCAGCTTCCAGCACAGCCTGATCATCATTGATGAGTCCCAGAATCTCACGCCACACCAGATCAAGACCATCATCACCCGTGCCGGCAACGGCTCCAAGGTGATCTGCCTGGGCAACCTGGCCCAGATCGACACCCCCTATCTTAGTGCCCTGAGTTCAGGCCTGACCTATATGACCGAGCGCTTCAAGAGCTTCAGCCATGGTGGACACATTCACCTGCAGGGCGTCCCGCGCTCTGTTCTGGCGGAGTACGCGGAAGCGAACCTCTAACCCGCACACAAAAAAGCCGCACCGGTCATCCGGTGCGGCAAAGCGTAGGTTAGCAACCGGGAACCGGCTCAGTCGCTGGTCGGGCTTTCCTTCATGGCCGCATTCATGCGGCGACGCAGCACCGGACCCACCACATAAGGCAACACCAGGCTCAGAGCGGCAACCAGCCAGAAGCTCTTGGCCAGGGTGCTTTCCCACAGAATGCTCCAGTCGCCGTCTGACAACACCAGGGCATGCCCCAGGTTCTTCTCCATCTCCGGTCCGAGCAATAGCCCGAGAATAATCGGCACCACCGGAATTTCCAGTTTGCGCAGGAAATAACCCGCCACGCCAAACGCCACCATGAAATACAGGTCGAAGGCGCTGTTGCTGATGGAATAGATGCCCACAAACGCAACCATGGTCACAATCGGCAGCAGGTACATGGGAGGCACCGACAGCAGGCGCACAAAGAAGCCGACCAGCGGTATGTTGAGAACCAGCAGAAGCACGTTGCCAATCAGCAGAGCGGCAATCACACCCCAGACAATATCCGCGTTCTGGGTAAACATCAGCGGGCCTGGCGTGATGTTCAATGAAATCAGCATCGCCAACAGCACCGCAGTGGTACCGCTACCAGGCACCCCCAGGGTCAACATGGGTACAAGCGCGCCCGATGAGGCACCATTGTTGCCCGCCTCAGGTGCCACCACACCCCGGATATCGCCCTCGCCGAACCTGCCCTTCTTTCCGATCACGCTCTTTTCGAGGGTGTAACTGATAAAACTGCCCAGGGACGCACCGGCGCCCGGCAGCACGCCGGAAATAAATCCAAGCACGCCGCCACGCAACTGAGTGGGAACCGTGGAGACCAACTCCTTGAAGGTCAGCGTCAGCTTGCCCACGTTCATCTTCTTGCGTCCGCCACCCATGCGCGACTCAACGAAGAACAACAACTCCGAAATGGCGAACAGACCAACAATTGCGAGGATGAAATCGATCCCCTCGTACAACTCCAGCACACCGAAGGTGTAGCGCTGGGTGCCGGTGGAAATATCGATGCCCACGGTGGAGATCATGATCCCCAGAGTAGCGGCGATGACCGTCTTCATCGGGTTCTTGCCGGTAATACCACCCAGGGTGGCGAAGGCCAGCAGGAACAGCGCGAAATACTCCGCCGGGCCGAAACTCAAGGCAAACCTTGCCAGCACCGGGGCAAGCATGATTAGCCCTATGGTGCCGATCAGCCCACCCGCAAAGGACGCAATGGCCGAGATCGCCAGTGCATCCGCAGCCCGTCCCTTTTGGGCCATGGGGTAGCCATCCAGGCAGGTCATCATCGCCGGTTCGTCACCAGGAATGTTGAGCAGGATGGAGGAAATACGACCGCCATACATCGCACCTGCGTAAACCGACGTCAGCAGGATCATCGCGGTTTCCGGCGGCAAGCCAAGGGTGAACGCCAACGGGATGAGAATCGCCACACCGTTTGCCGGCCCCAGGCCGGGCAAACAACCAATCAGGGTGCCCACAAAAGCGCCGAAGAGCGCAAACATCAGGTTGTACGGCGTCAGGGCGACCGCAAAGCCGTCCATCAGAAAACCGAGCGTTTCCATCAGTTCACCTCCAGGATGCCGGCAGGCAAACTCAACGCCAGGCCATAGTTGAACAGGACGAACACCACCACGGCGCTGATCAGGCCTGTTAAAAAGGCATTCCTGGCGGGCGCGCCCATGCGCCAGCTAAGGGTGCCAACCGCCAGGGTTGTCGAGATGACAAACCCCAGGGGCTCGAGCAGCATCGCGTAGACCACCAGCACGACCAGCGACACCACCAGCTCCAATGCGGACCGACCCAGCGGCCACTGGGCGTCGGGGTCCGGCTTGACCATGAGATAGATGCTGCCAGCGACCAGAACCACAGCAAGGATGGTAGGAAATGTTTCCGGCCCAACGGTTTCAGCGCCGCCAAACGGCTCGGGCCACTGCTGTGCAACCCAGCCGTAGGCCACTGCCAGAACCAACAGGCCCAGGCCAAGAAGTCGATCACCCAGGCCTGTCATTTCAGCAGTCCTATTTCGCGGGACAGGTTCTCGATGTCCTGTACCTGTTGTTTGACAAAGCTGTCGAACTCATCTGCAGGCGGGTGGAACGGAATGAGGCCATTGGCCTTCATCACCTTTTTCCACTGCTCACTGGCATACAGGGTATCGACAGCCTCAACCCAAAACGCCTTGGACTCACTGGAAGCGCCCTGGGGCATGTAAAAACCGCGCCAGTTCGGGCCAACGGCATCAACGCCCTGCTCTTTTGCGGTCGGAATATCGGCAAATTCACCCGGCAGTCGTTCGTCAGCCAGCACGGCCAGAACGCGAAGGTCGCCCGACGACAGGAAGCCGGTGACTTCGGAAATATCACCGGTGAAGGCGTCGACCTGGCCGCCGACCACCTGGGTCATGGCCTCACCGCCGTTGTTGTAAGAAAGGTACGGAATGGCGGGCAGTTTATCGGCGCCGGCAGCCTTCGCGGTGATCAGGACCTTCAGGTGATCCCAGCCTCCACGGGCACTGCCACCGGCGAACTTGACCGATTTCGGGTTCTGTTTGATGGCATCGAGCAGTTGATTCAGGTTCTCATACTGCGAGTCCTTGCCTACGGCAATGACGCCGTAATCCGCGCCCAGTGCGCCGACCCAGGTCACCATATCGGCGTCCAGCCCGGGGAACTGTTTCTGGGCGAGACGGGTGGTGGTTGCCGTTGATGCGGCAACGATCAGCTTGTCATCTTCCGCACGTTTGCTGACCGTGTGAGCATAGGCAACGCCGCCGCCAGCACCTGCCATGTTGATGGTCTGCACAGTGCCCTCAACCAGGCCAAGGTCCCGCATCACATTACCAGCGCTGCGACAGGTAAAGTCCCAGCCGCCACCCGGGTCTGACGGGGCGATGCATTCCACTTTTCCGGAGGGTTGCCATGCCATGGCATTAAGGCTGAAAGCCGCTGCCGCGATAAACGACAAGCTTCGTTTGAGAGTCATGATTGTCACCTCTGTCTTGTTTTTGTGATCGCTTCCAGGGTACGGGCCCAGGTTCAGGGCCAACGTGAAGCGCTACATAACAGAGGTTAAAGATTCACCAATGGGGCCAGAAGTTTGTGCGCGTAATGCCTTTAAAGAAACTAAAGGACGTTTCGTTCATAAAATTCACGGGCAATCATAAAGCGGGTGTTTTAACCTGACCCCATAACGACAACAAACCAATCATTGCTGACAACGTGTTCCGAAAAACCAAACTGAAAACCCGAATGATCCTCACGCTCGGATTCGTCAGCGCCGTACAGACGATTCTCATTGGCGTGTTTGCCGGCTATTACCTCAGCGACTCCCTGTTCGATGAGATCGGACAACGGGCGCTGATGGTATCGAAGACCGTCGCGGCAGCTCCCTCGGTGATCGAGGGCGTGCGCCAGCGTGATATTGAGGGACTGAACCGGCTGGCAAGCCGACTGACCCGCACCAACGAGGCTTTGTTCATTGTGATTGGTGACCACCAGGGCATGCGCCTGGCGCATCCCTCTGCTGATCGCATCGGGCATTCCATGGCCGACGACGATGGCGACCAGGGCCGGCGTGCCCTGGTTGAGGGCAAGGCCTATGTGGCAAGGGCCGCAGGCAGCCTAGGCGAATCCATGCGTGGCAAGGCACCCGTGATCGAGCCGGAGACCGGCGAGATTATCGGAATTGTCTCCGTGGGATACGGGGTCGATCAGGTGGATGCCACCATCAAGCGCTACAGCTTCGTACTGTATACCGTGGTTGGCCTGACCCTGCTGGTCAGCATACTCATCGCCATGGTGATCGCCAGCCGGTTCAAGCGCGCCATATTCGGCCTGGAACCCGAGGAAATCGCACGCCTGTTCCAGGAGCGGGACGCCACCTTACAGTCCGTCAGGGAAGGCATCATCGCCGTCAACCGCGACGGTGTGATCACGACCTTCAACCGCACGGCCCTGGAAACCCTTGGCATTGATCCCGACACGCCACTTTCCGGTCGCCCCATTCTTGACGTTCTTCCCGAAAGTGACCTGCTGTCGGTACTCGAGTCCGGCACGCCGGACTTTGATCGGGAGGTCTGGCTGCGCAACCGACAGATGATTGTCAACCGCCTGCCCGTCCGCCAGGGCGCGGAGATTACCGGTGTTGTGGCCAGTTTCAGGCTGAAGGACGAGGTGGATCAGGTCAGTCGGCAACTGACTCGCATACAACAATACGCAGATACCTTGCGAAGCCAGACTCACGAATACTCGAACAAGCTCCATACCATCGCAGGACTGATCCAGATTGAAGCCTATGACGACGCGCTGAATCTGATCGGCAGCGAAGTCAGTGATCATCAGGCGCTGATTCACCTGCTTCTGGAGGCCGTTCCCGATCCCGTTATCGCCGGTTGCCTTATGGGCAAGTACAACCGCGCCCGGGAGATGGGGCTGGGCCTACAGATTGATGCCGAAAGCCGCATGGTGGACATACCCGCCGACATGCCGCGGGATCAGCTGGTGAGTGTCCTCGGCAACCTCATCGACAATGCCCTCGAGGCCACCCGCCATCAAACCGGCGAAGGAGGACGGGTTCAGCTATCCATGACAGACTTGGGGCATGAACTGATCTTTGAAGTGGAAGACCAGGGGCCCGGTATCCCCGAAGACTCTCAACAGAAGATCTTCGAGAAAGGCGTGACCACCAAGCAAGGCGCTGAAGAACACGGTTATGGCCTGCACCTGGTGCGTCAGTTCCTGAATCGCTGGGGGGGATCCATCATGGTGGAGAACCTACCGGGTGTGGGCTCGCGATTCACCCTTTACCTTCCGAAAACCAGTCAGGGGAGTGACCGTCATTGAATACCCTTCGAATCCTGATTGTTGAGGACGACCGGCAGATCGCCGAAATCCAGCGGCGGTTTGTCGAGCGACTCCAGAACGTGGAGCTTTGCGGCATTGCCCACAGCCTGGGGGATGCCCGCGACCTTATTGACGTTATGGCGCCACATCTGATCCTGCTGGATATCTATTTTCCCGATGGCAATGGGCTGGATCTGCTGCGCGAACTCCGGGCACGGGATAGCAGCAGTGACGTAATTCTTATCACCGCTGCCAAGGAAGTGGAACCGCTCAAAAGCGCCCTGCGCGGCGGCGTCTTCGACTACATTCTCAAGCCCCTGGTTTTCGAACGCCTTGAGGAAGCCGTCAACCGTTACCGGGACCACTTGCGGCAACTGTCCGGCCTAGTGCAAATCGCCCAGAAAGAAGTCGATGCCCTCCTGCCCAGAGGGTCAAGCGAAGCCGGTCAGCCCGTGCACACAGACAGGCTGCCCAAGGGCATCGATAGCATCACGCTGGATAAAATTCGCGAGGTGGTTTCATCCGGCCAATGGAGCGCCGAGGAAGTCGGCCATGCCATGGGGGCATCCCGGACCACGGCACGGCGCTATCTTGAGTTTCTCGTGGGCCGGGGGGAGCTGACCGCGGAAGTCACCTACGGCAGCGTTGGACGGCCGGAAAGGCGGTATCACGCCTGACGCAACGCCTTCAGGCTCAATCCCGGAACTGCGCTTTGTCCAGCCCGTACTTCTTCATCTTGTCATACAGCGTCTTGCGGGCAATGCCTAGCTGGACCATGGTGTCCTTGATGCTGCCATGACAGGCATTGAGCGCGCTGACGACCGCTGACCGTTCAAAGTCGTCCATCATCTCGGACAGCGTCTGGCGCCCGGACACATTGGTGGTGACGGAGGAGTCGTTTTCGTCCAATGCGACCGGCCCCAGCAAAACGTAGCGTTCGGCCAGGTTTCTCAGCTCCCGCACGTTCCCCGGCCAGCTATGCTGCATCAGACGCGCGGCCTGGCTGGCGTCCAGGGGTATGCTCTCGCGGTCGTAGCGGGCGGCCGCAATCAGCACGAAATGGTGGAACAGCACGGGAATGTCATCCTTGCGCTCGCGCAGTGGCGGAATATCCAGCTTCACCACGTTCAGCCGATAGTACAGGTCGGCCCGGAACTCGCCCTCGTCGCTGAGCTGCTTCAGGTCGGCCTTGGTGGCAGCGATGATGCGGACATCCACATCCTGTACCTGGTTGCTGCCCAGGCGCTCAACACGTTGTTCTTCCAGCACTCTCAGCAACTTGACCTGCAGGGCCATGGGCATGCTTTCCAGTTCATCCAGAAACAGGGTGCCCTTGTGAGCGTACTCGATTTTACCGATGCGGCGTTTGTCCGCACCGGTAAAGGCACCCGCTTCGTGGCCGAAAAGCTCGCTCTCGATCAGGTTTTCGGGCACCGCGCCACAGTTGATGGCAACGAAATTGTGGGAGCTTCGGGGGCTGTTCTCATGGATATAGCGGGCCAAGGCATCCTTCCCCGAACCGGTTTCGCCGTGCAACAGGATATTGGCGGAGATATCCAGTACCGGATCGATGGTTGCCATCACTTTCTGCATACCGGCTGAATCCCCCAGAATCCTGGGGCCAGGCCGGGCCAGGTGCTTCAGTTGGGCTTTCAGCCGCCGGTTTTCCAGTGCCAGGTGACGTTTTTCCAGGGCGTGGCGAAGCAGCTCCAGGAGTTCATCGTGATCAAAAGGCTTTTCGATAAAATCGTAGGCGCCTTGCTGCATAGCGGTGACGGCCGTGCTGATATCGCCCTGCCCGGTCAGGATAATCACCGGGATGGTGTCATCCTTGGCGCGAATCCTGTCGAGCATTTCCAGGCCATCCATCCCCGGCATGTTGTAGTCACATAGCACCACGCCCTCGTAGTCCTGCGTAATGTTTTCAAGGCCAGATCGTGCATCCTCGAAACAGGCAACGGATAGATCTTCTAACGTAAGGGTCTGCGCGATGGCCTTGCGGATATGCGGGTCATCGTCCACAAAAATTACCGACGCCTCTGTCATTCAGTGGCCTCCCGCTTTCTGAGTGCTAAAACAAACTCCGCGCCCGGTCCGTCGCTCCGGTTACGCCCCGTCAGACTGCCGCCAAGCGCATCCACGATCTGCCGGGATATTGAAAGGCCCAGCCCCAGCCCCTGCTTCACCGATTTGGTGGTGAAAAAAGGTTCGAAGATCCGCTCCGTACTGCCCGGCAGGCCCGAACCATTATCCCGCACAAGGCAATACCAATGCCCGTCATCTTCTTCCACATCAATGGTGATCTCCGGCTGCTCTCTGCCTTCGACGGCCTGAATGGCGTTTGCCACCAGGTTCACCATAACCTGTTCGATCCGGATCAGATCTCCATGGCACTGCACTGGTTGTTCCGGGCGGTGCCATTGAATGGAGATATCGGATCGGCTCTCCTGCGCCGCCATTATCTTCAGGGCGCCGTCGACCGATTGTCGCAAATCAACCAGTGCCGGTGGCCCTTCCGATTTTCGGGCGAACACCTTGAACTGACGGGTAAGCTCCGCCATTTTGTCACACAGGGTGATGATCTCCGAAAGGTTGGCATCCACCATCTCCGTCGTTCCCTTCTCGAGGAACCGGCGGCTGTTGCGGGCATAGGTCTGAATCGCCGTCAGTGGCTGATTGATTTCATGATTCAGGCCCGCAGACATCTGGCCAAGCACCGCCAGCTTGGCCGCCTGGATTAACTCGTGCTGGGTTTCACGGAGTTCATCGCGGGTTTTCTCCCGCTCGCGGATTTCATCCAGAAGTTGCTGGTTGGAGCGCTCAAGCTCCGCCGTTCTGCTGGCAACACTGCGCTCGAGCTGCTCTCCCCGGTAAGCCAATTCCGCCTCCCGGCGGTAGCGCTCGCGCAAATACAACGACGCGAGCAACCGACCACGAAGATCGCCACGCCCACCGCTGCAAACCCGAGCCGACTCCACACAACAGAGCGGGTACTGACCATGACTTGCAGTGTCCAGTCCAGGCGTGGCAGGGGTGTTCGCACCCTGAGATATTCGCGGCTCTCTCCATCGTTGTGAATACGCATGGTCCCTGCCCTGTCGGAAAGCCCCCAGGGTGACCCCAGGCTGTCGAAATCAATCGGTGAAAGCTCACGATCTGGGTAGCGCTGGCGGGATAGCTCACTGGGAGCGCCGGCTTTTTCACCGGTAAAGTTCCGGTACAGCCACTCGCTCTTGCTGGACAGGAAACTGATGCCAGCGTCGTCCAACACCACCATTTCCGAATCCTTCAGTGAGGCGGGGCGCCGCCACTGGGATTCCAGTTCATGCACCAGAACTTTCATGGCGATAACACCCAGAATCTCGCCGCTGTCACCGCGGACAGGATGGGAGAAATACAGTCCGCGGACATCAGAGGTGGTGCCCAGGGCAAAATAAATGGCGGAATCCCCGCTTGCCATGGCGTCCTGAAAATAGGGTCTGAAATCAAAATTTCGGCCCACGAAGCTGTCCCTGCGCAGATAGTTGTTGGCCGCGATCGTGGTTCCGGAGGCGTCCATAAGATAGACATCCGAGCTGCCGACGATGGTCGCCATACGCTGCATCTGGTCGTTAGCCCGCAAAAGTGTCCCTGGGTCACCCGGTGATGCCAGGGCTTCGGCCAACAGCGGATGCTCGGCCATCAACTCGGGGATGGGCACGTACCGGTTGAGCTCATTGGCCACAAGCTGACGATAGCGAAACGACTCTTCCACACTCTCCTGTTCAACCTGCCGGTAACCGTACCAGCCACCCAACATCCATGAGCAGGCCAGAGTCACCAGAAAAACAAGAAACGCGATAATGCGGTAGGACATACACTCCGGTTCCTGAAAAATCGTTGAAAGCCGCTAGAGTATAGCCCTGTTCAGGTACTGGCCGGGCGCAGCTTGCTCTGACGCTGCGCCAGGAACGCAATGACCGCCAGGGCAATACCGCTGAGATCTGTCCATAAACCGCCTTCGATCATCAGCAGCGCCGCGCCAATCAGCAGAAGACGAGTGATCACACCAGCAGAGGCCCGGGCAAACCAGCCCAGCACACCACCGGACAGCATATACACCCCGAACAGAGCGGTGATCAGTGCGCGGGCGATATCAAACCAGCCGGCATCCATCAGTAGCGCGCCGTTGTAGAAAAACATGAAGGGCACGATGAACGCCGCAATACCAATGCGGAACGAGGCCACGGAGGTTTCCATCGCATTGGCGCCCGAGATTCCGGCAGCCGCGTAGGAGGCCAGGGCAACCGGCGGGGTAATGGCCGACACCACCGCAAAATAGAACACGAAGAAATGCGCGGTAAGCGGCTCAATGCCCAACTGGACCAGCCCCGGAGCGACCACTGACGCGGCAACCGCGTAGGCGGCGGTGGTTGGCATACCCATACCCAAGAGGATGGAAATGAACATGGCGAAGATCAGAGCCAGCAATTGGCTGGCTTCGGCCACATCCAGCAGCAACACGGAGAACCGCGCTCCAACACCGGTCAGGGAAATCACGCCCACAATCACACCGGCCGCCGCACACACCACGATGATCTGGATGGCCATGTAGGACGCAATCTCCAGCGCCTCAAGGATCTTCCGTATGCCCATTTTGTTGGGTGAGAACCAACTGACAACAGCGGCAGACACGGTAGCAAGCGTACCGGCCCGTATCACCGAATAGCCCATAAACAGAGCAACAATCAAAATGATGATGGGCACAAACAGGTAGCACTGTTTCACCATGGTCTTGAGCTTGGGCAGCTCATCCTCGCGCATGCCTCGCATGCCGGTCTTCGCCGCCTCAAAGTCCACCATGAAATAGACCGAGGCGAAGTAAAGAATGGCCGGGATGATCGCCGCAATGGCAATTTCTGTGTAGGGAATACCGGTGATCTCAGCCATGATGAAGGCGCCCGCCCCCATAATCGGTGGCATGATCTGCCCACCGGTTGAGGCCGCCGCTTCCACGGCCCCTGCCGACTGTTTGCTGTAGCCCACCTTTTTCATCAGCGGAATGGTCAGGGAACCGGTGGAGACCACGTTGCCGGCGCTGGTGCCGTTGATCATACCCATCAGGCCGGAGGCAAAAATCGACACCTTGGCCGGGCCACCTCGGGTGCGGCCCGCCGCAGCGAAGGCGAAATTCACGAAATAATCCCCCACCTTTGATGCCTGCAGGAAGGCAGCAAAGACGATAAACAGGATGATGTAGGTCGACGACACGGCGGTGGTTGGGCCGAGGATACCAGCGTCGGTATACACCTGGCTGAAAAAGCGCTGGACCGACAGGCCCGGATACCCCAGGAAGCCGGGCAGATAGGGGCCAAGGAAGACATACACCAGGAACACCAGCCCGATAACGACCAGAGCCAGACCTGCCACCCGGCGAGTCAACTCCATGATCAGGGCCGTGCCGGCAATGGCGGCGAATGAAATGCCGACCGGCGCAAACGAGGTGCCCGTGGACATGCGCATCGAGGTGTTATAAACCACCAGGAAATAGGCGGCGACCGCCACCGAACACACAATCAGCACCAGATCCGGCACACTGAAGCGGGAACGCTCACGCTGGTGAAACCAGCTCATCACGATACCGATCGCACTGGCGGCCAACAGCGGCCAGCCAAAGTGCCAGGTTTCGAGGTCAACAGGAATTCTTAGCGTGCCACCCAGAATCATCTGGTGGAACGAAAATGTCTGGTACAGCGCGTATACCGCCGGCACCATGGCCAGGGCGCCGATCCAGGTTGTCCAGCGATGGCGTGCGGGGCCTTCTTCGGCGGAGACAAAACGGGCACCGGCAAACAGGATGAAGCCCAACACCAGCGCGCCCGCAATATGCACAATCCGGAACGACCAGGTTTCCAGCGGTGCGATGTTCAAGCTGTAAAGATGGAACGACGAGTAAGCGATGGCCAGCAACGTCACAAATTTCAGCATGCCACCTTTAAACAGGCGGCGATTGGCCTCGACCGGCTCTTCATCGACATCGTGGGCCAGGACGTGGTCATCGCCAATGTCGTTCACCGGGTGTTCTTCGGGGTGTTGTTTGTCAGTCATGATAGACCCTGCTCACGGGAAAACGGGGCCGGCTGTTCGCCGGCTTTGCTCAGGAGGGCCACCGCCGTGGCTCTCCCGCACACACGATGGTTACTGATTGATCTTGCTGTCTTCGATCGTGTAACCGTTTTCGTTGAACCAACGAGCTGCGCCGGGATGCCATTGCAGGACGTTGTTCTTCGTGTAGTTTTCCGGAACGGAGTTTTTGGCGGCCTTGTGGATGGACACCATCTTGTCGTTGTTCTCCATGGTCAGCTTGGTAATTTCATACACAAAGCTCTCCGGCATGTCGCAGTTGACCATGGCGAAGTTCCACATGGACACCACGCGGGACGGCTCATTCAGGGACTGGTAGGTGCTGGCTGGAATGGTGAATTCCGATACGGGGAAATTATCCGTCACCTTCTTCGCCTCTTCATCCGTCATGCCGATGATGGTCACATCGGTCTGTACTTCCAACTGGCTGACCGCCGGAATCGGAATGCCGGCTGCAAAGGCCACCACGTCAATCAGGCCATCCTGCAACTGCCCACCCAGATCGGACCAGCTACCGTTACGGCGCTCAAAATTGACGCCCAGGGTTTCCATGATGCGGGGGAAATAGGTGTCGGATGTGGAGCCGGCCGGCCCGAATCCAATGGTGGCACCGTCGGGAATATCAGAGATGGACGTGATGCCGGAACTGGAAAGTGCGGTGACGGAAAACGGCGTTTCATACATGGGAAACATCGCGCACACATTGTCCATTTTCATGCCCGGTGCCAGTGGGCTGTTACCGTCGATGGATTCCTGCGCCGGCCCCATGGTGGTCAGGCCGAACTTCAGATCGCCAGTATGAACCAGCGCCATATTCTGCATTGGGCCACCGGTAATTTCTGCACCGCCGGACACGCCCAGATTCTCGGCCACAAAGTTTGCCCATCCTGACCCATACGCGAAGTAGGTTCCCCCCTGACTTGCGGTACCGACCGTGAAGTTATCCGGCCAATCAGACCGGTCCTGTGCAATGGCGGGACTGGTCACGGCAAACGTTGAGACAAATGCCATGGCAATGACGGATTGGGTTTTCATAGAGAATGCTCCCGTTTCGTTGTGTTTGTTGGGTGCTAGAACGGAGCCCAGCAGGTTCCGGTTGGACACTTACAGCAACGAACACGAGCAACTAACAGGCCAGATAAAATAAATAATTGATTTTAATAGTATTTAAAAATCAGGATGGGGCAGACTTAGCGTTAGCGGGTAATATTCTACCCATTTCCAGGAGGGTAATGGGTGGACATCCACCCATTTTGCACGACACAAGCCGTGTAATCAGGCTTTACCCTGCTTACTGGAACTCGAATAGTTCTCCCAGACCAGAATCGCCGCAGCCAGATCTTCAAGCGAAACACCCACGGACTTAAACAGCGTAATGGCATCATCATCGGCGCGCCCAGTACGAGCACCACTTGCCAGTTCAGACAGCTCCGCCTGAATTTGTTCCATGTCAAAAACGCCGTCGTTCACAGCAAAGTGCAGATCTCCTGCTTCGCCTTTAGCGCCTGCATAGGAGTCAACAAAGACATCAGAACGAGCAACGCATTCGCTGTCGGTTTCCCTCATGTCCTTACGAAATGCCCCCACCAGATCCAGATGCGTTCCGGGTTTCAGCCATTCACCCTGAATCATGGGTTTGGTTGAGAGCGTCGCCGCACTGACGATATCAGCCTCTGGAACCACCGACGCAAGGTTGTCGGTAGCGGTGACGGACTCAAACGCCGCCTGCCCTTTGTTGTAACCCGAGTACGACCGCGCCAGGTCCTCCGCTTTGCTTAGATTGCGGCCGTACACCACAACCCGGCGAATCGGCCGTACCGACGCATGGGCTTCAATCAACATTGGCGCCAGCTTGCCAGTGCCCACGACGACCAATGTCTCAGCATCTTCACGGGCCAGATAGCGGGCTGCCAGAGCGGAGGCCGCGGCAGTGCGGCGGCGGGTCAGCTCACTGCCATCGATACAGGCCAGGGGCTGGCCCGTGGCGCCGTCGCTCAGGAGGTAGACGCCGCTGATCGCGGGCATGCCATGATTCGCATTCTGGGGGAAAACGTTCACCATCTTCACACCAAGATAGCCCGGCTGTTTGCCCTTATCTTCCCAGGCCGGCATCAGCAGCATCGTGGCCTCCCCGTCCTGACGTTCAACCGCATGATGGTGGCGAGGTGGTGTTACGATACCGCCAGCGAAAGCGCGTTCCAACTGGTCGACAAGCGCATTCCAGGGCAGGTTTTCTGCGACGACTTCAGAGTCGAGTATTTGCATACGTTGAGTTCCCGTTCAGGGTGCCTGCAAGCAGACACCCGTGATGAATGGTTTACAGAGGCGAACCACCCAGCCACCTTCAGCACCAAGCACTTACCACCGTCCCTGCAATGTCGCGACAACGCAGCGACTGCCAGCGTTGTTCCGGTGTTCACAAAGATAGATCCCCTGCCAAGTGCCAAGAGCAAGGCGTCCATCGTTCACTGGAATGGTCAGTGACGGGCCAACCAGAACGCTTTTTATATGAGCCGGCATGTCGTCCGGGCCTTCCATGGTGTGCTCATAGTGGGGCGCGTTCTCGGGCACCATCACATTGAAATGGCGTTCCAGATCGCCGCGTACATCCGGGTCGGCGTTTTCGTTAATCGCCAGGGAGGCCGAGGTGTGTTGGATAAACAGATGCAAAAGCCCCACCTGGCAGTTTTGCAGGGCCGGCGCCTGGGCCAGGATTTCATCGGTCACCAGATGAAAGCCCCTGGGCTGGGGCGCCAGTTCGATAAAGGTCTGATCCCAGATCATGTCCAACCTCGTTTCTATTTCTGCCGGTCGTCCCAGGGATGCACGGGCACTACATCGTCGCCCACATCTCCTTCATAGCTGCTGCGGAAATAGTCCATCGCCTTCTCCGCCTCGCTGAGCTCGTCGAATCGGGCAATGTGGTAGATCGCCTCGCCCTCGTTTACCAGTGGCAGGTTGTTTACACAGATGACGATACCGGAACAGGGTGATGTCACGGCGGTTTCCGACTCGCCGAACGGGTCGGCCACCATGGCCAACTTCTGACCTTTACGAACTTTCTGGCCAAGGCTGGCAACCGGGCGCATGATGCCATCGATATCGGTACGCACCCATTGCGAGTTCGCAGCCGTTTCCGAACGCTTCCTGGGGGCCTTGGGGCCTTTCTTGGCGGGAATCATCTCCAGTTCCCGCATCACCCGGATGACCCCTTTAACGCCGCTGGAAATGACCACGTCGTCAAATCGGAGGGCCTCGCCACCCTCAAACGTTACTACCGGAATATCCTGAGAGTCAGCATAGGCCCGAAGGCTGCCCTCCCTCAAGCTGGCATTGATGATGATAGGAGCGCCGAAGGCCTCAGCCATACGAATGGTTTCCGGGTTTTTGAGTTCCGCGCGAATCTGCGGCAAATTGAACCGGTGTATGGCGCCCGTGTGCAGGTCGATAATGTGGGAGACATTCTCCATGATCTGTGTGCGCAGCAGGTAGGCAATACGGCCGCCAAGGGAGCCGGTTTCACTGCCCGGGAAACAGCGGTTCAGATCGCGGCGATCCGGGAGGTAGCGGGTACGCTGAACAAACCCGAAAATGTTCACGATGGGGACTGCCACCAGCGTGCCCCGCAAATGCCGCAGGGCCGAGTTGGTCAGCACGCGGCGCACAATCTCGACACCGTTGATTTCGTCCCCGTGTATCGCTCCGCAGACCATCAGTACAGGCCCACTCCGGCGGCCATGAACCACTTCAACGGGTATGTGCAGAGGCGTGTGGGTGTATAGTTTGGCAACCGGAACTTCCACGGTTTGTCGCGTGCCCGCCTTGACTTCGTGGCCGGCGATAACAAACGGCGCCCGAGCAGCCATATCAGCCTCTCCCCTTGGTACGGGTTTTCCAGGGCTTCTGGTTCTTCTCGGTCCAGTTGATGATCATGCCAGCGACGTTTTTGTTGGTGGCATTTTCGATACCTTCCAGGCCCGGTGACGAGTTCACTTCCATAACCAGAGGCCCACGGCTGGAGCGCAGCAGGTCCACACCGGCCACGTTCAGGCCCATGGATTTTGCCGCCGTGATCGCCGTTTTGCGCTCTTCGGGGGTTATCCTCACGAGCGAGGCTGTACCGCCCCGGTGCAGGTTGGAACGGAACTCGCCTTCCCCACCCTGGCGCTTCATCGCTGCAATCACCTTATCACCAATCACGAAACAGCGGATATCAGCGCCACCGGCTTCCTTGATGAACTCCTGCACCAGGATGTCCGCTTTCAGGCCCATGAAGGCCTCAATGACGCTTTCCGCCGCCTTGCGGGTTTCAGCCAGTACCACGCCAATGCCTTGGGTGCCCTGTAGCAGTTTAATAACCACGGGAGCACCTCCCACCATCTGCAGCAGTTCCGGCACGTTGTCCGGCTTGTTGGCGAAGCCGGTCACCGGCATGCCAACGCCCTTACGGGCCAGCAACTGCAATGAACGCAGCTTGTCCCGTGAACGCGTAATGGCCACGGATTCGTTGACGGGGAAAACGCCCATCATCTCGAATTGCCGCAACACGGCCGTCCCATAGAAGGTCACCGACGCGCCAATACGGGGAATCACCACATCAAAGTCTTCCAGAACTTCCTCGTGGTAGTGAATGCGAGGGTCCGCGGACGTGATGTTCATGGAGCAGTGCAGGCAATCGATCACCTTCACTTCATGGCCCCGATTGATACCTTCCTCCACCAGACGACGCGTTGAGTAGAGATGACGGTTACGCGACAGGATCGCAATTTTCATTATTTCGTCCTTAGGGCCGGCTCGCCGGCAAGATAGGAACATTCAGGAAGAACAATGGCGCGCCTGGCCATTGCCGTTCGACCAAGCAGCATACGGAAACGCATGGAGTCACGATTGGTCAATGTCATTTCGATGGGCCACTCGATGTTGCCGAGCACCAACCGGGTTTCGATCACCAGGCGCAATTCTTTATGGCCACCGGAGTCCGAGACGTTGCGTTCATCCAGAACCGCCGCATCGCACTCCACCACATGATGCAGGTCGTTCTGAACCGGGTGCACCCAGAAGCGGACCCGGCGCTGACCGCTCTCTGTGTAGGGTTCGGTACGAAAGGTATGGAGGCAAGAGGTACGGGCACCGGTATCCACCTTCGCCTTGATCCGGGAAATGTCGAACTCCGGCAAGGCAACCCACTCGCGCCAGCCCAACGCCAGCTTTCCGTCTGTATCCGGCACCGGGCCGGCTTTCGAAGCATCATCCATTCTGGTCGGCATCCGGGCCTCCCTGGTTGGTTGTGGTTTCCGGCCGAAGCAGCTCTACCCGGAAGGGCTCGGAGTGGCTTCCGGCATAAATACTCGTATGGGGGAAAGGTATTTCAACCCCCTCCTCATCAAGCGTTTTCTTAATGGCCACCATCATCTGGCTGCGGCCCTCAAGCACTTTGTTGCTGGGTACCCAGAAAGAGAACTGCAGGTCCACTGAGGATGGACCAAATCCGGTGACCAGCACAAACGCCTTCGGCTCTTCCAGACTCGCACTGTTCTGTCTCGCGAGTTCAAGAAGCAGCTTTTCAACCCGCTCCACATCCTCTGCGTAGGCAATGCCCACCGTCAGGTCCATGCGGCGGATGGGAAAGCGTGAGCGATTGACCACGCGGGTCTTGATCAGGGTTTCATTGGGAATACGCACATACAGGTTGTCCGGCGTGCGCAACTTCACGCTCAGCATATCAATGGATACCACCTCGCCAATGGTATTTTCCACTTCAATAAAGTTACCGATTTCAAAGGGTTTTTCCACCAGCAGGAACAGCCCGCTGATCATGTTGGAGGCGGACGTCTGGGAAGCGAAACCGATGGCAACCGTCAGTATGCCGGCGGCGCCCAGCACCACATCGAGAGAGAAGCCGGCTTCACGCAACGCGGCGACGAAGAAAATGGCCAGCACAATGTAGAAAATCAGCCGCCGCAACATCACCGTGTGGTGCCGTGACGCACGATCCTGCATGAAGCGGGTAACGCCACGAGCGGCAAATGAGGCCAGCACAATACCGAGAATAATCAGGAACAGGGTGCTGATCCACTTGCCCCAGGCGATGGCCCCAAAAAACTGCATCAGGCTGCTTTCAAACTGCTCAATCAAGGAGGTAACTCCATTTACGGATTCAAAATCGGCAATTGGCCGATGACATCAGCCAAATATACGGTCGTAGGCTCGTACCAACCCACCACGGGCGGTTTGCTCCCGCGCCGGAGAAATAAGCTCGCACTGGCCGGCAGCGGCAATCAGCGACTGATCAATCTTCAGGCGTGCTGAATTCATATCGGTTTCGCAGGTCACCGTCACGCGCGGTGTCCAGAGCTGCCCCTTGTCATTGCGATGCAGGGACAGCAGCGGAGTTGGCAGATTGAACCGCTCCAGCAGAAGCGGTTCCTGTCGTTCGTTGACAATTCGCACCGGTGTAATCGCCCGCCAGGGCCGTTTGGGCACAGCCTCGAGCACCAGGCGAGCAAACGTGGCGGCGGAATAGCACAGTTCACCTTCCATGGTGGTCCTGCCCACCCAGGTCAGCGAAGGGTCCGCCAGCGGCAGTTCCATCAGGTGAGTGCCTTTGGTTCCAACCTGGATTCGCATCCACAGCAGGGTGCCAACATAAATGGTGCACTCACTCTCCGCGGGGATGGTGAGCGGCTGGTAGGGACGTATCACCGTGGCAAGGCTGGACATCGCCGGCAGGTAACAAACCTGGCAGCCATCGTCCGGCCGAACGAACCGCTGAACCTCCAGATCTGCATCGGGTAGCGTGTGGGTTACCCTTTGCTGCCAACGTTCCTGATTGTCGTCTTCGGGCATACGCTGGTAGCGAATCAGCCATTCCTGATCCAGCAGGGTTATCCAGATTCGGGTGTGGCTGAGTTCGTGGTATTGCGTCTGCCCGGGCTCCAACGTGTATGGCGTTGCCCAGTGGCCATCCTGCATCGTTCGCTGTGTGTCCAGACTCGTCGTCATTCCGGCCCTTTGTCCTTAAATTCTTCCATTAACTATAATCCAATCAGCACGTTCCAGCGAATATCCATCCGTGACTGTCGATCCGCCATCAATCTCAGGAAGCTCAATGACTCAGCTTGTATGGTTCCGAAATGACCTGCGCATTGCCGACAACGCTGCCCTTACGGCAGCCTGCAAGCAACAGCAGCAGGTGCAGGCCTGTTTTATCGTAACCCCGACTCAGTGGCAGGAGCATGATTGGTCTCCAGCACGGGTTCAGTTTGTGCTGGACCACGCCAATGCGTTGTCGGAAGAACTGGCGAAATTAGGCATATCCCTCTCCTTCATAACCGCAACCACTTTCGCCGACAGCGTTGAAAAACTGGAAAAATTCTGCCGGCGCGAGAGTATCCGGCATGTACATTTCAATGAGGAATACGGGGTTAACGAAAGGCGACGTGATAAAGCTGTAAAACACGCCCTTGATGAGATTGGCGTGGCGGTGAATAAATACCGGGACCAGACGGTAGCACCTGTTGGCAACATCCTCACTCAACAGGGAGAGCCCTATTCAGTGTTCACCCCGTTTTCCCGTCGGTGGAGAAGCTGGATTGATGAGGCGCAGCCAACCCTTTTTCCCATTCCCAAGCCCGTCGGTGACACTGTTGAGCCTCCTCATTATGAGGGCCTGTCCAAAAGCTTCGACAATCCGCCACCCCGGCTTGTTGAAACCGGCGAGGACGCCGCCCACCGGCAACTGGAACAATTCCTCGACGACCACGCCGGTGACTATAAGAATCTGCGCGACCTGCCTTCCGTAGACGGCACCAGCCTGCTCTCCCCTTACCTGGCCAACGGGGTGCTTTCCGGCAAACAGTGCCTGATTGCCGCCCGCCAGAACCAGGGTATGGGAGGTAATCAGGAAGGCCTGGTCACCTGGACCAATGAAATTGCCTGGCGGGATTTCTACATCAATATCCTTTACCACTACCCCAGGATTAGTATGCACCGGGCGTTCAAACCGGAGACCGAGGCCTTGAAATGGAATACACCCGGCGAAAACTTTGAAGCCTGGAAGGCTGGCAACACGGGCATCCCCATTGTCGACGCCGCCATGCGACAGTTAAACCAAACCGGCTGGATGCACAATCGGCTGCGCATGATCACGGCCATGTTCCTGACCAAGAACCTGTTTATCGACTGGCGGTTGGGTGAGGCTTACTTCATGTCGAAACTGGTGGACGGCTTTCTGGCCTCAAACAACGGTGGTTGGCAATGGAGTGCGTCTACAGGCACGGATGCGGCGCCCTATTTTCGGGTATTCAACCCTGCCACGCAGAGTGAACGTTTCGATCCTGATGGCGAGTTCATCCGCAAATACGTTCCCGAGATTGCAAAGCTGGACAATAAACGAATTCACCAACCCTGGGTCGGTGGTGTGATTCCTGGTGGGTATCCGCGGCCTGTTGTTGACCTGAAAGAAAGCAGGAAAGAGGCGATTGCTAAGTTTCAGGCGCTGAAAAATTGAGGTGCTGGCTTCCGAGGCGGGA
>NZ_ABCP01000022.1 GCF_000170835.1 Marinobacter algicola DG893
AAGTCCAGGGACATCACGAAGATGGATAGAATGATGATGGTCGTCACCTTATCCACGAAAAAGGAGTTGGACTCCAGGAACAGTGGCACGAACAGAGTCACCACGAAGAACATCGGAACGAGGATTCGCTCGGTGCGTTTCTCGAAAATCATGATCGGCTCCCGCTTACTACTTCGCGAACAGGCCCTGGGGCTTTACCAGCAGCACCAGGATCATAAAGATGTAGATAATCATGTTGGACATGCTCGGCATCAGCACTGATGAAAAAGTGCTGATCAGGCCCACCAGCAAGGCGCCCACGAATGCACCCGTGATCGAGCCCATGCCACCGATGACCACCACTACAAAACAGGTAATCAGAACGCTCTCGCCCATGCCCGGCACGATCGAGCGCATGGGCGCGGCGATGATGCCGGAGACAGCCGCCAGCATGACGCCGATAGCAAACACGATGGTGTAGAGGCTTTTGATGTTGACGCCCAGGGCTTCCACCATCTCCCGGTTGGACTCCCCAGCTCGGATCAGCATGCCCAGCCGGGTGCTGCGCACCACGTAATACAGCGCGCCGGCGATGGCTACGCAGATCAGGGCTGCGAATATGCGGTAGATGGGATAGCTGGAGTTGTCGGTAAACGGAATACCCCCGCCCAGCGCGCCGGGCACGGCCACGCCGTAGGGATCGTTACCGAACAGGATGCTCTGCAACGAATTGAACACGAAGATCATGCCGATGGTCAGCAGCACCTGGTCCAAGTGGTTGCGATTATACAGCCGCTGTATCAGCACCCGCTCGATCAGGATGCCCAGAGTCAGCGCGATGATGGCCGAGATCACCGCCGAAACGGTGAAGCTGCCGGTGACGGTGACGAAGTACCACACTAGGTACGCGCCCACCATGTACATGGAACCATGGGCCAGGTTCAGGATGCCCATAACGCCAAACACCAGCGTCAGTCCGGAGGCAATCAGGAACAGTAGCAAGCCGTACTGAATCCCGTTGATAAGTTGCACGAAGAAGAGTTCGGTCGTCATAGAGGTACCCAGCGATGTTGCAGCGGACCCATGCCGGGTCCGAGAGGGTGTTTTTCATGAGACACCCTGGTCCGTTGTTGGCGGGCCGGGGTGTGTTTTACAGGCGGATCAGAGCTTACAGCCTCGCGCCGGATCTTCCAGAGCTTCCGCTGCCACGCTGGCCACTACGTTCACGCCGTTTTTCACTTCCCGCAGATAGATGTTCTGCACTGGGTTATGGGCCCGGGAGAAAGTGAAGTCACCGCGCGGACTGTTGATGGTCAGTTTTTCCATGGTGTTGATCACCGCCTGTTTGTCGCTGACGTCTCCGTCAAGCAGGTTGATGGTTTTGATGATAGCTTGGCCTGCGTCATAGCCTTGGACTGCGTAGATGTCCGGATAGTGGCCATACTCGGTATGGAAGGTCTCTCTAAACTCCAGGTTTTTTGGCACATCCAACTGCTCGGCATAGTGGAGGGTTGTAAGCACGCCCTCTGCTGCTTCGCCTTGAGCTTCCAACGTGCCCTCGGTGAGAAAGCCCGAACCTAACAGCGGGATTTTGCCGCGCAAGCCCATCGCATCGTAGTCTTTGACAAACTTGGCTGCGCCGCCGCCCGCAAAGAATACGAATACGGCATCGGGATCTTGGGCGGCGATGTCACTGATGTGTGGCTGAAAGTTGGTGGATGGAAAAGGCATCAATACCTTCTTAACTACGTTGCCGCCACCAGCCTCAAAGGACTCTTCGAAGGCTTCCAAGCTTTCTCGACCCATACCGTAATTCCAGCTAATTAGGTACACGTCCTTGTAGCCCTTATCGAGAGCAACCTTACCCATGGGGTAGGACGGCTGCCAAGAAGAAAAGGAGGTCCTGAAAATGTTCGGCGAACAAAGCGATCCGGTGGCGGCGGCAGCGCCGGCATTCGGAATAATCATCACGGTATCCTTGCCTCGCAGCACCTTGATCATCCCCATTGCTACGCCAGAGTGAGCTGGCCCAAAAATGAAATCTGCTTTGTGTTGCATAAGTAGGGATGTTGCTAATTCCGGAGCTCTCGCAGGCTTGGCTTCCGTGTCAAGTGTAATTACTTCGATTGAATTTTGATGAGAGTTATTCGTATATGGTTTCAGTGCAAGCAAAAAACCATCAAGCCCAGACTGGCCCGGTCCAGCATATACCCCACTCAATGGCTGCATTACTCCAATTTTTATATCGGAAGATGCGAGCGCGGTATTTGTAGCCATGCTCATAAAATATCCCAACACTAGCATTACGAAATAGGTTTTAAACTTATTCATTTTTGAGTGCTCCAACTCTTATTTTAGTGCTTCTATTGGAAAGCATTTCGCTTGAGGTTGATATCCCTTCTGTGCAGATCTTATCCCCACATTGCAGTTACTTAGAGAGTTTCAGAATTAGTCCCCAAAATCAGCGATATAACGAACATCGTCAACTGCACAGGATTCGTTGCCACCATGGACCAGATCACCTTCTCCGAAACCGAGTACCAGACTAAGAAGCAGAAGAGCCGCTGCAAAAATTTTTCTGGAGCGAATGGACAAATTGATTCCCTAGAAGCAGTTAGAGAGGAAAGTAGCTCGTTATTACCCCAAGGGCCCGAAAGGACGACCTCCGTACCCGTTGTCTGCGATGCAGCGAGCCCACTGCATGCAGTTGCTCTATAACCTGAGCGACCTGGCGATGGAAGACGCTCTGTACGAGATCGAATCCATGCGGCACTTCGCTGATCTGAGACTGGACCGTTTGCCGGACGAGACCGCCATTCTCAACTTCCGTCATTTACTGGAGCAGCCCAGCCTTGGCAAGGTACTGGTCAAAGAGGTAAACAAGCATTTGGAGAAAAACGGCCTGATATTGCGTGAAGGCAGGATTGTCGATGCCACTATTATTTCCGCAAGTGAATCGCGGAAGGCTTCAATGGACTGCTATAGTTTCCGAATTTTATCGGCTGCATTGCCGGCTTTCTGATCCAGCTTCTCGCCTTCGGTGGCCAAGGCCGAAACTTCCTCGGATACACGGGCCGTCGTCGCGGTAATCCGATCTGGAAGCCCCTCAAGGCCAATGCCCGCGAGCATCTCATTCTGCACTTTGCGCCCGAATCGGATCAGTCAGCCTCGATCGTTTGGTCTCTACTCGTTCGCCACTTTCACGAACCGCGTGAGGATTGACAGCAACTTCTTAGTATCCTGATCGACGATGAGCTCGACCCGCTCGCCGAGACGAAACTCGCGTGCGAATTTCTCAATGTGGACTTACCCCGGTACAGTAGGCGCTCCTAGCCTATGATCGGAGCATAAGAGGAATTTTCATGAGAGCAGGCGTGCTGATCATCGTAGCATTCTGGTGCCTTCCAGTTTCTTCTCAAACGCTCGAGATTATGGGGTCGGACGAGGGTTTTCTGCCGTTTTATTACGGTGACAACCTCAACAAGGGCATTCTGGTCGAGGTGATCAATGAGTTCAGCCTGGAGGCCGGTATTACAGCCGGTTTTCGCCCGATGCCGCGCAAACGCCAGGCCTGGGCCCTGGAAAAAGGACGAGCCAATGCGGTTTTTGCCAACCCGTTATGGATGCCGCTGCCAGACCGGATGCACGCCGTAGGACCGGTGTTAACCTGGCGAGATCGTCTGTTCGCACAACCTGGCCGACAACCGGCCTCCTTCGATGATCTTGATGGCAGCATCTGTCTGCGAAAATGGTTTGTCTACAGTGATCAACTTGAGCGGCGGATTGGTACCAACCTGGCCCGCCATGACTCTTACAATGCCCAACAGATGCTGGGCATGTTTCTGAACAAACGCTGCGATTACGCCGTCATGAACGAAATGGAGTTCCGGTTTCTGGCAAAGTTGGTGGAAGTCGATCCGAATTTTTACAGCACGGAACTGATCGACGCCGAATGGCCGGTCTATCTTGGTATCCTCAAAACCGAGGCGGCTCTGATTGAAGCGGCGGAAGCTTTTTTCGCTACCCACACGGTTGATGCGGAAGCCATGCTACCCAAACTGCCGCCGCCGGACCGACATATCTCGATTCAGCCGGACAAGTAAGGCAACTGATTACTATGACCGCTCCCCTCACCATGGATCATTTGCGCCGCTACGCCATCTCGCGCAGTCTCTTCAAGCCGACCACTTTGTCACGTGCGATTAATAAACTGGGTTTCGTCCAGCTCGACCCAATACGAGCGCCGGCCCGGGCGCAGGATTTGACGCTCCGCCATCGTGTTATCGACTACCACGCGGGTGACCTGGAGGCTCGCTACCCTCGCCTGGCGATCGAGGAAGACTTCTTTATCAACTACGGGGTTCTGCCCCACACCACGCAGCGCCTTATGCACCCGCGCACGGCGCGCACCGAGTGGCCACGCTCACGCTGGGAACAGGCGCAGGCGGTGCAGGAATTTGTGCGAAGCCGTGGTGTCGTTCACCCGCGCGAGGTGGACTCAGCCTTCGAGCATGGCACCACCAAGAATTGGTTCGGCGGTGATAGCCGTGCCAGTACGCAGCTCTTGGACGGCATGCATTATCGTGGGCTGCTGCGTGTGGCAAAGCGCGAAGCCGGGGTGCGCCTGTATGCGCCGCCGCTCGCTGATGAGCGCGACGCGGTGGACCCGGATACCACACTGGACGCTTTGGTCGACGTGGCCGTCGCAAAATATGCCCCGCTGCCTGCGGCTACGCTCAGCCGCCTGGTAACGAGCGTGAGTTCTGCAGCGGTCCCGCAGTGGCGCGAGCGTCGTCGTGAAGCACTCGCGCGCGCAAAGGCTCGGCTGCCCCAGGCGACGGTGGATGGCTGTCGCTGGTTTTGGCCCATCGGCGAGAATCCTGGCAGCCGCCGCTTTGCGGGTGACGATGTGCTGGATGACGACTTGCGCCTACTGGCGCCCTTCGATCCTTTAGTTTGGGACCGCGATCGCTTCGAGCGTTTCTGGGGCTGGGCCTACCGTTTCGAGGCCTACACTCCGGCACCGAAGCGGGTGCGTGGTTACTATGCACTGCCTATGCTGTGGCGTGGTCATGTCATAGGCTGGGCAAATGCTGCCGTACGTGATGGGCAATTGGAGCTGGAGCCAGGGTATGTGCGCGGACATGCCCCAGGCGACGCCGCGTTCAAGCCCGCATTGCAGGACGAGCGGGCACGCCTCGAGCGCTTTCTTTCACTGTGAGGCTAGGTGTGCGGGCGTAAAATGAGATCAGAAGAATAAATGAGCGAATTCGTCGGAGAGCATTTTCGAGGATTCTGAACAGGCGAGGGAATGGGCGGCCCTGGCGTTCTATGCGGCGCTCCGGGCCACTCCGGCAGAAGGTCTTTTGAATGAGTATGGATATCTCGATCCAGCAAGGAACGGCTGAACACCTATCGGACATACACAATCTGGTTCTGGAATGGGGTTATTCCTCCAACGAATCTCAGACTGGGGCATGGCTAGAGGCGTTGTTGGAATCTCCGAGCCATCAGATATGGGTGGCTATTTCAGATGCCGCAGTGGTTGGGTGGGCGGTCGCCGAGAGGCGTATTTCTATCCGTGAGCTGTTTACCTCTGAGATCACTGGGCTGGTTGTGAGCGCCAATGTTCGACGGGCGGGTGTTGGGCGCTTGCTCGTTCAGGCTGTTGAAGACTGGTCCCGCGCCAAAGGGCTGTCACGGGTTGTGGTACGATCCAATGTGAATCGTTCGGAGTCCCATGGGTTTTACCCGTCTATCGGTTTCGAGCATACAAAGACGACTCATGTTTATGTGAAAGATCTGGATGGGTCCACGCTATGAAGTGCATTTTCACCATACTTTTGGGCATAGGCCTTATTGGTTGTGCTTCGCAGCAATCAGCCGTCGATCTGAAGAACTCGGATTCTGCCATCATTGGTGAAAAGCCCGAAGGTTATCCAAAAACCTTTATCAAGCGCCTGCCTGATTTGCCCGGTTTTTGTATTGAGGTGACAGAAGACTGGAGAGAACATCCGTATCAGGGTGAGACGATCTGGCTGAAGGAAAAAACAATAAAGAGTCTGAACTGCCCTGGAGAACCCTTACCAAGCTCTACGAATGTCTTGAAGAGATAAAGAATGATTGACCGCAAATATCACAGAATCGTGTTTTCGTTTTTCATGTCACTGTTGATGTCCTGCATCATGTCGCTGGTGATCAGTGTTTTCAACGTGGGTTGGGTCAGCAACATCGTTTCAATCTGGCTGAATGCCTGGCTTTTTGCGTTTGCGGTCGCCTTTCCCACCATCATGCTGGTGTCGCCCGTGGTTCACAAGCTGGTCAGCCTGGCGTTGAAGGACGAGGCTTGATTTCTATTTCTATGCCTCTGTTCGGAGCAACCTTGGCCGCTTGCGCTTCATCTGCCAGCGCCAGAGCCATTCCAGGGGCCCTTGGGTGAATAGCCGCAGCCAGACAGCGCTGAAGATCATCTGGGCGATGAATAATACCGTTGAATACAGCATCAGCGCGGCGAGCGAGAGTGAGGCGAAGCGGTCGCCCCACATGCCATAGAAGACGCAGATGCAGACGGCGGACTGCAGAATGTAGTTGGTGAGTGCCATACGACCGGTTGGCGCAAGGGCCGAGCGAACCGCCCCGGTCAAGCGTCCCCTGCCCCGCCACCAAAGCAGCAGAACGGCACCATAGCCCATGGCAAGCAACGGTGGAGCGCCTACACCGCCCAGCAAATTTACAACCCTGTGGGCCAGGCTCTCTTCACCCAGTTTGACCTCGGCCATGGCCAGGGCGGTGCCGACCACCAGGCCAACCAATGCCACCGCAACCAATAGCCGGACATGGCCCGAATTGCGTTCCGCCAGGTGCAGACGGGCAGCGGCGGCGCCGAATAGAAACATCGCCAACACCCGTAGGGGGCGCAGGTGTTCAATTCGATCCAGAAATACGCTGACGCTTAGGTAGGCATTGGCTTCCACCACCTCCAGGTAACTCCCCCCACTCAGGGCTGGCACATTGTCCTGCAGCAGGCGCAGTGAAATGCCGCTTCCGAGATCCGCCAACCCCAACTGGGGCGCGAACCAGAGTGCCACACCGGTGAATACCAACAGCGCAACGCCACCGGCAGCCAGCGTTGGAGCGCGAACGTTCAGGAACGCCCCCAGGAAGAGCCCCATCACCCCATACAACATGAGAATGTCCCACGGGGATAGGAACAGGGAATGGGCGGCGCCAATAACCAGCAGCCCCAGCATTCGCCGCAAATGGTAGCGGACGGGGCCGTGCTGTACCCGCTGGGCCAGCATCATGAAGCTGTAACCAAACAGCAGGGAGAACAGGCTGTAGAACTTGGCCCGCACGAGGATGTCCAGCCAGGTGGCAATGGGTTCGTCCCATTCCGACCAGGTTAACGCTTGCCTTGTGTCAGCGGAGACGAATCCCCAACCCGAGAACACCTGAATATTAATTAGCAGGATACCGAAGATGGCAAAGCCCCGAAGGGCATCCAGACCGTCAATACGTTCGCCTTTGCTCGCCATTTCGGATACTCCCTGCGCCGCAGTTGGGTTCTTTCCGTATAAACGCAACCTTCGCATATCAGGTTTAGCGGTAATAGATGAAGATCGCTTGAAGGCTACCGGATCGTAACTGGCGGTTCGTTGACAGCCGTCGGACTGTGCACGCAGCATTGGAACCCTTAGCATTTGTAACCCGGCGCAAACAGGGAGCCCCATGAATCTGCAACCTATCTTCTCGCAGGCCGGTGCGGCACTGTTGGCCCTCTTCGTTCTCAGCCTGGGTTCTGTGGCCCAGGCCGATGACTGGTCCCCGACTCTGCAGAAAGAAATCGAACGCATTGACCGAACCTTCTCTGGCGATCTCGGGGTCTACATCCGTCATCTGGGTACGGGCCAGAAGGTTTCTCATAACATCGACCAGGACTGGTATCTGGCCTCTACCGTCAAAATTCCGCTAGCCATCGTATTGATGCAACGTGCCGAGAACGAAGGCCTGGATCTGGAGCAGAAACTCACTCTCCGGGCTGCAGATTATGTGGATGGCACTGGAGATCTGCTCTGGGTGGACCCCGGTGCCCGTTACAGCCTGGAAGAGCTCAACAGACGCTCTATTGTCGACAGTGACAGCACAGCAACCGACATGTTGATACGTTTTCTTGGCGAGAAATCATTCGGAGAGGATGTGGCACGGCTGGTTCCCGAAGGGCTGGGGCCGATTACCACGATCCTCCAGGTGCGCTACGACGCATACAGGGAAGTTCACCCCAGTGTTTCGGTGCTGACCAATCGTGATTTCATCGATCTGAAAACCGCCCGCACCTACCAGGCGCGGTACGATATGTTGCTGGAAAAACTCAACATTACTGCAAGAGAGGCGGATGCCAAAGGCGTGCGTGAAGCCTTTGAGCGCTATTACCAGCGGGGAATCAACTCAGGCAGTCTCGAAGCCTTCGGGGCATTGCTGGAGCAACTGGTCAGGGGCGAACTGTTGAATGACGCCCACACGGACCAATTGCTGGGGTATCTATCCGAAATAACCACGGGTGATCACCGGATTGCAGGGGGCTTGCCAGCGGGCACCCATTTCGCCCACAAAACCGGCACCCAGGTGGCCCGCTCCTGCGATATCGGCCTGCTCAACCCCCAGGCACCCGATGAAGCGGTTATCGTCGCGGTTTGCGCACGCGATTATGCAGCCCTGTCGGAAGCGGAAAGAGCCTATCAGGCGATTGGCAATGCGCTGCATGAGTCGGGGCTAACGAGGACCGTAGATTAAGGCGCGTCACCCAATTCCAAACTCACCCAATCATGCTAGGCTGATCTCAAACAAATCGAACCAGCCAAGGCATAACCAATGAGAAAGAACATTCTGATTACCGGTGCCAGCACCGGCCTCGGTGAAGGCATGGCCCGCGAATGGGCCGCCAAGGGCTGTAATCTTGCGCTCTGTGCGCGGCGGGCGGATAAGCTGGAAGCATTACAGCGGGAATTACAGCAGGCCTACCCCGATATTCGGGTGCTGGTCCGCGGCCTGGACGTGTGCGACTACGAGCAGGTGTTCGAGGTATTCCGGGGCTTTCGGGAAGAGCTGGGCGGCCTTGACCGCGTGGTGGTGAATGCAGGTATTGGCAGCTCCCAGCCGATTGGGCGCGGGCACTTTGCCGCCAACCGGCAGACGGCGGAAACCAACTTCATCGCCGCCATTGCCCAGAGCGAGGCGGCGATGGAGATTTTCCGGGAACAGTACAGTGGGCATCTGGTACTGATGTCGTCAGTCAGCGGTGTTCGCGGCTTCCGTGGCCCTATCAACGTCTACGCAGCCACCAAGGCCGCCGTAGCGTCACTGGCTGAAGGCCTGCAACTGGACACCAAGGGCAAGCCCATCAACGTCAGCAACATCATGCCGGGCTACATCCTCACCGACATCAACCGCGATACCAAGAACGCCCCCTTCCGGGTGGATCTGGAAACCGGCGTAAAAGCTCTGGTGAAAGCGATCGATTCCGAGGTACGCCGCGCCTATGTGCCCTGGTGGCCCTGGACACCGCTCAGTTATGTGTTGAAGGCCCTGCCCTTTGGGTTGTTCGCGAGGGCGATGTAACCAGTCAATTACCCATCCCGCAACAGAACCGCCGGATTCAGCCGCATAGCCCTCAACGTAGGCAGTAAGCCACCCAGCAACGCCAGCGCGCTGACGAAGCCGGCCACCAGTGCGCCGATCCACCACAAATCTCCCGCTGGCAGTTTCAGCGCCAGGTCTGCCACCGGCAGCGCGATCAGCGAACCCAGCGCCGTGGCAAACACCGTTGCGAGAAAGGTCAGCAAGGCGGTTTCCAGCAGCATGGAGTTCCGGATGGCCTGGTGCCTGGCACCGAGACAATGCAGCAAGTTGGCCTCGTAGAGTTGGCGCCTGCGGCTGACGCTGACCACGCTGGACAACACCAACAGGCTCGCCAGCAGGCTGACGGACGCAACCGCCGCAAGGCCAGCGGCTGCCTTGCTGAGCAGGTCTCCCGCCGTTTCAAGCCAGTCCGCCGTGCGCAGTGTGATCACGTTGGGGATGTTGCTGGCCAGCCATTGCTGCGATTCCTTGGCGGCGGGGTCGCTCTGGTAGACCGCGCCGACGTACAGGCTGATCAATCCATCCAGGGCGCCTTGCTGCAGAACGCCTTCAAACCAGAATCGGGTCTGTAGGCCTTTCTGGCGGTAGATGGCCCGAATTTCGACGACAATCGGCTGGTCCTGGGCCGTGAACTCAATCCGATCGCCCACCGTTAGCCCGAGTGCGTTGGCTTCGCGGTCTTCCATCGCCATGTAGGCGGGCTGCCCTTCCGGGGCCGGAGTGCTCCACCAATTGCCTTTTACCAGCTCAAGGCCTTCCGGATTTCCCGCCAGGTAGGTGAGCTTGTATTCGTCACCCATAGCTTCGCGCCTGGCTCGGGGGTCGTCAGCGAGCGCGTCTGCGATGGGCTCTTCATTGATGGCGGCCATTCGGGCGCGAACCAGTGGCAGAAGTTCCGTTCTGCTGGACGGGTCCAGCGATTCAAGGCCGGACGTGAGCGGTTCCATCTGGTCCGGGAACACTTCGTAGAGGATCAGCGCGGGGGATTCCGCCGGGATGGTGGTTTCCAGCGCTCTCAGAAGTGTGGTGACCATCAGGGTACAGGCCACCACCAGGGTCAACGCGGTGCCCAGCGACAACAACGTTGCCCGCAGGGGCGAATCCGGCCGGTGAAGGTTGGCCAACGCCAGCCGTCGGGCGAACTTGCGGTCGGCAAAGCCACTGTTTTCCAGCGCTTTGGCGCCTCGCCGCAGCCCTTTAATAATGGCCTCCAGCAAGGCCCAGAGTACGACCACCGCCAGCAGGAACAGGAATCCCAGTTGCGGCGACGGCAACCAGAACAGAGTGGCGCTGATATAGATCGCCAGCAGCACATAGCTCGCGACCCGCCATGTTCGGGGTTCGTTACGGGCGGCCTGTACCTGCCCCCGGAACAGCCCAGCCGGTGACGCAGCCAGGGCCCTGGCCAGGGCCGGCAGCGCGAAGACGTAGGCGGTGAGCACCGCAAACAGCCAGCTCAGCAGCAAGGGAACAAACCACAGGGATAACCAGCCCCCTGCCCCTTCGGGCCCGGACAGCGCGTAGGCGTCGCCGGCCAGGGATATCGCCACCGCGGAAAACCCCAATCCGATTCCGCCACCGATCAGGCCAGCCAGGCTGCCCAACAGGCCGATCTGCAACAAATAGATGGCCACCAAGGGTTTGCGGCGCAGGCCGAGTGTCTGCAGGGTGGCGATGGTGCCCAGTTTTTCGTCGAGGTAAGCGTGTATGCTGTTGGCGACACCGAGGCCGCCAATAAACAGCGTGGTGAAGGCAATCAGGATGAGCGCTGTGGCAATCTGGTCCAGCCGTTCGGCGATGCCTTCGCTGCGCTCGGCGAAGGTGGTGGTATCCCAGTTTGGCTCCGGGAATGCCTGTTCGAAGTCCGCCAGCCACGTATCCAGGTTCTGGTCGGTCTTCACCCGGTATTCGTAGTCCACGCGGCTGCCTGGCCGGATCAGTTCCGTCGCCTCGACCGCCTGTTCGGAAATCATGATGGGCAGGCCACGCCAGTTGGCATTCAGGCGGCGGTCCGGCTGTTTCTGGATCAGGCCGCTGATGCGAAACGTGGCTGCGCCTATCTCAATCTGGTCTCCTATAGTCTGGCCCAGGCGCTCGGCCAGCAAGGGGTCAATTACGGCGCCCCATCGGCCATCCTTGCGTGCGGTTAGCTCGGCACGCGACTGATCCGGCGTTAGCTGCAGCTCACCGTAGAGCGGATAGGCCGCATCCGGAATCAGGATCTCGGCGCGAAAGAAGCCGTCACCGCTTTCGCCACTGACAATCGTGTCGAACTCCCGAACCAGCGAAAGAGTCCCGGTGCGCCCTACCCAATCGATCACGTCACTTGGTAACGGCTCACTGGCATCCAGCTCCACATCGCCACCCAACAGCATGCGGGTATCCGCCAGCAGGCTCTGCTCGATCACCCGGTAGAGGCTGGCCGTAGCGGCCACCAGGGTAACGCCGAGGATAAGGCAGGCGAGAAAGACCTTGAGCGCAGAGATGCGCGATCGCAGATCGGTGATCGCGAATTTGAGCATCCACAGCGGCTTTGTCTGAGCGTTACGCTTCATAAAGGCGCCCACCATCCATCCGGACCCGGTGCTGGCAGCGCTCCGCGACACGTTCGTCGTGGGTCACCAGCACCAGGGTGGATTTGCTTTCCTTGTGGAGGTCGAACAGCAGCGAGAGTACTTTTTCTCCTGTGGCATGGTCCAGGTTGCCGGTGGGCTCATCGCCCAGCAGCAGACTTGGCTGGTGCACCAGTGCCCTTGCGATCGCGACACGCTGTTGCTCACCCCCGGAAAGCTGTCCTGGATAATGCTGCAGCCGGTGGGTAAGGCCGACCGCCTCCAGCATCGAAAGGGCCTGCTCGCGGGCATCCGACTGCCCGGCTATTTCCAGCGGCAGACTAACGTTCCCAAGTGCGGTCAGGCCCGGCAACAAATGAAAGGACTGAAAGATGATGCCCAGGTGTTCGCTGCGCCAGTCGGCCAATGCGTTGGCATCCATGTCGCCCAGGCGCTGACTGCCGATCAGGATCTCACCGCTGCTTGGGCGTTGAAGGCCGGAAAGCAGCAGGAGAAGAGAGGTTTTGCCGCTGCCCGAGGGGCCAGTTATTGCCAAAGTGTCCCCAGGCGGGATCATCAGGGACGCGTTGTTGAGCACTGCAACAGTGCCGGACTCAGTTGGGTAGGTAAGGTTTATATCGCTCATCTGAACACTGGTCGACACAGAAGCACCTTTTTTCAATCAATGTTGCTCGTACAACGATTGCCAGCACCGCTGGCCGCCGCGAGTCTCTAAAAATGGATGACAATGAAAGCAGTGTTCCAGGCAGGCACACTGCCAGAAAAGGTTCAGACAGGCTTTTACCCTATTCGTTCAACGATTTAAGGACGTCGTTCAGATTGCTGACCGCTCACAACACCAACGACGTTGCAAGAAAGAGCATCAGCCCCATACCAATAATGTCTGTGAAGGTTGTTAAAAAGATGCTGCTCGCGGTAGCCGGGTCGGCGCCGAACCGTTTGAGCACCAGCGGCACCGCCACCCCGAAGATACCGCTGCCCATGCAGGCGCCGATCATGGCAATGAATATCACCAGGCCGAGCATGGCCGGGTTGGCGGAATCGGTGGACAGTGCGTAAGCAAACATGGCAATGCCGGCAATGACGCCCACGGCTGCGCCATTCAGTGCGCCCAGTAGAACTTCCTTGCGCAGCAATCTTCGGATCGGATAGTCATTGATTTGCCCCAGGGTGATGCCCCTCAGGGTAATGGCCAACGCCTGGCAGCCGGTGTTACCGCTTTGCCCGGCAAGAACCGGCAGGAAGGCGGCCAACGCAACAATCTGCGCGATGGTGCTCTCGAACATGCCGACCACGAAGGCAGCGGCGAAGGCGGTAATCAGATTAACCTGCAGCCAGGGGTGGCGCATGCGGAAGGCCGCCAACACTGGAGTGTTGATCTGCTCTTCCTTCGCCACACCGTATTGGGAACCCGCCTGGGCGCTGAGTTCCGATGCGATGCGTTCGTAGAGCTTCCAGCCCCGCACCTCGCCCACCACGTGTTGCTGGTCGTCCACCACTGGGTACATGCGGTAGTGCCGGTATAGCACTTCACCGACCGCGTCTTTCACCGGTGTGCCTTCCTGGAACGCAAACGGCTCTCGCACCATAATGGTAGCCAGCGCCTCAGAGGGTTTGGCCAGAATCAGGTCCCGCATGCCGACCACACCCACCAGGCAGTCATTATCCGTCACGAAAATGTAGCTAATCTCCGAAACATCGGCGCTTTTCACCATGAAGGTCAGCGCCTCCGCCACGGTGTAGCTGTCCGGTAATGTTGCTGTTACCGGCGTCATCAGTTCGCCGACGGTTTCTTCCATGCCGGAAAGCACTGCGCGGGTCGCCGCTTCTTCCGGTGCGGACAGATCTCCCAGGTGTGAAGCGATGATCTGTGCCTGTTCCGCAGGCAATCGCGAAAGGATGAACTGAATATCGTCCACGGGTGACTGCATCAGCTCTTCAGCGGCATCCAGCGGATTGAGATCGCGCATACGCTCAATCCGCTCGATCAATTCCATATTCTGGGTCATTTCGCGCTCCGACATCAGTGCCTGTTATATGACTATAGCAACACTGAACGATCAGCACCGGTTGGCGTGCCGCAGCCGGAGCGTTCTTCTAGTGCAGACGCAGCAGTCGGTTCAGGCCCCGGATCATCGCCCGCATGAGGTCTCGACGCGCCCTGCGCTGATCCCGCTTCACTTGCTCAAGATTGACGCCTCCCATCCCATCGCGATATCTGAGCGGTATGCTGCTCCGGTGCAACTCTTTTGCATTACCGTCTGCCGGCTCGCGGAAAGCCAGCGAATTGCCACCGCTAAGGTAGGTCTTTTCTGCTGAGATCAACATGTCTCTATCCTCCCTGGCGCCGCACCTTGTGGCGGATCGCACTGGTTGTCGTATGAGTTCAGGTACATGCTAAACTTGTTCTAAACTGCAAACTATTCCCTAGAACCGAGAACAGACTTTGCAAAAACGAACAGATAAACAACCCAAAAAATCGCCCACCGCCTCCGCGAGAACACGGAGCAATCTGGCGTGGAATGACTTTGAACTGGTGCTCGCCATTGCTACTTCTGGCTCGCTCTCTGGAGCGTCTCGGGCACTAGGCGTGAGCCACGCTACGGTGTTCCGGCGGCTGGGCGATGTTGAACAGCGCCTTGGGGTGATTCTCTTTGAGAGGGGCCGCACAGGTTATCGGCCAACACTGGCAGGGGAAGAACTCGCAGACACGGCAAAGGTCATGGACGAAGCCGCCCTGGCCGCCGAACGCAAGGTAGCCGGCCGTGACCTGGAGCCCAGTGGCGAGATCTGGACCACCACAACGGACTCTCTTCTGATGGGCGTGCTGGCACCGTTGTTCACGCAGTTCCGGCACAAATACCCAGGCATTGTGTTGGATGTTGCGGTGTCCAATCAGTTGTTCAATCTCACACGTCGGGAGGCGGACGTGGCTATACGTCCCTCCAACCGTCCACCGGAAAACCTGATTGGCCGGCCACTGACCACCCTCGGCCAGGCTGTCTATGCTCACAAAGACCTCGGCCTGACGCCGGGAACCTCCATAGAGGCCCTTGCCAGTGAGCCCTGGATTGGCGCCGGGCCGAGGCTTCAGGATTCCTCCGTGGACCAGTGGATGGATAACCACGCGCTGAAGCAGGCCTGTGTTTACCGTGTGGATACCCTGGTGAGCATCCTCAGCGCCATTCGCTCCCGCATGGGGCTGGCCGTGATGCCCTGCTATCTCGCGGACGAGGACCCGGACATCGTTCAACTCACCGACCCCATTCCAGAGCTGGAATACGGCCTGTGGTTTCTGATGCATCCGGACCTGCGAGGTGTGGTGAGGATTCATGCGCTGATGGATTTTCTGACAGAGGCCGTCCGCGCCCAGAAAGATCGCCTGGCCGGGCGTCGTTTGCGATAACCATCTACGCTGGTGTTATTCATCGGAAGAAGGCAAAAAGACAATGCAATGCGCTCTGATCTATGACTTCGACGGCACCCTCGCCAAAGGCAACTGCGCCGAACACGGCCTGATGCCGGCCTTGGGTTTGAACGAGCATTCCGACTTCTGGCCGGAAGTGAATCGCAAGAATCGTGAGCGGGATGGCGATGAGATACTCACCTACCTTGGCGAACTGGCCAAGCGCGCCCGCGATGAGGGCAAGCAGGATGAACTGAAACCGGAAAAGCTACAGGCCTACGGAAAGTCTATCCCCCTTTTTCCAGGGGTTTTGGACTGGTTTGACGCCATCAACCGCTTTGCCAGTGACCAGGGCATTGCCCTGAGCCATTACATTGTCTCCAGCGGGCTGGAGGAGATGATTCGCGGCACGCCGGTGGCAAAGCATTTCAAGAAAATTTTCGGGTGCCGTTATCACTATGATGAAGCCACAGGGCATGCCAAGTGGCCCGCTGTAGCCATCGATTACACCACCAAGACCCAGTACCTGTTTCGCATCAACAAGGGCATCGAGAACAGCTGGGATAACGTCACCATCAACGAGTACATCGAACCCGGTGACCGCCCTGTGCCCTTCGATCACATGATCTACTTTGGAGATGGCGACACGGATATCCCGGCAATGAAGATGGTGAAGGCACAGGGCGGGTGCAGTCTTGCGGTATTTGACGGTGACAAATGGGGCCAAGGGAAAACCCAGGAGAAAATCGAAAAGCTCATTTCCGAAGAACGGGCCAATTATGTGGTTCAGGGTGATTACACATCCGGCAGCCAGTTGGATGTGACGGTTCGGGGAATACTCAGGCTGTACAAGCGGAGGCATGGCCAACCATGACGCCAACCGCAGGCCACCCGCTCGCCACTCAGACTGTGTCGGCCAAAGGCGCTACCCGTGTTATCCGCTACACCGCTGAACGATTCCAGGCCCGTATTGATGCTGAACCGGCGTTGGCAGGACAGGTGATCAGGATGCTTGCCTGAGCGTTATGAATCGCCAATACTCGTCGGACAATCACGAGGGGGAGAGCATGTCCAAAAACAACAACGCTCAGGGACAAACGCCGGAATTTGACTACATTGTGGTTGGCGCAGGCACCGCTGGCTGTCTTCTGGCGAACCGTCTCAGCGCCAATCCGGATAACCGGGTTTTGCTGATTGAAGCAGGTGGGAAAGATACCTACCACTGGATTCACATTCCGGTGGGCTACCTATACTGCATCGATAATCCTCGCACTGACTGGCGTTTTCGTACCGACCCGGTGCCCGGGCTGAACGGGCGTTCTCTGATCTATCCTCGGGGCAAGACCCTCGGTGGCTGCTCCAGCATCAATGGCATGCTCTACATTCGGGGGCAGGCCCGGGACTACAACCACTGGGCAGACGTGACCGGCGACGATGCCTGGAACTGGGAAAACTGTCTGCCGTATTTTATGCGCCATGAAGACCACTACCGGCTCGACGAAGGCGGCAATGCCGACGCTGACCACAATAAATTTCACGGCCATGGCGGCGAGTGGCGTATCGAACATCAGCGCCTTAAATGGCAGGTGCTGGAGGATTTCGCTGAGGCGGCTGTACAGGCCGGCGTGCCCCGTACCTACGACTTTAACCGGGGTGACAACGAGGGCGTCGATTACTTCGAGGTGAATCAGCGCTCAGGCTGGCGCTGGAATACGTCCAAGGCATTTCTTCGCAGTGCCACCAACCGTGGCAATCTCACACTTTGGCATTCCGCCCAGGTTCTGGCTTTGAATATGGAACCAACAGACGGCGGCCAACCCCACTGCACCGGCGTTCGGGTCGCAAAGGCGAACGGTAATGAAACCCTGGCTTTGGCGGCGAAAGAAGTGATCCTGTCGGCCGGCTCGATTGGCTCGCCACAATTGTTGCAGCTTTCCGGCATCGGTCCTGCTGATCTTCTTGAACAACTTAGTATTCCGGTAGTAGCGGACTTGCCGGGCGTTGGCGAGAACCTGCAGGACCATTTGCAGATACGTTCGGTCTACAAGCTCCACGGCGCCAAGACGCTCAATACCATGATCCACTCCCTGTTCGGCAAAGCCCAGATTGGTCTGGAATACCTGGCCAAACGCTCGGGGCCCATGAGTATGGCACCGTCGCAGTTGTGTGCCTTTACCCGCAGTTCCGACGACTACGATTATGCAAACATCCAGTACCACGTGCAGCCACTAAGCCTGGATGCCTTCGGCCAACCATTGCACACGTTCCCGGCGATCACCGCCAGTGTGTGCAACCTCAATCCGAGCAGCCGGGGCACGGTGCGGATTCACAGTCGCGACGCCCGGCACGCACCGTCCATCGCCCCGAATTATCTGAACACTGCAGAAGACCGTAAGGTGGCTGCCGATTCCCTGCGCGTGACCCGCCGCATTGCCCAGCAGGAGGCGTTCTCGAAGTATCAGCCGGAGGAATACAAGCCCGGCGTGGAATACCAGACCGACGACGAACTGGCGCGCCTTGCCGGCGACATTGGCACCACCATTTTCCATCCCGTTGGCACTACCCGTATGGGCCGGGCTAATGATGAAATGGCCGTGGTCGATTCACACCTTCAGGTAAGGGGCGTGCTTGGATTACGGGTTGTGGACGCCGGTATAATGCCCACAATCACCAGCGGCAATACCAACTCCCCGACGCTTATGATTGCGGAGAAAGCCGCCAACTGGATATTGAATGATGAATAGCAGCAAACCCATTTTCTGGCGCGACGCCCGCCTGCCGCATGTGGAGCTGCGCAAAGTCAGTGATGGGCGCAAAGTCTGCTATGCCCCTCATAGCCATACCCAATGGTCCATTGGCGCCATTACCGAAGGCGAAAGTACCTACCAGTATCGGGAGGCTCTCTTCCATGTCCGCGCTGGTGATCTGGTACTGATGAACCCGGAGTGGGTTCATTCCTGCAACCCCATCGATAACCAGCCCTGGGCATACCTGATGCTATACGTGGATACCGGGTGGCTGACGGACCTGCGGTTCCGAGCTGGCCTGTTGCCGGAAGCTCGCTGGCAGGACATGGCCACTGCAACCCTGTCGGAGCCCCTCTGGTACGATCGCTACTGCCGCATGGCGGAGTGTCTTCTGGATGCCCGGCGTGACCTGCTGGACAAGCAGACCGAGGTAGTGGAGTTCCTGTCGGACCTGATGCAAAAATTGGCCCGGCAACCGGTCGTTCCGCAACCGGACGCGCCGGACACCTTGACTGAGCTGGCTCGTTATCTGGACAACCACACAACAGAAGACGTATCACTGGATACGCTCTGCGAGATTTCCGGATACAGCGCCGGCCACCTGATCCGGGCGTTCAGGCACTATTTTGGGCTTACGCCCCACGCCTATCTGCTCAACCGTCGCATTCAGCTAGGTCGCCTTGAGCTCGCCAACGGCACCCCTATCGCCGAGGCGGCACTGAACACAGGCTTCGCCGACCAGCCTCACTTCCAGCGCACGTTCAAACGGCTGATGGCTGCAACGCCGAATCAGTATCGACAGCCCTCAACCGATCACCAGATACAGGCAACTGACTGCAAGCAGTAGCGCCAGGGTCCGGTTGATGGCCATCATTACCGTTGGCCGCTGAACATATCGCCGCAGGAAAGCCCCTGCATAGACCCAGCACGCCAGGGAAAACCAACAGATGGGCAGATAAAGCGAAGCAAACAGCAGGATCTGGTTCAGATCGTTGGCACTGGTATAGGCGCCAATGCCAGACGCCGAGGCCAACCAGGCTTTGGGGTTCAGCCACTGCATGATTGCCCCGGTGCCAAAGCCCGGCGCCTTTTCAAGGCGATCTTCCGGTAACTGACCGCTATCCATGGCCAGCTTAATACTCAAAAAAAGAAGGAATGCGACACCCGCCCATCGCAATAACGCTTCAAGCATCGGAATCGTCGTCAGCAGGGAGTAAAGCCCCAGCCCCACGGCGACGAAAAGTGCGATGAAGCCGAGGGTTGCCCCGGTTACGAAGATCAGCCCCCGGGGAACCGGATAACGGGTGCCACTGCTCAGGCACACGAGATTAACCGGGCCCGGGGAAATTGACGCCGCCAGCGCGAACGCAGACATGGGCAGAATCAGGGAAAGGCTCATGGATGGTATTCTCCGTTCAGGTTATGAACGGAGTCTGCCCTCAATACTGAAGCGGGTATTGAACAAAATTGAGGTGCCCTAGTACGGAATATATTCTGACTCGTCCCCAACCACCTTGTCGAACCGCCCTGCCCGCCAATCATCCTTGGCCTGTTCGATCCGTTCTTTCCGGGACGATACGAAGTTCCATTCGATGAACCGGCGGCCTATCGGTTCACCGCCGATCACCGCGATGCGGGTGTCTTCCGTCGCAGTGACCGATACGCCGGGTTCACGGGCAAACACCGTCATACTGTGCGTCGGAAGCTCAGAGCCGTAGGCCGTCAGGGCGCCCTGGGCTACATATACGGCACGTTCGTGCGCATCGGGCAACTCGAGTGTCTGTCCGGCCTTGAGGGAGGCCTCCAGATACAGGGTGTCGCTGAATTGTCGCACTGGGGAAGCCACGCCGTAGGCGCTACCGATCATCACCCGTATCGGGACTTCCTGGATGGTAATGGCCGGGATATCGTCACTCGGGTAATGATGGAAGGAGGGCAAGATTTCTTCGTGTTCTTCCGGCAGCGCCAGCCAGAGTTGCAGGCCATGCAGCCGGTGATCTTCTACAGTGATGCTGGGACGTTCACGTTCAGAATGGGTAATGCCACGGCCCGCCACCATCAGGTTAATGTCGCCAGGGCGGATGGGCTGGAGGCTGCCGACAGAATCCCGGTGCAGGATTTCGCCCTCGAACAGGTAAGTCACCGTTGCGATGCCAATGTGCGGATGCGGACGCACATTGATGCCCTGCCCCGCCGGAAAATCCGCCGGCCCCATCTCATCAAAAAAGATCCAGGGGCCGACCATTTTCCGTTTTGCAGTAGGCAACAGGCGGCGCACGGAGAATCCCCCCAGGTCGGTTATGCGGGGGCTCAGTATGGTTTCAATGGCACTGCAGGGTGCATCGATGGCGTCACAGCGTTGTTCGGCAGACTCAAGTACGTTACTCATGGCAGCGTTCCTTCAATGTATAAACTGCAGCAGCTCTGTGGTTGGCATCATTGAGTTTATACCATTCGGAGTGTCTTTATACCTTCCAGAACCCGGTAAAGGTAAGGCACTATTTACAGGATTAGTCATCGCGCAAAGAGGGAACTCGCATGAAAACCATAGGACTACTTGGGGGCATGAGCTGGGAATCCACACAGACCTACTACCGGTTGATCAACGAGGGCGTGAAATCGCGTCTTGGTGGGCTACATTCCGCCAAACTGGTGCTCTACAGCGTGGATTTCGCGGAGATTGAGGCGCTTCAGCACCAGGGTGACTGGCCGGCAACCGCCAGGATTCTTTCCTCCGCCGCTCTTTCCCTGCAGAACGCCGGCGCGGATTTTCTGATGATCGGCACCAACACTATGCACAAGGTGGCACCGGAGATTGAACTGGCCGTTCGCATCCCTCTGCTTCACATTGCCGATGCCACCGCCAACGTGCTGACAGAGGATGGAATCACACGCGTTGGGCTATTGGGCACGAGATTTACCATGGAGCAGGCCTTCTACCGTGAACGGCTGGAAGCGGCCGGCATTGAGGTGGTCACACCGGATGCCGCCCAACGGGCGGAGGTTCATCGCGTGATCTACGAAGAGCTCTGCCAGGGAAAGATCCAGGCAGCTTCCCGGGAGGCGTATCTGGCCGTCATCGACTCACTGGCCGAGCAAGGTGCACAAGCGGTCATCCTGGGATGCACGGAAATCGGCCTGCTGATCAAGCAGACCGACACCTCCGTCCCGCTGTATGACACAACGGCGATCCATGCTGCGCAGGCGGTTGATCAAGCCCTGACCGGGCAGTGAACTTCCCGATCCGACGTCAGAGCTCACTGGCATCAGACCCGCCGAAGCGTGCGTGATTACTGAACCGTATAAGACACTAGACGCGATCTGCTGGCACTATTCCGCTGCAGAGCGCATCCTCAAGAGTCCCTGTTTCAGAGGGGCGGTTACTTCACTACTCAATCAATGAGTCGCCTATGACCACTGCTACCTGGTTTATCCTGCTGGGCTCGCTGCTATTGGTAGTGGGCTTTACGGCTTCCTATATCAGAACCGGGCCCGCGACCTCAGCGATTGTGTATCTGGTGATCGGGTTCGTGGTGGGCCCGATGGGCCTTGGCCTGTTCCATTTCAATCCTCTGAAAGAATCCGCGCTGCTGGAGTTACTCACAGAAATTGCCGTATTGATTTCGCTGTATTGCGCGGGTGTAAAAATGCCGGCACCGGTGACCTTCAGGCGCTGGCGTAACCCCCTGCGACTGGCCGTTGTTTCCATGTCGCTGACGGTGGGCATCGTGGCGCTCTTCGGATACTACTGGCTGGCGTTGCCGCTCGGCGCAGCCGTCCTTCTGGGGGCGGTGGTCGCTCCCACGGACCCTGTCCTGGCCACCGAGGTACAGGTTCGACACGCCGATGATCCGGACCGGCTAAGGTTTGCGTTAACCAGCGAGGCCGGTATGAACGACGGCAGCGCGTTTCCCTTCGTCATGCTGGGCCTCGGATTACTTGGTTTGCACGACCTTGGGGATGCCGGATGGCGCTGGTTCGCCATTGATGTTGTCTGGGCCAGCGGTGCGGGGATTATCATCGGTATTGCTGCCGGCTGCCTTGTGGGATGGACTGTGCAGAAGCTGCGCTCGACGTATACCCACTCGGAATTTCTGGAAAGCTTCCTGGGGCTTGGCCTGATTGCATTTGCCTATGGCATCAGCCTGCTGGTCAATGCCTGGGGGTTTCTGGCAGTGTTCAGCGCAGCGGTTGCATTGCGGCATACCGAACTGAAGCTGGCCGGCCTCAAACAATCCTACTCAGACCCAACGTCCGGAGAAACCCATCCGGGGGATACACCTCAGCCAATCGCGCACATACATCAGAGCTCGCTGGTGTTCAACGAGCACCTGGAGCGACTTGCGGAGATCGTTCTTGTGCTGCTGATTGGCGGTTCCCTGTTCTGGGACTCGTGGAGTTGGCGCGCCGTTGGTTTTGCCGCTTTCCTGTTCTTTGTCGCACGCCCCATCAGTGTTCACCTCGGCCTGCTGGGCAGCAAAGCGCCGATGCGATTGCGCAACCTCGCAGGCTGGTTTGGTGTTCGCGGTATTGGTTCGCTCTATTACCTCATGTACGCCATCCAGCATGGGCTGCCGAAAGACATTGCATTGGAGTTGATTCACCTGACCCTGGTGGTGGTTGCCCTGTCGATCCTGGTTCATGGCGTGAGCGTTAAACCGGCCATCGCCCGATTCTGGCGGGCGCGAAAATCAGCGCACTGAGTTGCCCGCCAGGATGTAATGCCGCCCACTAACGAAGCAGTGGCAGCAACGTGTTTCGCCATATGGACATTTCGTACTGCTCGCGGAACCACCCAAGATGGCCAATGCGGTGCTCGCCTATGTCTTTAGGATCAACGCGGTGCATGGTCACCGCCGCCCGGGTGTAGAAACTGTGCAGTGAATCAACATTACGCCGGGACATCATTTCGTCATCGGTGAAGGCGACGGCGGAAATGGGCACCTGTACCGCCGCGAACTGTTCACGCAATGCCTGGCCTTCCTTCCCCACCGCGTATTCGGGATCAAGGCACCATTGCCGCCACTGGCGTATCACATTGGGTGGTAGGTCACCCACGATGTTAAGGCGCTTTCCGGGAAAATAGCCAACCATCCGTACGCAGACCGGTGCCATGAAATACCACAAAAACCAGGCAATGCGTTTGGTGGGCGGTGAGTTCTCGCGCCAATAACCGCTGCCACAGGCGACAGTGACCGCGTGATCCAGGTCGTTTACGTTGGGAGTCATGCCCAGCAACTGGCCGCCGACGCTGTGTCCAATCCATTGAAGACGCTGCCCTGGGTAATGCTGCCGAGCAAAGTCTATAACCGCCCGGCAGTCCTCGCTTCCCCATTCAGTCACCTTGACGGGGCAATCCCGCAGATGGCCGTTCAGGGAGGCACCCATACCGAAATAGTCGAAGGTGATAGCGGTAAAGCCCTGGCTGCTCAAGTAACGCGCGAATTTCTCGTAGCAATGCTGACCCACCCCCATAGCGCCAGCCACGATGACGACCGAACTGGATTGATCGGCGGGAAATACCCGAAGCTGGATTCGATGGCCACCCGGCGTCGTAACGGGCACATCCTTTCTATTCGTTGGGGGTAATGAAGATTCCCTGGCACTCATAATCGTTCTCCTGATACTTGCCGAATACTTTGCCCTGGCGTCAAAAATCGTTGGCGAGATGGTTGAGGAACTTAAGGATGACGGTCACTTCTTCGTCACTGAAACCGTCGGTCATGCGGTTGTTCAATTCCGTGATCAACGGTTTGGCGCTCTCGATCTTCTCGCGCCCGACATCGGTAAGGTACAAACGGGATGCACGGCCATCCCTGTCACAGGTCCGTCTCTCCAACAGGCCCTTGTTTTCCATCCGCCCGGCCAGCCCCGTCAACGCGGAACTGTTCAAATGCAGGCTATGGGCCAGATCCTTCAGCAGACACCCCTCGTCACCAGCAACCAGCAACAGAGCTCCTACCTGGGTGACTGAAATTCCCAGCGCTTCTTCGCTGCGCTGGTCAGCGTGTTTGTAAACCCGATGGCGGGCCTTGTTAAGCAGATAGAAAAACCGTTTGTCCATATGTCAGCCAGTTATTTCACATGTAAACCAAATATACTACACATGTGAAATAACTAACAAGACTCTCAATTCGGCGTTGGACATTCAGCGCGATCAATTCCTATACTCGAAGTCCATTCCGCTGGAAGACTTTCTTTATGCGCGTTTTCGCCAACCCCGTCGGTTCCGGCTCTCTCTGGTTTGATAATCTTGCTACGGCTGAAGGTACACCGGTGGCCTATGACCCCCAGGCACGAGCGTTTCTGCCGATGCCGCCCTTTTGCGCTAACAGGGACGTGATTGGCTGCAACTGGATCGCACCGGAGCAAGGCGCCTTCTGCCGCGCTTGTGCCATGACCGCGCTGGCACCAGACCCATCAATTGCCAACGCCATCCCCAACTGGTCCCAAACCGAGGCCTCCAAACGCTGGGTAATTGATAACCTGGGTCGCTGGCACTGGTTTCGCCCGGAAGATCCCGGCGCCCGGCCAGTGTTCCACATGCTTGCCGAAGGCCCCACTCCGGTGCCAATGGGCCACGCCCAGGGCGTTGTCACCATCAGTGTGGCCGAGGCAGACCCCGTACTACGTACCACCCGCCGTGAGGCGCTGGAAGAGCCCTACAGAACAATGATTGGCCACATGCGCCATGAGATTGCCCACATGCTCTGGTGGCGTCTGAGCCTGCGTGAGGACTTCCTGGATGCCTTCCGGGCGATGTTTGGTGATGAACGCATCAGCTATCCGGGCGCACTTCAGCATCATTACGAAAATGGCCCCCCAAAGGACTGGAGACAGTTTTATCTGACCAGCTATGCCTCCGCCCATCCCCATGAGGACTGGGCGGAAACGGCAGCGCATTTATTACACCTGACGGACCTGACCGACAGCTTTGTGGCCTCCGGTCTAACCTCCGACGAAGTGCCAGGCCCGAACTGGGACCCGTATTCAGAACCCGATGCCCAGCGTTTGATCCATATCGCCGCGTCCATTGCCATGGGCGTAAACCATGTAAACCGGTCAATGGGTCTGTCTGACCTGTACCCCTTTGTTCTGTCAGATTTTGCGCGCCACAAGCTGGCGTTTGTGCATGACTGGCTTCGCAGAGGTGCCCAAGGGCTCTGAATATCAGAACCCGCATAAAAAAACGGCGTTTCAACTTTCATTGAAACGCCGTTTTGCCATCAAGTGCCCGCACCTTGGTGCGGGCATTCAATCACGACAGATCAAAACGATCTGCATTCATCACCTTGTTCCAGGCGGCGACGAAGTCCTTGACGAACTTCTCCTTCGCATCTGCCTGTGCGTACACCTCAGTCACTGCGCGAAGCTGCGAGTTGGAACCGAAGATCAGGTCCACACGGGTACCGGTCCACTTTACGTTGCCGGTTTTGCGGTCGCGCCCTTCGAACACATCGGCGTCAGCCGACGTAGGCTTCCACTCGGTGTTGAGGTCGGTCAGGTTCACGAAGAAATCGTTCGTGAGTTTGCCCGGCGAGTTGGTCAGCACGCCGTGTTTGGACTGCTTGTAGTTCGCACCCAGTACACGCAGGCCGCCCACCAAAACCGCCATCTGCGGAGCGCTCAGATTCAGCAACTGAGCCTTGTCGATCAACATTTCCTCGTCGGAAACGGTGAACGCCGCGCGGCGATAGTTGCGGAAGCCGTCCGCTTCGGGCTTGAGCCAGTCGAACGCCTCAACATCCGTCTGGTCATCGGTGGCATCGGTGCGGCCGGGTGAGAACGGCACGTCGATGCTTTGGCCTGCATCCTTGGCAGCCTTCTCAACGGCGGCGTTACCGCCGAGCACGATCAGGTCAGCCAGGGACACCTTCTTGTTGCCCGACTGGGCATCGTTAAAGGACTTCTGGATGCCTTCAAGAGCCTGCAGCACCTTCGCCAGTTGCTGCGGTTCGTTGACCTCCCAGTCTTTCTGGGGAGCAAGGCGAATGCGAGCGCCGTTGGCCCCACCGCGTAGATCGGAGCCACGGAACGTCGACGCGGCAGACCACGCTGTGTAAACCAGCTCGGAAATCGACAGGCCAGTTCCCAGAATCTTGCTCTTAAGGTCAGCAATGTCCTGGGCATTGATCAGTTCGTGATCGACCTCTGGCACCGGGTCCTGCCAGATCAGGTCTTCGGCCGGCACTTCCGGGCCGAGATAGCGGGTTTTCGGGCCCATATCGCGGTGCGTCAGCTTGAACCAGGCGCGGGCGAAGGCATCTGCAAACTCTTCCGGGTTCTTATGGAAGTGCTCGCAAATCTTGCGGTATTCCGGGTCCTGCTTCATCGCCATATCGGCGGTGGACATCATGATTTCCACGCGCTTGGACGGATCTTCCGGGTCCGGCGCCATGTCCTTCTCGGTCAATCCTTTAGGCCGCCACTGTTGGGCACCAGCCGGGCTCTTGGTCAGTTCCCACTCATACCCAAACAGCACGTCAAAATAGCTCATATCCCACTTTGTGGGGCTGGGTGTCCATGCGCCTTCGAGACCACTGGTGATAGCATCACGACCCTTGCCGCTGCCATGGCTGCTCTTCCAGCCCAGGCCCATCTCTTCGATCGGCGCTGCTTCCGGCTCTGGGCCGACTTTGTCGGGATCACCAGCACCGTGGGTCTTACCAAACGTATGACCGCCAGCCGTCAGAGCTGCTGTTTCATAGTCATTCATCGCCATTCGAGCAAAGGTTTCACGAATGTCTCTAGCCGATGCCAACGGGTCCGGATTGCCATCCGGGCCTTCCGGGTTCACGTAGATCAACCCCATCTGTACCGCAGCCAGGGGGTTTTCCAGGTCCCGATCACCGGAATAACGGCTGTTCGGTTTGTCGCTGGTGGCGAGCCATTCCCTTTCCGCACCCCAGTAAATGTCTTCCTCGGGCTGGAATATGTCTTCTCGACCGCCGGCAAAACCAAAGGTCTTGAAGCCCATGGACTCAAGGGACACGTTGCCGGTCAGGATAAACAGGTCGGCCCAGGACAGTTTGTTGCCATACTTCTGCTTGACAGGCCACATCAGGCGGCGGGCCTTGTCCAGATTGCCGTTATCAGGCCAGCTGTTAATGGGCGCGAAACGCTGGTTGCCGGTACCGGCACCACCGCGACCATCACCGGTTCGATAGGTACCGGCGCTGTGCCATGCCATACGGATCATGAACGGACCGTAATGGCCGTAATCCGCGGGCCACCAATCCTGTGAATCTTTCAATACGGTTTCTATGTCTTTCTTGACCGCAGGCAGATCAAGTTTCTTGAATTCTTCCGCGTAGTTGAAGTCTTCCCCCAACGGGTTCGACTTGGGGTTGTGCTGGTGCAAAATACCCAGGTTCAGTTGGTTCGGCCACCAATCGTTGACACCCGGACCCTCGTCCTGCAGTTGTGTGCGGGCCCCGTGCATCACCGGGCATTTACCTTCGTTTCCGCTCATATCGCTCTCTCCGTGGGTTGCTACCATCTCTTTCATTGTTTCATTGATCGTTGTTGCACTGACAAACGGAACCAATCAGCTACCAATCTAGTCAATGTACTCCCATTTTTCACTATTAACGCAGGTTGTTTTTTCGTACCAATATAATAGTTTTTGTTTATCGCCATGCCTCCCGCGAGTTACCGGTTGATAACTGTGATCTGGTTGCTGAAGATCTATACTGAACACTCGGGGTTTGAAACCAGAATTTGAAACTAAAGTTTGAAACGTTCACTGGCATAGCGACGGGAGTTTTGGATGAACACTCAGGAACAGCTTGAAAGCACCATCCGTGAACTGGTCTGCGAAGGTAAGGGCATTCTGGCGGCGGATGAGAGCAACCCAACCATCGCCAAACGGTTCAAGGCGGTTGGTGTGGAGTCCACCGAAGAAAACCGACGACACTACCGCAACCTGATTCTCGCTGCGCCAGGTCTGGGAGAGTACGTCAGTGGTGTGATCCTGTTCGAGGAAACCCTGCGGCAGCACGCGGACGATGGCACCAGCCTCCCTTCGATAGCGGCAAAACAGGGCATTGTGCCCGGCATAAAGGTTGATAAGGGCAAGGGCCCGATGATCAACGCTCCCGGAGATGAGATTACCGAGGGCCTGGATGGATTGGCCCAGCGACTTGAAGATTACAAGCAACTCGGGGCGCGTTTTGCCAAGTGGCGGAATGTTTACCACATCACCGATACCAACCCCAGCCGCGCCGCCATTGAGGCCAACGCAGAGGTGTTGGCACGCTATGCTGCCATCTGCCAGTCCTGCGGTGTGGTGCCCATCGTGGAACCGGAAGTGCTGATCGATGGTGACCATAGCATCGAGCGAAGCGCAGAGGTGAATGAGGCCGTTATCAACGAGGTGTTTCAGGCGCTGCGGCGCCATCGCGTCGAGCTTGAGACCATGATCCTCAAACCCAGCATGGTGACGCCCGGCAATGCCAATGGCCAGAAAGCAAGCCCGGAAGATGTGGCAAAACACACCTTGAGAGTGTTCCGGCGTGTGGTTCCGGCAGCGGTGCCTGGAATCAACTTCCTGTCCGGTGGCCAGACACCCGCGGAAGCGACCCTGAACCTGAACGCCATGAACAGTGGCCCGGCCCTGCCTTGGACGCTCAGTTTTTCCTACGGGCGGGCACTGCAGGAGCCTGCCCAGAAAGCCTGGGCAGGCATTTCCTCCAACCGCGAAGCCGCTCAGGCTGCAATGGTTAAGCGCGCCAAGTTGAACAGCCTGGCCGCTCTGGGGCGATACTCGTCGGATATGGAGGGCTGATGACCGCCCCGGCCAGCCTTTCTATCAACAACCACCGGTACAATTGGCAGAGCCATCAAAGCTCATGGTTTTTCCGCTCAGGGGAACGTGGACGGGCACCGAGGACAGGCTGATAAACTGCCTGGTGCGCGTTCCGTCCCGGACCACGCCATCCTGAGTGGCCGCTTCATTGGCGTGGGATGCAATCACTGCGTTTGGCTGTATCAGGTCATTCACCACGTAGGCCGCCTCTTCAGGCCCCGTGGTGTAGGTGTCACCGATGTTGAGAACGACAAGACTGGCACCGTAATGGTCTTTGACAACCAGTTTTTGCTCAGCGGTGATACCGGTATCGCCGGACAGATAAACCACCAGGCCATTACTGAACGTGAGCACGTAGCCGGTGGGCGGCCCGACACTGGCGCCAACGCCCGCCGCTTTCAGGTATTCCGCCAGCGGACCGGTGAGGAAACTCGGCGACAGGCCGTTGCTGTGCACGGCGGGCACGGTCGTGATGGCCACACCGCCCACCACCCGCTCGGCACCGAACCTCACCAGCAGGGAATCTTCCGGATTGCCCTCCACGCTTTTGAGCTTGCTGGCAAAAAAGGCCGGCATTTCACTGCCTGTTACGATCTTTGCCTTTTTGGCGGCGGTAATGTTCACGGAATTGGACTCCGGCAGAACCACCACCGGAACCTCCGGCCCGCCACAGCTGCCCTGATTAACATCGCGGATATGACGGTCTCCCACATGGTCCCCGTGAACGTGGGAGACAAGCACCACATCAATATTGCCTAATCGAGGATCATCGGCACCAGCGACGGTTCGACCGGCGTCATAGAGAATTCGGGTACCATTGGGGTCTTCAAAGATGAGCGCCCGGTCCATGGCGCAGAATTCGCCGTCATGACTCCCAAGCGGTGTGACCTTGACGGCGTCGGCGGCGGCCGACAGCGATATGGCGCTTGCCAGAATGGCAGCAACCAGGCTATTGCAGGCGTTGTTCATTTTTCCCTCTCCCCTGTTTTTTGGCGATACCATACACCGTACGAAGGATGCGCCACTTCATAGCAGTGTAGCTGGAGAATAGGGTTCCGGAACGATAAGAGCGAACGGGGCTATGCGGCTTCGGTAACTGGGACGGGCTGTTTCAGGCAGGCCAGCATGGGTGCCACATCGCGGATTTTTCGGGCCTCGGGCCATAGCCGCTGGGCCTCGCCGTAGCCGCCACGCAGATAGTTCAGCCATTGCTTGATACGACCGGTCACAAACCTGTCTTCAAGGCGGTCCTGCAGCGCAACAGCGTAACCTTCAACCAGCCTGACCACCTCGGGCCAGGTCATATCCGGCACTGATTCATTCCGTTGACTGGCGCGAATCCGCCGTGCCAGATCCGGCCGGGCGATCAACCCACGACCGATCATCACATCGTCACAGCCGGAGACCTCTCGGCAGCGCCAGTAATCCGCCACGGTCCAGATCTCGCCATTGACGATCACATGGGCATCGACCGCTTCCCTGACCCTCGCCACGTCTTCCCAATAGGCCGGCGGCTTGTAGCCGTCCACCTTGCTGCGGGCGTGGACCACGATTTCGGACGCGCCGGCCGCTTCCAGGGCCTGACCACAGGCAACGCCCATGGAACGGTCATCGTAGCCCAGACGCATTTTTGCGGTCACCGGCACATGGGCAGGCACGGCAGCGCGAACCGCCTCCGTAATCTGTTGCATCAACTCGGGCTCTCGCATGAGCACACAGCCCCCCTTGTGTTTGTTCACGGTTTTGGCGGGGCAACCGAAATTGATATCAACCTGTGTGGCGCCCAACTCCACCGCCTTGGCGCCATGCCGGCCCATCTGGACGGGGTCTGAGCCCAATAGTTGAACGGCCACCGGCACGCCAACCCGGGTTTCGCATCCGTTGTGCAACTCCGGGGCGTACTTGTAGAAAATACGGGGCGGCAGCATGCCCTGCGTCACGCGAATAAATTCTGTTACGCACCGGTCGATGCCACCGACGGCTGTCAGCGTCTCTCGAATGGGTGCATCAACAAGCCCTTCCATTGGGGCAAGGATTATTCGCATCAGGGCTCCACGAATTGATCAAGGAATAAACGGGTGGGAATTGTAGAGAAGTTTTAAAGGCGTTGGTAGGCCGGAATTACAGGCGTTCCACGCTGACGAACTTGCCCTGGTCGTCAAACAGGATACGGAAACTGCCCTGGACACCGTCGCGAAGGTAAAAGCGGGAGAGAATACGGGCCGGGAAGCGGACGGAACGCCCGTCCCGGGCCGTGGTGTGAACGTCCGTCGCCGAACCCTGATAGAGCTTGATCCACTCATCAGGGCTGATATCGACGTCCACGATAATCTGCTGCATCAGGCGGCCTTAGTTGGCAAGCTCAAGCAGCAGGCGGTTCAGGCGGCTTACATACGCGCCCGGATCCTGCAGCTGTTCACCACTGGCCAATGTGGCCTGGTCCAGCAGTACCGCTGACAGTTCCTTGAAGCGATCCTCGCCTTGCTCGTTTTCAAGGCGCTGGACCAGCGGATGCTCCACGTTAATTTCGAAAATCGGTTTGCTGTCGGGTACTTTCTGGCCCGCCGCTTCCATGATTTTCTTCATCTGGGCACCCATATCGAAGTCACCAACCACCAGGCAGGCCGGTGAATCGGTCAGGCGGTTGGTTACCCGCACTTCCTGTACCCGGTCTTCCAGTGCCGTCTTGATGCGCTCCAGCAGGTTCTTGTGCTCCTCGGCGGCCTCTTCCTTGTGCTTCTTGTCTTCCTCGGTTTCCACTTCGCCAAGGTCGAGATCACCACGGGCAACGTCCTGGAACTGTTTGCCGTCGTACTCGTTCAGGTAGCCCATCATCCACTCATCAATACGGTCAGAGAGGATCAGTACTTCAATACCCTTCTTGCGGAACACTTCGAGGTGCGGGCTGCTCTTGGCGGCCATGAAGTTGTCGGCGGTGATGTAGTAAATCTTGCTCTGGCCTTCCTTCATCCGGCCGATGTATTCATCCAGAGACACGGTCTGCGCCTGCTCACCGGTGTGAGTGGATGCAAACCGCAGCAGGCCGCCGATTTTCTCGCGGTTGCTGAAATCTTCCGCCGGGCCTTCCTTCAGCACAGTGCCGAATTCGTTCCAGAACTTCTGGTACTGCTCCGGCTCCTTCTTGGACAGCTTGGACAGCATATCCAGAACCCGTTTGGTCACCGCTGTGCGGATGCTTTCTACGGTGCTGTCGTTCTGGAGGATCTCACGGGAGACGTTCAGTGACAGGTCGTTGGAATCAATCACGCCCTTGGTAAAGCGCAGGTACAGCGGCAGGAACTGCTCGGCGTCATCCATAATGAACACGCGCTGTACGTACAGCTTCAGGCCGCGGGGCGCTTCCCGGTTATACAGGTCAAACGGCGCACGGCCAGGCACATACAGCAGGCTGGTGTAATCCAGCTTGCCTTCCACCTTGTTGTGGGACCAGGTCAGCGGGTCTTCAAAGTCGTGGGCAATGTGCTTGTAAAACTCCTTGTACTCTTCGTCCTTGATCTCGCTACGAGACAGTGTCCACAGGGCGGTGGCGTCGTTAACGGTTTCGTATTCGCCCTTCTCACCCTCTTCCTCGGATTCGGATTTCATCACGACCGGGAAGGAAATATGGTCGGAGTACTTCTTCACCAGATTACGCAGGCGGAAGCCGTCGGCAAATTCTTTGGCTTCGTCCTTCAGGTGCAGGACGATCTGCGTACCGCGTTCAGTCCGGTCCACGTTCTCAATGGTGAATTGGCCATCGCCAGCAGACTGCCAGTGAACGCCCTCTTCCACCGGTGTACCGGCGCGGCGGGTAAACACTTCCACGGAATCGGCCACGATGAATGAAGAATAGAAGCCCACACCAAACTGACCGATCAGCTTGCTGTCTTTCTTCTCGTCACCGGAAAGCTGCTTGAGAAACTCGGCCGTACCGGACTTGGCAATGGTACCCAGGTTCTGGATAACATCATCCCGGTTCATGCCGATGCCGTTGTCGGTCAGCGTGACGGTGTTCTTTTCTGCATCGAAGTCCAGGCGGATTTTCAGCTCCGGATCGCTTTCGAACAGGCTGTCATCCTTCAAGGCAGCGAAACGCAGTTTGTCTTCTGCATCCGACGCGTTGGAAATCAATTCACGAAGGAAGATTTCCTTGTTGGAGTACAGGGAGTGGATCATCAGGTTAAGCAGTTGCTTAACTTCGGTCTGAAAACCCAGGGTCTCTTTTTGCGATTCAACCGTCATGGCTTGTTTCATCTCCTGCTGTGTAGGTTCGGAGGAGCGGTGCGGCTGGGTAAACTTTTCCAAAACACGCTGTGAATACGTCCATGTAAGCTCCGCTCCGCCATCCATGGCTCCGCAGGGTTTTGGAAAAGTTTACCCAGCCACCCCACCCAACTGTGGAGTAGTTTCCGTTTAAGCAACCAGGCCGGCGCGAGCAGGTGGGTATGGCTTTCCGAAACCGTGCGGAGCCATGGATGGCGGAGCCCGAGCCGCACAGGGACGTCTTGAGGCGCGTTTCGGAAAGCCATACCCACCTGCTTGCTTGCACCAAAGCCAAGCATGTTGAGATGGGAAATGGGGTTCAGAAGGGGTATTTCAACCCCGACAAGATGAATTCAGTCTTCCAAAAGGAAGTGCGCCCGTGCGGTCGCGATGGGCTGGGAGCGGGACTTCTGCCAGGCGGTGATCATCACGTTGGCCACGCGATTGCCCTGGCGGGTGAGCTGACATTCTGCGAAGGTCTCGCGGTCAAGGCCGGCACGCAGGTAATCCAGGGAAAAATCCACAATGCGGGGCATGCGTAGGGTTTCCTGGGACATCATCAGGTAGATCAACGCAGAAAGCTCCATGAAGCCGCCGATCACCCCGCCATGGATGGCCGGCAGTATCGGGTTGCCCAGGTTTTCTTCCTTCTTCGGCAGGCGGAAGATCAGGTCATCGCCATAGCGATCACACTCCAGACCGATAAACCGAGCGTAAGGGATGCTCTCCAGCATGCGGGAAAAATCACCGGTTTCCTGGGTGTAGCGGAGGATTTCCGGATTGGTCATTCTTCGCCTCCGGTAATCAGATCGCGGAAGGATTTCGGGGACGCATCCCTGCCGATCCGCATAAAGGTACCGACGCAGTTCGCGATGGTCTCACCCGGGTCCTGGAAGGCCTCACAACGGGTAAAGATGATATTTCGGGTAATCTTGTAGGCTTCCGCCCGGGCATATACCGGCTTGCGGGGCTCGGCCGGGCGCATGTAGTCCACTCGCAGATCCAGGGTTGGGCATAGCTCGAAATCGTCCAGGGCGCACAGGGTCGCGCAGCCAGACGCCGTATCCATCAACGTCGTGATGGCGCCACCGTGGATCACTCCCGTGTCCGGGTTACCGATAATGCGGTCACTGTACGGTAGGCATAGCGTCAATTGCCCATTTTTTACCGCGGTTACCGTCAAGCCCAGTTCGCGCCCCTGGTTAAGGGTGTCGATAAACCGGCGAACCCGGTCCATCCCAATGGAGTCTTTCATAACGTTTGGCTCATCAGGTCAGTTTTGGGTTTCTTTACCAGCTTCTTTCTCGGTATCCGACTTTGGCAGCGGTTCCTCGAACACCTTGCCGGCTCGCAAGGCCTTCAACGCGGTAGAACGGAACTCCCGACGGTACAGAACGATGACGATCAACGTAGAGGCACCCATGAATACCAGCGGGTGGATAAACCAGGAAACCACGGCCAATGCGTAATAGTAAGAGCGCAACCCCAGGTTGAAGGCATCGCCCGCGAGATTGCAAACGCTTCCGGCGCTCTTTGCGAAGGCTTCCCGGGCAGCAGGACTTGCCTTGGTATCGGTTGTCAGCGGCGCGCTGCCAATCAGTACGGAGACAAAATTGTACATCCGCATGGACCAGGTGAACTTGAAGAACGCGTAGATGAAGATCACCATCAACACCACCATCCGCATTTCCCAGATTTCCCGGCTGGGCAAGGTGCCGAACGGCATGGTGCTGAACACTTCCATAACCTCTTGCGTGTATCCCAGTGCTGTAATGATACCGGCCAGTATCAACAGGCAGCTGGACGCAAAGAAGGCGCCGTTACGTTCGAGATTGCCGACGACGGACGCGTCGGATATGCGGTTATCCCGGCGAAGCATTACGCGCATCCAATCTTCTCGGTAAAGATCGAGTGTGTTGGAGAGACAGGGTCGATCATTGGCCTTGCGTCTGGAGTACTCGGAATAGCCTAGCCAGCAGATCAAAAACCAGACCAGGGCAATGAGTTCCAGGTAGTTGCTCATGAAGTCGTTCCGGATACGGTATAAAACGGGAATTGGAGTCTTTGATCATACCGCAAAGCCGACAAAGCCTCCATACAACAGGCCCTTACGGGTAGCATCACAGCCGCTCACAGGGATATGGTATAAACATCCCTATGCCCTGCAACGGCGACCGCGGGTATTCACGAGGGTCTGCCCAGGTATTCAAACAAGGAGTTTATCGTGAACGTTCACACAGGCTTTCGACATCTTACCGTTTTTGTGGTGGTGGCCTTCCTTGCCGGGTGCTCAGTCAACCCGGTCACCGGCGAAAAACAGCTGTCACTGATTCCCGAGAGCCAGGAGCTTTCCATCGGCAGCGAGCAGTACAAGCCCACGCAGCAAACCCAGGGTGGCCAGTTCTACCTCGACCCGGAATTGAATCTGTACGTCAGTCAGGTAGGCCAGAAGCTGGCAAAGGTCAGTGACCGTCCCGACCTGCCCTACGAGTTTGTGGTTCTCAACAGCAGTGTTCCCAATGCCTGGGCGCTTCCTGGGGGGAAGATCGCCATCAACAGGGGTCTGTTGATGGAGTTGGAGGATGAGGCGCAATTGGCGTCGGTTCTTGGCCATGAAATAGTTCACGCGGCCGCACGCCACAGTGTCCAACGCATGCAGCAAGGCATGTTGATCAGCGCAGGCGTGGCGGGTTTGGGTTTTGCCCTGTCTGACAACGAATGGGCCGGCCTGATCATGGGCGGCGCGGCCATGGGTGCACAGCTCGCGCTCGCCCAATACAGCCAGGGGGATGAGCTGGAATCTGACCAATATGGCATTCGTTACATGAAAGCAGCCGGATACGACCCACAGGCAGCCGTGGAATTGCAGGAAGTCTTTGTACGGCTCTCTGAGGGCCGTGACACAAGCTTCATTGAAGGGATGTTCGCCACTCACCCGCCGTCACAGAAACGCGTTCGTGAAAACCAGGAACTGGTCAATAAAATTGGCGCGGGCGGCTATCGGGGCGAAGAAACCTACGAGAACAAACTGTCTTTCCTGCGCAGCCGCCAGCCTGCTTACGATGCCTATGACGAAGCCATGAAACTGGCCAGTAACGACAAGCTGGACGAAGCGCTTGCCAAAGTGAATGAGGCAATCAAGGTAGAACCGGAAGAAGCAGCTTTCTACTCGCTCCGTGGTCGCATCTACCGGGCCAAAGAGAACCTTGATAAAGCCGCCGCGGACTTCGACAAGGCCACGTCGTTGTATCCGGAGATGTTCACTTACCAGCTTCACAGCGGCCTGAACGCCCTGGAGTTGAACAATTATGACAAAGCCCGCGAACACCTGAGCCAGGCCAATCAGGTTGTGCCGACATCAATCGCCTACCTGCGGCTGGGTGATGTTGCTGTTAAGCAGGGTAAACGCCAGGAAGCCATCCAGTATTACAGCACCGCAGCAGAAGCTGGGGGCGAGGTGGCCGAGGAGGCAAAGCGCAAGCTGGCCCAACTGACGCAGAACTGACGTCATCGTCCGCATTGACTTTTAGAGCAATAACTCTAAAAATCGATGTACTTAAACAACAATCGGACGATTGCCATGCTTGCGAAACGTATCCAGCCGATGGTGTTCCAGGCCCGGCGGCTTTATGTGGAGCTGATGTTCCAGGTGATGGGGCGCGCGCTCCAGGCTGTCAGTGAAATTGATTCGGCAGTGCAAAAGGAAGCCCGGGCCCTGCCCGATGGCTTCCTGTTTGAAATGATGGTGATGCCAGACGGTTCACGGCTCATTGTTGAACACACGGGGAATGGCCGTTTTCATTACCATGGGGATTCGGCACCGCGCCCGGTGGATCTGTCCATTCAGTTCAAGCATATCGCTCACGCCTTTCTGGTGCTCTCGTTCCAGGAGAAAACCTCGGTGGCGTTCGCCAACGACCGCATGCTGGTGGATGGCGATATCAGTTATGCCATTCGCATGACCCGCGTCCTCAATCGGCTTGAGACCTTCATCCTGCCCAAGCTGGTGGCGAAACGTGCGGTAAAGGAATATCCCTCAAACCTTCACCTGCCTGAGAAGCTCCTCAGCGCAGCCCGTATTTATCTCAAGGTTGCAACCCATTTTGTCGAGACGGTGAGAGCATAATGACGAATCAATATTACGAGTTTTTCTGCCCGGTCAAAGTCATCGCCGGCAAAGCGGCTCTTGAGCATATTCCTTACGAGCTCACCGGCCTCGCCGCCAAGCGCCCGATGATCGTAACCGACAAGGGTGTCAGGGCCGCCGGCCTTCTGGACCCGGTGGTCGCCGCCTGCGAGGAAAGCGGGCTGGAAATTATCAGTATCTACGACGATGTGCCGCCGGATTCGTCCACCGACGTGGTCAGGGACATCGCCGGCATCTATCGTAGCGAGAAATGCGATTCCATCATTGCAGTGGGTGGAGGCTCTGCCATCGATACCGCCAAGGCCGTGAATATTCTGGTGTCAGAAGGTGGTGACGACATTGCGGCCTACAGTGGCGCGGGAGTGATCAAGCACCCCCTGAAGCCATTCCTGGTGGTTCCCACCACCGCCGGTACAGGCTCGGAGGTAACGTCGGTAGCCGTCATCACCGATACAACCAAGTCAGTGAAACTTCCCTTCACGTCGTCATTCCTGCTGCCCAACGCAGCCGTGATCGATCCCAGGATGACACTGACACTGCCTCCGCACATCACGGCAGCCACCGCCATGGACGCCATGACCCATGCCACGGAAGCCTTTACCTGCATGGCCAAGAACCCGCTCAGCGATGCCTATGCAACGGCGGCGGTCAAAAAAATCAGCACCTCGCTGCTGCAGGTTATGGATAACCCGAAGGATAGCGACGGCCGCCTGGAGCTTGCGCAGGCCTCCACCATGGCCGGAATTGCGTTCTCGAACTCCATGGTGGGGCTGGTTCACGCCCTTGGACACGCCACTGGGGCCATCTGCCACCTGCCCCATGGCTTGTGCATGAGCCTTTATCTGCCTTATGTACTGGAATACAACCTCGAATCGATCCGCGCACCGCTGGGCGAGCTTTTGCTCTATCTCGAGGGGCCTGATGTCTATTCCGCTACACCGGCCAGCCGCCGCGCGGAGGCCAGCATATCAGCTCTGCGCAAGATGCGGGACGAGCTCCACAAACGCTGCAAACTGCCCCGCACTCTCAAGGAAACCGGAAGCGTTGAGGAACACCAGCTTGATACCATCGCCGACATGGCCATGGACGACGGCGCCATGATGTTCAATCCGAAAGAGGTTAGCCTCGACGATGCACGTGCGGTTCTGAAGCGCGCCTGGGCCTGATCAGGTAACACCCGGCACCCGGTTCCAGCCGGGTGTTTCGGGGTCTTCAGGAAATACAGGCCGACACTCAACGCTACAAAAACATTCAAAGCATGTCATTGAAATTGACAGTAGAAACAGTGACAATTCCGCAGTAGCTGGCAGGGATGTAGCCGGGTTAGAATATCTCCTTGAAACAGAGCCTCGCATCTATGCGCAACGACTCACCCAGTCGGCACGTCCTCATCTCTTTTGCGTCACTGGCACTCCTGTTTTCGTCCCTGTGCGGTTCAACCGCATTCGCTGCCGAGAATGCTCCCCCGCAGGATGCCGAACGCGTATTCCGATTCAACGTCTCACCGAATGGCTACCCTCCTTACCTGATCACAGAAGGCGATAAGCAGTCCGGTATTATGTGGGACGTGGTTGTGCTGGTTGCTGAGCGATTGAATTATCGCGTTGTTGCCGAAAAAATTCCCCGCAAACGTGTCGATCAGATGCTGATGGACGGCTACATAGACGGCACCACCCGGGCGAAGGAATGGACTGACAACCCCGAGGATTTTGTCTTCACCGACCCCGTGGTGAACATTGAAGAAGTCCTGTTTGTGCCGAAAGACTCGACGTTTCAGTTTGAGGTACCTGAGGATCTGCTCTCGAAAACCCTGGTAACCCACCTCGGTTACCATTACCCGGCATTGGAACCGTACTTTGAATCTGGCGACATCGAGCGCTTTGATGTCTCCAAGGACCGGGACATGTTCCTCTACGTCCTCCATGGTGAGGATCTTGACGCCGCGATCGCAGACCGTCTGGTTGGCAAGTGGATACTGCGGAACGAGGGGCTCCAGGGGGAATTCACAACAACCGCGACCAAACTCAGCGAATACGGTTTCCGGCTGATGCTCCGGAAGGAGTGGGCACCGTTCGCCAACGCGTTCAACCGCGAACTTCAAGCCCTCCGGGAAAACGGCAGACTGGATGAAATTCTCTCCAACTACCGTTAACCCCGGAATCATATCTGTTATTCAAGTCGCCTGAGCAGGAGCATTGGCGATACTTTCAGTACGGGCTTCAATTGCCAGCGACCGAACAGCGCCAACACCAGGGCACTGAATAGTGGGATGGGCAGTACGGTCTGCCAGTGCCAACGGAACTCGCCTTCAAACATGCGGAACTGAAGCGCCCAGACAGCGCCTTCCGCAGCCGCAACGCCGAGAATACCGGCAAAGAATCCCAGTAACGCGAATTCCAGCATGGTACTCCTTACCAATAGCGTCTGCCGGCCGCCCAGAGTCCGGAGGAGCGCACCTTCCCGTTGCCGATCCTGCATGGTCGCACTGACCACCGCTGCCATTACCACCAGGGCGGCTGCCAGGATCAACGCCAATATCGCTTCGATGGCCTGGGTCACCTGCCTTACTATCTCCTGGATACGCTCAATCACGTGGTCGATTTCAAGCACTGAAACCGTGGGAAACCGGCGCGAGAAATCGTTGAGCTGGGATTTCAGGTCCGCCGGCAGATAGAACGCCGTAATCCACGTGGCGGGCATGTCTTCCAGCCCACCTCCCGGAGGAAACGCCATGTAGAAATTGGGTTTCATGCTGTCCCACTGGACCGTACGAACACTGGTAACGGTTTCCGTGATTTTCTCCGAGCCGATGGTGAACCCAAGCTCATCCCCCACTTCTACACCGAGCTTTCCGGCCAGCTCCGCTTCAATGGAGACACCGTCGCTCTGCCCTTTCGTGAACCACTGGCCCGCGACGATGCCGTTGTCCTCGGGCAGTTCTTCCATCCAGGTCAGGTTTAACTCCCGGTTGAGGGCCCCGACCCGTTCATCTTTGGTCACAGCTTCTTTCACCGGCTTCCCATTCAGCTCGGTAAGGCGGCCACGGACCATGGGATACAACTTCTCCAGCGGGTGCCCGCGTTCCGCCCAGAACTCATCCACCTCATCCACCGCCTCCGGGGCGATGTTGATCAGGAAATGGTTGGGTGTGTCTTCAGGCAGTTGCGATTGCCAGTCGTCCAGCAGGGACGTTCTGACAAGGATCAGTGTGGCCGCCAGCATCAACGTCATGGCGAATACCGCAATCTGCGACAAGCTGGCTCGGCGATGCCGGTACAGCCCCACCAATGCCAGCCGCCAGGCGTTTCCACCACCACTGATGCGACGCAGTGTGGTAACCATCAACCAGCCAAGCAGGCCCAGAGTACCGAGAAGCAAGGCAAGCCCGCCGAGCAGGGACAGCACCAGGGACACTTCCCTGGCGTACATCCATACCAGGCCAAAGATTGCGACGACCGCAATCACCAAGTCGGGAATCGCTTCGCGGCCGGATTCGCCAGGCTGGCTTCGCAACACCCGCATCGCCGGTACGTTCCGCAGCCTTCGGATGGGCGGATAGGCAAAGGCAAACAGCGACACCAACGCCGTCAACAGCGCGGGTGCCAACGCATTGGGATCAATCTGGTAGTCTATTTGCCGTTCCAGCACATCCCCCAACACACTGGATAGCAGCCAATACAGAGGTAAGGCCACCAACAGGCCGCCAACGGCACCAACGACACCCCACAGAGCCAGCCGACGCAGGTACAGGCGCCCAATTCCCTGGCTTCGAACGCCCAGTGTTTTCAACAGCGCCACGGTATCCCGTTGCGACAACGCGTACTGACGGCTGGCAACCGCGACGGCGACCGCCGCCAACATGACCGCCAGGCTGCCACCCAGCAACAGAAAACGCTCAGCCCGTTCCAGGGAGCGGGAGAAGGTCTCGCCGTCGCGCACGCCCTCCCATTCATGGCTAGGCTCCAGTTGTGGTTGCAGCCAACCGTAGTAGTCGTTGAGCACCGCTTCTTCGCCGGCAAACAGGTACACATATTCAACCCGGCTGCCCTCCTGAATTACACCGGTTGCGCCAACGTCCTCCACGTGCATCATTACCCGCGGCGCCAGGGCGGACATATTGAAGCCGCCGTCCGGCTCACGTACCAGCAGGCCGGAAATGGTCAGCCCCTGATTACCGACCTCCAGGGTGTCCCCCATCTCAAGCTCCAGGAGCCGCAGTAAACGCGGGTTGATCCAGACCTCGCCTGGTTCAGGGCCATGGGCAACCGTTTGCCTCGGCGCCTCCGCGCCCTCCTGGTACTCCACCTCCCCCCGTAGCGGGTATTCGTTGTTCACCGCCTTGACCGACACCAGCTGGAAATTCCCGGCACCGAACACCATGGTGGAGAATTCGACCATACGAGCCGTTTCCAGCCCTCTTTGCTCGGCTTCCTGCATCCACCCCTCAGGAATCGGCCGGCCGTTTTCCGCTTCCAGTTGGCGATCCGCGGCAAGAAAAGAGCTGGCTGACGACACCAGGGTACGCTGCAACTGGCTGGCAAACAGCGCAATGGTTGCCACTGTGGCAACCGCGATGATCAGCGCCGAGAGCACCACACGGACATCCCGTTCGCGCCAGTCACGTTTGACCGACATGAGCTTCTTTGAAGCCGCCATCAGTTCACCGCTTCCGGCTGCTGGGCCGTCGAGGGTTCGGTCAATACACCGGCCTCGATATTGAATTGTCGGCCACAGCGGGCGGCAAGCCGTTCATCGTGGGTCACCATAACCAGTGTTGTGCCCTGCTCCCGATTCAGAGTCATCAACAGGTCGGATACGTCAGCGCCGGTGCGGTTGTCGAGATTGCCCGTGGGCTCGTCGGCAAACAGGATCGCCGGCTCGGAGGCAAAGGCGCGAGCAATGGCCACCCGCTGCTGTTCGCCACCAGAAAGCTGCCTCGGTGTGTGTGAGAGCCGTTCGCCCAGCCCGACTCGTTCCAGCAACTCCTTTGCTTTGGCTTTCGGAGAATCGAAACCGCCCAGCTCCAGCGGCAGCATGACGTTCTCCAGCGCCGTCAGGGCCGGCAATAACTGGAACGACTGGAACACGAAACCAACCCGGCGGGACCGGAGTTTCGCGCGTTCATCCTCACTGAGCTCACTGATCACCGAACCATCAAGCTCAACGGTGCCATCGGAGGGGGTATCCAATCCGGCCAACAGGCCCAGCAACGTGGTTTTGCCGGAGCCGGAACGCCCGACAATGGCCACTGATTCACCCCGGTTGATTTCCAGACTGACCCCCTGCAAGATCGTCAACGTATCTGTCTCCAGGCTGACCTTGTGCGTCAGGTTACTGACTTTCAGCATGGGGCTAACATTATCCGGTTTGTGATCACTTAAGTCGCTCACGAGCTCTCCACAACGGTTGTCTTGAACACAGGACCTCTATGCATACGGTATTTTTACGCCTGAGATCAATAGTTTTTCTCGCTTTAATGTGTGTCGGGGCGCAGGCTCAGGCCAGCCAAAGCACACTAATGATCGTTGGAGACAGCCTCAGCGCTGCCTACGGCGTGCAAACCGGGGAATCCTGGGTGGCACTGCTTCAGGAACGGCTGGAGGGAGAGGGCCTGGACCGCTGGCAGGTGGTGAACGCCAGTATCAGCGGCGAAACCACCGATGGCGGTCTGCGCCGCCTGCCAGATCTTATGGACAAAAACGAACCGGCCGTTGTTGTCATCGAGCTCGGTGGTAACGATGGCTTGCGGGGATTTCCACCCAACGTTATCCGCCAGAACCTGGCCAGGATGATTGAGCAGGTCAAGGAGGCAGGCGCCGAAACCCTGCTGGTGGGCATGCAGATTCCGCCCAATTACGGTCAGCGATATACCCGTGCCTTTGCGGATATCTACCCCGAACTGGCCGACGAGTACGACACGGAACTGCTCCCCTTCTTTCTGGAAGGCATCTATGACCAGGAGGGCATGATGCAGGGCGACAGCATTCATCCAACGGCGGAAGCCCAAGGTCAGTTGCTGGACAACATCTGGCCGGTGCTGGAACCCATGCTCAGGGACTAATCCGGCTTTAAGCAACCAGCATGCGGGCGTGTGCCACAGCCCGCCGCTCCGACCAGTAATAGCCATCCTGAACGTGCTCAACAAAGCCGACATGGCCGCCCCAGCGGGGCGCCTCCAGTTGCACGTAGGCACCCAGTTGCGCGCGGGACTCCGGGAAGCATTGCCGGGACAGGAACGGATCATCAGCAGCGTTAACCATCAGCGCCGGTACGCGGATGTCCTTGAGAGTCCACAGTGCAGAGCAATTGGCCCAATAGTCCCGGGCATCGCGAAATCCGTGTAACGGCGCGGTATAACGGTCATCAAATTCATGGAAGCTGCGGATTTTCTCGAACCCGGTAACATCAATCAGCCCCGGGAATCGTTTCGACTTCTCTGCCATCTTCACATGAAGGTCGCGCAGAAAACGCTGCATGTAGATACGCCGACTGGGCCGGGCCAGCGTATCGGCACTGCCAGCCAGGTCACAGGGTACGGAGTAGGTGATAGCGCCGCAGATACGGTTATCCACCTGCTCTGACTTCTGCCCCAGGTATAGCAGTGTGAGGTTACCGCCCATGCTGAAGCCCGAGAGCATCACCTTTCCATATCCCTGAGCAAGTCCATGCTTCACGACCCTGTCCAGGTCGCCGGTTGCGCCGCTGTGGTAAAAGCGGGGCTGGCGGTTCATCACACCGCCGCACGAACGAAAGTTCCAGGCCAATACATCCCAGCCGTCGTTCAACAGCGCCCGTGCCAATCCCTGCATGTAAGGGCGCCGGCTGTGCCCCTCCAGGCCGTGGGATAACACCGCCAACCGGTCGTTTCCCTGGCGATACCAATCCAGATGTAACTCGTCATCGTCCTCCGTTGGCAGCGATTCCCTGACCGGCTCTGTCAGTGACACCTTGCGAAACAGAGTCGGCCAGACAGACTGTACGTGGCCATTGCGCAACCACAGGGGTGGTTTGTAATACAGATTGTGGTCGTACAAAATTTAACCTTTCAATTCATGGGGTTGACGCCGCCGGGCAAAGTCCCTATTATGCGCGCCATTCCGACTTTGTTCCCCGATAGCTCAGTTGGTAGAGCAACGGACTGTTAATCCGTTTGTCGCTGGTTCGAGCCCAGCTCGGGGAGCCATTTACAGCACCTCCTTTCGCTGCATGAACTCCCGCAGCACCCGGAACAACGTTACCCCATCCCTGGTTCCTGCCATTTCCCGGATTGAGTGCATGCCAAACTGCGGCACACCGATATCCAGCGTCGTCACCCCGAGGTTGCCGGCGGTAAGCGGACCAATTGTGCTTCCACATCCCATGTCACTGCGCACCACAAAGGTTTGGTATGGCAGGTCCAGTTCATCGCTGATGTGGCGATAAAGTGCAGCGGAGCGACTGTTGGTCGCATAGCGCTGATTGTGGTTGACCTTGATAACCGGGCCCCGATTGAGAATCGGCCCGTGGTTCTCGTCATGCCTGTCCATATAGTTGGGGTGAATTCCGTGCGCGTTGTCCGCCGAAATCATCATCGAGCGGGCAATCGCACGAGCCCGACCCTTGCCGCACCAGCGGTCCAGAACCGCGGACAGGAACGGCCCCTGCGCGCCTTCCGCCGACATGCTGCCCACTTCCTCATGGTCATTACAGACCAGTAGCGCTGGCTCATCGCCCGAAGACTCAACAAGTGCCTGCAATCCGATGTAGCAACTCAGCAGGTTGTCCAGTCTGGCCGAGGCAATAAAATCATCGCGCAGACCCACGATCGATGCTGGCTGGGCATCGTAAAAACCCAGCTCGTAGCCAAGAACCTTGCGAACCCCGATACCCGGTTGCTCAATGGTCAATTGTTCCGTGAGAAGATCGACAAACCGCGTGGCATCGTCTTCCGGCACCTGCATCAGTACCGGCGGCAGATCCGTTTGGGGATTCACGGTGCGGTTGCTGTTGGCTTCCCGGTCCAGGTGAATAGCCAAGCTGGGTATATACGCCACGGCCTTGCGAAAATCGACCAGCGTATCCTTTACCGATCCGGACTCATCCACATACGTCACTCGGCCCGCCAGGGACAGATCACGGTCAAACCAGGGATTCAGTAGCACGCCGCCGTAGACTTCCACACCCAACTGGAAAAACCCCTTGCGACGCAATTCCGGGTTTGGCTTCACCTTCAGGCAGGGGCTGTCTGTGTGAGCACCCACCATACGAATACCTGCCTCGGCGACATCGCGACGACCGGTGCGGAACGCCACGATGGAGGAACCGTTACGGATGGCGTAGTACCCCTGATCCGCCTCCAGTGCCCAGTCCTCTTTTTCATCCAGAGCCTTGAAACCCGCCTGATCAAGACGATGTTTCATACTGGCCACGGCGTGCCAGGGAGTCGGTGATGCGTTCAGAAATTCGAGCAAATCGGTGTTGAATTCAGCGTGTTCCATGATGTCCCTGATAAACTGATAATGGCGGCGCAAGTATGGCATGATGGCGCCCGACGTCATATCCGTACAAAACGGCTGCCCGCGCAGCCCGGCTACCCGGAGAGTGTACCTTGCCCGCACCGCGTTTTCTCGATATCGAATACTGCCAGACCGACGACGTTCTGTTCCCCGTGGCCATGGCCTGGTCACTGGAAGACGGGCAGATGAAAACCGTCGTCATCGCTCCGGCCGACGAATGGGTACCGGAAGATGCCGACCTCGGCGATATCGACCTGCTCTATCTGGAAGAACAGGGCGTGCCCCTGATCGAACTGGCCCAGGAACTCCATCAGGACCTGCCGGACCAGACCGTCTATGTTGACGGCATGGACCCGGACGAAATCCTGGTGGACCTGATCTTCACGGCCGTCGGCATGGACGCGCCCTTCGAAATCGCCGGTATGGAAGAACTGGTCACGTCCCTGCCCCGGGAAGCGCTGGACGACCGGCGCAGGCAACTGCTGTCCGACGAAGGCCTGGAACCTCAACTGCCCGAAAACGGGGTCTATGCCTTGTTGTTGATTGCGCGCGAGGAAGGCTTCTTCGACTGAGCTCCATCCTACAACGTCGCTGGCAATGCGAACTGTGACTTGTGTCGACGTAACAAACAGTTACAGAAGGCAGAATCTGTCGGAATCCGACAATGCCAGGAAGCCCGATAACAATGAACACGCTGTTGCGACACCTCTTCACGGCCGCCACGCTTTCCGCAGCTTTGCTCACACCGGTCACGGCCAGCGCACAGGATAAAGCTCCCCGCGAAGGCCTGACCTATGTCGGCATTCTGGCAACCGGCCTCAACCACCGGTCTGTTGGCCAGAACACCCTCGAAACAGCCTGGTCAACCACGGGGTCCATGGTGCTTGGAACGCATATTTCCGAGTATTTTCACGTGGAAATCCGGGCTGGCGCCGGCACAACCACCGCCGAAATCGACAACGAGCTGGAATTGGACATCGAGTACTTCGCCAGTTGGTACATCGGCGGCCACTACGCGATCACCGACTACGCCAACGCCTATGCCCAGTTCGGTTTTTCCCACGTGCAAGGGGTTGCCACCCTCACTCCACTGGGCAAGGCCCGGGAAGCCGATCCTGACGATGACTCCCCCTACGCCTCGATCGCGGACGAATATCCGGACAGTTCCTTCAGCGTGAGCTGGCTGCTCGGCTTGGATTTCGAGGTTATCGAGAACGGATTCATTGTTCTGGAAGGCGGCCGGCTGTTTGAAGACACCGAAACCGGCGCGAACACCTTCCAGTTCTCAACCGGGTTTAAATACGAGTTCTGACCTGCCAGCACCGGTGAATTCGCGCATTGCGCTGGAAATCCCGATCCAGGGTGTCGCGGGTTATTTCTTCAATGGCAAATTCCTCTTCCAGGCTGCCATCCAGCTTGAAGCGCCGGAAGTTGGTCGAGAAGATCAGCAGGCCTTCCGAGGTCAGCCGCTGCATTGCCTGGCGTATCAACCTGCCATGATCTTTCTGGATATCCAGCACGCCGGCCATGCGGGCCGAGTTTGAGAAGGTCGGCGGGTCCATGAAGATCAGATCGAAACGCTGATCGCTAGTCGGTTTGCCCGCCAGCCACGCCAGGCAGTCCGCCTGCTCAACACGGTGATGGGACGCATCCGCACCGTTAAGCGCAAGATTCTCCTGTGCCCAGTTCACGTAGGTTTTCGACATATCCAGGCTTAGTGAACGGGTCGCACCGCCGACCGCGGCATGCACGGTTGCCGCCCCGGTATAACAGAACAGGTTCAGGAACCGCTTACCCGCAGCGTGCTGCTGAATCCAATGGCGCACTGGCCGATGGTCCAGGAACAGGCCGGTATCCAGGTAGTCCTTGAGGTTTACCTTCAGCACACAACCGTGTTCGTGAACGTTGAAAAACTCTCCGCTGGCCGCCTGCTTTTCGTACTGGCTGGTGCCTGTCTGCCGCTGGCGTTGCTTGCAGACCATGTCTTCCCGTTCGACACCGATGGCGTCAGGAATCACCGACAACGCCTCTGCCAGCCGCTCACGCGCGGAACGCTCGTCGACTGACTTGGGCGCGGCGTACTCCTGAACATGAACGCGCCCCTCGTAGATATCAATGGCGAGTGCAAACTCCGGCATATCGGCATCGTAAAGTCGGTAACAGCCGATGCCCTGTTTGCGGGCCCACTGGCCAACGGTCTTCATGTTCTTCTTCAGACGATTGCGCAGCATGGCCGCGCGCTCTTCGTTGGCGATGCGAGGCGTTACTTCACCCGGTACATCGGGCTCCCGTGGCGTCATGGCGCTGGTGTCGTCCACATTGAACAACAGCAGTTGCGCCGGCAATTTGCCGTTGTAGAGGCGGTACTGCTTGTAGCTGCGAAGGCCGATCGATTTGCCGTACTCGGGCGCACCGGTGAATACACCCAGCCGCCAGCCAGGTAACGCTTCCTTAACGGCTTCGCCGAGGCTGCGATAAAGAACACCCAGTTCCTTACGTTCGCTCAGGCGTTCGCCATAGGGAGGGTTGACCAGAACCAGGCCCGTCGCGGCCCAGGCTTCTTCGCGGCTGAACTGATCAACCGCCCGTTGCTTGACGACCACGATGCTCTCAAGGCCGGCACGTTGCAGGTTGTTCCCTGCGGTTTGTATCACGCTGCGATCCTGATCAAACCCCTGGAAGACAGGGACGCGTCCCTCAATGCCCTGTTTACCGACATAGGCGCGCTTCTCGGCTTCCTGGCGCAATGAAAGCCACATTTCCGGCTGGTGACCCAGCCAACGCTCGAAACCGAAACGTTCACGCTTGCGACCAGGTGCCAGATCAAGCGCCATCATGGCGGCCTCAATCACCAGCGTGCCGGAGCCACACATAGGGTCGATGAAATCACCGCCGGCTTTCGCCAGTTCCGGCCAACCGCATCTCATCAGCAGAGCCGCCGCCAGGTTTTCTTTCAGTGGTGCTGCCCCCTTTTCCGTGCGGTAACCACGCTTGTGGAGGCTGTCGCCGCTCAGGTCGATACCGACCGATAACTTGCCTCGATTCAGGCGCGCGGACACGGTTACATCCGGATTTTTCGCGTCCACGGAAGGCCGCTGACCACTGGCACTACGCAGACGGTCCACAACGCCATCCTTCACTCGCTGGGCACCATATTGCGTGTTGCGAATGGCTTCGTTCTGCCCCACAAAGTTGACGCGAAAGCTGCCATTCATCGGAATATGCTGCTGCCACTCCAGGTCCGTTACACCACCCAGCATCTGGTCACCAGAAGTGGCATCCACGTCTGCCAGGTGAAGGATGACCCGGTTTGCGAGTCTCGACCACAGGCAGGCACGATAGCCACTTTCAAGGGTGCCGTTGGCCCAGACACCTGCCGGTGCGTTCCGGACCGGATCCATGCCGAAGGAACGCAGTTCGTCCTCCAGCAAATACTCCAGGCCCTTGGGGCAGGTTACGAAAAAGTTAAGGTCTGGCACGTTCGACTCCTGAGTCGTTTCTACGGTGGCTAAGGTCGTGGGATTAGCGCATTTTCCCAGATTTTCACGGGTTTGTTATGTCACACAACTATAAGAGAAGCTTCATATAGATGAAATAAATAGTGTACAAGGCCGCTGGCTTAGTCTTACCTTGTAGGTGACGCGTCGTTCCAGGGAGCCAACAAAGGGCTCTCTGTTAACAGGATCCTGACTGCTCTGGCCATACCTGACAATAGTGGGTTACCCCGGAAGGGTTGCCCCAAGTCCCGGCCACGGCAGATGTGTACACGCTTGTTCTGTTAATCCATCAGTGAGGAACGGCATGAAAAGACAGAAAAGAGATATGTACGCTCGTGCATTCAAACGGGGTTATCTGGCCGGCGTGTCCGGTAAAGCAAAAGACAGTTGCCCGTTGGAACAGCCGGAAGTTCGCCAGGAATGGCTCAACGGGTGGCGAGAAGGCCGCACAGATCAATGGGAGGGCATGACCGGCGTATCCGGCATCCACAGACTGGCAAACGTAACGGCATGACGCTGTTTGTCAGCACCCCGAATCTTTAATCTGATCTTTCAACAACACACAATTTGGCGCAGTACCCAGAGCAACCCAAACGGGTCCTCCCGACCCGTACCATGCGATGATACGCCACGGGGTTTATTCCCCGCACGGGCCCGCTAAGCGGGCCCACTTTATTTCTGGCCCTACTTCCTGACACACCCCTCTCACCACTGCATCATTCCATACGCCGGATCGCGTCGACCGACTCCCGGATCAGCGCCGGCCCACGGTAGATAAAACCCGTGTAAATCTGTACCAGCTTGGCCCCGGCACGAATTTTTTCAGCCGCGCTGTCACCGTCCGTTATGCCGCCTACCCCGATAATCGGTAGAGACTCTCCCAGTTCCGCATACAGAGCCTGAATCACCCGTGTGGAAGATTCCCTGACCGGCGCGCCGCTAAGCCCCCCTGCCTCATCCGCATATCGATGCCCGGCAACGGCTTCGCGACTAATGGTGGTATTGGTGGCTATGACGCCGTCCAACCCCGACTCTTTCAGGGCATTCGCCACAAAACGCACCCCATCGTCATCCATATCCGGGGCGATCTTCACCGCCAATGGCACATACTGCCCATGTTCCTTCTCGCAACGCGCCTGCTCATCCTTGATGGCGTGCATCAGGCTCTTGAGAGAGTCACCAAACTGAAGATCCCGCAGACCGGGTGTGTTGGGGGATGATACGTTCACCGTGATGTAGTCAGCGCGGGAATACACCGCTGCGATGCCTTTGCGATAATCTGACTCGGATTCCTCGTTGGGTGTCGCCTTGTTCTTACCAACATTGATACCCAGTACGCCCGCGTAGCGACGCTTGTCTACCTGATCCAGCAGGTGTTCAAGACCGTGATTATTAAAACCCATCCGGTTAATAATCGCACTGTGCTCAGGGAGCCGGAACATTCTCGGTTTCGGGTTGCCAGGCTGGGCCAGAGGCGTGACCGTGCCTACCTCGATAAACCCGAATCCCAACGCGCCCAAGGCATCCAGATGATCGGCATTCTTGTCGAGGCCCGCAGCCAGCCCAACGGGATTGGGAAACTCCAGGCCCATCACCTTGGTTGGCAGCGGCTCCGGCTTGCTGACAAGCGCCTGGAGCAGCCCGAGCTTTCCTGCCATATCGAGCCCCGACAACGTCAGGTTATGAGCAGTCTCCGGTGGCAACCGGAACAACAGTTCGCGCATAATGCCGTACATACAGAATCTCCCTGATCGAGAACGATGCGGAGTATACCGGAAGTTTTCCACAGCATCGCCCTACACCTTAAATATGACGGCTAAATGTCTGTCCCGTTAAGCTCTTGTGACCTTTTCCACGGAATCTGTGGATAACCCTGTTGAAAATCGCGGGGCAACGCTGCCGAACCCTTGATATTCGCGCCAGCCTACAAATTGATCAATTTTTGACCAGTTTATTTATACTTATATATCAATTAGTTACCGAGTATTTTCTGCCATGAAAGACCGTTCAGTCACACGATGTTACGCCATTCAACGATTTCGCCCATGTGCATAAAACATACAGTGACAGGTTCGTTATACTGACGACTAGACTCAGGGAGAATCTCGATGACGGAGCAGCAGACCTTTTCCTACCAACAACACGAGGGGCTCCCTCAGGAGCGCAGGGCAGCATTGCGTGTAACCGTTATCGGAATGTTACTGGATGGTGTCCTGGGCCTCCTCAAGGTCATCGCTGGAACGCTGTTTCATTCCCAGGCGCTGCTCGTCGATGGCATTCATTCATTTACCGATGTTGTATCGGACGTGGTGGTACTGGGCGTGATGCGGGTTTCCCGTCAGGCGCCAGACGAGGACCACCCTTATGGCCACCAACGCATAGAAACCATGGGCACCATGGTGCTCGGCAGCATCCTTATTGCCGTTGGCGCGGCACTGGCCTGGGATAACACTCTGCGACTGCTTGATGGCAGCACGGTGAACATACCCGAATGGCCGGTGTTGGTAGCGGCCTTCATATCCGTTGCCAGCAAGGAATGGATCTATCGTTACACGCGCCGGGTTGGCTTAGCGATTCGCTCTGACCTGATCATCGCCAATGCCTGGCACAGTCGCACTGATGCCCTCTCCTCCGTGGTGGTGCTCTTCTCGACCATCGGCGCCATGCTGGGCTATCTGTGGCTGGATGTTCTCGCGGCAGTGATAATCTCCGGGATCATCATTCACATCGGATGGCGCTTCACCCGGGACAGCGTGAAAGAGCTCGTCGATACAGGACTGTCCCCGGAAGATACCGAAACACTGAAACACATCGCCAGTGAGACCGACGGTGTGCGCAACGTGCATGAGCTCCGCAGCCGGCGCATGGGGCACGACATCCTGTTGGATGTGCACCTTGTTGTGTCGCCTGAGATCAGCGTCTCCGAAGGGCATCAGATAGGAATGCAGGTGGTAAACGCCATGCGCAATGCCCTCGACAACATTCTCGACATCAATTTCCACATCGATGCCGAGAATGACGAAATCCACCCCCAGACCTCCGAACGGCTTCCTGACCGTGCGGAAATCCGTGAGGCCCTTCACCAACACATTGAAAACCTGCCGCCCAACAACCGGCTACGGCTGCATTACCTTCGCAACCGGGTCCATATGGAACTGTTTATGGAAATTCCTCAATCCGAGGCGCTTCCGGATGCCCGTCAGATCAGCGAAGACCTGGGCCGCTACGCGTGGTTCGGTAGCATCAGGATCTGGCACGCCCATACTGAGAACTGACACGGCGCCTAGCGACGCCGTTTTTCCTCCATACGGGACAGAAACTCCTGCATGATCAGGGTGTATAACTCCCCTCCCAGGAACCGATCTTCAACGCCTGCGTCAATGCTGGGATTGTCGTTTACTTCAATGACAGCCACACGGTTGCCAGACTGCTTGATGTCCACGCCGTAGAGACCATTGCCAATGAGACGTGTGGCGTTGAGGGCTGCCTGTATCACGTTTCGGGGCACCTCGTAAGTGGGCATGGTATCAAACCCACCGCTGTCCACTTCCGCACCACCGTGCTGGTAGATCTGCCAGTGCCCCTCCACCATGTAGTATTTACAGGCATAGATGGCCCGACCGCCAAGCACACCAATACGCCAGTCGTAATCGGTGTAAAGGTATTCCTGGGCCAGCACCAGGGCCGACTGTTTGAACAGCTCTTTCAGGCCCGCACGCAGCGTTTTTTCATCCTCCGCCTTGGTGACTCCCCGCGAAAAGGCGCCGTCAGGAATCTTGATGACGGCAGGAAAGCCCAGATCCCGAATCACCTGTTCTGCACTGTCTTTCTGATCTTTCGACAGAATCAGGGTTTTTGGCGTCGGGATCTTGTTGTTCTTCAGCAGGTCCGCCAAATAGACCTTATTGGTGCAACGCAGAATCGACACCGGATCGTCAATCACCACCATCCCCTCGGCCTCGGCCTTGCGTGCGAAACGATAGGTGTGATGATCGATGGCAGTAGTCTCGCGAATAAACAGGCCGTCGTATTCCGGCAGCCGCATATAATCACGGCGGCCGATCTGCTCCACGTTGATGCCCAGCTTGCGGCCGGCCTTCTCGAATTTTTCCAACGCTTCTTTGTCGCTGGGCGGCATTTCCTCGTCGTCATTGACCAGCATCGCCAGATCAAACCGATAACGACGGCGGGTGCGGGGCTTGCGCCAGACCATACTGCTGAAACGGTCAAACGCCGCCGCAAAGTCATCCTGCTCTTTCCCCTTCAGGTCTGCGGGACAACCTGGTTTCATGGACGCTATCTGCCAGGTTTTGCCGCGGCGGAACACCACTTCCAGAACCGGGCACGGGAAACGATCAAACAACGCACGTGCAACCGGCTTCAAATCCCCATGTTCCGCCTGCCCGAAATACGTACGGACACGCACTTCTCGTGTGGCGTGATTATTGTCACCAGCGGGCTCGATCTCCGCTCCGGCTGCCTCGAGCCAATTAATCACGCTGGCATCCAGTTCATCCAACTGCAGCGAGAACAGTCCTTTGCGGCTGAGGTCGTTGAGCGTCATGACAGATGGCACCACATGATGACCACGAGCCTCGGCCAGCAGCGAACAGTAGTAGCCACGACTCAGGTAACGGGCGCTTTGGCACAGATTGATCACCCGCACCCGGCTGGAGGCCGGCGCGGAAAACTGCAGGTACTGATCGAAAGTCAGCACGTCTTCACTGGGGTAATACGGTGCCCAGTCCTTGGCGCGGTCAACAACAATCAACAATCGTGACATCAGTGGCATTCCTCCATGAAGGCAGTGCCGGAAGCTTTGGGAACACAGGCCAACCATACATCGATGGTGCCTGTACAATCTCGCAACAATACGCCGGAACGCTTTAGCCTACAATTAGCACGAAATGCGTGCTTTTACGCATGATTGCACGCTATCGGCAACGTCGACACTCACTCATAATAGCCGCCAACGCTGAATCCGGCGAAGCCGTCACATTTGAGTTATCCAGAGTTCTTTCACTATGACATCACTCGCTTTTCGTCACGCCACAAGCGATGACCTGGACGCACTGGTAAAGCTGGAGAACCGCTGCTTTACGGAGGACCGGATCTCACGGCGCAGCTTCCGGCGCTTTCTGGATATGCCCCGGGACCGGCTGATTGTTGCAACGGCCGGCAGCGAGCTTGTGGGCTACTGCCTGGTATTAATGAGCGCGGCCACCCGGCTGGCACGAATCTATTCCATTGCAGTGTCGCCGTCCGAACGCGGCCGCAATATCGGCGAGCAGTTGGTTCGGGAAGCGGAAGCTGCGGCAGTCGACGCCGGCCGCATCGTGATGAGACTGGAAGTGCGCGAAGACAACGCCCCGGCCATACGGCTCTACCAACGCCTGGGCTATCGCCAGTTCGGCACCTATCGCGATTACTACGAAGACCACGGCACCGCCCTTCGATTCGAGCGTCGAATCCTTTTCTACGAGCCTTCGCGGGAATTTCCGGCGGTGCCCTACTACCCCCAAACCACGGAATTCTCCTGTGGCCCGGCTGCCCTGATCATGGCCATGGCAACCCTGGATGAACAGCAGCCGATGACCACCCTGGAAGAGCTGAAACTCTGGCGCGAGGCCACCACCATCTTTATGCTCGCGGGCCACGGCGGCTGCGGCCCCCACGGCCTGGCACTGGCGGCCTGGCACCGCGGGTTCCACGCCAGCGCCTATATCAGCAAAGAGGGCGCCCTATTCAAGGATACGGTTCGCAACGACGACAAGAAGCGGGTTCTGGAGCTGGTGCACGAAGGCTTTCTGCATGACATTGGCCAGACAGGAATCGAACTCCATCACGATCCGCTCACCCTGGATGGCATGGAGGCTGCCCTCCACGATGGTCGCGTACCGGTTATCCTGATCAGCACCTGGCAGCTGAATCGCAGCCGAATACCCCATTGGGTAACGGTGTGTGCAATGGATGATCAGTTTGTGTACCTGCACGACCCTGAGATCGATACGGACGTTGGCGAAACCGTGGCTGACAAGCAATACCTGCCGGTGGACCGCCGGGTATTCGACCGTATGTCCCGATACGGCAAGAACCAGCCATTGCAGGCAGCGGTCATTGTAGGACCAAGGCGTTAGCCGGTCCGCAAGGCCGCCTCTTTAAGCTCGGAGATATCATCCCGCAAGCGCGCAGCCGTCTCGAAATCCAGATCCGCGGCGGCCTTGTACATATCGTCTTCCAGGCGAGTGATCTCCTTAAGAACCTCTTCCGGCGAGCGGTTACCCGCCTTGGCACGGTACTTCTCCGCCTCCTCGGCCGCCTTCTCACCCGGACGCTCGGCCTTACGGCGACCGCGACCACCGCCACCACCGGCGCCTTCCATGATATCCGCGATCTTCTTGTTCAGACCCTGCGGCGTGATGCCATGCTCTTCGTTATGGGCCGCCTGCTTCGCCCGGCGGCGCCCGGTTTCGTCGATGGCCCGCTGCATGGAACCGGTGATCCGGTCGCCATAGAGAATCGCCTTGCCATGAAGGTTACGGGCCGCCCGTCCAATGGTCTGGATCAGCGAACGTTCGGAGCGCAGGAACCCCTCCTTGTCGGCATCCAGGATGGCCACCAGGGATACCTCGGGCATATCCAGCCCCTCACGCAGAAGGTTGATGCCCACCAGTACGTCGAACTCGCCCCGGCGCAGGTCACGGATGATTTCAACGCGCTCCACGGTATCGATATCCGAATGCAGGTAGCGCACACGGATATCGTGCTCCATCAGGAAGTCAGTCAGATCTTCGGCCATACGCTTGGTGAGCGTGGTCACCAGAATCCGCTCGTTGACGTCAGTGCGCAATCGGATCTCCGAGAGCAGATCATCCACTTGGGTAGAGGCAGGGCGAACTTCGATTTCCGGGTCCAGCAGGCCGGTAGGCCGCACCACCTGTTCAACCACCTGCCCTGAGTGCTCGGCTTCGTAGTTGCCGGGAGTGGCGGATACAAACAGCATCTGCGGTGCAATTCGCTCCCATTCATCGAAACGCATGGGCCGGTTGTCCAGTGCTGACGGAAGTCGGAAGCCATACTCCACCAGGGTTTCCTTACGGGAACGATCACCCTTATACATGGCGCCGATCTGGGGAATAGTAACGTGGGATTCGTCCACCACCAGCATCGCATTGGCTGGCAGATAATCGAACAGTGTCGGAGGCGCTTCGCCCGGCTGGCGACCCGACAGGTACCGGGAATAGTTTTCGATACCGTTGCAGTAGCCCAACTCCAACATCATCTCGATGTCGTAGCGGGTGCGTTCTTCCAGACGCTGCGCTTCCACCAGACGATTGTTGTCCCTTAATTGCTTCAAGCGCTCATCCAACTCGACCTTAATGCGTTCAACGGCATCCAGCACTTTCTGCCTTGGCGTGACATAGTGAGATTTCGGATAAATAGTGACACGGGGTACACGCCGAAGAACCTCACCGGTCAGGGGATCAAAGTAACTGAGGTTCTCCACCTCGTCATCGAACAACTCAATGCGGATGGCTTCTTTCTCGGATTCCGCCGGAAATACATCGATCACGTCCCCCCGCACCCGATAATTGGCCCGGTGGAATTCGACATCGTTGCGGGTGTACTGCAGCTCGGCGAGGCGCCGGAGAATGTGACGCTGATCAATCTGGTCACCCCGGTCCAGGTGCAACATCATTTTCAGGTAGGATTGGGGATCACCCAGGCCGTAAATGGACGATACGGTGGCAACGATGATGGCATCCGGCCGCTCCAGCAGGGCCTTGGTTGCCGACAGACGCATCTGCTCTATATGCTCGTTGATGGAGGCGTCTTTCTCGATAAAAGTGTCGGAAGACGGCACATAGGCTTCCGGCTGGTAGTAGTCGTAGTAGGAAACGAAATACTCCACCGCGTTGTCCGGGAAAAACTCACGAAACTCACCATACAACTGGGCTGCCAGGGTTTTGTTGTGGGCCATGATGATGGTCGGCCGCTGCACCTGCTGAATGACGTTGGCAATGGTAAAGGTCTTGCCCGAGCCGGTTACCCCCAGGAGCGTCTGGTGTGCCAGGCCGGAGTGGATACCGTCCACCAGCCCATCAATGGCTTTGGGCTGATCCCCAGCTGGCTGAAACGGGGAATCCACCTTGAAGGCGCCGTCTTTCATGAGCGCGCCGGTTTCTGAAGTGGCCATAGTCTGGAGACATCCTTCATTCAATCAAAAGTGATCTGGGCAACGCATCGCACCGCGAATATCAATAGGTGCAATCTGCAGAGAAACTTATCGTCACGCGGGCTTCATGATACCATCTGAATCGTCAAAGGCGGCCTGAACATGGTGAAAACCACTACCCCGAAGCCGCCGGAGCCCTATCAGACGCAGCTTTAAGGAGCGCAAGTTTGGACCTTCAACTTTCCAGCCGAGTACAGGCAATCAAGCCCTCTCCCACCCTCGCAGTCACCAACAAGGCAGCGGAATTACGCGCTGCTGGCCAGGACATTATTGGCCTGGGTGCCGGCGAGCCGGACTTCGATACCCCGGATCACATCAAACAGGCGGCCATCGAAGCCATCAACAACGGCCAGACCAAGTACACCGCTGTGGATGGTACGCCCGCACTGAAAAAGGCGATCATTGCGAAGTTCAAACGGGACAACGGCCTGGAATACGAAGCCAACCAGATCCTGGTTAGTGGTGGTGGCAAGCAGAGCTTTTTCAACCTCGCGCTGGCCACACTGAACAAGGGCGACGAAGCCATTATTCCTGCGCCGTACTGGGTATCTTACCCGGACATGGTGCTGGTGGCTGAAGGTAAGCCGGTTATTATCGAAACCACCGCCGACACCCGCTTCAAGATCACGCCGGAGCAGCTAGAAAGCGCCATCACCGAGCGCACCCGCCTATTCGTGATCAACAGCCCATCCAACCCCAGTGGCATGGCTTACAGCCTGGACGAGCTGAAGGCGATTGGCGAGGTGCTGAAGAAGCATCCGCAGATCATGATCGCCACCGACGACATGTATGAGCCGATCCTGTGGACCGGTCAGCCGTTCTGCAACATCCTGAACGCCACGCCGGAGCTGTACGATCGCACTTTCGTGCTCAACGGTGTGTCCAAGGCCTACTCCATGACCGGCTGGCGCATCGGCTATGCGGCAGGCCCGGCAAAAATCATCGGGGCAATGAAGAAAATCCAGTCCCAAAGCACGTCCAACCCGGCCTCGATTTCCCAGGCGGCTGCAGCCGCAGCTCTGGATGGCCCTCAGGACTGTGTGCAGGAAATGGTCACCGCCTTCAAGGAACGTCATGACTATCTGGTGGAAGCCCTGAACGCCCTGCCCGGCGTTGACTGTCTGCACGGTGACGGGACGTTCTATGTGTTCCCGAGTTTCCAGGCAGCCATCGAAGCCGATTCTGACGTCAGCAATGATGTGGAGTTTGCCGAGAAGCTGTTGAAGGAAGCCGGCGTGGCCTTGGTGCCAGGCTCCGCTTTCGGTGCGCCGGGCCATATGCGCCTGAGCTTCGCCACCAGCCTTGATACGCTGAAGCAGGCCATTGAGCGTTTGCAGAAAGCGCTGGGCTAAAAATCCTGGCAAGGGGTTGACGAGGCGTTGGGGTAACCTTAATATACGCGCCTCGTCACACGACGACGTTCCCCGATAGCTCAGTTGGTAGAGCAACGGACTGTTAATCCGTTTGTCGCTGGTTCGAGCCCAGCTCGGGGAGCCACTATTTCGAAAAGCCGCTAGTCCCCTGGATTAGCGGCTTTTTTCGTTTCTGATTCTGGTCCCAACCTAGCCTTCTAATGAGGTGCCCTACGGCGAGGTAGGAGTTCCTTCCCAAAAAAACGCTACAAGCACGTCCGTGTGCGCTTTTCTCCAATGATTCGGCCTCCTCCCGGGACTCTGGGCGGGAGGCTGATGCCACAACGGTGGCACCCGTCAATTTCTTCGCCAGCTGGATCAGAATGGAACCAACGCCGCCCGCAGCGCCAGTCACAAGGATCACCTGGTCAGTCGGATGCACATTTCCCGGCTGCTGCTGTTCAAGCCCGAAGTGATCAAACAGCATTTCCCAAGCCGTGAAGGTAGTCACGGGCAGTGCTGCGGCTTCCGCATCACTCAGGCTGGCGG
>NZ_ABCP01000021.1 GCF_000170835.1 Marinobacter algicola DG893
ACACCCTCCGAACGTTTGCCGAGCCTTCTACAAAGTTTAGAAATTATCCGGCATTTTTGCCTTCATTCTCGCGGCTTCGCGGGAAATCAGGCCTTTCTTCAAGAGTTTTTCCAGGCACTGGTCCAGGGTTGTCATACCCAGGGAGCCACCGGTCTGGATTGCCGAATACATCTGCGCAATCTTGTCCTCGCGAATCAGGTTACGGATCGCCGAGGTGCCAATCATGATTTCGTGGGCCGCAATCCGGCCACCGCCCATCTTCTTCATCAGGGTCTGGGAGATAACCGCCTGTAACGACTCTGACAACATCGAACGAACCATGGATTTCTCTTCCGCCGGGAACACGTCCACCACACGGTCGATGGTTTTTGCAGCCGAGGTGGTGTGCAGGGTGCCGAACACCAGGTGGCCGGTTTCAGCCGCCGTCAGGGCCAGTCGTATGGTTTCCAGGTCCCGCAGCTCGCCGACCAGGATAATGTCCGGGTCTTCCCGCAGTGCGGAGCGCAGGGCTTCGTTGAAGCCCAGGGTGTCACGGTGCACTTCGCGCTGGTTCAGCAGGCACTTCTTGGATTCGTGCACGAATTCGATGGGGTCCTCGATGGTGAGGATGTGCTCATAACGGCTGTCGTTGATGTAGTCGATCATCGCCGCCAGAGTGGTGGACTTACCGGAGCCCGTTGGGCCAGTCACCAGAACCAGGCCACGTGGCACAGAGGCGATGTCCTTGAACACCTGCCCCATGCCCAGGTCTTCCATCGTCAGCACCTTTGACGGGATGGTACGGAAGACGGCGCCGGCGCCGCGATTCTGGTTGAACGCGTTGACACGGAAACGGGCGACACCAGGCACTTCGAAGGAGAAGTCGGTCTCCAGGAACTCTTCATAGTCCTTGCGCTGCTTGTCGTTCATGATGTCGTAGATCAGCCCATGGACTTCTTTGTGTTCCATCGGCGGAAGGTTGATGCGGCGAACATCGCCATCAACGCGGATCATCGGGGGAAGGCCGGCAGACAGGTGCAAGTCTGATGCGCCCTGTTTGGCCGAAAAGGCAAGCAGTTCAGTAATATCCATAGGGGTCCTCGGAAGGCTTTTTTCTTTTATCCCGGTATGCGCCGGCTCCGGTCATTGGCACTGAACGGCTTCACTTGGCTTTTCAGTAACCTGCGGGTAACGTGTCAGCGTATCAGAGACTGACCGGATTCGGCGGATTCGCACTATGAGCAGCATAGCAGACAACATCGGGAGCGTAACCCGACGCATACAAAAAGCAACATTGAAGGCCGGCCGCAGCGCGGGTTCCGTGTATCTGCTGGCGGTCAGCAAGACGCGGCCGGCCGACGAGCTTCGCACGGCTTACAGCGCCGGCCAACGGGCGTTTGGTGAAAACTACGTTCAGGAAGCTCTGGACAAGATGGAGGAGCTAAAGGAACTGGACGCCATTGAATGGCACTTTATCGGCCCGATCCAGTCCAATAAGACCCGCCAGATCGCCGAGGCGTTCGCCTGGGCACACAGCGTTGACCGGCTCAAGATCGCACAGCGCCTGAACGATCAGCGCCCACCCACTCTCCCGCCGCTGAACATCTGTCTACAGGTGAATATCAACAATGAGGAGAGCAAGTCCGGTTGTGCCCTGGAGGAGCTCATCGACATGGCGGATGCCATCGAAGAGATGCCAAACCTCTCACTCAGGGGACTGATGGCAATTCCGGACCCGGACCAGCCCGAGGCAGAGTTGCGCTCAAGCTTTCGCAAGTTGGCCAATGCGCTTAAACACATGCGCCAGGAGGCTTCTGGCTGTGGCCCGCTGGACACCCTCTCCATGGGCATGTCCGGCGACCTTGAGATGGCCATTGAGGAGGGAGCAACCTGGGTAAGAGTCGGTACCGCCCTGTTCGGGCCTCGGTAACCGGAGGCTGACAGCCTCAGATCCTGTTATCATCAGCGGCATACTGACAATTGACCACTACTGATCCAAACGTGGAGTGAACCTTGAGCACATCACCAACGATTTCGTTTATCGGTGCCGGCAACATGGCCAGCGCCATCATCGGTGGCATGCTGGACAGCGGCTTCAAGGCCGCCAACATCTGGGTCAGCGCCCCTGATGACAACCATCTTCAATCCATCCGCAAGCAATTTGGTGTCAGTGTCACTACCGATAACCGTTACTGCGCCGAGCAGGCGGACATGGTGGTTCTGGCGGTAAAACCACAGGTGATGGCAAGCGTCTGTTCCGATATCGCTCCGGTGGTACAGAATACCCGCCCGCTGATGGTGTCCATCGCCGCCGGGCTGGAAGCCTCCACCCTGGACGAGTGGCTTGGCGGCGGCTTGCCCCTGGTACGCGTGATGCCTAACACGCCGTCGTTGGTCGGCAAAGGGGCTGCGGGCCTCTACGCCAACGATCAGGTCAAGGAAAAACAGAAGGCCATGGTGGAGTCGGTGTTCAACAGCATTGGCTCCGCCCTCTGGGTGGACGACGAATCCCTCCTGCACGCGGTGACTGCGCTTTCTGGCAGTGGTCCGGCCTATTTCTTCCTGATGCTGGAAGCACTGGAAGAGGCGGCCACCGATGCGGGCATTGCCGGTGAAACCGCACGGGCGCTGGCAATCCAGACCATGGCTGGCGCTGCTGAAATGGCAGGACGCAGTGAACACGACCCTGGCCAACTCAAACGCAATGTCATGTCTCCCGGTGGCACCACGGAACAGGCCATCCAGGCCTTTGAAGAAGGCGGCATGAGGGATCTGGTCAAAAAGGCCTACTCTGCCGCTTACAAGCGCTCCGGGGAAATGGCCAAAGAACTTGCCAATAAACAGTAACCGATAACGGGAGACACGGCTTCATGCTGGCTGACATTCTGATCACCATTCTGCTCATTGCCTCGACGTTCTACCTGACGATCGTGCTGCTGCGCTTCCTGCTGCAACTGGCCAGGGCGGACTTCTACAACCCGATCTCGCAATTTGTGGTGAAAGCCACCAATCCGCTGCTGCGCCCGCTTCGCCGCTTTATTCCCGGCTGGGGCGGCATCGACGGCGCAGCTCTGGTGCTGGCGGTCATCATCCAGGCGATCACCTTCTTCCTCATTCTTGTTGCCCTGAACAGCAGCATACCGGCGATCAACCCTCTCACCCTGCTCAGCTGGGCTATCCTTAACGTTCTTGATCTTATCGTTAAGATCTACTTCTGGTCCGTCATTGCCGTCGTGGTCGTCAGCTGGATTGCACCACAAAGCGGCCACCCTGCTATTCAGCTGGTTGCGCAGATTACCGAGCCCGTGATGCGCCCCGTACGCAATGTGATGCCGTCTATGGGCGGACTGGATCTGTCCCCGATTATCGTGTTCCTGATCCTCAATGTGATTTCAGTGGTGATCGACCACATGAAAGTGGCCGCCGGCATGGGATCCATCGTCGGAATGTAGACCACCTCTCAAAAACACATTCCGTTACATATCCCGACAATAAACAACGCTCTCCTGCAGCTGGTTCATCTGCCTGAATCAGCTGCATTTTTTGCTTCACACACGTCGCCCTGCTATACAGACCCGTAATCGCCGCCGCAGATTTGCCGCGCCAATGCGGTAACATTAGCTATATTTTCGGCACAATTTTGCCCAACCCAGATCCAACGCAGTCGCCCGGAAGTCGCGCAGAAGGATGGTCCGATGAACAAGCAAGGAACCCTGTCGCAGCAGGTAGAGGCCTACCACGGCTGGAAAAAAGAACTGATCAGGCAGATCGGTCGCTACCGTCTGTGGCTGCAGGACAACAATCTGTTTTCAGACGATGTCAGCAACCGTATTCGTCATGGCCTTGAACTGCTGATCGAAGACGAACTCACCATTGCCTTCGTGGGTGAGTATTCCCGTGGCAAGACGGAACTGATCAACGCCCTCTTCTTCTCAGAATACGGCCAGCGCATGCTGCCATCCCAGGCGGGCCGCACCACCATGTGCCCGACCGAGCTGTTCTTCGATCGCACATCAAACAGCAACTACCTTCTGCTGCTCCCGATCGAAACCAGGACCGGCGAGCTTTCCCTGCAGCAACTGCGCAAACAGCCCGAGCGCTGGGTCAAACACGATCTGGATGAGCGTGACCCGGAAATCATGCGGGAAGTATTGGCGGAAGTGGCTCGCGTAAAAAGCGTCACTCCGCAGGAAGCCCGCAAGCTGGGTTTCGACGAGGACATGCTGGAGCATGACCGCAACAAGCCGGGCAATGTCGTGGTGCCAGCCTGGCGCAACGCCCAGATCAGCATCCGCCACCCGCTGTTTGAACGCGGCCTGCGCATACTGGACACCCCGGGCCTCAACGCTCTCGGCTCGGAGCCGGAACTGACCATCAGCATGTTGCCCCGCGCCCACGCCATCATCTTCCTGTTGAGTGCCGATACCGGCGTCACCGCCAGTGACATGACAATCTGGAAGGATCACATTGATACCGAGCACGCCGACCACCGCGCCGGGCGATTCGCTGTGCTCAACAAGATTGACGTGCTCTGGGACGATCTCCAGGGCGAGAAGCACACCCAGGAAGCCATTGACCGGGTGCGTGGCTACACCGCCGACCATCTTGGCATGCGCCAGAACGACGTGATTCCACTGTCCGCCAAGCAAGGCCTGCTGGCCCGGGTCAAGGGCAACGAAGAACTGCTTGAACGTTCAAACCTCGCTCAACTGGAACAGTTGATCATCCAACGCATCCTGATGCACAAGGAACAGCTGATCACACAGAGCCTGATCAACGACCTGCTGGGCATGCTGCAGAACAGCCAGGCTGCCATGCAAAACCGACTGGACGCGCTGGAAGAAGAGCTGCAAGCCTGTTCCGGCGTGACCATGGACAAGGATGCACTGCGGCGCCTGGCGGACCGCGCCCAGCGGGACTACGACTTCTACTACAAGAAGCTGATCACGCTCCGGTCCAGCCGCCGGCTGATGGACTCCCAGGGCGAGATGCTCAAGGGACTGGTCAGCGAGGACCGCTTTGAATCCCATGCCGAGCAAATACGCCAGAAGATGTCGAAGAGCTGGACTACAGCCGGCATGAACCACAGCATGGATCATTTCTTCGAACTGCTGGAAAACGACCTGACCAACCTTCTCAGCGAAGGGCGGCTGGCCGAAAAAATGGTGGGCGCCATCTACCGCCGCTACAACGAAGACACCCGGGCCCGTCACCTGGAGCCGATTCCATTGCGGGCAGGTCGTCACGTTATTGCCATCCGCGAACTGCGCAAGAAGGCAAAACGCTTCCGCATCAGCCCCAAAAATCTGTTGACGGAGCAGTCGCTGCTGGTCAGGCGTTTCTTCAACGTCATGGTGGGCGAAGCCCGGACACTGCATCTGCGCGTGCGGGCCGATGTCGAGCGCTGGCCGTCGGAAGCACTGTTGCCAATCATGCAATACTCGATGGAACAGAAGCAGTTGCTGGAGCACCAGATCCGGCGCCTACGGGACATGGTCCGCAGCGACCGCGACAGCCGGGCCGAACGCGAACGACTGCAGAACACCATCAGCGATCTGACGCGCCAGCTTGAACTGGCTGACGCCATGCAGCGGCAAATCCGTAAACCGGCACCCACCCTGATCCAGCAAAAGGTGGTCAACATTTCCGGCGCGGTCTGACCAGCGCCGGAAATGGCGGTTGCAGCCATGCAGGCCGGCCTTTAAACTGCTTGGCTGGCAATCGCCTGGCCATATCAGATAGGCCTGCACTCACACGCAGGTTTCCGCCCGGCCATTGCCTGAAACGTCTTCCAGATAATACGGACTGAATCAGGAACCTGTCGCGCCAATGCCCGATCCCTTGCCAACGGATTCTGTCGGGATAGTCACCCCACAGACACTGCACTTCGATACACCGATCACGCTCGCCTGCAGTCAGACGCTGGAGAGTTACGACCTGGTGATTGAGACTTACGGCAAGCTGAATGCGGATGCCACCAACGCGGTATTGATCTGTCACGCCCTCAGCGGCCACCACCATGCCGCCGGCTATCACAGCAAGGAAGATCGTAAACCGGGCTGGTGGGACAGCTGCATTGGGCCCGGCAAGCCCATCGATACCAACCGGTTTTTTGTCGTCAGCCTGAACAATCTGGGCGGCTGCCATGGCAGCACCGGGCCCGGCAGCATCAACCCGAAGACCGGCCAACCCTACGGTCCCGATTTCCCGGTAATTACGGTACGCGACTGGGTCCACAGTCAGGCGTTGCTGGCCGACCGGCTCGGCATCGAATGTTGGGCCGCTGTGGTGGGAGGCTCACTCGGTGGAATGCAGGCGCTGCAATGGAGCCTCGACTACCCGGACCGTTTGCGGCACGCCGTAACCATTGCCTCCACCCCACGCCTGAGTGCCCAGAACATTGCCTTCAATGAGGTGGCGCGGCAGGCGATTACGTCTGACCGTGAGTTCCATGACGGCCGCTACTATGAGCACGACACGTTGCCGCGCCGGGGCCTGATGCTGGCACGCATGGTGGGCCATATTACCTATCTGTCCGACGCCTCCATGGGCGAGAAATTCGGCCGCGAACTGCGTGACCAGGCCTACAAGTTCGGCTACGACGCAGAGTTTCAGGTGGAGAGCTACCTGCGCTATCAGGGTGAACGCTTCTCGGAGTCATTCGACGCCAATACCTACCTGCTGATGACCAAGGCCCTGGATTACTTTGACCCGGCCTACGAGCACGACAATGATCTGGCAAAAGCCCTGCTCCGTGCGCGCTGCGAATTCCTTGTTGTGTCGTTCAGCACCGACTGGCGATTTACCCCCGCTCGGTCCGAGGAATTGGTGAATGCCATGATCGCGGCCCGCCGCAAAGTCAGCTATGCCGAGATCGACGCGCCCTGGGGGCACGACGCCTTCCTGATTCCAACACCACGCTACACCGCCATCTTCCATTCCTACATGGACCGGGTCGCACGGGAGGTAGGCGCATGAGAGCGGACCTGAAAATCATCGAACAATGGATCAGCGCTGGCAGCCATGTACTGGATCTGGGCTGCGGCGACGGCACCCTGCTGGACTATCTGCAGCGGGAAAAACAGGCCACGGGCTTTGGCCTGGAGATCAATCCGGACCATATCACCACCTGCATGGGTCGCGGGGTGTCCGTCATAGAGCAGAACCTGGACACCCAGGGCCTGGGAAACTTCGAAGATCACTCCTTCGATACCGTGCTGATGACGCAGGCCCTGCAGGCGGTTCGGCGCCCGGATATGGTCCTCGACGAGATGCTTCGGGTGGGCCGCGAGGGCATCGTCACCTTCCCCAATTTCGCTTACTGGCGATTGCGCTGGTATCTGATGCGTCGGGGTCGTATGCCTGAATCGGAAACGCTACCGTATAAATGGTACAACACCCCCAACATCCACCTGTGCACCTTCAATGATTTTGAAGCCCTCTGCTACCGCAAGGACTTCCGGATACTGAACCGCACGGTGGTGGATGGTGAGCACCAGGATCGTTGGCTCAGCCGTCTTTGGCCTAATATGTTGGGGCAGATCGCCATTTACCGGATAACCCGGGAGGAATCATGACCACACATCGTCACAATCACTGGCAGGCGTTGTTGTCACTCGCGTGCCTGGTCCTGCTGTTCACCAGCCAGAGCCAGGCTGATTCGAAGGATTTTGGTGAATTCGAGGTACACTGGAGCGTTTTCCCAAGCACCTTCCTGGCCCCTGACATTGCCCGCGAGAACAACCTCAATCGCAGCCGCGGCATCGGTATCGTCAACATATCCATCATGAGGGAAACCGAAGATGGCGGCCTGGAGCCGGTATCAGGCCAGGTGGAAGGCAAGGTCATGAACGATATCCAGCAGGCCCGGTTCCTGGCGTTTCGGCGCATCCAGGAAGGCAACGCGGTCTATTTCATTGCCGAATACCAGTACAGCAACGCCGAGTTGATGACCTTCCAGATCACCACCCGTCCCGCGGGTGCCAGACAGGATCTGCCCATCCGTTTCACCCACACACTGTTTAACGACTAATGACTCACGCCACCGACAGATTGGTTATCGCCAGCAACAACCAGGGCAAGATCGCCGAGCTTGCAGACTTGCTCGCGCCCCTCGGGCTGACCCCTGTAGCACAGGGTGAATTAGGCGTTGGCGAGGCGGAGGAGCCAGCGGTCACCTTCGTGGAGAACGCCATCCTCAAGGCGCGCCATGCCGCGCGCATAACCGGATTGCCGTCCCTTGCAGATGACTCCGGCCTGGCGGTTGATGCCCTTGGCGGGGCACCCGGCGTCCGTTCGGCCCGTTACGCCGGCGACACGGCCAGCGACGCAGACAACGTCCAGGCACTGCTCGACGCGCTGAAAGACGTTCCCCAGGCCCGGCGCACGGCCCAGTTCCACTGCGTACTGGTCTACCTGCGCCATGCAGATGACCCCACGCCCGTGATCTGTCATGGCCGCTGGCCAGGAAGCATCCTTTCAGAGCCCCGGGGTGAGGGTGGTTTCGGGTACGATCCGGTGTTCCTGGTACCGGAAACCGGCACCAGCGCCGCCGAACTGCCCCGCGCTGAAAAAGGCCGCATCAGCCACCGTGGGCGGGCACTGGCGCTGCTTCTGGACCAGCTGAGGGAATCGCCGGGGTGACCATGCTTCCGCCGGACGACACAGCGGTGAGCGCCCTGCCCCCGCTAAGCCTGTATGTTCACGTACCCTGGTGCGTGAAGAAATGCCCTTACTGCGACTTCAATTCCCACGCACTGACCGGCGACATTCCCGAGAACGGCTATCTTGATGCCATTATGGAGGACCTTTCCGGCGACCTCGCGTTCATCCAGGGGCGCCCCATCCAAACCGTCTTCATCGGCGGCGGCACACCTTCGTTAATGTCGCCAGACTTCTACAACACACTGTTCGACCGGTTGCGCACTCACCTGTCGTTCACTGACGACGCCGAGATCACGCTGGAGGCCAACCCGGGCACCGTGGAACAGGCCCGCTTTAACGGCTTCCGTGGCGCCGGTATAAACCGGCTTTCACTGGGCATCCAGAGTTTCAACCCGCTGCGATTGAAAGCACTGGGACGCATCCACGATGACAAGTCGGCCCACCGGGCCATCGAGGCTGCCCGCAATGCCGGCTTTGACAACTTCAATCTGGACCTGATGCATGGCTTGCCGGACCAGACACCGGCAGACGCCCTGGATGACCTGCAGGCGGCCATGTCGTGGCAGCCCCCGCACTTGTCCTGGTACCAGCTGACCCTGGAGCCCAACACTGAGTTTTACAGCCGGCCACCCCAACTGCCCGACGACGACCACCTCTGGGAGATCTATAGCCAGGGTGCCGACTACCTGCATCAGCAGGGGTTTACGGACTACGAAGTATCAGCCTGGAGCCGGCCCGGAATGGCGTCCCGCCACAACCTGAATTACTGGATGTTTGGAGATTACCTGGCGCTCGGCGCTGGTGCCCACGGCAAGATCACCTTCCGCAACGGCGACATCCGGCGTTTCTGGAAAACCCGGCAACCCGATGCCTATATGAACCGCATCGGCAGCCGCACCGCCGGCAGCCAAATGGTCGAGCTGGAAGAACGGCCACTGGAGTTTCTGATGAACGCCTTGAGGCTAACGTCCGGTGTGCCGGAAAACCTGTTCACAGAGCGTACAGGTTTACCGTTGAGCAGAGTTGCGGTAAAACTTGAGGAATTGAGAAAGGAAAACATGCTGGAACCGGGACGGATACAGACCACGGAACTCGGACAGCGTTACCTGAACAGTCTGCTGGAGCGCTTCCTCTGATGTCACTGCCGCGCCTTATGACCCTTTTGCCCAAACGACTCAACCTCAGCCTGGTCTCCACGGCCGCCCTGTTGTTGATTCTGGTTGTGGTCAACCAGCCCTTGCAGACTGGCTCGGCTCCCCAGGGCATCGTCAGCCTGCAGATGGCCGCCACGGCGGACCAGTCCATGGCCATACTGCGCAGCTGGCGACAGGAAGGCATGCTATGGGCGCAGATATCCCTGTGGCTGGACTTTCTGTTTGTACCAGCTTACCTGGCTACGCTGATTTTTCTGACCAATCACCTGATGCGAGACCGACCGGGCGTCCGGGAACGTAATGTGGCACGCTGGGTGAAGGCTCTGTTTGTGACCGCGGGAGCCGGCGACATTACGGAAAACATCCTGTTGCTCAATAACATGGACCCACCCACGGATATGGTCAGCCTGTCCGCCACACTCTGTGCACTGGTGAAATTCACCGGCCTGATGCTGGGCTGCGCCGGGTTGGTGATCATTCGAGCCGCCCGACGCCATCCGCTGGCTCACGAATAGCGCCTCGTGTCAGCGAAGCCAACAGCCTATCAAAGACTTAGTTGGTACGGTAAAACACCAGATCCCAGACGCCATGTCCCAACGTCTCGCCTCGTTTTTCAAACTTGGTGATCGGGCGGTCCTCCGGACGCGGTGAATATTCGCCGATGTCCTGTGAATTCGCAAAGCCCTCGGACTCTCCCATGATCTCCATCATGTGTTCCGCGTAGTTTTCCCAGTCGGTCGCCAGGTGCAGGATTCCACCCACGCGAAGTTTATGGCGTAGACGCTGGACGAATTCGTGCTGGATCAACCGGCGTTTGTGGTGACGCTTCTTGTGCCATGGGTCCGGGAAAAACACCATCACCCGGTCCAGCGCCGCGTCGGGCAGGCATCGATCAATCACGTCGTTGGCGTCGATGGCGTAGACACGAACATTTTCCAACCCCCGGTCTTCAATCTCCTTCAACAGCGCACCTACCCCGGGCAGGTGTACTTCCACACCGATGAAGTCCTGCTCCGGTGCCGCTTCCGCCATATCCGCCAGGGACTTGCCCATACCAAACCCGATCTCCAGGTTAAGCATGTTGTCCCGCCCAAAGATCTGGCGTGGGTCAATCATGCCCTGTTCGCGGGTCAAGCCGTATTTGGGCCAACTGCGGTCGTAGGCTTTTTTCTGGCCTTCGGTCATCCGCCCCTGGCGTAGCACGAAACTGCGTACGCCACGACGGGTCGTCACGGGTGAATCGCCGGAAACATCGTTGTGATCGGTCATCTGACGTCCTCAACCGCCCTGTGCGGTTTTCCTTCAATGGGTTATGAACACAGTTTACCAGAGGCCACCCGGCGGACTATACCGAAACCTGTGCATTCCGCGTCTGCTGCCGGTCCAGTTTGCGATAACCCAGTGCCTCGACCAGATGGCCATTGCCAATGTGGTCATAGCCGTCCAGATCCGCCAGGGTCCGTGCTACCCGCAGGATACGATGCAATGCTCTGGCAGAGAGCCCCAGCCGCTCCATGGCGGCAGACAACATGGCCTCGCCTGCCGCATCCACGCGGCAGTGTGCCTGGAGCTCACGGCCACTCAAGGCGGCGTTCCCGAACCCTCGCTGAATCTGCCGCTCACGGGCCCGATACACCCGGTCCCGCACAACCGCACTGGATTCACCCCCGCCGTCACGCTTCATTAGCACCTCCCCGTTCTGTACCGGCACTTCCACATGCAAGTCGAACCGGTCCAGCAACGGCCCCGATATTTTCGCCCGATAACGGAGCACCTGCGGAGGTGTGCACTGGCACTCAATCGTTGGATGCCCCAGATAACCACACGGGCAAGGATTCATGGCCGCTACAACCTGGAAGCAGGCTGGAAAGGTCACCTGCCTTGCCGCACGGCTGATGGCAATCTCGCCGGACTCCATGGGTTCCCGCAGCACTTCCAGCACCCGGCGCTCGAACTCAGGCAATTCGTCGAGAAACAACACACCGCGGTGCGCCAGGGAGATTTCTCCGGGGCGTGGACTGCTACCGCCTCCCACCATGGCTACCGACGAGGCGGTATGATGGGGTGCGCGGTACGGCGGCTGGCACCACTCTCCATCACGCACAGGAAGACCGGCCACGGAGTGAATACTCGCTACCTCGAGCGCGAATTCGGTGGTCAACGGTGGCAAGATGCCCGGCAGACGGCTGGCGAGCATGCTCTTGCCGGTGCCCGGTGGACCAAACATCAACAGGTTGTGCCCGCCGGCGGCGGCAATTTCCAACGCCCGCCGCGGCACGCTCTGGCCATGCACATCCGCAAGGTCAGGACCAGCGTTCACTCCCGTTTCCGGCACCGCTGGCGGTACCGGGGAAATCCGCGCGCGCTCACACAGGTGTTCACAGACCGTCAGTAAATGGCCGGCTGGCAATACGTCATCCTGGCTGGCCAGCGCAGCTTCGGCAGCATTGGCCTGGGGGATCAGCAACCGACGCCCCTCTTTGCGGGCTGCCAATATCGCCGGGAGAACACCTTTCAACGGTCTCAGCGCACCATCCAGAGAAAGCTCTCCCACACACTCATACTGTGCGAGGCTTTCCGCTGGGATTTGTCCGGAAGCGGCAAGAATGCCCAAGGCAATGGGGAGGTCAAAGCGGCCGCCTTCCTTGGGTAGGTCCGCAGGAGCCAGATTGATGGTGATTCGGCGGGCGGGAAACTCAAAGCCGGCGTTCATCAAGGCGCTGCGAACACGCTCCCGGCTTTCACGAACCCCCGTTTCGGGGAGCCCGACAATGGACAGCGCCGGCAAGCCGCCTGACAGATGGACTTCAACGGTAACGGAGGGTGCAGAAACGCCAATACTGGCGCGGGTATGAACAACGGCAAACATGACAACCTTCCATGGTTATAGGTGATAGCGGCGAGGCTACCTGACAGGCGTCCTGCCTGTCAGTTATTCGGAAACTGCTTTTCCAGATCGGCCACGCGCTTTTCCAGCGCCTCGACCTTTTCCCGGGTTTTCATCAGCACGGCTTGCTGGGCATCGAACTCTTCACGGGTAACCAGCTCAAGGCGCGACATAACCGTCATCACCGTGGCACGAGCCTGGGCCTCAAAGTCCTCTCGGGCAGCACGGGCCATATCGGGAACGAACTGGCCGAACTGTCCCTGAAGCTGGGAAAAGAAATCCTGTGGACCTTTCACGAATCACCTCTCAAAATCACCGGTCAAATTAGCCGCGCTGGACTATAACTCGTCTTCGGCGGGCTTTTCGTCGCGCCTGAACGACGGTTCGGAGTGTAACACTAATGCCTCCCCTGCCATACTGTGGCCGTCGACAGTATAATGTGGCTCAGGCAGCCCTGATGCTTGCACCGAGTTCGTGCATCATTATGGTTCGCCCAAGACAGACAAGCCCCGAAATGGTGCGCCCTGACGATCCATTCTGGATCATCAGACATCCAAATGTCTGATAGTTATACTATTTTTTGCGTTGGCACACCCGATGCTAAAAGCCTTGTACGCAATCCGCACAATTGGTGTGCGAGGTGGCAGCATCCCGACCTCAACAACGGGCCGAAGAGTTCCAGATGTTGAGACGTCTTTACCAAGGAGAAAGCAATGAAACTTGTGACAGCGATCATCAAGCCTTTCAAGTTGGATGATGTCCGTGAGGCACTATCCGAGATTGGCGTACAAGGCGTAACGGTCACTGAAGTCAAAGGCTTCGGTCGCCAGAAGGGTCATACCGAACTCTATCGTGGCGCAGAATACGTGGTGGACTTCCTGCCCAAGGTCAAGGTTGAAGTTGCGATCGGCGACAACCTGCTGGACCAGGTCATCGAATCCATCACCAAGGCAGCCAACACCGGAAAGATCGGTGACGGCAAAATTTTCGTGACCGAACTGGAACAGGCGATCCGAATCCGAACCGGGGAAACCGGCGAAGAAGCGGTCTGATCACAGACTGATCAACCAGACAGCCAACGCAAAAAATTTATAACTTGAAAAGCCTCGTGCGGAGGGCTTCACATGGAAAGCAATCTTAATCATATTTTTGAACTCCAGTATGCACTGGATACCTTCTACTTCCTTATTTGCGGTGCCTTGGTCATGTGGATGGCCGCAGGCTTCTCAATGCTCGAAGCCGGGCTGGTGCGCGCCAAAAACACCACTGAGATCCTGACCAAGAACGTTTCCCTGTTTGCCATTGCGTGCACGATGTACCTCATCTGCGGCTATGACATCATGTACGGAGGGGGCCTCTTCCTCAGCGGCGTTACCACGGTCGCTCAAATGGACGACGCTGCAATTGCCGGAGTCCTTGCGGCTTCCAACGAAGCCGGTTTTGGTGAGATGGGCGAATACGCCGGGGCATCTGACTTCTTCTTCCAGGTGGTATTCGTTGCAACCGCCATGTCCATCGTCTCAGGTGCTGTGGCCGAGCGTATGAAGCTCTGGGCCTTCCTGGCATTTGCCGTGGTTATGTGTGGCTTCATCTATCCGATGCAGGGTTCCTGGACCTGGAATGGCGACGCTGTCTTCGGCATGTTCGAACTGAACTACAGTGACTATGCTGGCTCCGGCATCGTGCACATGGCTGGCGCGGCGGCAGCCTTGGCTGGCGTGCTACTGCTGGGCCCACGCAAAGGTAAGTACGGCGCAGAAGGTCAGATCAAGGCATTCCCAGGCGCGAACCTGCCTTTGGCTACCCTCGGAACCTTCATCCTGTGGATGGGCTGGTTCGGCTTCAACGGCGGCTCTACCCTTAAGTTGGGCGGCATCGGTGTTGCCAACGAAGTAGCCAACGTGTTCCTGAACACCAACGCGGCCGCTGCCGGCGGCCTGATCGGCGCTCTGATCGTAGCCCGCATCATGTTCGGCAAAGCCGACCTGACCATGGCTCTGAACGGTGCCCTGGCTGGCCTGGTTGCTATCACCGCCGAACCGGCCGATCCTTCGCCCCTGCTGGCAACCATCATCGGCGCCATCGGCGGCATCATCGTGGTGTTCTCAATCGTGACGCTCGACAAGATGCGCATTGATGATCCGGTCGGTGCCATCTCCGTACACGGTGTGGTTGGTATCTGGGGCATCTTCGCGGTACTGCTGTCCGACGCGGACGCGACCTTCATGGGTCAGTTGGTCGGCATGCTGACCATTTTCGTCTGGGTCTTCGTGACCAGCCTGATTGTCTGGGGCGCCCTCAAGGCGATCATGGGTATTCGGGTGACCGAGGAGGAAGAGTACGAAGGTGTGGATCTGTCCGAGTGTGGTATGGAAGCCTATCCGGAGTTTGTCAGCAGCAAGTAATATTGGCTGACACTGGATCGAAAGAGGGGCGCCTGCGGGCGCCCCTCTTTCTTTTAACGCTCGCTCGACATCACCTCATCTTCCAATGCATCCACCATGAACTGCGGCATGGCCAATGCCCCACGGTGAATATCCGCGTTGTAATAGCGGGTCACGAACGGCCGCTGATCGGCGTCCTCCTCACGGAAGTACACCACCGGTTTTTCCTTACCCGCCATGGTGCAGCTCCACCAGCCAGTGGGGTACACCGGTTGCGGGAACGGCAGAGTGCGGACGTGGTCGAAGCCTGCCTTTTTCATGTCGTCGTGAATGGTTTTGATGATGGTGTTGGTGTGCAACAGGGGCGATTCGCTTTGCTGGACAATAACGCCTCCGTCGCGCAGAGCGATCATGCAGTCGCGATAGAAGTCCAGGGCGAACAGGCCTTCGGCGGGGCCGACCGGGTCGGTGCTGTCGATGATGATGACATCGAGGCTTCCGGGCACCGCATCACGTATCCACTGGATGCCATCGCCGAAGAAAAAGTTCGCGCGGGGATCGGCGTTGGATTCGCAGAGTTCGGGAAAATACTGTTCCGACAGACGGGTCACGCGTTCGTCGATTTCTACCTGCCAGGCCTCTTCCACACCGGGGTGTTTGAGGACTTCTTTCAGGGTTCCACAATCACCACCGCCAACGATAACCACTTTCTTCGGGTCTTTATGGGTGAACAGGGCCGGATGAGTCATCATCTCGTGATAGAGGAAGTTGTCTCTGGTGGTCAGCATCACACAGCCATCGAGCACCATCAGGTTGCCGAAGGTTTCGGTTTCCCATATTTCCAGTTTCTGGAACTCGGTTTGTTCTTCGTGCAGTTTTTTCTTCACCTGCAGGGAAAAGGCGGTTCCCTGGTCCTGGAATACTTCGGTAAACCAGCCATCGTTCAGTGCAGTCATGTCGTGTCTCCGGGTGTGCGCGTCGAGCCTGTTCGTATTGACGGTATTGTAGGTGCGTAACCACCACACCTAAAGGACTATCATTACTTCCGGGCCTTGTTTTTCGGGTGTTGTTCTTTTAGCGAGGCGGCGGAATCCATACAATGAGCGCCATAGGCTGGCCCGTTGCCGGCTAAGGACTCAGCACAGGAAAGCCCCATGAGTGAACCAACCCTCAGCGCCGCCCACAAGGTGTACAACATCGCCCACTGGAGCGATGGCTATATCGATGTGAATGCCCGTGGCGAGGTACTGATAAGACCCGACCGGGGACACAGCGGCGAGGACATAAACCTGCCCGACCTTACCCGCTCCCTGGTCAGTGAGGGGGTTCAGCTTCCGGTGTTAATCCGCTTTACCGATATCCTCCATGATCGGGTCAACAAGCTGTGTGGCGCGTTCAACAAGGTCGCTCGTGAACACGGCTACCAGGGAGGCTACACCGCCGTCTACCCGATCAAGGTCAACCAGCAGCGCCGGGTGGTTGAGGAACTGCTCTGCGCCGAACCGGCCGCCAGCGACAACCAGATTGGCCTCGAAGCCGGCAGCAAACCGGAGCTAATGGCGGTTCTGGCACTGTCGCGCCAGCAGGAGTCGGTGATTGTCTGCAATGGTTACAAGGACCGCGAATATATCCGGCTGGCCCTGATCGGGCAGAAGCTGGGGCACCGGGTATTCATTGTGGTGGAAAAACAATCAGAGCTGCCGCTCATTCTCGAAGAGGCTCGCCGCCTTGGAGTGACACCCTTGATTGGCGTGCGCGCCCGGCTGGCGACCATCGGCAAGGGCAACTGGCAGAACACCGGAGGTGAAAAGTCGAAATTCGGCCTGTCCGCCAGCCAGGTACTGGATGTGGTCGAGACCCTGCACCGTGCCGGGGCCCTGGAATCCCTTCAGTTGCTGCATTTTCACCTGGGATCGCAGATTGCCAATATCCGTGACATCCAGACCGGGCTGCGCGAGTGCGCCCGTTTCTACAGTGAATTGCGCCACATGGGTGCACCCGTAGGCACGGTCGATATTGGCGGTGGGCTCGGCGTGGACTACGAGGGCACCCGCTCACGCAGCAGTTGTTCGATGAACTACAGCGTGCACGAATACGCGTACAACGTGATTCATATCCTGCAATCGGAGTGCGATCGGGCGGGCATTCCCCACCCCAACCTGATCAGCGAATCCGGCCGTGCGCTGACGGCTCATCACTCGGTGCTTGTGACCAATGTGATTGACCGGGAGGTGCCCGACAAGCGCCCACCCGAGCAACCGGTCAGTGATGCGCCGGCACCGCTGCAGGATCTGTGGCGCGACCTGGAAAGCCTGCGGGATAAGGCGTCGCGCCGTTCCCTGGCTGAGATCTACCACGACGTGCTCCACGCCATGGCGGATGTCCACACCCAATTCGCGCACGGCCTTTTGTCACTGGCGGACCGCGCCCGGGCGGAAACGCTCTACACCACCTGCTGTCGGGCGCTGAGAAAACAGCTGAACTCCGCGAATCGCGCGCACCGGGAGATCATTGACGAGCTCAATGAAAAACTGGCGGAGAAGCTCTTCGTGAACTTTTCGCTGTTCCAGTCGCTGCCAGACGTGTGGGGTATTGATCAGATTTTCCCGATCATGCCGGTGAATGGACTGAATCGTCCCCTTACCCGTCGTGCGGTCATCCAGGATATTACCTGTGACTCCGATGGGCGAATTGATCGATACGTGGACGGCCAGGGTATCGAAACCACCTTCCCACTGCCTGAAGAAGCCCCGGAAGAACCCATGCTGATGGGCTTTTTCATGACCGGTGCCTATCAGGAAATCCTCGGTGATATGCACAACCTGTTCGGCGACACCCATTCGGTGGATGTGCGACGCAATCCCGGCGGTGGTCATACCGTGAGTGAGCCAATCCATGGCGACACCGTGGCCAAGGTACTGCAGTATGTGAACTTTGAACCCACTGCCCTGCTCCGCGCCTATCAGCGGAAATTTGCTGCCAGCGAACTGCCGGACGACGTACAGAACAATCTGCTGAAAGAACTGGAAAACGGCCTTGGCGGCTATACCTATCTGGAAGAATAACCCCGATCAGGCCTTGCTTGCGCGCCAGGCTGATGGCGACAACCCCTCCCACTTGCGGAAGGCCCGGCCAAAATTGGACGGGTCGCTATACCCCAGGCGATAGGCAATGTCATCGATCCCGAGGTCGGTGCGCCGAAGCAGCTCCAGGGAACGTCGGTGGCGGATGTCATCAAGGATACCCTGAAACTTCAGGCCTTCGGCGCTGAGCTGACGGCGCAGCGTCCTGGGTGACACACCCAGTTGCGCCGCCACGGAATCAATACCCGGTAGCCGGCCATCCCGTACCGATTCCAGCAACCGCCCCACACGCTCGGGAATCGATGTGGTCGCTTCCAGCGATCGCATTTCCTCCTGGCATTGCGCTTCTGCTACCCGACGCGCTACAGGATTGGACAGGGAAATTGGCAGTTCCAGAAATTCCTTGCGAAAACGGAGCTGATTGGCGCCGGCGTCGAATCGGATACGGTTACCGAACAGCGACTCATAGGCTGGGGCATATTCCGGTGGCGGATAATTCAGTCGACAACTTCCACCCTCAAGCAGGCGGCGCCCGAACAAGAGCAGGTTCACATCCATCAACGAGGCCAGCACCACTTCTGCATTGAACCGATGCAGGTCATCCAGAGCGTGCATGATATCGAGTTGCAGCACAGCGTCGCTGCCCTCGGTGAAGAAGCTCAGATTCATATACACGAACCGGATACGGAAATACTTGATCAGCACCGCAAGCGCCTGGCCAATGTTGTCACAGCTGATGGCGGCCTGTGACAGCGAACCGTGGGTAGTGAACTTCAGGCGCTTGCCATACTCCAGCCCCAGGGCCGGATCGCGACTCAGCGCCAATGCCGAGCGACAAAGACTACTGAACTGTGCCACGGTGATGAAGTTGTCCGGGTGCCCCAACATGGCCGGGCGGATATCAGCCGAGCGCAGCAGTTCGGGACGCGCAGCACCCTTTTCTTCCGCCAACTGACAAAGGATATCGGCGTAGTGAGCGCGAATAACAGGCAGATTGCCAGTCTTTCCGGGAGCATTCATGTTGTTCAAGCGTTCCTGAATAAATACCTGCAAAAGAGTAGCCGTGATGGTAGCGGTCGGCAATCTCCCTGCCGACGACACCCGGCGGCGGCGAAGCCAGAATGAAAATCGCAGGTGAACGCAGATCCAGCTGTCCAGCCCCCCCGTATATAAGATGACTGACAAACCCGGGGCGAGTGCATAGAATGATGAACACAACAATGCCAAATCATGCGACTGTCAAGGAGCGTCCGGTGTCCACACTGGATCAGAAACCAGCACGGGCTGAGGGCCGCAAGGACCCTTGGAGCCAGCTACTGGAGAAAGTGGGAAAGAATCAGGACCGGCAGGCCTATCATGCTCTGTTCGAGCACTTTGGTCCCCAGATCAAGTACTACGCAATGGCCAACGGCATGGCGAGTCACGCTGAAGAGCTGGTGCAAGAAGTCTTTGTGTCAATTTGGCGCCGCTCATGTCTCTACGACTGGCGAAAAGCAGCCGCGTCGACCTGGATCTTCACCATCGCTCGTAATCAACGCATTGACATGCTGCGCAAGATGAAGCGCACAAGTGCGGAGATGCCCGTTGAAACGGAAGATCTGTGGCAGATTCCCGGCGACAACGAAGACGAACCGGTCACGTCGCTGCACCGCCTGATGTCAGAACGTCGCGTGCGTGAGTCCCTTAGTCACCTTCCGGAAGAACAGATTACGGTAATCGCCAAAGTCTACATGGAAAGCAAGTCACACCAGATGGTGGCGGACGAACTCAACATTCCGCTAGGCACGGTAAAAAGTCGGGTACGCCTGGCACTGAATAAATTGAAAGTGATTTTGCAGGACCAGAACGTATGACACGGCACCATCCAGACACGCTTACCCTGATGGAATTCAGCGCGGGCAACCTCAGTGAGCCCCACGCGCTGTGCATTCGTCTCCATCTGGACCAGTGCCCCCATTGTCGCAGCCGCGTGGATACGCTCGACAGCCTTGGTGCCGTAATGATGGAAAGTCAGCCCCAAGTTGGCGTTTCATCGGACATGTTTGACGCTATCCTGTCACGCATAGACAGCGAGCCTGACATGACGGAGACCTACATCAGCACACAAGCCAAGCGCATGAGCCCACTTCAAAAGTTGTTGGGCGACGATCTCAACGCACTGCCCTGGAAACGTCAGCTCGGCGATGTCAGTGTGCTGGACATCAGCGAACGGTTTCCCGGCCAGAACGAGCAGGTGGTCCTCCAGAAGCTGGCAGCCGGCGGGAAGGCCCCCGCGCATACCCACAGAGGGAGCGAAACCACAATTGTTCTCCAGGGTGCGTTCTCGGACCAGAAGGGTGTGTTCAACCAGTGGGACTTCGTGGTGCTCAATCAGGAGGACGAGCACAAACCGGTGGCCGTTGGCTGCGAAGACTGCATCACCCTATCCGTGCTCAGCGCGCCGGTTAAATTGACCGGTACGTTCACTCGCTTATTAAACCCCTTTATACGCTGAGGCGGGGCCCCGCCTCAGTCACTCCCGTAACACCAACCCTGCTTACCATGGAATGACGGAACCATCCCAACTCAGGAAGGCTCCGTTGTCATCTTCAGTCAGATTCCCTGCAACACGAAGGATATTGTCCGCTGTCTGCTTTGGCTGATGGACCCTCAGTTGTGCCAGTGACCGGGTGAATGGCTCACTCAGGGGTGAGATTGTCGTTCCCGGGTGTACCGCGACGCAGGCCAGAGGATGATATTTCCGCGGTAACTCAATAGCCAGGTTGCGCACCAGCATATTCAACGCCGCCTTGGAACTTCGATAGGCGTACCAGCCTCCGAATCCATTGTCAGAAATCGAACCCACTTTGGCAGATATGGCCAGGACGCGTTTGAATCGCCGATGGCGCAGCCAGGGCGAAATTGCCCGCATCAGCATCGCAAAGCCCGTGGCATTCACGGCAAAGGCGTGGGCAAAGGCTCGTGCATCCAGATCTTCCAGTCGCTTTTCCGGGCTCATGTCCGGACCATGGAGAATCCCCGCAGCGTATATCACCGTGTCGATCCCGGTCTCTGCCGGCACCGCAACCGAAAGCCGCTCGGCCAGAGTCTCCGCATCGTCTGATCTGGACGCGTCCCAGGGAATCAGTTGGACCCGATCCCCTATTCCAGCGCCGACATCGACTGCCGATGGGTTACGGCACAATCCCACGATCGACAACTCGGCATCCTGCTCCAGCAGCCTCTCGGCAAGGGCGTGTCCAATAGCGCCCGAGATGCCAGCGATCAACACCCACTTCATACACTTCCTCCGTGTCTCACTGTCGTCCAAAAATATTTCGCTTGTCCTACAAGTACGAGCGCTTTCGTCAGCGGACCGACCTACCGAAGACTTGGCCGAAAATGACCGGCCTTTGTCAGCTTGTGACCTTCCGGACGACACGTTGATAAACGATACTGATTACGTTGATTAGTGTCTCTGAACTAGTCCGGCCCATCCCCCGTCGGGTTGGGCACTTGCTTACAGGCCACGCTCTTGCGTGGCCTTTTTTATGCCTGCTCATCTCAATCCGTGGATACGATATCCGGTTACTGATTAGAGACAGCCAGCCGGGCTGGGTTACAATCGTGACTTTTCTCCGGAGATGCAGCATGACGGGCGACGATTTTCATTTCCGCTTCGGTGGTATCGAACGACTCTATGGCCGCCGGGCCCTGGAGCACTTCCGTCACGCTCATATTGCCATCGTCGGACTCGGTGGCGTGGGGTCCTGGGCGGCAGAAGCCCTTGCCCGCTCCGGAATCGGCACCTTGACGCTGATCGATATGGACGATATCTGCGTGTCCAACACCAATCGCCAGCTCCACGCGCTTACCGGGCAGTACGGGCGCACCAAGACGGACGCCATGGCAGACCGTCTGCGGTCGATCAACCCGGAGGGTGACATTCGGGTTCATTTCGGATTCCTGAACACGAAAAACGTCGATGAACTGATTACCCCGGAGATGTCAGGGGTGGTCGATGCCATCGACAGTGTCAAAGCCAAGGCCGGGCTGATCGCACACTGCCAGCGGCGCAAGATTCCGTTGGTGTGTGCCGGCGGCGCTGGCGGTCAGATGGACCCTACCCAGATCCGCGTCAGTGACCTGAGCAAAACCACACAGGATCCGTTGTTGGCCAAGGTTCGTAATACACTCCGTCGGGAGTACGGTTTCTCACGCAACCCCAAACGGCGTTTCGGAATTGAAGCCGTGTACTCCCTGGAACAGCTCACGTATCCTGCAGGGGACGGAGAGGTTTGCCTGCAGAAGCCTGCCACCGAGGGCCCGGTCCGTTTGGATTGCGCCTCCGGGTTTGGCGCTGCCAGCCCCGTCACAGCCAGTTTTGGCTTCTTTGCGGCGGCGCGGTTGCTGGCTCGCCTGTCGCGCAAGGCCAATTCAGATAAGACAGCAGACTTCCCTGCGGGACTACAGAATTAAACCCATACTTCAACGGAACTGACCCCTTTATGACTGTCAGCACTGTCTTTCTCCTTGCCTGTATCGGTGTGCTCTCGCTGTTTTGCCAATGGCTTGCCTGGCGGGTTCGCATGCCTGCCATCCTGTTCCTGCTGGCCGGAGGCATTGCCGCAGGGCCGCTGCTAGGATTTCTGGACCCCGAAATCGTGTTTGGAGACCTGCTGTTCCCGGTCATCTCCCTGGCCGTTGCCATCATCCTGTTTGAAGGCAGCCTGACCCTCCGCTACGACGAAATCCGCGGCCATGGCAAGATGGTCCGCAACCTGATTCCCGTCGGCTCCATTGTCACCTGTATCATCGGCACTCTCGCCGCCCGCTGGATTCTTGAAGTGTCATGGGAGGTGGCGCTCCTGTTTGGCGCCATTTCCATCGTCACCGGCCCTACCGTCATCGCCCCTCTGCTCCGATCCGTGAGACCGGATGCAAAACTGGCCAACATTCTGCGCTGGGAGGGCATCATCATCGACCCAGTGGGCGCCCTGCTGGCGGTGCTGGTATTCGAGGGCATTGTGTCCTGGGGCCAGGGCAACGTGTTCAGTCATTCGCTGTATATTTTTGGCAAGACCCTGGCGGTGGGCTTCCTGATTGGCGCTGTCGCAGGCTGGCTGAACGGTATTGCGCTGCGCAAGCACCTGCTGCCGCAATACCTTCACAACGCCGGCACCCTGACGTTCATGCTCGGGGTCTATGCCCTGTCGAATGAGATGGCCCACGAGTCCGGCCTGCTGACGGTCACCGTGATGGGCATCTGGATGGCCAATATGAAGCAGGTCCCCATCGACAGCATCCTGGAATTCAAGGAATCCCTGAGCGTGCTGCTGATCTCCGCTCTCTTCATCATCCTGGCGGCACGGGTGGAGTTCGAAGCCATCGCTCAACTGGGCTGGGGGCTGGTGGCCGTATTGGCGCTGCTGATGCTGGTCGCACGCCCGGCAAGCATCTTCCTGTCGGCCATTGGCACCAGTCTCAACTGGCGCGACAAGCTGTTCCTGAGCTGGATCGCTCCCCGTGGCATTGTGGCCGCTGCCGTATCCGCCCTGTTTGCGTTTCAATTGCAGAAACTGGGCTACGAAAGCGCCGGGGCGCTGGTGCCACTCATATTCATGCTGATCATCGCCACGGTCACCCTGCAGAGCCTTACCGCAAGGCCACTGGCGAGGCTGCTGAAGGTCGCCGAGCCGGCGGAATACGGCTTCCTGATTCTCGGTGCCAACCCGGTGGCCCGAAAAATCGGCGTGGCGCTGAAGAAGCTTGAGGTCCCCGTTACCCTGGCGGATACCAACTGGGAGAACGTCAAACAGGCGCGCATGGAAAACCTGCAGGTGTATTTCGGCAACCCGGTGTCAGAGCATGCGTCGACTCACCTGGATCTCACTGGCATTGGTAATTTACTGGTTATTTCCCCCTACAAGCACATGAATTCCCTGGCGACCTACCACTTCCTGGACTGGTTCGGAAAAGACTCTGTGCTGACCTTGGCCGAAGGTGATCAGGACCAGAAAGCCCGACACCAGACCGCCGAGAAAATACAGCTTACGAGAGGGCTCTTTGGCGGCGTGAGCTATGCCAAGCTCGCCAGTCTGGCCAGCCAGAACTATTCGGTGAAAACCACTCAGCTCAGCGACGAATTTACGTTCGAGGATTTCCTGGAGAAATACGATCGTCAGGCGATGGTGCTGTTTGTGCTGAACAGCCGTGACCACATCACGCCGGTCAAGAGCATGGCGGCCATCAAGCCCGAGAAAGACTGGACATTGGTAAGCCTGGTGCCACCCCAGGCGAGGAAGGAACGCAAGGAGCGGGATACCGGGGAGTCACCGGAACAGCCATCAGAACAGTCACCGGAACCCGCTCCAACCTGAGAGCCCGTCAGCGGGCCCCGCAGTCCAGAACCAGTTTACCCCGAACGTGCCCACCCTCCAGCAAGCGGTGGGCATCGGCGACCTGATCCAGCGGGAAGGCCTTGTCGATATGAACACGCACGTCACCGTCTTCAATCAGTTCGGCGATCTCATCAAGATGAAACACATCGGGGCGGACGGTCATGCCATGGGCTCTCAGCCCAAGGGACTCCGCCGCGGTTATGATGTCATCCGCCGTCACGGTGGGAATTGTGACCAGTACACCGTGCTCGCTCAGAGTGTGCAGAGAACGCTTGCCTGCTTCGCCGCCGACCAGATCCAACACCACGTCCAGACCATAGCACTCGTCTACAACGTCAGTGGTGTGGTAATCGATCACCTCATGGACCCCGAAGGCCGCCAGGAAATCGCGATTACTGGCTGAAGCGGTGGCGATTACATGGGCACCCCGTTCGAGTGCAAACTGCACGGCAAAATGCCCGACCCCGCCAGCACCTGCGTGAATCAGCACTTTCTGGCCAGCCTCGAGTTCTGCCACTTCGAACAGTGCCTGCCAGGCCGTCAGCGCGGCCAGCGGCAAAGCGCCGGCAGTCATCAGGTCCAGTTCCTCCGGCACAATGGCCAACTCGTCGGCGCGAGCCACGGCGTATTGGGCATAACCTCCTCCGCCAGCCGGAAAGCCCACCATGCCCATCACCCGATCGCCTGTCGCCAACGTCGTCACGTCAGCACCCACCGCAATCACTTCGCCGGAAACATCGTAGCCGGGTGTCCACGGCAGGTGGTCTTCAATCTGCCGGGCAGCAAATCCGAGGCCTTTCCGCGTCTTCCAGTCGATGGGGTTCAACCCCGCGCCCGCCACCTTAAGCAACACGTCCTCGGCGCCCGGTTCGGGAATGATGGAGCTTTCGATCCGCAGTACATCAGTATCGCCGAAGTGGTCATAGACCACGTGACGCATGGCATTACCAGAGTTCGGATCAACGGTGTTTTCCATGGGGCTCTCCAGACAACTTCAGGGACAGGACAGGGGCATCTGTTCAGACTAGCAGAAATTCACCCGGTGGTATCAAAGCCACGGCCACCGGGCACCATCGCGCCACCGAGGATGTCGGCGTATTCGGCGGGCATCCGTGAGGGTCTCTGGCTCTTCATGCTGACACAGGCGTGGGTGGATACCGCCCGCACCAGGGTCTTGCCATCGGATTCGCGCACCAGTTGGAATTGCCTCGCCGAGCGAAAGCGTCCATCAAACCCGGTTAGCCATGTGCCCAACACCAGCCGGTCGCCGGCATTGGCGGACGCCAGGTAATCGATTTCGGTACGGGTAATGGCCATGGCTTTTCCGGTTTGTTCATGCAGCTCCCAGGTCATGCCCAGACTATCAATGTGCTGCCAGCTGATATCCTCAAGCCAGCGCACGTACACCACATTGTTGGCGTGCCCGAGCCTGTCGGTGTCCGCGTCCCGGACATCGATGGTCATCGTGAATGGTTCGGGAAGATCCCAGTTCACCGGATCAAACTCACTCATTGTTACTGTCTCCCAGCCCCGGAATAGCCGACAAGGCTAGCCGGCCGATGCGATCGTTGTGAAGTGAACCAAAGTAGAGGTGACCGTCATGGGGATTGACCGACGTAATCTCCTGCAGATGGGTCCCCTTGGTGTCGTGGAGGCTGGTAATCACGCCGCCATTCTCATCCATGGCCACGACAAGCCCATATTCCTGGGGCTTCGGCTTGAAGTAGTCCGGCAACTTGGCCAGCAGGTCTTTCAGCCATGGCTGCCGATGGAGGGCATCCACCTGGGCATTCCGGAGCGTGGGAAACGCAACCCAATAGCGGCCCTCGTGGTCGACCGCCAGGTTGTCTGGGAACCCAGGCAGGTTATCGGCGAACACTTCCGCTTGCCCGGGATAGCGACCACCGATCCAGTATTTGAGAATTCGATACTTCCAGGTTTCATTCACCAACAAGTACTCGCCGTCGGGCGACACCGCCACACCGTTGGCGAAATGCAGGTTGTTGAGCAACACCTCGGTTTTACCTGTGGCAGGATCGTAACGCAGCAGGCGACCGTGGGGGCGCATCTCAAGCAGATCCAACCGATACTCTGGTTGACGGAATTGTGAACTGGCGTCCGTGAAGTAAATGCGGCCGTCTGGAGCAATATCCACATCGTCGGTGAAACGGAAAGGCAAGCCTTCCGCCTCGCGGGTCAGCACGGTGACGGTCTTGTCCGGCGCAATCGAGAGAAGCCCTTTCCAGGCATCCGCCACGATGAGATTGCCGTGACGATCAAACACCATGCCCAGGGGCCGGCCTCCGGTTTCCAGCCACTTCTCCATCTGGCCATCCGGGCTGACCCGGACAATCCAGCCATCCTGCGTGCCGGTGTAGAGAATACCGTCGTCATCCACCGTGGTGTCTTCCGGGCCGTACACCTCTCCCCGGGCCAGCAGATCTGCCAGTCTCAGGCGTTCGTTGGGCGCCAGATTACCGGTCAACGGCTGCGGCGAAGGGGCGTTCCAGGACTGACTATTGATGGGAGATGGCGACAACAGGAAGCCACCCAACACCAGAAAACCAATCAGCAATGCGCCCAGAAGCCACTTCATAGAAGATGCCTGTTCCTGTCAGATACGATTCCGTAACCTTATCAGACACCCGCCAGCGGCTAAACTGGCAGATACCCGCCGCCATCCGGTGCTAATCCGTCAGGAAACGACGACACAATGCCGCAAAGCTATCGGGCTTCTCTGCGTGCAGCCAGTGCCCGGTACCGTTGATGATTCGTAAGTCCGCTGCCGGAAAGCGCTGACGGATGTCGTCGCGATGTTTCTCCTGGATATAGGCCGAATCGGCCCCCTTGATAAACAATACCGGACCTTCAAACGGCCCGTCCCCCTCCGGTGCCTGCGCAAGGCGGGGGTAACATTGCTCGATCACCGGCAGGTTCAGCCGCCAGCGGTATGCTCCAGGATGCTGGCTTTGTTCGTCCTCCCCCACCCGCACCAGGTTCTTCAGCAGGAACTGCCTGACACCGAGCTCCTCTACATAGTCCGCCAGCACCCTGTCGGCATCCTGTCGCGTGCGGATCGAGCCCAAATCCACTGAGGTCAACCCCTCCAGCACCGCATCATGACGGGGTTTATAGGTCACCGGTGCGATATCCGCCACGATAATCCGCTCAACCCGCCCCGGAGCCTTCAGCGCCACCTGCATCGCGGTCTTGCCACCCATGGAGTGGCCCAGGATAGACGCCTTTTCCAGTCCCTGGGCGTCCATGTAAGCCAACACATCGTTGGCCATCGCCGGGTAATCCATAGTATCGGTATGGGGCGAAGCGCCGTGATTGCGCTGATCCAGGGCATGAATCTGCCACTGGTCCTGCAGGCGACGGGTTATGCCCCCAAGGTTTTCCAGCGAGCCAAACAGGCCATGGAGAAGGATCAATGGCGGACCGTCGCCGGTAATGCGGTGATTGAGCTCAACACTCATGGTCAGGACCTCCTGGAGTCGCCGGATAGATTCGTGTGAAAACAGGCTGCTATCGTTAAGCCGACTACATTACCATCGAATGTTATTGGCACAAGGGCAAGCCGCAGGCTTGCCTGACAACCGGCCAGATAGTTCAGACAAAAAAAAGCCGGGGTTTCCCCCGGCTCAGGTCATAAACGTTCGCAGAAACAGATCAGCAGTAGTACATGCTGTTCAGGTACTCAGCCAGAGCAGCAATGTTGGAACGCTCCAGCTCGTTATGGGGCACAAAGATTTCCAGTTCCATGAAAACACCTCCAAACTTGATGTGCGGATGAGAATCCTCAATAACTTAATGCTATCGTTATCAGGACAACAAACCGTTGACAGGCTGTCCCACAGGTTTGACATTTTGTATCAGCACCAATGAATTCCTGTTAACCATCAAACATAGGTGACCGTGAACCCACCCCAGGCACAAGCCACCACATCGCCGCTGGTTGCAGCCTCAAGCACGCTGGCCCTGGTCCACTATCTGGATGCTCAGGGCGTGCTGAACCTCCCCGCTGTTGAGCGCATAGCCGGGTTCAACAGGAGCGAACTGTCAGACCCGGACCTGCGCATTCCGGCCGAGCGCCATTACCGCCTGTGGGAGCATGCTGAAAAGGTCACCGGAGACCCTGCTGTTGGCCTCCATGCCGGTCAGATCGTCGATCCCGACCGGATGGGCCTGGTCGGCCATGTGTTCTTCAACTGCGACACTCTCGGCGAAGCCGTTACCCAGTATGTTCGCCTGCACCGGTTGATCAACGAATCGGTGATCCTGAGTTTTGAACAAACCGGCGAGCAGGCCATCCTGACCTGGCAAGCGGATACACCGGGGCATTACTGTCGCCAGGATATGGACCGTACGCTCGCGGCGGCTTTATGCCGCACCCGGCATTTCATCCATCCCTCCATCGTTGCCGAGTGGGCTGAGATCGCCCACCCGAAGCCAGACTATGCCGGCGAATACCAGCGATTACTGGGTGGCCCGGCGTTTTTTGGCTGTGGCGCAACTCGCCTGGCCTTCAGTAGCCGCCATCTGAGCCATCCGATCCCCCATCGCAACCCCTACGTTTATTCCGCCGTGCTGAAACAGGTCAACGCAGTGCTGGCCCGCCTGCAAAGTAGGCGCACCTTCGGCCGCAAGATCCGGCGACTGATTTCACGCCAGATGTCCACCGACCGCATTGACGCCGACACCCTGGCGAAACAGTGCCACATGAGCCGGCAAACCCTGTATCGACGGCTGAAAAAGGAAGGGCTTGGATTTCACGAGCTGGTGGAGGAAGTCCGCAAGGACAAAGCCATGCGCTACGTGGCGTCGGACCATTACGCACTGGGCGAAATCGCGTTCCTGCTGGGCTTTTCCGAACTCAGCGCCTTCAGCCGCGCGTTCAAACGCTGGACCGGGATGGCACCGGTCCAGTACCGCGCCCGGCACCTGGATATCGACAATGGAGACGCATCGGAATGAGCATCGCAGATGTGCCGTGGCTGCCCCTCGCACTGGCCCTGATTTACCTGGCTGCGGCTGCCTGTATCTATCGGATACTGATGACCTACCGCGTGGCACAAGGGGCGATCGCCTGGATTCTGGCGCTGATCGGCCTGCCCTACATCGCCGTTCCCATGTTCCTGTTGTTCGGACGCAACCGGTTCGGCGGCTACCTCAGAGCCAAGCGCACTGGCGACGCCGCGCTGACGGAACTGCTCAACCATTTCGAACAGCAGACGACAGCGATCAGCAGACGCGCCGATGAACATTTTCCGGACGAACTTCAGGTACTCTGCAAACTGGGCCGGCAGCCGTTTACCACCGGGAACAGATGCGACCTCCTCAAAAATGGTGAAGCCACCTTTGAGGCGCTGTTCGATGCCATGGAAAACGCCCGACACTACATTCTCCTGGAGTTCTATATTGTCCGTTCCGACAAGGTCGGCCAACGCATCAAGTCGATCCTCAAGCGCAAGCTGGCCCAGGGCGTTCAGGTCTGGTTCCTCTATGACGACATTGGCAGTGTCTGGCTACCGCGGAAGTATCTCAGGGAACTGGCCGCCGCCGGAGCAAAGGTTGCCTCCTTCGGGGACGGCAATTTTCGTCGCATGCGCCTACAGGTCAACTTCCGCAATCATCGAAAACTGCTGGTCTGTGATGGTGACGTGGGATTTGTCGGAGGCATCAACCTCGGTGACGAGTACCTGGGCACCGCCATGGGCGAGGAGCCCTGGCGTGACAGCCACTGCCGTATCACCGGCCCAGCGGTGACCGGGCTGCAACTGGCCTGGCTCGAAGACTGGAACTGGGCCAGTGAGGACTTCCCGACGCTCAACTGGACGCCTTCCCAACCGACGCCTGGTGATCAGGAAGTCCTGATTCTGCCAACCGGACCGGCGGATACCTACGAAACCTGCACGCTGTTTTTCCTCAACTGTATCAACAATGCCCGCACGCGAATCTGGATTGCCTCGCCCTATTTCGTGCCCGACGTCCAGATCATGAACGCCTTGCAACTGGCATCCCTGCGGGGTGTGGACGTGCGAATCATTATCCCCGAGAAATCCGACAGCCGCCTGATCCGGCTGGCTGCTTACTCATACCTGGTACAGGCATGCCGTGCCGGCATTGGCATCTATCGCTACCAGCCGGGTTTTATGCATCAGAAAGTCGTATTGGTGGATGACCGTTACGCGGCCATCGGCACCGCCAACCTCGACAACCGTTCGATGCGACTGAACTTCGAGATTACCGCCATCAGTACCGCCGTTGAGTTTGTGAACGGCATTGAGAGTCTGCTGGAACAGGATCTCACCACCAGTCGACTGATGACCGAACGGGACTATCGGGATCGCTCAGTGGCCTTCCGGTTGACATGCCGCACCATACGGCTGCTCGGCCCGCTGCTCTGAAACCGCCCGCCAGGGCATGGTCAGTTTTGGTGTGCCCATTTTCCATACGCAAAGAATGTGAGAGTATTCCAGAACCATTGAGCCAGCATGCTGTAACGAAGCAGGACCATGACCACATTCAAGCCCCGCGAAACCCTGACCGAACAGGTCGCCCGTCATATCGAAAACCTCATTGCTTTCGGCCAGCTTCGCTCCGGCGAACGAATCTATGAAAGCGCTATGGCCAAGCAAATGGACGTGAGCCACGGGTCGATTCGCGAAGGCTTGCTGCTGCTGGAAAAACGCCACCTGGTACAGAACGTGCCACGCAAGGGCGCATTTGTTACCCCGCTGGACGAGTATTTTGTACGTAGCCTATACGAAGTGCTGCAACTGTACCTGACTCATACCGGTCGCAAGCTGGTGCGGCAGTGGCAGGCAGCCGACATGGACAAGCTCGAATCCCTGTACCAGCGCATGAAAGGCTGCCACGACAATAACGATCTTCTGGCTTTTCTGGAATTGGGCATAGAGTACACCCAGGCATCGCTGGCCTATGCCGACAACTACTTCATCATTTCCGCCATTGAGGATCTGTGGCCATCGGCGAAACGTTGCGCCTTTGTGGCGTTCCAGCGCGGTGGCAACCGAGTGCTGGAAGACAACCTCGCCCATGTGCGGGAATCGATCAGTGCGATCAAGGCCCGGGATGAGGAACGCCTTGCCGCCATTCTCGCCGGATACGCAGAGCAGCAATGTCAGCAGGTACTTGACGCTATCGACAGCGCATCGGCTACGGCTTGAGCAACCGGCTGTTCACTCAAACAGGCGGGTAAACGAAAAGCCGACGTTGAGATAGGCACTCCAGTCATCCCGGTTGTTGTAGGCCGTGGCGATCTGTACCGGACCCAGAAAGGTTTCAACACCCGCAAACAGACTTCCGGAACGCAACAGATTGTTCCACCGTGCATCCCCCAGCGAGGACCAGGCGTTACCGGTCTCGAACCCGGCTCCGGCAAACCAGGGCACAAACGGCCCGCCAAATTCCTGCCGAACGAAGACCCCCGCCAGGGCCGCATCCTCTCCAGCAACTTCGCCCTGGCTGTATGCCGATAACCGGTGGAAGCCACCCAGCAGCACTGAGTTCTCGATACCGGCAACACCCTTGGTGACGGCGTTTGCATACAACAGGCCGGTAATACTGGCCCTTCTCCAGCTTGCGGTGCCCAGAGCCATGACGGTTACCGAGTCAAAATGACGGTCGGACCCAAGGCCCGGGCGCTCGAATCGGCCGCGAATGCCAGCGAACCCGCCGGATTCCGGCAGGAAGGTATCGTCGAGGGAGTCGTGAACAAGCTGGAGCCGGAGACTGCCACTCTGGATGGAACCAGAGGGCGCCATCGGTTCGCCGATCTGCTCGTCGACGGTGGCGTAGCCCCGCACATATTCAAGACGCACCTCGCCGTTCACTCCCAGTTCGGTACCCAGCGCCAGATCGACCTGCCGATTGGTGATATCCACTTCGGTAATGCGCTCACCTTCTCCATCAAACGCGCTCAGGCTTTCACGGGAATAGGCACCGCCCAGCGTAAGAAATCTTTCGAAACCGTAGTCCAGTGGCTGGAACCATTCGGTTCGAACCCGGGGTTGGGTGCCCAGCTGGAGCCCCGTCGTCCACTCACCACCCAGGGCATTCAGGCCTGTCATCCGCAACGACGTGGCGACATTGAACCGAGTATCGTTCTCGAAGTTGTCTTCGTAGTTCAGGCCAAAGGACAGGTAGTTCGGCCCCCAGCTTTTCTCGCGGACCCGGATAACCAGATCCGTACCGGGGCCGTCGGTCGGCACCAGCGAATAGGAAACGGTTTCATAGTAGCCAAGACCGTAGATACGCTTGAGATCCTCCTCCAGCGTATCTACGTCCAGAGGCTCACCGGTCTGCTGACGTATGCGCTCACGAAGGAAATCCCCCGCCAGGCGTGAACGGTCATCAATGCGAATGTCGGTGATAACGCCCGGGCTGGACGAATGCGACTCCAGTCGACTGCGAAATCGGCCCCACTCATCATCACTGACGCTCAGGTGACGAAGTTCACCGGCGTGCTCACGAGCACTGCTGGCGCCCAATTCAAACAGCGCCGGGGCTTCATAGAAATCCGCTGAGGACAGCCCCTTCAGGTCCGGCCTCATCAGGACGTCCTGATCATCCAGCAACTTGAGCTGCCGCTCGGTATTCTGCCGCGTCATCATGGTGGTCAATTGACCGACCACAGAAAACGCCTCGCGTATATCCTCCCGCTCCAAAAGCGGATCGGTGATATCCACGGCAATGACAATGTCGGCTCCGAGCTCATGGGCCACACTGACCGGCAGGTTGTTGGCCACGCCTCCATCCACCAGCAAACGTCCATTCAGTGTGACGGGGGCATAAACGCCGGGAACGCTCATGCTTGCGCGGATCGCCTCCGACAGATTGCCACTGCCGATCACCACTTCCTCGCCCGTTTCCAGGTCCGTGGCGACGGCCCTGAACGGAATGGCCAGTTCGTCAAAATCCTCAACGAGGGCAGCATCCCGGGTAAGTTCATTGAGGATAAACCCCAGGTTTTGGCCCGCGATGATACCGCCGCCCAAATGCAGGCCATCCAGGCGCACGCCGATGCCCGGGGAGACCGGGTAGCGCCAATCCTGACGTTTGCGCCTGACGGGCTTGTAGGCACGGCCCGGGTCATCCCGAAAGCTCGACACCCAGTCCATCTCGATAAAGCGCTCTTCGATCTCCTGAACCTCCATACCGGAGGCGTAGAGTGCCCCAACAGCGGAGCCAGCACTGGTGCCCACCACAATGTCCACTGGCACCTGTAATTCTTCCAGCACTCGCAGCACGCCCACATGGGCCATGCCCTTGGCCCCTCCGCCGCTTAGCACCAGGCCCACTTTCGGCCGCCCACCATCGGCCATGGCGGGCATAACTGCGAGCACGGCAAGCAGGAGGCCGATCAATCTGCCGGGTAACATCATCCCGTTCGCCTATCAGGCATCGTCTGCGGGATCCTCGTCCGCCAGGGACAGGTGGGAGACATCAGGCACAACCGGTGGTGGAACCTCACGCTTCACGCCCAGTTCACTGCCCGGAGGCGCCAGTGTCCAGTCGTCCAAATGCTGGAACATGGGGGCAGGAGCCTCCCGATGTTCCTCCAGCGTGACGCCAACGGGGTCAAGGGTCAGCCCGGACCCGGAAAGAATGCTGTCGACCTTATCGCCCGCCACCGGCAAACGGTCGCCCGGCTCTACGGCAACGGCGCTCCCTGATCTGGTATCGTTGCGCGCCGGCTCTGTCGGAGGCGTTGCAGGTGCTGGTTTTGGCTCTGACGGTGTTTTAGCGGCGGGTGCCGTACGCGCGGCAGGGGCAACCGCGCCCTCCATGGGCTCGACATAAGCCACCATGCCGTGCTTTTGTAACACCGAGCGGTATTTTTCCGCCTGGACCTCCTCCAGTTTGTTGCGGATAACGACTGGCTGACCGCTGAACATACGCTCAATCTGGTCCACCGTTGCCTTGAACAAGGTTCTGGCATTACTGCGGGCGGTTGCCGGGTCGGTCCCCGGTGTGCATTCACCTTTGAAGACGAGTTGGAACATCATCCTGCCTCTATGCGCTTCTGTTGTTATCCATAGTAGTTGATCCTGATAGGCTCCGGAAATCCATACCCAGCCGACGGATTCTCTGAACATTGCAAACAATTGAAAAATTCGTGCAAAAAATACGCAAACCTACTCGCACTCTGCAATAATCACCAGTAACTAAACGTTACATATGTTTACATTGATCGACGAACCGATTCCAAAGGAGTGGCTCTCATGGCCATCAAACACATCACCGGCGCTCTCACCCTGTTACTGGCACTGGCTTCGCAACCGGTCATGGCTGGCAACCTGGACGTCTTGCTAAGTGGAATCTTCCCCGATAAACAAGCCACTTACATTGGCTATGAAAGCATTGAGCGTGAAGACATTCCCGCCACATCCGCCGTCGAACGTAAATACCTGATCGTCGATTTCCGGTTCGAATCCGAGCCCCCCCAGGAACAACTTCAGGCCAATGTGCACCGGGTCTGCATGGCTCTGCTGAAAGATCGCGAGCTGATTCGTTCGCTGTCCGACTCGGGCTACGACATGGTCGCCGTCGCCTTTGACCGCAAGTCGCAGTTCGACTGCCTCTGACACTTTCCAGTCACTGATCCCGTCCCAGAAGACGCGGAAAAGATTCGAGAGCGCTGTTCACGGAATCCAGATTAAACGCCTCCACATCCGCCAACAGCTTCTCTCCATAGCGGGTAACCGAAGGCGAGCGGAACCGCTTGCCCCATTCCAGCACACGGTTGGCAAAATCCTTCATCTGTTCCGGATCGCCGCTTTCTCTCACAGTCTCCCACTCGTCGCCAAAATCCCGTGCAAGTTGCTCTTGCAACCATCCACGTTCCTGCATGCTGAGTGTCTGTGCCAACAGGCGTTCCGACTCCTCGGGCGTACCATCTTCTTCCGCCTGGGCACCCGTTGCCTCAACCCGAGGAAGCTTGACCGTAAAGGTGGAGCCTGCTCCAGGCTCACTCTCAACCTGTAGTTCACCGCCCATCATTCGTACCAGCTTGCGGCTGATCGCCAGGCCCAGCCCCGTGCCCCCATAACGCCGCGTGTTCTGTCCTTCCTGCTGTTCAAAGGCGTCGAAGATCTGCTCCTGCTGGTCGGGAGGAATGCCGATGCCGGTATCGGACACTGTCACAACCAAGCGGTAAAAGCAGCGACGATCAACCTCGCTGGCCGTCTCCTCGACTGGCTGCTTCTCCGATGACTTCCGCGGTGTAGCCGTGGCACGGACCGTCACACCACCCTCATGGGTAAACTTGATGGCATTACCAACGAGATTGAAAAGCACCTGCCGCAGCCGCGTTTCATCCAGCATCATCGCCGCCGGCATCTTGGAATCCACGCTGACTTCCAGCGAGATACCCTGCTCTGTGGCACGCAGGTCGAATATGTGGCGTACATCACTGAGCAGCCGCCGTACCGATACCGCCGAATACTCCAGCCGCATCTTTCCCGCTTCGATGCGCGACAAATCCAGGATGTCGTTAATAAGCATCAACAGGCTGCGGCTGCCCGCGCGAATGGCATCCAGGTAATTACGTTGCTGGGGATCCTTGACCGTATTGCTCAGCAGATCGCTGTAGCCAATCACAGCGTTCATCGGAGTACGAATCTCATGGGACATATTGGCGAGGAATTCGCTTTTCGTCAGGCTGGCCGCCTCGGCTTCCCGCGCCAGGCGTTCCGCCTCCAGTTTGGCCGCCCGAAGCTCGTCTTCGCTGCGTCGCAGTGCGTTTTCAGATCGGATTCGCTCATCCACCTCCCGCGACAGCTTACGGTTCCAGTACAGGAAAATCAGCACCACCACGATGGCGATAAGCACAATACGACGCACCACGGTGTAGTCCGTTTCCTGCTCGATATCCAGGTGGATCCAGCGATTGTAGATCGACTCGGTCTCGGTCGCGTCCAGACTGCCCAGCGCTTTATTGAGGATCCGCTGCAGTTCGGGCCGTTCCTTACTGACGGCAAACCTTAACTCATACTGGTAAGGCGTAATGCTTGTTATCCGAAGGTTGGATAGCCCCAGGCGGGCAACGGTATAGCTGACGGCCGGAATATGCGTCACCATGACGTCGAGATCACCGTTGGACAGGGCCAGCAGCCCCTCCTCGATGGACGTCACCGGATACAGATCGAGGTTGGGGTGGTTGATCAATAGATAATCATGCCCCGCCTGGCGGTTCACCACACCCACCTTTTCGTCTCTCAACTCCCTCAATTCGCCGATAAATCGACCATCATCACGAATGGCAAGGGCAATGGGAACGGTCAAGTAAGCGCGGCTGAACAGAAAAGATTCCTCGACCCTGGGGGTTCGGGACATCGCGGGCAGTATATCCACCTCACCCGAGCGCAGAGCGTTTTCTTCGTCGGCACTGTTGTCCATCACCTGACGGCTGAAGCGAATATTCAGTTGCTCTTCCAGGCGTTTGACCAAATCCGGCACGAGCCCGGCAGACTGACCATTCTGGGTATATTCGAACGGTGGCCAATCCGGCCGAAAGGCCACGCGAAGATTGGGGTTTCGATTGAGAAATGCCCTCTCGTCAACCGACAGGGAAATGGCGGAGGGGTCCAGTTCCGGCAACTCAGTCTGCAACCACGACTGGCGGATCGACCGGTGCTCACCGTGGTCAATAGCCAGAACCGCCTGGTTCAGCACACGATACAGCTGGTCGCTCTTTTGGTTATTCTCCTGATCACTCTGCGCGGCCATTTCCAGCACCACGTCGACCGATTGCTGGTTCAGCAATGTGGCCACCCCAACGCCATTGACCATGGCGGACTGCAGGTAGTCCGACACCACCGGAACCGGGCCCAGAAACGCGTCCGCCTGTCCCGACAGCACCCTTCCAACGGCTTCGCTGATACTGGAAACCGGTACAGGTGAAAAGCTATTGACGGGATCAAGCAATGCAAACTGGTTAGGATCGTTGGTGATCAGGGCGATGTTTGCGTCCTCAAGGTCCGAGAGCGTGCGAATGCCCGCATCATCGGCACCAACGAATATGCCATAGGTCAAACTCATCAATGGCGAGGAAAGCACCACATTGGAAGGGGGAGAACGGTGGGCCAGACGGGTACTCAACCGGGCATCCAGGGTCCCATCCTGCAACCATGCGCCGAGTTGTTCGTCCGGGGCCGACACCGCCTCAATAGGCACGCCAAGCTTCTCTGACAGCCGGTTGAGGTAGTCAATGAAAATACCTGCCAGCTCTCCCTCACCCGTATCGAACACCAGCGGCACCTGACCACTTCGCACCCCAACGCGGAAGGATTCCCTCTCTGCCAGCCAGGTCAGATCCTCGCTACCCAACACTGGCGCCGGAGAGGGTTGCGGCGGCTCTGCAGCGGGCACGCCCGGCACCAGCAGAATGGTCAGCAACAACACAACATGAAAAACGGACCTCACTGGATATCCTCACCGGTTCGGCTACAGTTCAGGGAACCATACCCGTAAATTCTTCCGATTGCATTCAGCGGGTTACCCGATCTACTCTGATCGTGCCCACAGCGTTTTAAAGCACCGGCAACCTTGGGGAGAACCATGACCATGGATACCAGCAAACACGATTTCAGCGCGCTTTTTGAACAACTCGGCATGCCGTCCGACAGCGTCAGCATTGAGGATTTTATCGCCCGGCACTCGCCACTGCCCTCGGAAATCGCGCTGCAGGACGCCCCTTTCTGGTCGGAAAGCCAGTCACATTTTCTTGAAGAGGGCCTCGAAGACGACTCTGACTGGGCAGAAGTTATCGATGAACTCGATGCCCTGATGAGGCACTGAGTCAGACATCGCGCCCTGCGATAAGCACCTGGTCACGGCCGGAGTCCTTGGCGAGGTACAGAGCCTTGTCGGCCCGGTCGAACACATCATCCTCGTCGTCGTCCCCATCGAATTCCGCCAGCCCTGCTGAAAAGGTCACCGACACCGGTTCTCCCCGGAAATGGAATGGCAGCTCCGCAATATGCCCGCGCATGCTGTCCAATACCGACCGGGCATTATCCACATTGGTTTCCGGCAACAGAATCACGAACTCTTCCCCGCCGAAACGGGCGATGAAGTCAGTTGCCCTGAGACGTTCACGGAGGGCTCGCGCAACCAGTTGCAACACGCGATCACCCGCCTTGTGCCCATAGGAATCGTTCACACGCTTAAAAAAATCGATATCAAGCACGCAGACCGACAATGAATGACGATAACGCTGCCAGCGCTGGTACTCGAATGACAGTCGCTCTTGCCAGGCTTCCCGATTGGGCAATTGAGTCAGGACGTCGGTGAGGGCTTTCTCGCGTTCCTCCCTGAGTTTTTCCCGAACCTGTTCCGACTGGGCCTCCATCGTCACCAGTTTCTCCTGCATGAGCTCCAGTTGCAGCGACAGGTTGCGCTCGCGCTCGGACTCCTGCTCCCGAAACCGCTCGACGGCACCACTGATCGACTCCATGTGCTGGCTCACCGAGTCTTTCAGCTCGTCGAAGTCGACACTTTTTTCCACTTGCTGGCCGAACGACCGTAGCTCCTGGCGAATATCACGATCCAATTCCTGCGAGGCGTCCAGTCGCCCAGCCTGAGCAGTCGCCTGCTCTGAGAAGCATTGGCGCAGCGCTTCCAGACGTTCATCGAGGCGCCTCAGGAAGGCCTCGAATTCCCTTTGCCCCCGGGTAACCGCGGCGATCACCAGTTCCGCCACGCTGGCCAGCCCCTCCCGCAGTTCATCCCAGCTGTCGCTGCTCAACAGAGATTCCTGCAGTCGTCGGGCTCTCGCCTCCGATGCTGCCTCCAATGTTACCTGATCCAGCATATGGCCCAGCAGCTCACCAACTCGACGCGCTATCTTCAGGCGTTCGCTGTCTTCCGCGCCAGGCACTGCCAGCTCAACGGCGGAAGAAACCAGCGGGTCCTCGGCGGCTTCCGCCAATGTCGGCTGCTCAGACGACGCCGGATTTCCCCGGCCACTAAACAGCCGGCCAAACCGACTTCGCTTGCGATTTCGTCCATCACCACTGCCCAGCCCATTTTCCAGCACCAAAGCCAGATCGACCAACCAGCCGGTCGCATCGAGCTGAAGGGTTTCCGGTTTCCGGAGTCGTTTCTCAAGGTCGCGAATACGGTCCTTGCCGGATTTGAACATAGGATGGGAACGCAGTTCCGATAGCAACTGCTCGAATGTCGTTCTCAGCCGGTCCGTGGATTCGGCCTTGCGGTCGTCCAACGCGGCCACCTGGCGGTCGATTCTCTCCTGCAAATCCCGCCAGCTGTCTGCGTTGAGAGGGGGTTTTCGGAGCTCGTCGCGAACCCGTTCCAGCAAACGGTCCAGCTCCGCAGTCTGCCCTTCCGAGGCCAGACTGGTGCGCACCAGCATACGCTGGAGCAGATTCCTTTCAGCTTCCCAATGCGATTCACGCTGATCTGATGATTCAAGTGCCTGGAGGTACTTGTCCTTCCAGGATGGATCCGATGACATTTAGCGCTCCTGGCCCTTTACTGGACGCCTATTCCGTGACTGATGCCTCAACGGTGCTCCGTTTCCTCCCCGTTACGACGACGGCGAGCCCTGGGATGGCTCTGATCGTAGACCTTTGCCAGATGCTGGAAGTCCAGATGAGTATAGACCTGGGTCGTCGCTATGTCCGCATGGCCAAGCAACTCCTGCACCGCTCGCAGGTCGCCACTGGACTCCAGCATATGGCTGGCGAAGGAATGCCGAAGCAGGTGGGGATGCAGCCTTTGATCCGCCCCTTTCGACATTCCCCACCGGCTGAGGCGGGACTGGATACTGCGGGTACTGAGCCGATCGCCTCGTCGGCTCACGTACAAGGCGTTCTCTCCGTCTGGCGCCATCGCTCCGCGCACTTCAAGCCACTGCGCCAGAGCCTCCAGGGCCCTTCGCCCGACCGGCAGGAGGCGCTCCTTACGCCCCTTACCCAGCACTCGCACCTCCCCGCCTCGGACGTCCACGGATTGAAGATCCAGCCCCGCCAGTTCCGACAATCGCAGCCCGGAGGAATACATCAGCTCGAACATGCTCAGGTCGCGAATCTCCAGGGGATCATCGGGCGCTGCGTCCAGCAGGTGGTTGAGCTGGTCCACATCCGCCACCCTCGGCAGGCGCTTACCGGACTTGGGAGCCCGGATGTCCAGCGCAGGGTTGTCCACCGCCAGGTGTTCCCGTAACAGGTATTCGTAAAACCGGCGGATGGCAGACAGGTGACGGGCAATACTTCTACCGCCCAAGCCTTCACGGCTGAGCTGGGCAACGTATCGTCGCAAGTCGTGGCTGGTGACCGACCGCCAGGCCGGCGACGGTTGATGCTCAACCCACACAGCGAATCGCTTCAGGTCATCGCGATAACTGTCGCAGGTGCGCGGTGAGTGTCGCTTCTCCGACGCCAGATAACGCAGGAACGCGGCCACAGGCTCTGCCAGTGTGGCAGATGGGCCCGCTTCCTCGTTGACCAGCGACATGGTCAGCGGGACTCCGCGACCACATCGGTGACAGGCACCGTGGCGGCATGCCTCTGCAGGATGGGCGGCAACAGGCGGCTCAGGGTGTCGCTGATGTAGGTCAGGAACAGTGAGCCCATACTCTGGTCAAAGTATCCGGGTTCGCAGCTGCCCACGGCAAACACCCCGACCAGCTCGTTGTTACGCAGCGGGACCAGTGCCACTGAGGCAATGGGCTCCTCCCGGTCCGGGAACAGAAAGCTGCGCTCGCTCTCACGGAACTGGCCACAAACCGCGCGATCCCCTTCCAGCAAGCCGCCCAAGCGCGCTTTCGCCGCGTCCGGCGACACCACGTGCAGGGCGCCTTGCGCCGCTGCCGGCAACTCGCTGTCGGTGAAGAGAATCACCGAGGCCGCGTCCAGACCGAAATCACCACGGATACTGTCATCAATCGCGGCGGCCATATCATTCAGGTTACGGGCCTCGATAACCTGCATCAGCAGGCGTTTGCTCTTCTCGAAAAGGCGGTCGTTGTGGCGGGCAATGGACACCAGCTCCACCAGTTCGCGGCGCAAGGTGTCGCGCTGTTCGCGGAACAGGTGCACCTGGCGCTCCACCAACGAGATCGCCCGGCCGCTGTCGTGGGGCAAGGTCAGGCTGCGCAGGAGCTCGTCCTGATCAATAAAGAAATCGGGGTTATTCCGCAGATAATCTGCGACGGCTTCCCGGGTGAGCCCTTCGGCCTTCTTGTGGGCCGTTTGTTCTGTCATGCTGCTCTCCTGATGGTCAGGGCCTTGATGTGGCCGGCTGGCGATGGCGATTGTTCTGTCGGTTGGTACCGGATTTTGCATCGCTGTGCCGCGTGCTCTTACGTCGTCTCGGGGGCTGGTCTGCCGGCAGGCGAAGCTGACCCTCGAAAACACTGGCCGTCGGGCCTTCCATCATAACAGGGGCCCCCTCACCCTGCCATTCGATGACCAGGCGCCCACCTTTCAGCTCGACGTCCACCCGGTTATCCAGCAACCCTCGCAAGCAGCCGGCAACCACCGCCGCACAGGCGCCACTGCCGCAGGCCATGGTTTCACCGGAACCACGCTCGAACACCCTCAGGCGGACGTGAGTCCGGTCAACAATCTGCAGGAACCCGATGTTGGCCCGCGCCGGGAACCGCGGATGATTCTCAAGCCTGGGGCCATACTCGCCTACCGGGGCGGTATCCACGTCATCCACCAGTAGCACGCCATGGGGGTTGCCCATGGAAACGGCACTGAGTTCCACGGTATCACCGCCGAGTTCCACTGTGTACACGTCCTTGCGGCGGTCAGCGGCGAACGGAATGGCCGGAGGGTTGAGCTCCGGCACCCCCATATCGACGGTAACCATGCCTGCACGCCCGACTCTCAGTTCGATAACGCCCTTGGCGGTCTGAACCCGGATCACCTTCTTGTTGGTCAGGCGCTGGTCGCGGACAAAACGGGCAAAACAGCGGGCCCCGTTGCCACATTGTTCGACTTCTGAGCCATCGCTGTTGAATATCCGGTAGCGAAAGTCCACGTCGGGCAGCCCCGGAGGTTCAACCACCAGCAACTGATCAAAGCCAATACCGAAATTCCGGTCGGCCAGTTCGCGGATCATCTCCGGGCGCAGGCGAAAGGGCTGGCTGATGGCGTCCACCACCATGAAGTCGTTCCCCAGACCGTGCATCTTGGTGAAGTTAAGCATGGGGCCCTGACTGCGCCGGGACTGACTCATATCCGCTTCCCCACTCATTCCGGCAAACAGCTTTCTGGGCCAAGCTGTTCTTCCAGGGTTTCCCGCCGACGCACCACATGCACCTGCTCGCCATCCACCATCAGCTCCGGTGGGCGGTTACGTGTGTTGTAGTTGGAACTCATGACAAAACCATAGGCCCCAGCTGAGCGAACCGCCAGCAAATCGCCGGCCTGGAGTCTCAGTTTGCGATCCTTGCCGAGGAAATCACCCGTCTCACACACCGGCCCAACCAGATCCCAATGTTTCTCGTCGCCGTCGTTGCGGGGTGTTACCGGGATAATGGATTGCCACGCGCTGTACAGTGCGGGACGAATCAGGTCGTTCATCGCCGCATCTGTGATGGCGAAATTGCGATGCTCGGTGCACTTGAGGAATTCCACGCGCGTCAGCAGGATGCCGGCGTTGGCGGCAATGGACCGCCCCGGTTCCATGATCAGTTCCAGCGACCGGTCGCCCAGGCGCTCCGCCAGCGCGGTCACGTAATCCGACGGTTGCGGCGGCTGCTCCTGATCGTAGGTGACCCCCAGTCCACCACCCATATCCAGATGCCGGATATTGATGTTCTTCTTTGCCAGGGTGTCGATCAGTTCCAACACACGGTCCAGTGCATCGAGGAAAGGTGACACCGAGGTGAGCTGCGAGCCGATGTGGCAATCCACACCCTGTATGTCCAGGTTTGCCATGGCGGCGGCGCGCTCATAAACGGCCGGCGCTTCCGCAATGTCGATACCGAACTTGTTCTCTTTCAGCCCGGTGGAGATATAGGGATGGGTACCGGCGTCCACGTCCGGGTTCACGCGCAGGGAAACCGGCGCCCTGACACCGAGCTCACCCGCCACTTCATTCAGGCGATCCAGTTCGGTGTCGGATTCCACATTGAAACAGCGAACACCGGCCTCGAGGGCGCGGCGCATTTCCCAGCGCTGCTTGCCCACCCCGGAAAAGACGGTTTTCGCAGGGTCCCCGCCGGCACGAATCACCCGTTCCAGTTCTCCGGCAGACACGATATCAAAGCCGGCGCCGAGCCTTGCCAACACGTTCAGTACAGCGATATTGCTGTTGGCCTTGACGGCGTAGCACACCAGGTGTGGCCGACCGGCAAGGGCATCATCATAGGCGCGGTAATGACGTTCGAGGGTGGCGCGGGAATAGACATAGGCAGGCGTACCAAAACGCCGGGCAATGTCCTCAACCGCCACGTTCTCAGCGAACAATTCACCGCTGCGGTAATTGAAGTGATCCATGGATTTCCTGAGCCTGTTATCGGGGCAGTCTGCCGAACCTAGTGGTCTTCAGCCGGTTCGCCGCTGTCGTGTTCGCCAGGTTTCTGGCTGGGTGTGGCCTGCTCGGTTGTAACATCGTCACTGGCCGGTGCCGGACGATACAACGGCCCCTTCTGGCCACACCCAACCCCAGAACGCGACCATCACCAGCAGGAACATGAATGTCTGTCCTGGCTTCATGGGTAGCTGCCCCCGTTGTCTGTATGCTCGCAGTATACCTGAGTGAGGCCGTGCCCGGCGAGATGCCACGGCACACGATTCCGGATACTAGATTCCGGATACTACAGGTGCCGGTTCAGCAAATCTTCCAGCTCGGTGCGGTAGTAGAGATACTGGATGGTCTGGATATGCTGCTGGTATACCTGTGGATCCAGGTCATGGGGTAGGTGAACATCCGTCAGGTAGACGGGGTAGCGCTCGTCACTTTGGCGGAGCGAACGAATATAGTGGGCCACTGCGGGTATCAACTGATCTCCATATTCCTGAACGGTAAATTCCTGGTCGCCACAGAAAATATCGAAGCGCACCTGGGAGTCGCCCTCCTGAACACCGATGGCCTGCACATCCAGCCCGGGCAAGCGCACGTTGCTGTCGGCGTCCGGTCGCCTTTCCGCACGCCACTGACCGTCGCGAAGCACCATCTCATAGCACTGGACACCTGCAACATCGGTCAAGGCGTCCAGTTGTCGCAACTGTCGGCGTTCCACAAGGTTCTCCAGGAATCGCAGCAAGGGCACCAGCAGGAAGCGACGATTGGTGTAATCCTGCTGCCAGCAGAACACCGACCCCAGTTCATCCACAACCCACACCTTCGCGGTCTCTCCTGTAACCCGGTAGAACACCTGAATATTGTCCGGTTCGCTGGCATGACACACGACGCGTAGTGGCAGGTCATCCAGCAAGGCGTATTGGTCAAACACCACTGGCACGTAGGATTCCTGCGGTTTGGACAGATAGGTCATCAGCGCTTCGTTGCTGTCCAGGGCCACGAATCCGGGCTCAGTGCCGCTGAATTGAAGCAGGAAGAATCGCCGATCCATCTCGATGACGTAACGCAGGGGATGGGGGCCGACACCACCGGCAAAGAAATAACGCATCACGTCCATGAACAGCTCGCGTACCCGGCGGGCTATGGCGGCTCCATGGCCTGTGCTGTGGCTGTGCACCATAATGTCCGGCAACCGGTCCGGAGCGTTGGCCACCGATGCCAGCACGTTTTTGAGGCACTGCACCAGCGTGTCTCCGGCAGCATAGTGCTGCAAACTCACTTCGTGCCAGCTATTGAAAGTCACCTGGTCAATGGTGTTCACCAGGTTTTCCCGCCCACCGCTGAAACCCAGTGAGTCGTGACGGGCGCTGAGCTTGTGCAATCCCCGCTCGGTCAGATAGGCCTGCGGGTCGACCCCTACATTGACAAACAGCAGGTTGCGCAGCGGGTGCACGCCCCGGGAAAGCGCCTCCCGGCCGGCCGGATCCACCGGGAATGGCAGGAACGCACCAAGTGCATCCAGCATTTCCCGCAGTTCTGCCACCGAGGCAATGCTGCTGCCGGCTCGCACGTTCAACCGTGTGGCCCGGGTCAGCAAGCCGTTGTAATAGCTCCACACCAACAGTTCAGTGAGGTTGCCCGAACGGCGGATGACTGGCTGCCAGAGCGCATCTGACGGATCTTCGAGATCCCGGTACAACAACCAGCCATCGTGACCGGCCGAACCACCTTGCTCCGACTGGTGATGGAACGCCAGATTTTCCTCCGCCAGCGAGGGGGCGAGCCCGGGGTTGATCTGCTCGACCTTCCCGGCCTTACGTTGAAAGGCCGCATACAGCTTACGCCCCAGCAGGTTCATGTCGTTACTGCTGATGGCCGCACGTGTGCCATGATCCCGCGCCAGCCGAGACAGCAGCCGGTAGCTGTGAGTTAACTCGGCCACCACGAGCCGCCGAAGGGTGACCACATCTTCGGCGCGCCAACGGATCCGGTTGTCCAGGTTTTTCAGCTCAGTAGCCGACCACCCCCAGGCGTCCACCAGGGCCTGCAACAGCCTGGCTCTCCAACCTGAAAGGCTCTGTGCCGAACGGGTCAGCGGCAGGCCCGCCTTGAGATAGAGGCTCTGACGCACCAGGTCCAGGCGTTGGGGAGCATCTTCTTCAACCAGCCACTGCTCCAGACGTTCGTACAGCAGTATATAGGGGTCGAGCCGGTCAGGGTTGGTTTCACCGGAATACACCGCTGCCTTGAAGACCCGAGACAACAGTGGTTTCTCGTTGCTTTCGCTACTCTCACTGCCTTCATTACTGCGGGCATAACATTCGATCAGCAGCAGCTTAAGGATCGATTTCCAGGGCATGTCGATGCCTTTGTATAACTGCCAGACTCCTGCTCCCAGAAATTCTTCCTGCGGTATCGAGGGCACCGGGCCGAAATCAATGTATTCATCGCCCCGGATAAACCGGCAGTCAATCAGTTGCCGGGCGCACTCGTCGTAGCGCCGTTCATCCTCCACGGGAACCAGCCACCACAACGGATAACGGCCGCCGAGGTGAATACTCGTGCGGTAGAATTCGTCCAGCAGCAGATAATGCTGTGAACTGCCGCAGTTTTCCCCGGTCACTTCCGCTCGCTGCCTTCCGGCACGCCAGTCGGCGGCGGAAAACACAAACACATGCAGCTCAACCCCCAGGCTCTCGGCCCAAATGGACAGACTCTGAGCCTTACGCTCCAGGCAACGCACGCCCCGCTCCGAAAGATCCGGACGATGACACAGCCAGATATCCAGGTCACTGGCCACCGAATGGCCCAGGGTACCGGGACTGCCCATCAGGAAGAGAGCTTCCAGATCTGGCTTTCTCCGCCCCTCGTCCTTGAGCGAGAAGGTTCTTGCCAGGCGTCGGGCAGCGTTCAGCGTGGATTCAGAGGCTCGATAGTGGCTCAGTCCGTAGGGGCAGTCACTGTCGAGATAACCGGGCAGAGCCGGATGATTCAGATGAAACACCAGCGGCAACACTTCCAAAGCGGCCTGTTGCCGATAGGTCAGGGCCGAATGGGCACGATCCCAGCGCTGCTGATTGACAGCCATGAACCGGTCCCGCAGCCGACGCAGCGTTTTTCGGTCGATACCCTCATCAAAGTCCAGGGCAATAGGAGCGGTGTGGATGGTCAAGGCGACTCCGCGGGAGAGGTTCTTTCCGATACCATTATCAGTATGATGACCGAATCGTGGCAAAATCGGCAAAAAAATAAAAGCGGGAGAACCTTAGCACGCTCCCGCCACAACTTGGCTGAGGCTTTTCCGTCGTGAAAGAATTCTTTATCCGTCGAGACCGTTCCGACGCCCCCCAGGGTGTCGAACGTCGAACCCTGATCCGCATCAATGACGACGGCGTGATCCTGTTTGCTGATCATCACGCCGAGGCCGTACTGGGCTACGACGCTAGTGAACTGGAGGGTCGCAAGGTTCAGTGCATCCTGGCCGCACGCCAGGACGATCCCTTTGTGCCGGCCCACCGCCACCGCATTGAAAATGGCGAGTCGATACTGATCACCTTCCGCCATAAGGAAGGTTTTTTCTTCACGGCGGGTCTCAGCCTGCGCATGGACATTCGCGATTCCGACCAGGCCGCCAGTGCGTTTATAACCCAGCGGGACCATACCCCCATCGACCACCGCCTGATTCGGCTGACTGAAACTTCTGCGGGCGTTGGCATCTGGGAACTGGATCTCCACAGCAATGAGCTGATCTGGACGGACGGCATGTATCACCTGCTGGAATTAAGACCCGGCAGCGAAATCACGCCCGAACAGGCACTCTTCTACTGCCAGTCCAGCCAGGGCAGGATACGCGCGTTGTTCCGTCGCTGCATCCGCACCGGGCAGCCCTTTTCCCTGACACTGGATCTGATAACCGCGCGACAGAACGTCCGCCGAGTGACGTTGACAGGCCGCGCCCTGAAAGCCGGCGAACGGATACAACGGCTGGGGGGAACCCTGGTTGACCAAACGCCTGAGCGCAATCACACCCTCGCCCGCCAGCAAGCTGAGCAAATGCTGGGCGCCACCATCAACGCCACCAACGATCTTGTGGTCGCCGTTGATCGCCAGCTCAACCTGCTGCACTTCAACCGTGCCTTCCGTCGCCAGTTCGAGATTACCTTCGGCCTTAGGCCGGAATCCGGAAGCAACCTGAGCACCTTATTGCAGAGCTTCCCCAACGAGCGACGGCTTATCGAGCGACTCTGGCACCGCGCCTTCGAACGCGACAGCTTCGTGGTGGAAATGCCCATGGCGCAGCAGCACCGGGAGTTGCCCCTGTACGAAATCCACTATCAACGCCTGACCAATGACCAGGGCGACGTGATTGGCGCCGTTCATGTGGCCAGGGATATCAGCAACCGCCTGCAGAATTCCTCCAGCAGCGAATACCGCATCCAGCATGATCCAGTCACCGGCCTGATGAACCGAAAAGCGTTCCTGGGCCGTCTGCAACGAACGCTGGAGCATAAGCCCCGGCGGGAAAGCAGCGACAGCCTGCTCTACCTCGACCTGGATGGGTTTGACCATTTCAATGACATCGCCGGCAGCGGCACCTGCGACCGTTACCTGCGTGAGCTGGCCGGCAATCTTGGGGTCAAGATCCGACAGCGGGATGCGCTGGCGCGACTGGCCGGCGACACCTTCGCTCTGTTGATCGAAAACTGCCCTGAAGCACGCGCCCGCAAGATTGCCGACAGCATCCTCGAGCTGATCGGCGGTTTCGTTTTCCATTGGCAGGACAAGCAATTGCAGACAACGGCCAGTGGTGGCCTGCTGTTTCTGGACGACGATGCACCCACCGATTCCGAACAACTGCTGACCCAGGCGGCTGACCTGTGCCACACCGCGAAAACCTCCGGCCGCAACCGGATCCATGCCGCCCGGGCCATGTCCCTGTCGCTGGACGAGGGCACGACCAATCAGGTGCTGACACAAATCCAGCAGGCACTCGACAGCGGCTACCTCAAACTTGAATACCAATCGCTACGCCCCGTGGCCAGCATTACCTGGGGTGACCACATCGAAATACTGACCCGGATTCCCGGTGAGACGCCGGACAGTCCTCCGCTGACCCCTGACGCCTTTCTGCCCGTTGCCGAACGGTTTGATCTGGCCAAACGCCTGGATCGCCAGGTAATCCGTCAGACCCTGGCCTGGCTCGAACAGCACCGTCTTCTGGAGCCGCGCCTCAAGTACTGTGGGTTCAACCTTTCGCTTGCCAGCGTACTGGATGACTCGTTTGCGGACTTCATGGAAGCCGCGCTGAAAGGGTCACCTTTTGCCCCGGAATGCTTCTGTCTGGAGATAAGGGAGGCCCATGCCACCCAGTACCCGGACGATGTAGCGGTGCTGTGCGACAGCCTGCACCGCATTGGCTGCCGGGTGGCGCTGGATGGCGCGGGAGCGTCGGTGGAAAGTTACGGCCTGGCGGCAAAGCTGCCAGTGGACATCATCAAGCTGGACCACAAGATCATGCAGCACCTGAACGACGACCCGGTGCAGCAAGTGATGGTGGAGGCACTTCATAAAATAGCGGAAGCCGCGGGCAAGGTAACGGTCGCCACCTTCATTGAGAACGACGACACCCTTCGAAAGGTACGCACTCTCGGCATTCACTACGGCCAGGGCTTCCGCCTTTACCGGCCTCGCCCACTGGAGGAGCTGAAGCCGGTGGAGGTTGCCCTGACCACGGGGAAAATTGGAGGCTAGAGTGTTTTGCGCGCGCGTGCGACTGCAGCGCGCACCTGCTTCGGCGCGGTGCCGCCAAGATGATCACGCGCCTGCACGGAGCCTTCCAGTGTCAGCACATCGAACACGTCTTCGCCGATGACGTCGGAGAAGCGGGTGAGTTCTTCCGTGGTCATTTCGGAGAGATCGCGCCCTTCTGCCACGCCAAACGCAACCGCTTTACCCACAATTTCATGGGCATCGCGGAAAGCCACGCCCTTCTTGACCAGATAGTCCGCCAGATCCGTTGCGGTAGAGAAACCCCGCTTGGCCGCCACGCGCATATTGTCGGCCCGGGCCTCAATGGCCGGGATCATGTCGGCATAGGCCTTGAGGCAGCCTTTCACGGTGTCCACGGTATCGAACAACGGTTCCTTGTCCTCCTGATTGTCCTTGTTGTAAGCCAGCGGCTGGCTCTTCATCAGGGTCAGCAAACTGATCAGGTGGCCGTTCACCCGGCCGGTCTTGCCGCGCACCAGTTCAGGCACGTCCGGGTTCTTCTTCTGGGGCATGATGGACGAGCCGGTACAGAAACGGTCCGGCAGATCAATGAAATCAAACTGGGCAGAGGTCCACAGCACCAGCTCCTCGCTGAATCGCGACAGGTGGGTCATCAACAGGGCGGCAAAACTGCAGAATTCGATGGCAAAGTCCCGGTCACTCACGGAATCCAGGGAATTCTCGCTGGCCCGATCGAAGCCCAGCAGCTTTGCAGTGATGCCGCGATCAATCGGATAGGTTGTGCCCGCCAGCGCCGCCGCGCCCAGGGGCATTACGTTCACGCGTTTGCGGCAGTCCTGCAGGCGCTCGGCATCCCGCACCAGCATTTCGTACCAGGCCAACAGGTGGTGGCCAAAGGTAACCGGCTGTGCGGTCTGCAAGTGCGTGAATCCCGGCATGATGGTCTCGGACTCGCGCTCAGCCAGATCCAGCAGGCCAGCTTGCAGGCGCCGGAGCTCTTCGGCGATGACGTCGATTTCATCGCGCAGGTAGAGGCGGATGTCCGTCGCCACCTGATCGTTACGGCTGCGCCCAGTGTGCAGCTTCTTGCCCGTAATACCAATCCGATCCGTCAGCCGTGCCTCAATGTTCATGTGCACGTCTTCCAGACTGACCGACCACTCGAAGGTGCCGGCCTCGATGTCCGCCTTGACAGCTTTCAGGCCTTCAATAATCGTGTCACGCTCTTCCGCAGTCAGCACGCCCACTTCCGCCAGCATGGTGGCGTGGGCAATGGAGCCGGTAATATCGTGATGGTATAGGCGCTGATCAAAGCCCACGGAGGCAGTGAAACGCTCCACAAAGGCATCGGTGGGTTCGGTGAAACGACCGCCCCAGGGTTTCTCGGCGCTCTTGTTCTGATCCGTCATGGTCTATCTTTCCTGCTGACAGCCCGGCATCATTCTGCGGGAATGGGTAAATGGAATATCGCGGGATTATAGCATTCCGTGGCACCCAGTTGCCCTCCCCCTAATCAGGAACAGGAATCAGGAACCGGTTCAATGGCCGCAAGACATCACAGGGAACGCCCAGCCCCGGCAGCCGCAGAAAGCGACGCCGACTTCTATGTGCCGGATCTTTGCCGGGTAAGGGCCGTTTTCCTGCTGGTGGTCACCAGTGAACTGCTGGTGCTGGTGCTGTCCATCGTTCAGGCTGAAAGCCACTGGATTGACTGGAACTATTTCGGCCTGTTGTCCCTGTTCGTGCAATGGACGGTGCTGACCAGCGCCGCCCTGATCTGCCTCATTCGGCGCTGGCTCTCGCGGCTGACGGTTACCCGTGCCACAACAGTGATTGTTACCATTGTGATGCTGGATGTGCTGGCCTTCAGCCTTTTCGCTGACAGCGTACTGCACCCGCAACCCGGCCTGGAAGCCTGGCAGGGCGTGGCCAAGAAACTGCTGCTGGCACTGTTGATCACACTGATGGTATTGCGGTACTTCTACTTGCAGTTCCAGTGGCAACAGCAACGTGAGTCAGAAATGCAGGCCCGGCTGACCGCCCTGCAGGCACGAATTCATCCACACTTTCTGTTCAACAGCATGAACACCATTGCCAGCCTGATCGTCGTCAACCCGGAACGGGCCGAAGACGCCGTACTGGATCTATCCGAACTGTTCCGCGCCAGCCTGCGCACCGGTGACCGCCTGATTCCCCTGAGCGCAGAACTGGACCTGTGTAAGCGCTACCTGGCCATTGAAAAGCTTCGCCTGGAAGACCGGCTGACATTGGAATGGCACATCGAAGACGGACTGGAACAACAGGCCATCCCCCCGCTGACGCTTCAGCCGCTGGTCGAGAACGCCATTTATCACGGCATTCAGCCCCGCCCGGACGGAGGCACCGTAAAGGTTGAGGCATACCGCAAGGGCCCCTCGGTCTACCTTATGGTGCAGAACCCGCGTCCGGCTTCTGACCAGGGTAGCCACGACGGCAACCGAATGGCGCTGGCCAACATTCAGTCCCGCCTGCACGCTCTGTTCGGTGAGCCCGCCGTGCTGAAACACAGCCAGCAGAATGATATCTATACCGTCACTCTCCGTCTGCCTTGGCAGAAAGCGAGTGGCAACGGACAACCGGCAACAGGGAGCAAGTAGGCAAGCATGGGCGACACTAACCACCGCAGCGTATTGATTGCCGACGACGAACCTCTGGCCAGGGAGCGAATACGCCGACTGGTGGATGCGTTGCCTGGCTACAATGTCTGTGACGAGGCTGGCGACGGCGACGAAGCATTGGAAAAGACCGCGCGCCTGGCGCCGGACATCCTGCTGCTCGATATCCGCATGCCGGGCACCGATGGTATGGAAGCCGCGCGACGGATGGCTGCGCTGGAGGCTCCTCCGGCCATTATCTTCTGCACCGCTTATGATCATTACGCCATCCAGGCGTTCGATGTACACGCGGTGGCCTACCTGCTCAAACCCGTACGCCGCGAAGCGCTGGCCGACGCCCTGAATCGGGCTGGCCGTGTCAACCGGGTACAACTTCAGGCGCTGGCTGAAAAACAATCGGACACGGACGAACAGCTGGCCATCCGCACCCACCGCGGGACCGAACTGATCGACATCCGGGGCATTCTGTACTGCGAAGCCGACCAGAAATACGTCACCATCCATCATCTGCGCGGCGAAACCGTCACCGATTACACCCTGAAAGAGCTGGAAAGTACCTACTCGCAATACCTGCTGCGAATTCACCGGCACACCCTGGTGGGCGTACGCTATATCCGAGCGCTGCTGAAGCAACGGGATGGCCAGAACCTGATTGATCTGACAGACCAGCATGGGCAACTGCCCGTGAGCCGGAGACACGCCGCCGCTGTAAGGCAATGGCTAAAGGAGCATCGTCCCGGGTAGCCTGGGCGCACAACATTCGGCTCCACAATTGACCTCACAAAGAGTACCCTTGGCGTACCATTTTTCAGATCCGGCAACGAACACCATGTCAAAACGAACCCTTCGCATCGCAACCCGCAGCAGCGCACTGGCGTTGTGGCAGGCGGAATTTATCAAGTCTGAACTGGAACGGCTCCACGACAACGTGACTGTGGAACTGGTCAAGATCAAAACCCAGGGCGACAAGATCCTGGATGTGCCGCTGGCCAAAATTGGCGGCAAGGGACTGTTCGTCAAGGAACTGGAAGAGGCCATGCTGGCGGGCAGCGCCGACCTGGCGGTGCATTCCATGAAAGATGTGCCCATGGAATTTCCGGAAGGGTTGGGGCTGGTCGCCATCTGTGAGCGTGAAGATCCCACCGATGCGTTCGTCAGCAATGACTACGACAACGTGAACGCCCTGCCCCACGGCGCCGTGGTCGGCACTGCCAGCCTGCGCCGGGAAGCCCAGTTGCGCGCCTACCGGCCCGACCTGGAAATCCGCACTTTGCGTGGCAACGTCAACACCCGCCTGGCAAAGCTGGACGCCGGCGACTATCAGGCGATCGTCCTGGCCAGCTCCGGGCTCAAACGTCTTGGTTTCCACGACCGCATCCGCTACTGCCTGCCAGACAGCATATCGCTGCCTGCTGTGGGCCAGGGTGCGCTCGGCATCGAGTGCCGCCTCGATGATGCCGAACTGATCGCCATGCTGGAGCCCCTGGATCATCGCGACAGCTCGGACCGCGTGAAGGCGGAACGGGCGCTGAACCGGCGTCTGCAGGGCGGCTGCCAGGTACCCATAGCGGCCTATGCGTTGCTGGAAGACAATGACATGCTTTGGCTTCGGGGGCTCGTGGGGGCCGTCGACGGCACTCAGGTGTTCCGCGTTGAAGGCCGCGCGCCCCGCAGCGAAGGCGAACGCCTTGGGCGCGAACTGGCGGAAGATCTGCTCGCATTGGGTGCAGACAAGGTACTGGCTGACATCTATGGCCACACCCCAACCTGACTCGCTACCCCTCAAGGGCCGGCGGATACTCGTCTGCCGGCCACAACCGGAAGCCGACCGGCTGGCCTCGCGCTTTTGCGATGCCGGCGCTGATGCGCGGGTCATGCCACTTATTGCCCGCGAGCCGCTCCCGGAAGACCCCGCAACCCGCACGCTGATCCTCAATCTGGACGAATTTGCCCACGTTATTGCCGTCAGCCCCTACGCCGCCGCCCTGTTGCTGGACTGGCTGGACGAATGGTGGCCCCAGACACCCACCGGCATTCACTGGTACGGCGTCGGAGCCGGAACCGCCACGGTGCTGAGCAACTACGGCCTGGAAACGCGGCAACCGGAAACCGGCCACACCAGCGAAGATTTGCTACAGTTGCCGGAGCTGGCCACACTGAACCACGAGAAGGTTCTGGTGGTGCGGGGACAGGAAGGCCGGGAACTGATCCCGCAGACCCTGGAACGCAGAGGTGCGCGGGTCACCGTTCTGCCCCTTTATCGTCGCTTCTGTCCCGACTATGATAAAGCGACGCTCAACGCGATGTTGAACGACTTTTCCCCCGAGGCCATCGTCACACTGTCGGGAGAAACATTGAACAATCTCATCGCACTCAGTGACAATACCGGCCATAATCTTGAAAACACTTTGCTGGTTGTCCCCGTTGAGCGGATTGCCGAACAAGCACGTCTGGCCGGCCTCCGGCGAACGTGTATACCAGGAAGCCTTGCCGATAGCTCGATTGTGGCTGCAGTTGCAGGACAACTTGCCAGCCTGGACGGAGGCTCCGGAAACACCAAGTAAGGATGCCCGTGACAGAATCAAACGCACAACTGCCTGCCCCGATCAAAAAGCATCAGCAAACACGGCAAAAACTGTGGCCCCTCTGGATCATTACACTACTGGCGCTTGCCCTGGCCGTTGCCCTGGCCCTTTGGAGCTGGCAGCAATGGAACAACTATCAGGCACTGCAACAGTCCATCACCAGCCTGGAAAATGACACTGAGCAACTGGACCGGATGTACGGCCAGACCGGCAGTGAGCAGAGCCGTCGCCTGCAAGCGCTGGAAGACAAGCTGTCTGAACAGCGTGAACTGATCGCGACCCAGCAACGGCAGATCGACCACAACGCACGTGAACTGCTGGAGGCCGGAAACCGCACTCGTACCGACTGGCTGCTGGCGGAGGCGGAATATCTGCTGAGGGTGGCCAACCAGAGGCTCATGATCGAAAAGGACATTCGCGGAGCCTTGGCAGCACTGGAATCCGGTGATGAAGTTCTGGCGGAGTCGGACGACATCGGCGTTTACCCGGTTCGCCAGCAACTGGCCAAGGAAATCCTGGCGCTCAAGGGCATTGTCGATGTCGACCGTACCGGCCTCTACCTGAAGCTGGAAGCGGCCATCGACAGTATCCACCAACTCACAGACAGCGCACTGATTCATGATCGCGCCCCGGGATTTGTCAGTGGTGGCGAGAACCTGGAAGCCGATGCGTCCGGGCAGGGACTCGTTGCCGAGGGATGGCACAAGGTCAAGCAAACCCTGTCTCAGGTGGTTGTGGTCCGCAGGCTCGACGAGCCGGTCAAACCCCTCCTGTCTCCGGAGCAAAGTGCCTATGCGCGGCTCAACCTGCAGTTGATGCTGGAAGAAGCCGAACTGGCCGTACTTCGCGGTCATCAACAGCTCTACTCACGCTCCCTGACCAAAGCCAGCAACGCCATCAACAACTGGTACGACAGCAGCAACACCCGCATCATCGCGCTCTCCCAAACCCTCGAGGAACTCTCCCAAAAGAACGTTGATCCGGAACTGCCAGACATCAGCCGCTCACTGGAATTGCTCAAGGCGCGACTGGCCGGTCGACTGGACAACGGAGAGGCTGGAAAGAATGGCAGTAACGGTGAACAGGGAGACGCATCATGATCCGCATTTTGCTGATCATCCTGGTCGCCTTGCTGCTGGGCACCGGGCTCGCCCTGGGTTTGCAGTACGACCTTGGCTACATCCGCATCAGCCTGGGCAACTACCTGATTGAAACCAATTTCTGGATTGGCCTGGCGTTGCTGGTGCTGCTTGTGGTGGTCTCCGTGCTGACCATCAACCTGTTCCGTCGCCTGCGCCATGGCACCGGCATGGTGGCCGGCTGGCTGGCCCGCAGCAATGAACGTCGGGCCCGGCGCCGAACCACTCAGGGGCTGCTGGCCCTGGCGGAGGGTAACTGGCCACGTGCCCGCAAGCTGCTCACGTCCTCAGCAGAGCATGCGGACACGCCACTGATCAACTACCTGGCAGCGGCCCAGGCCTCGTTTGAATCCGGCGATCACGAAGCGGTTGACGAACTGCTGCGCAAGGCCTTTGAGAGCACCCCGGGCTCCGACATGGCCGTGGGCATCACCCAGGCCCAACTGCAACTGGCAGGCAACCGGCTGGAACAGGCCCTGGCAACCCTGGTGCGGCTGCGCAAGCAGGCACCCCATCATCCGTTTGTACTCAAGTTGCTGAAAAACACTTATGTGCGCCTGGAAGACTGGCGCGAGCTTTCCCGCCTGTTGCCGGAAATCCGCAAGCGCAATCTCATGGAGAGTGAAGAGCAGGGCGATCTGGAACGCCTGGTTTGGCAAAACCTTCTGCAGCGTGCCGCTGAGGAGTGCCGCCGCCACTCGGGCGAGCCTTCCGCTTCCCTTGAGCCGCTCACCAAACTTTGGGATGAGTTGCCAGGGTTTCTCCGCCGCGACGAGCACACCATTCGCGAGTATGCCCGGCTGCTTGCCGATCTGGGCGACGAAGCCCAGGCTGAAACCCTGCTGAGAAAAGTTCTGCGCAATCACTGGGGTGATGAACTGGTCAATCTGTACGGCCGCGTAAAAGGCCTGAAACCTGATGAGCAGTTGCTGGTAGCCGAGCAATGGCTGAAAGACCGGCCCAACAATGCGGAACTGCTGTTAGCGCTTGGCCGCCTGAGCTTGCGAAATGAGCTTTGGGGCAAAGCCCGGGAATACTTCGAGACCAGCCTGCGATTACGCCGCAGCCGTGAAACCATGGCCGAACTGAGTCGCCTGAATGCTCACATGGGTGAGGGCGAGAACAGTGTGAAGCTGTTGATGCAGGGGCTGGTGAAAGATAGTGGATTGCCGGATTTGCCGATGCCCAAGGCCTGAGGGGCTGGCCCCCTGGCCCCGGGTCTCAACCTCTCGGGGCGTATTCCAGTACATCGGAGAAAAATGCTTCCTGCGGCAACCCTACCTCCAGTAACGCATCCATCAAGGTATAGACCATCGTCGGCGAGCCGCTGGCGTGGACTTCCACGTTGTTCCAGTCCATCCCCGATGCCAGCACCGTACGGACCAGCTGGTCGTGGTGGCCACTCCACTCGTTGTCTTCGTCATCTCCTACCACGGGCAGGAACGTAAACGGCGGCCACTCCTCCTGCCATTGCTGGGCCAGGGATCGCAGGTACATGTCCTCGTGGCGGCGAACGCCCCAGTAGAATTTCACAGGCTTGTCGTAAGACGTTTTCTGCAGGTAGTCCACCAGGCTCTTCATTTGCGCAAAGCCGGTTCCGGCGGCGACCAACAACAGCGGTTTGTCCGGCGCGGACGCCAGGCAGGCGCGGCCGTGGGGCAGCTCAACGGTCACCTCTCCGCCAGAGGTGAGTGCGTCAATCACCTTCTGAGCAGACACCCACTCCGGTGTCGCCTGGATGTGCAGCTCGATCAAGTCTTCAGACGGACTGCTGGCGATGGAAAAATAGCAGGGGTCGGCATCCGGCAGATTCACGGACAGGTACTGGCCGGCATGAAACGACAGTTCCCGGCGACGGGGCAGTTGCAGTTCCACACGGTAAACATCGTGACTGATGGAACGAACGTCCACCACCTTTGCCTGGAACTTGCGAGGCTGGTTGTCTCCGGCTGCCATAACGGCGTCTATCTCCAGTTCAAGGTCACTGAGCGCTAGGGTGCGACACATCATCAGTCGCCCGGTGACCGGAATTGTGTGTTGATTGCGGGTATTCAGGGCCTCGCCACTGACCAGGCGGGCCTCACAGAGCTCGCACACGCCATTGCGACAGGCGGCGGGAACCGCAATGCCCGCCCTGCTGGCGGCCGCGAGCAGCGTCTCGTCGGCGGCTGCGGTAAAGGACAATACCGCCGGTACGAGTTGAATACGACTTTCACGACTGGCCATATCAATCGGGGCGATCGGATGAAACTTCAATCCCCAGGCTATCCCAGATGTCGTCCACACGCTTTTTGACGTCGTCGGACATGGTGATGGGCGTGCCCCACTCCCGATCGGTTTCGCCCGGCCACTTGCTGGTGGCGTCCATCCCCATTTTCGAGCCCAGCCCGGACACCGGCGAAGCAAAATCCAGATAGTCGATGGGAGTGCTTTCAACCAGTGTGGTATCTCTGGAGGGATCCATGCGGGTCGTCATGGCCCAGATCACATCCTTCCAGTCCCGGGCGTTCACGTCATCATCGGTGACTATCACGAACTTGGTGTACATGAACTGCCGCAAGAATGACCATACGCCCATCATCACCCGTTTGGCATGGCCGGGGTACTGTTTCTTCATGGTCACCACTGCAAGACGGTAGGAGCACCCCTCAGGAGGCAGGTAAAAATCCACAATCTCGGGGAACTGCTTCTGCAGGATGGGAATGAAGACTTCGTTCAACGCCACGCCCAGAATGGCAGGCTCATCGGGCGGGCGGCCAGTGTAGGTACTGTGGTAAATCGGGTCCTTGCGGTGCGTCACCCGCTCCACGGTGAACACCGGGAATTCATCCACTTCATTGTAGTAACCGGTGTGATCTCCGAACGGGCCTTCCGGCGCCATATCGTCCGGATAGATAAAACCTTCCAGCACAATCTCCGCGCTGGCAGGCACCTGCAGATCACTCAGGCCACACTGCACCAACTCGGTTCTTCCACCCCGAAGCAGGCCAGCAAAGGCGTATTCTGACAACGAATCCGGCACCGGGGTCACCGCACCCAAGATGGTCGCCGGGTCCGCCCCAAGGGCGACGGCCACAGGATAGGGTTTACCCGGGTTGGCCTTCTGGAACTCCTGAAAATCCAGCGCACCCCCGCGATGGCTCAGCCAGCGCATAATCAGCCGATTACGGCCAATCACCTGCTGCCGGTAAATGCCCAGGTTCTGACGCTCCTTATGGGGCCCACGGGTTATCACCAGCGGCCAGGTCACCAGCGGGCCGGCATCCCCTGGCCAGCAGTGCTGAACCGGTATCTGGTACAGATCCACCCGGTCCTTTTCGATCACCACGTCCTGGCAGGGTGCGGAGCGCAGCACCTTGGGACTCATGCGCATCACCTGCCGGAACAGCGGCAGTTTTTCGATGGCGTCTTTGAACCCTTTGGGGGGATCGGGCTCTTTCAGAAAGGCGAGCAGTTTGCCAATGTCCCGCAGCGCGGTAACGCTGTCCTGCCCCATGCCCATGGCGACGCGTTTTGGCGTACCAAACAGGTTGGCCAACACGGGCATGTCGTAGCCTTTGGGGTTCTCAAACAACAACGCGGGGCCACCTGCCCGCAGGGTGCGGTCGCAGATTTCGGTCATTTCCAGGTGGGGGTCGACTTCCACTGAAATACGCTTCAGCTCTCCCAGCTTTTCAAGCTGGCCTATGAAGTCTCTCAGGTCGTTGTATTTCATCGGCTGCTCCGGTTTGAACTTGGGT
>NZ_ABCP01000020.1 GCF_000170835.1 Marinobacter algicola DG893
CAGTCACGATGGGCACCCGGCCACGGATGCCATCCTGTTTTGGATTAAGAGTAGACTAAAACCTGTGAGCAACTCACAGGTCAAAGGTTTTTTCAGGAAGAGGCGCTTTTAGCTCGAAGGAAGGTGCCACAGGCCTTGCATTGGTCCGGGGCCATCAGCTTGGCCTGCCAGCCAATCTTTTGCCCGCAGGCGGGACATGCAAGACGCAGTTGCAGAATGATAATAGGGGTAACTAACGCAGCAATCAGAAGCCCGAGCGGCCCCCAGCTGTCGCCACTGGACAGCCCTAGCTGGCTACTGAAGACCAGAACAATGACCAGCGAGAAGAACGCGAAAATGAAGTAACGCTTATTCCAGGCTTCCCACCGTCGCAGACGAACATCCTGTTCCGACGTCAGATATCTTGAACTCATTAAACCGCACCTTGAAAACGAATACGGCAATAGTGGTGAATTGCGGCACTCATTTCAATCAGCTACCAACCGGCGTGTCGATTTCCAGCAAACCAGCACTCAGTGCCCGCTCCAGTTCGCCTGCCGGAATCGGGCGGCTGATCAGGTAACCCTGAATCAAATCGCAGCGGTGATTCTTGAGGAAGGTCAGCTGCTCATGGGTTTCCACGCCTTCTGCCACCACCTGAATGCCCAGGTTATGGGCCAGGTTAATCACCGCGCGGGTAATCACCGCGTCGTCGTGGCGCTCGGTAACGTCGGTAATGAAGGAACGATCGATCTTCAGCAGATCCACCGGGAAATCCCGCAGGTAGCCCAGCGAAGAGTAACCCACACCAAAGTCATCAATGGCCAGGTGCACACCCAGCTTGTGGAGCTTGGTCAACTGGTTCAGATTGTGCTCGATATTCTGGATGAAGATCTCTTCGGTCAGCTCCACCTCCAGCCGGCTCGCGGGAACGCCATTGCTCTCCAGCGCTTCCTGGATATGATCGACAATGCTTTCGTCATCCAGCTCACGCCCAGAGAGATTCACCGCGATACGCAGATGGGAGTACGGGCCTTTCTGCCACTTCGCCAGTTGCCGACAGGCGGCCATAACCACCCAACGACCGATGTCGGTAATACGGCCGCTTTCCTCCGCCAGGGGAATGAAGTCCACCGGCGGTAACAGGCCACGGCGAGGATGCTGCCAGCGGATCAGCGCTTCCACGCTGTTAATGGAAGAGTCGTTGAGATCCAGTTGGGGCTGGAAATAGAGCACGAACTCGTCGTTGGCCAGCGCGTGGTTAAGATCCTTGTCCAATTCCAGGCGCATGACCTCCCGGTCCTGCATGCCTTCGGTGTAGAACTGGTAGGTGTTGCGGCCCTGCTCCTTGGCCCGGTAGAGCGCCACATCGGCATTGCGCAGAAGGGTATCGGCATCGAGGCCGCTTTGAGGATAGACAGCCACCCCCATGGTGGCAGTGATGCTATGTTCCTCACCCTGCACAGCAAATGGCTCTTCAAAGCACTGCTTGATCTGGCCCAGCAGATTGATCACATCGTCGATATTCTCAACATGCTGTTGGCACACCATGAACTCGTCGCCGCCGGAATAGGCCACCATCACTTTTTCGTCACTGAGGGCATTCAGGCGTTCAGCGACTTTGATGAGCAGTTCGTCGCCGAATTGATGGCCGAGGGAATCGTTAAGCATCTGGAAACGGTCCAGGTCGATCATCACCAGTGCTGCCTGGCGCATCTGACGGTCGGCGATGCTCAGGGTGTGCGCCAGATCTTCCATGAAGAAGCGGCGGTTGGCCAGGCCGGTCAGCGCGTCGGTGGTTTCCAGGCGAGCGAGATCCTTTTGCACAGCCTGACGTTGGCTGATTTCCGCATCCAGCTCCTGGCGGGTTTTCAGCAGTGCCCGGTTGCGCTTGAGAGTCAGTTGCACCAGAAGTGTGGTAAGGCTGGTCAGCAAGCCCATGAACAGCATGACGACGAAGGTCACAAATGGCCAGCGGCTGCGTTGTTCCTCAACCCACGAGATGGATGGGGTTACCGCCAGTGTCCAGTCGAGTGTTGGCAGGTCAACATCGAGGGTGCGAGAGAAACGGGAGTCGGTATCCATTGAACCGTTGAGCTCGTAGGCGGGGTCACCTTTTTCTCTGATTTCGATGTGGAAGGAGGTCAGGGCTCGGTTGGAAAGCATGTGGCTGGCCAGGGTTTCCATCCGGAAAACGCCGGCGATAAAGCCGTTGTTGGCATCGCCGGTGAATATGGGCGCGTAGATGACCATACCCTTGCCGCCCTGTTTCAGGTTCACAATGCCGGAGATATCGAGGTTCCCGGTGGTCTTTGCCTCAAGCAGTGATGCCCGTCGTTCCGGAGAGAAGGCCACATTGAAACCAATGGCGTCTTCGTTACCTTCGACCGGCATCATCCAGCGGATGATATAGTCGCGGTCAATCCATTCAATCGCCTGGTAGACACCAAAATCCGACAGATATCGGCGGGCGTCTTGCTCCCAGATCTCTTTTGGCATGTTCGGTAAGGCTTCAAATCGTTTCGCCATACGGCTGATGGAGTTGGCGTGAACAAGGAATTCCCGCTCCAGCCGCTTTGCCATGGAACTGGCCTCGCTGCCGAGATTGGACTGGATTTGGGTGTGCTCCTGCTTTTCGATGCCGTACTGCAATACCAGGGCGATTCCCAGGAATACCAGGAAAATCAGTACTGGAAATGCCGGATTCAGCAGTCCCCTCACGAACAGGGTTAGCGCTGATGCAGGTTTGTCCACAACGTACTCCGATTATGAATTGACTGAACAGCGTATCGGCCGAACTCACCTCATTATGAGGGATAAACGCGATGACCTGTTACCAATTGCTGAACCCTGTTCTCCAACGAAATCCCGAAAGCGCCATCCGGCAAAGGATGGTTTATCGCCAGTTGTTCATCGGCTGTCGGGTTTGCCAAGTCAACGATCCGAGGCGTGACCGGTTTTTTGTTGGCATCCATCAGTATCTCAATCCTGGGTTTGAGTTTTTTGCCGGGATGTACGGCCACAATCAAGGCCACTTCTCCGCTATTGAGCTCCACTAGTGTTCCGGGTGGATAAATGCCCACCATGCGAATAAAGGCTTCTACCATGTCTGCATCGAACTGCCTGCCGCGATTTCGATACAACACCCGGATGGCGTCAGACGCCGGAATCCCGTCGCGGTAGCATCGGTCGCTGGTCATGGCATCGAATGCGTCAACAATGGAGACCAGACGTGCAAAGCGGCTAATCTGCCATTCCTCCAGTTGCTGCGGGTAGCCGCGGCCATCCAGGCGCTCATGGTGGTGACGGGTCACGTCCCCGATAATCGGGTCCAGATTCGGGTCAGACTTCAGCAGCTCATAGCCGAACGTCGTGTGTTGTTGCATGATCGCATATTCAGCCGGGCTCAGAGCGCCAGGTTTATTAAGAATTTCGTCAGGAACCTTAAGCTTGCCCAGATCGTGAAGCAGTCCGCACATACCGGCAGTTTCCAGGTCCTCTTCGGGAAGGCCCAGAAAACGCGCGAAGGCTACGGTGAAAATGGCTACCCGCAGGCAGTGTTCGGCGGTATAGGCGTCTCTGGACTTGATACGGCTCATCCAGAACATCGCACTGGCGTTGGCTTTGACGCTTTCAACGCACTCCCGGATAACCGGGCGGGCGTCCTGCAGGTTCAGGTCGTTGCCCTGCTCAATGGCAAGGGTAATCTGTTCCACGAACGCCTGGGTTTTTCCCCAGACACGATTGGCGCGGGGAATTTCTTCCGCCAGGGAGCGGGTTTCCGGAAGCGGGTTTGCCGTGCGCTGCTTGTGGCTGGTGACTCTTGCGAGGGCCTCCGCCAATACGTGCTCGTCGCCTTCAACCAGTGCCCATTCGCAGTACTGACGGAGTATGCGAGCCTGATGGTCGTTGTCTAAAGTGAATCCCTGGAACAGCACAGGCACTTCGGTCCACGGGCGGTCCAGCTTGACGATGCGCATTCCGTAGGTCAGCAAATCGACCGGCAGACGGACGCGGTCGACTCTGGTTTGAGCATCAGGGTCATACAATCCTGCCTGCGAGCGGGCGATTGGTTTTCGTGAAGGAGGTTTGCTGGTTTTACGTCGGAACCACATGGCTCTGCCAGTCTTCTGATTGTCTGACTCGATTATGGCAGAAGTGTTGTCTTCAGAACAGGCGAGGGATTTCCTGCTTGGGGCATCGGTCCATGACCACGGTTATGCCGGCATTTTCCGCTCTGCGGGCCCCGGTTTCGTTGATGACACCGATCTGCATCCAGATAACCGGTATGCCCTGTTCTATGGCGGCATCGATAACCGGGTCGGTGTGGTTCGGTGCGAGGAACAGGTCCGCCATGTCGATCGTCTCGGGAACGGATGCAAGATTGGGGTATACGGTTTCGCCTAATAGTGTCTTGCCCGCCAGCCGCAGGTTTACCGGGATCACCCGGTAGCCACGCCCCTGTAGGTAGGCCATTACTTCATGGCTCGGACGATGGGGCTTGTCACTGGCGCCCACAAGCGCAATCGTGTGGACGGTTTCCAGAACTTTGCGCAGTTGTTCAGGGCTGTTTCGGGGCATGCGATGTCAACTCTTCAGGAATCCCGGTGCGCCTCAAGACGAACGGACACCGATTCGGCATAGCGTAGCGCATGGGGTTTGTCGATTTCCACCGCCGCCCAATGAACCGCTTCGTGCTCCATGACAATACTGAGCACCTCGTGGGTCAGCCGTTCCAGCAGGGCAAAACGGTTGCCGTCCACGTGGCCGATGATCTGCTTGGTAATGGTGCGGTAGTTCAATGCCGCGCGAATATCATTTTCGTAAATGGCGGCCGCGGCATCGTAGGTCAGACAGACGTTGATCAGCACATCCTGCTGATTGTTGATCTCTTCTTCCTTGATGCCGATATACGCGCGCAGCAGCAAATCCTTGATGCGTACGGTTGCCTTGTGATTTCCGGTCACTGCAGTCATCTGATCTCCTGGTCAACAGTGGGTGTTCAGCGATCCCGAATCAGCGTCAGGAACTCAGTCCGCGTGGCTTGTGACTTGCGGAACTGGCCCAGCATCATTGAGGTTTTCATGCGGGAATTCTGTTTTTCAACGCCACGCATCATCATGCACATATGTTGTGCTTCAATAACCACGGCCACGCCCTTGGCGCCAGTGACCGTCTCGATAGCCTCGGCGATCTCGCGAGTCAGGTTTTCCTGGATCTGCAACCGGCGAGCGTACATGTCGACGATACGGGCAAACTTGGACAGGCCGAGCACCTTGCCACTGGGCAGGTAGGCAATGTGACATTTTCCGATGAACGGCAACATGTGATGCTCGCACATGCTGTATAGCTCTATGTCCTGAACCACCACCATTTCGTCCATGGCGGACTCAAAAACCGCGTTGTTGACCAATGTATCCAGGCTTTGCCTGTAACCCTGGGTCAGGAACTGCATGGCCTTGGCTGCCCGTATGGGGGTGTCCTGAAGTCCCTCGCGATCAGGGTTTTCGCCCAGGCCTGCAATGATCTGCTGAAAATGGCTGGCCAGGTCGTCGAGCTTGTTGGTCATAGTCGCTTCCGGTTAAATGAGTCAGTTCAGGGCGAAAGCTTAAGGGAATTTGCCCGCACCCTCCAGATTTACGACCATACAGGGCGAAAAGACCACCCCGGAACGCTCTGGTTCGCAAATTGTCGGACCAGATCTGGCAGGGACCATTGGATTGATTTAGAGTTTCAGTTTCAGGCTGGTTTCAGGAAACCGCAATGGAACAGGTAATACCGGGAGTTCGGGGTGCCGCCCCCGGCGCAGGGAATGCGACACTGGAATGGTGGCAACAGGAGGGTAAGTGGTTTTCTTACGGCGGCCACGCTGTCTTCAGCAGAATGGCGGGCCAGGGCGATCCCGTGGTATTGCTGCATGGTTTTCCGACGGCCAGTTGGGACTGGAGCCGGCTGTGGCCAATGCTGCTGCAACATCACACCTTGTTCACTCTCGACATGCTGGGCTTTGGCTTTTCCGATAAGCCGTCGCTATACGATTACAGCATCGAAGACCAGGCCGACATGTTCGAAGGCTGGATCGCCGGTTTGGGATTGAAGAAAGTCAGTTTGTTCGCCCATGATTATGGCGGCAGTGTCGCCCAGGAACTGTTGGCCAGGGATCAGGAAGGGCTACTGCCTTTCTCCATTACCCGGGTCGGCTTTCTTAACGGAGCCCTGTTCCCGGAAGTTCACAGCCCGCTGTTAATCCAGAAGCTCCTGGGAAGCCCCCTCGGTGGCCTGATCAGTCGCGGCCTCACCCGTCGCACCTTCGAGCGCAACTTCCGGCGTCTGTTCGGACCGGAGAACCCGCCGTCACGAAAAGATATGGATGACTTCTGGTATCTGTTGACCTACAACAACGGCCGCGGAATTCTGCATAACCTGATCCACTTTATGGAAGAGCGCCGTTGCCATCGTAACCGCTGGGTAGGGGCCTTACAGAAGGCAGAACAGCCAATGAGGCTGATCTCGGGTGTTGTCGACCCGGTGTCCGGTTCCGCCATGGCCAGACGTTATCGGGAACTGGTGCCGAACGCGGATGTGGTGAGCCTTCGCAACGTCGGCCACTACCCACATTTTGAAACCGCTGGTGAGGTGTATCGGGCGTGGCGTGACTTCTGCAAGCAGTCCGAGTGAGGCCTGAAGGTGTTACAGGTCGTCGGCCAAAGCCCTGTTTTCAGTATCTTCGGGTGGCTGTTCGTGCAGCCTCCTGGCAGCACTGATCACTTGGTTACGGCCTCTCGCCTTGGCTTCGTAAAGTGCCTGATCCGCCCGGTTCAGCCAGACCGACCAGGTTTCACCCTTGCCCACTTCCGCCACACTCGCGCTGGCCGTGATCTGTATCCCTTCTACGAACGGGCGGGCACTGATGCTGGTCAGCAGTTCTCGCGCGACTTTGTCAGCGTCCTTCTGGCGGGTTTCCGGTAATACCAACATGAATTCCTCTCCGCCTATACGAAACAGGCGGTCGCTCTCTCTCAGCCGCCTGCCAATCCGCTGTGTCAGCTCCTGCAACACCTTGTCGCCGGCCAGATGCCCCCAACGATCATTGATCATCTTGAAGTAATCCAGGTCCAGCAATATGAGGCTGGACACTCGTTCGTATCGCTCACGCATCTGAATCTGTCCGTTGAGGATGTCCGCCAATTGCGAGCGATTGAGGCAACCGGTCAGGGGGTCGGTGGTGGCCAGGCGAGTCAGTTCGACCTGCAGGCGGCCCACCAGCCAGGCGAAGATCATCACGAACAGGCAGGTCAGGCCGAGGGAAAAGGTAATGCGCCAGAAATCCGCTTCCGGAAACGTAATAAACGACACGACGGACATGCTGACTACAAACACGATATTGCTGGCGGTGGCCTCCTTCAACGGAAGCAAAAAGAACAGCGCGGCAGCAGCCGGGTATGCCCAGTAGAGCCCGGCGTGGCCATTGATCAGGGTGGAGTACACCGCGCAGACCACCGCCAATGTTGGGAACAGGCGTCCCTGGAGAAAATAGATACCGCGGAACCGAAGGAACGCAATAACGGCCACCGCATTCAGGCAGAACAGCACCAGAAGTGACGCCAACAGCCCATTACCCTTTTGCCATTGCACCATGACCAACGGAGCGACGGCAATAAAAGCCCAGAAATGCAGGTGATAAACGATCTGACGCTTGAAACCGATCACTGCAAGGGTGGGGTTGGTGGCCAGGTTGTCTGTAGTGGCAAGAGGATTCACAGCACACTCCCGCTGTTTGTGGTGGGCCCGCACTCCTTGATCCGGGCTTTTTCAAAGTCTAGCACGGCCTTCATGGGAAGGTAGTTGGTTTTACACCTTTCAATGCGTGCTAATCGCGCTCTGGTTGCTGGGAGCCCAGTTCGCTAAACTGGCGGGCTCGGAACAAGGAGCCGTTATGAGCGCAGTACATACCCGTTATCCCGCATTGACTGTCCGCGCCGGTCGCCGCGCTTTTGAGCGCTTGCGGGAGCAACCGTTTACAGCGGGCGACGTGCATGTCATCCCGGGAGCTGCCGGGGGGCCCAAGGCACTGGGCATATCCGGGCTGGACAAGGCCATTTTCGGGGATTTCCTGCCTGGCGTTCCACAGGAACGCTCGCTGATAGGCTCCTCCATCGGTAGCTGGCGGTTTGCCGCGGTGGCCTCGACGGATGACCCCAAGGCGCAACTGGCCCGGCTGGCGGATCTCTACACATCCCAGCGCTTCGCCAAAGGCGTCAGCATGGCGGAAGTCAGTCGCAAGAGTGTGTTGTTTCTGGAAGAACTGCTGGCAGGCCACGAAGACCATATTCTCAATCATCCCTGGTACCGCCTGAACGTGGTTGTGGTTCGCAGCCGCGGCATGCTGGAGCACGATACCAGGGGGCGCCTCAGCCTGGGCCTGATGAATGCCATCAGTGCCAACATGGTCAGCCGTCGACATCTGGGCCGGTTCATGGAGCGGGGCATCATCCACGATGCGCGAGTGAAAGCGCCCCTGGCCAAGCTGGTGGATTTTCCCAGCCACGAGGTGCCCTTGAGCCGCGATAACCTGATGTCAGCGCTGCTCGCGTCTGCGTCCATACCCATGGTGATGTCCGGCGTCCGCAATATTCCCGGTGCCCCTGATGGGTTATATCGGGACGGCGGCCTGCTGGATTACCATCTTGACCTGCCGTACGAACAGCCCGGGGTGATCCTCTATCCCCACTTTACCGACAAGGTGGTTCCAGGCTGGTTCGATAAAACCCTGCCCTGGCGTCGGGGCGATGCCACCCGACTGCAGGATGTGCTGTTGGTGTCACCCTCCCCGGAATACCTGGAATCCCTGCCAGACAGGAAACTGCCGGACCGCAAGGACTTCGAGCGCTACATCGGAGACGACGCTGGCCGCGAGCGCGCCTGGCGCAAGGCGATTGCCGAAAGTGACCGGTTAGGCGATGAGTTCATGGAACTGGTGGTGTCCGGCCGTCTGAAGGATGTCATGCGGCCTCTGAATGGGAAGCGTTGAGCGCAGGCAACAAGCTCCGCTTTGACTATACTGCCCCTGAAGACAAAAGAATAAAGCAGGGGCTAACCCATGACTGATGACAAGCCGGAAATACCCAGAACCACGCCGTGTTCAGTGCTGGTCGAGGGCGGCAAGAACTACTTCTGGTGCGCCTGTGGCCGCAGTAACAGCCAGCCATTCTGCGACGGTTCCCACAAGGGAACAGGATTTACGCCGGTTAAATACACGGCCGAAAAGAAGGAATGGGTGTGGTTCTGCGGCTGCAAGCACACCGGCAACCCACCATTGTGCGATGGCACCCACAAAACTCTGGATCAGGGCGCCTGAATACCAGGCTGTAGGCTTAGCCGGTAACCACTGAAACCGTGTAGCGTATCCTGCAATGCAAGCACTCTTAGCGTAACGGGTACTTGGCGATCGTCGGCATCCAACAGTTTCAGGTCGATACGCTGTATTTGCCGCTCCTGGCGGGACGCTTGCAGGGTCCTGAGGAAGTTTTCCAGGTAGGCGGGGTCGACCAATTGCTCGAATGGGATACCGGCCAGGTCCGCCGGTGCCTTTTTCAGAAGGTCCACCACCTGGGGTGAAATGTATCCGGTCATTGCCTTCTCATCCAGCTCACAGATAGTGGCGCCGGAAAGGGCGACCAGGTCCCGGCTGCGTTGTTCGCTGTCGTTCAGTGCCTGCCTCAGGATCGATTTTTCAACCTGCATGTTGTTCAGTTGCTGTTCGTACCCGTGCGAGACTTTTTCGGCGTTGCGATAGTGGCTTTGCCACCGGCGGATGCGCAGGCACAGGAAAACCGCCACCACCGTTGCCAGCCCTGTGATCACCAGCCCTGCAAGCCAGATAAAACGGAAGGAGCGGTGGGCGGGTTGCGCCAGGAATCCGGAATCCGGCAATGTGGTTATCAGCCAGCGATGCTCTCCGATTGCGACTTCAGAACGCAGGGAGTGGGAACGGTCCGGGCTCTCCGTGTGAGTGGCCTGGAACAGTGGGATTTTGGTATGTCGCTCCAGGGTGTCCACGCGCAAATCGAGCATGCCGGGTATCGCATCCTTGAACACCGTGGCGAGCCATAGCTCAGCGGGCGCTACGTTATTAATGGTTCTCGCTGGTGCGGCGCCGTCTGTATAGAGCGGCGGAAGCTCGTCATACCCACGTAAGCGGGCGACTAGCGCGTTATGCTGCTTGCGGTATACCTGTTCGGCAAGTGAACGCGACTGCGCTTCAAGTGCCTGTGCGGTCAGGCCGGTAACAACGAAGCCGACGAACAATACCAGCATAGGCGCCCATAGGTGTGGCAGCGCCATAACGTGTCCTGTCCCTGTCAATCGGCGGCTTTCCATAGGTTGATCCATAACCGGTGGCGAACGTGTTGGGAACTTCCTGCTCCTTTACTTTAGACCACTGCTCGTGACCTGGGAAACTTTGCTCCGGAATCCACCGCTGTCAGGTCTGGACCTGCCGTGCCGAACCGTAGACCAGCAGGAAGACGGCAAAACCTGTCACCACCACCGAGGGGCCAGCCGGTGTGTCCAGGTGCCAGGACATCGTAAGGCCACCACTGACAGCGATAAAACCGAACAGGATGGCCAGTCCCACCATATGTTCGGGGTTGCCGGCCAATCTTCTGGCGGTGGCGGCCGGAATAATCAGCAATGCGGTAATCAGCAGTACCCCCACAATCTTCATTGCCACCGCAATCACGATGGAAAACATCAGCATCAGCACCAGCCGCAGGCGTTCAACCGGTACCCCCTCAACCCGCGCCAGTTCCTCGTGAATGGTGCTCATCAGAAGGCCACGCCAGAGCACCGTCAACAGCGCCAGAATCAAGAGTGCACCGCCGTATATCCACAGCAGGTCGTTTCGGCTCATGGCTAGCAGGTCCCCGAACAGCAGGCCGGTCAGGTCCACTCGAATGTCGGGCATGAAGCTGAGTGTGACCAGGCCGATGGCGAGGGCGCTATGGGCAAGGATACCCAGCAGGGTATCGGTGGCCAGGGTCTTGCTGCGGGAGAACAGCACCAGGGCAATCGCCAGGACGACGCAGGTTACGATAACCCCCACATTCAGCGGAACACTGATCAAAAAACTCAGGGCAATGCCCAGCAGCGCCGAGTGCGCTAGTGTGTCACCGAAATAGGCCATCCGCCGCCACACCACGAAGCAGCCCAGCGGGCCGGCGATCAGGGCTACACCGAGACCACCAATCAGCGCCCGCCAGAAAAAGTCGCCGAGTACGGCATCAATGATGGGCATGGGAACACTCCGTGTGGTCGTCGTGGTCGGCGGACACCACATCGCCATGCAGGTCGTGGCTGTGATTATGGTGGTGATGGTATACGGCGAGGCTTTCCGCCACCGGACGACCGAAGGTTTCGATAAAGGCTGGATCGTGAGAGATATCGGCTGGATATCCGCTGCAGCAGACGTGCTGGTTGAGGCAGATAACCTTGTCGGTGGCCGCCATGACCAGGTGCAGATCATGGGAGATCATGATCACGCCGCAGTTCAGTTCGTCCCGTAGGCTACGGATCAGCTCATAGAGCGCGGCCTGGCCATTGATGTCCACGCCCTGGGCCGGTTCGTCCAGAACCAGCAGGTCTGGCCTGCGAGCCAGTGCTCTGGCGAGCAGCAGTCGTTGCTTTTCACCACCGGACAATCGATGAACCGAAGCGTGGAGCAGGTGCTCGACGCCGGTCTTGGTCAGCGCCTCCATGCACTCCTGGTGTGACCGGCCACTGAGCAGCATGAACCGCCTTACGCTGAGTGGCAGTGTCGTCTCCAGTGTCAGGTGCTGGGGCACGTAACCGATGGTCAGCCCGGGGGCGATTTTCAGGGCACCGCCCGAGATCGGCTGGAGGCCCAGTATCGCCTTGATCAGTGTGGTCTTTCCGGCACCATTAGGGCCGATAATGGTGATGATATCGCCGCGTTGGACCCGCAGGTCCACGTGGTCCACCACGGGGCGGTCATCGAAATTGACGGTTAATCGGTGCAGTTCTACCAATGCATCAGTCATGGGTGGTGTCCGATGTGCAGCCGGGGCAAGTACCGGATACCTCGATGGTCATATTGTCCGGCTGGAAAGCTTCGTCCGCCGCCGCGTTCTGGACGGCATCGGACACGCCGGGCGCTGTCAGTTCCAGCACGTTGCCGCAACAACGGCAGATCAGGAACAACCCATGGTGTTTTTTATCTGTGTGAGTGCAGCCGACGAAGGCGTTCAGTGACGCAATCCGGTGAACAAGTCCGTGCTGCTGCAGAAAATCCAATGCGCGGTACACCGTCGGGGGGGCGGCGTTGTGACCATCCGCGGCCAGCACGGCAAGCACGTCATAGGCGCCAAGTGGCTTGTGGGATTGCCAGATCAGTTCCAATACTCGCTCACGGGTGGGCGTCAGACGGGCATTGTGCTGCTGGCAGATGGTTCGGGCCTCTGTCAGCGCCTGGGCGACACAGGCGTCATGATTGTGCGGTCGATAGGGAAGAGCGCTGGGTGACATGGGCACTGTCCTGTAGAATTTGCAACATTATAACATTAGCAAAAAACAGTGCCACGTATGATAGGTGTGCTGATTGCCGGCAGGCGCTAGCGGGAGGCTTCCAGTGCCAACGATTCCAGGTAGCCGAGGTCGGGAATAAAGGCGGTTTCGCCTTCGACTTCAACCGCCATCAGGTCGGCGGGGCCCGTATCGCCGTCAATCTTCTTCAATTGATCTTCGGTCAGACGTGTCTGGCTGGGGATGCCCTGGGTGACCAGCGCCATAAAGGGGACCGAGTTATGGTGATCACCGATGGTGTTCAGGATGACGATTCGACCGCGATTGCCACCGGGCACGGTCAGCTTGCCGCCATTCGCGGCATCGTAGGAGATCACCGGCAGATTCAGGCCTCGCCAATCAAGCTCGCCCACCAGCCACTCCGGCGAATGCGCAGCGGGGTCGGAGCTGGCGAAATCCACCACTTCCGCAATCGACACGTTGGGCAGCAGCAATTGTTTCTCGCTCATCGGTATCATGACGCAGGGCAGGGTTTGGCTGTTATCGTTCATCACTCATTTCCTCAGGCGGAATCCCTTTTTTGCCGGCCCTTGAGCAGGCAGGATTCTTCAATCGTTTTGACGAGTTCGCGGGCGAGCTGTTCCGGTGTACCACAGTATACGGAACATCCGGTTGCCGCCACGGAATCCGGCATGGAACTGTTGCCGCAGCTGCTACTCTCCTGGACCCATATGCGGCTACCATAGGCTTTCAGCAGTGGCGCGGCAATGGCACCATCGTTGCCCATACCGGAAAAGATGATGGCATGGCACCGGGCACCGTAATGGTCTCCGATGTTCAGCAGCACCTGGTCAATGGAAGGGCCATAGGGGCCGGGCCAGGGCGTTTCCCGTTCCTTGAGTGCACCACTGTCATCGAGAGTCCACTCGCGTTCGACCGGCATCAGCACCACATCGCCATTGTGAACACGATACCCGGTTTCCGCCCGTCTCAGCTTGTAGTGGGCGTGGCGGCCAAGCACCCGTGTTAGCACTTCGGTGAAGTTATCATCAATGTGTTGGGCATAGACAAACCCCACTGGCAAGCCGGGGGGCAGGTTGTCCAGGAAAGTTTTGACCGCTGCAGGGCCGCCCAGTGACGCCCCCAGAATCCAGACCTCTTCCGCCGGCAGGTCCACTGAGGCTGGTTGGATCCAGTGAGGCAGTTTGGGAGAGGTCTCCGACGGCGGTTGTTCGGCGGCCAGCTCTTCAATAGCGGCTGCGGAATCCAGTTTTTCCAGATGCCCCAGGGACTGCTCCAGCTTGTCCAGCAAACGGCGTTCCCAGCGGAAGTAGTCAGTGGTGCCCGGTTTTGGGGCCGGGTCAAGACCAAACAGTACGGGGGCTTCGGTATTCTCCAACAGGTGGTCAAACAACACTGGGTGATCAGCTTCATCTTCCAGGGTGATCAACCACAGGCTGGCTTCCGGGAATTCAGGGTAGCCCTGCAGGCGATCCGGGTCTCCGGAAAAGCAAACGTCCAGGCCGAACCTGGACGAGGCTTCCTGCAGGCGGTGGCGTTGCAGGATGATATCCGAAACGATACCGACCGCTGGCCGTCCTGGCTGGCCGGCCATCACTGATCCCTGGTCAACCGCATGATGGTGTCAAGCAGCTCGGTCTCCTGGAAAGGCTTGCCGAGGTATTCGTTGACACCAATGGCCAGCGCCCTCTCGCGGTGCTTTTCACCGGTACGGGAGGTGATCATACAGATCGGTGTGTCTCGCAGATTGTCATCATGGCGTACAAAGCTCGCCACCTCGAAGCCGTCCATGCGGGGCATTTCGATATCCAGCAGGATAATATCCGGCTTGTGGTCCTGCAGCTGTGCGACCGCATCGAGACCGTCTTTGGCCGTGATCACTTCCATGCCATTACGCTCCAACAGGCGGGACGTGACCTTGCGCACGGTCACCGAGTCATCCACTACCATCACCACGGTGGACTGCTCCTCGCGGCGCGAGGCCTCTTTCGCCTTCTCGAGGTTCGCCAGGCGCTGGCGCTCGGAGAGAATATCGGAACGGATCATGGCCGGCAGATCGAGGATCACCACCACGTTACCGTCACCCAGAATGGTGGCGCCCGACACACCCCGGACTGTGCTGAACTGCGGCCCAAGAGACTTGACCACGATTTCGCGGCTGCCCATCAGGCTGTCCACCTGCAGGGCCATGGGCTGTTCGGCGCCCCGCACCAGGATGACCGGCAACGGCAGTGCCTGACCCTGAAGCTTGGGATGGTGATCACTGTTCAGCAGGCTGCCCAGATACTGCAGGCGGTACTGCTGGCCAGCGTATTCGTACATCGGTGCGTCGGGCTTGTAGTACTCCTCAAGCTCGTAGGTGCTGACCCGAACGATGCCTTCAATGGTGTTCAACGGAATGGCGTAGAAGTCCTCGCCAGTAGACACCATCAATGCCCGGTTGACCGATACCGTAAACGGCAGTCGAACCGTAAAGACCGTGCCCTTGCCAACGGTGGAGTCGATGTCCAGGCTGCCGCCGAGCTGCTTGATCTCGCTGGCCACCACATCCATGCCCACGCCACGGCCGGAAATCTGGGTAACAGCCTGGGCGGTGGAGAAACCGGGTTGCAGGATGAACTGCAGGATTTCCCGCTCGCTCAGGTCCTCGTCCTTGGCCATCATGCCTTGGCTGATGGCTTTGTCGCGAATGACCTGGGCAGGAATACCCGCACCATCGTCAATCATCCGCAACACCACATCGCCCCCTTCGCGGGTCAGCGACAGCGTGACTTCGCCGGTTTCCGGTTTGCCGGCCTTCTTGCGGTCAGACGGCTTTTCGATGCCGTGGTCCAGCGCGTTGCGCAGCATGTGCTCCAGCGGCGCAATCATGCGCTCGAGGATGTTGCGGTCCATTTCCCCTTCCGGGTTACGGACATCAAACTCGACTTTCTTGCTGAGCTCGCCGCTGATCTGGCGGACAATCCGACGCAGTCTGGGCACCATGGAGGCAAACGGAATCATGCGGGTCTTCATCAGACCTTCCTGAAGTTCCGTGTTGATCCGCGATTGCTGCACCAGCAGGGTCTCGGTATCGCGAACCCGGTCGGACAGGGTTTCCCTCAGGTCCGCAAGGTCAGACGATGACTCCGTCAGGGCCCGCGACAGCTGCTGGATGGCGGAATAGCGGTCCATCTCCAGTGGATCGAAGTCGTCGCCGTAATCCGGGCCGTGCTCTTTCTCCGCCCGGAACAGGATCTGGGTCTCGGTCTCGATTTCCATCCGGCGCAGCTGCTCGCGCAGACGCTCGATGGTAGCGGCCATTTCGTCCAGGTTGTGGCTGAAATCGCTGGTCTGCTGTTCCAGTCGACCACGGGTAATACTGGTTTCACCGGCCAGGTTAACCAATTCGTCCAGCAGCGGTGCGGAGACCCGTATGGTTTCCTGAGGCGCACGCTGGGCGGCAGTCGCCGGTGCCTTGGACGGAACCTTGTTGGGTTTGGGTGCGGGAGCGACTGGTTTTTCCGGTTTGGCAGGCGCTTTCGCAGCCGGCTCCTGGGGCTTCGGCAAATCCTCTGTTTCTAAATCTGGTTTGGTGGGCTCTGGAACAGCGCCTGTGTCTTCAAACCGCTTTCGGATATCACCCACCAGCGCCACAATCGCGTCGTGGTCATTGGTAATGGCCTGCCAAGCCTCGTCGCCCGGGGTATTACCGCCCAGATCGATCAGCCGTGTTTCCAGGGCGTGGGCCTGGTCGCCCAGCTCGACAAGCTGCGACAGTCGAGCGCCACCTTTCAGGGTGTGAAGGGCACGCTGGGCTTCCTGGTTAAAGTGGTGGTTTGCCGGGTCCTTACGCCAGTCATCCAGTAACTGCTCCAACTGGTCGAGGATCTCGCCGGCTTCTTCCAGGAAAATCTCCAGGACTTCGGCATCGACGGTTTCACCGTCTGCAGACGGTTCTGCCTGAGCGGCGGACCCGGACAGTTCGTCACCGGATACTTTGTGGGCGTCGTTCAGCGCCTCAACCAATACCTCGTCTGCAGTGGGCTTGTTGCCCTCTTCCAGACTGGTGAGCATGGCTCTCAATGTGCCATGCGCTTTGTCACTGAGCTCCAACAGGATCGACTGATTGCTGGAACCGGCGATCAGAGGGTCCAGGGCATCGGACCAGGCCTCGGCGAGATCGGCAATCGGATCAACATCGGACAGGCGAGCGCCACCTTTAAGCGTGTGCAACTCCTGCTGTAACTGGGTAACACCAGCCAGTTCTTCGGGCTCGTCGCGCCATTGGGCGAGGCATTCGCCGATGGCTTCGTGAATCTCCAGGCCCTCGTCCAGGAAGATACCGACCAGGTCATCGTCGGAGGCCTTTGCAATAGCGTCCGTGACGGATGCCGGTTGTTCGTCGGCTATGGGTACCTCGTCGACGGGCTCCGGTTCTTCGGCAGGTTCTTCAGATTCAGCGGATGGTATTGGCTTGCCAGAGAGTATGGCTTCGACCTTGGCCACCAGTTCTGTTGCCGGCGGGCAGGGTTTCTGGGTGGCAACCTGTTCAACCATTTGTGCCAACCGGTCGTGGCAGGCAAACAACAGATCGTTCATGTCGTTGCTGGCGTTCAGCTGGCCTTCGGCGACTTTCTCGAACAAATCTTCAAGAACATGGGTCAGGTCGCCAATAGCGTCGACGCCCGCCATCCGGGCGCCGCCTTTGAGCGTGTGCACGTCGCGTTGCAGCTCCGCCGCCACGTCGCGATTGTTGGGGTCCTCACTCCAGGTATGTAAGGCGCTGCCTGTGGAGTTGATCAGATCGTAGGCTTCTTCCAGGAAGATGCCGATCAGTTCCGGATCCAGGTGAGACAGATCGGTGGCGTGTTCCTCTTCCGGTTGCTCCGCCGTTGTTTCTGGCTCCTCGGTATCATCCTCTTCCAATTCGGCCAGCGGAATCTCGTCGTCTTCCGGCTCAGCGTCCTGCTGTCTGACATCGGTCACTGGTCTGGAGCCCGTGGCGCTGTCCATGTAGGCGTGGATTTCACTGATCAGGTCCGGCGCCGGGCGCGGTGGCTCCTGTTGCTCAAGGGCATCGACCATGCCTGCCAGTCGATCATGGCTGCGGAACAACAGGTCGGAAAGCTCACCGGTAACGGCAAGCCGCTGTTCGGTCAGTCCTTCAAACAGGTTCTCCAGCTCATGGGAAAGATCACCCACCGGTTGGATATCCGCCAGGCGAGCGCCGCCTTTGAGGGTATGCAGGTCCCGTTGCAGAAGGCGTAAAAGATCGAGATTTTCGGTGTTGTCGCTCCAGCTCTGTAAGGCATCGGCGGTGCTGTCGATCAGGTCGCGGGCTTCCTCAAGGAAGATCTCCGCCAGTTCCTGATCCATGTCTTCATCGGTTTCCGCCAACGGTGGCTGCTCGCCACTGGATTCCGGAGCATCCTCCACCTCGGCTTCCAGGCTACGATCGATCTCTTCCAGATCCTCGGTAAACTCCTGCTCAAACGCATCCGGCTCATTGTCTTCTGGCGTTGCGGGAGCCAGGGTTTCCAGGTCGGCAATCAGATCGGCGTTGGCCTCTGTGGCGAGTCCGGCCGCGACCTGATCCATCATGTTGATCAAGTGTTCGTGGCCTGCGCGTACACTGTCGTAGAAAGGCGAATCCGGAACGAAATCGGGGCCTGAGGCACGCTCGTAAACCTGTCTCAGAGCACCTGACAGTTCAGCAACATCGGCTAACCCGGCGTCCTGGGCGCCTTCGGTGAGCAGGTGCAGTTCCTTGCGAAGGGTTTCCAGGGCAGAGGTTGCTTCGGGGTTCTCCGCCCACTCATCGAGAATTCGGTCTGCATCCAGCAGGATATCCAGACCTTCATTCAGGAACAGCTGGACCAGTTGCGGGCGAGCGCTTTCTTGCGGTTCATCGGTTCGGGAGCCGTCGCCACGAAGGGTGGCATCGCTGACCTGCTCCAGTTTTGCCAGGAAGGTTTCGGTTCCGGGTAGGTCCGCCTGGGGGTTCTCCCGGATCTGGCCAAGGCCCTGAGTCAGGAAATGACAGGTATCGTGAATCAGGCTTATAGCGTCGCGATCGGCCCGTTTGTTTTGTGCCCGGGCTTCCTTGACGAAACGTTCCAGGGGCGTGATGACTGCGGCAATGGGTGCGATACCGGCAGTGTGCGCGCTGCCTTTAAGAGTGTGCAGCGCGCGTGACAGGTCATCGGTATAGGCAACGCTCGCTTTGTCGCCTGCGGCGTCGAGGAAGTCCTGCAGGGTTTGCAGATGGGTTTCGGTCTCGCTCTCAAAAATATCCAGCAGCACTGGATCGACGACGGCATCGTCTTCATCTTCCGCGGCTGTCAATTCTGGCTCGGCTTCTCCGCTCACCGCTCCTGACTGTGGCTCAGACGGAGGCATGGTGCTGGCATCGGGAATTTCACCGTTTGCCAGGGCATTGGCGCGGGCTTCCATGCTCGATGTATCGCGGGAAGGGGGCTGGCGTTTCTCGAAATCGTCAACCAACTCCGGCAGGGCTGCAGTAACATCTTCCAGCAGCGCCGCAATGTCATCGTTCATGAAAATGCTGCCGTCAATCACGCGGTTCAGCATGTTCTCGACAGACCAGGCCAGTTCGCCGACAACCAGCGCACCCACCATTCGACCGCTTCCCTTCAGGGTATGGAAAGCACGCCGGACTTCTGAGAGCGCCGTACGGTCGTCGTGCTGGCGCAGCAACATGGGAAGGTATTCGCGGATGGTGTCCAGCACCTCGCCGGCTTCTTCAATGAAAATCTCGAGGATTTCATCGTCGATCAGGTCATCCTCAAACTCTGCCTCGGCTGCGGAGTGTTGCCCGGTACTGACGGCTTCGCTGTCGTTGCCACTGTCGATAACGGGTGGCTCTTCATCCGCCGAACTGGCGTCTTCCGAGGCAGTGTCGATGTCCGTTTTTCGCGTGGTCGACAGAGCTTCAGCGCGTTCAATCAGCTTGCTAACTTCGCCATCGGCCTGGCCGTCACGGAAGTCATTGATCAGCGCAGGAATTCGGCTGTTGACGTCATCGATCAAACTGAACATGTCATCGGTGGGCCGAAGCGTCTGATCGATCACCCGGTTGAGCAGGTTTTCCACCGACCAGGCCAGCTCACCGATACTGGTGGCTCCCACGAGCCGACCGCTGCCCTTGAGGGTATGGAACGCGCGCCGGACTTCCGTCAGCGCGTCGCGGTCATCATGGTTCCGGCGCAGGCGAGGATAGAATTCGTTGATGGTTTCCAGAACTTCTTCGGCTTCCTCGATAAAAATGCCGAGGATTTCGTCATCCAGCAGTTCTCTATCGGAGCTCTTGGATTCGGCTTCCACTGACTCAACGGGTATTTCCGAGTCAACAACTGGCACGTCGTCAGCTGTTGGATGTTTCCAGGTAGGCTCTTCTCCGACCGGAAAGCCCAGGGAATCAAGGCTCGCCTCGGCAACCCCGAGCACGCTCTCATTATCGCTGATACCTTCGGCAAGACGCTCCAGATAGTACTCAATACTGGTAATGGCATCGGCCAGCGTGTCGAGCTGCTTCCAGTCGGGAACCTGCTTGCCCCCCAGCAGAACCTCGGAGATGTAACGCTCGGCGGAGGCGAGCATGTCGGCCACGCGATCAAGGGGAATCAGGCTCAGGCCACCACGAATGCTGTGGAGGAGGCCGGGGACGTGTTCGATTTCACCGGTTTCCCATTGGGAAGCGATGAAGTTGACGATGGCCGTTTTCACCTGCTCCAACGTGTTGCGGGACTCCCTCAGCAGAGCGCTGCTGGCTTCACCCAGTTCGCGGGAGCCAAGGTTGATGGTTTGGGTGTCGTCGCCGGTGACATCCGATTCCGACGGTCGGTCACTGTCCAGGCCAGCCAGGCTGGCTTCGACGTAAAGCAGAGCGCCGGCAATATCCATCAGGGTGCCGTCATCCACGGAGTCGGACTGGTTGGCCAGTTTTTCCACCAGTTCGATCTGTTCGGTAATGACCTTGCGGGGTATGCCCAGGCCCAGTACCGCCAGGGTATTGGCGACCTGACGCAGGCCCGGAAGCAGTTCTTCCAGTTCATCGTTCTGGCGTAGCTCGGAGCGCACAAACAGATCGAGCTGATCTTTGAGTTTGGCCAGTTCTTCGTTGAGGGCGCTGACCACTGAATGGATAGCGTCACGGCCAGGGCCGGAAACCCGGCTCTTGGCAGCGTCCACATCATCGTCGGAAGGCAGTGCCTGATCGAGCCGGTAACTGGCTCGTAGCTCCTTCACGTGGGGTGTGTCGAGGTCGCGGGCGCGAGCAACGTAGTAAAGCAGATGCTTCAACAGCGCTTCTGGAACCGCCTGTTGCAGGATATCAATGTGTTCGTCAGTAAGACGGCGGATTTCGGCGTCCAGCTCGCGCAGCAGGGACTTCACGGCGGTATTGACCGGGTTTGCATGCTGCTGGAGCGTTTCCACGAATGCTCCGGCTGCTTTCCAGAGTTCGCCCCGAGGCGTTTTCTGGCACAACCTGATCAGGCGCTGAATCACCTTCTGCATGTAGTCGAAATGGGCGTCCAGGTCGGCCTCGCGAATCACGCCAGCGAGGGCGAACTGATACATCTGACGCAATTTGCGGATATGTCCAAGTACCTTCGGATCCTGAAGACGCTGGGACACGTTGGCGGCAGCCGTTGCCCGTGAGGGCGACAGGTCTGGCTTGAACAGCGATGTATCGGACAGCAGAGACTCGCCCCGTGCAGCACGGAGATCGTTCAGCAGCGGCAGCAGCACCATCGGGAAATCGTCTTTGCTACTGGCCAGGTGCTCCAGATACTGGGGCAGTTGCAGAATGGCCTGCATCAGCACATCGACGGCATCGTCCACACTGGCGACGGTTTCATTCAGGACCGCCTGGGTCAGTTTCTCCATTTCCTCGGTCAGCAGCGCCGCGCCATATAGCTCGACCATCTGCAGGGTACCGTGAACCTGGTGGAGATAGTTCAGGCAGAAGCGCAGGCGTGCGGTGTCGTCACGATTCTCGACATACGCTTCCAGTGCGTGCTGACCCTGGGTCAACGTGTCCTGTATTTCGCCCCGAACCCAGTCCAGGGCGATGCTGTCATGGTGATTGCCCATAACCACTCCGGTTATTCTTCGTCAGTCTGGCGTTTGATCCACGCCAGCACATGTTCCGAGGGTACCCTCTGTAAGCCAGGGGGTTGCCAGTCGGTCAACTCTCCCTGGCCCAGGACCAGCAACCCCCCGGGCGCCAGCCGCTCTGCAAGCCTTTTCACGATTTCCCGCCGGCGCCAGCGCCGGAAATAAATCAGCAGGTTCTGGCAGAAGATAATGTTCATTCCATGCATCGGAGCGTGGTTCAGATCCAGCACATTCAGTCTGGTAAAACACACCCGCTCCCGGATGCTTTCTATAATCTCGACGTTGTTCCGTTCCGCCGGCCGGAAATACCGGGCTTTCATGGCATCATCCATTCCCATCAGCTTGCGGGCACTGAACAGGCCGGACTGGGCCTTGTCGATGGCCGGTTTACTGATATCGGAGCCGGTAACGCCAAACAATGGTTGCAGCGACAACCCCTCCATACTCTCATTCAGCAGCATGGCCAGCGTGTAGGGTTCCTCGCCGGTGGAACATCCCACACTCCAGGCCTCCAGAGGGCGCCGTTTCAGCGTCTCCCGGGGCCGGGTCAGCACATAGTCAGACACCAGCCGGAAGGCATCCGGATCCCGGAAGAACCGGGTTTCCTGCACCGTCAGCCGATCCACCAGGGTGGACCATTCAACGACAGCGTCCGGGCCGGATACGATCTTCTCGTAATAGGCCTGATAACTACTGCAGCCAATCTCCCGCATGCGAATCCCGAGGTTGGTCTCGAGAAACGATTTGCGCCCGGAAGACAGGGTAATGCCGGTACGATGCTCAAGCAGCGTCTGCCACTGGTTGAACTGCGCCTCGTCCATATCGGGAAGTCGGCGCAGTGACCAGATGCCTTCGGCGGGTGACAGATGGTTGCGTGTTTCAGCCATAAACTGTCAGCAGCCTCGGAGCGGTTGTCAGCTCACCACCGGTACGTCGCTGTCTTCCTCTTCTTCCTGATCGGCCGACTCTTCTTCGGGCAGCGTGAAGCCCGCAACAGAGGACCGCAGTTCAGACGCCATCTCTGCCAGGTTACCGATAGATTTCGCGGTTGCGTTGGTACCGGAGGACGTCTGCGAGGTGATTTCCTGGATGACGTTCATGGTGTTGGAAATGTGCGCCGCAGAGGACGACTGCTGACGGGCGGCGTTGGAGATGTTCTGGATCAATTCCGCCAGGGACATGGATACGTTCTCGATTTCCTCGAGCGCGATACCCGCGTCCTGTGCCAGACGGGCACCACGGACCACCTCTGCGGTGGTGTGTTCCATGGAGATAACGGCTTCGTTGGTGTCTGACTGGATCGTCTTAACCAGTGCCTCGATCTGTTTGGTTGCCGCAGAAGAACGTTCCGCCAGTCGCTGAACTTCGTCCGCAACGACCGCGAAGCCTCGACCTGCGTCGCCGGCCATGGAGGCCTGGATTGCCGCGTTCAGAGACAGAATGTTGGTTTGGTCGGCGATGTCGTTGATCAGGGATACGATGTCACCGATTTCCTGGGAAGATTCACCCAGACGCTTGATCCGTTTGGAGGTTTCCTGGATCTGCTCACGGATGTTGTCCATGCCGCGGATGGTGTTCTGTACCACTTCCGCGCCTTTCTTGGCGATCGCAACCGACCGCTCCGCAACCGCAGAGGATTCAGCCGCGTTGGAAGATACCTGGTCGATGGACACCGCCATCTCGTTCACCGCGGCGGAGGCGCCGGCAATTTCCTGGGCCTGGTGCTCGGAAGCGTCAGCCAGATGCATGGCCGTGGCCTGGGTTTCCTGGGCGGCTGACGCTACCCGTACCGCCGTGCCACGAATCGCCTGAACCAGTCCGCGCATCTGGTCGATCGCGTAGTTGATGGAGTCGGCGATGGCACCGGTGAAGTCCTCGGTAACCGTGGCCTCCGTCGTCAAGTCACCATCCGCCAGGTCAGCCAGTTCGTCCAGCAGTCGCAGGATCGCGTTCTGGTTCTGTTCGTTCTGTTCCTGGGTTGTTGCCAGGCGCTCCTGGGCTTCGCGGTAGAGCACCACGCCGATCATCACAACAATACCGACCATCGCGGCCAGGATGATGAACGCCAGCGTGGGGCTGACGAAACGGGATCCGGCCTGGCCGGTGAATTTTTCGGACAGAACCGACAGTTCGTCCAGCAGAACCTGTGAGTTCTGGAAGATGTCGCTGGCCGCAGTACGCACCTTGAAGAGGTCGGGAGAGGCTTCAAGGATGGCGTCTACGTTCTGGGAAACGAATTCGAACAGTTCGCCAACGGCTTCCAGGCCGTAGATGGCATCTTCATCGTTTACCTGGGAGATGCCCATGGCCGGGTTGCCATTGACCTGGCCGTCAAGAACTCGGCCAAACAGGCTGGCGTCGCGGCCAAATCGGTCGGCGGCGATAACCGCGTCTTCGTCACCGGAGAGTACGTTGTTAACCGAGCGCACAATCCGCTCCGCCAGCAGAGACTGGCGCTGTGCCAGTGCGATCTGTTCGGCGGGTGCGTCGTTATCCAGCAGGATCTGAACGATGTCGTCGTATTCCACCTGCAACTGCGGGATGGTTTCGTTCAGGGTCCGTGCCACTTCGTGGAGGCCGAGTACCGCGTCCTGGGTGGACAGGATGCTGTCGGCGTTGTCACGAACCGATTCCCAGGTCGCCTGCACATTGCTGTCCTGTGCAACCTCGCTTGGGGGCAGGCCGGTTTCCGGATTACCGTCAACTACATAGCCCCACAGCCGTTCGAACTCGTCACGGGAACGTCGCAGTGCGTCGAACGCTGACGCGGTGCCGCCAGCGGCTTCCGTCGCGTTTTTCGCGATTTCCTGAGACAGCACCCTCAGTTCGGCTGAGTGAGCGATGTATTCCTGATCGTTCTGGCTGTCCCGATTGATAATGAACAGCACCGCAACGAGCAGGACGGTCAATGCGATCAGCGCGGCAATCAGGCCGGCAACCAGTTTGTTGCCTCCCTGTCCCATACTGAGTCTTCCGGCTCTATTTTTCATTTTCTGGCTCCCGGCCTCTTCGTAATAGTGGCAAGTTTGTTTCTGCGGGCGTTGGGCAGGCGGGAAGATGTTCCTGCCAATGTCACCACCCTTACCATTGCGCTACATCCAGGAAGCGTTCGTCGCCAAGAAGCTCGGCGGCGGAAAACACTTTCCAGACTTCCTCGTTACGCTCGTAGCCGCCATTCACAAACGGCTGAACGCTTGCAGGCACATCCTGTGGCGATGCCACGAAGCTGTCCACTGCGAAATACTGCATGCCTGAGACGCTATCGACCACCAGGCCACTGAATACGTCGCCCTGTTCGACAACCAGCACCCTGCGTTCGCGGGTGCTGCGTGAAGAACGGGGAACTTCAAAAAAACCGGCAAGATCGACCAGTGGCAGGAGGCGGCCACGTACGTTGGCGGCGCCCATCATAAACGGATGAACCCCCGGTATATGGGTATAGCGGGGGACATGGAGAATTTCAGTGACTTCACCCATGGGCGCTACGTAACGCTCACCCGCCAGAACAAAGCCGATTCCGTTCCAGAGTTCAACGGCTTCCTGTTGTTCCGGCAGACCGGCAGCCATGGCGCGGCTGCGTCGGGCGATATCCGTCAGAACGGCAAAAGGGGCGGCCTGGGCGGACATGCTTACTCCACGGTTGGGGATCAGGCAATCAGGCTATTGATTGTTTTGATCAGGTCGTCTTCAACGACAGGTTTTACGAGGTAACCCTTTGCACCCTGGCGTGTTCCCCATACGCGGTCCGTTTCCTGATCCTTGGTGGTGACAATCACCACCGGGATGGAAGCGGTTTCCGGGGCGCGGGTCAGTTGACGAGTTGCCTGGAAGCCGTTCAGGCCGGGCATAACGACGTCCATAAGGACCAGATCCGGTGTTTCGGCGCGTGCCTTGGCAACGCCGTCTGCGCCGTTGTCAGCAGTCAGCACTTCGTGCTTGTGCTTTTCCAGAATGGTCGAGATTTTCTTAACCTCGGTCGGGGAATCATCAACAATCAGAATGCGGGCCATGGTGTCCTCAATAGTTCTTTGCTTCAGCAGGTTTATTGTTCCGCCTGGGGAACATACTGGCGAATCGTGTTTAGAAGCTCGTCCTTGCTGAACGGTTTGGTCAGGTACTGGTCTGACCCGACAATCCGGCCTTTGGCCTTGTCGAACAGTCCGTCTTTACTGGAGAGCATGATGACCGGCGTCTTTTTGAAAGAGGAGTTGTTCTTGATCAGTGCGCAGGTCTGGTAGCCGTCCAGCCGGGGCATCATGATATCGACGAAAATGATATTGGGCTGGGAATCGGCAATTTTCGCCAGAGCGTCAAAGCCATCCGTTGCGGTAATGACTTCGCAACCGACTTTCTTAAGAAGGGTTTCGGCGGTGCGACGAATGGTCTTGCTGTCGTCGATCACCATAATCTTCAGATTCTCGAAGTTGTCATCCATTGTCCAACTGCCTTGCGCTCAGCGACTGTCGTTATTTTCAACCGGGGTTTTTAACACAAACATTAACGATGTTCTATAAATCCCGCTCATTTATAGAGTATTGGCGGCCGGATAAAAAGTATAACTTTGTGACCAAATGTACTTCTGCCCGGAAAGTCACGTAATTGATACGGGATTTCTCCGGATGCATTCGCGGCTCGGGTACAATACCATCTGTGTCCACAGCATAGCACTTATTCCCAGGATCGCTCTGCAGACCGGTTCGTGTTTTCAACCTTTTAACTGGCGAGGCATTATGACAGTCCGACTTGGCATCGTGATGGACCCCATCGAAAAGATCCATTTCAAAAAAGACAGCTCTCTGGCCATGTTGCTGGCGGCGCAGAAGCGGGGCTGGGAAATTGAGTATATGGAGCTGCCGGACCTGTACCTGAAAGGCGGGCAGGCGAGGGCGCGAACCCGTGACCTGACCGTACGCCCGGACCCGGAAGACTGGTTCGGCTTCGGTGGCACACAGGACCGGGCACTGGGGGATCTCGACGTCATCCTGATGCGACAGGACCCACCGGTGGACCGGGAGTTCCTGATGGCCACGTTCATTCTGGAAATCGCCGAGCAGCAGGGCGCGCTGGTGGTCAACCCGGCCTCCACACTGCGGGATTGTAACGAAAAGCTGTTCGCCGCCCAGTTTGAGGACTGCACGCCGCCGTTGATCGTTACCCGCTCGGCTGAACGACTGAAGGAATTCTACGCCGAGCATGGTGACGTCATCATGAAACCGGTGGATGGCATGGGCGGGCGCTCCATCTTCCGGGTCAAGGAAAACGACGACAACCTCGGGGTTATTATTGAAACCCTGACCAACTATGGTGCCCACCAGGCCATGGCGCAGAAATACATCCCCGAGATCAAGCAGGGCGACAAACGCATCCTGCTGATCGATGGCGAGCCGATTCCCTACGCGCTTGCGCGTATCCCCTCGCAGGGTGAAAATCGGGGGAACCTGGCCGCCGGAGGGCGAGGGGAAGGTCGTGAGCTCACGGTGCGCGATCGGGAAATCTGTGACCGTGTGGCGCCAGTGCTCAAGGAAAAAGGGCTCATTTTTGTCGGCATCGACGTCATCGGTGACTACCTCACTGAAATCAATGTCACCAGCCCCACCTGTATCCGGGAACTGGATGCGGCCTATGGCATCGATATTTCCAGTCAACTGCTGGATGCCATCGAGCGCCGTCTGAAATAATGGGTTCCGGCCAGGTCTAACCGAGGGTAAACAGCAGGAATGGCAGTACAGGTCAGCGATTTCGATCGGTTTTCGTTCACGCTCTTCATGGCGCTGGCGCTCCATGCCATCGTGGTGCTGGGTATTACCTTCGCACCGGAGTCCCCGCGCTCTTCAGCCCAGACCATGGAAATCACCCTTTCCCAGTTTGACGACGAAACCGACCCTGAGAAGGCCGATTTCCTGGCCCAGACCAGCCAGAAAGGCAGTGGTACCGAGGAGGAGCCGGTGGAAATGACCACGCCGCAGCCCTCCGACGTCAGCCAGCCGGAGATCGCTGAGGTGCAGCCGGAACCTCCGTCCCGTGTTGAGCCCAGGCAACAACAGGAACAGCCGGTGGTACAAACCGAGGCTAAGAATGAGCGCCAGGTGTCGGAGCCTTCAACAGCGGAACCAACATCGGATGAGCCGCTACCGGTAAAGGAAAAGAAAAGCCTGATGGAGCGGAGCCTGGAAATTGCCAGTCTGGAGGCGCGGTTTGATCAGCAACGCAGGGCCTACGCCAAGAAGCCCCGGGTCATGCGTGTTACCGCAGCCTCGACGTTGAAATCAACCAACGCCTGGTACGTTCAGAATTGGGTCAGCAAGGTAACCCGTGTTGGCAATATCAACTATCCTACCGAGGCCAGGCGAGCTGGAATCTATGGCACCCTGCGGATGCTGGTTTCCATGAAGAAGGATGGCACAATAAAGGAACTGGCTATACTCGAATCATCCGGCAGTAGCGTGCTTGATGATGCGGCAATACGCATCGTGAGAATGGCCGCGCCTTTCGCGCCTTTTCCGGATGAAATGCGCGAGAATGTCGACGAACTGGAAATTATCCGCACCTGGGTATTCGAACGGCGGGGGCTGACATCGGGATGACAGCATCAAAACACTCTCCACATAGCCTGCGGCACCAGTTTCTGGTGGCGTCTCCGTATTTGCAGGACCCACGTTTTCACGGTGCGGTGATCTATCTGTGCGAGCATTCGGATGAAGGCGCCCTTGGGCTGACGGTGAACCACCCCCTGGATATCCACCTGGGGGAAATTCTGGAACAGCTGGACATGGACGGTGGCGAGCTGGACGTGCCGGTATACGGAGGTGGCCCGGTTCAGCCCGAGCGCGGGTTTGTGCTGCATTCCCCGGACGCCGGCTGGCAGAACACTGCGCAGGTGGCTGACGACATTCTGCTGACCACCTCCCGTGACGTGCTGTCGGACATCGGTGCAGGTCGGGGGCCTAGGAGTTACCTGGTGTGCCTGGGTTATGCGGGCTGGAGTGAGGGGCAGCTGGAAGAAGAGCTTTCCAGCAACGCCTGGCTGACCTGTCCCGCCACCGCAGATGTCCTGTTCAGGACACCCTGGGAGGACCGGTATCAGGCTGTGCTGAAGCTCATTGGCATCGACCTCAACCAGCTCAGTGAGTTTGTGGGCCATGCCTGAGGCTGGAAACCGTCGGGTAATGGCGTTTGATTTCGGCACCCGGCGAATCGGTGTGGCCAGTGGTCAGGAAATGCTGGGCACCGGCAAGCCTCTGACCATGCTGCCGGCCCGTGATGGAGTTCCTGACTGGGACCAGATTGGTCGGCTACTGAAAGAATGGCAGCCGGACCGGGTACTGGTCGGCCTGCCCCTGAACATGGATGACACGGAAAATGACATGTGCGCACGGGCTCGCAAGTTTGGCAAACGCCTGCACGGTCGCTTTCACGTTGAAGTGGAAATGGTGGACGAACGTCTCACCAGTTTTGAGGCCAAGGGCGATGTCATGGCGTCCGGCGGCAGCCGTGATTTCGGCCGCGATGGCGTCGATGACCGCGCCGCCGTTCTGATTCTGGAAACCTGGTTTCACCAGCAGGAGTCCCGCTCGTCATGACCGGGTCCGGGTTGCTGACTATGGGGATTTAAATGACTGCATTGCTTGAAATCGACCGGCTGCTGGATGACCTGGAAGCTGGCCTGCGCGAGAAGCTGGAAGAGCGGGGAGTAACCTCTCCGGCACTGATTGGCATTCGCACCGGTGGTGTCTGGCTGGCGGATGTCATGAGTAAGCGCCTGGGGCTCCAGGAACCCTGGGGTGAGTTGGATATTTCCTTCTACCGTGACGACTTCAGCCGCATTGGACTGAACCCGAAAGTGAAGCCGTCGAGCCTGCCGTTCAGTACCGAAGACCGAGACATCATCCTGATCGATGACGTGATCATGAGTGGCCGAACCATTCGTGCGGCCATGAACGAAATTTTCGATTATGGCCGGCCGGCGAGTATCATCCTCGCCACGTTGGTGGATCTGGGCGCTCGGGAACTGCCCGTGCAGCCGGATGTGACCGGGCGGGTGCTTGCCCTGCAGTCGCATCAGCGCGTCAAACTGCGCGGGCCGGACCCACTGCACATAGAACTTCAGGAAACAGGCCACTAATCAGCGAACGCATAACACCAACAGGCGACCCATGACGGCAACCGATCCCTCAAAAAACTCCCTGCAGCTGACCGCAGATGGCCAGTTACGCCATTTCCTGACCCTCGACGGCTTGAATCGCGCTCTACTGACGGAAATCCTGGATACTGCGGATTCGTTTATCGAAGTGGGAGAGCGCAGTATCAAGAAGGTGCCGTTGCTGCGTGGCCGCACCGTGGTCAACCTGTTCTTCGAATCCAGTACCCGTACCCGCAGCACCTTCGAGTTGGCTGCCAAACGGCTGTCGGCCGACGTGCTCAACCTGGACATCAACACGTCTGCCACGTCCAAGGGTGAATCCTTGTCGGACACGCTACTGAATCTGGAAGCCATGGCCAGCGACATGTTCGTGGTGCGTCATTCCCAGAGTGGCGCGCCCCACTTTATCGCCGAGAGCGTGACCCCTGGAGTGGCCATTATCAATGCCGGCGACGGCCGCCACGCCCATCCAACCCAGGCCATGTTGGACATGCTCACCATTCGCCAGCACAAGGGCGGATTTGAAGGTTTGAAAGTGGCGATTGTCGGTGATGTGCTGCACTCGCGGGTGGCCCGTTCCCAGATTCGCGCCCTGAATGAACTGGGCGCCGCTGAAGTGCGCGTGATTGCGCCTGCCACCTTGTTGCCAAGGGACGTCGAAAGCCTGGGGTGCACCGTGGAGTACGACATGACCCGGGGCATGAAAGATCTGGATGTGGTGATCATGCTGCGTCTTCAGAAAGAGCGTATGGAAGGCGCACTGTTACCCAGCGAACGCGAGTTTTACCGGCTCTATGGCCTGAATCAGGAAAAGTTGGCGTTGGCTCACCCCGAGTGCATCGTCATGCACCCGGGGCCGATCAACCGGGGTGTGGAAATCGAGTCCGCGGTGGCCGATGGGCCGCAATCCGTAATCCTTAATCAGGTCACCAATGGTATCGCCATTCGTATGGCGGTGATGTCCATGGCCATGGGAGGTCAGATGGCCGAGCGCAGTCGCAAGCTGGCGGGGAGGGCCCAGGGATGAGCAGCCTTAAGATTGTCGGTGGCCGCCTGGCCGACACCAATGCCGAAACCACCATACTGGTCCGTAACGGGCGTATCGTCGCCCTGGGTGATGCGGCCGGGAAGGAACCCGCCGACCACGATTTCGACGCCACAGGCTGCCTCCTGACACCCGGATTTGTGGATCTGTGCTGTAACCTGCGGGAGCCGGGCAACGGTCAGAAAGGCAATATTGCCTCGGAAAGCCTCGCCGCCGCTCATGGCGGCTTCACAACCCTGTGTGCCTCGCCGGATACGTCGCCGGTCAATGATTCCGGCGCGGTGACTAACCTGATCCTGGACGTGGCCGCGAAGCGCTCTTCGGTTCGGGTATTGCCGGTTGGCGCAATAACCCGTGGCCTGGAAGGCGACCTGCTGAGTGACATGGCGGGCCTGGCGGGTGCAGGCTGTATTGCCCTGGGCAACGGCGCCCGCCCGGTAAAAAACGCCAGGGTGTTGCGCCGCTGTATGGCCTACGCCCGGACATTTGGCCTGACGGTAATGTTCAGCCCCGAGAACCAGGCGCTGGCGGCGGACGGCTACGCCCACGACGGCCTGGTGGCTTCGCGGCTGGGCCTGCTGGGCATCCCGGAGGTGGCGGAAACCGCCGCGATCATGGAAATGCTGTTGCTGGCGGAGGAAACCGGAGTTCGGCTGCATCTTGGCCAGCTCTCCTGTGCTCGCAGCGTGGAAATGCTGGCTGATGCCCGCAAGCGCGGCATTGCGGTGACCGCCGATGTGGCCATGCACCAGTTGATGTTCACCGAAGAAGCCCTGTCGGGATTCGACAGCCGCTATCACGTGCGACCGCCACTGCGTTCCGAAAAGGACCGCCAGGCGTTGCTGGGCGGTGTGCGGGATGGCGTGATCGACGCCATCACCAGCCAGCACCAGCCCCATGATTCTGCTGCAAAACAGGCACCTCTGGCAGCCACGGAACCCGGTCTGTCCACCATTGAAAGCACCTTGTCCATGGGGTTGCTGCTGGTCGAACGCGGCGAGCTGGACATGGCAAGTCTGATTCGAGCGCTGACCAGCGGCCCGGCTGGGGTGATTGGCCGTACTGCCGAGCTCCGGGAGGGTACGGTTGCAGATCTGTGTGTGTTTGATCCCGATGCCACCTGGGTTCCTGGTGACAGCAGCCTCAGCTCCGTTGGGCGTCATGTGCCGCTGCCAGGAAAGACACTTCCAGGCGTGGTTCGACTGACTCTGTGCGACGGGCGGCAGGCATGGCCCCAATCTGACCTGTAGCTCCCGTCTTCATATCGCTTCACATCGGCAAAGTGTGGCAGAGGTTGCGTAACCTCTGTCGAGCCCGTCACAGTTCCTTATCTTTTTGCCCCAGAGCCCTTGAAGACAGGCACCTGTGCCAACGTATTCTTACCGTCGCCGGCCTAGTCTCGGCGAAGGAATGCGGTGACCTGTGCACATGTGGATGTGCCGTCGCCCAACAATAATAATTCAGGAGTCATCCCCGTGAAATCAGTCAACCTCCCGCGAAAGGCCACTGCGGTGGCAGCCCTGTGTGCCGCTCTTGCGTTGTCGCCGTTCGTCCAGGCGGAATCGGACATCATGGAGCGAAGCTTCTGTGTGTTTGATCCGGTTGGTGCCAACGGCCCCCTGTTTGCCATTACCAAAACCTTTCAGCCCATTGCCCTGAAGCAAGGCATCAAGTTGGACCTGCGTGCCTATACCGACGAGAAAGTGGCGGCCGAGGACTTCAAGGCCGGCCAATGTGACGCCGTCCTGCTGACAGGTACCCGTGCCCGCGAGTTCAACAAATTTACCGGCACCCTGGAAGCGATGGGCGCTGTGCCCGGTGAAGAGGAAATGCGGCTGCTTTACAACACCCTCAGCCAGGAAAAGGCGCGCCCGTTCCTGATTGACGGTGACTACGAAGTGGCTGGTGTGTTCCCCGGTGGCGCGGTGTATCTCCATACCCGGGATCGGGCCATTGATTCGGTGGAAAAATTGCAGGGCAAGCGTATTGCCACGCTGGATTTCGACACCGCGTCCGTACGTATGGTGCGCCACGTGGGGGCGTCCGTGGTGGGCTCCAACTCGGCCAATTTTGCCGGCAAATTCAACAATGGCAGTGTCGACCTGGCCTACGCTCCGGCAGTTGCTTACTCTCCCCTGGAACTCTACAAGGGCGTGAATCCCAACGGCGGGGTGTTCAAGTACGCCCTGGCCTATATGAACTTCCAGGTGATTATCCATCGCGACCGCTTCCCGGACGACGCTGGCCAGATGGTGCGTGATCAGGCCATCAAGCGCATTGACGAGGCCTATGAAATCATCGCCGAAGCCGAAGCCGGTATTCCCAGCGATGTTTGGATGCATCCGCCACAGGAAGACGTTGCCGAATACGACAAGATGCTGCGTAAGGTGCGGTTGTCATTGCTGGAGGATGGTGTCTACGACGAGCGTGCGATCAGCCTGATGAAAGCGATTCGTTGCCGGGTGGACGGTTCCCGTTCCGAGTGTGCCTCCTGAGCCGACAGTGAAAGGGGCCCGGGCGGGCCCCGGTTGTCGCCTTAACGGATGGAGTCCTTCAGTGCCTTACCTGCCTTGAAGCCGACCGTTTTGCTGGCGGGTATTTTGATGGTTGCACCCGTTTGAGGGTTGCGGCCATCCCGAGCCTCACGGCTGCGGATGTTGAAGGTGCCGAAGCCAATCAGAGTGGTGTCTTCGCCACGGGCCGCGGCGGCGGAGATCTGGTCGGTAAAAGCGGTGATGACTTCGCTGGCTTTGTCCCGGGACAGTCCGGTTTTGTCCGCAACGGCGGCGGCAAGTTCAGGTTTGCGCATCAGGTACTCCTTTTTGTCGTTTTTGGTCACTGGCCGGCGGGTGCGACACCGTCGGCTGATCAAATCTATAGCGGTTTGTGGGCCAATGTGCAAACCGGTAATCAGAATGCATTTGAAACGCCGTTTCCATTTGCGGGATAGGTCTCATAAAAACAGGGAGTTGTCGGCGATAATGCCGGTTCGGTTACAAACCGTAACAGATTGTGAGTGCGGCCGTGGCCTGGTGACACTCCGGTTCTGAACAAACGCTCCGAACAACAAAAACGCAGATAGAGTAGAAGGTACAACGTTATGACGAGTATTCAGAAACCTGCCAGTCAGGCTTGCCGGAGCAATACATCTTTCCGCGGCGCAGTGGCCGCCGTACTTGCCAGTGTGCTTTTGAGTGGTTGTGGTGTCGTCAACAACATGATCTATAAAACCACCGGTGACGTGATGCAGGGCTTTTCCCGCAATCACACCGTGCCCTATCTACTGGAAAGTGACGATCTCGCCATGGGTTGCGCCATGAGTGAGGCCACCGCGCCCCTGCTGATGTCTTTCGGTCGGGTTACCAGCGAGCCTGATCAATTGGCGGTAATGCTGTACCTGTCCGCTGGCGGGTGTGCAGAGGAGCAGGCACGGGAACACGAACTGGATGGCCTGGCGGCCCTGCGCGCGATGGACGCGGAAGAAGCGGAAGACGCCATGATCCGCCAGAAGCGCGCACTTGCCCTGGCCGCCAAGCGCTATCACCGGGGCTGGAAACACCATAACGCCTTCTATGGCAAACCCGATGCGGGTGAATGCCCTGGTTTCGATGATGACCTGGGCGAGTTCATCTATATGGCAGGCCTGTTATCTGGCTTGCAGGCCCTGAACGCTGAAATTCAGTCCACCTCGTCCATCGGTGTTCCCAAGAATATTGGCTCCACGGTTTCTCGCGCGACCCGTTGTCTGGAAAACGACAAATGGTGGGGTGCTCCCATGGCACTGCGTGCGACGGTCTGGGCAATGATTCCTGGCGCACTGCCAGAGGGTGAGGATCCTTTTGAGCGGCTGGAAATTGCCGACGCCCAGGGCGAGGAAGCCGGTGTCCGGATCAGCCATGTGTTCCACGCCATCGCGGCCCAGAACAAGGGTGACGAGGAACGCCTCCGTGATGTGATCCGTAGCCACGCACAGGCCATTGAGGAAACGCCGGCGAACGAGGAGTGGACCTTTGTCGATGCGATGGCCACAGACATGATTGTGGCCATCTCCGACCGACTGTGGATGGAGAACACCGGGCACAGGACGCCCATGGGGCAACTGGGTACCTTCTGGGATGACGAGAAGGAAGCGGTCGAAACCATGGATCTGGACGATCTGCTGTAAATCAATGTTCCCAGAGTGAGCTGTTATGTCCCAGGGTGGTTTTCGACGTAATGGGTTGGAGTGGTTGTCCTCTCTGCCGGCCTGTCTGCTGTTGCTGTCGGTGGTGCTGTTTTCCACCAGCAGCGACATCCACAATCAGATGCTGCGAGGCGGCGAGCAGTTGTGGAGCGGCTACTACAAGCTGAGGGTCGACCCGGTACAACCCACCTGTGACCCGAACGTGGACATCGACGCCGCTGTTCAGGAAGAGTTGGCGAAAGAGGGCTCCGACAACCCCATGGCGGCCCTGTTGGGAGCGTCGGAAAAGGACCCGGATGAAGTTCGCCTGGCCATTGAACGTTCGGTGGCGGACTGCCGCCAGAGCTATCAGAGTTACGAGAACCTCAAGGACAAGCTCACCCCCGGCGTCAAAGCCTACCGGGCAGTGGAGCTGTTTGTGGCCGACCTGATCGCCTTCGGCCTGGAGTCCCAGCGTTACATACTGGTGATCCTGGTCATGCTGTGCGCGGTGACCGCCACCCTGACTCGCCACCATATTGCCATGCGGGCCATGGAAACCCGCCTCGACTACATGGTTTCCCACACGCTGCAGACCATCGCCAATGCCATGCTTCTGGGGTCCAGCGTGATTTTCCGCCAGTCCAGTTTTGGCGCCGACACCACCATGTCGTCCGATGAACTGTTGCTCCATAACCTGTGGATTACCGGTTTCGCGGCGCTGACGCTCACCAGCCTGTACCGGCTCATCAGGGTGCCGGATGACCTGAGGGAAGGCGGTGATCTGAACAAAGCTTTCCTGGCTGTGCCTCTTTATACCGTCATGTGCCTGATATCGGGGACCTATTTTGCGCTGATTGGTCACGCCTCCGGTATTGGTATCTATCTGGGCAAGATGATGGAATTGTCCGACATGTTCCTCAACGTCGGACTGTACGTGTGGGTAGGTATGATGCTGAAGCAGACGCGCCTGGCCACCCTGGTGTTCAACGTCTTCCGGCCCTGGCGCATGCCGCCTGAAATGCTCGCTGTCGTAGCGGTGTTGGTGGCTGCGGTGCCTACTGCCTACACTGGCGCGTCGGGGATCTTTGTCATTGCAGCCGGTGCGGTCATTTACAGTGAACTGCGCGCTGCCGGTGCCCGCCGCCATCTGGCGCTGGCGGCAACCGCGATGTCCGGTTCCATGGGTGTGGTCTTGCGGCCCTGCCTGTTGGTGGTAGTCATTGCCTACCTGAACCGGGAAGTGACCACGGACGAGTTGTTTGGCTGGGGTATATGGGTGTTCGTGCTCACCGCGACCATGTTCACGGTGGTGGTCCTTACGGTGAACCGTCAGAGCAAGTTCAACCTGGCTCCGGCCTCCATGGCCTTCCCACCCATGATGTCAGCGTTGAAGCAGCTGATCCCCTATGCGCTGGTGATCACTGCGGTGGTACTGCTGTACCGTTTTGCACTGGATGTGCAGATGGATGAATTCTCTGCCCCGCGGTTGTTGCCGGTAATCATGCTGGCCATCCTGCTGTACGAACATGTCAGCCTGAAAAACCGTAAGGGTCGGGCCAGTGGCGAGATCAATCACCAGGGCCTGGAACGCAGCTTGCGCTCGGCCACCAACGACACCACGGCGGAAATCGGTGCGTTGTTACTGTTGTTGGGCTTGTCGGTCAGTATCGGCGGGGTGATCGAACGCTCCCACATCATGGGAGCCTTCCCTCAGGCGTTCGACAGTGCCTGGTCTGCCATGCTGCTGATGGTGCTGATCCTGGTGGTGTTGGGCATGATCATGGACGCCTTCGGAGCCGTTATCCTGGTGACCGCCACCGTGGCTACCATCGCCTACAGCAGTGGCATACATCCGATTCACTTCTGGATGGTGACCCTGGTCGCCTTCGAGCTGGGGTATCTAAGCCCGCCGGTGGCGCTGAACCACCTGCTGACGCGGCAGGTCGTCGGGGAGGGGGAAGTGCTGGCGGCGCAGCAGGAAGAGGGCACCTTCTACCAGCGCCACGAGCGCATCATCATGCCATTGATTGCCATGGGCATTTCACTGGTACTGGTGGCGTTTGTGCCGCTGCTGTTCTACGCCTGAGTTTCAGGGGTCAAACGGGCTCTGCAGCCCGGTGTTCGCCACGCAGCAGAGTGACGTCGGCCCTGGGCGGTGCACCGAACAGGCGACTGTATTCGCGGCTGAAATGCGAAGGGCTTTCGTAACCCACCCGATAGCTGGCGGTGGCAGCCTCAAGCCCCTCGGTCAGCATCAGGCGCCGGGCCTCATGCAGACGCAGTTTCTTCTGGAACTGCAGTGGCGACATCCGAGTCACCTGCTTGAAGCTGTGGTACAAGGTAGACTCGCTCATGTTGGCGGCTTCCGCCAACTCACTGATGCGTAGCGGTTCGGCGTAGTGGTCCTTCAACGTCGAGATAACCGTGGAAATACGGTGTGCCTGGGAATCAGCGGCGGCAAATTTGCGCATCCGTGACCCCATCTCGCCAATCAGTGCGCGATATATGATTTCCCGCCGCGCCAGGGGCGCCAGAATAGGAATATCCCCGGGAGAATCCAGCAGGCTAAGAAGCCGGTAGAGCGCGCTCTGCATCCGCTCGTCCATCGACGACATGCACAGGCCACACTGCACTTCCGGGCAGGATTCGTTCGGGTGCAGTGGGGGCGCCTTGTCGCCCAGTTCGAGCACCAGCTCCGCCACTTCCTGGGGGTCGACCTTGAGCTTTGCCGCCAGATAGGGGTATTCCTCCGAGGCATCAACAATTCGCCCCAGTACCGGAAGATGTACCGAACTGGCCAGATAGGACAGGGGCTGATAGGTGATCTCGCGGTCACCCAGTTGGATGGTCTTGGTGCCCTGAATCACGAAGCACAAAGAGGGTTCATAGACACTGGACCCACAGCTGGAAGGCTCGTCGCAGCGTATTAATTCCAAGCCATCAATGGCGGAACCCTGAATACCCTGGTGTGTCGTCCATTGACTGGCGACACGGGCGAGTTGTTGCTGCAGGTTGAGCGTGAGATTTCCGGAAATCTCAGGAACGTTGGCAGTCATCGGTGGGTCTCCCTTTGGCGGCAGTATAATCCTTCATAACCTGAACTGTACGGGTCCTCATGCACTTTTTGCAGAATCAGGCAATGACCGCGCAGAAATTGGCAACCCGATCTCTCCGGCATAAACCACGCCGGCAGAATCGGGCAAGCTTCCCGCAGTAACCCGATACCGCTTTTCTCCTTCGACTGGCTATTGTTGTGCTCCCGTTGGGTAAACATTACCCGATCCGATAAACCGGCGCTATGTCACCCATAGCCCGCATCTCGATTCAAGGTTATTGACCTCAAGTTAACTTGAGGAAATAAGCTTCGTGTCGAATTCGTTGTACCCCAAGCGACTTAACAAGCGATCCAACCGATTACTTGGCAAAAACGGGAACGCCCACAAGGTGAACCCGATAGCGGAGCGAGAAACCATGGAAAGTCTGACTGCAAAACCGTTCAGAGGGTCTGGCCGTTTACTGGGCCTGGCTGTAGCGATCACTGTTTTATTGACCGGCTGCGAGGCGCAAAGCGATGAAGCTGCAAGCATGCCGCCTCCGCCGGAGGTGGATGTGGCGGAAGTGGTCGTGGAACCTGTCACTCTCTGGGAATCATTCACAGGCCGTGTGGCATCGCCGGAAACGGTCGATTTGCGGCCCCGCGTCAGTGGCTACATCGACAAGGTAGCCTTTGAGGAAGGCGGACTGGTGCAGGCCGGCGAGCTGTTGTTCCAGATAGATCCACGTCCCTACGAAGCCCAAAAGCAGGCGGCCAGTGCCGAACTGGCGCTGGCCAACAGCCAGCTTGATCTGGCCGGAAGTGAAGCCGGCCGGGCCAAGACGCTGCTGGAAAGCCGGGCAATATCCCGTGAGGAATACGATCAGCGCAATACCGCGCTGATGAGCGCCCGGGCCCGTGTGCAGGCGGCCCAGGCAGCCCTGGATACCGCCGAGCTGAACCTGCAGTACACCCGTGTCACTGCACCCGTCAGTGGCCGTACCGGCAGGGCCATGGTGACCCAGGGCAACTTGGCGAACGCCGACCAGAGCCTGCTCACCACGGTAGTTTCGGTGGACCCGGTGCACGTGTATTTCGAGGCCGATGAGCAATCGGCGTTCAGTAGCCAGCAGCTGCTTGCCAATGGCCAGCCCAGGGATGTGCGCATTTCACTGGGTGGTGAGGGCGGCCGTCAGTACAAGGGCGAGCTGGACTTCGTCGACAATCACCTGAACCCGGGGACCGGTACCCTGCAGTACCGTGCGGTGCTTAACAACCCGGACGGCCTGATCAAACCCGGCCAGTTTGCGCGCGTGGAAATGCCCGTAGCCGAACTGGACCAGGCACTGCTGGTCAGCCGCAAGGCGGTGTTGACTGACCAGGACCGCCGTTTTGTCTACGTGGTGGATGAACAGAATCGGGTCGCGCCCCGGCAGGTCACCACTGGCCGCCAGGTGGATGATCTGCAGGTGATCCGTGAAGGCCTAAACCATGGCGACCTTGTGATCATTAATGGTGTGCAGAAGGTGTTTGGCGCCGGTATGCAAGTCAAGCCGCAGCTGGTTGCCATGAAAGAATCCGACCAGGGAGAAGGCGCCGTTGCCGTCGCCCAGGAGCTGGCGCAATGAATATCTCCCGATTCTTTGTCGACCGGCCGATATTCGCGGCGGTACTGTCCATCATCATCTTTGCCATTGGGCTGATTTCGATTCCGAACCTGCCGGTCAGCGAGTACCCGGAAGTGGTGCCTCCGTCGGTGGTCGTGCGCACCGTCTACCCCGGTGCCAACCCCAAGGAAATTGCCGAAACCGTGGCCACACCGCTGGAAGAAGCCATCAGTGGTGTCGAAGACATGATGTACTTCAAGTCTGTGGCGGGCTCGGACGGCGTTCTTCAGATGACCGTCACCTTCCGGCCAGGCACCGACGCCGAGGAGGCCACTGTGCGGGTGCAAAACCGTGTTAGCCAGGCCCAGGCCCGGCTGCCGGAGGAGGTGCGGCGCCAGGGTGTGACCACCCAGAAGCAGTCGCCCACGTTCCTGATGGTGGTGCACCTGACATCACCGAACGGCACCTACGATACGCTCTACCTGCGTAATTACGCGCGGTTGCATGTGCGCGACCGGCTGGCCCGTATTCAGGGCGTTGGTGACGCTCAGATCTTTGGTGGTGGCGATTACGCGATGCGTGCCTGGCTGGACCCGGACCGTATTGCGGCCCGTGGCCTGACCGCCAGTGACGTGGTTCGTGCCATGCGCGAGCAGAACGTGCAGGTGTCTGCCGGTCAGATCGGTGCGGAACCCGTGCCGGATAGCGACTTCCTGACATTGATCAACGCCCGTGGCCGACTGGAGACGGTGGAAGAGTTTGGTGACATCGTGCTCAAGCGCGGCGACAACGGTGAGATTCTGCGCCTGGAAGACGTGGCCCGGTTGGAAATGGGGGCCGGTGACTACACCCTGCGCTCGCAACTGGATGGCAAGGATGCGGTGGCCCTGGGTGTTTTCCAGGCGCCGGGCGCCAACGCCCTGGAGATCCGCGACGAAGTGATCGCAACCATGGACGAACTGTCTGCCCGTTTCCCGCAAGGCGTAGAGTATGAAGCGGTTTACGACACTACGATCTTCGTCAGCGACTCTATCAAGGCGGTGATTGCCACCCTCCTGGAGGCGGTGTTGCTGGTGGTACTGGTGGTCACGCTGTTCCTGCAGACCTGGCGGGCATCGATTATCCCGTTGCTGGCGGTGCCAGTGTCGGTCATAGGTACCTTCGGCGCGCTTTACCTGTTGGGTTATTCCATCAATACGCTGACGCTGTTCGGCCTGGTGCTCGCTATTGGTATCGTGGTGGACGACGCCATCGTGGTGGTGGAGAACGTCGAGCGTAACATCGAGGAAGGCCTGAAACCGCTGGCGGCGGCTCACCAGGCGATGAAGGAAGTGTCTGGCCCTATCATTGCGATCGGTCTGGTGCTGTGCGCCGTGTTCATCCCCATGGCGTTCCTTTCCGGGGTTACCGGCCAGTTCTACCGGCAGTTTGCGGTGACCATTGCCATTTCCACCGTAATTTCCACCATTAACTCGCTGACCCTGTCGCCGGCGCTGGCGGCGATGCTGCTGAAACCTCACAGTGCCCCCAAGGACCGGCTTCAGCGTGTGATAGACGTCTTGTTTGGTTGGCTGTTCCGGCCCTTTAATCGCTTCTTCAACGCCAGCGCCGAGAAGTATCAGGGTGGTGTGTCCCGATCCCTGCGCCGGCGCGGTGCGGTGTTTGTGGTATACGCGCTGTTGCTGACGGGTACCGGGCTGATGTTCAAGGCGGTGCCGCCGGGCTTCATCCCCATCCAGGACAAGCTCTACCTGATGGCGGGCGTGAAACTGCCGGAAGGGGCCTCCCTGGAGCGTACCGATCAATTGCTCCAGAAAGTCACCGACATCGCCATGGAAACCGAAGGTGTGGCCAACGCCGTGGCGTTTCCCGGCCTGAATGCACTGCAGTTCACCAACACCTCCAACACCGGTGTGGTGTTCTTTCCCCTGAAACCGTTTGACGAGCGCAACCTCAGTGCCGGGGAGATCAATGCCCAGATCAACCAGAGAATCAGCGGGCTGAAAGAAGGCTTTGCCTTCTCCTTTATGCCACCGCCGATCCTGGGCTTGGGCAATGGCTCTGGCTATCAGTTATTCATCGAGGACCGTGGGAATCTTGGTTACGGGGCCCTGCAAAACGCGGTGAATCAGTTCCAGGGTGCCATCAGTCAGACACCGGGCATGGGGTATCCCATCACCAGTTACCAGGCCAATGTGCCGCAACTGGATGCGGAAGTGGACCGGCTCAAGGCCAAGGCCCAGGGCGTGCCCCTGACCGAAGTGTTCGACACCCTGCAGACCTACCTGGGGTCCACCTATGTCAACGACTTCAACCGGTTTGGCCGTACCTGGCAGGTCATCGCCCAGGCAGACGCCCCCTACCGCGACAGCGTGGAGGACATTGCCCGCCTGCGCACCCGTAACGACCAGGGCGAGATGGTGCCGATCGGCTCGATGGTGAACATCCGCCAGAGCTTCGGACCGGACCCGGTATTGCGTTACAACGGCTACCCCGCAGCGGATATCGCCGGGGAGGCGGACCCAAGGGTGCTGTCATCGGCCCAGGCCATGGATACGCTGACCGCGCTGGCGGACCAGGTGCTGCCTGCCGGAATGGCGTTTGAATGGACTGACCTGAGCTATCAGCAGGCCACCCAGGGCAATGCCGCGCTGGTGGTGTTCCCATTGGCCATCCTGCTGGTGTTCCTGGTGTTGGCAGCGCTTTATGAGAGCTGGACCCTACCATTGGCGGTGATCCTCATCGTGCCCATGTGCATGCTCTCGGCATTGATCGGCGTGTGGTTTAGCGAGGGGGACAACAATATCTTTGTCCAGGTGGGTCTGGTGGTGTTGATTGGCCTGGCCTGCAAGAACGCCATCCTGATCGTGGAATTCGCCCGCGAGCTGGAGCTTCAGGGGCGGAGCATTGTAGAGGCCGCGCTGGAAGCCTGCCGTTTGCGACTGCGGCCCATCATCATGACCTCCATCACCTTCACGGCAGCAGTTGTTCCCCTGGTGCTGGCTACCGGTGCGGGTGCCGAGGTACGTGAGGCTCTGGGCACGGCCGTGTTTGCCGGCATGATCGGGGTCACCCTGTTTGGCCTGTTCCTGACACCGGTGTTCTATGTGGCGCTGCGCAAGCTCTCTGGAAGCCACCCGCTGAAGAGCCATCATACATCCACACTGTCTTCCGATGACGGCGGTAGCGAAGACGCATTGCCAGGAGGTAGCCATGCTTAAAGTCATCACCATGACTGGGGTTCTGGCCCTGTTAACGGGATGCGCCGTGGGCCCGGATTACCAGGCCCCGGCGACACCGGAACCGAACGCGTTTTCGGAAGGGCGAACCATGGTTGCTGGGGGAACCGACCAGCAGCGTTTCTGGCAGGGGTTTGATGATCCTCTGCTGGCACGCCTGATTGACGATGCCCTGGCCACCAACCTCACCCTGGAAGGCGCAGTGGCCCGCTATGAGCGCGCGGCCGCTCTGCTGTATGGCGCCGAGCGGGATCAATGGCCCAGCGTCACGGCCAGTGCCTCTGGCGCCGAACAGTATCTTGCGGATATTGAGCAGTCTCCCCCTGGTGCCGGGCCGGAGCGGGTGCAGCGTTACCAGGCTGGCGTTGCCGCCAGTTGGGAGCTGGATCTGTTCGGGCGTCTTCGCCGTGCGACCGAGGCCCAGAGGGCTGAACTGGAGGCAGTCGGTGCCGATCTCGGTGCCGTCCAGGTAGCCATCGCGGGGCAGTTGGCCAGCAGCTATTTTGAGCTGCGAGGCCTTCAGGAGCAGTATCAGGTCGCCCTGCAGAGTGTGGCTTTGCAGCAGCAGTCACTGGACATCGTGGAAGCCCGGGTGGAAGCCGGGCGTGGTACCGAGTTTGATCAGGTGCGTGCCCGTGTCCAACTGGAACGGACCCGGGCGGAGCTGCCCACCCTGCAGGCCGGGATACGTGGGGCCATGCACCGCATCTCCGTGCTGACCGGCCAGCCGCCGATGGCGCTTGTCGAAACCCTGTCGCCTCTTGGGGCACTGCCGGAAACCCTGCCGACGATTCCCGTGGATAGTCCGGGGGAAGTTCTGCGCCGCCGCCCGGATATCGCCGCCGCTGAGCGACGCCTGGCGGCTTCCACCGCACGCATTGGGGTGGCCACCGCTGACCTGTTCCCTCGCTTTACCCTGAGCGGGCTGATCGGTTCCGTTGCCGGCGACACCAGCGATCTGTTCACCGGCCCGGCGGAAACCCGCCGAGTTGCCCTCGGTATCGACTGGACCTTCCTTGACCACGATAGGGTCAAGGCCCGTATTGAGGCAGCAGGGGCCGATAGCCGCGCGGCTTTGGCCAGCTACCAGCAAACGGTGCTTGAGGCCCTGGAAGAGGCAGAAACGCGGCTGGTGCGTTATCAGCGGGCGCAACAGCGGGAAGAACGGCTGGAACAGGCGATGAATAACGCTGAGCAAGCCGTGGAACTGGCCCGGGCTCGCTATGAAGAGGGGTTTATCGGCTATTTCGAGGTGCTGACGGCGGAACAGGAGTTCACCGCTACCCGGGATGCGGCCGTGCGTAGCCGCACAGCGGTTACCCTGGCGATGGTGGATGTATACCGCTCGCTGGTAGGTGCGCCGGGGTAAGTATCCCGGCGATCATCCTTACTTCATCTCGAAGCCCTTACCACGCAGGAAATCCCGCATGTGGGGGCGCAACTTGGATGTAAACAGTGGTTTCAGCTGTTGCGACCAGTTGGTGTCCTTGGTGCCCCCGGTGCGGGCCTGGTAATAGGTGTTCATGGTGGTGTCGAATTCCGCCACCAGTTCCGGATCGCGTTCGCTTTGGTAATAATCCTCTTTGAGGATGGACGCCAGTGGCAGTCTCGGTTTCACCTCGGGTGCCTGGTCCGGATACCCCAGGCACATACCGAACACCGGATATACATGCTCCGGCAGACGTAGTAGCTCGCTCACCTCCGCTGGGTTGTTACGTATGCCCCCGATATAACACAGGCCCAGCCCCGCCGATTCTGCTGCGGTGGCAACGTTCTGGGCCACCAGGGCAGTATCGATGCTGGCCACCAGCAACTGCTCGGTCATCCCGCGGACCACGTCGGCACCTGCCCGTTCAGCCGCATCCGTGGCCCGTTTCATATCCGCGCAGAACACCAGGAAATTCGAACACTCCGCCACGTAGCGCTGGCCACCACTCAACTCGGCCAGGGCCTCTCGGTTCTTCGGATCGACCACATGGATAATGGAGTAGGCCTGCACGTGGCTGGATGTAGCGGCGCTCTGGCCGGCCCGGATCAGTTCCTCGAAGAGTTCGCGGGGAATTCTGCGGTTCTGGAACTTGCGGATCGAACGGTGTGATTTAAGAAGTTCAATGGTGGGATTCATAGCGCCCTTCAGCATGACAACGGAAAGCGCTTATCCTGCCATTGGCGGGCGATGATGGCAAAAAGGCCCCGTAATCATCATTACGGGGCCTTTTTAGAGGTCGAGCGTTTTCTTAGCCAGCGCCTAGCGACGACGGCGAAAGCCCAGGCCGAGCAGACCAAGCCCCATAAGCGCCAGCGTGCCGGGTTCAGGGACTTGCGCAGTCACTTTCACGTCGTCCAGGAAGTTACCGATGGTGCCATCCGGGCTAACGGACGTGAACTTGATGGTCGTTTCCAGGGCATTGGCAATGAAGCTTCCTGAGAAGATGCTCCAACCACTCGTCACATGATCATTCAACAGCGAATCGGTGCTGTTGCCATCGGAAATCAGGGACAACATGAAGCTTTCAGAATTGCTCTGGCGGGCGCGGTAAGCAAAGCTCAGGTCGTAGGTCTGGCCAATGGTGGTATCAATGGTCTGGTAAATGCCAAACGGGCCGTCCATGTCCGGGTGGGCATTCAGCTCGGCGAACTGGTTGCCTTCATAAGCGTTCACGCCATTGAAGCCACTTTCCCAGATCTCGATGTTGCTGCCTGTCCAGCCAGCGACCTGATCAGAGGTAAAAAACTGCCAGGTACCCGTGGTCACGTTGGGGTTTTCGAAACTGCCATTTTCAATCAGGTTGGCGGTTGCCGGAGTGGCGAATGCGAGGCCAGCGGCAAGGATGCCCAGCGTGGCGATACGGTTGATAATGCTCATGTGGCCTTTCCTTAATGGTCATCGGTGTTGATCTGAACCAAGAAGGGCAACATGCAGGCCACTATCAAAAAATCTCTATGAATTCAGGTGCCACGGAGACTTCTGAGTGTAACGTTGAAGGCATCGTGTAAAATATTCTGACAGACCGGCAGGGGGTTCTGGCGGTTACAGGCGCTTCACACAGCTCCCGCAAACTCATACCTGCCTCTTCCTCTGCACGTGTCTCAGTGACCGGTGAATAGGTCACCAGATCGTCCTTGCTGAAGGCCACTCGCCGATCAAGATCATCAGTGCCGTTGTCCACATTCGCCAGCAACGCCGCACAGGCCAGGGTTTTGAAGGTGCTGGTGATGGGAAAACGGTCATCGCCGTGATAGTCCCAGGTTTTTCCAGTCCCGGAATCGTAGAGGGCGACGCCCACGCGTGCGTCCAGGCGCTGCTCCACGGTTTTCACCGCCTCAAGCAATGGGTCGGCATGGACCGAAGACAGCGTGGATGTCATCAATAAAATGGCAAGGACGGGCAGGGCGGAACGCATTTAATCTCCCACTGAGTAAGACAGAATTCGCGACAGGTGGCTGTAGGGCAGGCCGGTTTCCTTGTGCCAGTCGTTGAAGGCCTGCTGTGCCTGCACCAGGGCCTTTTTGCTGCCGGGGCTGGCATCCAGCCGTTCTTCGCGATGCAGCCCGGCAGCCACATCTGACGACAGCACAAAACCATCCCAGCCTACCCGGCGCAGGAAATACTGGGCGGTGTTGCCGCCAAGGCGGGCACCGTGGCGTTTGAACCACATCAGCAGGCCGACTTGATCGTGCGAAGGCCACTGGCTCAGGAAGGCTCCAAATCCACCGTGCTCACGGGCGCCATCCACAATCATCCGGGCGTTGTCCGGCACCGTGCGAATTTTCTGCATGTTGCGCACAATGCGTTCATCCTGTGCCAGTTCTTCTAGCACTTCCGGCGGAACCTGCTGCCAGTACAGCGGTACGAATCCCTTGAAGGCATCTTCAAAACCCGGCCACTTGTTCTCGATCACTCGCCACACGAAACCCGCTTTAAAGACACAGCGGGTAACTTCCGACAGGTAGCGGTCGTCACCCATCGCTTCAAGCTCGCCGGGCTCTGCAACCCGCGGCAGCATGGCGCGTAGCGCGACTTCGCCTCCTTTTCGGGCGGCCGCCTGATTATAAATTCTGGAGAAGGACATGGAGTAACTTCCGAATCCGGTTGTCGGGTTGAAGGCGCGTGGTCCACTATAAGGTAAACGGGTTCATTGAAGGAGCCAAGCTATGCCTCTTATCGGATGGGTTATTGTCCTAGTTGCTTTCGCCCTGATAGTCGGCAGCCTGATGGTGCTGCGTGACAATGCGAACAGCATGAAAATTTCTGATGAAAAGATGAAAAAGATTCAGGAGCGCAAGGCCGAAATCGAGGCGGAGGAGAGCGCGGAAGACCGGGAGCAATGGTAAGCCGCCGACCTCGCCATTATACATTTCACGAAAATTCACATTGTTTTTGAAACGATAGAACAACACCGCCCGTAAATGTGATGGATTTCTCATTTCACGGCAGTTTGGCCACTGGCGAAACTGATCGTGAACAGCCTCCATCCAGAAAACGGGTTTCAGAATGACGGGATACTACGATTACACCCTGGTTGCCGCATCCTTTGTGATTGCGGTACTGGCGTCGTACAGCGCGCTCTACTTCGGCGCACAGCTTGTAACGCTCGAACAGGCAAAAGCCAGACTATGGCTGGTGCTCGGAGCTCTGACGATGGGGACCGGGGTCTGGGTTATGCATTTCGTAGGCATGCAGGCTTATGTGATGCCGATGGAAATGAGCTACGACCTCACCATTACCCTGATTTCCTGGGTTGCCGCTGTGGGTGCCTCGGGACTGGCCCTGCATATCATCGGCAAGGACCGAGCGGGCGCGCTGCAGATCGTCATCGGCAGCCTGTTTATGGGCGGCGGCATTACGTCCATGCATTACGTCGGCATGGCGGCCATGGAGATGGAGCCGGGGATGCGTTACGACCCGGTTTTATTCAGTGCTTCCGTTGTTATTGCGGTCGGGGCCTCGGGTGTGGCCATGTTCATTTGTCGCCGTTTGCAGTCAATACAAGGCCTGAAAGGAACCGCCCTCCAGCTCGGCGCCGCCCTGGCCATGGGCGTGGCTATCTGCGGTATGCACTACACTGGCATGGCCGCCATGATCTATCCTGAAAACGCCATGCCCGCCGCAGATAACCTGCTATCGGGTGATTGGCTGGGAGCTCCTCTGGCCCTGGTCAGTGGTGTGTTGATCCTGATTGCTCTCTATGCCTCCGCCAATGACGTCAAGCAACGCCGGAACGCTGAAATACAGGCGCTGGAGGAATCACAGCGTGTCGAGCGCAAAGCTCTGTACGATTCGACCACCGAACTGCCCAACCGGGCCAGCCTGGCGAATCATCTGGTCAGGGAACTGGCAAGGAGTGAAGCCGACAAACACGCGTTCGCCGTGCTCTACCTGGAGGTTGCCAACCATCGGGAGATTCCCGACAACCAAGCTGAAGACGCAATAGCCGCTCTGGCCAGGAGTGTTAGGGCAGCACTCGATGGAGGAACCTACCTGGCACGCCATTCAACCAGTGCGTTTGTGTTGCTCGTGACAAACCCCGCACACGATAAACACAGAGACATGTATCAGCGCCTTCGCAATCTTCCGACGGAAACAGACGGTGGCGTTACACTTGAACTTCGAGCTGGGCAGAGTGTATTCCCCAATTCAGGTCGTAATAGCCGGATGCTGATGAAAAAAGCGATGGAAACCTTAGAGCTTCGAAAACTGGGGCTCGCCAGTCTGAACGAAGAGGTAAAATCGGCGGATTACTTCGAGGCGCGTTCAGCACTGCCGGAAACATGATGCTGGCGGGTCAACGTCTCCAGTTCAGTTTGCAGCCGGTCCAGCAACTGAGCTCTGACGGTAGGATGCACTCGTGACTCCGGGTAGCAGATGACCAATCGAACGTGGGATATGTGTTCGTCCTTGGGGAAGATAATATTCTCAAGGTCCTGGCCTGAGCGGCTGGCTTGCACCAGATTGCGCTCAGGCTTTTGATCGGAGCCAAGCCGGTCGCCCTCGGAGAAAAAATTCAGACATCTGGATACGTTGGCCGGCACTTCGCGGGGGTTGAACCCCCATTGGGCCGGCAGCGTTCGGCCCAAGCCATCCGCCGCAATGGTCACAACCAGGTCGACTGTGATGTCACGCCGGGCGAGTTCACGCGCCACCTTGATCGCCTCGAACCCGCCCTGACTATAGCCGACGATGGCTATCCTGCGGTTTGCGTCAGCCGCTTCGCTTAAATCGTCCGCGATTGCTTTTGTGGGATGCAAATGGCTGTACATGGTTGTGTCGCGGTAACCGGTTTCCCTCATCATGCGAAGCAGGTGCTTCCGCATAAGGTCATGGCCCATGAGGCCGTGAATCGCCGCCACCTTTGGTTCATTGAAACCCGGTTCAACCGCCGGGTAATCCGGTGCCTGGAAAAAAGGAATGCGTATCATCGACGGCGTTTCTCTCTATTGGGAGGTGCTTTCTATTGGGAGGCGCTTTGATCCACCAGCCGAAGCGCAATACCGATATGTTTCGCCCCGGCTTCAGTGTGGTGGCTGGATCCGAAAAGACTTACCCATTGGCCCGCTTCCAGCAACACCGTTCCCTGCGCGGAACTGGTGCCATCGCGAGTTGTGTATTCACTGGCATAGGTAAGCTGAAACGAACCAGGAGGATTTTCCGCGGGGCTGATCTCGTATCCCATGGAGAGCGCCCGCGAAGCAACAAAGTTACTGTGTTCGGTTGTGACTGCTCCCACCCTCAGAACCCTCGACTCATCCAGAAACTCCGGCAACACATCGCCTGGGGCGCCACCAGGTGTGGTGGCCGGGCACTCACAGTAGCGGATTTCCAGAAGCAAAGGCTTGCTGGCGAGGTAGTCAACCGATGTGGACTGGCCGGCTAACGTCAGGGCAGGCAGGGTGAAAAGTGCTGGCAAGCTGATATTGCGCAATGTCTTCCTTGGCATTTTGGGCTCCTGAAGTCGGTTTACACCACTGGCTCAGACCAAACGGCATACTCATTGCCATTGGGGTCCGAGAAATGAAAACGGCGACCGCCCGGAAATGAAAAAATGCCCTGCACGATGGTGCCACCTGAAGACGTTACTTTGTCGAGGGTGGCTTCCAGGTCCGTGCTGTAGAGGACAATCAGGGCACTGCCGTTGCTCGTGGTGGCGACCTTATCGGATTTGAAGAAGCCACCGTCCAGCCCGGCATTTTCAATGGCAACGTATTCCGGCCCGTAGTCTACAAACGACCAGCCAAACGCGCTGGTAAAGAACCGTTTCGTAACGTCAAGATCCCGTGAAGGGAGCTCAACATAGTTGATCTTTCCGGTTTCTTTCATGTCCTCTGGTCCCCGTCAGCGTCAGTTAGCCGAAGGCAGGTTGCCTCCCAGCATGTTCTCAACCACCGCTGCGTTATAGAAGGCTTCAACTGTCTGGATCTTATCATCGCGCACACGAAACCAGACGGCCAGCCGTACATCCCCAATCGGTTCAAAGTTTGTCCGGTAATCCAGAATCGCGAATACGTGCTCCCCATCTGCACTGAGCTGCCGGAGAACGAGGTCTTTCTGGATGGCGGCCATGCCGAACTGGTAGGACAACATGTCATCCGGACTGAGGAAATGCATGTTCGGCCCCACATATTCAAACCCGTCGGCAACCAGCCACGCTTTTGCCTCATCAAAGCGATGAGCACGGGTATCGGCGATGAACTGCTCCACGACGTCTTTTGGCTGCATGTACAGACTCCATTCCAAAACAGGACGATTTAAATGCCTGGATCTGCGTAGATTGCATTGTTCTACCACCCAGATCAAAGCATAGCGATTATTGTTCTCGTCGTGGAGTCTTAAACCTCATTTAATCCCTGGCATCCCGATGTATCCAGGCAGCGATTTTATACGGTCGATCCAGGCCCGGATGGCTGGGTATCGCTCGAGTGTTACGCCACCTTCCCAGCCGGTTGCAACATAGGGGAACACGGCACAGTCTGCGATGGTGGGCCGGCCCAATGCCAGCCATTGGTGTTCGCTGAGGTGCTTTTCGACCAACGGAAGAACTTTTGCGCTGACGGCCAAGGCCCTTTCCTTGTCCAGCGGGTATCCAAACTTGTCGATCAAACGGGCTGCATTGGGGCCAGCGTGAATCTCGTTGGCGGCAGTCGACAGCCACTGCATGACTTCGCCCTGTTGTGCTGCGCCGTCTGGCCACCATTGGTTGCCGCCGTATTGGCGGGCCAGATACACCAGAATCGCCTGGGAGTCGCGAAGTACAACGCCGTCATCGGCTAACACTGGCACCTGGCCCCAGGGATTGAGTTCGATAAACGGGGATCGTTTATGAGCCCCGCCAGGGAGGTCCACGGGTTCCAGCTCCAGATCAATGCCTGCTAATGCAGCAAACAGACGAACTTTGTAGCAGTTACCGGACAATTCCAGATCGTACAGTTTCATGAGAGATGCTTCCTTTAGGTTAGTGGTCGTTACTGGGGGGCGCGTCAGCATTCGCGGACTCGGGCAGTAACTGATTGAACTCCAGTACGTTCCTGTCGGGATCACGGATAAACAGGGTGATTCGGCGTGGGCCGAGACGATGGATGCCCTCGGTAATGGCAATGCCTGCCTGATCAAGCCAGTCCTTCATTGCGTAAAGATCGTCGACCACAAAGGCAGGGTGGGTCACACCGGGTAGCTTGACGGGCTCGTCCAGCAACACGTTCCGGCCGTGGGGCAAACGCGTGGCGTTGAAGATCAGGTTGATACGCACGCCGTCTGAGGTTTCCATCTCGTTGGCTTCATGCTTATCGAAGCGACGCACCTCCCGAAAGCCCAGCTGCTCGTAGAAAGCAATGGCTTGTTGGCGGTCGCTGACTCGAATACCGACGTGATCGTACTGACGAATCGGCTGAGGTTGTTCCATGGCAGATTAAACTCCGAATGAGTGACTTGGTGTCACCAGTAAACGCCTTCACGCGGATTCAATAAATGCCGTCTACCTGTTAGGATTATTCAGGTTTTTGCACAAATCCCTGCCACACGCTGCGCGGTGCCTGCCGATGGACAAACTCAAAGCCATGAGTACCTTTGTCGCCATTGTGGATCAGGGCAGCCTCTCCGCCGCCGCCGACAAACTGGACCGATCCCCGGCCGCTGTCGTGCGAACCCTTGCCAGTCTGGAGCAGCATCTTGGCGTACGCTTGCTCAATCGCAGCACCCGCCGTATCGCCCTGACCGATGAGGGGCGCGAATACCTCGATCACTGCCGCCGCATTCTCGCGGACATTCAGACCGCAGAGTTCCGACTGGACAGCCGACGCGCCGACCCCGCTGGCAAGCTGACGATCACTGCACCTGTCACGTTTGGTCGCCTGCACATTGCGCCACTACTGAACCAATGGCTAAAACAGAACCCCTCCATGAGCGCGGAACTGATCCTGCTTGATCGCGTTGTCGATGTTATTGAGGAAGGCTTTGATCTGGCCCTGCGTATTGGTCACCTGGCCGACAGCTCACTGGTGGCACGACAGGTCGGCAGTACGCCCTATGTACTCTGTGCGAGCCCTGAACTCATCGAACAACGAGGGCGGCCCAGCCACCCCGAACAGTTATCAGACTGGCCGACCGTGGGGTTCACGCCTGCCGGCGAGGTGTGGCAGTTTCAGGTAAAGGGAGAGCTGTGGGAGCAGCGCATTCGCCCGGTAGTCAGTGCGAACCAGATCGACACTGAACTCGCTGCCGCCCGTGAGGGCCTTGGCATTTGCCGGGTGCTGGCTTATCAGGCCCAGGAGGATTTTGAGCGCGGCACCCTGGTGCCGGTGTTGACGGAATACAATGCTCCGGCGTTGCCGGTGCAGTTGGTGTTTCCGCACAGCCGCTTGCTATCACCACGAGTGCGGCAATTTTTGGATGCCGTGGTGGGGCCTTTGCAGGAAAGGCTCAGTGGGATGGCTGGCAACAAGTATCAATGACGACACGGCGCACAATTTCCAATTCCTCCTATGCTCTAATCATAGGCTAGGAGTGTCTAGTAGACCGGGGTAAGTCCAATCATAGGCCAGGAGTGTCTAGTAGACCGGGGTAAGTCCAGAACGAACTGCAACAATTGGTTAGGCATGCTCACGTTTAGACAAACAGTTCACGGACAGGGATGAAAGGTCTCCCTGTCTCTGCCGCTCGTCGAACTTTTGCTTCCAAAACATCTACTACGGACAGCCTTCGTCTGAGCATTTCCGACAAGTCAAAGCCGTCCATGCATACGATCCGCTTTCCCTTACCGAAAGCCTGAAGGCCGTCGCTGGAAAAACCACTGTTACTCAAGAATAAACCTCGGGACCAGAACGCCTTCTGGCTTAACTTACCTTCAAAGGTGTGTAGGTCCGCGGCTCCAGTCGGCGCGTTTTGCCATTTTGCTTCCAATAGGTAAGTTTCTTTATTCAATACGAAACTGCCATCTATCTGCTCGCCTATGAGACGAAACGAAGAGCGCGCAGAGAGTCCGTAAGCATCAAACAGGTCTTTTAGAAACCGCTCAAAAGCGAACCCGCGATTCTGTGGGGCTAGATCTGCTAGTTCAATAAGTTGGGAGAAGATACGCTGGCTTAGATTTTCATCAATTTGAACTTGTACTTCCTCATCCTTTGGCTGAGCCACAGGTTCACTATGTCCTCCCAGCCTTCGGATGATTTGCTTTAGAAGTTTTTCTGCAGAATCTGGAATAGGTTCATCTGAATAGATCTCCCAACCTTCGCGCAGACCGTTCAAAAACAGCAAGACTTGTTCATCCGTTGCCAGCCGCCAAAATGAACGTGTTCTGTGAGCTTTTGAACCAGACGCTTGATCGTAGTAGGAGTCGTAGATCGAAACGCCGACAACTTCTCTGAAAAAGTCATCGAATGTACGGTTTGAAAAACCAAGCACGTAGCCACTCGACATGCCTAGCTCACGCTCTAACTTCTGCTTTTCTATCAGACTGAGACTACTCATTCATTTTGCCTAACAGCAGTTATATGGACCATGACTAAGCGTAGATAGCGATTGGGAGAATCTGAATCGCAGGCCCTTCGATTTCCATTGTGAGTTCGGGAATGTCAAATCCTTGGGTTGTACCCAACGCCGCAAATTGTTGAAAAACCTGCTCTAATATATGGCTTGGCATCCGGCTTAAGGCTGTCTTCCTGATCAGATTGATCGATTCTGACGCGTCGCTAATACTTCTCACAACCTTTCCAACAACCTTAAATTCCCCATCAACTAGGTCCGACATAACCGGGTCGTTTAGATAAAGTGACTCCACCGTGATTACGGCCTTGTGACCAGAGGGTAGATCACTTGCAGTCAAATCTACCGTGTTCCCGGATTTCAAAGCCTGAGAAAACTCTTCCATCTGTTTTTTGAGCTGGACGTTTTCATTAGGTTTTCCCTTTCCAGCTTTCCCTCCTTTACCATTATTCGGGGACTTGTCTTCAAACAAGACAGCCATCGACATCATTTCAGTCATCGTATCCATGATTTCGATGATGGGGTTTCGCTTGAGCTTTACGGTGAACTCAACGATTTGCCCAGCGTTGATGTGGCTCCCTTCATCGATTTGCTGAAGCAGTTTCTTTTCAGAAAGCGTGGTTCTCAACTGGTAAAAGAGCGAGGCTGGGGTATGGACGCGCTCCTCTTGAATAGAGTTATTGGTAGATGACTTATCCGACGTCTCTACTTCGGCTTTCAAGCCGATTTTAAAAAGAGATGATAGTGCCTCGCTCAAACCCAACGATGCAGATGCTGTACCAACTGATCCTGACTCACCGCCGTCTTGTTTGGTAACCGCAGTTACAGTTGAGATCCCTCCTTGAAGCATCGCAAGTAGGTCGAAAACCATCCTCTGATTGAGATAAACCGGGACTATCAGGTCATTCATAGTTCAATTTCCATATAACGCCAGCCATAAACGGCGCCCTGACAAGGGCGTCCGGCGACCGTAGGGAGCGAATTTGATGGCTTTGTTAGCTGCGAACTACCGAACCGGAATGAAACCCGATCTTTGGCAACCAACATGACAGCCTGCTCCGTTTCTTTGGGGCACAAGCCTTAGCCAATGCACCTTGATAAAAACCACTACAGACGATGCGGTGAACGAACCTGAACTTCAGAGTAGCAGGTAAGCAAGGAACCAGGTTTCGGCGGACAGCCCCGCACGGTGAACACCCAAGCTTTTACCAACACCGCTGACCGACTGAGCTGCCAATCTGACAGCGGATTCTGACGGCCTTGGCAGAACACCGAAATTTCCGGTTTTACTGCCCGCCTGCGGCCAAGGCCCGATGGCACCCAGCCACTAAAAAGTGCAACGCACTACACAGCTAACGCTGAGCTTAGCGGCGCCCTTGTAATGGAGGCGAAGCCGCAATGAAAAGGGCGTCCGGCGGCCATCGGCCGCGTACTACAGCGACTGGTTAGAAGCCGGTTCACCAGTTGGTTTCCGTTCCGCCCCCACAACCCGCATGCGAACGCCAGAGAAGCCCCGCACCTGCTCACGATCCGGCACCGATACAAACCACCAAACTACCCGACCCGTTTCGAATTTGCGGCGAATTGCCCCACAACCTGGGCACCCTGATGATAAACCGATAGAAGCGGAAACTGGCTTCCAGTTTGGACGACGATGTTGCTGGCCTTGGCAACGACGCGAAACCAAAAACTACCACGCAATTTTCCGCCAAGGCCCATGCACCCAACCACCAATAAATTACCAGAGCCTTGGCTTATAACAGCAGTTAGACCGACGTCACAGTGATTGCGAAAATGTGACCGCTTCATGATTCCATCAAATCGCAATGTGTTCGTGCGCTAACGACCAAGATTAACAACAGCTTAGCCTACACCTCTCCATGCCGCCATGTAATATCGAGGCAGTCAACGTTCTCCCAATCATATCGACTTCACGCTCCGGTTCAGAGGCAGTCGTTTAGTAGCAGGCTGGTTGTCTGCACACAAAAAAAGCGCCGTACTCAAAGAGCAGGGCGCTTTCTCAATAAAGGCGGGCTTACGCTTTCGGCCCGGCCTCTACGATGGCGTCGGAAACATCAAACTTCTTGAAGTTTTCCACGAACTGGCCAATCAGTTCGGCGGCCTTGGCGTCGTAGTCTTCCTTGCTGGCCCAGGTGTTGCGCGGGTTCAGCAGATTGTTGTCTACGCCCGGTACGTCAACCGGCACGTCCACGTTCAGGGTGGGCAGGTGCTCGGTCTCGGCATCGTCCAGGTCGCCGTTCTGGATGGCGGCGATGATGCCACGGGTGGTGGGGATGCTGAATCGCTCGCCCACGCCGTAGGGGCCGCCGGTCCAGCCGGTGTTCACCAGGAAGACCTTGCTGCCAAACTCATCCATGCGCTTCATCAGCAGCTCGGCGTAGACGCCGGCCGGGCGCGGGAAAAACGGTGCGCCGAAGCAGGTGGAGAAGGTGGCTTTCAGCTTGGAAGAAGAGCCCATTTCGGTGGAGCCCACCAGCGCGGTGTAGCCACTGAGGAAGTGGTAAGCCGCGGCTTCCTTGCTGAGGATGGACACAGGCGGCAGTACGCCGGTCATGTCGCAGGTCAGGAAGACAATGTGTGACGGCTCGCCGGCGCGGTTCTCAATAACGCGCTTCTCAACATGCTCCAGCGGGTAGGCGCAGCGGGAGTTTTCGGTGAGGGAGACGTCGGTATAGTCCGGTTCGCGGGTTTCCGGGTCGATGGTGACGTTCTCAACGATGGCACCAAAGCGGATGGCGTCCCAGATGATGGGTTCGTTTTTCTGGCTCAGGTCGATGCACTTGGCGTAGCAGCCGCCTTCAATGTTGAAGACGGTGCCTGGGCCCCAGCCGTGCTCATCGTCGCCGATCAGGAAGCGATCAGGGTCTGCAGAGAGGGTGGTCTTGCCGGTGCCGGAGAGGCCAAAGAACAGGCAGGTTTCGCCGTCTTCGCCGACGTTGGCGGAGCAGTGCATCGGCAGCACGTCTTTTTCCGGCAGCAGGAAGTTCTGCACGGAGAACATGGCCTTTTTCATTTCGCCGGCGTAGTGCATGCCTGCCAGCAGTACCTTGCGCTTGGCAAAGTTGATGATCACGCAGCCGTTGCTGTTGGTGCCGTCACGCTCGGGCACGCACTCGAAGTTGGCGGCGTTGAGGATCTGCCATTCCTGCTTGTCAGCCGGGTTGAAGCTATCCGGGCGAATGAACAGATTCTGGCCGAACAGGTTCTGCCAGGCGGTTTCGGTGGTCATGCGTACCGGCAGGTAATGTTCCGGGTCAGAGCCGACGTGTACCTGGCTTACAAAGCTGTCTTTCTCGGCGATGTAGGCTTCAACGCGATCCCAGAGGGCATCAAACTTGTCCGCGTCGAACGGGCGGTTGATGGGGCCCCAATGGATATCGTCAGAGGTGCTGGGCTCTTCGACGATGTAGCGGTCTTTCGGGGACCGGCCTGTACGTTCACCGGTTTTGACCACCAGGGAACCATTTGCGGCCAGTTGGCCCTCGCGTCTTTCCAGTGCCTGCTCAACCAGTTGTGCTGCACTCAGATCATTATAAGTGTTACTCACTTCGACCTCGCCCTCGGGATGTGATCGTGATTGCTCAGGCCGTCCCCCCTAAAAATTGACGGAAATCTGAGCAATCGGGTCAATTCAGGCGCGCTATTATGCCAGAGACGCCGGTAAAAAACGACTGCCCCGGAAGCCGCTCTACGACTGGCTTCCGGGCCATTCAGCCGGGTGTTCAGTGTAACGTATGGCCGGTGAAAAGGTGATCAATATCATTTCTATCGAAGCGATAGTGTTGATGACAGAACTGGCAGTCCATTTCGATGGAGCCCTGTTCGTCGAGGATACTATAGCACTCCTCCTTACCGATGGATTCCAGGGCTCCCAGGGTTCGCTCCCGCGAACAGCTGCAGCGGAAGGCGACGGGTTCGGCATCGAACAGGCGAACGGTCTCTTCGTTGAACAGGCGATGGAGTACGGTCTCGCTGTCCAGGGTCAGTAGTTCTTCGGCTTCCACGGTGCTGGCCAGGTGATTAAGGCGATCCCAAAGATCGGAATCCTGTTCAGTGTCGCCGGGTAGTTTCTGCAGCATCAGGCCGGCGCTGCAGTTTTCATCGGCAAACAGGAAGAAGCTGGTGGGGATCTGCTCGGAGCGTTCGAAGTATTCTTCCAGGCAGCCGGCCAGGTTCTCCTCTTCCCGGGGCACCACGCCCTGGTAGCGTTGGCCTTTGTCCGGGGAGATGGTGATAGCCATGCGGCCTTCGCCCAGCAGCGCATTCAGGGAGTCCTCGGTCACGGCGTGTTCGTCGTAACGGGCCAGGCCGCGGATAAAACGATCATGGCTGCACTCGGCCATCAGCGTACGCAACGGGCCGTCGCCCTGGGCTTGCAGGGATAGGGTGCCTTCGAACTTGAGCGTACTGCTCATCAGCACACTGGCCACCAGGGACTCCCCCAGCATGCGCCGCACGGAGGCGGGATAGGGTGCCTGGCTGCCTATTTCGCTGTAGCTGTCGTTCAGCTTCACCCAGGCTCCCCGGACCTGGCTGTCTTCAAAAATAAATCGCTGGAACTGGTCCCGGGATGCCATTGGTATTTCTCCTGAGCGTTAAAGTCGGAAACGGTGATCATGGGGGCGGAAAACAGGAATGCTAGAGCCCGTTCTGTTCCCGGAAGCGTTGTATGTCCCGGCGGTCTTTCTTGGAAGGCCGTCGGGCCGGGGGTAGCTGCGCCGCCTGCATGGTTTTGCGCTGCCACGAGAGTTCTTCCCGGCGTTTCACGCTGTCGTCGGTTTCGTGATAAAGCTTCTGGGCTTCGGGAGCGCCCCGGCGCCGGTCACTGAGGTCGTCCACCACCACAATGCGTTCCTGCCAGCCCAGCCGCAGGGTAACTTTGGCGCCGGGCTCCACCAGTTTTCCGGGTTTGGTTCGCTGGCTGTTGTAGTGAACCTTGCCCCCTTCGATGGCTTGCTTGGCGAGGTTGCGGGTTTTGTAGAAGCGTGCTGCCCACAGCCATTTGTCGAGTCTTACGCGGGTGTCGTCAGTGGTGGTTGCCGTCATGTCTCCTCACCTGATGAGCGTATACGCATAGTATAGCTGGCTCACTGGCCGGATGGCAGGGGTTGGCGTTGACGCAGTGCCGGCAGTATTTCATCAAAATGATGGATCGAGGGGATGTCCGGGTGCCGGTCGCGGGCGGGTTGCCTGCTGTCTGGTGCCAGAATGGCAAGGCATTGGGCGATGCCAGCGGTGCGGGCGCTTTCCAGTACCGGGAAGCTGTCGTCCACCATCAAGGTGGCGGCAGGCTGATAGGCTTCCAGCCCGGCGAGGTCCTGCCAGAAGGCGGGGTCTTCCTTGGGCTTGCCCAGTTGGTGGCTCGAGATGATGTTGTCTACCCGGCTGTCCAGGCCGGTGCGCTGCAGCTTCAGGCTGAGGGGGTCGGGATGGCAGTTGGTGACGATCACCGAGCGCAGGCCGGTGTCACGGACAGCATCTAGAAAATCCGTCACATGGGGCCGGTAGCCAATGCGTTCGCCCACTTCGGCCTTGAGCCCGGTGATGTCCATATCCAGCCGGTCGCTCCAGTAGTCGGTGCAATACCAGTTCAGGGACCCACGTTCGGCCATGATCATTGGGATGATGGTGTCGCGGGCTTCTTCCGGGCTAAGGTTGTTGTACTCGGCGTAACGCCTGGGCAGGTGCTCAAGCCAGAAATGGTTGTCGAAATGCAGGTCGAGCAGTGTTCCGTCCATATCCAGGAACACCGTCTCAAGGGAGTGCCAGTTCACCATAAACAAAAACAGCCTGAAGTTGGTTAAACGTCAGGCTGCCGAAGAATGCACAAATTGGCAAGGCGGGTTTTTACGGATCAGTTACCGCTTTGTTCAATAGGCTGTTGCTTCCTGCCGGTGCGAGTACAGCCGAGGCAGCGAACAAAGGTGGCTTTGGCCGGGCCAACAACCAGGACCTCGCCGGCTTCCGCCGCGTTACCACCCAGTGCGGAGAACGGCAGGGACACCAGGTAAACCACGCTTCCCACGATGGTGGTGGCAAACAGGGCCGGGCGAACAAACAGCGCATCGCCTGTCATTGCCAGTGCTGAGGGCTCTTCGTCAATGGCTTGGGCGTGGCCGACGGAGGAAAAAGCCAGCAGGCAAACCGCTACGGCTGTAATAACGATGTGGGAAATCTTACCGGTCATTTCTTGTTTCTCCTGAGCTTACCTTAGCTTGTCGGCGTTCTGATCTGGCCGATGGTCGTCCTGCCTCTGGGTGGCTGACGATACATATACCGCACAGTGTAGCTTACGATTATGGATACTCTGTTAACTATGAATCATATTTGCGTATTTTCAAACGATTTTTCTGTTTCATTAGTTGTCTGGCCGCCGTTCAGCGCTGGCATTTCCCGCAGTAAACCGTCGAGCGCTGGTTCATCCGGATTTCCTTCAGCGGATGGCCGCATTCGCGGCAGAACTCGCCATTGCGTCCATACACCAGCAGTGACTGGGCAAAATAGCCCGGTTTGCCATCGCTGTTCACAAAGTCCCGCAGGGTGGTTCCACCCATGAGGATGGCAGCGCTAAGGGTTTCGCGAATGGCTTCCACCAGGCGGTTGTAGCGGTCCAGGCTGATGCGGCCGGCAGCGCGGCGGGGATGGATGCCAGCCTTAAACAGGGCTTCGTTCGCATAGATGTTGCCGACGCCCACCACCACATGGTTGTCCATGATGAAGGGCTTCACTGGAGTCTTCTTGCTCCGTGAGAGTCGATAGAGCAGGCGCCCATTGAACTCCGGTGCCAGGGGTTCTGGCCCCAGGCTGGCGAGCAGTGGATGCTGGTCCGGTGTTTCGGACCAGAGCCAGCAACCAAAACGGCGGGGGTCGTTGAAGCGTAGGCGAATGCCGTTGTCGAGTGTCAGTTCCACGTGGTCATGAAGTAGGGGGGCGCTCTGATCGGTGATCACCCGCAGGCTGCCGGACATGCCCAGGTGCACGATCAATGTTCCGGCAGCGTTGGCCGAGCTTACGCCTATCAGTAAGTATTTGGCCCGGCGGTCCACAGTGTGGATCACCGAGCCTTCGATCAGTTCCGCGAGATTGCCCGGCACGGGCCAACGCAGTCGGCCATCGCGCACGGTCACCTGGGTGATGGTGCGGTTTTCACAATGGGGGGCGATGCCGCGTCGGGTGGTTTCTACTTCGGGCAATTCGGGCAAAGGGATATACTCCAGCGGCACGGGCGGTAACGGATAAGTGTAATCGGTAACAAATTCGCATCCAAATGCGGTTGTTCGGGCTAACAACTGTACGCTAAAGTGGTTCAATACGGTTGTCGGGCAGTGCCGGACCCGGATTTCGAACGAGGAAAACTCTATGTGGTACAACGGTCTTCTGGACCTTTCGGTGATGCAGCTGATTCTGGTTGCGCTGGGGCTTACCCACATCACAATTATCAGCGTTACCCTTTACCTGCATCGTCATTCTGCCCACAACTCGCTGGATCTGCATCCGGTGCTGGCGCATTTTTTCCGCTTCTGGCTGTGGCTGACCACAGCCCAGAACACCAAGCAGTGGACGGCGATCCACCGTAAACACCACGCCAAGTGCGAAACCGAGGAAGATCCTCACAGCCCGGTGGTTCTGGGCATTCGCAAGGTACTGTTTGAAGGTGCCGAGCTGTATGACGAGGCCGGTACACCGGAAACGCTGGAGCGTTATGGCCAGCGCACTCCGGAAGACTGGGTCGAGAACAACGTGTATAGCCGCTACAAGTTGCTGGGTATTCAACTGATGGCGGTGATTGATTTGCTGCTGTTCGGTGTTCACGGCATCTGGATCTGGGCGCTGCAGATGATGTGGATTCCGGTCTGGGCGGCCGGCGTGGTCAATGGCATTGGGCACTTTATGGGTTATCGCAATTTCGAGTGCAGCGATAATGCCCGCAACATTTCGCCCTGGGGTATCCTGATCGGTGGCGAGGAGTTGCACAATAATCACCACACCTATCCCAATTCCTCCAAGCTGTCTCGCCGTTGGTACGAGGTGGATGTTGGCTGGGGTTATATCCGCCTGTTCCAGTTCTTCCGGCTGGCGAATCCCAAGGGCTTCAAGCCGATCGCGCATTATGTGCCCGGTAAGCAGGAAGTGGATGTGGAGACGGTTCAGGCCATTACCAACAGCCGGTTCGATATTATGCGTCAGTATCGCAAGCGGGTGATGGAGCCGGTGTTGCGTCAGCAGAAGGCTGTGATGGATGAGGAGATTCGTCCGCGTTATCGC
>NZ_ABCP01000019.1 GCF_000170835.1 Marinobacter algicola DG893
CCAATCCTGATCCGCGTTACCCAGACTTATTGTTTCCGGCTCCCAAAAACAGCTGATAAGCCTCGTTATCAGTCATGTTCTCGTAGCGGAAGCCAACCTTGTCGAGCATTTTCTCGAAGTCCTTCACTTCGTCGTCTTCCACCTGGGCACCCAGCAGAACACGGCTGTAGGCCGCACCGTGGTTGCGGTAGTGGAACATGGAGATATTCCAGCGGGTGCCAAGCGACATCAGGAACTTCAGCAAGGCGCCCGGGCGCTCCGGGAACTCAAACTGGAAAACCTTCTCGTTGGTTATCGTCGGGGCGTGGCCGCCTACCATATGACGAATATGCTGCTTGGCCAGATCGCTCTCAGTCAGGTCTATGACGGAATAACCGGTTTCCCGCAGATCCTGGATCAGATCTTCACGACCGTGTCCGCCTGCCGCAATCTGGATGCCCACGAATATGGTCGCATTGGTGGCGTCGGCGTAGCGGTAATTGAACTCGGTGATGCTGCGCTTGTGCAGAGCATTGATGAACGTCTTGAAGGCCCCCGGTTTCTCCGGGATGGTCACCGCGAGGATGGCTTCACGCTTTTCACCGATCTCCGTGCGCTCCGAGATATAGCGCAGGCGATCAAAGTTCATGTTGGCCCCACTCAGGGTGGCCACCAGGTTTTCGTTCTCGATCTGCTCGCGCTCGATGTACTTCTTGATGCCAGCCACGCCGAGCGCACCGGCCGGCTCGGCGATGGAGCGGGTGTCTTCGAACACATCCTTGATGGCGGCGCAGATTTCGTCGGTGGAGACGGTGATCACCTCATCCACGTAGTCCTTGCAGATCTCCCAGGGGTATTTGCCGATCTGCTTGACAGCCACGCCGTCGGCGAAGATGCCGACTTCGTCCAGCACCACCCGCTTGCCGGCCTTCATGGCCGCCTGCAGACAATTGGAATCCTCAGGCTCAACACCGATCACCTTGATTTCCGGGCGCAGGTACTTGATGTAAGCCGCCATGCCGGCAATCAGTCCGCCGCCGCCAACGCAGATAAAGACGGCATGAATGGGTTTGCTGAACTGCCACATGATTTCCATGGCCACCGTGCCCTGCCCGGCGATCACGTCAGGATCATCAAAGGGCGGGATATAGGTGTAGCCGTGTTTTGCGATCAACTCCTGGGCATGGGCTGCGGCTTCGTCAAAAGCATCGCCTTTGAGAACCACTTTGGCGCCGTGATCACGCACCGAACGTACTTTGATCTCTGGCGTGGTCTGAGGCATGACGATGACCGCCTTGATGCCCAGGTTCTTGGAAGCCAGGGCCACGCCCTGGGCATGGTTGCCAGCAGACGCACAAATCACACCCTTGGCTTTCTGCTCTTCAGAGAGCTGCGCAATCCGGTTGTAGGCACCGCGAATCTTGAAAGAAAACACCGGCTGAAGGTCTTCGCGCTTGAGCATAATGTTGTTGCCAAAGCGCTTGGAGAGGCTGCGGGCCTCGGTCAGCGGGGTCTCGATGGCCACGTCGTAGACACGGGCATCAAGGATTTTCTTTATGTAGCGTTGCGGCATGGGTCCGTCCAGAGTTGGATTGTCGTTGGGAAAACAAACAGTGTAGAAACTTTGCCGGGGTTCCGTCTATAAGCTCGCCCCACTGAAGGGCTATAATGACGGCTTTAACCACACTTTCCTGCAAAACCGGAGTCGATCGATGAATCAGGACGAACTGAAGAAAGCCGTCGCCAAGGCCGCACTGGACCATATCAGGCCGCACCTGGATCAGGAGAGCGTTATCGGCGTGGGTACCGGCAGTACGGCTAACTGTTTCATCGATCTGCTGGCGGATATCCGCACCGATTTCGATGGTGCGGTCGCCAGTTCCGACGCCACGGCAGAGCGCCTGAAAAGCCATGGTATTCCGGTATACGATCTCAACAGTGCCGGGCCACTGGAGTTTTATGTCGACGGTGCCGATGAAACCAATGAACGCCTGGAACTGATCAAGGGCGGCGGTGGCGCCCTGACCCGGGAAAAGATCGTGGCGGCAGTGGCCAAGACGTTTATCTGCATTGCCGATGGGTCCAAGGAGGTGGACATCCTGGGCGCGTTTCCGCTTCCGGTTGAAGTGGTGCCCATGGCCCGCAGTCATGTTGGCCGCGAAATCGTCAAGCTGGGCGGCGACCCGGTTTATCGTGAGGGTTTTACCACCGACAACGGCAATATCATTCTGGATATCCACAATCTGGATATTTCCCGCCCGATTCAGGTGGAAGAGCAGTTGAACAATATTGTAGGCATTGTGACCAATGGGCTGTTTGCGCGACGGCCTGCGGATTTGTTGTTGCTTGGTACTGAAGATGGGGTAAAGACGATCTCCCGCAAGGATGGCTAACGTCGGAGGAAACCACGAAGAGGTAAACTCATCAGGGGCACGCTGTTAATACGTCCGTGTACGCTCGACAAAAACATCCATGTTTTTGACGTCCCCTGATGAGCCCACCTCTTCGTGGCCCTGACTCTTTTCGGGCCTTCCAGGAACCAAGCGCTTGCTTGGTTCCTTTTTTTGCGTGAGACTGATCTCATGATTTCCGATTGAGGGAGGCTTTCCGTGTCTGATTATTTCAACGATACCCATGAACAGGTTCGCCAGAGTGCCCGCAAGTTCGTTGCCACTCATGTATTGCCCTATATAGACGACTGGGAGGAAGCTGGCGAGTTCCCCAGGGAGCTCTATAAGACCGCTGGGGAGGCCGGACTGCTTGGGGTCGGTTTTCCGGAAAGTCTTGGCGGCATTGGTGAAGGCGATATTTTCATGAAAGTCGCCGTCTCCGAAGAGCTGATGCGATCCACCTCCGGCGGCCTGGTGGCTGGGCTGGGCTCGCTGGATATCGGCCTGCCTCCGGTGGCGAAGTGGGCACAGCAGGACGTAAAAGAAGCGATTGTGCCCTCGGTGCTGCGAGGCGAGAAGATTGCCGCGCTGGCAGTTACCGAGCCCGGCGGCGGGTCCGACGTTGCCAACATCAAAACCCGGGCTGTCAGGGACGGCGATGACTACATCGTCAACGGCAGCAAAACCTTTATCACCAGCGGCATGCGTGCCGATCATTACACCGTTGCGGTACGCACCGGTGGCGAGGGCCATGGTGGCATCAGCCTGTTATTGATTGACCGCGATATGCCCGGCTTTTCCACCGGCAAGAAGCTCAAGAAAATGGGCTGGTGGGCCAGCGACACGGCGGAGCTGTTCTTCGAGGACTGCCGGGTGCCTGCCAACCGCCTGATTGGCGCCGAGAATGCCGGTTTTATCGCGATCATGAGCAATTTCCTGTTCGAACGCCTCAGCTTATCGATCATGGCCTACATGACGGCTGAAATCGCCCTCGAGGCGTCCATGGCCTGGGCCGGCCAACGGGAAGCCTTTGGCCGCCCGGTGAACAAATTCCAGGTCACCCGTCACAAGCTGGTGGACATGGCCACCCAGGTGGATGTGGCGCGGGAGTATACCTATCGCTGCGCCGCACTGATGCAGGCGGGCAAGAACCCCATCAAGCAGGTTGCCATGGCGAAGAACTTTGCGGTGGACGTGTGCGAGAAAGTCACCCGCGAAGCGGTCCAGATTCATGGCGGCATGGGGTATATGCGGGAATCGGTGGTGGAGCGGCTGTACCGGGATGGGAAGATTCTGTCGATTGGCGGTGGCACCGACGAGATTATGAAGGAGTTGATTGCCAAGCAGATGCGGTTGTAGCGGTCAGGCGATACCAACGTTTAGTTTCGATCCACCCCATTGTCCCGTATAATTGCGCCCACTTTTTAAACGCAGTTAAACGCACTTCAGAAAGGATCGATCATGAACTTCGACCATATCCCTGCTGGCAAGAACCCGCCGGAAGACATCTACGTCGCCATTGAAATCCCATCCAACAGCTCCCCAGTGAAGTATGAGCTGGACAAGGACATGGGCGCCCTGCTGGTAGACCGTTTCATGGCTACGCCAATGTTCTACCCGGCCAACTATGGCTTCATTCCCCACACCCTGGCTGACGACGGCGACCCGATCGACGTACTGGTCGTCACCCCGTATCCGGTGCAGGCAGGTTCCGTGATTCGCTGTCGCCCGGTCGGTGTACTGAACATGGAAGACGAAGCCGGTGGCGACGCCAAACTGGTTGCCGTCCCCCACGACAAGCTCACCAAGAGCTATACCGACGTGAAAGATGTGGAAGATCTCCCGCAACTGCTCCGCGACCAGATCCAGCACTTCTTCGAGAACTACAAGACGCTGGAGCCGGGCAAGTGGGTTAAGGTTCAGGGCTGGGCCAGTGCTGCCGAAGCCAAGAAGGCCATCGAAGCGTCTGTGAAAGCCTACAAAGACTGATAGGCGAAGCCTTCAGGCGATAACAAAAAACCGGGCTGAGAGGCCCGGTTTTTTTATGCGGCAATGCTATACCGGCATCAACCCCGGGTCAGCAGGTCACGCATATCGCTGATCGCGGCACTGGCACGAGATAGATACGCCGCCATGGTCAGTGAGTGGTTGGCCAACACACCAAAGCCGCTGCCGTTCAGGATCACGGGGCTCCACATCTCTCCCTGGGTACCTTCCAGCTCAATGATAATCTGCTTGGCACTCGCCAGAGCGTTCTTGTCGTTCAGCACCTTGCGGAAGTCCACTTCGATGGCGCGGAAGATGTGCAGCAGGGCCCAGGCGCTGCCGCGGGCCTCGTAAAACACGTCGTCAATTTTCGTCCATGAGGTTTTGACCTCCTCGCCCATGACATCTTCCGACAGCGGGTCTCCAGGATTGACGTTGGAAACAGCGTCGGACACCGACGCTTTGCCAACGCTCTCACCGAGCGTGCGGGATAGGCTGCCCAGGCGGGTTTCAAGGTCCGCCAGCCAGTTGGCCAGATTGTCGGCTCTGGCGAAGAACTGGGCGTTGGGCTGATCCGGGCGCGACAAGCGGTCCAGGTAGCTGTACAGGGCCTTGATGCCACGGCGATACTCCGCCTCGGTGGATGGAATCGCCCAACTGCCACTGTCAAAGTGGAACTGGGGCTCAGCGATGGTCAGGTCGGGGTCCTCAGCGGACTGGCTCTGGGAGCGGCTGATGTCTTTGCGCATGGCGCGGGAAAAATCGCGAAGCTGGACGAGGGCGCCGTATTCCCAGTTGGGCATATTGTCCAGCCAAAGCCCCGGCGGGAATATGTCATTGGAAACGTAGCCGCCGGGCTTATCGAGAAGAGTCTCTGCAACCCGAATCATGGTCACCGTTGTTGCAAAACCGGCCACCGGCTCCCGCTGCATCTCGTCGGCTACGGTGCGTGTGTGTTCGCGTACAGAGAAAACGTCTGGCTCGCTGCTCCAGATCATGCCTAGCACCAGGGCAACAAGCAGATAGACAACCACAACGGCCAGTATAAACTTGCCGACAACCCCACCACCGGTGTAGTCCCGCACGTCGTCTTTGCGATCACTGAAATACTGTCTGATTTTTCCTGGCATCGGTTTTCAGTTCCCCTGTCTGTCGTTTTATCCCGGACGCTATCCGTTCGCGCACTGCGAATACCATGAAGCAACGGCAACGTTTATGCAATTTGCGGCGTTTTGCGGCACAGTCGCCGCGATCACATACTAATGTCCCGCCTCGAAGGGACGGCCCAGATGGTACCCCATTGCGCCGTCGATACCGACACCCTGCAGTGCCGCGTATTCAGCGGCGGTTTCAACACCTGTGACGTAGACGCGCACGCCGCGGCTGTGGGCAATGGTGGTCACGGATTCGAGGTAGAAGCGGTTGTCGTCGTGGCTATCGATATCATGAACGAAGCTGTTATCAATACGCAGCGCCTGGAACCTCAGATTCCTCAGGTAGCTGAAGGGCACCCCGCCGACACCAAAGCGGTCGACAATCACCGACACCTTCAGCCGGTTCAACCCACGCACCAGGAGCCCCACTGCTGTGCGGTGATGGTGGACGGCCTGCTCGGAAATGCCGATCTGCAATCGCCGGCGCTCCTTTCCGGCAGCGGACAACTGCTCCAGAAGCTCTTTACGGAAGGTCTCACTGGCCACCGAAACCATGCCCAGACTCAATGCCAGGCGGGTGTCCGGTTCCAGACGCAGCAACGCCAGAGAACGTTCAAGGACCCAGCGATCAATGTCCGGAATCATGCCAAAACGTTCCGCCATAGGCACAAAAATACCGGCCTTGATCCAGCCATCCTCCGTTCTCATCCGGGAAAACACCTGGTGGAACAGCACGCCGTCATCGCCATTACTGATCATGGGCTGCATCCACAGCGACATCTGCCCCTGGGCGATTGCTTCGCCAATCATGACTCGCCATTTTTCACTGTCATGGTGCTCATGCCGGTCGCGATCAGCAGCATGACAGGCAGACCCCTCCTCCATCTGTGCTTGCCGGAGCGCTTCGTCGGCCGCCGACATCAGCTCATCTGCTTTGCGGGTTTCGGCGGCTTGGGCAATGCCAGCGTGAACAGCCACATCCATGGGCGCGGAGAGGTCCGAGTAGATGCCGTCCAGTTCCTCGACCAATTGACGACACCAGATCACGCCGTCGGCGCGTGAAACGCCCGGCAGGAAGACCGCAAACCCGGCGCCAGTCAAGCGGCCGGCGAACGAATCGCTGTGGGCGTTAACAAAAGCATTCAGTGCCCCCGCAATGCGAATCAGCAGACGGTCGGCCTCGTCGCGGCCATAACTCTGGTTATACTGGGCGAACGCTTCCAACTGAATCAGGAACAGCACCCCTGGGGCGGACCGCTCTTCCGATTCCACTTCAACCTTTAGGCGCTGTTCGAACGCCCCCCGGCTCGCAAGCCCAGTCAGGTTGTCTTCGTTGTTGACCTTGCGCAGGTGCTGAATCAGTTTGGCCTGCCCCTCAAAGAGTCGACCGAGGTCATCCGCCATCTGATTCATAGCGTGGGTAACCTGGTTCAATTCCCGCGTGGAGGTGATGTCGACCCGGCGCCTGAAGTCCCGTTTACCCAAGGCCTTGGCCTGCTTCTCGACAGCCCTGAGCGGACGCATCAGGCGTGTCATCATCCAGAACAGGCCGATCAGCCCAAGGCCACCAATCAAGGCAGAGCCGGCCACGATTCTCACCGTCACCACCCACAGGTCTTCGTAGGCCCGGCCAGGGTGGCTCACGACCCGCACCTTACCCAACCGGCTCCAGCCGCGTACCACTTCCGCTTCGCCCACCGGCAGGGGCAGATCCGCCAGCGCCACAAACCAGCCCGGCACATCCACCTCACGCAGCGAGGTTCCCCGACCGGCCACTTCCTCACCCTGGTTATTGACGTAAACCACCGAGAGATAACGACCACTGTCGAAAACCGCATCGATCAATGAAGACGAGGCCACTGGATCGCGGCCGTCTATGGCATTGGACAGGGACAAGCCTATGGCCGTGGCCCCATCCCGGGCGTGGCCCTGGAGTTGGTCCGACATGTAATCCCGGAACCGGTCAAAACTGACGCTGGCCGCCGCCACCAGCACGAGCAGCAACATGCCCCCGGTGAACAGCAATAGCAGGCTGCGCAAGGTAATAACACCCTGCTGGTGAGAGATCTGTCGGTCGTTTTGCGTCCGTGCCATCACTGGCAGCCCCTATCTGAAGCAACGATTGTCGGCTATCTGGTGTGATCTGCCCCGCAGAGTTGACAAACATTTACACTGCGTCACCTACGCCGACAACATTAAACACTATAGACTCTGCAAAAAGACTAATGTTGAAAATATCCGCCCGTACCGGAAACGGGCGGCTCAGAACGAGAAAAACACAGGCCGGAGCACAATGAACGACGATAGCCAGAAAGACAAACTCAGGCAGCACTTCGCTCGCCGTGTCACCACCCAGGCGCGCGTCGTCCTGGATACATGGCAGAAGATCCACGAAGACACCGGCCAGTCTGCCGTCTTCAGGGGCGATTTTGCCAGAGCAGCCGACAAACTGGTTCGCTACGCAAAGCGCTTCGACATGGAAAGCCATGCCGATTCCGGGCGCCAGGTGTTCGACCTGATCGGCGAGTGGCCGGAAGGCACCGCGCTGCCCGAAGGGCTGGATCGCAAGCTTCAGGATGCCATTGAACAGCTGTCTCATTGCACGTTGAGACGGACCGACCAGGAAGCCAGCGAGGCCCCCCAGCAATATCGACGGACGCCCGTCTATATTGCTCTGGCCAGTGAGGAAATGGCCGGCCGCCTGATCCGTCAGCTTGAGTTTTTCGGCTTCCGTGCGTCAGCATTCAACACTGCCGACAAGCTGATCGAAGCCTGTGCACTTCACAAACCCGAAACCATTCTGATGGACGTGAACTACGGCGGTGAACCGCTGAGCGGCATTGCCACCATCGAACGGCTTCAGGAGCGACACGACACCCCCATCCCCATCATCTTCATGAGCGACGAGGATGGCACCATCCAAACCCGCCTGCGGGCGTCCCGCTGCGGTGGTGAGGAATTCTTTTACCCGGCGGTGGATCCAGGCCAGTTGATCGAGAAGATCGAGACCTACACCCACGGCAATACCGTTGAGCCCTATAAAGTGCTGGTGCTGGACGACTCCCGCGCTCAGGCCAAGTTCATGGAAACGGTTCTGAAAAAAGCGGGCATGAATGCTCACATCATCACCGACCCGATGGAAATCATTCATGCGCTGGAGTCGTTCTCACCGGAAATCATCATCCTGGACATGTACATGCCCGGCTGCACCGGCATGGAAATCGCGCGGGTGATCCGCCAGCAGGACCGCTTCCACAGCGTGCCCATCATCTACCTTTCCGCCGAGGAAGACGTTTCCAAACAGCTGCATGCCATGAGCCTGGGAGGCGATGACTTCCTGACCAAGCCGATTGATCCGAAACACCTGATTTCCACCATACACAATCGGGGCCGGCGTGCCCGGTCGCTGCTGGCGCTGATGATCCGCGACAGCCTCACCGGCTTGTTCAATCACACTCATACCCTGCACCTGCTCGATCAGGAAATCGTGCGGGCGCGGCAGAAAGACCAACAATTGTGCTTTGCAATGATCGACATCGACTACTTCAAGAAGGTGAATGACACGTTTGGCCACCCCATTGGCGACCGTGTGCTGCGAAGCCTGTCCATGTTCCTGAAACAACGCTTGCGCAAGACCGACCACATTGGCCGATACGGTGGTGAGGAGTTTGCCATTATTCTGCCGGACACCCGCGAGAGCGATGCCCGCAATGTGCTGAACGAAATCCGCGAGCGTTTCTCGGAACTGCTTCAACCGGCTGGTGACCGGGAGTTTAACGTCACCTTCAGCTGCGGTGTTGCCGCCTGGAAAGGCGATACCTCCCAGGCCCTCTGCGAACGGGCGGATAAGGCGCTTTACCGGTCCAAGGCCGAGGGCCGCAATTGCGTGACCGCCGCCGGCGACTGACTCCAACCGACACAGGTTGGTTCTCCCCACCAACGGCCCCGCCCCGCTCTCGGGGCCGTTTTATGAAACCAACGTCTTATAGAACTCCTGATCACCCTTCACGACAATGACCGTGCAAACGACAAAGAGTGCTTTTGCGTGTGCAAGATACTTTTCGACACATACCCGATTGTCAAAAAGTGTTGATCTGAAGACTTCAAGAACGCACCATTGAGGGAAAATGTCGCTAAATTCGGCGATCCTGTAAAAACGTCAGCAAGGCAGACGAAATCATGTCAACCATACTCGTACTTCATGGCCCCAACCTGAACATGCTGGGAACCCGCGAGCCGGAGGTGTACGGCCACGAGACATTGGCGGACATTGACGACCGTTTGCATCGGAAAGCCGCCGAAGATGGCCATCACCTGCTACATTTACAGTCAAACGCGGAATATGAACTGATTGAGCGGATACACGAAGCCAGATCAGAAGGGGTTGATTTCATCATCTTCAACCCGGCGGCGTTCACCCATACCAGTGTTGCACTGCGGGACGCCATGTTGGCCTCGGGCATACCGTTTATTGAGGTCCATCTTTCCAACGTGCATGCGCGGGAAGCATTCCGTCATCACTCATACTTTTCTGATATCGCCGATGGCGTTATCTGCGGGCTGGGCAGCCAGGGGTACGACCTTGCACTCGAAGCCGCCCTGCAACGAATTCATCGATAGAACTGATTAAAACGGGATCGGACTGACTATGGACATTCGCAAGATCAAGAAACTTATCGAACTGCTGGAGGAATCCGACGTCGAGGAGCTGGAGATTCACGAGGGTGATGATTCTGTTCGCATTTCCCGACGCCGTGAACAACTGGCCGCGCCACAGTATATGGCCCAGTATCCGTCGCCAGCACCCCAGCCCGCGTCGCCGCAGCCGTCCGCGCCAGCCGCCGACGAGCCCGCAAAGCCGGCAGAGCCCTCCGGCCATGCGGTGAAGTCGCCAATGGTCGGCACCTTCTACCGCTCACCCTCGCCCACCGCGAAAGCGTTCGTGGAAGTCGGGCAGTCAGTGAAAGCCGGCGACGTGGTGTGCATCGTCGAAGCCATGAAGATGATGAACCAGATCGAGGCAGATAAAAGCGGCACCATCGCCGAGATCCTGGTGGAGAACGGTCAGCCGGTCGAGTTCGACCAGCCGATGATCATCATTTCCTGAACCCGGTGATACTCTCATGGCTATGTTAGAAAAAGTCCTGATCGCAAATCGCGGCGAAATTGCCCTGCGCATCCTGCGCGCCTGCAAGGAGCTGGGCATCAAAACCGTGGCTGTCCACTCCCAGGTCGACCGTGACCTCATGCATGTCCGTCTGGCGGACGAGTCGGTCTGTATCGGCCCCAACAGTGCAACAGACAGTTACCTGAACATCCCGACTATTATCAGTGCGGCAGAAGTGACGGACTCCGTCGGTATCCATCCAGGTTACGGCTTCCTCGCCGAAAACGCGGATTTCGCCGAACAGGTTGAAAAAAGCGGCTTCCGCTTTATCGGCCCCAGAGCCGATACCATTCGCCTGATGGGCAACAAAGTTTCTGCCATCAACTCAATGATTGCGGCAGGCGTTCCCACCGTGCCGGGCTCAGACGGCCCATTGACGGATGACGACAACCGCACCCTGGAAATCGCCCGTAAAATTGGCTATCCGGTCATTATCAAAGCCGCATCTGGCGGTGGTGGTCGTGGTATGCAGGTGGTTCATTCCGAAGCGGCCTTGCTGAAGAGCGTGCAGGTCACACAGTCGGAAGCCAAGAACTCTTTCGGGGACGCTACGGTTTACCTCGAAAAATATCTGGAACGCCCCCGCCACGTCGAAGTGCAGGTACTGGCGGATACCCACGGCAACGTCATTCACCTTGGCGACCGTGACTGTTCCATGCAACGCAGGCACCAGAAAGTCATCGAAGAAGCCCCTGCGCCGAATATCGACCCGGAAGCGCGCGAGAAAACCCTGAAAGCCTGTGTCGACGCCTGCAAGGAAATTGGCTACGTGGGTGCGGGTACGTTCGAGTTCCTGTACCAGGACGGCGCTTTCTACTTTATCGAGATGAACACGCGGGTGCAGGTGGAGCATCCGGTGTCAGAGATGGTGACCGGTGTCGATATCGTTCGTGAGCAACTGCGCATTGCCAGCGGCCTGCCCCTGCAATACAGCCAGGACGAAATCAAGATCTCCGGCCATGCGCTGGAATGCCGTATCAACGCAGAAGATCCGCAAACCTTCGTTCCCAGCCCAGGCAAGGTCAAGCATTTCCATGCGCCAGGTGGCAACGGCATACGAGTGGATTCGCATCTTTATAGCGGCTACACGGTACCGCCGTACTACGACTCCATGGTGGCCAAACTGATCACCTGGGGCGATGACCGGGAAATAGCCCGTCGCCGCATGAAGAACGCGCTGGACGAACTGGTGGTTGAAGGTATCAAGACCAACCAGGCCTTGCACAGGAAACTGGTACGCGATGGCGGCTTTAAACAGGTAGACTTCACTATCCATTATCTGGAAAAACTGATACGGGACTGACCCGTTGATTCGTCTACCAAACAGGACACCCACATGCCCTGGATACAACTACAGATCCCGGCTGATCCCGATAACGCGGACCAGCTTGAGGATCTGCTGATGGAGATGGGCGCTGAGGCCGTCTCCATGGAAGATGCCGCCGACCAGCCCCTGTACGAACCCGACCCGGGCACAACACCGCTCTGGCACCAGACCAGCGTCACCGGCCTGTTCGGGTCCGATCGCGATATCGAAGAGCTCTGCGCCGCCGTTAAGGATGCCTGGCACCAGCAGACACAACAGTCACTGCCCGACATCGACGTTACCCTGGTGGAGGACAAGGACTGGGAGCGTGAATGGATGGACGATTTCAAGCCGCTGCGCTTCGGTGACCGGCTTTGGATTGTGCCCAGCTGGCATGACGCTCCGGACCCGCACGCCGCCAACCTGCTGCTGGATCCCGGCCTGGCCTTTGGCACCGGAACTCACCCCACCACGGCGCTATGCCTGGAATGGCTTGATGGTCAGGACGTGACCTCACGGCAGGTGATCGACTATGGCTGTGGCTCCGGCATACTGGGTCTTGCGGCCCTGTTGCTGGGCGCCGACCACGTTATCGGGGTCGATACAGACCCCCAGGCACTGGAAGCCAGCCGCGAAAACGCGCGCCGCAACAAGGTTGAAGAAGACCGGCTGGACCTGTTCCTGCCCGGGGATGAACCCGATACCATGGCGGACATCATGCTGGCTAACATACTGGCCCAGCCATTGATTGGCCTGGCGCCCAGGTTGGCTGCAAAGGTAAAACCGGGCGGTGATATTGTGTTGTCCGGCATACTGTCCAACCAGGCCCGGGAGGTCATGGAGGCCTACGAGCCCTGGTTCATCATGGACGAGCCGGAACAACGCGAGGAGTGGATACGGCTCACAGGACGGCGCAACGACAGGTGACGAACTCTTACGAACCAACTAAACTCCGTGACTCGTAGCGACGCCGCTTACAGGAAAGAAGCATGACCCAGAGCAGCCTGCAGACACGATGCCCAAAATGTGAAACCCGGTTCCGGGTCACCGACGCACAGCTGAGCGTAGCCAGCGGAAAAGTGCGTTGCGGCAACTGCATGGCGGTGTTCAATGCCGTCGAACACCGGATAAGCGAGGGCTCTTCAGGTGCCTCCAGCCCAAAGAGCGGCCCGGCAGCCCTGGAACAGCAGGATGCTCCAGCGCATCAGGGGTTCGCCTCGGATGATGACCTGATTTTTGCGGACAACCCTGAGGAGGATGCGGCCGAGGGCCCATACGCTGGTACCCGGCTGACCTTCTCCGACGACGAACTGAGCGACAGCTTTCGCACCGTCGACGAGCGCAGCGGTGGCACGTTCGAGACTGACAACGACGACGAAACCGACGAAAAAATCGATGAAAGCTGGGCCGAGGCAATGTTGTCCGAAGAAGACGACACCAGGCGCAAAGCCAAGCCCGCACCCACGGAACCCGAGCCACCAGAAGAACCTGCGGAGTTCGAGCAACCACAACCAGAGCCCCCCGAGAACGAGCCATTTGAGGAGCCAGCCTGGGATGAGCCCGAAGAAACACCACGGCAACCCGAAGACCTGAGCCTGGAGCCCGTAGACAACGCGGATGGTTTCTACGTCGATGAACCTCAATCATCATCCTTCGACTATGACGCTGGCCCGGTGACTGACAACGAACCTCTAGTCGCCGTTTCCCCCTACAGTAACCTGCGCAGGGAACCGGTCTCTGTAGCAGGCAATGGTAGGGGGCGCGTGAGAGCGGCGTTATGGACCCTGATCATACTCGCGCTGCTCGGCGTCCTGGTGGCGCAAGTCACCTGGTTCCAGTTCGACCGCCTGTCCTCCATACCGGAACTGCGCCCCTTTTACGAACAGGGCTGCGAGATCGCCGGTTGCGAACTGAAACCGCTGATCAATGTGGATGCCATCCAAAGCCGTAAACTGGTGGTCAGGACCAACCCGGAAAACCGCAGCCAACTGGTGGTTGATGCCGTCATCATCAACCGGGCCGCCTTTGAACAGCCATTCCCCGCCATTGCCCTGACGTTCTCCAATCTGAATGGTGATGTGGTCGCCCAGAGTGTGTTCACACCGGACGAGTATCTGGCGGGAGACGGCCGTGATCTTGAGGCAATGCCGACTGATACTCCGGTCAGGATTGTCATCAATATCCGCGATCCCGGAAAGGACGCCGTGAACTACAATATCGCCTTCCGAGCCTATCAGGAGTAAGCAAGTCCTCACTCGACAGAAACCAGGGACCGCCACCGAATAGACTGAAAGTCAACCAGAAAGGACGAAAAATAATCAATTTTTTCATGGCTTCGCCCCTTCAATAGGATCTCTGCCAGCGGTATCATTACCGCCCTTCGGATCAGGATCGGTTACTTATTGAGCAGCCGTTCACTTCCGACGTTCGCTTAACCCGCTGTTACACGGATTCAGATCATGCTGCCAACGGCAAAAATCGGGCCGTATACCCTGCCCAGTCCGTTGATTGTTGCACCTATGGCCGGTGTAACAGACCGTCCTTTTCGCCTGCTCTGCCGGCGCATGGGCGCTGGCCTGGCGGTATCCGAGATGGTCATTGCGGACAGCAAACTGTGGCATACGCGCAAGTCAAAAACGCGTATGAATCATGAAGGTGAACCCGAGCCCCGTTCAGTACAGATCGCCGGCGGCGACCCTGAAATGCTGGCCAACGCCGCCAGACTGAATGCCGAGTTCGGCGCCCAGATCATCGATATCAACATGGGCTGCCCGGCCAAGAAGGTGTGTAACAAGGCCGCCGGCTCAGCACTGATGAAAGATGAGGCGCTGGTGCGGGATATCCTGAAAGCGGTCGTGGCCGCCGTGGACATCCCGGTGACACTGAAGATGCGCACGGGCTGGGACAGGGAACATCGGAATGCGCCACTGATTGCCCGCATGGCCGAAGACGCTGGCATCCAGGCCCTGGCCATTCATGGTCGTACCCGTGCCGATGCCTACAAGGGCGAGGCCGAGTACGACACGATCGCCGATGTGAAGTCCCGGGTAAGCATTCCAGTATTTGCCAACGGCGACATCAACTCGCCGGAACAGGCACAGCATGTACTGAAATTCACCGGCGCCGACGGGCTGCTGATCGGCCGTGGCGCACAGGGCCGGCCCTGGATTTTCCGGGAAATCCTGCATTTTCTGGAAACCGGTAGGCACCTTGCCGAGCCGCCTGTGGATGAGGTGGAACAGGTACTAAGCGAACACCTGGACGCCCTGCACCGCTTTTACGGCGAAACCATGGGCGTGCGAATTGCCAGGAAACACGTGGGCTGGTACCTCCAGTCCCACGACGAAGAGAAACAGTTCAGAAAACGCTTCAACGCCATCGACGACGCGATGGCGCAGAAAGACAGCATTCAACAGTACTTTGCAGGCTTACGAAATGGAGAGGTATTCGCAGCATGACCGCTGAGACTTTGGCTAAAGACAACCTGACCCCACCGGCCAACGATGATATTCATCAGTTGCAAACGGTGAACAGCAGCGGCAACACGGTTACCCTGCGCGACAGCGTGGAAGTTGCCCTTAAAAATTATTTTGCCCAACTCGATGGCGCCCCGGTGACCGAGGTCTACCAACTGGTGTTATCGGAAGTCGAGGCCCCGCTGCTCGAACAGGTGATGAAATACACCCGCAACAACCAGACCAAGGCATCGACCATGCTTGGCCTGAACCGCGGCACCCTGCGCAAGAAGCTCAAACAGTACGGTCTGCTATAATCCAGCTACCCGATTGCAACGAGGGCCTCCCGGACATCATTCGCGAGGCCTTCATTCGTTCATACCCAGCAGAAATAAGTGACCCATGGCAAATCAGGCTAATACCCCCGTCCGTCGTGCGCTGATCAGCGTGTCTGATAAAACCGGTATCGTTGAATTCGGCCGTGCACTGACCGATCGCGGCATCGAACTGCTCTCTACCGGTGGCACCTTTCGCCTCCTGAAGGAAAACCAGGTACCCGTCACCGAAGTCAGTGACTACACCGGCTTCCCGGAAATGATGGATGGCCGTGTTAAAACCCTGCACCCGAAAATCCACGGCGGCATCCTGGGGCGTCGCAGCATCGACGACGCGGTGATGGCGGAGCACAACATCAATCCTATCGACATGGTGATTGTAAACCTCTACCCCTTCGAGGAAACCGTTGCCAAGCCGGACTGCGATCTCGCCACCGCCATTGAGAACATCGACATTGGCGGGCCAACCATGGTTCGCGCGGCCGCCAAGAACCACAACGATGTGGCCATTGTGGTGAACGCCTCCGATTACAGCCGGGTTCTGAAAGAGCTGGAGGCCAACGACGGCGAGCTGAGCTACACCACGCGCTTCGACCTGGCTGTAAAGGCCTTCGAGCACACTGCCGGCTATGACGGTGCTATCGCCAATTATCTTGGTGGTCGCACCGCCGATAACGACAACGCTGATTTCCCTCGTACCTTCAATACCCAGTTCCTGAAGGTTCAGGACATGCGCTACGGAGAGAACCCCCACCAGCGTGCTGCCTTCTATACCGAGCGCAACCCCAGGGAGGCCTGCATTGCCACGGCCAAACAGCTCCAGGGCAAAGCGTTGTCCTACAACAACGTCGCCGACACCGATGCCGCGCTGGAATGCGTCAAGCCCTTCGCCGATCCCGCCTGCGTGATCGTCAAGCACGCCAACCCCTGCGGTGTTGCCATCGGTGCCGATATCCTCCAGGCCTATGACCTGGCCTTCGCCACCGACCCCACCTCTGCGTTTGGCGGCATCATTGCCTTTAACCGAGAACTGGACGCGGAAACTGCCAAGGCCATCATTGACCGCCAGTTCGTGGAAGTGATCATCGCCCCAACCATCGCGCCGGAGGCATTGGAGCTGGTTGCCGCCAAGAAGAATGTCCGCCTGCTGGCCTGCGGCGAATTTGATGGCGAGCGCGCCAAGTCCCTGGACTACAAGCGCGTCACCGGTGGCCTTCTGGTTCAGGACCGCGATCTGGGCATGGTGGCGATGGAAGACGTCAAGGTGGTCAGCGAGCGCGAACCGTCCGAGCAGGAGCTGAACGATCTGCTGTTCGCCTGGGAAGTGGCCAAGTACGTCAAGTCCAACGCGATCGTTTACGCCAAGGCCGGGCGCACCATCGGCGTGGGAGCCGGCCAGATGAGCCGGGTATACAGCGCGAAAATCGCCGGCATCAAGGCCGCCGACGAAGGCCTTGAAGTCAAAGGCTCGGTGATGGCCTCGGACGCCTTCTTCCCGTTCCGGGATGGTATCGACGCCGCCGCTGAAGCCGGCATTACCGCCGTGATCCAGCCAGGCGGCTCCATGCGCGACCAGGAAGTGATCGACGCTGCCAACCAGCACGGCATTGCCATGGTGTTTACCGGCATGCGCCACTTCCGGCACTAATCCGACACACAGGAACCGACCATGAATATTCTTGTTATTGGCTCCGGCGGTCGCGAACACGCCCTCGCCTGGAAAGCCGCCCAATCACCGGACGCGGATCGTGTATTTGTCGCGCCGGGCAACGCTGGCACCGCCCGCGAACCCGGCCTGGAGAACATCAACATTGATGTCATGGACCTCAACGGTCTGGCGGACTTTGCCGCGGCCAACCATGTGGGCCTGACCATTGTCGGCCCCGAGGCGCCGCTGGTGGATGGCATTGTGGACCTGTTCGAAGAGCGCGGTTTGCGGGTGTTCGGCCCCAGCGCCGGTGCCGCGCAACTGGAAGGCTCCAAGGCCTTCACCAAGGACTTCCTGGACCGTCAGGACATCCCTACCGCCGCCTACGCCAATTTCACCGACGTGGACCAGGCATTGGACTATGTTCGAAAGCAAGGTGCGCCCATCGTGGTAAAAGCCGATGGCCTTGCCGCCGGCAAAGGTGTGATTGTCGCCATGACGCTGGAAGAAGCCGAAGATGCCATCCGCGACATGCTGGCGGGCAATGCCTTCGGCGATGCCGGTAGCCGCGTGGTGGTCGAGGAGTTCCTGGACGGCGAGGAAGCCAGTTTTATCGTGATGGTGGATGGCGAACATGTGTTGCCCATGGCCACCTCCCAGGACCACAAACGCGTGGGCGATGGCGACACCGGCCCCAACACCGGCGGCATGGGTGCCTACTCCCCGGCTCCAGTGGTCACTCAGGATGTCCATAAGCGAATCATGGATGAGGTAATCTATCCCACCGTTCGCGGCATGGCGGCGGAAGGCCATCCCTATAAGGGATTCCTGTACGCCGGCCTGATGATCGATGGCGAAGGTGCCCCCAAGGTTATTGAATTCAACTGCCGCTTTGGCGATCCGGAAACCCAGCCCATCATGCTGCGGATGAAATCGGATCTGGTGGAACTCTGCGGTGCCGCCATTTACGGCAAGCTTGACCAGTGCCGTTCAGACTGGGACGAGCGCGCTTCCGTGGGCATTGTTCTGGCCGCAGGCGGCTATCCTGGCAGCTATAACAAGGGTGACGTCATTTCCGGGCTGCCAGAATCGGAAACCGAGGGTGAGAAGGTCTTCCACGCCGGTACCCGTTTGAACGGGGAGCAGGTGGTCACCAACGGTGGACGAGTGCTGTGCGCCACGGCCCTGGGCAATACCGTCACTGAGGCACAAAAACGCGCCTACGAGGTGGCGGCGCGTATTTCCTGGGACGGTGCCTTCTATCGCAAGGACATTGCCTATCGCGCCATTGCCAGGGAAAACACCTGATAACCCAGGCCCGAATCTGCCCACTCTTCGCAAGGAACGCTCTGATGGCCCAACGATCTGTCCTGTCGATTATCGCAATACTGATCATCACATTGATGATCAGTGCCTGTTCCCGTCAGGCTCTGTATGACAATGCCATTGGCTGGGAACGTTCCAGCGCCGGGCTGGAGGAATCCAATATCACCGTTGGCGAGATGACCATTGCCTACCTGAGCAATGCAGAGCCAATGGATGGCGACACCCTCGTTCTCGTTCATGGTTTCGGTGCCAACAAGGACAACTGGACCCGGCTGGCGAGGCAATTGACGGGCGAATTCAACGTCTATGCCATCGATTTGCCCGGCCATGGTGACAGCAGCAAGGAGCTGGACCTGGGGTATCGATTCGAGGATCAGGTCGGGCATCTGGCGAGGATTCTCGATGCACTGGGCATCGAGAAAGCGCACATGATAGGCAACTCCATGGGCGGCGCCATCACCGCTCTCTATGCAGCGACCTATCCGGAACAGATCCACACCGCCGTCCTTTTCGATCCGGCGGGCATTTTTGAGTACGACAGTGAGTTGGTGGGCCTGGTCATGGGCGGTGACAATCCGCTAATTCCCTCTAAGGAGGGCGACTTTGAGCGCCTGGTTGATTTTGCGCTGGAAAAGAAACCCTTTGTGCCCTGGCCCATCTACGATGTTATGGAAGAGAAGGCCATCGCCAACCGTGATGTCAACGAAGTGATCTTCGACGCCATCCGGGACACCGGCTACGAGGACGACTTCCGCAACGCCATCACCCGCATCCAGGCACCGGTTCTGGTGATCTGGGGCATGGAAGACCGGGTGATCAACTATCGCAACGCTGATGTGTTCGTCGAGCGAATCCCCGATGCCCGTAAAGTGCTTCTGGAAGGCGTCGGCCACGCTCCCATGGTCGAGGTGCCGGAAGAATCCGCACGCTTGTTCCGCGAGTTCGTGGCAACCGCCACCGGCCAGTGAAACTGATCGCCAACGAGTCGTAACTGGCACGACAAGTCAGTTTTGACTACACGGCCCGACAGAAACACGGTAGCCTTGCCAGAGCCGTATTTCTTAACCGTGACGTGACCCATGCCCGAAGCACTATGGATATCCTTTGCCTTTGTCCTCGGCCTGACGGTCAAAGCCATTGGCCTGCCGCCCCTGGTGGGATACCTGGCAGCGGGGTTTGTGCTGAGCGGCCTCTCTGCCGCCACTGGCCTCGCCATTGAAGCCACCAATGTTCTTGAACACATTGCCCACCTCGGCGTCCTGTTGCTGCTGTTTACCGTCGGCCTGAAGCTGAAGCTACGCACCATCATCAGCCCTGAAGTCATCGGTGGCAGTCTGCTGCACTTTGGCATCACCTGTGCGGTATTTACCCCCGGCCTCTATCTGCTGATGGAGCTCACGTGGCAGACCGCATTTTTGCTCGCCATTGCGCTCTCCTTTTCCAGTACGGTGCTGGTGGCCAAGGTATTGGAGACCAAGCGTGAATTAAGAGCCTTCCATGGGCGCGTCGCTATCGGAATCCTGATCATGCAGGATCTGATTGCCCTCGTGGTGATGAGCCTGGCCGCTGGCCAGACGCCCTCCCAGTGGGCACTGGTCGTCTTCGGCCTGCCCCTGCTCAGACCTCTGCTGTTCAGACTTCTGGACGCCAGTGGACACGATGAGTTGCTGGTCCTGCTTGGACTCCTGCTGGCCCTGGTCCTTGGTGGGCTCGGTTTTGAAGCGGTGGGGCTGAGCTCGGAGCTTGGCGCCCTGGTGCTGGGTGCCATGCTGGCCAATCACCCACGTGCCCAGGAACTGGCCAAGTCGCTTTGGAGCGTCAAGGAAATGTTCCTGGTGGGCTTTTTCCTGCAGATTGGTATCGGCGGCCTGCCGGATGGTGACGCTTTGCTATTTGCAGCCGTAGCGCTACTAGTAGTGCCCCTGAAAGGGGTTCTGTTTTTCTTCCTGTTGCTGGCGTTCCGCCTGCGCTCACGCAGCAGTTTCCTGAGCGCCCTGTCACTGACCAACTACAGCGAGTTTGGCCTTATTGTGGCCAGTGTCGCCCTGCCGGAGTGGCTGGTCCCCCTGGCCATCACCGTAGCACTGTCCTTCGTGGTGTCTGCCCCCGTGAACCGGCTTTCCCACGCGGTCTATGAGCGCTTCAGTGCTCGTTTGGCTCGTTTCGAAAGCCAGCGGCGCCACCCCGACGAGCAACCCATCTCCCTGGGTAACACCAGATTACTCGTGATGGGTATGGGGCGCACCGGCTCAGCCGCCTACGACCAGCTTGCTCATGAGGAGCCACTGATCAAGGCGCTTGACTCCGATCCGGCAAAGGTGGAAAAACACCAGAAGGAAGGACGCAATGTGGTCTTTGGTGACGCGGAGGACATCTCTTTCTGGCAGGGGCTGCACATGCCGGCGGTTGAAGCCGTCATACTTGCCATGGGCGACATTGAAGGCAAACTGATCGCCGCCAGAAACCTTCGAAAAAAGGGGTTCACTGGTTATATCGTGGCGCATACCCTGTACGCCGACGAAGCAGAACGAATTCGTGAAGCCGGTGCGGACGAAGCCTACCTGACGATGAGTGAAACCGGTGTCGCCCTGGCAAGCCAGGTGTTGCATCGCAACCGTCAGGCACCACCACCAATGGAGAACGCAAACGCCTGATGCACGAACTCAAGGTTCCGGACAATGGCATGATGACCCAGATGACCTCCCTCCACGAGGAACGTCTGGATTTCGTATTGCGTACCCTGAAGTCGACCGGGGCAAAGCGCGTACTCGACCTGGGTTGCGGCTCCGGTTCCCTGCTCTACCGCATGCTGGCCGACGAACAGTTCGAGAGCATAACCGGCCTGGAGGATTCCGGCGTTTCTCTGCAGCAGGCCCGTGCTGTGCTTGCTGAGTACCTGCGCGAGGAACCCCCGAGAATCCGACTGGTCCGCGGCTCCTACGCCGAGAGCAACCCGACCCTGACCGGCTTCGACGCGGCCGCCATGGTGGAAACCATTGAACATGTCCAGCCGGAGCAACTATCAAGGGTGGAACGTGCGGTGTTCGGCGAATACCGGCCAGGGTATCTGTTCATGACCACGCCAAATCGGGAGTACAACCCCCTGTTCGACCTGGCGCCGGGGGAATTCCGCGAGGAAGACCACAAATTCGAGTGGGACAGACCCAAGTTCCAGCGCTGGGCCCGTGGTGTGGCCGAGCGCAATAGCTATGACGTGCGATTTGGAGGCATTGGAGACTACGTACCCGACGTTGGGCACCCTACCCAGACGGCCTTTTTTACTCGCCAGGACTGATCACCGGGTTCGACGCCAGGCACTGAGCTCCGCAATGGTGTGCTGAAATTTACGGCGGGTTTCCCGAATGACAAACGGCACATCCCTGGGCGGCTGACTCTCTTCAAAATGGTGTGAGAGTATCTCTTTCATACCCTGATAGACCGTATAGGGCTGGCCATTGCGTTCGTATCCGCCAATCCAGTTGGCAATCGGGGTGAATTCATCCATCAAGGTATAGGGCGAGCTGATCACCAGGGTGCCACCCAGAGCCAGGCGTCTATGGATGTTTTCAAGGAACGCGCCCGGATCCTGAAGACGGTCAATCAGGTTCCCCGCGAAGACCAGGTCATAATCCACGTGTTCCGGCCCCAGATTGCTGGCGTCGCCGGTGGCAAACGATACTTTTTCCGTCGCCCGGTCGAGCCCCAGGGCATTCAGACTCACGGCTACGCGTTCGCCAAGCTCCCCTTCGTCGCGGCGGAAGTAATCGATCTCTCCGGTCTTCTGCAGGGTAGTCGCCGCATCGATAAACCGGCGGGAAAGGTCCACTCCCACCACATGATCAAAGACCCGCCCAAGCTCAAAGGCGGTTCGACCCACCGCGCACCCCAGGTCAAGCGCTCGTCGTTTATCCCGGCCCGCCATCAATTCCTGGCAGATACCGGCACAACGGGCGGGATAATTTCCCACTCCGAAATGGCTTTCACCAAAATGGAACCCCAGGTACTGCCCGAGTAGTTCGTCGGTTTCATAGACATTCATATCAAGATCCTCAGCGTGTACCAGAAGCCGAATCCGACAGCGCACAGGTGCGAAACCCGGTGTACACGTCGTTGCGCAGGGGCAGGTAGGCTTGCCTGTAGGTGCCCCGGATCAGGCATGATGATGTCGCACATCCGCCGCCCCGGGTCACCTTATGATCACCGAACTGCAAAGTCGACATGAAGGGGTACATATCGACCCTGAACCCGTCGTAGGGAAGAAACTGACTGCTGGTCCATTCCCAGACGCTGCCGATCATCTGGCGACAGCCGGAGCGGCTCTCACCCGCCGGATAATCCCATACCGGCTGTTGCGCCATATGGGTGGCGTCGAGATCCGCGTGGTCGGGAGTTGGCCGTTCATTCCCCCAGGGAAAACGGCGAAATTCCTCGCCACTCCGGTTACCCAGTGCCGCAGCCTCCCACTCCACTTCTGTTGGCAAGCGCCGGCCCGCCCACTGGCAATAGGCCTCGGCCTCCCAATAGCTGACGTGGACGACAGGCGCATCCAGATTCAGGGCCTGCCAGCGGTCAAACACACGCTCCTGCCATTCGCCCTCGTGCCGGCGCCAGTAAAGCGGATGCCTGGGCTCCCGCAACATTGGTTGGGCGCTACCATGCACCAGGGAAATATCAGTTTCGGTACTCAACCACTTGCGCCCTCCGAAAGACCAGAGTTCCGGTCGCCGGTAGCCATCATCCTCAACGAACGCCAGAAACTCCCGGTTGGACACAAGGGTGCGGGAGATGGCAAACGGCTCCACCGTGGTTTCGAAACGCGGCTTTTCCCCATCAAAGGCAAAGTCGGTGGTGGCGTAGCAGGCAGACTCGCCCGGCATTCCGATCTGGTAGCGGCCACCTGGGATGAGTGCATCGCCGGACAAAGGCTCCGCGCGTTCTGGCAAGGCGCCAACAAAACCAGGAGGAGCGGGCAGAGCAACCGTCTGCCGACACCACGTCATCGACTCAATGTGCATGTTCTGGTGATAAATGGCGTAACGATAGAGGTACAGGGTTTCGTCGGTCAGTGGTTGCTGTGCGATGCGCGACGCAACGCGATCGTAGATGATGTTGAAATACTGAAGGGTTTTCTCACGACCGGGGAAGAGCTTTCGACTCCAACGGTCTCCGTGATCGATGTGAAACGAATCCCAGAGGTCGTCCATGGATGGATCGTAGCTTGGGGTCCCATCCAGAAGGTTAAAAACGAACACTTCGTAGAAAAAGCTCGCGTGTCCCATTTCCCAAAGGGGAGGGTTTACACCCGGGTGGTAGGGCACTTCAAGCTGCTCCTCACTAAGGGAGCTAACCAGTTCAAAGGTTCGGTGGCGGGTGGCCTCCAACTCAGCCAGAAGTTCTGTTTTCTGCGCCTGTTCGCTCTGCGTCATGTCGGCTCCGTTGATTCCCCGTTTCTCACCTTCAGCATAACAGAGGGACTGGCACAGGGAACGCTCACGATGTTTGCGCCTATCGCCGTTCATCACCGTTCATCACCCCCAAACCAGCATAATCATCGGTACGGCAACAACAGTGACCAGGATCGACAGCGGCAAGCCCAGACGCCAGTAGTCGCCAAACCGATAGCCCCCGGGCTCCATTACCAGCGCATTCGACTGATGACCAATGGGCGTCAGGAAGGCGCAGGACGCGCCGACTGCAACCGCCATCAGCACAGCATCGGACGCCATTCCAAGTTCGGCGGACAGGCTCAGCGCAATAGGCGCCACCAGAATGGCCGCCGCCGCGTTGTTGACCACGTTCGATAACAGCATGGTTCCCACCAGAACCATGACCAGTACGGCCGACGGAGCCAGTCCGTCACCAATTGCCAGCATCTGGCCGGCGATTAGCTCTGCACCACCCGTGGTTTCCAACGCCTGTCCAACCGGGATCATCGCCGCCAACAGCACAATCACAGACCAGTCGATGGCCCGGTAGGCATCGGGGGCGTCGATCAGTTTGGTCAGCACCATGGCCACAGCCCCGGACACCAGTGCAACCGGGGCTGACAGCCAACCGCTGACAATGGCAACGATACTGATAATAAAGATGCCGGATGCCAGCAGGGTCTTGCGGGAAGAACCCAGGCGCAACCCACGTTCGGCCAGGGGCAGGCAACCGATGTTGGACAGCGTAGTGGTTAGTGTGTCTTCGAAGCCCTGAACCAGCAGAATATCACCAGCATTGAAGCGAATATCCCCCAGACGGCGCTTCAGCCGATGCCCCTGTCGGGCAACGGCAACAATATTGAGGCCGTTGCGCTCACGCAGGTTGAGTCGATTGGCTGTCTGCCCCACCAGGGAAGACTCAGGGGTAATCACTGCTTCGGTCAGCTGCACCTCGCCTTCATTCAGTTCCTTTTTACGGCTTTTCCGTGCCGCACTGTCCTCTTCGGACTCCGTGTCGGCGTCATCCTGGCTACCAAGTTCCAGGCCGGTGTTGTCGAGAAACGCCTGCAGGCTCTCGGTGTCCGATTCCACCAAAAGCAGGTCGTTCTCTTGCAGCACCTTGTAGGTTGATGGCGCAAGCTGGCGCTTGTCGTCGCGAATCAGCGCCAGCACCACCACGTCCCGGTCTTCCCCGCTTTCCGCCAGCAGGTTGTGGAGTGTCGCGCCGGCATGGGGAGAGCCTTCAGGGATTTTCAGTTCGGTCAAATAGTCGCCGACGCTAAAAAGCTTGTCGTCATCTCCACTTTCGTCGCCCCTTCTGGGCGTCAATCGCCAACCCATCAGGGCAATGAAGGCGATGCCGGCAAAGGTGATCGCAGCGCCCACCGGCGCAAAGTCGAACAGGCCGAACGCTTCGGTGCCTTCCCGGTAGCTGGCGATGATAATATTCGGAGGCGTACCAATCAGCGTCATGGTGCCTCCAAGCAGCGAACCAAACGCCAGTGGCATTAGCAGCAATGAGGGCGAGCGCCCTGCCTCCCTGGACATCCACACCGCTACCGGCATCAACAGCGCCAACGCACCCACGTTGTTGATAAAACCGGAACAGAGCGCAACGACCGCCGTCAGGGTAAGCACCTGTATGGTGGGGCGGTGCCCTACCTTCCCCAGGAACCGGGCTATGTTGTCCACCACACCGCCATTCACCAGGCCCTGGCTGATCACCAGCACCGCGGCAACGGTCACCACGGCGGGGTGACCAAAGCCGGCAAACAGTTCGTCCGTGGGCACCAGCCCGGCAATGGCAATCGCCAACAACGCCAGCATGGCCACCACATCAAACCGCAGCCGGTTCCAGATGAACAGAGCCAGCGTGGCCCCCAACACTGCGAAGACAATTCCCTGCTCTGTGGTCACGCCTACCCCTCAATTTTACGTCCGACGGTTTATCGTCGGTTTAACATGGATTTTTTGTGCCTGATATCGCGCATGCCGCATGAATTTCTGGTAACTTTCTTCCCGAAGCGGTCTTTCAGGAGCGCAGCAACACCTTTCGATTACAACGGGTGACATGAACACCCCATCAGGGAACAACAGGTACAAGGGACGTCATGACCAAGGAACTCCACAACGAACTCTATCAGATAACGTTTGCCGGGCGGATTCTCGAAGGATTCAACGACGCAGAGGTCAGGGAAAATGTACAAGCCCTGTTCCGGATCTCCGACGAACGCACTGCAAGCCTTTTCAGCGGCGCCACAAAGACACTCAAGTCCGGGCTCAGTCACGCGGACGCCCTGGTTTACCATGAGCGACTGACAAAAGCCGGTGCCGATGTACACATTGCGAAACAGCCGGCCGCTGCTGTAAACCCCAAACCGGAAACCGACGGCGCCCAACCGCCAGCACCGTCAGACGCCGAGCCAGCAACAACGGCCACCCCGACCGGTCCACAACAGGAGACACCGCTGGAGTTCACCGGCAACGGCCGCGAGTATTTCGGAATCTGGATCGTCAATATCCTGCTGACCATTGTCACCCTTGGCATCTATTCGGCCTGGGCCACGGTACGCAACAATCAATACTTCTATGGCAACACCAAACTCGATGGCGCCAGCTTCCAGTACCTGGCCAGCCCGATCACTATCCTCAAAGGCCGATTGATTGCCCTGGCTGTCCTGGTTGTCTACGTGGTGCTTTCAGAGATGTACGTCGAGGCCGCCGTGGTCTTCGCTATTGCATTTATCCCTCTCGTACCCTGGATCATGGTGCGCTCGCTGCGGTTCAATGCCGTCAACAGTGCCTATCGCAACATCCGTTTCGACTTTCAGGGCCGCTATGGCCAGGCCTTCATGGTGGCGTTTGTCTGGCCACTGTTAAACCTGCTGACCCTGTTGCTGCTTACCCCACTGGTGATGAAGAAAACCCACGAATTCATCGCTAACGGCAGCCGATACGGTACGACTGAATTCGCACTCAAAGCCGATACCGGATCCTACTACCGTTTCTTCGGTAAAGGTCTGCTGATCGCTATTGCCTTCGGAGTTGCCGCATTCCTCACCATGCGCTATGTCGGCTTTACCGTCGGGTCGATCATTGCAGCCGCTGGCTACCTGACACTGTTCGGCTATTTCATGGCGGGCATTTCAAACCTCTTCCTCAATGCCGTCCACCTCGACCGTCACGGCTTTGAATCCCGCCTGCAACCGCTGCAAATGGTGTGGATTTACCTGTCCAACAGTTTCTTCGTAGTCCTCACCCTTGGCCTTTTCACCCCCTGGGCCAAGGTGCGCATGGCAAGGTATCGGGCCTCCTGCACGGCCATGATGGTCAGCGGTGACCTGAACCACTTCGTTGCGGCCGAGCAGAACCGCACCAGCGCGTTGGGACAGGAACTGGGAGATGCTTTCGATGTCGACTTCGCCGCCATCTGAAGTCACGATCGAAGGCCAGTTCTATTCAGGTAATGACTCCAGCCGGCGGGGCGCAGTATTGCGCTCCGCCGCTGGCGTGATCATCGTTGATGCGGGAGACACCCGACTGCGCCTCGCGCACGACGATATGACCATATCACCACGGATTGGCAACACCCCCCGCTACCTCCACCTGCCTGACGATGGGGTCTTTGAAACCGAAGACAACGCCGCGGTGGATCAGCTTAGCCGGCAATCCCGGCGGGGGCGTGGCAATCGGCTGCTGCACGCGCTGGAGAATCACCTGGGGCTGATTCTGGTTGCGGTCGTCGTCACGATTGCGACCACCGGCGCTGCGTTTGTTTGGGGCGTGCCCTGGGCGGCCCAGGCCGTGGCCAATGCGCTCCCGGACAGTATAGCGGAGCAGGTGGGCGACTCCACACTCACCACGCTGGACAGCACCTGGCTTGAACCTTCTTCGCTTTCAGAGGAACGCCAACAGGCGTTGCAGGCCCACTTCGAGCCTTTCCTGACGCCAGTGGCGGGCAAGGATCTGAGAGTGATTTTCCGCTCGTCTCCCGCCATCGGCGCCAACGCCATGGCATTGCCGGACGGCACGATGATCTTCACGGACGATCTGGTGAACCTCGCCGAAGATGATAACGAACTGACCGCTATCCTCGCCCATGAAATCGGCCATGTCGCCCATAACCATGGCATGAAAGGCATGGTGCAATCGTCACTGACGTTCTGGCTGATCGTGATGATGACCGGTGACCTGTCTGCGTTTTCCGACGCAACCGTAGTGGTTCCGGCGGTCATGATGAGCCTGTCCTACTCCCGTGACATGGAACGGGAGGCCGACGCCTATGCCCTGAAAGCAATGACGGACCACGACCTGGACCCGACCCACTTCGTTACCATCATGGAGCGCCTGATGGCTGCTCATGGCGAGGACCATTCCCCAGAGGCCGAGGAAGGCACTAGCCGGTGGGACAGCCTTCGCGACATGCTGTCGAGCCACCCGGAAACGGGCGAGCGCATCGAACGCTTTAAACAGACGCCCTGATCGGTATAGTAGCGATATGTTCATCACAGGGAGCACACACGATGCCATCCAGACCCACCCGGCCGGTTGCGGCCTCTGCCATCGACAAACATGTCTACAAGGTTTTTCCCAATGACATGAACGCACACCAGACGGTGTTCGGGGGCATGATTATGGCCAAGTGCGACCGTCTGGCCCTGGTGGTGGCGGAACGACACTCCGGCCATGTCTGCGTCACGGCAGCGGTGGACTCCATTCACTTCCGCGCGCCCGCCAAGGGCAACGATACCCTGCTGTTCAGCCTTGCCCTGAACCGCAGCTGGGGGTCATCCATGGAAATCGGAGCTCGGGTGGAAGCGGAAAACAGCTACACCGGAGAGTCCCGACATATCCTTTCCGCATTTTTCACTTTCGTGGCGCTGGACGAGAACGACAATCCCGTGGACGTGCCTGCGGTAGAGCCGGAAACCGACGACGAGAAACGCCGCTTCAACAACGCCGAAATCCGTCGGGAAAGTCGCCTGGAAACCCGCAAGAAGCTGAGTGAACGCCACTAGGGAATTTCGCTCCCTATCCCCTTGGCCTTACCTCCTTAAACGACAAAAGCCCTGCCGGAATCCCGGCAGGGCTTTTTTGCGGCAGGTCCCGGGCAAGCCCGGGAACAACACCCGAACCGTTATTTAGAACTGGTTCATGGTGTTGTCTTTACCGCCAGCCTTCAGGGCTGCATCACCCGCGAAGAACTCTTTGTGGTCATCACCGATGTTGGAACCGGCCATGTCCTGGTGCTTCACAGTCGCGATACCCTGACGGATTTCCTTACGCTGAACGCCTGCAACGTAAGCCAGCATGCCTTCGTCACCGAAGTAGCCCTTGGCCAGGTTGTCGGTGGACAGAGCAGCCGTGTGGTAAGTCGGCAGAGTGATCAGGTGGTGGAAGATGCCGGCTTCACGTGACCCGTCACGCTGGAAGTTGGCAGTCCACTCGTCGGCCAGCTTGCCAAGGTCGGTTTCGTCGTACTTGGCATTCATCAGGTCGGCGCGCTCATAGGCAGATACGTCCTTGCCTTCTTCTTTCCACGCGTCGAATACCTGCTGACGGAAGTTCAGGGTCCAGTTGAAGGACGGGCTGTTGTTGTAAACCAGCTTGGCATCGGGAACCACTTCCTTGATGCGGTTAACCATGGCAGCGATCTGGCCAACGTGGGGCTTCTCGGTTTCGATCCACAGCAGGTCAGCACCGTTCTGCAGGCTGGTGATACAGTCCAGAACCACACGGTCTTCGCCAGTGCCAGGCTTGAACTGGAACAGGCCAGATGCCAAACGCTTGGGACGAACCAGCTGACCTTTCTGCTTAATCACAACGTCGCCGTTGTTGATGTCTTCAGCCTTCTCGATCACTTCACCGTCGATGAAGCTGTTGTACTGGTCGCCCAGGTCGCCCGGCTCTTCAGTTACGGCGATCTTCTGGGTCAGGCCAGCGCCCAGGGAGTCAGTACGAGCAACGATGACACCGTCGTCCACACCCAGCTCAAGGAAGGCCAGACGAACGGCGTTGATCTTGGACAGGAAGTCGGCGTGAGGAACGGTCACTTTGCCGTCCTGGTGGCCACACTGCTTCTCGTCAGATACCTGGTTCTCGATCTGGATACAGCATGCGCCTGCTTCGATCATCTGCTTGGCCAGCAGGTAAGTCGCTTCGGCGTTACCGAAACCAGCGTCGATGTCGGCAATGATCGGTACAACGTGAGTTTCGTGGTTGTCGATCTGCTTGATCAGCTCGTCAGCCTTGGCGTTGTCGCCAGCGTTTTGAGCTTCTTCCAGAGCGCGGAACAGGTGGTTCAGTTCCCAGGCATCCGCCTGACGCAGGAAGGTGTACAGTTCTTCGATCAGACCAGATACAGCGGTCTTCTCGTGCATGGACTGGTCAGGCAGAGGACCAAACTCAGAACGCAGAGCGGCTACCATCCAGCCAGACAGGTACAGGTAACGACGTTTGGTGGTACCGAAGTGCTTCTTGATCGACAGCAGCTTCTGCTGGCCGATGAAGCCATGCCAGCAACCCAGAGACTGGGTGTACTGAGCCGTATCCTTGTCGTAGTTCGCCATGTCTTCGCGCATGATTTTCGCGGTGAACTTGGCGATGTCCAGGCCGGTCTTGAATTTGTTCTGGGCGCGCATGCGAGCAGCATGCTCAGGCTTGATCGCGTTCCAGGTGGGGTTTTGCTTCAGCAGGGAAGCAATGGCGTCAACGTCTTTTGCGTATGGCATGGTCTCAGTCCTGTTTCTAAGGTTTGAGGTGCTCTTTTATGAAGCATAAAAGCGACTTCAGCGAGCCAGCGTCCGTTCAAAAAACAACCAGGCCGCTGACATTGAGAGTTACTTTAGTGGCTTTGATTTTATAATTGAAATTTATATTATCTATATTCGGCATTTTTCATATGAATGACAAAGCACCCTTTCACGCGTTGCAAAGGACAACGAGGCGATCGGCGCGATTCAGGTCCAGATACTCGTCTCGTGGCGGGCTCAACGCCAGATGCCGCCCCAGCGCGTCGGGCTGTGCTCGCCAGATGCCCAGTGCCACTTCTCCCTCCGCAGCGACCGTTTTCTCCAGTACCTGAAAATCCGCGCTGGCAGGCAAAGGATAGTTCTGGGGGTCCCGGAACTGCACCTCGGCACCGCCCACCGTAAACAGCTCATCCAGCACCACCCTCAGCTCCCGCCGCAGGGCAACCTGGGCGAGCACGTGGCTGATGATCATTGGGCTGATCAACATTTCACTCTGGTAGCCCATTAACAGGTTGCGATTGTCCGGGTCGCTCAGTTCCATGATCAATTGCGGGCGTTTATCGCCCTCACTCAGCAGGTCCTCCAGCTGCAAGTAACCCACCATGGCCCGGGCGTCGGCTTCCTCCCCGGACGCCAGGCGATCACTGCTCAACAACATAATGGAGTCATAGTTGAGCGGCCCAACCCGCCTCAACTCGCCTTCCACCATGTAATCCGCCTCGATGTGGCGACAGATCACGTTCCGCTGCCCCCCCAGGTAGCGATCAATTTCCTGTTCCCGCTCCTTGGCAGGCACCACCGAGACGAGATCCACCTCGAACCGCCGTTGGCTATAGCTGGAAAACTCATCGATCAGGCTGGGTACCCGGCGATTCCATCCCAGCACAAGAATTCGATGAACCCCACCTGAAAGTGGGACAGCGCGGCTTACGGGCTCACCTCGAGCGATAGCAGGCAACGGCTCCGCCTTCGGATCCGACTCGGTTTCGGTGTAGTCCCTCGCCATCATGACAACCCGGTCCCCGGCCTCAATCACCGTGTCTGACGAGGCCGGCATCTTCACCATCCAGGCCTTGCCCGACCGCTTCAGAATACCCAGCACAATTGCCTGGGGCCGCAAAGACGCCAATTCGCCAAGCGACAGTCCCGCCAGGGCGTCGCCGCCACGGATGTAGATTTCGCAGCCCTCACCGGCGGTCAGAAGTTCGTTGTAAATTTCCGACAATCCCGGGTGAAGGATGTTCTGCACCATCAGCCGGCTTATGGTGGCATCACCGGCGACAACTTCCACCTCCCCGGGATAGGCCCGTTCAATCACCGGTAGCTTGCGCACATCCTGTATTTCGGCAATGACAAAGGGCAGCGATGCTCGCAGATGCCGTGCCTGGGCGGCAATGGACAGCAGTGCCTTCACTGTCTCCACGTCCGACGTCACCAGGCTACCCGCCTGATGAGAGGCACTGGGCACAATCACTGCCGCCGCATCCAGGCAGGCAACCCTCTGCAGGGCATCTGGCTGGATGGCAGCGCCGGCCCGCAGGATGATCTGGCGGGACTTGCGCCCGATGCCGGGCTCGTCGCGTAACTCATGCACCTGGGCCGCCGAGGCGTGCTCGGAAAGCACCACCAGCCGCAGGCGGTTGGTTTCACGCTTTTCCAGAAAACGGCGCATGCGACCTGAAGACCCCAGCAACTCGCCCAGCAGCGGCAGGGTCTGGCTGGTCCAGCCCAGAACCACGATGTGATTTCTCAGGGTAACCGGGGTCAGCCCCCGTTCCAGGTCGGTCATCTTGGCGATCAACCAGCGTGTCAGGATCGCCACCAGCGTGCCCATGAAAACCACATAACCGCTGATGGTGAGGATGGTTGACACAAACCGCTGCCAGTTACCCACATCGTCCCCCAGATAGCCCGGATCCGTCAGCCGCAAAAAGGCCCACCAGATGGCGTCGCCGACATCGTCAAACGGCGTTCCAAGGGGGATCACCAGCAACCCGCCCACAAGCGAAATGATGCCTATAAAGACACCCACCACCAACAACTGAAAGCCCGCTCCTTTTACGAGTTGGCGCTCAACGATGAACTTCACGCGGTCAACAAAACGAAAGGGGATCATGATCGTCCTTCTGGCCAGATGGGGAATGTCGCTAGCATAGCGCAGAACGTATGGAATAAAACCGCACTGGACCTGGCAAGCCGGTTTACTGGATCACTCTCACATCAATATACGTCCTTGATGTGTTCATGTTATTGACTAATTATTAATTTAAATTACAATCATTCTCATTCGTATTTGATATGAGAATTCAATGATCCAGCCTGTCGCCCGGTTACCTCGTTTCCTCACTGTCTATTGCACCCTCTTCGCGTGCTCATCCTCTGTCCTTTCCGCCACGACGACGCCAGCATCAATGCCGTCGGGGGAAACACTGTACCTCGACGAAATCGTGGTGACCGGCACCCGTAATCCACGAAAGGTTAGCGATACACCCGTTCGTACCGAGGTGGTCTCGTGGGAAGAAATACGCAACACCCATTCCCGTACCGTTAAGGACGCTCTGCAAAATGTGCCAGGGCTCCTGCTCCGGCAGATTCACGGCAAAGCTGGTTACGAGGTGTGGATGCAGGGACTCAACGCTGACCGCGTGCTCGTACTGATCGACGGTTTGCCGCTGACTGCCACTACCGGCTCGTCCGTTGACGTCACCCAACTTGATACGCTGGATATCGAACGCATTGAAGTGGTGAAAGGGGCGGTATCTGCCCAATACGGAAGCTCCGCCATGGGTGGCGTGATTAACATTATCACCCGCCCGATTTCTGAAGGCGCCGGTGGTGAATTCACTGTGGATGGCGGCACTTACGGTGACCAGAACCCCAGCGGTGAATCCCTCGACTTTTCGAGGCGAAACGGTCAGGCCAGCCTTTCCGTAGGAGGCGAAACGATGCGCTGGCGCCTAACGGCGAGCCAACGGGAAACCGATGGGATTGATCCGGAGCCGGAGACCTGGGCGCGCCCCGGCGATGCCGTGGAACGCACCAATATTGCTAACCGCCTGGAGTGGCTACCCGCCGACGGCCACCGGATATACGCTCAGCTGGGGTACTTCCGGGAGGATGCGGAGTCACATTACCTGCTTGCGAACCCCGGCAACCCTCTCAATGCAGGCAAGAACGAGATTGTCGAACGCCTGCGGGGCGACGTGATTGGACAGCACACACCCGTCGACGGTCCAGCGTGGCACTGGAGTCTGCTGCACGAAAACCTGGAAAACATCACCGACAAATATATTCCCACTGGTCGGTTCGACTTACGCGACTCTACGCATACCCTCTCCAGGGCCTCGGGCTGGACGCAGTTCGAGCCCTTCGCCACCCACCAACTGCAACTGGGCGTCGACCTGAACCACAACAGCCTGGAACAGTACAAGGACGGGAATACAGAACTGACCGAGGACGGCGATATCACCCGGAATGGTAAGGAAATCTGGTTCCAGAATACCTGGTTCGCCGGCGACGACTGGGAGTGGGTCGTGGGCATGAGATACCAGAACGATTCCGATTTCGGCAGCCACACGGCGCCGAAGATCAACGCCCGCTACGATCTGTTCAACACCACATCCACCAACGTGTACCTTCGTGGTGGCTGGGGCATGGGCTACCGGGTGCCCAACCTTAAAGAGCGTCACTATGTATTCGACCACAGCCAACTGGGCTACATCGTAAACGGCAACCCGACACTGGAACCGGAAGAGTCCGACAGCTACCAACTTGGGCTAGGAATCACCTTCACCAACAAGGCCTGGCTGGAAGTGAATGGTTTCTACAACGACGTTAATCAGTTGATCCAGACAGAACTGGACACGGAGGCCACCGCGAGTCGCAACGATGGCGTTCAGATCTTCCGTTACGCCAATGTTGAACGTGCGCGAACCCAAGGTGCTGAACTCACGGCAGGCTGGCAGATACAGCCCGGCTGGAAAATTTCAGCGGGCTACACCTACCTTGACACCAAAGACCTGGATACCGACGAGCGCCTGACCCGTCGTCCCAGACATCAGGGGCAATTGTCTATTGATGGCACAGTGCCTCTGCCCGGTATGAGCTGGCTAGCCCGCGTTCGCAGTCAGAGCGACGAAGTCGTGGATGCCGAGACCGACGCCACCTCCCCTGCCTTCACCACCCTGGATCTGAAACTCAACCAGGACATCGGGCAACACCTGCGCCTGTTTACCGGCATCAACAACGTGACCGACGCCCAACGCAATTTCAACGACGCCAGTGACTTCGGTCCCGTGTCAGGCCGCTTTATTTACGTCGGCCTGACACTGGGCTTCGGCAACAACCTGTAGCACCACTCAATCCACAAGGAACTGAACTATGAACCGTTCATCATCACTTCTTTCAATAGCCGGCGCCAGCATACTGCTGTCCGCCTGTGGCGGCGGGAGCAGCAATGACATTTCTGATTCCGACGACAACAGCGGCGGCAACGGGCTGCCCGATAACGTCAGCGCCCAGCAGATTGATGCCAGCAGCAGCGATACCGCCGCCTATATGAATCTGGAAACCGGCAACGTGCTGACGATGACTGACGAAGAAGCTGCCGCCTCCAGCGACTGGCACCTGGCATTCAAACGCAACAATATTCAGCTCAACAGCGGTGCTTCCGGCCCCGGTCAGGTCGCGGGTGCGGTCGCCGCCGACCAGGCGGACTTCTACACCGGCAGCGGCGAACCTAACAGCAGCGTGTTCCTCAATGCCACAGCCGATAGCGAGTTAGAGCATCTACTTGCCGAAATGTCCGAGCCATCAGCCTGGGCCAATGACGCCTTGGTTAGCCAGTTTGGCGAAGACTGGTACATCTACAATTTCAGCAACGGCAACATGACGGCTAACCCCGAAAATGGCTGGCTGGTGCGCTCCGCCGAAGGCAGTAGCTATGCTCGTGTACAGGTCAACGAGTTTGACTTCCCAACCCGCACTGGAGAAGGAATCAAGAGCTTCCGGGTCGACTTTGATGTGCAACCGCCAGCCCAGTCGACGTTCACTGGCACTGCCACCTTTACCGGTAGCATTCCCGCTACCGGCGGCGACCTCTGCTTCGACTTCGACAGCGACGCTATCGTTGGTTGCGATACTGACAACTGGGATATCAATCTCGGTTTTAGTGGCCGGGACATATACCTGCGCACCAACAGCGGCTCGTCCGGTGATGGTGATGGAGGTGCATTCGGCGCTTTCGAGTGGACTGACCTGGAAGTCTACACCAGTGCGACCGTATCCCCGGGCGGAGAAAGCATCACCCATCACTACGAAGCTGATACAAGCAGTGGCATCTTCACAGATTCCTCCTGGTACGCCTACAACCTCCAGGGGGCACACAAGCTCTGGCCCAACTACCGCGTCTACCTGATTGACACCGACAGCACCGATGACACATCACCCATCTACGCGATGCAGGTCACCGGCTACTACAACGACAGCGGCGAGAGCGGCCATCCGGCCATTCGCTGGATGCCCGTCGAACTGACCACAGCGAACTGAAGAGACCAGACCCATGGCAACTGACACCACCGTTATATCACCAAGAGATCAACTGGCGCAGCGCTGGGCAGTCCTTCGAGAGGACAACCCGAAACTGCGCATCCGCCAGGCCGCCAACGAGTTACAAGTCAGTGAACTGGAATTGCTGCTGTGCCGCGAACCAGAAGATGTCCGCCCCCTTAAGCCCGAATTTCCCGCACTGCTGGAGGCGATGGAAAGCGTAGGCGAGGTCATGATCCTATCCCGCAACGAATCCGTGGTGCATGAAGTCACCGGCACCTTCAAGGACTTCCACACGGCCAGCTCCGGAGCCATGGGGCTAGCGGTCGGGCAGATGGATGTCCGAGTCTTCTTCCGGCAGTGGCACTTTGGCTACCATGTGCAGGAACAGGTCCGTTCCGGGCTACGGGAAAGCCTGCAGTTCTTCGATGCCCACGGCCAGGCCATCCAGAAAATCTACCGTACTGACAATACCGACGCTGAAAGCTGGCAGGCACTGCTGAGGCAATTCCTGGCAGACGGCAGCACCTCGCCTAATATCCAGCCACCGCGCGCTCCCCTGAAACGTGCCGACAGGCAAGGCCTCGACGCCGAAGCCCTACGCCAGGATTGGGCCAGCCTGAAAGATGTTCACCACTTCAATGCCATGCTCAAGCGACATTCCGTCGATCGGCTGACGGCGCTGGAACTGGTGGGGCCCACCTACGCCAGTCGCCTCGACTCCAATGAGAGTGAGGCAACCACGCCGGAACAGAGCGTTCTTGGCCAACTTCTGACACTGGTTAGGGAAAGCCAGTGCCCAATCATGGTGTTTGTCGGCAACCCAGGCATTGTCCAGATCCACACCGGCCCTGTGGGACGTGTGCTTCCCACCGGCCCCTGGCTGAACATCCTCGATCCGTCATTCAACCTACACGCCAACGTGTCGTCGATCCGACAGTGGTGGCGAGTCCAACGGCCCAGCAGCGACGGACCGGTGACTTCCCTGGAAGGTTACGATGCCAACAGCGAACTGGTCGTGACTCTGTTTGGCGCCCGTAAGCCCGGTCAACCCGAAAGCCCCCAGTGGCAACATGAGATGCGAACCCTGGAGAGCCGGCGATGCGATTGATTGCAACCCTGTTTTTCGCCTTCGCAATGACCACCGCCCAGGCGGAGGAGAGCAGAGTCATCAGTGCTGATGGCGCCATCACTGAAACCATCGTCGCCCTGGGGGCCGGCGCGCAGTTGGCAGGCGTGGACACCACCAGCCACTACCCGCCGGAGGTCATCGCGGAATTGCCGAAGGTGGGTTACCTAAGGGCCCTGCCAGTGGAAGGCATACTGTCCCTGAAACCGACACGGTTGATTACCACCGAAGAAGCCGGCCCCGAACAAACCCTAGAACAAATCGCAGCGGCGGGCGTGGACGTGGTGAGATTACCGGTGGTGAGGGACGTCACGTCGGCTCTGGCGCGGATTCGCCGGGTGGGTGAATTGGTGGGCCAACAGGACGAAGCGAAGCGACTGACACGGGACATCGCCGAAGAGGTCGACACCCTGAAGCAGAGCATGGTTCAAAAGCCGCCGGCCCGGGTGTTGATCCTGCTGGCCGCCGGCGACCATGGCGTCATGCTCGGTGGAAAGGACACTGCGGCCGATGCCTTGCTCCTGTCCCTGGGGCTTCAAAGTGCGTTGCCAGATGTAACCGGGTTCAAACCCGCCAGCCGGGAAGCCTTGCTGGCCTCAAACCCGGACGCCATTGTGATCGCCGAAGCCCGGCCCGGTCAGTTCCGGCCGGAGCAGTGGCCCGAACTGACCCAGCTCAGGGCCTGGAGGCAGGGCAACCGGGTAACTGCCAACGCCATGATGTTACTTGGCTTTGGTCCACGCCTTGCAGAGGCATTTCAGACCGTCGCGGCCATCGTTCCGGATGAAACCGTCATCAGTGATGCAGCGTCCGAAACCCATGCACACTGAAGAAGCACGCCGCCTGCCAGCACCACTGGCCTATGGCGCCCTGCTTGCGCTGATCGCCGCCGCGGCCACACTGGCCATATCCAGCGGCGCCTACCCGGTGACACTGCAGGACCTGGCGCGGATGATCTCAGGTGGCGTGCCCAACGATGCCACTGCCCAGTTCGTCCTCTGGGAGGTCCGCCTGCCCCGCCTGCTGCTGGGGTTGCTCACCGGTGCTGCGCTTGCGGTGTCCGGCGCCCTGCTGCAGGGGTTGTTCCGCAATCCCCTGGCTGATCCCGGATTGATTGGCGTTTCCAGCGGAGCCGCCCTGGCGGCGGTTGCGGTTATCGTGCTGGGTGGCAGTGGCCTCGCCGGCTGGACCGCCCTCACCGGGCGCTGGGCCCTGCCACTGGCGGCCTTCATTGGCGGCACCCTGACCACACTGCTGGCCTGGCGTATCGCCCACCGTCAGGGGCAAACCAACGTCGCCCTGCTGCTTCTGGCGGGCATTGCTATCAATGCCATTGCGGTCGCGGGCACCGGCCTGCTGACCTACCATGCGGACGACAACGCTCTGCGTTCACTGACATTCTGGACCATGGGCAGCCTGGCACACGCCCAGTGGCAGGATGTGTGGCTGGCAGGCCCATGGATGCTGGCCACCCTTGTCATCGCCCCACTGCTGGCCCGCCCGCTGGACGCCTTCCTGCTTGGCGAACCAGTCGCGGGCCATCTTGGTTATTCCACCGCCTGGGTGAAACGGAGCGCTATCCTGCTGGTTGCCCTGGGCGTGGGCGCAGCGGTGGCCGTAACCGGGTTGATCGGGTTTGTGGGGCTGGTTGTGCCACACCTGCTCCGGCAACTGTTCGGCGCCGGGCATCGCATTCTCCTGCCCGCCTGTGCCCTCGGCGGTGGTGCATTGCTGGTGCTGGCAGACTGCCTGGCCCGGGTGATTGTTGCCCCCGCCGAGCTCCCGATCGGACTGGTTACAGCGCTGCTCGGTGGCCCGTTTTTCCTCGCGCTGCTGATGCGCAACCGTTTCTCCTGAGGTTATGATGACGTCCTTTGCACACGCTCAACCGCCAGAACATGGAAACCCAAGGCAAAAAAGCTCCCTGTTGGACGTGGACAGCCTCGACCTCTGGCTTGGCAACCGGCAGATTCTTGAGAGTGTCAGCCTTTCACTGGCAAAGGGGGAACTTGTGGCACTCCTGGGCCCCAACGGGGCTGGCAAATCCACCTTGATTCGCACACTGGCCGGAGAATTACCGGCGCCGGCCCGGCGGATACACGTCGATGGCAGAGCCTTGGAGCAATGGTCCAGGGCCGAACTGGCCCGTCACCGGGCCGTCATGCCCCAGAAGGTCGACCTCCAGTTCCCCATGACAGTACAGGAGGTTGTGGCGCTGGGACGCCCACGGGAAAACGCGGCGCAACGCCAGCGCATCATCCGCGCCCTTCTGACACGGCTAGATATCGCACACTTGGAAACCCGCCTTGTCCCCACCCTCTCGGGCGGAGAGCAGCAACGGGTTCAGCTGGCGCGCGTGCTGGCACAGGTTTGGGGAAGACCGGACCCTCGCTTGCTGCTGCTCGACGAATGTACCTCGGCCCTGGACCCAGCGCATCAGCAGCAGGTGTTCCAGCAACTCTGCCAATTGGCCAGGGAAGGGTTTGGATTACTGGTAGCAGTTCACGACCTGAACCTGGCTGCCCAGTACGCCGACCGCCTAATACTGATGAAAGACGGCAAAGTTTTCGCAGACGGCCTGCCTGCTTCGGTCCTGACCGTACCTAACCTGCGAGACGTGTACGGCTTGCACTCCCGGGTAGAGCTGTTGCCTGAAGGTTATCCCCTTGTAATTCCTCAGACACCAATGCGCTCAGATTCAGCCTATCTAACAAGACATGAATTGCCGCAGGAAGGATTGACGGACGAAACGCCCCACAGCATCGTATAGTTTCTTTAACATTCCTGATAATGGCCCTACGGGGCTACCGACTGGCCAACTCTCCATGTCCTACACATCGATCACAGTGTCCCTCCTGACAATACCGCTCATTGCGGGTTGTTCCATGATGACACCGGCACCCAGGCAGGAACCACCGCAAACTCATTACCAGGCTACCGTGGTGGACGCTGCCGACGGCATGCCGGTATCGCTGGCGGACCTGGCGAAGCGGCTTGCTGACACGGACGTGGTCGTGATCGGGGAGTACCACGGCCACCAGGGATCACACCTGTTGCAATCCCGGCTGCAGGCTCACCTTTACCGGCATCGCCCGGAACAGGTGTTGACCATGGAGCAGTTTGAGGTGGACCTGCAGCCGGTTCTGGATCGGTACCTGGCCGGTAAACTCGGCGAAATGGAACTGGTGGAGGATGCCGATGCCTGGCCAAACTACCAATACGCCTATCGCCCCCTGATGGAATTTGCCCGGCGACAGGGCCTACCGGTCATCGCCGCAAACGCGCCGGGTGATATTGTTCGTTGCGTGGGGCGCGAGGGCCCCGACTACCTGGCGGACCTGAACGCGGCTCAGAAGCCCTACATCCCAGACGCGCCCTTCGCAGGCAGCGCGGCCTACCGGGAAAAATTTTTTGGCACCATGGGCAGCCGGCATGGTGCCGCAGGCAATGAGCGGCTGCAGAACACCTATCACGCCCAGTTATTGCGGGATAACACCATGGCTAGCCGGATTTTGGCGGCGCGGGAGCATCATCCTGGCTACCAGGTCATTCACCTGACGGGCACCTTTCACAGTGAGGAGCGCCTGGGCACGGTAGAGGCCCTTTTGCAGCGGAACCCCGAGTTGTCCGTAGCAGTCATAAGCCCGGTTTTTAAGGAAGAGCAGTTCGACAGTGACGAACTTCCGGTCACCGCTAACCGGAACAAGGGCGACTATCTCTATTTCCTGCTACCCCTGCCCCCGGAGTACCGGGACGAAGCACGGGGGCACGAAGCAATGATGGACGCATTCCGGAAGGCGCCCGAAACAACCTGTGACTAAGGACTAAGCCCCATCGGCCTTCGCGAAGGCCGACTCCATGGCACGGGAAAAGACTGCCTCGTCCGCGTCGCTGAAAAGCACGAAACGCACGTACCTTACACTTCCCAGACGCGGTAATACCTGACTGACTGTCGCCATGGCGACCTCTGCAGCCCCTTCCACCGGGTAACCGAAAGCTCCTGCCGAAATGGCGGGAAACGCAATGGATTCAATGGTTTTACTGTCTGCTAACTCGAGGGCATTGCGATAGCATTCCGCCAGCCAGTGATTAGAGGGTTCATCCACCCCGTAGACAGGGCCCAGACAGTGGACGATGTACTGGTTTGGCAGGTTATGCGCCCCTGAAATCACCGCCTCACCCAGGCGGATCGGTGCCATAGGCCGGCACTCTTCAGCCAGCCCTGGCCCTGCCGCTGCATGGAGCGCGCCTGCGACACCGCCCCCGGACATCAATTGGGCATTGGCGGCATTAACGACTGCTTCCAGATCATCCTGGCGGGTGATGTCGCCACGAACGCATTCCACAGTTTTTCCGTTCAGTTCAACCTGTGCCATGGAAACCTCCCAGCCATTGCCTCAGCGTCGCCGCTTCAGCGAGCGGTTGATAATAACGGTTTCCGGCTCGCCGTGACCTGCGATGGCAGCCAGCGCCCGGTCCAGCGTTGCCTCGGCAATGGCTTCGTGTTTTTGGGGTAACGAGTGAACCTTGACCGGCAGGAAATCCAGCAGCCGGTCATCTCCGAAGGTAGCCATTCTGAGAGACTGCGGCAAGCCTCCCGGCTGCTCCAGCAGCACGTCGAGCACCCCTTGCAAGAGGGTGTACGAGGCGGTAATCAACGCATCCGGAAGCCCCTGACCCGCCAGAACCTGCTGCATCAGTCGGGCGCCGGAGGCTCGGTCATAGTGCTCACCACTGTAGACCGCCCATTGTCCACTGCGACTCCGAGCCACCTCCTCAAAGCCCTCGCGGCGCTCCCGTGTCATCGCCAGCGCCGGCACCGCATCAAGCCAGACCACCGACCCGGTGCCCGGCTCCAGCACTGAACGGGCCAGTGTGGCTGCGCCCTTACGATTGTCGCTGACCACGCAACTGATCACACCCGGTGATTGCGATCGGTCCACCGCGATCACCGGCAGGTCTTCCTCCTGCAACTCTTGGTAGAAGGGGTCATTCGGTGGCAGGGCACTCGCAACGATCAGGGCATCGCATCGCCTTGCCTTGAGAGAACGTGCCAGCTCGCGCTCGGTATCCGGGTCATCCCCGGAGCCGGCAATCAGCAATTGATAGCCCCGGGCACGGGCACCCTGCTCCAGCAATTTGGCCAGGCGGGCGTAACTGGCGTTCTCCAGGTCCGGCAGGATAAACCCCAGGGTGCGGCTGGCCCCACCACGCAGCGACGCGGCTTGCGGGTCGATCTGGAAGTGGTTGTCCCTCGCAACCGCCATCACCTTTTCGATAGTCGCCGGCTTGATCCGGCGGGCCGGCCCCTGGCCATTGATCACGTAGCTGGCGGTGGTGCGGGACACCCCCGCCAGGCGGGCAAGTTCTGCAAGGGTCATGGGGCCGATTCCTCCTGAGCACAGATTGCTTGATTTCTGATCATATCTGTTTCATGATTCATTCTATGTTTGCTGACACGATTCAGCAACCCAGATTTTACTGGTATTCACAACAACAAGGCGAGGCTCCCCACATGCTGACGCTAACAGCCAATGATATCCGCCTGGGTTGCACTGCAACCGACTGGCAGGCTGCCCTGAACCAGGCCAGCCAGGAACTGCAGGATGCAGGCCGGACCACTCCCGACTACCACGCGGGCATGCTGGCCAGGGAGCAACAGTCCTCCACCGTCCTTGGTAACGGCATTGCCATCCCCCACGGCACACCGGAAAGCCGCGACGCGGTCACCAGCACAGGCATCCGCGTGTTGCAGTTTCCTGGCGGCGTTACCTGGCATGACAACGCCACTGTGTATGTGTTGGTCGCCATTGCGGCCCAGTCGGATGAGCATCTGGATATCTTGCGCCACCTGACCCGCGTACTGGACAAACCCGGCCTGTCACAGAAACTGGCCGAGGCCGATGACACCGAGGCGCTGGTATCCCTATTGTCGAAGGAGCCAGTGGTGCCAAAATGCGACGCTCAGACCCTGTGCCTGGGCGTTAACACCCGGGCCACCAGCGAACTGGCCATCAGCGCTGCGGCCCGGCTGCAGGGGCTGGGCTGTGTCGACGCCAGCTTTATGAAGGAAATTGTCAGCCAGCCACCCGTCAGCCTGGGCCAGGGGTTTTGGCTGGTTCACCACAGCGTTGGCAGTATCCGGCCTGCGCTGGCACTGGCAACCCCCAAAGAACCCCGCGACGACCTCGCTGGCGTTTTCTGCCTGGCGGGCCCTGGCGACGACTGCCGCGAATTGCTGGAACGTATCGATAATTTCCTGGCCCAGAACATCCCTCTGGAAAACCAGTCCGTGGATACTGTACTTTCCCGGCTTTCCGGTGAGCAGGCCAATGCGGTCAGCGACCGGGTGTGCCTGCTGAATACCCATGGCCTACACGCCCGGCCCGCCAAACAACTGGTACAGGAAGCCCGTCAGCACAAGGCAGACATTCGCATCCGCCTGGAGGACGGCGATGGCAATTCGGTATCGGCGACCAGTCTCACCCGGATCATCGGCCTCGGTGCCCGCAGGGGGCAAACCCTGATCATCTCCGCTACCGGCGACGATGCGGAACAGGCGGTAGCAGCCGTTTGCCAGGCCATCAATGACGGGCTCGGAGAAACCGTCTCCCCGCTTCGACAACAACAGAGCCAGCCGGCGCCTGCCGAGCCGGAACCCGAACCTCTGGCCGATGACGAACCCTTGAAAGCGGTCGCCGCCTCACCGGGCCTCGCTCTGGCACCCGCCTTCGTCATGCGCCAGCCAACATTGGACTACCCCGCCACCGCCAGCGATGCCGGTGAACAGACCAGCCGACTGGGCCGGGCCATCGACGAAGCCGACGGACAACTGCGCACGCTGATTCGCCAGGCCGAAGGCGGTGAGGCAGCGCCGATTCTGTCGGTGCATGTGGAAATGCTCCAGGATGACGATCTCTACCAGGCCGCCCTGGAAGCCATCAACGAAGGCGCGTCCGCCGAAGCCGGCTGGTGGCTCGCCATTGATACCGCCGCGCGGGCCCAGGAAGCACTGGCAGACCGGCTTCTGGCAGAACGGGCGGCAGATTTGCGGGATGTTGGCCGGCGCGTGCTGGCCAACCTCTGCGGGGTGGCCATGCCGACACCGCCGGACGAACCCTATGTCCTGGTGGCGGACGACCTGGGCCCTTCTGATGTGGCAAGGCTGGACACCCAGCGCGTTCGCGGCCTGATCACAGCCCGTGGTGGCGCCACATCCCACAGCGCCATCCTGGCTCGGGCGCTGGGGCTCCCTGCCGTGGTCGGGGCTGGTGATCGTATCCTGACCATCAGCAGCGGAACGGTCCTGGTGGTCGACGGCGAACGCGGCTGCCTGGTGCCCAATCCCGGCGCCGAGCGCCGCGACCGCATTGACCGTCGCCTCGACCAACTCACCCGCCTGCAGGCAGACGCCCACGAGTGCCGGAACGAGCCGGCCACCACCACCGATGGCCACACCATCGACGTATGCGCCAACCTTGGCAACACTGCCCACACCCCGGATGCTGTCGACCGGGGCGCCGATGGCATTGGCCTGCTGCGCACCGAGTTCATTTTCATGGAGCACCCGGACGCGCCTGACCTGGACACCCAGGTGAAGGAATATCGCCATGCCTTCGACGCCCTCAATGGTCTGCCACTGGTCGCACGAACCCTCGATGTAGGCGGCGACAAGCCACTGGATTACTGGCCCCTTCCCCACGAGGACAACCCCTTCCTTGGGCTGCGCGGTATTCGCCTGTCGCTGACCCGACCGGAGATCCTCGAAACCCAGGTGCGCGCGCTGCTGACGGCTGCCGACAACCGCCCACTGCGTATCATGTTTCCCATGGTCAAGGACCTGGAAGAGTTTCGGGCGGCAAAGGCCATCGTCGAACGGGTCCGCGCCGAGATTCCCTGCCAGGGCCTGCAGGTGGGCGTGATGATTGAAGTACCTTCCTGTGCCCTGCTGGCCCACACCCTGGCACCGGAAGTGGATTTCTTCTCGGTAGGCACCAATGACCTTACCCAGTACACCCTGGCCATCGACCGTGGCCACGGCCAGCTTTCGGCCGAGTCCGACGGGTTGCACCCCTCGGTGCTGCAACTGATCCGCATGACCGTCGAAGCCGCCCATGCTCACCAACGCTGGGTAGGTATCTGTGGCGAGCTCGCCTCCGACCCCCAGGCTATTCCGGTATTGTTGGGCCTGGATGTGGACGAGCTGTCGGTGACCAGCCGGCGAGTGCCACTGGTCAAAGCCTGTATCCGCGGGCTGAGCCGGGAAAACGCCCGTGAACAGGCGAAACTGGCGCTGGGCAAAGCCACCGCGGCCGAGGTGCGCGACGCCCTGGAGACACTGTAATGGCCCGCGTACTCACCATCACCCTGAACCCGGCGCTGGACCTTAATGCCGAGACCGACTCAATGCGGCTGGGTAACGTGAACCGCTCTCGGTCCACACGCCTGGAGGCTGCCGGCAAAGGCATTAACCTGGGCCGTGTGCTGACACGCCTCGGCCATACCGTGACCGTGTCCGGGTTGCTGGGAGACATCAACGCCGCGCCCTTCGATCGGCTGTTCTCGTCTGACATTCTGGCAGACCACTTTGTCCGCATCCCCGGGCAGAATCGCATTAACGTGAAAATTGCCGAGAGCGGTGGTCGTGTGACCGACCTGAACGGGCCCGGATTTGACGTACCCGCTGATGCCCTGGATCGATTGAAGGCACGTCTGGGAGACCTGAAGAGCAGGTTCGATGCCGTTGCCATTGCCGGCAGCCTTCCCGGCGGCTTTCCGCCAGAGGCCCTGGCGGAACTGGTCACCCTGGCTCGCGAAGCGGACATCCCGGTGTGGCTGGATACCAGCGGCGCAGGCCTCACAGCCGGGCTTAAGGCGCTGCCAGACGGCATCAAGCCCAATATGGAAGAGCTGGCCGAATGGGCCGGGCACCCTTTGGAGAGCCTGGACGCCATCGCCGAGGCAGGCCGCTCACTTCAGGCCACCGGCATCGCCAATGTGGTGATTTCCATGGGCGAGAAAGGCGTGCTCTGGCTGTCGCCGAAGGGCAACTGGCAAGCGTTGCCACCGCCCGTGACCGCCACGAGCACGGTCTGCGCCGGCGACACTTTGCTGGCCGGAATGATTCACGGCTTGCTCGAACATCATCACCCGGAACAGGTGCTGTCAACCGCCACCGCGCTGTCGGCCGAATGCGTTCGCCACATTGGCGTTGGCGATCCAATGGCCGACGACTTTATCCAACTGATTCAGCAAACCCGCGTCACTCTCTTCACCTCCTTCACCTCCTTCACCCCCTGGCCCGGGCACAACAACAATGGGGAGATACCATCATGAAACTGATCATTGTAACCGCCTGCCCTCAGGGCGTGGCCACCAGCTTCCTGGCGGCCCGGGCTCTGGAACGGGCCTCGCAGCAAAAGGGCTGGGAGGCCCGAACAGACATTCGCAGTCCACAGCAGCCACTGTCATCTCTGCCCGTGGATGTCATCGCCTCGGCGGACCTTGTCGTTGCTGCAACAGGAACACCAACGGACCTGAACGCCTACGCCGGCAAACGCCTCTATCAGATCCCGGTAACGGCGGCATTGCCCGATGCCGCAGCGGTGCTGGACCAGGCCGAAAAACAGGCCGAGCCCTATCAACTAACAGAGGCTTCACAGCCCGAACCGGCCGCCTCAGGTAACGCAGGTCAACGCATTGTGGCCGTCACCGCCTGCCCCACCGGTGTCGCTCACACCTTTATGGCGGCAGAAGCCCTGACCGCCGCCGCGACCGCTGCCGGCCATCAGATCCGCGTGGAAACCCAGGGCTCCGTGGGCGCACAGGACCCGCTGACCGCCGAGGAAATCGAGGCGGCGGATGTGGTTATCCTGGCCTGCGATATCGAAGTCGACCCCAGCCGTTTTGCCGGCAAACGCCTTTGGCGCACATCCACCGGCAGCGCCCTGAAAAAGCCGGGGCCCACCATTGATGACGCCATGACCAATGCCTCCGTTGAGGAAGGCCAGAAAAAAGCGACCTCAGGAGGTGGTGGCGAGAAACGCGGTCCCTACAAGCATTTGCTGACGGGCGTTTCTTTCATGCTGCCCATGGTGGTGGCCGGCGGCCTGCTGATCGCCCTGTCATTCGTGTTCGGCATTGACGCGTTTGAAGAGGAAGGCACCCTGGCAGCCGCGTTGATGCAGATCGGCGGCGGCGCAGCTTTCCAGTTGATGATTCCTCTGTTGGCCGGCTATATCGCCTGGTCCATTGCCGACCGGCCAGGCCTGGCGCCGGGCATGATCGGTGGCTATCTGGCCAGTACCCTCGGTGCCGGCTTTCTTGGTGGCATCATCGCCGGCTTCCTGGCCGGCTATGTGGCGCGCTTCATCAGCCAGAAACTGCCAATGCCAGAGAGTGTCGAATCCCTCAAACCCATTCTGATCATTCCGCTGCTGGCCAGCCTGGTCACAGGCCTAGCTATGATCTACGTGATCGGCGAACCCGCCGCCACCCTGATGGATGGGCTGACCAACTTCCTGGAAAGCATGGGCACCACCAATGCCATATTGCTGGGGGGCATCCTCGGAGCCATGATGTGCTTTGACCTGGGCGGGCCGGTGAACAAAGCCGCCTATACCTTCGGTGTCGGTTTGCTATCGGAAGGCAGTGGTGGCTCAGCCCCCATGGCAGCGATCATGGCTTCTGGCATGGTGCCTGCCATCGGCATGGGTGTGGCGAGTTTTATCGCCCATACCAAGTTTGCCGAAGCGGAACGGCAGGCCGGGCGGGCCTCCTTTGTGCTGGGACTGTGCTTTATCTCGGAAGGCGCGATCCCTTTCATGGCCAAGGACCCCCTGCGGGTTATCCCGGTGTGCATGGTAGGGGGCGCCATCACCGGCGCCCTGTCCATGCTGTTCACCGTCAAACTCATGGCACCCCACGGCGGTCTGTTCGTTCTCGCCATTCCCAATGCCGTAAGCGCGGTACTGCCCTATGTGGCCGCCATAGCCATCGGCTCACTGGTGATCGGGTTTGGCTACGCCATGATCAAGACTGGCAAGGCCGAGGTGGCAACCGCCTCCTCCTAGAAGATGTTCCTGGGGGCGCTTGACGCCCCTGGCATTTGCGGCGATGGTATCCGCCAGATCCACACACAAGGACGCCGTGATGAAAATCCTGTCTACCCTGATTCTGGCGATTGCCGCCATTGTTTCCGCTTCGCTCATCGCCGATGGTCTGACCGGACTGCGTACCGGAGACCGGTTCGTCACCGTCAAGGGCGTTGCAGAACGGGAGGTACAGGCAGACCTGGCGCTATGGCCCCTGCGTTTCGTTGCCACCGGCAACAGCCTGGACGAAGCCCGCGAGAAGGCCCGTAGCAGCCGTGAGGCCATTATGGCGTTTCTCAAACTGCAGGCAATCGACACCGACGCGGTGGAACTGCAACGTCTGGATGTCACGGACACCCGCGCCAATCCCTATCAGGAGAGCAACGGTCAGAAGTTCATCATCAACCAGACCCTGATGGTACGCAGCGACAATATTGATCGCATTCGCCAGGCCGCGCAGTCTGTCAGTGAACTAGTGGATTCCGGCGTGATTCTGTCCTCCGATTATGGCCCAGGCGGGCCGACCTACCTGTTCAATCGGCTCAACGACATCAAGCCAGAGATGATTGCAGAGGCCACTGCGGCCGCCCGCGAGGCCGCTGCACAGTTTGCCAGGGATGCAAAAACTGAATTGGGGAACCTGCGCCGCGCCAATCAGGGCGTGTTCCAGATCCTGGCCCGCGACCAGGCACCGGGAGTCAGCGAGGGCCAGCAGCCGATTAAAACCGTACGGGTGGTGACCACGGTGGAGTACTACCTCAAATAGGCCATTGGCTACTGGGTCTGTACCATTTCATCAGTGACCTGATAGCTGCCATCCAACCAATGCAGGATCTCCCTGGCGGCCGGATGATCGAAGCGGCGATAACACTCCGTGAGCACCTGATGGCGTTCGGCACTGATCCTGTGCAAGCCGGCATCCTGCAACAGCAGTAAATCTGTCTGCACCTGTTGCGCCAATTCTTTGCCCAACACCTCCTCGGCGGCCAACTGGAATGCCTTGCCGTACTGATAGCTGAGCCCCTGCTCGTAACTGCCGGCCAGGGTGATGGCCGGAATCGCAGAGAGCGTTGGCTGTAACGCAGGATTAATGGCGTGGCCCGATAGATACGGACCGTTGGCCGCTGGCCTGCCGGTAAATGCCCGCAGGTGAAGATGGCGAGACATGCGATCACCGTCGTTCACAGGATAGTTGTCCCACAATACCGGCTTGCGCCCCAGGACTTCCGAAACACACTGGAGGTGGCCCGGCGATATTTCCCGTGAACATACCTCCTCGCCGGTCCAGAACACCTGTACGGACGGATCCAGCGCCTTGCCCAGATCTTCAAGGTAATGCTTGGGACGGGGACCAAACACCCGGTCCAGAACCGGATCGTCGGAGTAGTAGGTGGGGCAGACTGTGAGTTGGTCCGCTGAACTGTGTTCCGCCACCCAATGAATGATGTCCGCCTGTCGAGCCGCCAGTTCCGGCGTATCGCTTTTCATGTCATCAAACAGGATGGCCAGATCGGTGATGCCCAGTTGATCAAACGCTGCCAGCTTTTGCGTCAGCGCGGTTTTCGCCGAGCTATCGAAATTATTGAACACCTCGAACGGGCTCAGGCCAATTCCGAACCTAACTCCGTGACTGCAACAAAACCGGGCGAAGTCGGCCAGCTCATTGGCTTCCTCTTGCGGATGCGGCTCGCTCCACCGACGCCTGAGAAAGGCATCCGCCTTGGGTGCATACCAGTAGTTCCGGTAACCGTGGGGAGCCAGTGCCGCAACCAGCTCCCGACGCTCTTCCCAGCTCCACAACGGTCCATAAAAGCCTTCAATGATTCCCAGCGGGGGTTGCTCTGCCATTGGCGTTTCCATTTCGCGAGTACACAGATGGTATACCGTCCAGAGGGTATCTCACCAGACTGTGGGGGTCACCGGGCAAGTTTAGCAATGTCGGCTAGACTTCTCGTAGTGATGCTTCACATCCGTTCTCCGATGACCCATGTGGATAAGGAGCCTGGCAAAATGGACATAAAAAGTTTTGAGGACTTGATTGAGTGGGCTCGCGAGCTCCACGCCCACCTGTCCCGATGTTTGTCGGAATGCTCAACAAAGAACAAGGAGGAACGAGCCCGTGCGCTACTGACTTACCTCGCGGATCATGAAGCTGAACTGGAACGCATCACAGCAGAGTTCGAGAAACAGGCCGATTCACGGGCCCTGAAAACAAGACTCTACGACTATCTGAACGACGAACACAAAGCCATCAGAACCCACCGAACCTGTGATGATCATTACGCCAATCTCGACTTCGACAGCATTGTCAGAGAGGTGTTTAGCTTCCATGACCAACTGATCGACCTGTATGACAGCCTGGCCGGCAAGGCCGAGATTCCGGAAGCTAAAGAACTCGCTGAATCCCTTCGCGCCATGGAGGAACACGAAGCCATGAGGATGGCGAGGCAGATTGGCATGATGGATGACGTCTAGGCACGTCCATTCACTGGGTATAAAACTGGAAATCGCGAACTCTCAAGAGTACTGTATATAAAAACAGTACCGAGAATTTCACATGAAGACTCGCGCGACCCCGCTCAACCCTCAGAATCGTTTCCAGCCCATCGTGACAGACCGGCAATACGACGATGGCTGGTATCAGGACCCGGCCGATGACACCTGCCCGGATTCCCTGGCAACCGAAGTGGTAGATGAGCAGGTGCGCACGATCATCAGCCGCAACCAGTCGCCGGATGTACCGTTTGACCAGTCCATCAATCCTTACCGTGGCTGTGAGCATGCCTGCATCTATTGCTTTGCCCGGCCCACCCATGCTTACTGGGACATGTCGCCGGGACTGGACTTCGAAACGCGGCTAATCGCCAAGCCCAATGCTGCGGAACAGCTTCGGAGGGAGCTCGATAAACCCGGTTATCGGGTGTCGCCCATCGCCCTTGGCGTAAATACTGACGCCTATCAGCCGGTCGAGAAGCACCGGGAAATTACTCGTAACATACTCAAGGTACTGGCCGAGTACCGCCACCCGGTTTCCATTATCACTAAAGGCGCGTTGATCCTCCGTGATCTGGACTTGTTGTCAGAATTAGCCGGCCAGGGCCTCTGCTCCGTCCGGGTCAGCCTGACCACACTGGATAACACCCTGAAACGGCAGATGGAGCCGCGCACAGCAGCGCCGGCCACACGCCTGAAAATCATTCGTGAATTGGCGGCCGCCGGCGTTCCGACCGGCATCATCCTGGGGCCGGTTATTCCGTTCATCAACGATCATGAAATCGAGAGTATTCTGGAGGCCGCAGCCGAGGCGGGCGCGGAAAGGGCCAGCTGGATCATGCTGCGCCTACCCCTGGAGCTGGACGAGCTGTTTCAGGATTGGTTACAGCGACATTTTCCGGAACGGGCCAGCCACGTCATGAACCGCATCCGTGATTTGCGGGGCGGCAAAAGTTACGATTCCAGATTCGGGCGTCGAATGACGGGAACGGGCCCCTATGCGGATCTGGTCCGCCAGCGCTTTGCAAAACGCGCCAGGCAACTTGGCCTAAATCTTCATGAAGCCGAGCCCCTCAGGGTCGACCGGTTCAGGCGCCCGGCTGGCGAACAGATAGGATTGTTCTGAATCAAACCGGACGAGCGGAGATACGGATCATCGCTGCCAACAGGAATCAAGAACATAGTCTCACCCTCAGTGACGGTCGCCGGCTTGCCTACACCGACCTTGGTGATCCAACAGGCTATCCGCTGGTATTCGGCCACGGTATGCCCGGCTCCCGGCTGGAGGGGCATTTTTTCCATGACCGGGCCCTCCGCCATGGTTTCCGTATGATCACGCCAGACAGGCCGGGAATCGGCAGATCCGACTTCCAGCCGCACCGCACTCTGTTGGACTACACCGACGACATACGGCAACTCGTCGATGCGCTCGAACTTGGCCGTTTCAGCCACATTGGCTGGTCCAGTGGTAGCTCCAGAACCCTGGCCTGCGGATTCGCCCTGCACTCGCGCATGGACCTTGGCGTCTGCCTGTCCGGATACACCCATTTCGCAGAATATGAAGGCGCGCACCCCCTGCTGGCAGCCACTCGTTGGCCCGGCCCAATGCTCGCTCGTCATAGCAAGCTGCTGTTCCGGCTCGCGGTTGGCATTGTTGTCTGGCTCTCACGACAATATCCCGGCCCCTATCTGCGTGAAGCCAAACAGCTGGTCAGCGATGAGGACAAATACATCCTCCGTGCCTGCCTGGCAGAAGGACTGTTCCGGCAGGATCAGCTTGCCTGCCTCAATAGTGGCGGGCAAGCCGTTGCCACCGACCTGCTGACGGAACTGGAGGACTGGCAGTTCAGGCTAAAAGATGTACCTATCCCCGTCTGGATATACCAAGGTGACAAGGACCCCTTCGTACCCGTGGACTACGCGAACCATCTTTCAAACCGGTTGCCCAACGCCAACCTGAGCCTGATACCGGATGCCGGCCACCTCTATCCCCTGACCGACGATTTTCAGGACACGCTGTTCAGGCGGCTACATCGACATCTCCAATCTTCAGAGAACCCGCGCGTACAATAGAATACAAGCGGCAACAGGTAAGACCTACGTCGTACAAACGCCGGTTTTTCGTTCCGTTTCTTAACGTTTGTTGATAACTTGAACTAGAATTAGGAGTTACTGTCCCTGACAGAGGGAGAGGCTCTCAACACAACAACGACAAAAGAGGCTAGAAGAGCAATGAAGATCCGTTCTGTTCTATCCGCGGCTGTGCTGGCTGTAGCAACTACCTTTGCTTCCACACAAGCTCTCGCTCAAGACACGTTTACCCTGCGCCTGGCCGAAACCTGGGGGCCCAACTTCCCGATTTTCGGTGATACCACCAAACGGTTCGCTGAAACTGTCGAAAAAATGTCTGACGGCCGCCTGAAGGTCCGCATAGACTCGTCAAACAAGCACAAAGCGCCCTTCGGCGTCTTTGATATGGTCAAGGCCGGTCAGTACGACATGGGGCACTCTGCGTCCTACTACTGGAAAGGCAAAGTACCCAACACCCTGTTCTTCACCAGCATGCCTTTCGGCATGAACGCGATGGAACAATACGCCTGGTTCTACCACGGTGGTGGTATGGAACTGATGCAGGAGGTTTACGAACCTCACAACATGCTGTCGTTCCCGGGCGGTAACACCGGCGTTCAGATGGGCGGCTGGTTCCGCAAGGAAATCAACACTCTCGAAGACCTGCAGGGCCTGAAGATGCGTATTCCGGGCTTCGCCGGTGAGGTGTTTGCGGAAGTAGGCGTTAATCCGACCAACATCCCACCGGGCGAGCTATACACAGCCCTGGAGCGCAACACCATTGATGCGGTTGAGTGGGTTGGCCCTTCCCTGGATCTGCGTCTTGGTTTCCAGCAAATTGCGGACTACTACTATACCGGCTGGCACGAGCCCGCCACCGAGCTGCAGTTCCTGGTGAACAAGCAGGTATGGGAAAAGTTGCCAGCCGACTTGCGGGAAATTATGCGCGTCGCCATGCGCACAGCCTCCTATGACATGCTGGTTCACTCTCAGCACGCAAACGCGGAAGCCTGGGCCAGCATCAAGGAAGAGTACCCCAACGTACAGATCAAGAAGTTCCCTGAGGAAATCTTCCAGGCCATGCACGAGGCCAACGAGAAACTCCTGAAAGAAGCCGCAGCGAGCAATGAGCAAGCTGCAAAGATTGTAAAATCCCAACAGGAATATCTTGAGAAGAGCCGGGCCTACACGGACATCTCCGAACGGGCCTACCTGAACACGATGGCAGAAGTCGAGTAACATATCGGCAGTAACTGAGCCGGGATCGCTCCAGCAGTGATCCCGGTTTTGTCGTTTATAGCAATTGAAAAATCGCCGGTTTCCCGGCGGAGGACAATCAATGCGTTGGATTATCAAGCTGGACGAGGGCCTGGCCACCCTGTCCATTTTTTGCGGCTGGGTGGCCTGTGCCGCAATGATTCTGATGGCCGGTAACGTCTTCTACGACGTGGTGGCCCGCTACGCTTTCAATGAAGTTTCGATCGGTATGCAGGAAATGGAGTGGCATCTCTATTCCGTGGTGTTCCTGCTGGGCATCCCCTACGCATTGCGCACGGACGGCCATGTTCGCGTAGACGTTTTCTACACCCGCTGGCGTGACAAGACCAAGGCCTGGGTCAACATCGTTGGTGCTGCTATCTTTGTCATCCCCTTTGCCTACCTGATCTGGAACTACGGCTACAATTTTGCCGTTGAGTCCTACAGCATGGGTGAAGGCAGCGGCGATCCGGGCGGGCTGCCCCATCGCTGGGTAATCAAGAGCGTGATCCCGATTTCCGCAGTGTTTACCGGCATCGCCGGATTCAACATGGTGACCTTCGCAATACGGGTTATTGCTGGCGACAAGACCTATGAACCCAAGCACGGCGCGGAGGGTCTCGCATGATCGGTATGATTATGTTCGGAGCAGCCCTCCTCCTGCTGATGTTGGGCTTCCCGGTTGCCTTTACCTTTGGCGGCGTTGCCCTGTTTTTCGGGATCTATGCCGAAGGCATGGATCTGTTCGCCTTCATGCCTTATCGCATCATGAGCGTCATGCAGAATACGGTGTTGATGGCGGTGCCGTTGTTCATTTTCATGGGTGTGGTTCTGCAACGCACGCGGCTGGCCGAACAATTGCTGACCTCCATGGGCAGACTGTTCGGTGGACTGCCAGGGGGCCTGGCCATTTCCACCATCCTGGTGGGTGCCCTGCTTGCGGCGTCGACGGGGGTTGTCGGTGCCAGTGTGGTCGCCATGGGCCTGATCTCTCTCCCCGTGATGCTGGCCCATAATTACGACAAGCGGCTTGCTACGGGTACCATCTGTGCTTCCGGCACACTGGGCCAGATCGTACCGCCTTCGATTATCCTGATTATCCTTGGCGATGTGCTTGGGCTGCCGGTTGGCGACCTCTTCAGGGCAGCGGTTATCCCGGGTGTGGTCCTGGTCGGTCTGTACATCATCTACATCCTTGTTCTCACCCGCTTCAAGCCTGAAACCGGTCCCGCCATGCCGGACGACAGCGGACTGTCACGGGGCAAGGAAATCCGTGCAGCGCTGCTGGCGATTATCCCGCCGTTGGCGTTGATCATCGTCGTATTGGGCTCCATCTTTGCCGGTATTGCCACTCCCACGGAATCTTCCGCACTCGGTGGTGTCGGTGCCGTGGTGCTGGCGATCATCTACCGCCAGTTCTCCTTCAAAATGGTGTGGGACGCCTCGAAGGACACCGTGAAGGTCACGGCCATGGTGTTCGCCATCCTGGTGGGTGCAACCGCGTTTTCGATGGTATTCAGCTACACCGGTGGCGATTACCTGCTGGAAGAATGGCTACTGCAGCTTCCCGGCGAAAAATGGGGCTTCATCATCCTGGCTATGCTGGTCATCCTGGTGCTGGGCTTCTTCATCGACTTCGTGGAAATTTCGTTCATCATCGTGCCGATTCTGGCACCGGTGGCGGAAGCCATGGGTATCAACATGCTGTGGTTCGCGATTTTGATTGCCATGAACCTGCAAACCAGTTTCCTGACGCCCCCGTTCGGGTTCAGTCTGTTCTATCTCAAGGGTGTATCGCCACCCAGCGTACAGACTACCGACATCTACAAAGGGGTCTTGCCGTTTATCCTGATGCAGGTACTGGTGCTGGCGATGATCGTCATTTTCCCGGAATGGTTTGGCATGAGTTCGACCTACTGACGCCGGCTCCAGCTGACCGCACACCGACAAACCGGGGCCTTGCAGCCCCGGTTTTTTCGCCCGCCACTCCCGCTTTTACCCCTTTTACCTATTGCCCCAATAACACCCCTCCATTCTTTGGTGTGTGGTGGGGGATATGACAAAACACGCTTGTTTTCTATACTGAAGACGAAGCAGGCGATTCTCAGTTGTGATATCGGGACACGCCCTGATGCTGAATCACTGTCGGCCAAACCCGCCGACTTCAGTCCGTGATTAACCAGCTGAAAAAGGGAGATATGTATCCATGAGCCAAAGCACCGCCCGGAAGACCCCAGCGCCCACCAACGACCGACCGGAGAACAGGCCTCACGTCCTGACGCTGCCCCTCGAAGAGCAGCAGGCGGACCGCGAGCCTCACAGTTATGAGCGCTGGCTGATCGCCAAGCTGATGCGCATGGCCGGCTCACCACCGCTACGCTTCCAGTTGTGGAACAATGAGTTTATTGATCCCGAAGAGGGCAGTGCCCGCTTTACGCTCAAACTGACTGACCCCAAGGCGCTGTTTACGCTGGTCACCAACCCCAATCTGGCGTTTGGAGATCTATACAGCGCAGGCAGGTTGCAAATAGATGGCGATCTTTCGGAGCTGATGGAGACACTTTACCGCTCAATTCACAACGCCAGACAGAAATGGCCCAAATGGCTGGAGGCACTGTGGCGCAACCACAACCCACGCTCAACCGGCGTCTCAGAAGCCAAGGAAAACATTCACCATCACTACGATCTGGGCAACGAGTTTTACCGGCTCTGGCTGGATCATGCCGAGATGCAGTACACCTGCGCCTATTACGAAACACCGGATTTGACCCTGGAACAGGCCCAACTGGCCAAGCTGGAACACGTTTGCCGCAAGTTACGGCTGAAACCCGGTATGACGGTTGTGGAAGCCGGCTGCGGCTGGGGCGGTCTGGCGCGCTATATGGCGAGGCATTATGGCGTGAAGGTGCATTCCTACAACATCTCGAAAGAACAGCTGACGTACGCCCGGGAAGAAGCCAGGCGTCAGCAGCTGGACCACCTGATTGAGTACGTTGAAGATGACTACCGCAACATCAGCGGCCAATACGATGCCTTCGTGTCCATCGGCATGCTGGAGCATGTCGGAAAGGACAATTACCAGGCGCTGTCGGAGCTGATCAGTCGCTCCCTGAAGCCGGGCGGCCTGGCGTTACTGCACAGCATCGGCCGCAACCGGCCCATGCTGATGAACGCCTGGATTGAGAAACGCATCTTTCCAGGTGCGTACCCACCGAGTATCTCTGAGTTCATGGGCATCTGCGAACACAGTGACTTTTCGGTGCTGGATGTCGAAAACCTCAGACTGCACTACGCCCAGACCCTGACCCACTGGATGGAGCGGTTCAGGAGCAACATGGACAAGGTCACAGAGATGTACGACGGACACTTCGCCCGCGCCTGGGAAATGTATCTCGCCGGTTCCATAGCCGCCTTCCGGGCCGGCTCATTGCAGCTGTTCCAGGTGGTCTTCACCCACGGCGGGAACAATCAACTGCCGCAAAACCGTCAGGACATCTACTCGTCCCCTGCAGCTCCGGAGGCGTAATCATGGACTACTATGACCTGATTATCGTGGGTGCCGGGCCTGCAGGATCTACCCTCGCCCACGCACTGCAGGACACTGGCAAACGCATTCTGGTGATCGATAAGCAGGACTTCCCACGGGACAAGACCTGCGCCGGCTGGGTTACTCCTGCGGTGATGGACAGTCTCGACATAGACATCAACTCTTACGGCACCGGGCGAACCCTCCAACCCATCCGGCGGTTTTGTATAGGCATGATGGGGCAACCAGCGGTGGAAAATGACCACGGTGAGATTGTCAGTTACGGCATACGACGCTGCGAGTTCGATGCCTTTCTGCTCGACAGGACAACCGTGCCGAAGCAGCTGAAAACACCGGTCAAGTCCATTGTTCGTCACGATGGCAACTGGGTGGTCAACGATACCTGGGAGGCACCCCTGGTTGTGGGTGCCGGGGGCCATTTCTGCCCAGTGGCGAAGCTGATGGGGGATGGCCCTGGCAGCCACGAAGTCGTGGTGGCGGCCAAAGAAGTGGAATTCGAGATGACGCCTCAACAGGCCGAGGTGTGCGAAGCCCGTGGCGATACCCCCGAACTCTGGTTTTGCCGCGACCTCAAAGGCTATGCCTGGGTGTTCCGGAAGGGTAATTTCCTCAATATTGGCCTTGGTCGGGAAGACAATCACAAACTGACCGAGCACCTCAATGCCTTCGTGGAGGAAATGAAATCCGAAGGGCGCATACCGGCCGATTTACCCGGCAAGTTCAAAGGTCATGCCTACCTGCTATACGCCCACGCGGAGAGGCCACTGGCCGATGACGGCCTGCTGTTGATTGGTGATTCCGCCGGCCTGGCTTACACCCAGAGCGGAGAGGGTATTCGCCCTGCCATAGAGTCTGCGTTGATGGCGGCCGACATTATTCGCGATCAGGAGGATTATTCCGCCCAGGCGCTGCAAGCCTACGGTGAAGCCATTGCCAGCCGCTTTGGTAATCGTGCCATGCCTCAGGATGAGGGCTGGCAAGTGCCGGACTGGGTCAAAATGCCATTGGCCAGTACCCTGATGCGGTCCCACTGGTTCACCCGCAAGGTCGTCACCGAAAAATGGTTCCTGCATCAGCAGGTTCCCCCACTGGCGACGGTTTCCCAAGGCTGAGAGAACGTATAAAGCCGGACCGGGCAGCGCCCGCTCCGGCTTTCCTTTGCCTCGCCGACTGTCAGTCAGCGGCCAGTTCAATCACATCGATGCCATACAGAGTGGTCGTACCACTCACCTCGTTGCCCACCGCTAACATCGGCTTGCCATTGGGGCTGTCGTCAGCAGCGATAAAGGCAAGTCCCTCGGGCCCGAGATCACCGGCCATGCCATTCTCAAGATCGGTCTGGGAGGCAGAAAAGTCGCGGTTATTGAGGTACTGGACGAATTCCGGGTTCTGCGGATTGGTCACGTTATAGACCATGATGCCCCCGACCCGTTCAAGGCCAATAAAAGCAAAAGTCTGGCCATTGATGGTACCCACGGTGACTGCCTCGGGCTCTGGCCCCTTGTCATCGGAGCGATTGTCGAATGCGTTTTCGTCGTTATTGCTGTTGAAGTTGTCCGGGATCAGGCTCGCGGCAATGCGCTCGAATTCACTGCCGCTGTCGAAGACCCGCTCGCCGGTTTCCGACCATATTGAAAATGATCGCGCACCGTAGGCGTAGAGCTCACTGTAGACACAGTTGTTCTCCACATAGCTACGGTCGTACTCTCCACCCATGAGAGTAACGTTGGCCGGATCGCTAGGCGCGCAGGAATTGCCAAAACCCAGGGTGGATGTAACGTTCAGGCGGCCCAGGTTAGCGTCTTCCTGTAACTCGGCGGCGTTCGGGAAGGCCGTAGCATCCAGCGTCAGGTCGGCGACGCGGAATTCCTCACTGAAGCCGTCGTAATCACGGGAATCACCCTCGTTGGCGGTGATGTAATAGGTTTTTCCGTTAAAGCCGTAGCTGGTCATGGCATCCGGATGGTAAATACCCTTCACCGGCCAGTTGCGAATGTTGATGCCGCTGTCGTCGTTGCTGGCATCCAATTCGTTGCCGATGATGCTGTGATCCTTGAAGCCCAGCGGAATAATGGCAGTAATTTCCCCGGCCGCGATGTCCAGTTCGGCAACGGCATTTGCCTCCTGCATCGCAACCCAGGCTTTTTCACCGTCGATAGAGATCGCGATGTATTCCGGCTCCAGATCCTGGGCCAGGGTGGCGCCCGGCCCGAACACTCTCAGGCCCTGTTCCATAAGCTCGGCCTGCTGACCGTTGAAGCTGGTGAACCCTGCCGTGGTTACCGTCGCCGCAGCCACGCCGTTGGACAGGTCAACAATGCTAACGGAGCCCTCCGGGTCAACACTGTAGTCATCACTGGGTTCGCCCTCGTTGGCCACCAGGAGCTTCTGGCCATCGCGGGTAAACGTCAGCATATCCGGCAAGGCGCCCGCCTCTACTTCACCCACCTTGTTCAGGTCGGTGCTGTTATAGAACACCACTTTGCCGTTGTCCTGCTTGACGTCAGCTTCAATGGCGACGGCCACGAGGTCGCCGTATACCGCCACGCTGTTCGCGGAAGCACCTTCGGCGGTGGCATCAATGGTGCTGAGCTTGACCGGCATCTCCGGGTCCTGGATGTCCAGCACGTCCACGGTTGATTCGTTGGCATTGATGACAAACAGGCGTTGGTTGACCGGATCGTGGGCCACGATCTCCGCTGCGCCTTCATCGAACGCACCGCTTGCATAGGTACCGAGGGTATTCAGTTCGATCAGGGTCTGGCTGGTGCCGGGCGAACCCGCGCTGCCATCGTCGCCATCATCACCGTCGCAGGCCATCAGGCCTAGGGTGGATGCGAGGATGGCTGCCGTAAGGAGTGACTTCTGGAATGTCATGTTTGCCTCTTCTTCTGTCGTTACACGTGTGGTTGTACACGACACTTTATGGAGAAGAGGTGACAGAAATGCGTCACTTTTAAGTCAGGACTGTTTAGGAGAGGCGATACCAGCAAAAAAATGGCGACCGCGCGGTCGCCATTGTCAACGCTTGCTCAAGTTATTGAGAGCATAAAGCCTTACTGGCCGAGGTAGCTGCGGTACATCCATACCGTCTTTTCCTGCTGAGAGATGTAGTCACTCATCAGTGCCACTGTACCTTCGTCGTCCGCGTCGCCAGCCAGATGAAGCAACTCCCGCTGCTTGCCAATCAGTTTGGCGAAGCTGTCTACGATGTTTTCAACAGCATCCTTACCATCGGCGACATCTTTTCTCTCAGGCACCTCGGATTTTTCGATGTAAGTGCTGTAGGCGTGTGCAGGCCGATGCCCGAGTGTGAGAACCCGCTCGGCGATCTCATCAATCTTCAGTAACAGATCGTCGTAAAGCTCTTCAAACTTGGCATGCAACTCGAAAAAGTTGTCGCCTTTGATGTTCCAGTGATAGCCACGAACGTTCATGTAGAAGATCTGGTAATTGGACAGCAGATCGTTCAGTGCGTTCGCAAGGCTCTGGGTCTTTTCAGTGTCCAGCCCAATAAAGTTCTTGCTCATAACGTGTCTCCTTGACAGTTGCCGGAATGTACTGGCCATTAAACTAACCAGAAACAATGAATAGATAAAGTTTAGTTATCCAATACTATTGATAGCTATTACTAATCCGTGGCGTCGACAAATAATAGCCAAGGACTATCAAAAATCTGCATATTATTTATTTAACAACAATTCTCAATTGCTGTTGAATGGACTCATATCCATCGCACATGCGGAGCTGTCTATGAGTGCCCTGAAGATGTTTTTCCATGACCATGGTTCCAAGGGTGACAACTCGTTGCTGAAAACCATCACATTTGCCATTACTCACTTCACCGTGGCCTTTACCGTTGCTTACCTGCTGACCGGCGACCTCCTGATTGGCAGCCTTATTGCCATGGTGGAGCCAGCGATTAACACGGTTGCCTATTTCTTTCATGAGAAGATATGGGCGCGGAGGCAACAGATTACAAGGGGCGCCCCTGGTGCGGAGACAACCCCGGTCGCTCAAAGTTTCTGAACCGGGCCACCCCCTTGACTCTAGCCACCCGGACCGCAATCCAGGCAACGCTCAATCGGTTGTGGGCCGATATCCAGCTTGCGGTTGAGGTCACGCAACGCTGTTCGGACCCCTTCTTCGATCACCGGGTGGTAAAACGGCATGGTCAGCATTTCGCTTACAGTCATGCGCTTTTGCAGCGACCAGGCCAGCAAGTGGCCGATGTGTTCGGCTGCGGGGCCAAACATCTCCGCGCCCAGAAATAGCCCACTGCCTCGCTCCCCATATACATGCAGAATGCCCTTGTTGGCGCCGATAACGCGGCTGCGCCCCTGCCCTTCAAAAGAAACTTCACCAACGGCATAGCCCTCCTTACAACGCTCATTGGCTTCTTTTAGGGTCATCCCCACCGTCGCAATCTGTGGATCAGTGAATACGATGCCCAATGGCACCCGGCGCAGCCCCGCCCGCACATCCGGGTATCTGGCGGCGTTATCGCCGGCTATTCGTCCTTCGTCGGCCGCCTCATGGAGCAGCGGCACTTCATTGTTGGCATCTCCCGCGATGAATATATGACTGTCACCGCACTGAAGCGTGTAGTGGTCGAACAGTGGCGAGCCATGGTCATCCTGGGCAATATCCGCGTTCTGTATGTCCAGACTGTCGACATTGGGGCGACGGCCCGTGGCCGCCAGCAGATAGTCAAACGTTTCCGTGAGCTCACCACGATCCGCGTCCGAAAAACGAATGCGAACACCATCGTCCGTTCGCTCAACCAACCGGACCTTGGCGCTGGTATCCAACGGAAATTCTTCATTGAATGTTTTCAGTGCGTAGCTGCGGATTGCGTCCTCCTGAAGCGGCCCGAGGCTTCCGCTGACTCCGAACATCCGCACCCGAACCCCCAGCCGACTGAGCGCCTGCCCTAGCTCCAGGCCAATTATGCCGGGGCCGAATACGGCAACGGATCCAGGCAGGTCGTCCCACTCGAAAATATCATCGTTCACCACCAGTCGGTCTTTGGCATCCTTGAAAAAGCCGGGGATGTTCGGCCGGGAACCGGTGGCAATGACCACCCGCGCGGCCTCCACTTCCACTTTCTCGCCGACAACAATCCGGTGGGGCGACAGGAAACGGGCCTGGCCGCGAAGCCGGTCAGCCTCGGGGAACCCCTCTACGGCCTCCACCACAAAGCTGACGAACCGATCCCGCTCCTTGCGAACACGCGCCATCACCTCTTTGCCATCAATTCGGACATCACCGGGGTGAACTCCAAACATTGGCGCCTTCCGCAATTGGTGGGCACTGTCTGCCGCCGCGATCAAGAGCTTGCTGGGCATGCAGCCCACGCTGGCACAGGTGGTACCGTAGGCACCGCCTTCAATCAAAACGATATTGTCCGTGTGCTTGCGGGCAGCGCGATAGGCGCTCATGCCGGCAGTACCCGCGCCAATAACAGCGACATCGACCTTACGTTTTTCCACGTCTACCACTCCCCTACCCGAATGCGAAATTCATGGTGTTGCCTGAGTATAGGAGTGAATACAGAAAACGGTTTAGTATCAAATCAAAGAAATTACTGTATTCGGCACAGGACTTTTTTGGCCACGCCTTCTAGACTGACGCCCTGCACCGGAACTTCCCAGGAGACAAAACCCATGCACAACTACTGGCCGGAATTCATCACCGTCGCCCTCGTCCATTTTCTGGCCGTCGCCAGCCCGGGGCCAGATTTTGCCGTGATGCTTCGCCAGGCACTGTGCCAAAGCCGTCGCAACGCCCTGCTGACGGCCTTTGGCATTGGCACCGGCATTCTAGTTCACGTGGGGTATTCCCTGCTGGGTATCGGCCTGATCATCCAGCAGTCGCTGGTGCTGTTCAGCATTCTCAAAGTGGTTGGCGCCCTCTACCTCACCTGGATCGCGATACAGTGTTTGCGCTCGAAAGCCGGCGGTATTTATGTAGAAACGGAAAACGGTGAGCTGCAATCCGGGCTGGCGGCCTTTAGGCTTGGTTTCCTGACCAATACCCTGAATCCGAAGGCAACACTGTTCTTTGTGTCACTCTTTTCGGTAATCATCAGCCCGGGTACGCCGATCGCGATTCAAACCGCTTATGGCGCCTATATGGCGGTGGCCACCGGCCTGTGGTTCATGGCCGTGGCGGTATTCTTCACCCTGCCGCAGATCCGCAAGGGGTTTAACCGTTTCGGCCATTGGCTGGACCGGCTGATGGGGGGCGTTCTGTTGTTACTGGCGGGGCAGTTGCTGTTTTCAACGGTTTCCGGAGATGGAAACCTTCCAGGAAAAGAATAATCAGAGCAGCCCTGGACCGTTTTCAGGCAAGCTG
>NZ_ABCP01000018.1 GCF_000170835.1 Marinobacter algicola DG893
AGATCCAGACTTTAAAGCGTGCGACCTTTGCCAGCGGCGATACGCAGGCGCAAGGCATTCAGCTTGATAAAGCCTTCCGCATCCTTCTGGTCATACGCGCCCTGATCTTCCTCGAAGGTCGCAATTTTCTCATCGAACAACGAATCGTTCGACTTACGACCAACCACATCCACATTGCCCTTGTAGAGCTTCAGACGCACGGTACCGTTTACATAGGTCTGAGTCTGGTCAATCAGCGCCTGCAAAGCTTCCCGCTCAGGAGACCACCAGTATCCGTTGTAAATCACCTCCGCATAACGCGGCATGATGCTGTCTTTCAGATGCGCAACTTCGCGGTCCAGGGTAATGGACTCAATGGCTCGATGGGCGCGCAGCATGATGGTGCCGCCCGGAGTTTCGTAACACCCCCGAGACTTCATGCCCACATAACGGTTCTCAACAATGTCCAGGCGCCCAATGCCGTTCTCGCCCGCAACCTTGTTCAGATGCCCAAGCACCTCGTGTGGCTTCATGGCCTGACCATCGATGGCGACAATATCGCCTTTCTCATAGGTCACTTCGATGTAGGAGGGCGTGTCAGGAGCCGCTTCCGGAGACACACTCCAGCGCCACATATCTTCCTCGGCTTCCGCCCAGGGATCCTCCAGGTTGATGCCTTCATAAGAGATATGCAGCAAGTTGGCATCCATGGAATACGGGCTCTTGCCCTTCTTCTTCTCCACCGGAATGTTGCGCTCGTCGCAGTAAGCCAACAATTTTTCGCGGGAATTCAGATCCCACTCGCGCCAGGGGGCAATTACCTTCACACCCGGCTTCAGCGCATAGGCACCTAATTCGAAACGAACCTGATCGTTGCCTTTGCCAGTGGCACCGTGGGAAATCGCGTCCGCACCGGTTTCGTTGGCAATCTCAATCAAACGACGGGAGATCAGCGGGCGTGCGATGGAGGTACCCAGCAGGTACTCTCCTTCGTAGATGGTGTTGGCGCGGAACATCGGGAACACGTAGTCACGAACGAATTCCTCGCGCAGATCCTCAATGTAGATTTCCTTTACGCCGAGCGCTTTCGCTTTCGCGCGCGCCGGTTCCACTTCCTCGCCCTGGCCGATGTCGGCAGTGAACGTCACCACCTCACATTCATAGGTATCCTGCAACCAGCGAACGATTACCGAGGTATCCAGGCCACCGGAATACGCCAGAACCACCTTTTTAATATCAGACATGCCCTTGCTCCAGACTGAACAGAATGGATGTATCAAAAAATAAGGAGCGTATTGTACGGGACAGCGGGGGGAATGGCTATTGGGGGTATACGGGCGGCCTTGTTAACGACCGCAGATGCCACCGGCAGGACACCAAGTGGCATCCTGGATATAACGCACGATTTTCAGACCAGAACGTCGTATTCAGACAGCCTGCTGCTGCTTGGAGGTGGCCTCTTCGCGAATGCCATCCCATCCATCCTTGATTGAACGCAGAAGGTCCGCCACTTCATCAAGCTTAGCAACGTCATTCTTGGCGTTCGCTTCAAAAAGGGTCCGCTCCATGTAGTCATAAAGCGATTCCAGGCGTACGGCCAGATCACCGCCCTTCTCGAAATCCAGGAAGCCACGGAGACCACCGATGATTTCAATCGCTTTGGAAATCAGCCGGCCTTTGCCCTCAAAGTCCTTTGCCTGCATTCTGGCCTTAGCCATGTTAATGCGCTCCAACGCTCCGTTGTATAGAAGCTGGATCAGCTTGTGAGGATCGGCATCGGTAATGCTGGTTTGGGCGTTTACGCGTTGGTAAGCCTGTAAACCGTTCATAAGTGACCTCTTTATTCGCTCTTCAAGCAATAAACATCAATTGTTATTGCGATTATTCTGTGGCGCCAGAGCAGCGAGCTGCTGACTCACAAAGTCCTGCGTACTGTTCAGTTGCGAGATCAGTGAATCCGCAGCTGTGAATTGACTCACCAGGCGCTCTCGATAGGCTGTAATTCTCTCTTCCAGCCGAATCTGATTTTCCTGAATTCGCTCTAAATCGCGGTTCAGGCTCTCGGTTCTGGTATCAATTGCACCATCGGCACCGACAAAGTTGGTGATCAGATCAACCGTACGTTCGCCAACACCTTCAATAAACTGTATCGAGCCTCGACTTCCAGTCTGCTCGCCCAGTATTTTCACCTGGAGCCCGGACGCCGCACCGCTGTTTTCGCCCAGAAACAGTGTTTGCCCTTCGCCTTCAGCCGTTCTTCCGTCAATGGTACCCGCAACATCGAGGCCATCCGTGCTTGTGGCGGCATCCAATCCAAACGTAGCCGCGCTTTCAGCGGACGACAAGGTGACCGAAGACTCGCTGCCATAGGTGGAAGAAGAGAAAACCAACTCATCCCCTGCTCCCAGGCTCACCTGAACGGATCCCTCTGACGCGTTCAGCGCGTTGTTGCTATTAAGCTGAGCCTGAATCTCGTCAGCCAGATCCTGAGCGCTGTTGTAAGTCTGCTGCGTAAGCTGAAGGTTAACGGAGGTGTCACCGTTAACCAGCAGTGAAAGTTCATCATTTGTTCCGTCAATCGTAACGGGAAAAGTGGCCGCAGCATTCCCGGCGAGCGTGCCTTGGGTCGCAGCCTGGGTCACGTTGATATCATAGGTTCCAGGTTCGGTGTTTACACCACTGCGAACAAACTCCACCTGGCTGTCCGTAGCCCTGCCCTGTTCGGCAAACAAGGCCGTGACATCATCCGGATTGGCCTTTAACTGCTCCATGAACTCTTCGCGGTCAAATTCTAGAGAACCAGTCTCGAAATTTGTGGTAATACCCACATCCGCCAGGCTTCGGACACTTGCATCTTCAAGACCGGGAACAACGCGGGTCAGCACTTGGCGGAGTTGATTCTGAATACCCCGAATAACGCTATCGCCCGTCAGGAGGCTTCCGCTACCGCTCTCTGCATTGAATCCTGCCAGAGCATCAATGGTTTCCTGCAGGCCATTAAATTTCTCGACAAAGCCCTGAACACGGTCTGCTACAGCTCCGAGATCCTGTTCAACCTTTACCGTGGACGTACCAGTGGCCGTCAGATCAAATGTCAAACCGTCAATGACGTTCTCAAAACTATTGGTAGAACGGGTAACCTCGACGCCATTAATACTCATCACGGCGTCCGACGCAGCGATTGTCTCATTGAGACCGGCGCCCGCATCCATTGATGCATTAAACGCAAAGCGGGAAAGCCCCTGGGCATCGGTATCCGTTCCGGCGCTGTCGCCCGATACGGAAATGCTAACGGCGTTTGCCGTACCGGTTTCGTCTGCCGATAGCACAAGTTGAAAGCCACTACCGGTATCGATTACGCCTGCTGACACCCCTGCATCGGAATCGTTGATCGCGTTTGCCAGGCCCTGCAACGTATCGTTACTGCTATCTATGACAATGTTGGTGGTTTTGTCACCGACGGAAAGCGTCATTGTTCCCTGGCCAACACTGGTCTTGTCCCGATCCGCAAATACGTCACGCGATGCAAGCGCCTGAGCACTGGCGAGACTTGTCACATCGACACTATAAGTACCACGGTTAGCCTTGGAACTATCCACAGACACAGCAATGTCTTCGTTGGACGACGTTGCAGAAAAGGCTTTGAGATTATCTGGCGCACTCAGCTGCCGCATTGGAAGACGCAGCTCTGTCACTGCGCTGCGCAACGTGCCGTAGGCAGAAATCAGCGCCTGGGTGCGTTCGGTTTTCTGCGCCAATCGCTTTTCCGTCGGTGCCCGCTCCGCTTGCACCAACTGATCGACCAGCTCGGAGGTCAGAACACCAGACCCGATACCCAACGATGATATATTTGCCATAGTATGTGCCTCCTCAGGAGGGCAATTTCCAATGCTATTCCATATATCGGCCTAAAGCGGCAAAACTTTGCCTTTTCTTCCGACCAATTTGTAACCACATGTAAGCAAAACACCGCCGGCCCCTTTCGGGTGCGGCGGTGCTGAACAACCGTTTTCAACGTCAGGCCAAGAGCGGCAAACGCCTATACCTTCGTGTTGAATAACGTCAGCGGTTCATCCTGCTGCAAGTTTTCTGCCAACCTCAACGCAACCTCATCCGGAATTTGCCGGATAACCTCCTGGGTGGACTGATCGACAACTTTGACGATCGTTTGCCCCCGCTCGTTATCCACTTCAAACTGCAAATCCCTCTGGACCGTCTGAACGAAATCGTTCAGTTGAGACACGGCATCATCCAATTTCTCTTTCTGTGCCTCACTGCGCCTTTCGAGCCTCTCAGCTTTCGAAAGTTCCTGAGCCCCGGATAACATCTCCGGACGCTCAGCAAGACCAGGTGATGAAGGTGCAGTCAGGGCGGAGGCATTCCTGCCTTCGGCCTGAGATGACGAAATTGCCCGAGCCGGAGCTTGCTCGCTGGAACGAATCAGCTTCAAATCCGGGCCATTCAGGTTAACGCCATTCATAGCTCACCTCGCTATCCTCATACAGCAGTAAACCGGGGCCCAAAGGCCCCGGCCTTGCCGTTATGCCCCTGTTACTGCAGGAGGGACAGAACCTGCTGTGGACGGGCATTCGCCTGTGCCAGTACAGAGATACCAGCTTGCTGGAGAACCTGCGCCTTGGACAGCTTAGCAGTTTCAGATGCGAAGTCTGCATCCAGAATCCGGCTGTTAGCGGCCGACAGGTTTTCGGCAGTTGTGCTCAGGTTGGCGATCGTAGACTCGAACCGGTTCTGGGCAGCACCCAGATCGGCGCGGATACCACTGATCTGCTCCAGAGCCGCATCTGCAATCTCGATTGCGCTGTTAGCGCCCGCAACAGTACCGATGTCGATAGAAGACACTGACTGGAGGTTGGAACCAACCACGGTGTCGGCTGCGACGTTCAGAATGCTACCGGCAGTCTCTGCGACAGAGGAGCTTACTGAGAATGCACCGGAAGAGGCGAATTCAACAGAGCCAGAAGCAATCGTGCTGTCAGTGCTGCCAGCGGTCAAAGTAACCGCTGATGGGTCACCGCTGCCCTGCAGCGTGGCGGTACCGGTCGCGTTACCTGAGTTGGCAAAGTCCTGCAGACGGATGTCTTTGCCATCAGCCTGGGTCAGTGTGATTTCGCCACCGTTTGCTTCAGCCGTAACACCAGTGGTGCCTGAGGTATCGTTGATCGCTTTGGCCAGCGCACCCAGGTCAGTGGTCGTTACCGCTGCGGAGATGGTCGCTGTGTCGCCACCACTGCCAAGCGTAAAGGAAACCGTACCATCGTCAGACAGACCAGCGAGGGTTGCCGTGGTGGATGCCGTAGCCGTTACACCAGTCGTGCCGGTTTCAGCGTTAACAGCAGCCGCAATCGCTTCTGCAGTATCGCCCTGGGTAATACCGATGACCTCAGAGCCTTCAGTTCCAGAAACGGTGATGTTCTGTGTAGCAATCGTATTGTTGGCAACGGTTGCCACATCAGCGGCCGCGACTGCAACAGAACCCGTGCCCTGACTGACAGTGGTATCACTTTCACCGGATACGGTGTTGTTACCAAGGTCGGCACCACGAGCGCCAGTTACAGAGACCGAGATGGTCTGGTTAGCGTTGGCACCAACCTGGAATGACTGGGCAGTGAAGCTGCCATCCAGAAGGTTGAGGCCGTTAAACTGGGTGGTACCGGCAATACGATCAAGCTCTTGCTTCAGCTGGTTTACTTCGCCCTGAAGTGCAGAGCGGTCGGAAGAAGAGTTGGTAGAGTTGGCCGACTGAACAGACAGCTCACGGATGCGCTGCAGGATGTTGGTGGTTTCTTCCAGAGCACCTTCAGCAGTCTGAGCCAGGGAAATACCGTCGTTGGCGTTACGCTGGGCAACATTCAGACCAGAGATCTGGGACTGAAAACGGGTCGAAATTGCAAGGCCAGCAGCATCGTCCTTGGCGGAGTTGATGCGCAGACCGGAAGACAGACGCTCCAGAGCTTGGTTAGAAAGCTCCTGGGATTTGTTCAGCTGGTTCTGAGCTGACAGTGACGCAACGTTAGTGTTAATACCGAGAGCCATATTGCTTCTCCTTCGACATATGTCGTTATTTCATGGAAAAGGAATGGCGCCCATTTTCAGTTTGGGAGCGCCCCCCTGTTATTGCGCTTAACGGCGCCCCCGTCCGTACCTTTAGAAAAAATTAACGGTATTTTGTAAGGGAATGTAAAAGCGGCAATAGTCTTCCTTATACCGCTAATGTGAACAATTGGACTCATACCCGAAAACCAGAAAATCCCACGAAAAAGTTATTTCAATCATATAGTTAATAATAAAACCCCGAAATTGGCACAGCCTTCGCTTATCTCCCTGCAAACGGCAATTAAATGAACTTCCGCCGGCAAGGCGTCCATTTTGATCGGGCACCGGGTTACCGGCATCTCTGAGCAGGGAGAAATGTTATGCCTCAGATCATCAACACCAATATTGCGTCGCTGAATGCACAGCGAAACCTGAATACTTCGCAGGAAGACTCCAACGTTGCCCTGCAGCGACTGTCATCCGGCCTGCGTATCAACTCCGCCAAGGACGACGCCGCCGGACTGGCCATCTCCGAGCGATTCACATCGCAGATCAAAGGTCTCAACCAGGCCATTCGAAACGCCAATGACGGTATTTCCCTGGCTCAGACCGCCGAAGGCGCCCTGGGCGAATCCGGAAACATCCTGCAGCGCATCCGGGAACTCGCCGTACAGTCCGCCAACGCTACCAACTCCGCATCTGACAGGAAGGCCCTGCAGTCTGAAGTAAACCAGCTAAAAGGTGAGCTCGAGCGCATTGCCACCACCACCGAATTCAACGGACTGAAACTTCTGGACGGCACCTTCCAGGCTCAGAAGTTCCAGGCTGGCGCCAACGAAAACCAGAGCATCGCCGTTTCCATCGAAGGTGCCCGAACCGCCGACCTAGCAAACAACACGCTCGACGCTGCCAACGCAACCCTGAACCAGGGCACCGGTTCAACAACGGCAGCGAATGCGACGTTACCCGCACAAAACACGATCGCCACGCAGAATCTCACCATTTCCAGCTCGCTGGACAGCCAGGTGGTGCCCATTACAGCAGGTGACACAGCGGAAGACATCGCCGCAGCCATCAACGACATTGGTGCCACGACGGGTGTGAACGCAACGGCAAGAACATCGGCGACCCTGAGCAACACCGCTACCACGCCAATCGCCGTGCCTCAAACCGTATCGCTCACGCTTTCCAACGGTAGCAGTTCAGCAACCATTTCCGCGCAGATCACCGATGCGAACGACCTCTCAGCAATTGCACGTGAGGTGAACGCAGCTTCCGGCAAGACCGGCATTACCGCGGAAGTCGCTAACGACGGCAGCATCACGCTGATTCAGGAGCAAGGTAAAGACATCACTATTGAAGACTTTACCGCAGCGGGCTCTCAGCAACTGGCGGTACAGGGTAGTGGCGATCCAAGTGCCATCGAACTGACAAACGGTGGTGCCAATGCCACACGTATCGCCGGGGAATTGACACTGGACTCCTCCGTTAGCTTCGCGGCGACGTCTGACGCCACCCTGGCCGCAGGCAGCGTTCTGAACAGTGCACAGAATACCGCCGCCGGCTCCACACCTGAAGAAGTGGCAGGTATTGATATAAGCACCGTTGACGGCGCAACCAGTGCACTTGCAGTTGTGGATGCGGCATTGGAAACCATCAGTGGCATTCGTGCCGATCTGGGCGCCGCGCAGAATCGACTCGAGTCGACCATTGCCAACCTGAGTACGACCTCTGAGAACCTTTCGGCCGCGCGTTCGCGAATTCGTGATGCAGACTTTGCCGCCGAATCCGCGGAACTCGCCCGCACCCAAGTGCTCCAGCAGGCTGGCTTGTCGGTATTGGCCCAGGCCAACGCAAGACCGCAGCAGGTTCTGCAGCTGCTGCAGGGTTAATCGGGTTTCATCACAGAGTTAAAGGGGTAGCCCCATGCAAGCTCAGCACAATATCCATGCCACGGACGCACAAAAAGCCCACATTGCGCGGCTACTGCTGCAGGCAAACCTGGCTTATGCCGAGTCCAACACGCCGACATCACTGGTTCAGCGTCTCAAGTCGCGGCAGGAATGCCGTGACTATCTGAACGAGGTTCTGGCGCAGGAGCCGGGCAACGCCATCGCACTTGGCATGATGGGACGCGTGGAAATGGACGATGGCGCGCTTGATAAAGCACACACTCTGTTCACCGACAGCCTGAGCCATGACCCGGCACAGCCCCAACAATTCACCAATCTGGGCTACTGGGCGATCAAGTCCGAGCGCCCGGCCCTGGCAGAGCAGTATTTTATTCAGGCCCTGGAAATGGACCGGCAATCCGCCGCCGCTTTCGGTGGAGTCGCCCATGCCAAGTGCCTGCAGGGCCAGTTCGATGTGGCCTACCTGCATTACCGAAAACTGCTGGAGATGGGCCTGGAATGGCCTTCGATCTACAGTGGTATGCTGACCTGTGCCGAGCATCTGGATGTAAACAGGGCCGATACCAAACTGGCCCGCGATGCCATTCTCCTACTACGCCATGACGGCCTGCCCCACCAGGAAATCGGCCGATTCGTAGGCGCCATCATCCGCCAGCAATACGATCTGGAAAACCCCAATGCCCAAGTGGCTCTGGACGCCGCCAGCGAGGACGAACTGCTGATCCTGGCACTGGAAAAAACCCTGATGCCGGACCCGGCCGTAGAGGAACTGATAACGCTGCTGCGCCGAGCGATCATTGCCGAAGTCGCACAGACCGTTGAACTGCGGGACGAACTCCAACCGCTGGCACTGGCACTGGCGGTCTACGCTGATCGCACCGGTTACGCACTGACCGCGGAGGACGACGAAGAACGACTGGCCTCCGCCATCAACGATAGCATTTGCGCCCAGCTTGCCATGGGTGAACAGCAGGATGGCATGATCGGTTCGCTGATCATCAGTGCCATGTACGGCGCTCTGTTCCATCAGAAGTATGCTGTACAACTTGGCCGCTGGAACCTGGTGGACTGGCCGGTTGCCATGCAGGGGATGATGGCCGCCAGCTACTACAACCGCGCCTCGGAAGAAGCTATCAAACAGAATTTCGACGAAAAATCGGCCGAGCTTTGCCTGGAGAAAACCGATGTTCCCCAGGCCTGGCCCAACTGGTCAAAACTTGCCTATCGCTCCGAAACCAGCTTGAAAACCATGATGGCGACTGAGCTCGGCATGAACACCGACCAACTGCCGGAAACGATCCGAATCATGGTGTGTGGTGCCCAGTCCGGCCAGCGCGCCATGGAACTGGCGCACTACCTGAAAGACGTGGAAGTGATCGCCGTCGACGAATCCCTAGCAAACGTTGCCAAGGCAACGCGACTCTCCGGCGAAATGGGCATCAGCAACATCGTGTTCTGGCCCTGGTCCATCGCCCAACAGTTCGTTGCCGATGACCACAAGGTTCACTGGATCGAAATCGGGCGCCTGCCATCAACGAATATGACCGACGTATCGCTCGCGGCCCTCGTGAGTTCAGCGACCGGTAACGGTGCTGTTGTCCATATGCACACTGCCGTCAACGAACAGACCGACGGCGACAAACAGATCCGCCGCCTGATCACCCAGCACGGCCTCAAACCGACACGTACGGCCCTTCGTCAGCTCCGCCGGATGGTGTTGACCAATCGTCAGGATCCGATGTGGCAATCCCTGGTTGCTGAAACCGACTTCTACGGCCTGGGTGGCTGCCGCGACCGCTGGTTTAGTGAGCAGGATTCACGGCAGTTGAAAGAGTTGATGGCGCTGGTCAGCAACGAAGTGGACTGGAAACTGGTTAAAGCCCGGGATACCGACGGCCACAGCCTTGCCACCAAGCCTGTGCAACAACAGATCCAGGCAGAGGCACTGGGAAGTGAAGTGCAGAGTTTGATGGGGCAAGGATTGTCTGTGTATTTCCAGCGCCGCCGTTAGACATAGGGGATGAGGGACTCACCGTAAAGGTGAAGTTCCTCCAGAACGTGCCGCTTTTCCGGCGTGAGCTCCGGATCGGCGGCCAGGCGTTGCAGTTCACGCCCAAACGCCTCCAGTGATCGCCAACCTTTTTTCGGACTCATCAAGCGCTGGCTGCGGAATTCCTCCCAGCGCTCCATCTCTTCACCGATCAGCGTACTGGGATAATTCCTCGCCCGATAGCGAAACAACATTTCCTGCAGTCGACCATCCTCAAACTGTACTTCCTGCTCTCCCAGTGTTTCCACCGGCTGTTGTAATAGCCAGTTGAGTTTCTCGCGGTCGGTTTTGCCAATAAAGCCGCCGGCATAAAGCTGTTCATCCGGGTCTGTCAGATCCCCTTCGTGCGGCTGATCGAAGGCCTCGGCGATTCGGGCAGGCAGATCCGGCGCTTTACGAAGCATGGTCAGGTGCTCGCGCAGTCTGTCGCCGTCCAGTTCCAGTTCTGCAAGGCGCTCTCCGGAGAGTGACTTCAGCATGGTGGCGGGGGCCAATACCGGGCACTTGTTCAGTTGCACGCCTTTGAGTGGAAAACGGCTGGTGCCCTCCCCTAACTCCGCCTGGGAAGTAAATACCCGCTCACGGATTTGCTCAGGCGTGGCGTGAATCAACTCGCTGGGGTCTTCTCGCAGGTCGTACACAATCACCAGGTTCTTGTTGGTGGGGTGATCAGCCAATGGCGCCACCATTGCGCAGCAGCCACGAGTGGCCGGGTACTTTGCGGAAATGTGGAACACTGGCTTCATACTGGCAGTATCCAGCATGGCGCGGGCGGAGTGCTTGTCCTTGTTTTGCAGCACAAACTCAAACAGCTTGGGCTGCTTCTCCTTGATCAGCTTTGCCACTGCAATCGTGGCCTCCACATCCGACATGGCATCGTGAGCAGCTTCGTGGGCGATGCCGTTGGCAACTGTGAGTTCTTCCAACCTGAAACTGGGGCTACCGTCTTCCTTCTTTGGCCATTGAATACCCTCTGGTCGCAACGCGTAGGTCAGACGCACCATGTCGATGATGTCCCAGCGGGAATTGCCGTTCTGCCACTCCCGGGCATAAGGGTCGCGAAGGTTGCGGTACAGGGTATGGCGGGACACTTCGTCATCAAAGCGCAGGCTATTGTAACCCACGGCGCAGGTGCCAGGCTGGCTGAAGGCCTCGTTGATCTGTGCGATAAACTCCGCCTCGGGAAAGCCTTCTTCCAGTGCCTTTTGCGGGGTAATGCCGGTAATCAGGCAGGCCTCTGGTGAGGGCACATAGTCGTCTGCAGGCGCACAGTAGATGATCAGCGGGTCTTCGATGATGTTCAGGTCCGCATCGGTGCGCACGCCGGCAAACTGGGACGGACGGTCGTGTATGGGGTCGACACCAAAGGTTTCGTAGTCGTGCCAGTAGAAAGAGCGGATCACCGAGAGAACTCCTGCATTGCGTGAATCGGTCGAATGCAGGGTAGTGTAATCAAAACATCCCGGTACCGCGATCCACGTAATGCGTGCGCTCCCGCTGAACACCGTTCTGCAGTGTCTGCATGTCCAGTGTCATGCTGGTGGGTAGATTCAGGAACACGCCTTCGGGCCCCTGGATAGCGCCTGGGCCTCCCAGGTCCTGCCAGTCCACGGACTCACGCTGGAACGCCAGGAACAGGTCTTCCGTAAAGCCAACAGTACCATCGCCATTGTCCACACCAATATCCATGGACAGCAGATTGGTCAACGGCACACATTGACTGCAGGTTCCGTCTTCACCCGCCAGGCCTATCTGGGTTGCCCGGTGATTGGTGGCCACTCCGGCGTCATCGAACAGCATGGCGTCCACCGGGTTGCCATCTGCATCGTTGATTTTCAGGTTCAGGTTGCCGCTGAAGCTGGCAAACTCACCAGACAGCGTGCCTCGTGCCTGGTTCAGGCCAAAGCGGAAACCGGAGAGCTGACCATCCCGCTCAGCCAGTTCGAGATAGGGTTCAATACCTTCAAAAGGAACCACCTCGTCCACGTTGTAGGTGTTGCCGTCAATCTGGACACGGGTGTCGTCGCGTACATAGTGGCCAAGCGCAAAATTCTTGATGTCGAGATCGGCGCCGGAATCATCCCCGCCCATCACCACACTGTCGGCGTTCAGCCGGGTTTCTGCGTCCACACCCAGTGTCACGCGAGTAAACCGGTGGTTAACTCCATCCACGTGGTCTACCGTCATCATTGCCTGCCCTTGCACCTGGCTCATTTCCTGCTCGGAAATGGGCTCCAACTCTGCCAGGGCAACAGGCGACATACCCAAGCAGATGGTGAGAGGGACAGCATACCAACAAGCATCCTGTCTCATAGTGTTGTGTCTCTGAATGTTGATTAGGCCTTGCCATCCGACGCCCGGCCTTGCTGCCTGCGGTTATTATTGTTGTTACCACGTTGGCAGGCGGTACTGGCTTTTATAGGAACCCTTTTTGTTACCGCAGAGACACTATATCCCAGGCAACCAGGCCAATAGAGTGAGATAGTTCACAGGGCATAGAATTCACCAAAGCCACTGCTATACTGGGGTTAAATAATAAACGGAGCCCCCATGACCATCCGCGTGCTTATCTGTGACGACTCCTCTCTAGCCCGAAAACAAATGGCTCGCGCTTTACCCAAAAACTGGAACGCGGAAGTCACCTTCGCCTTTGATGGCCGCAATGCCCTGGAAAAGCTCCGTGCTGGGGCCGGCGAATTGATGTTTCTGGACCTTAATATGCCGGAGATGGATGGCTACCAAGTGTTGGAAGCCATCCTGAAAGAGGATCTGCCGGTGTTGACCATCGTCGTTTCCGGCGACATTCAACCAGAAGCGCGGGCCCGGGTTCGTAAGCTTGGCGCCATCGAATTCATCAAAAAGCCCACGGACATCGACCTGGTTTCAAAGCTGCTTCAGGACTACGGCTTTCTGCGCCCTGAGGATCTGGTGGAAGAACACGAGCACAGTCCTGCTGCCGATACCACCAACACCGCTGCAGCTAGTGCGCCGATCAGCCTGAACGACTATCTGCGGGAAATCGCCAACGTTGCCATGGGCCGCTCATCCGACCTGCTGGCACGCCTGCTGCGGGTATTCGTCAAACAGCCCATCCCCCGGGTGGAGATGATTGCCCGCTCGGAGCTCAGCATGGCGATTTCAGCCGCGCAGGCCGACAGCAGCTACTCCGCTGTCTGCCAGGGATTTACCGGCGCCGGTATTGCGGGAGAAGCCCTTCTGTTGTTTGCCGACGCCAGCTTCAACGACATGGCCGAACTGCTCCATTACGACGACATGGACACCGAAAGCATTCAGGTAGAGGTGCTCATGGACATGTCCAGCATCCTGTTTGGCGCCTTCCTCAAAGGCATTGGCGACCAGCTGGATCTCAAGCTTGGCCTTGGTCATCCAACCGTCCTGGGTCAGCATCGACAGATCGGAGACCTGCTGGAACACCACAGTACGCGTCAGGAAAAGCTGCTGTGCATTGAAATCAGTTATGAACTGGAAGACCGGGAAATCAGTTGTGACATGCTCATACTGCTGACCGAAGATTCAGTGCCCTTCCTTGAACAACGACTACAGTACCTGGTGGATTAACCATGGCCATTAAAGAGATCGGAGCAAGCACTTTCCACTGGCTGGTGGACATGCTGGAATCGGTGGAAGTCGGCCTGGTGGTTCTGGACCTGGACTTCCGCGTGCAGGCCTGGAACGGCTTTATGGAACACCACAGCGGCATCACCGCCAGCAAGATCCGCGAGCAGGTCCTGTTTGACATGTTCCCGGACATCCCCAAAGCATGGCTGACCCGCAAGGTCGACTCAGTCGCCATGCTAAACACCCGGGCATTCACTTCCTGGGAACAGCGCCCTTACCTGTTCCGCTTTCGCAACACGCGCCCGATTACCGGCACAGAAGATTTCATGTACCAGAATCTGACCATCAGCCCCCTCTCTGGGCCAGACGGCCAGGTCGAAAAAATCTGCCTGATGGTCTACGACGTTACCGACATCGCCACCAGCAAACGAGCATTAGAAACCGCCAACGAACAACTCGCCAAGCTCAGCATGACCGACCGCCTGACCGGCCTGCTCAACCGTGGCACCTGGGAAAACCTGATCGACGCCGAATACGAACGCTACCGTCGTTATGGTCACAACACCTGCCTGATCATGTTCGACATAGACCACTTCAAAGCGGTGAACGATACCTACGGCCACCTGGCGGGTGACGAAGTCATCAAGTACACCGCCAAGGTTATGAAGGATAATCTGCGCCAGTCCGACAGCCCCGGCCGCTACGGTGGCGAGGAGTTTGGAATCATCCTGCCCGAAACCGATGCCGAAGGCGCCAGGGTGATTTGCGAGCGCATAAGGGAAGCCATACAGAACAGCACGGTTCAGACCACGGCAGCGCCGATCCAATACACCGTCAGCATTGGCATCGCGCCATTAACGGATAGGCCGGAGAATCATATGCAGTGGTTACAACAGGCGGATGAAGCGTTGTACGCCGCCAAGGAAGGGGGAAGAAACCGGGTGGTGGTATTCGGGGAGAAGTCGTAGGTCGGATTACGCAAAGCCGTAATCCGACACCACGTTAAAAACGACTCAATCAGTCCTGCTGCCAGCTCTGCACAGTTTCCTTGCCATGCTTCTGGCGCCACTCATTCAACACTTTGTGGTTCCCGCCGCGCGTCTTGACCACTTCACCGGTGTTGGGGTTCTTGTAGGTCTTCATTGGGCGCTTGGGACGGCTGCCGCTGGCTGTGTCGGCCTTGGCACCAGAAATGGACGGATCAATGGCGCCCAGAATCTGAAGAACGTCTTTGGGCGACTTGTCGTACTTCTTCATCAGGTCGCGAACCTTGTTTTCAAACTCAAGCTCGCTTTTCAGCGCCTGGTCCTGCTCCAGTTTCGCCAGTTCTTCAGAGAGCTTTTCCATAAGCTGTTTTTTCTGGTAGTAATCGTTAATCTTTGCCATGGACACAAACCCTTATTTAAATAACTACTATTGATTTGCCGATATTCGAAGGCCGCAATTAGTTCAGACAACCAAGCACGGAACCTGCGAATGGATAATTTTTGAATATGATGGTTATGACTGAAAGTCACGAGAAATAGTAATCTATAAAACGGATCATGGCAAAATAATTCATTTACGAAAAAGTAACCCATAAAAAAACCAGTCCGAAGACTGGTTTTTATTTAAGTAGCAAAAGCGCTTATAAACGCAAATTAGCCTCACCCAATGGCAATACACCTTTCAGATCGAACAAAACCCCATTGTCTTTCATATATTCGCGCAGATCATGGGACGAGCGTGCCACATATTCCCTGTGCGGAACCGCCAGAAGTACCGCATCGTAACAGGCTTTTTCTGGATTCTGGTTCAATGTAATTCCGTATTCATGCTCAGCCTCTTCATTGTCGGCCCAGCAATCCGTTACATCCACCTTGCAACCAAATTCAGACAACTCCTTCACCACATCAATAACGCGGGTATTACGTAAATCGGGGCAGTTCTCTTTAAAGGTAAAGCCCATGATCAACACCCGAGCGTTGGCAACCGTATGCCCGGCTTTGATCATCGCCTTCACCAATTCAGACGCGGCATACGGGCCCATATTGTCGTTCACGCGGCGGCCAGACAGGATAATTTCCGGATGATAGCCAATGGCCTGGGCCTTGTGGGTCAGGTAGTAGGGATCCACACCAATGCAGTGTCCGCCAACCAGCCCCGGCTTGAACGGCAGGAAATTCCACTTGGTGGAGGCTGCGGCAATCACTTCATGGGTATCGATCTTCAGCTTCGAAAAGATCATCGATAATTCATTCATCAACGCAATGTTCAAATCACGCTGGGTATTCTCAATCACCTTGGCGGCCTCGGCAACCTTAATGGAACTGGCTTTGTGAGTGCCTGCGGTAATAATACCGGCATAAAGTGCGTCCACTTCATCGGCGATTTCCGGCGTGGAGCCCGAAGTTACTTTTTTAATAGTCGTTACCCGATGCTCTTTATCGCCCGGGTTAATCCGCTCGGGGCTATAACCGGCGTGAAAGTCCTGGTTGAACACAAGGCCGGAGACTTTTTCCAGAATGGGAACACAGACCTCTTCCGTGGCGCCGGGGTAAACCGTGGACTCATAAATAACAATATCGCCGCGTTTGAGCACGCTACCTACACTCTCACTGGCTTTAACCAGAGGTGTTAAATCCGGGGATTTGAACTCATCAATCGGCGTGGGCACCGTCACAATGAAGATCTGACAATCGCGGATACCGTCCAGAGAATCCGAAAACGACAACCCTTTTGAAGCCGCCAGCTCTTCGCGGGAAACCTCACGGGTAAAATCCACGCCATCTTTCAGTTCCGCGATTCGCTTCGCGTTAATATCAAAGCCGACAATTTCGCGCTTCTCTCCGAAAGCTGCTGCCAAAGGCAGGCCGACATATCCAAGGCCGACTACGGCGATTTTTTTCATGATTCCCACAATCCTTTAATAACAAATAACAGGTTCACACCAAACCAGGGATCATTATCCCCGTTAGTCCGGCGGAATGAAATTGGCTTTTCAACGATTCTTTAGCGCCTGCATCCCCATGCACAATCCGGATTTCCGAAGGTGCCGGCTCAATCCCGGTAACAAACCGCACCAGATCCGACTGCCCCGCATGGGCCGAGTAACCGCCCACTTGGTGAACCCGGGCGCGAATATCGTAACGCTGGCCGTCAAACTCCACCCAGCCACCACGGGGCCCGTGAGTGAGAATATCCCTGCCCGGCGTGCCTTTGGCCTGATAGCCCACGAACAACACATCGTTGCGCTCACTCGCCAGCATGGCCTTGAGGTAGTTCACCACCCTGCCCCCGGCGCACATACCGGAGCCGGCCAGCACCACACAGGGGCGGTGTGATTTTGTCAGGTAATCCACGGCATTGAGGTGGTCTTCATGGCTGTCGATCAAGGTGAGCTGCTCGAACGACAGCGGGTGCCGGCCCTGGCTGACCAGTTCAGCGGCTTCAGCATCCCAGAAGGGTTTAAGGTCCCGGTAGATACGGGTAAAAGTGGCGGCCAGCGGCGAATCAACAACAATCTCAAGATCCCGCCAAGGCAAATCTGGCGCAACCTCATCGCTGCCGAACTCGTGAATCAGGCTTTCAATCTCGTACAGCAACTCCTGCGTACGCCCAATGCTAAATGCAGGTACCAATACCGTCCCGCCATCCTCAAGAGCGTGCTCCAGCACCGCCTTGAGGCGATAGCGCCGCTCTTCCCGGCTCTCGTGGTCCTTGTCGCCGTATGTGCTTTCAATCACCACCCTATCAGCACGTTCCGGCGGCTGGGGCTCAGGCAACAGTGGCGCATGGGGAGCCCCAAGATCACCACTAAACACAATCCGCTCGAACTCGCCATCGCTCTCCGCTTCGCACTCCACATAAGCCGAACCGAGAATGTGCCCGGCCCTTTGCAACCGAACGGAAAGCGACTCATCCTTGCCATCGAACACCGAATGCCATTGCTCGTAGGGCACCGGCACAAGGCGGGACCGAATCAACCCCAGCACTCTCTCAATCAGGGCCCGGTCCCGGGTGAAGCCAATCTTAAGGGCATCCTCGAGAATTTCCGGCAGCATAATCGCCGACGGCTCCGAACAGATGATCGGTCCCTCGAACCCGGCGGCCAGAAGATAGGGAATGCGACCGACGTGGTCGATGTGCACATGGGTAACCACCAGCGCACGGATATGGCTGATAGGAAAATCAATGGAAAGATCCGAAGCGTTGGCACTGCTACCCGCTTCCTCTCCCTGGAACAGGCCGCAATCAATCAGAATACCCGAGGTACCAACCACCAGCTCATGGCAGGAACCGGTTACGCCTGTCACCGCTCCGTGGTGTTTTATGTCGATCATAGTCCCTTACCGCTCTCCCTGAATGCTCTATACGCAGACACATCACTCAGTGCGACGCTTCGCCTTCCTGTATACATCTGCTCTTTCACGCTTCCCTACGGCGACAACAGTGACGGTTACCGTCTCATCCTCAACCTCATAGACGAGCCGGTACCCAACACTTCGAAGCTTAATTTTGTAACAATCAATGAATCCTGAAAGAGCATCGGAAGGAACACGAGGCGCATCAAGCCGTTCTACAAGCTTCTTCTTGAACTGCTTCTTTATAGGCTCTGCGAGCTTTTTCCATTCTTTTAGTGCGGACGTTTTGAAGGCAAGCTGGTACTTAGAGCTCACTCAGATCCACCCTGACACTCGGCTCCGAACGGCGTTCGCGCACGATCGCGGCAAGGCTCTGGTCGTCAAGACGCTCCAACATAGACTCATACACATCAGCCGGCACGCAGTAAAAAGCAGGCTTATTCCGGTTCAGCACCGCTACAGGAAAGCCATCCCCATCACGGACTGTCGCCATTGGGTTCTTTTTCAGCTCAGACACACTGGCCGTTACTTCTGAATAAATTGGGCTGGTCATAACATCACCTAAAGACCTGTTAACTGGTCTTATAGTACGAGAACCATAAGAGTGACACAAGCTTTACTATCGCAATACGCACGGATAGCAAACCTACGGGAGATACCCTCAAAAAGTTTGATCGGACCGGAGGGCCTAACCCTACCTTCCGGGTCAGAAGGCCCATACGAAGGGGATCAGGGCGATGGCGGTTGAGCCTACCAGCAGGCTGAGGGGAAAGCCCAGGCGCACATAATCCATAAACTGGTAGCGGCCAGGGCCATAGACCATCAGGTTGGTCTGGTACCCCAGCGGCGTAATGAACGACGCGGACGCGGCGAACATCACAGCCACGGCAAACGGCAGGAAATGCACTCCCAATTGTTCGGACACCGCCAACGCAATGGGAAACATAAGCACTGCTGCTGCGTTGTTGGTAATGACTTCGGTAAAGGCTGCTGTGAGGATATACACCAACGCCAGCGCCAGCCAGGGCGTCAGCGGGCCGAACAAACCCAGGAGGCTGGTGGCCACCCATTCAGCCCCGCCGGTTTCCGTCATGGCATTACCCAGTGCAAAGGAAGCCGCAATCACCACCAGCACCGGCAAGTCCACGCTGCGGCGGGCGCGGCTGGCCGTAATACAACCAGTCACAATCATTGCGCCAGCCGCAAGAAACGCCGCTTCAATAATCTGCAACAGGCCTGAGGCACTGGCCAACACCATCAACAGCAGAATGCCCAAGGCACGGGGAGCCCGATGAAAATCCGGTGGTGTGGAATCGTTCAGCGCACTGACCAACAGAAAGTCCCGGCGGAAGCGGTACTGCTCAACAAACTGGTGACTGGCTTCCAACAACAGGGTGTCGCCCATCCGGAAGGTGATGTCGCCCAGCTTGCCGGGTACTCGGTTCCCCTCACGGGAAATGGAGAGAATCGCGGCGTTAAAGCGCGTACGGAAACGGCTTTCCCGTACGGTCTTCCCCAGAGCTGTGAACTCCTGGCCCAGTACCACTTCTACCAGGCAGCGCTGGTGATTGGCCAGGTCCAGTTTCTGGATGCTGGCATGGGCAGGTTTCAGGCCCTGAATGCGCCGCAGCTCACTGGCGCATTCCGGCGCGCCCACAAAATACAGCTTATCCTCCGGTTGCAGCATCCGATCCGGCTCCACCGCCGTAATCAGCCGGCCACCCCGATCGATCTCCGTCAGGTAACCGTAATTCAGTGCGCGCAATCCAGCCTGGGCCACGGTCTTGCCCACCAACGGGCCTGCGGCATCCACTTCCACTTCTACGCCGTATTCCCGCACCTGCTCCAGCTCCTCCCGCATGCCTCCCCGGTCCGGCAGAATCCGAGAAGCCACCAGCACCAGGTAGCATCCGCCCACCACCAACAACGGCACACCTACCCAAGCCAACTCAAACAACCCCAGATTAATCCCCAGGCGCGCCTGCAGCATACCGTCCACCACCAGGTTGGTACTGGTGCCAATCAACGTGCAGGTACCGCCCAGAATAGCGGCATAGCTCAGGGGCAAGAGAAGACGTGAGGATGGAATACCCAGGCGTTGGGCCCAGTCCTGGATAGCAGGGATGAACATCGCAACAACGGCGGTATTATTCATAAAACCGCTAAGGATACCAGTCGGCGCCAGCATCCGCAGTTGCGCGCCTTTTTCGGTCTTCGGATGCCCGAGAAGTAAACGGGCAATCCACTGAACAGCGCCAGTTTCCTTCAGGCCTGCAGCCACCACATAGAGGGTCGCGATGGTAATAACACCCGGATTTGCAAACCCTGCCAACGCATCAACCGGCCCCAGGATGCCGGTAATCAACAGGAACGCCAGGGCCGCCATCAGCACCAGATCGGCCGACACCCGTGTAATCACCAACGCTGCCAGAACCGAGAACAAGGTAAGCAGTGTAACAATGGCTTCCCACGCCATAGGCGCTTACGCTCCGTTGGCTTGTGGCGACGTAAAGATCAATTGCCGGTCCAGCAGGTAGCTGATCAAGCGATTTACACAATCATCCACCGACATCTGCGACGTATCCAGGCGCACTTCCGGGCGTTCGGGCGACTCATAGGGGGAATCGATACCCGTAAAGTGTTTGATCTTGCCCGCCCGAGCCTTCTCATAGAGGCCCTTCGGGTCCCGGTCCTCACAAGTCTGAAGCGGGGTATCCATGAACACCTCAACAAACTCACCCGCCGGAAACAGGTTACGCACCAGGCGTCTGTCGCTTGTGAAGGGTGAAATGAACGCGCTGAGAACAATCACGCCTGAATCGGTAAACAGCTTGCTCACCTCGCCAATACGGCGGATGTTTTCAACCCGGTCTTCATCAGAAAACCCCAGATCCCTGTTCAGGCCGTGGCGCACGTTGTCTCCATCCAACAGAAAGGTGTGGTAACCGCGCTCAAACAAGGCAACATCCAGCGCATTGGCAATGGTGGACTTACCGGAACCACTCAGGCCGGTAAACCACAACAGGCATGGGCTCTGGTTCTTGATGGAAGCGCGGTCCGCGCGGGTGACTTTCTGGTGATGCCAGACGATATTTTCAGACATGAAACAGCAACCTTGCTCTTAAAACTTCTGTTTTCCTACACCGACAGTCGATGCACTTTATCATCCTGGCGATCCGCAGCCACCACATCGGACTGCCCATTGCACCACACCAGGTCCTCCAGGTTGCCGTTGGGCGCGTAACCCGTTTTGGCGTTCTTCAGCACGTCGATAATCGCACCACAATCGAAGGCCTGACTGGCCCGCTGCAACTGACTGAGGAAGTCTTCTACCTGCTCCCAGGGCAGGTATACTTCCCTGGCCATCATAATGCGAGGGTGTGACGTGCCCTGTGGATCGTCACCGATCAAAAGCTCTTCATACAGCTTTTCCCCCGGGCGAAGACCGCTAAAGGTCACCTCAATATCACCGACGGGATTGCTGTCCGTTTTCTCTTCCAGCCCCATGAGGTGAATCATCTTGCGGGCCAGGTCCGCAATCTTCACCGGCTCGCCCATATCCAACACAAACACCTCGCCACCCAGGCCAATACTGCCGGCCTGGAGAACCAGTTGGCTGGCTTCAGGAATGGTCATGAAGTAACGGATAATGTCCGGGTGGGTAACGGTAACCGGGCCACCATCACGAATCTGATCCCGGAACAGGGGCACCACGGAACCGGAAGAGCCGAGTACATTGCCAAACCGCACCATGGAGAACACCGTCTTGTTCTGCCGCTGCGCCAGTGCCTGCAGCACCAGCTCCGCCAGCCGCTTGCTGGCCCCCATCACGTTGGTGGGGCGAACAGCCTTATCCGTGGAAATCAGCACAAAGCGCTCAACACCAGCGGCAATAGCCGCTTCCGCCGTGTGCCAGGTGCCAAACACATTGTTCTGCACACCCTCAATCACATTGTGCTCAACCAGCGGCACATGCTTGTAAGCGGCGGCGTGATAAACCGTCTGTACACCGAACGCCCGCATGGCGGACTCACAGCGGCGGCGGTGGCTCACATTGCCAAGCAGTGGGTGTAGCTCTACCGCAAGCCCCTCAACACGATTAATGGCGCTCAGTTCCCGCTCAATGGCGTACAGGGAAAACTCGGACTGCTCAAACAGCACCAATGATCGTGGGCGATGGCGGATAATCTGGCGGCACAGTTCCGAACCAATCGAACCACCGGCACCAGTCACCATCACGGACTTTTGATACAGGCTTTTGGCAACAACAGCCGAATCCGGACGAACCGGGTCACGCCCCAGCAGGTCTTCAATCTCCAGATCCCGGATATCGTTTATCCGTGCCTGGCCGGCCACCAGTTCCGACATGGAGGGAACGGTCTGTACCGGAATGGAAAGCGGCTCCAGTTGCTTCAGCAGGTTCTTGCGGTCAATCTGTGAATGCTCATCCAGCGCCAACAATATCCGCTGTACGCGATACTTCGGCATGTGCTTGGCGATGTGATTGATGCTGACTACCGGCAAGCCATTGATCATGGATTTGTGGTTTGCCCGGTCAAACGTTACGAAGACCACCGGCCGGTACTCAGTGCCCTGCTCCAGCGCCGATGCCAGTTGCATGCCGGTTTCACCAGCACCAACGATGGCAACCGCCTCCTTGGCCATCTGTTTAGGGTGGTTCACAATCATCCGCACCCCCATACGGGTACCGCTCACAAACAGGAAAGCCAGGGCGCCATAAATGATGGGTACGGAACGGGGGACAAACACTTGCAATAGATAGCCCAGAATGATCAGGGATACACTGGAGGCAATCACTCCGTAGATGATGGTGAGGAAGGCCCGATCCCCCAGATAGCGGATAACCGCCCGATAAAGCCCGAGATGGATAAACACTGCGATGGTAAACACCACCGTAATGGCTGCAACCGTCAGTTGCTCGCGGGTAGGCAGCCAAAGGTGCTGTTCCAAGCGCAGAGCAAAAGCCGCCCAAATCGCGAAAAACAGGAAGAACGCATCTGAAAGAACAGAAACAATCCGCTTTTGGAACCTTGGAAGGTTCAGAAACGCCCTGATTAAAAAACTACCGCTTCCACGCTTGGCCGACTTGTCCGTGTTCACGCGGCTGCCTCCTCCATTACCCGTGCAAGTACCTCGCACGTAAGTTTAATTTCACTGGCAGTCAATGTTGGATGCACCAGGAACATCAGGCTAGTTTCACCTAGTTCTCTAGCTATCGGTAATCGTTTTGCCGGTGCCATACCTGCATCCTGTATCGCCCTCTCAAAATACACTTCAGAACAAGAACCGGCAAAACAGGGCACGCCCGCATCGGTAATTTTTGACAGGACTTTATCCCTGTCCCAATTTTCTTTGAGGGCCGAAGGCTCAACAAAAACATAGCATTTATAGCCTCCGTGACCTATATTTCCCGGTACATCTGGTACTCTAAGTCCGTGGCAATCTTTTGCTGTCTGCCAGATAGCTTCACAGCTTGCCCGACGGCGCTCAGTCCAGTCCGGCATGCGCTGCAACTGAATCCGGCCAATGGCTGCCTGCATCTCCGTCATCCGCCAATTGGTCCCAAAACTTTCATGCAACCAGCGAAAGCCTGGCGGGTGTTCGCGCTTATAGACCGCTTCCCAACTTTTGCCGTGGTCCTTGTAGGACCACATGCGCGACCACAGTTTCCGGTCATTAGTGGTCACCATGCCGCCCTCACCACCGGTGGTCATGATCTTGTCCTGACAAAAGGACCAGGCTGCCACCTGCCCCAGGGACCCAACTGGCTTGCCCTTGTAGGTCGCTCCATGGGCCTGGGCACAGTCCTCAATCACCGATAACCCATGGCGGCAAGCCAGTTCGTTCAGGCCATCCATGTCACAAGGCCAACCCGCAAGGTGAACTGCAATAATCGCCTTGGTGTTCCCAGTGATCAGTGGAGCAACCGTCTTAGCTGAAATGCCCTGAGAATCCGCATCCACGTCCGCGAACACGGGCCAAGCCCCTGCATTAACAATACACGTTACCGAGGCCAGGAAGGTTCGGGACGTGACAATAACTTCATCACCAGCACCAATGCCCAGCGCCTTCAAGGCAAGGTCCAAAGCGACCGTGCCATTGGCAACGGCCACAGCAAAGTCGGTTCCGGAAAACCTAGCGAATTCAAGCTCGAACTCGCGACACTCATGACCTGTCCAGTAGTTGACACGGTTGGAGAGCAATACACGGGAAACGGCATCGGCCTCTTCAAGAGTGTAGGAGGGCCAAGGAGAAAACGGTGTGTTAAGCATTAAGACGCCTTTTAATCTACAAGAACTACTGAAAACTAGAGAGGCTTGGCGGGATTACCGGCTACAACTTGGCCGGCAACTACGTTCTGGAGAACAACGCTTCCCATCCCTACGACTGCTTCATCACCAAGGGAAACCAACTGCCTTACGCAGGCATTTGCGCCAACCCAGACTAGCCGACCTAGAACAACACCACCCGCCAAGGTCGCATTGGGGCTCACGTGTATGCATGTGCCCAAACGACAGTCGTGCTCTATGACAGCACCCGTGTTGATAATCGCTCCCGAACCAACCATCGTATCTGCATTTATCACCGCATTTGCAAAAACAACGGAACCCAATTCAAGCTTCACATACGAGCTAACGGTTGCAGAGGGATGGATAACAGAGACAATATTAGCTCCCGCGGCGCTCAGATCTTGGAGTTTCCGATAACGAATGCGGTTGTCGCCAATACCCACCACAACTCCATGGTACTTTTCCAGGTTGTTTAGAAGTTCCGCAGTACTTCCAACAACAGGCCAGCGACTGTTCGAAGTCAGTTCAGGCCAAGCATCATCGAAAAAACGTATGCCATCCCAACCACTACATTCCGCTGCCTCCGCGACAACTTTTCCATGACCGCTGGCACCAAGAATTGCCAAGCATTTCATTGATCAGAGTTCCCAGTAAATTTGCTCATGGTTGCTTCACCTTCGCCGCTTATCCCTTCTCTAGCCAATACTTTCTTTACAGTGAGATAGAGAATTTTTATGTCCAACAGAAAACTCTGATTGTTTACGTACCAAACATCCAGTTCGAATCTGTATTCCCAGGAAATAGCGTTTCGACCGTTCACTTGAGCCCATCCCGTAATACCGGGACGCACTTCGTGCCGACGATACTGCTCTTTTGAATACAACGGCAAGTATTCCATCAGCAAAGGGCGTGGGCCGACCAAACTCATATCACCCTTCAACACATTCCATAGTTCTGGAAGTTCGTCGAGGCTCGTTGAGCGTAAGAACTGACCAAAAGATGTCATGCGTTCTGAATCTGGCAAGATATTGCCGTGTTCGTCTACAGCATCCTTCATTGTCCTGAACTTGACCATCTCAAAAGGTTCACCATGTAGTCCCGGCCTAGTCTGGCGAAAGAACACGGGGCAACCCATAGTCCGGCGTATTTGCAAGGCAAGCAACCCGATAACCGGCGCAAAAAACAAAAGCGCAAATGTTGCTGTGACGACATCAAACACCTTTTTCAAGAACAACCACCCTTTATTATCAGTAGTCACAACTTATAGAAAGCCACAAAGTAAAACTGCACCAGTGCCTCCTCGAGAATCGACGAAGAAAATTCATCACGCGCCCGCTCAAGTGCCCTGTCCGCAAGCGCCTCTCTTAATTCTGGCTGCGAAATCATAATGTCCATTTTCTTTGCCAGATCGCTAACCGATCTGGCAGCGTGAAGAAGCCCCGTCCGCCCGTCGATAACTGCATCCGAGATCCCATAGATGTCAGATGCAACACTGGGAACTCCACAAGCGGCAGCTTCAATAAGTACTGAACCGAAGCCCTCCCTGTGGCTGGGAAGGCAAACTACGTCTGCAGCGTTGAAATATGCCTCTGGCTCTTTCGTATACCCCACATGAACCAACTTACCTCCGAACTCAGTATCGAAAGCTCTACCTTCGAACATACCAGATTCGTCAGGCCCAACCACCATCAACGTTGCCGAGGGATACTTACCAGAAATATCACGAAATGCCGAAATAAGTTCAGGCACTCCCTTTTCATCGTTGACCCGGCCGACAAACAAAAAAACAAAATCATCCTTGCTTAAACCATACCGCTTTCTAATTTCCTTTCCTCTGTCCGGATCAGGTTTAAATCGTTCAGTGTTAACACCAGAAATAGAGCCATTTGCCAATACAATTGACTTTTCCGGAAAAACTACATTTTCTTTAAGCAGAAATTGCCGTTGAGACTGACTATCTATCAAAGAACCTGTAGAAAAGTAATGCACAATCTTATCAAGAGATTTTAAAACCAACGAAACAATCCATCTTTCGTCACCCAAACCTGACCAGTAAAAGTATGATGCCGAACTGGCACCTGAGCTATCCAAGCTGCGGTCATTGCCAGTAGCCCGGCTTTCGGAGTAACAGAATGAACTGCATCATAACGATTACTAGCGAAGAGTCTAGCCAACTTAATGAGTGTCACAAAGTCATGCCAAATATTAATATCCCTATGAATCGGGACGTGAAGCATTTTATTTAATGGCAAGAGCGAATTATACCCGTTAGGAAAATTTGCTATCAAATCTATATCGTAATACTTGGATAGCGCGTCAATATGCCCACTCAGAAAAGCCACTGCCGTATCTGGTGTAGCAACAACAAAAGCGATACGTTTCATCTAGTTTCCCACGCAAAAATACTCTTAACACTTCAGATAATGTTAACTTATCACTAATCAAGAAAAGTCGGTAAATCAATATTTTTTATATACTGAATCTCTTCAATAAGTTTTTCTTTATCCTTAGACCCTAAAAAAGCCCCACTTCTACGATCACGAAGAATAGTAAGTGATCCGAAAACATTGAGGACTCGAACAACAAAAATTTTTAGGAATGTTAAGATATAACTATATGACTTATCTGCCAATGAAAAGCTTGAACCAGAATCTCTCACTATCGTTCGCATCACTTCTCCATAAGCGTTAATTAGCTTTTTCGAAACTACGTTGCCATCTTCACGATAATAATAGAGGGGGTCTTCAATAAAACCAACAAGAAGATCATTTTTAGCGAAAGCTCTCACCCAGAGATTAGCATCTTGTCCTGTGCGTATATCTTCTCTATAACGGTTCCTCAGGAACCAGTCCCGTTTACCCAAAAGCGAGGCATGCACAATGCCGGAACTGCCAAGCAATAGCGCTCGAGCAGAAATTACATGAGAATCTGGAACTCCGCGAACTCCAATTGGTTCATCATTGCCTGTTAGCGAACATATACCCGTAGATACCAAGTCTATCTCTGGTCGAGCAATCAAAACTTCTAATTGACGTTCAATTCTCTTGGGGGAGATCAGATCATCCGCATCCATCCGAGCGATGTAATCACTACTAGCCAATTCAGCGATCTGATTCAGACGAGCAGCTAGCCGACAATTTCTCCCGTCCGAGTATACCCTTACTCGAGAATCTCTTATTGATCTTGCCAACTCGAGAGACCGATCTGTAGAACCATCGTCAAGCAAAATAAGCTCCCAGTTCTGATGGGATTGCGCAAATACGCTCTTCACAGCATCAAGAAGTGTCAATTCAGCATTATAGAAGGGAATACCAATAGTAACTTCCGGAAGTAAAGATTTCACTAAACGAGCTCCGAATTAATATTAAAAGGAACAAGATTACTAAAATTAGTAGTTGTTAATACGAAGTAAGCAATAGCAACGACAACAAAAATAAACGAAAATAGAATTTTTGCTTGCTTGTTACTAAAGCTCAAAAAAGTCATTGGCCAAAGTAAAATTGCGGCGTGGGAAAAATAGACCGTCAGCCTCAATATACCTGACGGATTCACACCTGAAATGATTGAAGCAAGGGCAGGCACTAAACCAATGAGATAAATATTCAAAAGGCGTGCATAATATCCTTTTGAGTCATCAACCTTACTTTTAAATAGAAAAAGGAGAACTCCTTGAGCAAATAAGAATGCAACCTGCACATACCCTCCGCCTTGCCCTCCCTCTCCATACGATGCATATTTAGCATTTATAAGATTCCCAGCAACTTGCGCTACCGATGAAAGAAATATAGAAACAACGATCACAGAAAAAACAATAAATAGTATTTCTTTACATCCAACCCTACGCGTTGCCAAAAAATAAAGTGGCAAAGCTACTAAGGCAGATGCGTGGAATAAAGTTGCAAGGCTGACCAACGCTAGATAGGAAAGCGCCCTACGCTCCAATAATTTTGGCAAGGCAAAAAAACAGATTGCTGCAGCAATTCCTTGCCTAGCCCCATTAAAGAAAAATGTATAGGTACCAAAAGCAATAAACACAAAAACAGCGGTTTCATATCGCCTTGTCAAGCGAATAGCCGTATAAAAATAACAAAATACAACAATCGAAGCAATACAAATTAAGAGAAAAAGATAAGTATCGCTCAACTGACCAGAAAGGAGAACTAATGCATTGAAGCCTGGTTCCAACTTGAATTCAAAAATATCATCTACCGTTAATACTTTTTCAAGAAACCCAATATAATTAATTGTATCTGTTCCAACGGACTTATCCCGAAAACCCGCAAACAAAATTAGCATTAGGGCTACGACAAAAAAACCAAGTTTTTGGACTCCTAAGCCACCATAACGCCGTACAAAATGTAGCAAAAGAGTAGCATAAAACAAAATAATCAAATAACCGGACATGAAAATCCAAAACTGATTCCTACAATCACAAAGCTTATCCAATACCTACTGGATAGGAGTCCTAAAAATCATAAAATAAATTTTCACAAACCTTTCAATCCCAACTTCAAAAGAACCTGCCTCAAGGCAGCTATCAGAAACCTACTCCACCCGACAACGCTTACTAAAGAGAGAATATCATGCTCAGTAAGGCGAACATCTATATCTCCCCCCTTCGTCAAGACTTCTTCAAAAATATGGAGATAGTCACTCTTTCTGTATAAATCAGAATCATTTATTATTTTCTGAAAAACAAGCGTAGCTCCCCACAACGCATGTTTCGAGTGCTCTGATTTCGTCCGTCTATAATACTCATATGCTTGGTTAAGAATTAATTTTTGATGATAAGAACTATTCAAGCTAGGTATTTTTTTCCCTGGCTGGACAACCTTCAATGCCCTGTGAACACCAAACATAAATGCTTGGAATGGAGATGGATTAAATGCGTGCAGAACATTTCTCTGTTTATCAACGTAAGAGCATTGAACTCCGGGATAGTCAATCTTCAGCTTATCGGTAAACAAAGGATCATTTGAATGATAAAAAAATCTACACTTATTAGAAAAAACATTAAAACTCTGCATGTCGGTTCCAGTAATTCCATCATATACGGTTGCAGAGACAACATCTACTCCTTTATCAAACATCTCTAGGATATTTAGTAAACTGGTATTTTTTGAAAAGGCCATATCAGCATCCAACTTCGCAAAGAAATCAAAATTTTTGCGACCTTCATTAAACAACTGATAAAGTTTTTGATGTGCTTCCTGCTTGGGAAGATGCTCAATAATCTTATGGTGAACATCAACTCCAACTTGAGAGTTTACTGACTTACAACTCTGCTCATATTCATTTTCACCAGAGAAAAGAGTTACGACTAAGACCTTAAACATGTCAAGTGGACCTTTTAAATAATTCTAAATATATAAAAATTAGACGTCATGTCAAAAAATGCGGCCCAAGATCATACTTAGTATCAAATCAGTAGATCAACGAAAAAAATCTAAAGACAATGCATAACCGATCAATTGACGATAAACTTATTATATACATCACTCTCCTCAACTGCCGGCTTAAGTCCTCTTGAAATATTGATCAGGCAATCTGCCACCAGCTCACCCTCTCTTCCTTCCCAACTGGTCATATACGTGGCACTGTAATATCTGACTGCCTCTGAATTAATATGAATTCCTTTTTCACCGCCTTTTAGTATTTTTAACAAATCAGTAAGTGACCTTGCCTGCACAGCAACTCCATTCATAACGTAGCCATAGTAATCGCTTACCTGCGGCTTCGTTAGTTCATAGTATATTGGTTTGACTCCGGCCAATGCTGCTTCTAGGTGGATGCTGCTGTTACCCGCAATCAGGTAACGAATATTACCAAAAAACTCCGATATCAACTCTTTTCTTGGATCGCTAATCGCCACCTCATGGCAGTCTCTAAAGGCACCTATATACTTTTTTATTTGGTCCCTCCCGTGCCCTGGGTGCCAGCGCAAACGAACCTCTACTCCCTCCTCCGTTATCGATCTGACCAATCGAATTGCCTCTTCACAATCGTCAAGAGCGTTGAGCGCAACTCCTATAGCTGAAGTCTTTTTTTCGTTTTCGCGAACTAAGTGTTTTTTCTGACCGGTTAATAGCACTTTGGGTAATGGTACATTTCTTTGCTTCTTTGGCTGATTAGGTTCACATTTTTTATATGTGTCCAGAGCACTTTGGCCATCAAGAAAGGCGTAATTAACCCGTAGTGCAGGGAAAATCGTAGTTACTGAAGCATGCTGCAAATAAGCAGTTTTTATCTTCAAATTATGAGCCATTGCTAATAGGCATCGGGTATAAATATTATGGTCGTTTGACACAACAACATAACTTGCTTCCAGATTCATCAACACACGCCTAAAATAGCTAAGGTAAATATAGACGCTGCAGAAGTTTCCGAAATACCAAAGGGTAGCAGGTGAATGATGAGCTTTAAGTTCTATATAAAGCGCTGGCCCTTTTCGGGCTAGCAGAACAAGGGCTCTAAAAACGTCCGAAACATTATACCTCAAAGGCAAGTAGCATAGGTTATTGGAAGTCCCGGCAATCAACCGGCTAGGCGCCACTGCGACAACGGATTCTCCCTGACTTCGCAGACTTTCAATGGCCTTATCCAATGAACTTTTCTGATTTTCCGAGCCAGCATAAAAAAAGAACGTTATAGGTTTTTCAACTGATATAAATTGTACAAAGCTAAAATGGCGCAGCATGTGCAATAAGAACCTTGCAACCTGAACGATAACACTGCGGTAGCGTGGTTGTTTCTTCGTGAGGTGGGGGAGATTTTCTAATTGTTGCCCGTAAAGATAAGCCAGCCAGGTTTCCGACTCCTGCTCCAAAATAGCGCTGATATCTTTATACCAACCCATTAGTTCAGTACATCTTCCGTAACTGGCGTATTCGCACCGACTTTACACACGACCCTTTGTCCAATTACTCTCTCCAGATGTTTCGGTGCCAATCCAAAGCCCGGGCGAACACTCCGAACACAACTATCAGTAATTATCTCTCCTGCGTTCATATCCTTTACAAAGTAGAGTGATCGCCGAAACTGTACATTGCCTTGTTCACTGGACTTCCGCCCGTAGTTAACTTGTCCCAGCGCCCTCCATGCAGTTTTACTATCCCTACACAGAGCGGAGAGATCGGCAGGCTCTAACGAAAAGCTATCATCCGGGCCGCCACCGTTGCGATCAAGGGTAAAGTGCTTCTCGATGATGGAGGCACCTAAAACCACGCTTGCAATGGCAGTGGTATTATCCAGAGTATGATCAGACAAACCAGTCACTAAACCAAACCTTTCCATCATGTCCGGTATGGTTCGTAGATTGTAGTCTTCAGCCGGTGCCGGGTAGCCACTTACGCATTGAAGTATGGCAAGCTCCTTACAACCGCCATCTCTCGCAGCGGCGATGGCTTCGGCGATTTCTTCGGCATCGGCCATGCCAGTGGATATAATCATGGGTTTACCGGTGGATGCCACATGGCGGATCAAGGGCAGATCTATCGCTTCGAAGGATGCAATTTTGTAGGCCGGAGTGTTAAGGTCTTCCAGCAAATCCACGGCGGAATTGTCAAAGGGTGAACTAAAAATCGGAATGCCGACTTTATGGGCATGGTCGAACAGCGGTTTGTGCCACTCCCAAGGCATATGTGCTTCTTCGTATAACTCATAGAGTGTTCGCCCATCCCAGAGGCCACCTTTGATTCGAAAATCCTCTGTGTCGGAATTGAGAGTAATGGTATCTGGTCGGTAGGTTTGAAGCTTTACAGCATCCGCTCCAGCTTTTGCGGCTTCTTCTATGATACGCAGGGCGGTTTCGAGCTTTCCGTTATGGTTGGCCGATAGTTCGGCGATGATGTATGGCGACTGCTGGCGGGAAATTTTCCGCCCGGCAATGGTAATGATCGGCTCACTCATTGTGTCTGGCCCTTTTCGTCTTTTCTGAAAGATTGCCATTCGTTTGCCAGTAATCCAAAACAGACAACATCATGGTAGGCAATCCCGTCAAAGTGCTGTTCTCTCAAACGCCCTTCCTCGGTAAACCAGAGGGCTTTGTGAAAGTTGATAGAGCTTTCGTTAAAGCCAAGTGCCTGGCCGCAGAGCTTGTGTAACGCCAGCTCGTTAAATCCATACTCCAGAGCACACTGGCCAAGTTTTCGGCCGGTACCTTTAGGCGCATCCGGGGCAGTATAAAATCCCCAATCAGCAATTTTCCGGCTGCGGCTACGCACGATGCTCACAAATCCACAAGGTTCGCCGCACTGCTCGAAGATCAAAAGGCTGATGCTGGGATTACTGCGAGTTCTGGCGAACCAACTCTTATGCTCTTCCAAGCTGATCTCATGTGTGGTGTACATGTACCGGCGCACATCCGGGTGATTGCGCCATTGCAGCACCCTTTCAAGATCTGTTTCTTCCATGATTCGAAGCGCTTGCCCCCCCTGTTCACTCACTTTGAAGCCTCTCCATGCGCTTAACCGTTTCATCCGTCCCCCGACCATTGGTTATACTTGCAGCGGCCCCTGACATTTCCCTCAATACATCCGGGTTAGTTAGCTTTTTAACCAACTCGGGCAACAACTCTGATACTTGTACGGAGTTTGGGATTGCCATCGCCACACCCGCATTTTTCTGTGCCATTGTACCGGCCACCTGATTTTCGGCGAGTATTATTAAAATCGAAGGCAAGCCTAGACAACATCGTTCCCACGCAGTGCCGCCGGCTGCGCCGATAGCCACATCCGCCAGACACATACGTTCAGCCATATCAGAAACATTTACACTCACCGTTGCACTGCAAGTTAACTCCTCAGCTTTCCGGCGAACTATATCCAAATGAGGTGCCGCAATGCCCATAACAATATCAAGCTCTGCTTCCTCACCTAATTTAACCCGCGTGAGAGCATCCAAAACCTGGCCTGTTACATTAGTACGGTCTACGCCCCCAATAGAAATCAGTATACGCTTGAGCTCAGGGTTGCGTCGGCGCTCCAGACTACGTTCTCTATACTTCGGAAACTCAGGTCGCAACAGGGCATAGCGGGGACCTATTAGTAGGGCACAAGTATCTGGCACCAGTCCGTTGTAGTCTTCGGCCTGTCGGCCCAGATTTTGGTCCAGTAGTAGATGACAGCTATGCTGCCTATCAGCCAAATCATCTATCACCATGATCTTATCGGCTGAATCGCCCACAAGATCTTCCCAGCATGCGTCCAAGGCATAGTGGTCTATTACTAACCAATCCGGCCGAATATCTGACAGCACACTCAGGGACTGTTCGGCATCCTGCCACCATGAGGTACCCAGCCACTGAGTGTGGGCCAGAGACGGCCCTTCAGGGCCTCCTGATTCTAGCTGTTCAGCTCCAGTCAAACGATGTACCTCAAACCCCTTTTGGGCAATAAGGTTATTCAGATCCCCTTCATGACTCCTGCAAATGAATACGCACCGATTCCCGCGACTGCGCAACTCTGTTGCCAGGGTAAGACAGCGCATAACGTGACCGGTGCCAATTTGAATAGAAGAATCGGTGCGGAAGGCTATAAGCATCACTATACTCCCTGCCCTCGCAGAGCCTTGAACAACCATTCAGCACGCACCCAATCTTCCTGGGTATCAATATCCTGTACCCGATGGCGGGGTAACTTCACAGGTACAGAGCCCTCACCAAAGATGGGGGTCTCTTCTAGCCAGGCCTGTACCGTTCCCCAGTAAAACTGACCTGCATCGTGCCAAGCTTCTTCCAGATCCTGCGACCTTGTCTGGAAATATTCGGGACAAAACATCAATACGCGGCCCTGTCCTGATATGCGAATGGCTCGTTGTATCGGAAATGCGTAGCTGGTTACGGAAAGGGCGTAACTGCAACCTTCGTGCATCAGCGAATCATGGCCACGCCTCAAGTCTTCAGAGGTGACGAAGGGTGCGGTGGCATAGATGCAACATACCTGCGCGACAGACTGACCATTGTCTTCCAGCCACTTAATAGCATGGCGGATTACGGGAACGGTGCCGGTGTAGTCATCAGATAGTTGAGCGGGGCGCATAAATGGCACACTGGCGCCATATTGCTGGGCTACTTTGGCAATTTGGGTATCATCGGTTGACACAATAATCTGATCAAAACAACCACTGGCTTTTGCTGCCTCGATCGACCAGGCAATCATAGGCTTACCGCAGAATTCTTTAATGTTCTTACGGGGGATTCGTTTGCTTCCGCCCCGAGCAGGGATGACAGCTACACGCTTTATGCTGTTCATGGTGATTTACCCAGAATCTCTCTAAGCACTGCAACGACCTCATCCTGCTGATGTTCTGTAAGGCCATGAAACATTGGCAAACTGATCGCCTCACGATAATAAGCCATGGATTGCGGGAAATCGCTCTTTTTGAATCCCATCCGCTCATAATAAGGCTGGGTGTGAACGGGGATATAATGTAGATTTACGCCGATCCCCTGATTCCTTAAAGTTTGGAAGATTTCCCGATGGCCGCGGCTGGTACTGCCCAGTTGTAAACGGACCACGTAGAGATGCAGGCCGCTGTAGCTGTCCGGATGTTGCCAAGGTAATGTTAAAGGCAGGTCAGCCAAAAGTTGGTCGTAACGTTTTGCTAGCTCATGGCGCTTGACCACAAAATCGTCAAGGCGATGCATCTGGCTTACGCCAAGGGCGGCCTGCAGCTCAGTCATTCGGTAGTTGTAGCCAAGATCCACTTGTTGGTAATACCAGGGGCCATCGGGCTCATGGGTCATCAACGAAGGGTCCCGAGTTATGCCGTGACTCCGCAGCAGGTTCATTTTCTCTGCCAACAAGTCATTATTCGTTACAGCCATGCCACCCTCAGCTGTCGTCACGATTTTGACTGGGTGAAAACTAAATACCGTTATGTCACTATGTCGGCTGCTTCCGATGAACTCCCCTTGGTATTTACCGCCAATTGCATGGGAGGCATCTTCAACCACCCTGAACCCATACTCTTTTGCCAGCTCGCCTATCGCTGCCATGTCACAAGGCTGGCCACACAAATGCACTGCAACCACTACCTTAGGAAGTCGGCCCTCTCCCTTAGCGCGCTCTAACTTGGCCTTAAGCGCCTTCGGGCTCAGATTGTAGGTGCCGGGATCAATGTCCACAAAGTCAACACCGGCGCCGCAGTAAAGGCCGCAGTTGGCTGAGGCGACAAAAGTGATGGGTGTGGTCCACAACCAGTCACCTTCACCAAGCCCCAAGGCCAGGCAGGCAATATGCAGCGCTGAGGTTGCACTGTTTACCGCCACGGCATGTTTTGCGCCCACATGGCCCGCCACCTTGGCTTCAAACTCAGGCACCTTCGGTCCCTGGGTCAGGAAGTCTGACTGCAGCACCTTAAGCACCGCATCAATGTCTGACTGAGTTATATCCTGCTTACCGTAAGGAATCATTGGCATTTGCTTCCGCTTGCGATGCTGCTCATTTTGATCACTACTTATAGTTCATCACCGCAACGACACGATTGTGCCCGTTCGACTGCGGGAAGCCACGATGACTGCCACCTTGGTCAGAAATAACCAAAGACCCTTTTTTAGCAAGGACCGGCAGTATATTTTCCAAGGGAACCGAAGGTGTTTCCGTCAGATTCGGCAATACTGAGGACACATGCTTGTTTAGCTTTGTGTAAGCTGAGGGTCGGTGGCTTCCTTTCACATAAGTATAAGGCCCATCGTCCAATGAAATGCAATCCTCAAGGTAGATAAATCCCTTCAACTGTCTGCTATAGGAGTCAACGTGGAAGCCTCTTGTTTGGTCAACATTACTGTTGACATACAAGTTGAGATTTCTGGCTCTGACTTGCTCAGAATCTGACCTCATAATCTCCAGAATTTTCGGGTCTTCAAAGTATGGTCTGAGCACCTCACCTAATTCTTGCTTCCATCTATCAACATTAAAGATATCTACCATGCCCTGGTCCTGACCACGCCTCACTTGCACCACCGACTTTTCATGGGAGGAGAGTGCTTGGTATCCATTCAACTTTGCAGTCCCTTTTTGGAATAGGACTGTTGGCTCTTCAACGAGTGAATCGTCGGATTGGATAAACCGGGCTATAGCATCCCGCACGCTGGCGATGATAGGTGAGACCCGTTTCATGAGCAATTCTGGTATGAAATCTGGTATGACAACAATACCGTTATGATCTAAGCACTGCTTTAGGCTATCAAGATCTTCCGTGGATGACCGGCTTACCGATGAAATCCGACGATTGATATCTTCCTTGGCCAGATTTTTTATGTAGGTAATCGTTTCTTGATTAACCACTTTTATGTCCGACAGTTCGAGCTTGTCCTGGTCACGCTTGGCCCGACTCAAGGTTACATCGATGCCTAGCAACGAAAATCTCACAAGTTCTTCTCCAATCAACAGTTAAATCAGATCTTTCCGATTTCGCTGTAGTTTCTGTCAATCCAGTCCTGCAAATCCTGCTCTGTCATCCACTCTGTATTATTGTCACTGGAGTAGACAAAACCCTCAGTCACCTTTTCCCCATCCTTTATCCTATTCTCGCACGTACCCCAGTCGTTAATATTGGGAAGTATCTTAAAGTGTTCCGGATACTCGTAGGTAAAGTGCGAATCCTCAGCACCTATCATCTGCTCATGCAGCTTTTCGCCCGGACGAATGCCAACGACTTCCTGCTTTGCCCCTGGCGCTACCACTTGGGCAAGGTCAGTCACTTTCATGGATGGGATTTTCTTCACATATATTTCGCCCCCCACCATATCCTCAAAGGCGTGCCATACCAACTCCACCCCCTGCTCTAGGCTGATCATAAAGCGTGTCATGCGTGGATCAGTAATGGGAAGGACCCCTTTATCTCTGATGGACATAAAAAAGGGAATGACGGAACCACGGGACCCCATGACATTGCCGTATCGGACCACGGAGAATTTAGTTTCGTGCCCCCCAGAATAGGAATTGCCAGCCACAAACAATTTGTCAGAGGCTAGCTTGGTTGCACCATAGAGGTTGATGGGGCTGCTCGCTTTATCTGTAGAAAGTGCAACTACTCCCTTAACACCTTTATCGATGGCAGCATCGATCAGGTTCATAGCACCATGAATATTGGTTTTAACACATTCAAAGGGATTGTATTCAGCTGTGGGAACGATTTTAGTAGCAGCCGCATGGACGACGTAGTCAACGCCATCCAATGCACGATAAAGGCGCTCTTTATCTCTTACGTCTCCAATGAAGAAACGCAGACGCTCGTCCCCGTGAAATAGTTTCGCCATTTCCCATTGTTTCATCTCATCTCTAGAAAAAACGATGATCTTTTTGGGATTATACCTTTCAAGAGTCATCGGAATGAACTTATGTCCGAAGGAGCCAGTGCCGCCTGTTACAAGAATAGTGGAGTTTCTCAACATAAATTAACTCTGCATTAAAAGTTTAAACCAAGGCATTGGGGGTGGTTTTTAGTTGGTTATAAATTGAGTAGTCAGGATTCAGAAATCTCACAACTCCTTCCCAGTCAATTTCGCCTTCTTTAATCGACTTATTTGTAATATTTTTCGATACTCGAAATCCTTCACTACTATTTTCTACGCCTAAGCTTTGCAATAACTCATCGCCGAAGGAGTCGAGGTTCTTAATTAGAATTGCATCGTCGATTGCTCTGGACAGGCCCAAAGATTGGGGGGACGAATAACCAGAAAATGTCCAACTTAACGGATTTACAACTTCAAGGGGGGCTGTTTTAAGCCAGTTTTTAAAATCGAGAACTGGAAAAAAGTCCCAAACAAACCCGTGCTGAGGCAGGACGATCAACCTGCTTGCGGGGTTTTCTCTGTATTGTCGCCAAGCAGATAAAGCACGCTCTTTAGGATCCCTTAGTACAACCAACTTTCTATATCTCTCTATAGATTTTATCGGGAAATCGCTGGAAGACATATGCGCAGAGCTTATATATGGTAGGACACCATCATGATTTTCGACCACATAGGAAAAAAAGCCGCGTGTAGTGTAAGAAGGAAGAAACTGAGTGTCTGATCTATACCACACCTTCGACAGATTGTAATTTACAGACGTCCCGCCGGTTTTAGGAACATGCCAATAAAATATGGGGTCATAGTCTTTCTTGTCTTTTCGCTCATACTTCCAAATAAACGGAAAATAAACATTCTTAATCGCCAGATCTGCCAATCTTGGTTCACAAACAAGGGCTAGCTCAACCCCCAGCGCGAAAAATGGAAAATTCCCTAAATTAATTTTTTCAGGCCTATCAAACCAACTCCACTGCTTTAAAATCCTCGTCCATGCAATCTCATGACCTTCCCAACCAACTTGGTTTAACAAACTCCCTAAAGAAATAATTGCAGCCCTTGACTTGGGAAACTTCTCCACAATGTTTGCCAGCCTTTCACCAGCCTCATTGACTTCCCCACGGAGGACCAAATAATTAGCACGAGCGGTAGCGCGCTTAACTTTATCTGCGCCACCTAGAAAAAGTGAAGGGAGAAAACCCGATCTACTATGCTTTAAGCTATTATTAGTAATCGAGCAATTCAAGGAAATTCTATATTTTGCCAAAGCTTCTCTATATCTTAAAGTCGATTTTCCCATCTTACACTCATAATCTCTATTTAGATTAATAAATCACCAATAAACAAAAAACGTATTTATACCAACCTTCCATTTAACCATGATAAATAGAAAAATATTCCAAACAGATATTGAAAGGGAAAAACTTATTGCAGCGCCATTTAAGCCGAACAAAGGAATCAAAATTAGCCCAAGAATACTGTTGGTTACTAGTGCAATAGTAGCGCCAACAAACGTCAACTTATCATTGCCAGTCATATTAAGAACCAATCCTACAGATCCTGCAGAGGTATTAACTAATTGCCCGATACACAATATTGCAAGAGCCGTTGCGGCTTCTGCATACTCTTCACCAAACACAAAGCTAATAACCCATTCTCCCCAAACAATGAATATAATCGCGATAGGAAATGAAATAACTGAAACAGCTCGTGTACTGAAAGTTATCACTTTCTGAAGCTTTTTCATTTCACCAGCTTTATACAGCCTGGCAATTTGAGGAGCCATAGCCATGTTAACTGCTAGCAGCCCGATCGCGACGAGCCCGGCCCCTGTAGCAGCCACACGAAATAAACCAACCTCTTCCGCTGTTGCAAGAATGCCCAAAAAAAGCACAGCAACCTGAGAGTCAAGGAGTTTTAAACCCACAAATAATGTTAAAGGTACCAGGCTAGCAATCCATGGTTTAAGCGCATACTCAGGCGTAGCCCTTCTTACATTTCCGGGCAAGGCTTTGGATAATAAAGCTGAACCAATCACAAACGCAACGAAAGCCGCTATTAGTTGAAATTGCATTGCAGCGAGGGCTGTCAGTTCCCAGCCCAAAAATAGTCCAGTGCCAAGCATTAGGATTAAAACGAAGGGCCTGACTAGCTTTTCCGGTACCTGAGCGCTGAGGATCCAGCGCATCCCCCTCAGAATACCAGCACGTACAGCTTCCAAGGCCATTAGAGGCAGGAGCCAAACACCCCACAAGAAAATGCTTGCGTCTACATCACCTCTCCAAGAAAACCAAAGGGTCGCTAGAGCAGCAACGAGCACTGAAAACGCTAGCGCTACTCCATTTGAAAAGCGCAAAAGGCCCTGTATAAGACCCCAACGCTCTATTAGTTGATTTGTTGCAATTTCCCGAACTAGGAGTGTAGGAAGGCCTGCTTTAACAGGTAAACTTAGCAGGGCGATCACGGAAAGAGCAAAGCTGTAAGTGCCATAATTTTCAGGCCCAAGTGTTCTCGCCAGTAGTACGCCGCTAACTAAAGAGAGCAACATACTAACAGCCTCGATTCCGGCCGATCCTCCGGCCCCGCGAAGTAATTGGGCCTTTAACCCCTCTCCTTTAAGGTGGCGTAGTATGGATTTCAACTAAAGTTTGCCTAATTATGTAGTGTCAAGGAAATGTTGGAGCTCAACTCGTTCAAACTTTTTATGCTCAGTCAATCTGTCCTGCTCGTTCGCTGTGGCGGACAGGAGAGAATAAAGGCTCTAAAGAACAAAATTACTACCCCTAGCATTCCACCTAACATTGAGGCAACTACAACAATCAACGCTCGCTTTGGCTGGCTTTTCTCTTGAGGCACTACAGCAGGATCAACTGTTTTGAACACATACTCTCTCTGGGCATTTGCCAGCATGACCGTCCGCGTTTCGCGTTCAATAAGTTGATAGAATACCTGCTGCATACCAGTAATATTGGTTTCAGTCAGTTTGGTTTTCAAATACTGTATGCTCGCCTCGGCTTCCTCGATATCTTGACTCCGCATATATTCGTTGATATCGCGAACTAGCCACGTCGCCCATTGCTGTGCAGCTACAGGAGACTGGCTTTTCACTCTAACAGTCACCATACCGTTTTCTTCATTTTCGCTAACGCTTACATGCTGCTCTTTGAGCTTTTTTACTAGATCCCAGTTTGTCGGCATTGAATTGTTGCGCCACTCGGCGGCATCCGCGTTGTAGACCTTATGATTGAAGACCCAACTGCGTTCACGAAAATTCCAGCCATTGGTCCCCATCAACGGAACAGCAAGTTCGTGACGACTGATAAAGTCAGAAAGAAATGCGCGGGACTGCAGCACTTCTTTCGCAATTACCGTCTTACTGGAAGCATCTGCACCGATACTTACACCAGCAAGGCTGGCCAAGCCACCGAGCTGGCCGCTCAGGCCAGAACCACTGCTGCCCTCAGTTGGAGCCAATAAAACGCTCGCTTGGTAGATATCGGGCTTACTAAGCGCGTATACCACACCACCTGCTGCGAAAGCTGCAGTGGCAATGATAATGATCCATTTACCCGCCCACAGGGTGAAAAAGAGTTCCCGAATGTCGATCTCATCATCCGAGCAATGTCTGGTTTCAGACGATTCTGGTACACGTTCATAACGGGTCATTACAGATTCCCCACGGCCGCTGCACCCAGCGCCATCTGATAAACAATCTGGCTCACGTTACTCCAAAGCTCCAACTGGTTCAGCCTATCCACATCAATGGGCACGATAATGGTGTCACCCGGTGCCAGTTGCTGGCTGCGCCCACCAAACCAGCGGCTTTTCTCTGGCAGCATTACCGAACCATCGGCCTTCACTACGTATACCCTTTCCTCATCCGCATGGCGGGTCGGGCCGCCGCTGCGTTCCAGGTAGTCGTCCACGGTCAAGCCTTCACTATGAAGGTGGCTGGTGGGGAATTGTACTTCGCCAAACACGCTGACGGCTTGCGGGATGGTTGGTACTGTTAGTGTGTCACCAGCCTGAAGGCGGATCGGCTGATAATCGTCGCTTTCCACAACCGCTGCCAGGTTAATTACCATGCGGCCGACTGGGCGAGAGCTCTGCACTTCCTCCAGTAGATCCTGTACCTGCTGGGTACGCTCTGCGTTCTGACCTCCGAAGTCGTCACCTTCCAGTTGCACGCCAACCAAATCACTTTGCAGCCGCTCTTCAGCTTCCCGCAGGCGCTGGGCTTCCAGTTGGCGGAGTTTTTCACGGGTGAATATGGCGCCTTCAGGGAAGGCGTTGTCGGTCAGGCCCCCGGCGCGTTTGATCACATCCCGCAGGGTTTCGCCGTTGCGGATGGTGTATTCGCCCGGGTAGCGTACCTCACCATTCAGTTCGATGGTTTTGGCCTGGGCGAATTCCGGTATGGATTTGATCAGCAAGCGGTCCCGGCTTTGCAGCGTTACTGAGGCGTCACCTCTCATAACGGCCTGCAGGTCAAGATTAATGACGTTGGTTTCGCCGGTGCCTTCATCATTCACGCCAAAACGGGCAAGTTCCGCTGTGTACAGGGAGGCGGAGTCTTTCAGGCCGCCGGCCACGTAGATGGCGTCGGCCACTTTGCCGGAGGCCGGCAAGGGGTACTCTCCGGGGTAACGTACAGGGCCGGTTACCCCTATGGTTTGTTGGGGTGCACCCGGTTTGGCCTGGGCTTTCAATCTTTGCAGTACCGGTGCAAACAACACCTCCCGGCTGAAGCGGCTGTAGTCTTCTTCACCTTCTTCGCCCTCTTCGCCATTCTCTCTCTCCACTAATTCAAGGTTCCGGCGCCTTGCTTTCTCACGATTGCGTTCAATGTCGTTCTGGTCTTCACTCTTAGCGCTTACCTTGCCTTCATCCGCAAAAATCAGGAATTGGTCTTTCTCCTGCAGACGAATGTCATTCGCACCGCCCGGATTGTTCAGGGCTTGCCGCAGGCGCAGATTAATGACGGATACGGTGTCGGTTTCAGAGTCTGTGCGTACGATGGCCGCGTAGCGCTTGTCGGCTTCCCTGAGCAGGTCGTTGTCCAGGGAGCGGATAACAGAGCTCACTCGCATGCCCGGCACCCAGGCATAGCGGCCGGGGCGGGTGGCCGCACCTTTCACTTCCACGTATTGGCCGGTGATGTCGGAGATGGAGGCCACTTCAATGCGGTCACCGGGGCGTACCCTCGCCTGTTTGCCTTTCTGGGTGGTGAGGTTGGCTTCGGCGATGATGCGCAGGAAATCGTCATTGTTGCGCTCGATGCGCACCAGTTGTGGATAGGCCTGAGGGGTCAGGCCACCGGCGAGATTCACCAGTTCCTGCAGGTTAGTGCCGTTTTTCAGCTCATAGAGTGCGGGGCGATAGACTTCGCCTTCTATGCCTACGCGGTCGCCCACGGGCGGGATGAAGATGACGTCGCCGGGTTGCAGGCGGTTGTCGTCGGAAGTATCGCCTGCCAGGAGCAGGTCGTACAGGTCCAGCTCGCCGACCAGTTGCCCGTCCCGTTTGTGCTGGATTTTACGCAGGGAGCCGGTGCGTTTGATGCCTCCGGATACGTAGAGAGCGTTGGTAATGGTGGAAAGGGAGCTGACGGTGTAGGAACCGGCGTTTCTTGCCTCACCCAGCACGAACACCCGCATGCTGCGCAGTTCACCCAAGGTGACGCTGGCTTGCACGCCGATGTATTGTTCGGAAACCAGATTTTTGATTTGCTGCCTGGCCTGGTCGAAGCTCAGCCCGGCAATGGTTTGCGGGCCGGACTGGGGAAAGCTGATGGTGCCATCGCGGGAGACAGGCAGTTCCAGTTGCTGGTTTTCCTTGCCCCAGAGCTGCACCCTCAGTACGTCGCCAGGGCCCAGGGTGTAGTCGTTGGGGATGGGGATTTCCGTCACCGGCGCAAAGGTGGTGGGGCTGCCAGCGAACAAATCATAGCCGAAGGGTTTCAGGCCACCGTTCTTGCGGTCCTGCTCTTCGTTGTTTTCCTGTTCTTGCCGGGCACGCTCCCTTTCTTCGTCGGAGATGGCGTCCACCGGTTCTACCACATTCACGTTCTGTGGCCGCTGGTTCCGCTGGCCTGCCGAACCGGCAATGGAATCCAGATCCACCCCATACTGGCTGGCCAAGGCTTCCTGCTGGGCCCGGGGCATGCTCTTGAACTGTTCAATCTGGGACTGGCTTATGGATTGGGCGGCAGCGGTTGCTGGCAACACAAGGGCCAGTGACATCAGTAGTCGTTTGGTCAGGTTCACTTAGTCAAATCCGTTTTTTAGAAGCGGTAACGCCAGGCGGCGCCGACAGACCATTGGTCTTTCTCGCCACCCAGGAGTTCGATCTTTTTGTCGGTGGCCTGGACTGTTAGATCCATCCAACCGTTGAGAAATTGTGTGCCGTAACCTAGAGACACCAAGGCGGCTTTCTGGGCTCCGCTGGGCACATTATAGAAAATATCGTTGTCCGTGATGACAGTTCGGTTGCCACCGTCTTTGTTTAAATCAAGGTAGCCCAGGGAGGCGGAGAGGTTACGGCCATCTGGGAAGAAGTTGAATACGCCCAATGTCAGGGTTTCCGCGTCGCCGTCGAAGGTGGAGGCCATGTTGCGGCCCTTATAGCGGTAGCCACTGCGGTATCGGGAATGGTCGTATGTAATGTTGGGCATGGCATTGCCGAGGAAGTCGTCGGCCAGGGTATTGCTGTATTCGACGAACCATTGCTGATCGCTGCTCAGCAATTGTGTAGTCCAGTCAGTGCCCAGTAGCCAGGATTTACGGGCCGGGAAGGCGCCGGCTTCGTCTTCACCCATCATTTGGCCGTAGACGCCCATGGCCTGGTCGCCAACTGCAAAGCCGTAGCGGGCATCGATGCTGGCCAGTTGGTTGCCGGGGTCGTTCTCTTCCAGTTGGCCGTTGTCGCGGCCGATCAGGGCGTTCCAGATGGTGGAGGCGCCTTCCGGCCGGCCTTCACCGCCGAACATGATGGCCCGGGAGAAGCCGATATCCAGGCCGTCGATGGGCCTTACCGTCAGGCGCATGCCGATCATCTTGGCTTCCGGCACGGCGCGTTCGTCTTCCAACTGGCTGGCGAATACGGTGAACTGCCAGGGGCCGATCCATTTCAGCCAGCTGGTTTTCGGTTCGCTGGCATCTTTGCGATTCAGCCAGACGGCGGGCATGGGGCGGGCGTTATTGGAAAGGATCAAACTGCTCTGCCAGCCTGGGCCCCACCAGCGGTCGATGGCGCCGGCACCAAATACCCAGTTGCCTGCGGTGGCGGCAAGGTAGGAACCATCCAGGCGCAGGGATTCATCGTCCTCCGGGTTGGCTGCGAAGGCGGGTTTTAGGCCAAAAGCCCAGGATTCACCTTGCCATTGCACGTTGAGGCTGGTTTCCGCCGTTTCACGGGGGCCGGCCTGGAACCCCCTCACAAAGGTCGGTTCATTCGTGGCGCCCAGCTCGTATTCCGCGCGCCAGCCCTGTTTGCCCTGCTCGTCCATCTCGAACTTCAGGTAGGCCAACGGGCCGCCAATGGCCGGGGCGTCGCTGCCGGTGTCCCGGCCAAGGCCGCTGTGCACGGTGCCCATCATCACCGGCCAGGTGGAGGTGGTGCGGTCCAGGTGGCCCCGATCTGCCAGTTTCTGCAACGCGAAGCGGGCACGGTTGTCGCCGGGTTCCAGCCAGGGGGCGGCAACAGCCATGGAGGAATGCGTAGAGGCGATCAGGCACGCTACCGCCCCACCGACCAGGGTCCAGTGTTTTGAGGTCATAGATTTACATGTTTAGAGGGGGTAAGACAGGGACGAAAACTGCGGCAATGTCGTTCCCGGACTTAATCCCTGTCAGGGTTAATATAGTGCGTGTGTCAGAAGTGTGACGATTCTACGGCATCCCATATGACACGCAAGTGACAATAACCCTGACATGCCCTATATCAGGCGCGCTGGAGTGAAGAATTGTCAAACGTTTAAATTCTGATCACTCACCTGCCAACTGATTCCGCACAAGACCAATAAACTCAGCGAAAAACGCTAAAAAGACGCCCGCCATCAATCCGAGCAATCCAGCCAGAACGATAACAAGGCTTCTCGCGGGCCCCGTATGCTCACCACTTTGCCTGCTGACAACCAGGGCTTCAAAAGGCGCGAGCGATTCCAGATCTGCTTCCAGTGAGAGCTGCTTTTCAACGGCTGAGGCAATGGCGTCACCGGTGTCCTGCCCTCCCTCCAGCATTTCGATGGTTGAGTCCAGGGAAACAATCTGTCTCTCAAGACTTTTGCGCAGCGCAGACACTGCCTGCTCTTGCTGCGACCTTAAACGCTCCACCAGCTCACGATGGGCTTGTTCTACCATCGTGCCCGCGGAGGCTGACGCTTCCGACACGATGCGCACCAGCCCTGTGTCTTCAGGGTTATTTGCTGTTACTCCAAACGGCAGGCTACGGTTGTTCTCCGCATGAAACTTTGCCTGCAAATCCGGCACCCAGAGACTGTCCAGCTCAGCAATAACGGTGGAAGGCTCTTCGATGTACTCTCCGCCAGATTTCTCGGCCAGTTTGGCGAGGGTAACGTATTCGTATTTCTCTGGCGTAAAGATCGCATAGGCGATGCCAGCAAGGGTGATCGCGATAAACACGACATAGAACACGCGCCGGCGCTTCAGAAATGTGGCGGCCAGATCGACCAGGCTGATTTCATCGTCGTAGCGGGGTCGTTGACCCTGGGGGCTTTCTACCATTGCGGACCGTCGTTTGTTAAAGGTTAATGACATTATGACGGCTTTGAGGACGAAGAGTAGTGAACAAAAGTTCCTTTTTATCGTGTGGATTGTCGGTCGGATTACGGCCTGACCTAATCCGACCGACGGCGATGGAGGGTGGATAAGGGGACTTTGACGGTTTGTTGCTTCTGCATGAAGCTGATCAGAACGATGGCGCGCTCTTCGCCGTCGTAGGCCTGGAAGATAGCTTCAATGCCCTTGAACGGCCCTTCGTCCAGCTCCACCGCCTGGCCCGGCTTGATGCCACCTTGCTCTGCAACAGTGTGCAGGCTGTCTTTAATGTGCTGGATGACATCGTCCGGAATAGCAGCCGGTTTGTTGGCGAAGCTGACAATTCGCAGGATACCACGTGTGGAGCGCAGCTTCGCCCACATGGGGTCGGTTTGCTCCAGGTTCACGAACAGGTAGCCGGGGAACAGGGGTTCCAGCTGTTTGGTGCGCTTACCCGCCTTGATTTTTTCCACCGTGATTTTCGGGTAGAAGCAGGCGATGTCCTGATTTTGCAAGTGAGTCAGGGCTCGGTCGCCCTGACTGGGTTTGTGCTGTAATGCGTACCAGGTCATTTGTACCAGTTGCCAGCGGCAATGAACTGAGGGTTGAGCACATCCTCTTTGCCGTACTGCAAAGGCCTGCCTTCCAACGTTTCTACCTTCCCTCCTGCGGCAGAGAGCACCGCGTGGGCAGCACCGGTATCCCATTCGCAGGTTGGCCCCAGCCTTGGGTAAATATCCGCGTGGCCTTCGGCGATTTTGCAGAACTTGAGGGAACTGCCCGCCTGCACCAGTTCATGGGCACCCAGTTTATCAATGAAGGCCCTGGTTTCTTCGTTCAAGTGGTTCTTACTGGCCACAACACGTTTCGTTTCGCCAGGCTCCACTACGCTGATCCGCCGGCTACGGCCTGTACGATCCCGCTTGTAGGCGCCCTCGCCTTTCAGGCCCCAGTATGCTTCTTTTAAGGCAGGTGCTGTGACCACACCGAGAATGGGTTCGCCGTTTTCAATCAACGCGATGTTAACGGTGAATTCGCCAGTGCGTTGGGTGAAGTCCTTGGTGCCATCAATGGGATCAATCAGCCAGAAGCGCCGCCACTGCTTGCGCTCGCTCCAGGGAATTTCGGCCCCCTCTTCCGAGAGCACGGGGATATCGTGGCTGAGATTGCGCAGGCCTTCCACGATGACCCGATGGCTGGCGATGTCTGCAGCGGTAATCGGCGACTCGTCCGCCTTGAAGTCCACCTTGAAGTCCGTCATGTAGATGCTGAGGACCTTTTCGCTGGCGGCGTCTGCGATTTTGAGGACATCGGGGAGGATGGAACTGTAGTGCATGGGGGTCGGCTTCCTGCGTCAGATCAATTACGTTTGCGCTATTATGGGCGATAGTGATGTGACACATCAAAAAGAATACAGGGACACGTTTTATGAAACTGAAATTCCTTGGCGCTGCAGGCACGGTAACCGGTTCTCGCTATTTGTTGTCGGATGACAAACACCGCCTGCTGGTGGACTGCGGCATGTACCAGGGCGTGAAAAACCTGCGCAAACGCAACTGGGCACCCTTTCCGGTGGAACCATCATCGATTAATGCGGTGGTACTTACCCACGCCCACATTGATCACACGGGGTACTTGCCGGCGCTGGTGAAGAACGGTTTCAAGGGAAAGATCTACTGCACGAAGGCTACGCACGAACTGTGCAAGGTGCTGTTGCCGGATGCTGGCTACCTGCAGGAGGAAGATGCCAAGTACGCTTTCCGCAAGGGGTTCTCCAAACACGAAAAGCCGGAGCCTTTGTTTACCGTGAAGGATGCCCAGGAGGCCCTCAAGCATTTTGAGTCCCTGCATTATCACGAACGCTTCGAACCCGTGAAAGGCATGGAAGTGACATTCACACCCGCCGGGCACATCCTGGGATCATCCTGCGTTCACGTCCATCACCGGGGAAGCGACCGCACGGTGGTGTTCAGTGGAGACGTGGGGCGGCAGAACGATGTGATCATGCGCCCGCCGGAACCGATCCAGAAAGCCGATGTGCTGGTGTGCGAATCCACCTATGGTGACAGGCTGCATGCCGAAAGCGACCCGGAATCCGAACTGGCTGAGATTATCACCAAAACCGCCGGGCGCGGTGGCATCGTGCTTATGCCGTCGTTTGCCGTCGGGCGCGCGCAGATGCTTTTGTACCTCATCCACAAAATCATGGCGGAAAGCCGGGTACCGAAGATGCCGGTTTACCTGAACAGCCCGATGGCGATCAAAGCCACGGAGATCTTCTCCCGACACCACAAGGAACACAAACTCAGCGCCGCCCAGTGCGAGATGATCGATGAAAACACTGAATTCGTCCGCACGGTGGACGAGTCCATCGAGCTCAACAGCGTACGCTACCCCTGCATTATTATTTCCGCCAGCGGGATGGCCAGTGGTGGTAGGGTTCTACATCACCTGAAAACACTGCTGCCCAATCCGCGGAACAGCGTTGTGTTTGCAGGGTTCCAGGCGCCCGGTACACGGGGGGATGCCCTGGTGAACGGTGCAGATTCGGTGAAGATTCATGGGGAGTACTGGCCGGTTAAAGCGGAGGTTTATAACCTGGATTCGCTGTCGGCTCATGGGGATTATGAGGAGATTTTGCAGTGGCTTGGAGCTGGTGCGCTGAAGCCGGAGAAGGTTTACATTACGCACGGTGAGGTCGTGGCCAGTGATGTTATGCGGAAGCGGGTGAGAGAGCGGTTTGGGTGGGATGTTGAGGTGGCGGAGTTGTTTGGTGAGGTGAAGGTTTAAAAGCTAAAGAACACTACAGTCCTGTGGCCTGTAGGCCTCCCGCCAGCTTCCCGCAGAACTTACATCAATTTTGCAGGTCCAAATGCCTGTCATGTCTCGTTCAAGTCTCAGAATAACGCCTGCCAAATTTGGGTGGGCACTGTCACCCAAAGTCACCTCCATGTGACCAGACCCGTCAGAGTTAGTGATTCCAATAGCGGTAGCTATACTGCCTGTAGTCAGGCTCGAAGGAACGTAGCCGAGATTAGAGTTGGTAACTGCCTCCCCATTTACGACCCGAACTTCAAATGCCGCCTTATAGGAGCTCAACTCGCTGATAGCGCGATTTACCTGTGATTTCAGCACATTACCATGATATAAAGGAATCGTAAGAGTCGCCAATATACCAATAATTGCCATGACGATCATCACCTCTATTAAACTAAATCCAGCGTACTGTTTTGTCATAATCAGAAAGATACCGTAATCATTATTGGTAGCAGCAACTAACCAACTAGCAAAAACCCGGCCAACTTCTCCTCACGAATCTGTGTCGCTTGAGTTATTGCTTCAACTCTTCAAAGCGAGGAAAGTTTCCGTGATACCAGAACCTAGGCATAATACCACCACCAGAACCTTCCATATATTGCTCTTCGTCGGCCTTCATAGCCTCATAATAGATGATAGTTTCACGCATCCAACCAAACCAAGCTAGCAATAAGACCATAATGACCAGCCAACAATAACTTTTCTTCACTCTTTTCTTTAATATCCCATGTTTAGGTCTGGCTTCCGAGCGGTAAAGAAGGCCCCAAAATGCGGACAAAACAAGTATACCCACCAACATTGATCCAGGAGCCATGAAAACCGCGGAAACACTCCCGTGGAACAAGGCACCAGAAATCGATGCAGTTATGCCAGCAAAAATTATCGCTTCGGAGGTATTGCCACTTTCAAGAATTGCAGTTCTTCTTATTAAGAAATTCCGGATAGCCTGCCCAGCTACTACTAAAATGAGACCTATAACCAACCAGCCGTATTCAGCTGCCCACATGAGATACATATTGTGCGGATGCCCAATTTTCGCCCCCTCCCTATATGCATCCGTTATAGGCTCATGGGTCAACCAAGACTGAGGCCCCATCCCAAATGGAAAATTCTGCACGCTCATCATCCACGCCTCCACAAACAATGGCATACGCCCAGAATCATTCGATCTCGTGGCACGAACCTGAACATCATCAGCTAGCAAAGAGGGGATCAAAAAAGACAACGTGAGCCAGATCAATACACCAATAAAAATATAATTAACAAATAACTTTACCCAAGGCATTGCAGGTCGACCAGCTAGCAGCGCAGCCAACACAAAGCCGAAAACAATACCCAGAGCTGAGCCTCTGGCCGAGGACATCAGAACTATCCACCACCAAAGCCCCGCCCCTAATGCAACTATCCACGACCACAAACGATAATGCTTGAGAGGACCTAACAGTACTGCGAGGGGCAACAAAGGTATAAACCATGATGCAATATGGCTCCAGTAGCGAATATTAACAAAGCCCCAAGGAATATAACTACTGAGTTTCACTACTCCATCACTCAACGCAAAAATATATACATTTATAGACATTGCTCCATAAATGAAGCTTGATGCAGCGACGAAATAAATAAAGAAAGTTATATATCTATATACAAACCCTAACTCAGATAGACATATTCCTAAAAGTACAGGAACGAGAAAAAATAATGCGTACATTCCCGGCTCCACCCAAGCGTAAGGTTGTGTCGCGTATGGAATAGAAACCACAAGAAAAGAAAGCGAAAGAAACAATGAAGGCAACAAGAAAATAAAGCAGTCTACTCTCCGGTTTCTGAGACAATTCAACAGGAAGTATATTGAAACAATCGCCAAAAAGCCGAGAAAAAACACCAAAATGAAACGCTGGCTTGCATAACTAGCTAAAGATTTTGGGATAACATCTGAAAATAAAACGCAAGATAGAGCGAAAACAATCAGTATTTTCAACGTACTCAACAAAATTCTATGTTCAGAAACGTTCGAATGCACGTGGCTCCACCCCCACCTCATACTCATTATGAGTCACCCAAAAAAACCCGGGACAATATAAATAATCCCGGGTTTCATGTTGCTCGCGAAGATTTAACTAAAATCTAAAATCTTCGCGATTATACCCTCAATTAAGAACTCGTGCACTGTGACGCAAACTGTTCTTCAACGGTAGTAACACAATCCCATTCACCGCTGGCCGCAGTATAAGTGTAAGTGACAGTTTCGTTTTGCAGGTTAGCATTGACATCTGACGCCGCGAAAGTGTAAGTCAAAGCATAGGTCGCGTCGGAGCCATTATAGGCAGGGGCTGCCATAGTTCCGTATTCGCCATTCAACTGCAAACCAAGCACGTTTGTAGTGGCATTAGGAGTACCGGTGGAAACGGCAAATGAGGCACCTTGATCAACACGTTCCTGAACAGCCGTTCTAGCACCACCAAGAAGCGTATGGGCTTCGGAGAACTGAGACCGGGCAATATAGTTCTGATACTGAGGAATAGCGATTGCCGCCAAAATACCAATGATCGCTACAACGATCATCAGTTCGATTAGGGTGAAACCCTTCTGTGCACGATTCATCTGAATACTTTTCATTTTTAACCTCTGCGTTTGTCGTTGATCAACTCTTTTTGGCCCGGGTCCGGTGGAGTCTCACCCCGTAACCGGTTGCTTGAGCCTGCCAAGAACAATGCACCGTCCATGCCAAAGCTGTATAACTCTCTAACCCACCCGATAACCTGTTTTTAATCAGTATACTGGGGCGTTATGTGAACCTCATCGCAATGCAGCGAACCGGCGACCCCTTTGCCCCTACACGTCACTCGGTGACAATTTTTGTCACGCTGCGCTTATATAAAAGACCGGACCAAATAGACCCACTCTTAGAAATGGACTGTCGCAGGCGCCAATACCTTTCCAAACTCCCCCCATCCATCTAAACTCTTGTTGATCAACACCTGACAAATTTTCAGCAACTTAGGCGGCATTCTTAAATCCTTTATGGCTACTAACAACTCCAACGTGACCCTAACGGGGCTTGCCCGGCGATTCGTGGAAGACGGTCTTCTGGACGAGGCAACGGCTAAAGAAGCCTTTATTCAAGCTTCCCAGAACAAAATCCCTCTTATCACCTACCTGGTTCAGAACGATCTGGCAAACAGCAGCGGGCTAGCTTTTTCAGCGGCCATGGAGTTTGGGGTATCCGTACTGGACCTAAGCTCGTTTCTGCCGGAGATGATGCCGGAGAAGGTGGTTGACGAAAAGCTAATCCGCAAACACAACGCGTTGCCACTGTATAAGCGAGGTAATCGCCTGTTCATTGCGGTTTCTGATCCAACCAATATTCAGGCGCTGGACGAGATTAAGTTCAATACTGGCTTGAGCACGGACGCCATCTTGGTGGACGATGCAAAACTCCGGGCTGCGATAGATAAGTATCTTGAATCGCAAGACAGCTCCATGGGAGATCTGGACGATGCCGACCTTGAAGGCGTGGAAACCGAAGGTGGAGAGCAGGAAGACGACGCTGTCGTTGCAGCGACTGATGTCGACGATGCACCTATCGTCAAGTATGTGAACAAGATGCTTCTTGATGCCATTCGTGGGGGAGCCTCAGATGTTCACTTCGAACCTTACGAGAAGACTTACCGTGTACGCTACCGGACGGACGGCATCCTTAAGGAGATGTCCCGCCCATCCATTAAATTGGCACCCAAGATCTCCGCCCGCGTAAAGATCATGGCACAGCTGGACATCTCGGAGCGTCGAGTACCTCAGGATGGCCGGATCAAAATGAAGCTGTCCAAGACAAAGGCCATCGATTTTCGGGTAAACACCCTCCCTACTCTGTGGGGCGAAAAAATTGTCTTGCGGATTCTGGACCCCAGCCAGGCCAAACTGGGCATTGATGTTTTGGGCTATGAGGAAGAGCAGAAACAGTTGTATATGGACGCCTTGGAGCAGCCACAGGGTATGATACTGGTCACAGGCCCCACTGGGTCTGGTAAGACGGTTTCCCTATACACCGGCCTGAATATTCTTAATACCCCTGAAAGAAACATTTCCACGGCGGAAGACCCGGCGGAGATCAATCTGGAAGGCATCAACCAGGTGAACGTGAACACCAAGGTCGGCCTCGGTTTCGCTGAAGCACTCCGCGCATTCCTGCGCCAGGACCCGGACATCATCATGGTGGGTGAGATCCGGGATCTCGAAACGGCCAACATTGCCATTAAGGCTGCCCAAACCGGCCACCTCGTGCTTTCGACACTGCACACCAACAGTGCTGCGGAAACACTGACCCGTATGATGAATATGGGCGTGCCGGCCTTTAACATCGCCACATCCGTCAGCCTGATCATTGCCCAACGACTCGGCCGGCGGCTCTGCAATTCCTGCAAGCAGGCCGCAGACATCCCTAAAGACGTGCTTTTAGCGGAGGGGTTCACACAGGAACAAATTGATACAGGGTTCACGTTGTACCGCCCCAAGGGCTGTGATAAATGCAATGGGGGATATAAAGGCCGCGTCGGGATTTACGAGGTGGTCAAGATTACCGACGAGCTGGCGAATATGATTATGGAAGAGGCCAGTTCAATTAAAATTGCAAAGCAGGCACAGGCCGAAGGCTTCCCGAACTTGCGGCAGTCTGCCCTCAAGAAGGTAATTGAGGGTGTGACCAGCCTTGAGGAAGCCAACCGCGTGACGAAGGATTAAGCATGGCAGAAAAAGCAGAGAAACTTCAGGCGTTCGTCTGGGAAGGTAAAGACCGTAAGGGGAGTAAATCCAAAGGTGAGATATCCGGCACTAATCTTGCTTTGGTCAAGGCTCAGTTGCGCAAGCAAGGCATTATTCCCGATAAGGTCAAGAAGAAGCCGAAGCCGCTATTTGGTGGTAGCAAAAAGATCACGCCGTTCGACATTGCTCTGTTTACGCGGCAAATGGCGACGATGATGAAAGCCGGCGTGCCTCTGGTCCAGAGCTTTGATATTGTCACTGACGGCCTCGAAAACCAGGGCTTAAGGGAGCTAATTGCAGCGGTTCGCAACGATGTGGCTTCCGGGACCAGTTTTGCCAATTCCCTGCGCCGTCATCCTAAGTATTTTGATGACCTTTATTGCAACTTGGTCGACTCCGGCGAAAAGGCAGGTGCGCTTGAGCAGATGCTTGACCGGATTGCCATGTATCTTGAGAAATCAGAAACTCTCAAGAAAAAGGTAAGGAAGGCAATGACCTACCCGATCGCGGTTATCGTAGTTGCGATCGTGGTAACTGCCATCCTGTTGGTGAAAGTAGTACCACAGTTCGAGAGCCTCTTCCAGGGCTTTGGTGCGGACCTACCAGTGTTTACTCAATTCATTGTGGACTTATCAGAATGGATGCAGCAGTGGTGGTTTATCGTGCTTCTGGGCATCGTTGGTTCTATATTCCTGTTCAAAAAAGCCAAAAAGAAATCACAGAAGTTTTCAGATTTAGTGGATAAGTATGTTCTTAGATTACCCGTGGTAGGCGAAATACTCGACAAATCCGCCGTTGCGAAGTTTGGACGAGTGCTCTCAACCACCTTCGCCTCCGGTGTTCCGCTGGTGGACGCGCTTGAATCGGTGGCTGGTGCCACCGGTAACGCGGTTTATCGCGATGCCGTACTAAAAATCCGGGATGACGTTTCTAGTGGCACCCAGCTACAAGCTTCCATGAAAACCACCGGCGTGTTTCCTGTGATGGCCGTACAGCTAACAGCTATCGGTGAGGAGTCCGGTAATCTGGACGAGATGTTGGAGAAGGTTGCTGACCACTACGAAGGTGTCGTTGACGACATGGTCGACAACCTGACCGCCTTGATGGAGCCAATGATTATGGCGGTGCTGGGTGTATTGGTTGGCGGTTTGATTGTGGGTATGTACCTGCCGATCTTCCAGATGGGTCAGGTTGTTGGTTGATCACGCCCTTCCTTTTACCAACCCCTCTCCCACAAGGGGAGAGGGGCTTTAACGGCACAACTCGAGCATTTTGATGGTTTCCCTTGATACGTTGCTGGCCACTCCCTGGCTTCTCTATACCGCAGTCATTTTCTTTTCCCTCTGCATTGGCAGCTTCCTGAATGTGGTCATTCTGCGCCTGCCAAAGATGATGCAGCAGGACTGGCGCTGTCAGTGTGAGGAGTTCCTGGAACTATCGGACGATCAACGCAAGAACGATGAGCCGATCACGCTCTCCAAACCTGCCTCCACCTGTCCTTCTTGCGGCCACAGAATTCGCGCCTGGGAGAACATCCCGGTCATCAGCTACCTCGTTTTGGGTGGTAAGTGCGCGTCCTGCAAGGCAGGCATTTCACCGCGATACCCGATCATTGAGGCGATTACCGCGCTGTTTTCGGTGGTGACCATCTTGGTCATGGGACCGTCTGAGGCCGCGTTATGGTCTCTACTGCTGGTGTGGGTTCTGATTGCACTGACGGTGATTGATTTCGATACCCAATTGCTACCGGACAGCATGACTTTGCCCCTCATGTGGCTTGGACTGATCCTGAACTATTTCGGTGTGCTGACGGATTTCAGCAGCGCGTTCTGGGGCGCCGTAGCGGGATACCTCTCGTTGTGGTCGGTGTACTGGCTGTTCAAACTGGTCACCGGCAAGGAAGGCATGGGCCACGGCGATTTCAAGCTACTGGCTGCTCTCGGTGCCTGGCTGGGCTGGGAGCTGCTGCCGGCGGTGATTCTGTTGTCGTCTTTGGTTGGCGCCGTGGTTGGCATCAGTTTGATGGTGTTCCGCAAGCACGGGCGCGAAGTACCTATTCCGTTCGGGCCCTATTTGGCAGCGGCAGGTTTGCTGTGCCTTTGGTTTGGGGCAGAGATTCAGGCGGCCTGGTATGCCTATCTGGGGGTCTGAATGGCAGTCGTAGGCCTTACCGGCGGAATCGGCTCCGGCAAATCCACGGTTGCACGGCTGTTCGGAGCGCTGGGTGTGCACTGGGTGGATGCGGATGATGTTGCCCGTGAAGTTGTCGAACCTGGCACCCCTGCCCTCGAGCGGATTGCGGAGCATTTTGGGCAAGAGATCCTGCTACCAGATGGCGGCTTGGACCGTGCGGCGCTGAGGCGGATCGTATTCGATGCGCCGAAGGAGCGCACGTGGCTGGAGTCTCTGTTACACCCGGTGATCCGTGAGGAACTGATGCGGCAGTTGCATCCGGATAACTACGCCCTGCCCTATGTACTTCTGGTGTCGCCTCTATTGCTGGAAACCGACCAGCATGAGTTGGTCGAGAAGATCGTCGTAGTGGATGTGCCGGTAGAGGTGCAGATCGAGAGAACCATGGCCAGGGACACCAATGACAGAGAACAGGTCGAGCGCATCATTGCTGCCCAAATGCCGCGTGAACAACGACTCCAGAAAGCCGATCACGTGGTGGACAACAACCAGGCCATGATCGACGTTGAACGTCAGGTTGAACAGTTGCACCAGACGTTTCTGGCAGCCTTTGGGCGCTAGTGTCTATGAGCCGACATCCCTCCCGCCCCGCCGTTGATGCCTTAACACTGACACCCATTGCCATTACACGTTCCTGCTTCCGCGACAAGTTTGGTGTACCCCGACAACCGGGGCTGACCCGTTTTGCCCACGCAGATCTGATCATCCAGTCGCCGTTCGATCGCGAGGATGCGTTCCGGGGCTTAGAGACAGCCAGCCACCTTTGGTTGACGTTCCAGTTTCATGAAGCGGTGCGGGCGGAATGGCGACCGGTCGTTCGGCCACCTCGGCTGGGCGGCAACAAAAAGATAGGCGTGTTTGCCAGCCGATCCCCCTTCCGGCCCAATAGCCTGGGGTTGTCAGTCGTGCGAAATGAAGGACTGAAGCGGGATGCGGATGGCCGCCTGGTTTTGAGAATTGGGGACCACGATCTCATCGACGGCACCCCCATCCTGGATATCAAACCCTATCTGCCATTTGCGGATTCGGTGTCAGAAGCCACTCTGGGCTGGGCGGAGTCCGCACCGACGGATCGTTTACCCGTGATATTCCTGGATGAGGCCGAACAACAGCTTTCGGCCTTGCCAGCGGACCAGTATCCGGATTTCCGAGGTTTGATAGAGGATGTGGTGAGCTACGACCCTCGCCCATCGTTCCGGCGTGGCCGGGATGAGGAACGGATATACGGAGCGCATTTGTACGATCTGAACGTGCGCTTCCGCTTTGTCCATGATGAATCACAGGAACGTGTCGAAGTGCTAACGGTCTGTTAAACTGCAGATCGGTTGTTTTTTCGACACAGGGAACGCGTGCCTTGCCTCCGATCCGGTTATTCAGACGAATAGGTGTACGGCCACTGGCTGCCAGGCTGCTGGTATATGTTCTGTTGTTCAGCCTGATCCTGTCGCTGGCTGCCACCGGCGTTCAGATGATTGGCGAGTTTGAGCGCAGAACCGAAGAGTTGCGCAGCACCCAGGAACGCGCTGCGGAACTGGTGGCTGGCAGTATGAGCAACAACCTCTGGCTGATGAATTACAGCGAGGTCGCCAACAGCCTGGATGACATGCGTGCTATTCCGGTTATTCAGCATGCCCGGGTGATCACCGCCGCCGGCGAGGAGTTCAACACGGGCACCTATCCGGATGGCCGGGTGATCAGCCAATCCTTTCCCCTGGTGTTTAATCGCGCGTCCTTCAATAGCCCGGAAGCCATGGGCACGTTGACGGTGACGTCATCCGTGGAAACCGTCTACAACGAATTGATGGACCGGGCACTGCTCACACTGCTGTTCCAGTCGATGATCGTGATGTTGGGTACTCTCGGGCTTCTGGTCATTGTTCGGCTGACCCTTTCCCGCCATCTGGAATCGATTGCCGACTACGCCGCCCGACTTAACCTGGACGCATTGATTGAACCGCTGAGGCTTCGCCGCAAGCCCCCAAAGCGGGGTGATGAACTGAGTGAGCTGGAACAGGCCCTGAACACCATGCGCCTGCAGCTGCTGGAAGACACCCGTTCCCTGCGCCAGACCTCCATCCAGTCCCAGGATGAACGGGATCAAGCCGTGCGGGCCAACCATGCAAAGAACCAGTTCCTGGCCAACGTCAGCCACGAGTTGCGCATTCCGCTGCAATCGGTGCTGGGTTACGCCAATCTCCTGTCAGACACCCCCCTCGATCAGGATCAGCGGGAGTACGTCCACACCCTGCTCAATGCTTCGGAAGGTTTGTCGGCCATTATCAATGACCTGCTGGACATCTCCAGTATGGAAGCCGGCAAGCTGGTACTCGATGACATTCCCTTTGACCTTCGCGACACCTTGAATGATCTCGTGCACATGCTCGGCGCCCGTGCTCGGGAAAAGGGTCTGGCACTGGAACTTCGGATTGACGAGAACCTGCCCTGGGCCCTGAAAGGGGATCCGGTACGGCTGAGGCAGATTCTGCTCAACATGACGTCCAACGCCATCAAGTTCACCGATTCTGGACATGTGCTGATCAGCATCGAGGTGCTGGGTCGTCGGGATAACAATGTCCGACTGCGAATGGCGGTTGAAGACACGGGCGTGGGGATCAACCCCGAGGATATACCGCTGGTGTACGAGCCTTACGTTCAACTCGGTCAGCGCTTTCAGCGACAATTGCCGGGTGCGGGCCTGGGCCTGACCATCTGCCGCCAACTGGTTCAGTTGATGGACGGCTCCCTGGACCTGGAGAGCAAACCCGGCGAGGGTTCCACCTTCTGGATGGAACTCAGCCTGCAGGTTGCGCCGGAAAGCGCCGCCCGCGGTCGGCCGGATACCAGCATGATCCGCGGGCGGCATATTCTGGTGGTGGACTCCTATGAACTGTCCCGTAAGATCACCCTGGAAATGCTTTCACGCCATGAGTTGGATATCGAAGCGGTGAAATCCGCCGGTGAAGCACTGACCTCATTGCGGCTGGCCTCCGACAACCGCAAGCCCTTTGATGCGCTGGTGCTGGACGGGTTCGTACCGGATATGGACAGTGACCTGCTGTGCCGACAGATCCGCAGCAACCCGGAATGGGGCCATACACGGCTATTGATTCTGTCGTCCAACCCACAGCGGGGGGACGCAGAGCATTTCCGGCAGGCCGGTGCCGATGCCTTCCTGAGCAAGTCCCTGCGGGAATCATGCCTGACGCCTATCCTTCACCAACTGTTTTCGGATTCCGTGCGCAACGAACGTCGCTTCCTGACCCGGTTTTCACTGCAGGCCGTCAGTGACAATACCCGCCGCCAGGAACTACCCTGCGGCCGCATGAAAGTTCTATTGGTGGAAGATAACCCCGTCAACCGTACCCTCACCCGCCGGCTGCTGGAAAAACTGGGTTGTGACGTGATGACGGCGAATGACGGCGAAGCCGCCTCCAGCCTCTGGCAATGGCACCCCTTTGATTTGATCTTCATGGATTGTGTGATGCCCCGGGTGGATGGTTTCGAGGCCACTCGCCGCCTGCGCCAATGGGAGAAGGACCACAATCGCAACCGGGTACCTGTGGTGGCGCTGACAGCAAGTGCTATGGAAAAGGATGAAGAACGCTGCCGCGAGGCAGGCATGGATTCGTTTGTTGCCAAGCCGGTCAATATTGAAATGCTGCGGGCGGTTCTGGAACAATACTGTCAAGCCTCCGCATCCACCTGAATACCCCATAAAAGGCCACCATGAACGTAGAATGCCCCACCTGTAAGAAGTCCGTGGAATGGAATGAGAACAACCCTTTTCGCCCTTTCTGCTCCGAACGCTGTAAACTGATTGATCTGGGCGCCTGGGCCAATGAGGAATATCGCGTTCCCGCAGAAAACGCGTCCCCCGATGATCTGGATCAGGGCGGCGACACAACCACCCATTGATCGCCCGCATTAACCCGCCCTTAACCCGTTTTAAGTTGAGCCACCTGGGCCGGACCGTTAACATTCCGGTGGTTACATTCAAACATTAAGAAGGTCGAAGAATGAAAGCGTCCCGAATTTCCCTTATCGCTCTGTCGCTTGCGGCAGCACCTGTATACGCCTCCGATGTGGACCTGAGCCTGACCAATGACTCGGTCAAGGGCCAGGTCAACTTCTTCGGCACCAATTCCGACATCCAGTTAGGCACCGGCTACACCTATCACGAAGGCAGCCGTCACATTGGCAACGTGGATTTCCACGCCCAGGGCCGCACGGCCATTGGCAACCTGCCCACCACAGCGGGCATTGGTGTTCGCGCCTTCGGATGGGATGATGATCGGCTGGACGGCGGCGCCGTGGCTCTCGGCGGTTTTGCCACCGTGAATGTACCCAACGTACCCGGGTTGTCGTTCACCGGCGGGCTTCACTACGCGCCCAGCATCCTGTCGTTTGGCGATTCCGATGACCTCACCAGCCTTGAGCTACGCGGCAGCTACCGCGTTATCCGCAACGCCGAGGTGTTTGCCGGTTACCGCTACCTGAATACCGACTTTGACGGCCGTGGTGACCTGAACCTGGATGAAGGCGTGATGGCCGGTATGAAGATCTTCTTCTGATCAGGTCCTGATCCCACAAAATAACCCTACCCGCCTCCACCAGGGCGGGGTTAGGGTTAGAGTTACCGCTCCCCATTTCGTGCCCTTCCTCACTCTTTGCGCCTTGCCAACTTGATAGACTTCTGGCTCACGCTCCTGAAACGTTTATCTGGCATGGACAACCCTATGTTTCACTTAGCTGCACGGGCCTTTACCGCCGTTTTCACTCTTTCCACCGTCACTCTGATGATCGGCTGTGATGGTAGTGGCGACGCGAACGACGACGTGGCAGGCAGGGGAAACAGCTTCCCGCCGACAAAAAACGCAATCGATGACTTCACGCCCGGCTCAACCGGCGATTCCAACAATGCGTCCGGCCTGGCCAAAGATGAAGTGCGGATTACCATGGAAGTGCCGGAATCCGTTGCACCAGGTGGTGAGTTGACCCGCCGCAACCTGAGGATTGTGGAGCCCGACACCATTCGGGTTTACCAGACCGATCAGACCCTCCGCGAGCTCGGCTCCGTAGAGATTCGCTCCCGCCGGGAAGACAGCGGGCGCACTGTCATCCGTTTTGAAAACGGACGACCGATAGGTCCCAATGTCGTGATCGAAGCCACTTATGGCAACAGCCGCATGCGATCACTGGCGACCGATGAGGACCGGGACGTGAAAGTTAACCCGTTTTCGGAATACCTCGTGACTAACTCGCTGGATCTCTACAGCTCCAGCGAGTTCTCCCAGATCATGGACTGTGTGAACGACGTCAATGGCCCACTGTGTTTGAACAAGTACGTCTGGCCAACCCTCGCCGATCAGGTCCATGATTTTGAAATCAACATCCCCGGCAATCTGGATGTCGACGGAGCACTCGCCCTGCTAGAGGAACGGGGAGATTTCGCCCGCTACGTGGATGCCATGGCCGATTATGCATTATTGGGAGAAAGCTCCTCCGGCAAGATAGAAGCCAGCGCCGCGAATTATCACTCAGTGTTCTGGGGCGTCGAATTAGGGCAAACGTTTCTCGAATCCAGCATTGCCGGCTCCGGCCAATGGGGCGTGCGGATTGCCCGCGAGGAAACCACGACCGACCAGAACGGTACCGGCTATGTGTACCCGGGCATGACGTTAACCTCCCTCGACGCCTTCAATATTCGCGTCACCAACCTGGCCAGCGACATCCCCTATGACCGCCGAGCCCTGATACACGCCGATGGCAATGAATTCTTCGACCGCCCATCCTGGGACTTGAATACTCATTCCTCATCCCCTGGTGCTGCCACATTGAAAGACGAAACCCGCCTGCTGGCCGGTCGCGCCCTTTACCAGAGTATCACCGGCCGTGGTAGCTCCCGAATCATCGGCTGGACCCGCAACCCCTATTTCATGAGCGCATACGTCGGTGGCGGCACCGAGCAGCCTGATCGAGTGCTCAGCGGGTATTTCAGCGCCGGGAAAGCGATTGAACTGCGCTCGGAAAGCGGTGAATTGAAGCGCGAGCGCACGCTGGAAGATCACTACCTGTCCGTGTTTGAACTGAACCTGCTAAGGAAAGAAGGGTTTGAGCGGCAGAAACTGGATGGCCGCAATTACAACGCGACTTACCTGTCCACTCGCATGGGCGATGAGACCCAGCCCTTCGCGGTAGAAGCCGGTGTGGGAAACTGGCAAATCAGTGGCTCATCCGTCACCCAGACCATGGCAACCACCACCCTGCGCAGGGACAACACGGGGAACGTCACTGTTTCCGTACCGGCGGACAACCCCGGCCAGCGGAACGCCAACTGGACCATCAGTGAGCGTCAGTCGCGGGTGTATGACCCAAACAGTGGAAACCGTATCGTCAGTAATGGGCGCCTGAATCTGGACCGCGACAGTGCCTCCGGCCTGGATGAAAAACCGGATATCGCCGTCGGTGCATCAACGCCGGACGGTTCCCTGATGGCCTTTAATCTGGATACCAACGCCATCGGTGATGGAATTCTGGTGGCTGCCGAGCAGGCCAATACCTCTCCACCCAGCCAGGGGCGTTACCGCCTTCAGGGCGTGGGGTTGGGAATGGAGCAGGCGAGTAACCGGCTGATGCATTTCGATAACGCCCTGCTGGTGATTGAATCGTCCGGCAGCGCCCGTCTGGAGGGCCGGACGCTGGAGATTACCCATCAAGTCGACGCCGAATCCGTTTCCACTCCACAAGCACAGTCACCGGGAACGGTATCGCTGTCGTACACTGCCAGCAACACCGGGGCTGCAACGTTTAGTGCGGGCAGCCTGTCGCTCGATGGCTTTTTCACCAGCGATCAGGATCAGTTTTTCCTGCAACTCAGGCAGACAGACGGCCAGGAAGAGGTGCTCGGGTTGCTCATGGCGACACGCCTGCCAGAATAGCCAGTAGCAAACCACCCGGGCGACGTTGGCGTATAACCTGTTATAATTGCTGTCATATCGATTGTAACGAGAGGTTTTATGTCTTCTGGTATCCGGGCACTGTGGTTGATAGTTCCGCTGATGGTTTTCGGTTTGTGGGGCATACTGCACACCCCCGACCCAGACCACGACCGCGACAATGAGGATTCGGATGTCGCCCTGGCCAAACTGCCCTCACTCCCCGGCTGGTCACGAGCGGACTTACCGGATTTCTCTGCCTACCGTGATACCACCGAGAAAAAAGCCGCGTTTTTCTCGTTCCTGTACCCACGTATCGTGCTGGCGAACTCCCGCATTCTGATTGAGCGCGATTACCTCGACAGCCTGGCCGGCAAGGACGAGCTCAGTCAATCGGAACTGACCTGGTTGAAAAACCAGGCCGAGCGGCTGAGGGTGGATGAGGAACCCGCCAGCGAAACCATGTTCCTGCGCCTGAGGAACCGCCTCGATGTAATTCCGCCATCGCTGGTGCTGGCTCAGGCCGCGAATGAATCCGCCTGGGGCACCTCCCGCTTCGCCCGTAGAGGCAACAACCTGTTCGGACAATGGTGTTTCTCCCAAGGCTGCGGCCTGGTACCTCGAGGGCGCGTTGAGGGTGCCAGCCATGAAGTGGCGAGCTTCTCGTCGCCTTATCTGTCTGTGCGCTCTTACATCCAGAACCTGAATCGACATCCAACCTACCAGTTGCTCAGGGACATTCGCCTGAAAGCCCGTAAACGTGATGATATCGCCAGCGGTCCCAGCCTTGCGGCCGGTTTGCTAGGATATTCCGAACGCGGTGAAGACTATGTGGAAGAGATTAGAAGCATGATCCGCCACAACAACCTGGACTATTACGATGACGACTTCCAGGCGATTGTTCAGCAGGCCAATGCCCAGGAACTCCTGGAATTGGCTGCGGCAAAGCAGGAGAAGACACTCCTGCCCGGGGCCACCACCGCTGACGACACCAATAGCGAAGGCTGAAACCGCCATCGCACAACCAAGTTGATTTGTATTCCGGAGACATCGGTCAATGTCCAGGTTCTTGCCCGCACCCGTCAAAGGCGTGCTCGCAGTGCTTTGTATTGTTCTCAACACCCTTTGGCTATTCCCTATCCTGATGGTGTTTGCCGTGATCAAACTGTTGATCCCGACGCCTTCGGTTCGCAAAGGCTGCACCATTGTGCTGAACCGCATCGCGTGGTTCTGGATTGGTTTCAACAACGTACTGGCTGACGTGCTTCACAACATCGAGTGGGATGTCCGCGGCGCTGAGGGCCTGAGCCGCGAACACTGGTATTTCGTCACCTGCAACCATCAAAGCTGGGCTGATATCCCCGCCATCCAACACGTATTGAACAGCCGAATCCCGCTACTGAAATTTTTCCTCAAACAACAATTGATCTGGGTACCCTTATTGGGCGTGGCCTGGTGGGCACTGGATTTTCCCTTCATGCAGCGCCACACCAAGGAGCAGATAGCCCGGCGTCCGGAATTGAAGGGCAAGGACATAGAAGCCACTCGAGCCGCCTGTGAGAAATTCCGGTATACACCGGTGACCATTTTCAACTTCATGGAAGGTACACGGCTCACCCCGGCCAAACACCAGAGTCAGGATTCGCCCCACAAGCACCTGCTGAGGCCCCGAGCAGGAGGAACCGCCTTTGTGCTGGAAGCCATGGGCGAGTCCCTGCACACCATGCTGGACGTGACCATCGTGTATCCGGACGGAAAATCCGGTATTTGGGATTACCTGTGCGGGCGGATCCAACGGATTGTGGTTGATATCCGAACGCGGGAAATTCCACACCGTTTCCTGGGTATGGACTACGAAAATAACCGTGAAATACGAGCGGACTTCCAGCGTTGGGTAAGCCAAATATGGGAAGAAAAGGACGCTCTTATAGACGAGCTGAAGCAGCCTGACTGAGTGCTATAGCACTATCACTACAGCAGCCCCAATTCGCGCGCGCGAACAATGGCCTGGGTGCGCGACTTCACCTCGAGCTTGGCGTTAATACGACGGGCATGGGTTTTGACCGTATGCAATGAGATGTGAAGTCGGTCAGCAATGTCCTGGTTTGACAATCCCTGAGCAATCAGTTCCAGCACCCCCTGCTCCCGATCGCTGATCGGCTCAGCCAGAGACGCCTGCTCTTTCATGTCAGTCAGGCCGTACAGCCTTCCTATTGCGTCGACAAACAGTGTATCTGGCAGCTGGGGCCAGGTTTTCTCAAGTAGCTCCTGAAGCTCTCCTCTCAGCTCCGCGAAGGGGCTGATGTAGTGCTCCTCTCCTGCCATGGCAATAGTAGCAGTCAGTATTTTCTGGGCAGCGGAAGGACCTTTCTGGCGCCAGCTAAGGACACTTTCCAGCAACCTGGAATATAAATCCAAACCGAACGGCAATGTCTCGCCACCATTGTCCCGAATGTTCCTGACGGTATCAGCGGCCTTGATGTCATCACCCCGTGCCAGCTCGATCCTCGCCTGCAGGCATTGCAGCATGCCAGGCATCATCGGGAACATTTCCGGCACGCAATTCACTTCCCTCCATGGCTTGAGCCGCTCCATAGCCTGTGCCGCCGTATCCGTCTGGCCCAGCGTCAGCCAGCCGCTGATTTTCAGAGCCTCAAGCACAGGTACATAGACGGACTCGTCCACCTGCCACGACTGCATGGTTCGCTCGGCCCGACCAATCCAGGCAAACGCATCGTCCATCCGATTCTGGGTGCGACAAATCAGCACCCTCAGCGCCATGGCCAGCAGCAACCCTAGGTCGCGGGTTTGCTCCGCATGGCGAATACAGGTCACCAACAGGCGATCTGCTTCCGCCTGACGTCCCTGATGCCAAAGAACCATCACCAAGTTTAGTTGTAGGCGTGTTTCGCCCACACGTGCGGGCCGCGATGACTCGTTCATGGCGGTATCCAGGCCGGTGCGCAGCAGTTGCTCTGCGTGTTTCAACGATCCCTTGCCGAGCTCGATCCGCGCGTGGGCATAGACTGCCAGAACTTCCGAACCAGCGTCTCCAGCCTCTCGAGCCAGCCTTGCGGCAATGCGATTGGCCTCTCGGGCGTCGCCAAATTTGCCGGCGGCGCATAGCGCACTGGAACGAACCAGCTGCGTCACCAACTGGCCCTGAGTAGACAACTCCTCCGCCTGCAGAGCCCTGTCCGCGACCGTCAGGGCCTCATCAACACTGCCCTCGCCGCGGAGAATAAAGGCCCTGAGCGCGTCGACCCGGCCCGCAAGTTCGGGACGCTCGCCATTATCAAGATCGTTAATCAACATTCTTGCCTGCCTGAACTGACCACCGATGGCATGAACCCACCCGTAGACAATCTTCAGACGCGCGCTTTTCTCCAGCAACCCGGAAGGCAATGACCGGCGAAGCCGAAGCAATGACGCGGTATCCTGGCCAATCAGCAATGCCTCCGAGCCTTCAGAGGCTATCCGGACCGATTCCTCAAGGCTACCGCTCACCAGCGCATAACGCAGTGCCTCGGGAAACTGATGACGATCACTGAACCAGCGACTGGCTTTCAGAGCACGCTCCTGCGACTCATCAAGGGCCGGTGTCTGTAACCAGTCGTGAAGCAAGGGGTTCAGGCGGAACCAGCGCCCACGCCCCGGCAATGGACGCAGCGGGATACCGCTTTCCGACGCTGCAGAGGGTCGAAAGGCGTGGTCACAGCCCGCATCGGCCAATGACAGAAACAGTTCGTCCGAGACGATCTCCATTTCCGCCATGATTCTCAGAGAGCGTTGCTGGCCCGGCGTCAAATGAATGAGCACGGCATCCCTGAGAAAGCGCTCAACACTGAAGGTTTCCTGTATCGGCAATCGGGATTCCGGCGTAGAGTCCAGTTCACGCTGGTACAACCCCAAAGGCGTAATCCATCCCTCGGTCAACGAATACAGATGCTCGACGGCGACCGTGGTCAGTTGATTACGGTTGATCGCGGCATGGAAAAACTCGAAGGTTTCCAATCGGGTCAACTCAAGGGAATCCGCGCCAACTCTGTTGAATCGGCCTTCCAGTTCGAACGTGTGGGTCTCAAATGGCAGCGGTTTTCTGGACACCATCACCAGGGCCAAACCAGGAGGAATGTTTTCAACGAGCTGCTGCAGCAGAGCGATGGCAGCCGGATTGGCGACAGTGCCAACGTTATCAATCACGAGTACGCTGTGGCGGTCCGGAGCGCTCCAATGAGCATCGGACAATAGCAGGGCAAGCGCATCCGTATTGCTGGAAGCTTTCTGTTGCCCGGACGGCCGCGAGGTGGCACCGGGTGGGGTCAGCGCAATTTCAAGCAAAGCCAACAGGCGCCCGGCATCGTTTTCCTGTCCAGTCAGAGCCAGCCATCTGAGGGTGTCGGGGCTACGGGAGGTTTCACGGAACGCCGCACTCAGGGCATGGGTTTTCCCGTAACCAGATGGTGCCTCAAGCAACAGGGCCGAGCCCGGTGTTATTGCCGCGGTCAGTTTCTCGGTCAGCGCTGGCCTTTTGAGGTAATTCGGAACGGGCTCCGGCATCCGTACCCGCTGGCGCAACAAATCCCTGATCAACTCGCCACGATGAGTACCGCCTAATGACGACTGGAACTCATCGTTGGCCGCACGGCCATCATCGAATGGTTTCACTCTTTGCCCCGTTGAAAGCCCGGAATCTATGAGCCCGGCGGGCCCTTTTCCGGCAAATGTGATCTCTGCTTTGTCGTTGCTGCGGCGCCCTGCATCGGGTACGCCTTTAGTATTAGTAGGGAGAGGTTAAACCAAATCAGGGGTAGGCTGCAAAAATTTGACGGGAACGTAACGAAACACCGGCAAATTTCCAACATTCGAGGAAATTCAAGGACTTTAATAAAAAA
>NZ_ABCP01000017.1 GCF_000170835.1 Marinobacter algicola DG893
CGGCCAGCAGCGGCTTTGGAGATATCTGCGGATTCTGCAATTGCATCGATCAGTTCGGACTTGTTCACACTAAACCCCTTCGATTTCAGGTTGAAGATGTTATAGGTTGGTTTGTTGTTTCCTGGACGTTCCCGACTATCGCATAAGCGGTCAGAGAATTCCATTCTTCACTATTTTTATTCCTTTCGGTTACTAACCGGTGTTCGGAATAGGCATTAACTGCGCGGGAGCCCTTGATATTGGCTGCTTCACGGCGAAACAGTTATACCAATGGGCTCTCTCGCATGTCAACAATACAACGCGTGTTTAATGTGTATTTATGCGCTCTGCAGCGTCGCCGTCTTCGTCACGGGGCTTACCTGCCCCCGTTTCTGAGGACGAATCTTCGGTGCGCGGTTCCGGCGGATAGGCCAGTGCAATATCGAGCACCTCGTCAATCCATTTGACCGGTCGGATTTCCAGTGACTCCTTGATATTGTCCGGTATCTCTTTGAGATCACGAGCATTTTCATCAGGGATAATAACTGTCTTTATACCACCTCTGTGGGCCGCCAGGAGCTTCTCCTTTAGCCCTCCGATGGGCAGAACCCGACCGCGAAGGGTGATCTCACCCGTCATCGCCACGTCGGCCCGAACCGGAATCTGGGTCAATGAAGAAACCAGTGCCGTGCACATGCCGATACCGGCACTCGGGCCATCTTTTGGCGTCGCGCCCTCGGGAACGTGGACGTGCAAATCGTGCTTTTCATGAAAATCGTCACTGATACCCAACCCCAACGCACGACTTCTGACCACTGTCAGGGCAGCCTGGATAGACTCCTGCATCACATCACCCAGGGAGCCGGTCTTGACCACACGTCCCTTGCCTTTGGTCAGGGCGCATTCAAGAGTCAGCAGCTCACCACCAACCTGGGTCCAGGCAAGGCCTGTCACCTGTCCGACCTGATTCTTCTCCTCGGCCAGGCCATACTTGAATTTTTTAACACCTGAATAGTCCTCAAGCATCTCAGGCGAGAGCGTCACAGTGGCCTTGGCACCGCTTTCAACATGATCCCGAACCACTTTACGGCAGATCTTGGCAATCTCACGCTCAAGGCCGCGTACGCCGGCCTCACGGGTATAGTAGCGAATCAGGTCACGAAGCGTTTGCTCTGGCATGTCGAGTTCGTTCTTACGCAGGCCGTTGGCCTTTACCTGCTTGGGCAACAGATATTTCAGCGCAATATTGACCTTCTCGTCCTCGGTGTACCCCGGGATGCGGATAATTTCCATGCGATCCAGCAGCGCCGGCGGAATGTCCATGGAGTTCGACGTACACACGAACATCACATCCGAAAGATCGTAGTCGACCTCCAGGTAATGGTCGTTGAAGGTGTGGTTCTGTTCCGGGTCGAGCACTTCCAGCAACGCTGACGCCGGGTCGCCACGATGATCCATGCCCATTTTGTCGATTTCATCGAACAGGAACAGCGGGTTCTTCACACCCACCTTGGACAGCTTCTGCAGCAACTTGCCCGGCAAAGCCCCGATATAGGTTTTGCGATGGCCGCGGATCTCCGCTTCGTCACGGACGCCGCCCAACGCCATACGCGTATACTTGCGATTGGTCGCGCGGGCGATCGATTGGCCAAGAGAGGTCTTACCAACACCGGGAGGACCTACCAGACAGAGAACCGGACCCTTCACTTTTTTCACCCGACTCTGGACAGCCAGATACTCCAGAATCCGCTTCTTCACTTCGTCCAGGCCGTAGTGATCCTCATCCAGGATGTCGCGGGCCTTTTCGATGTCGTGGCGAACACGGCTGCGCTTTTTCCAGGGAATGGCCAGCATCCAGTCGATGTAACCACGCACAACCGTTGCCTCTGCAGACATCGGTGACATCATCTTGAGCTTGTTCAGCTCCGCTTCGGTTTTCTTGCGGGCCTCTTCGGGCAGGCCGGCTTCTTCCAGCTTTTGCTCAAGCTCTTCAAAATCGTTATTGCCCTCACCGAGACTGCCCATCTCTTTCTGGATGGCCTTCATCTGCTCGTTGAGATAGTACTCCCGCTGGCTGCGCTCCATCTGTTTCTTGACGCGGCCGCGAATGCGTTTTTCCACTTCAATCAGATCGATTTCACCGTCCAGCTTGCCCAGCAGCAAGTCAACACGCTGACGAATCTCGAGGGCTTCAAGAAGCTCCTGCTTCTCGGGAATCTTCAGCTCCAGATGGGCCGCCATGGTATCTGCAAGGCGTTCAAGCTCATTAATGCCGGTCAATGCATTGGAGACTTCCGAGGGCACTTTCCTGGAGAGCTTCACGTACTTCTCGAACTCGTCCATCAGGGTTTTGACCAGCACGTCCTCTTCCCTGGCAGGCAGCGAGTCCTCATCCATCAGCATGGCCGTACCGGCGAGATACTCGCCATCAGCGATGCCGGTAATGGTTGCACGGGCGTTGCCCTCAACCAGGACCTTGACGGTGCCATCCGGCAACCTGAGCATTTGCAGCACTGTGGCTACGGTACCCATGGCAAACACATCATCCGGGCCCGGTTCGTCCGTTGACGCATCTCTCTGGGCCACCAGCAGGATTTCCTTGTTGCCCTCCATGGCCGCTTCCAGCGCCTGTATGGACTTCTCCCGGCCCACAAACAGCGGTACCACCATGTGCGGGAACACCACCACATCTCTCAGCGGCAACAGCGGGTATTCTTGCACGGACTCTTCAGGTATCAGGGTCATAGAAAATCCTCTGACGATGTTTGATTCAGCATATCACCCTTCATTGGGGCGACAGCAAAAATTGCAACTTTTTACGCTCTCAGGCATTACTTCCCGGCCCGGTGCGGGCATAAAAAAAGGGCGTTTCCGCCCTTTTTTAAACGCCGACTGACCGGAGCATCAATCCTCCGGCACCGCCTTGGCGTGGTCGCTGCTTGCATAAATCTTGAAAGGCTCGGATTGGCCGCTGATGACGCTCTCGTCAATCACCACCTTGGAGACATCATGCTCAGACGGTATCTGATACATGGTGTCCAGCAATGTCGCCTCCATGATCGAACGAAGACCACGGGCGCCGGTTTTCCGCTCCATGGCCTTACGAGCAACTGCCCGCAGTGCGTCTTCGCGAAAGTCCAGTTCCACGCCTTCCATGTCAAACAGCTTCTGATACTGTTTGGTCAGAGCGTTCTTGGGCTCGGTCAATATCTGTACAAGCGCCTCTTCGTCCAGTTCCGTCAGAGTCGCCACTACCGGCAGACGACCGACGAACTCCGGAATCAAGCCATACTTGACCAGATCCTCGGTTTCGACATCCTTAATGATATCGCCCGTGTTCTTGGTGTCGTCCGGACTCTTCACCAGCGCAGAGAAGCCAATGCTGCTGCGTTCTGAGCGCTCCTGAATCACCTTATCCAGGCCAGCAAAGGCGCCGCCGCAGATAAACAGCATGTTACCGGTGTCCACCTGCAGGAATTCCTGCTGCGGGTGTTTGCGGCCACCCTGCGGAGGAACGGACGCCACAGTGCCCTCAATCAGCTTGAGCAGCGCCTGCTGAACGCCTTCACCGGACACATCCCGGGTGATGGACGGGTTGTCAGACTTGCGGGAAATCTTGTCAATTTCGTCGATGTACACAATGCCTCGCTGGGCCTTGTCGACATCGTAGTCGCATTTCTGCAGAAGTTTCTGGATGATGTTCTCGACGTCTTCACCGACATAGCCGGCTTCGGTCAACGTGGTTGCATCGGCAATGGTGAAGGGAACATTGAGCATCCGAGCCAGAGTTTCGGCAAGCAGAGTCTTACCACTACCGGTCGGGCCGATCAGCAGGATATTACTTTTGCCCAGTTCCACTTCGGCCTTGCCCTCACCATAGCGAAGGCGCTTGTAGTGGTTGTAAACCGCTACGGATAGCACCACCTTGGCCCGGTCCTGGCCGATCACGTATTCATTCAGCGTGTCGCGGATTTCAGCGGGTGTCGGAAGACGATCACTGGCCTCTTCCTGTGCATTTTCCTGGATTTCCTCCCGGATAATATCGTTGCACAGATCGACGCACTCGTCGCAGATGAACACCGAGGGCCCTGCAATGAGCTTACGGACTTCATGCTGGCTCTTTCCACAAAACGAGCAGTACAGCAACTTGCCGTTATCGTCGCCCCTGCCGTTTCTTTCATCTGCCATTGAAATACCTCTGAGCTTGGTTTGCCGGCGCACTCACCTCAATACGCCAGCAGGGAATGTTGCGATTACCTTCAGTATTATTTATTCGGTACACGCTTATCAAGTATAGAATCAATCAGCCCGTAGTCCTTCGCCTGCTGCGGATCCATGAAATTATCACGGTCCGTGTCCTTGGCGATGGTGTCGAGCTTCTGGCCGGTGTGATGGGCCAGGATGGAGTTCAGGGTGTGGCGGATCTTCAGGATCTCACGTGTGTGGATCTCAATATCCGTTGCCTGGCCCTGGTAACCGCCTAACGGCTGATGAATCATAACCCGCGAATTCGGCAGGCAGGCACGCTTGCCTTCTGCACCGCCCGCCAGCAGAAACGCGCCCATGCTGGCAGCTTGTCCCACACACAGCGTGGCCACATCGGGCTTGATGAACTGCATGGTGTCGTAGATAGACATACCCGCAGTAACGGAGCCGCCCGGGCTGTTGATGTACAGATGAATGTCCTTGTCCGGGTTCTCGGACTCCAGGAACAGCAACTGAGCCACGATCAGGTTGGCCATATGGTCTTCGACCGGGCCCACCAGGAAGATTACCCGCTCCTTTAACAGACGGGAAAAGATGTCAAAAGAACGTTCGCCTCGTGCGGTCTGCTCGATAACGATTGGTACCAGGCCGGAATTGGTAACCATTGCGGGACCATCAATTGGTGTCTGCGTCATGATGCGCGTGAACTCCTTCTGGACAATGAAGTGGCGTTTTTTCGCCACCGCTTATAAATCAGCTACGCCTCGTTTTTCTTATCGCTACTAATCAGAGCTATTGCTGTGTTGGCTATTACTGTGCCAGCACCGGGCCAAGATGAAAACAGCCGGACGTACCGGCTGCTCTACTTCCCAGGCATGCGGGGCCAATCTGCAATGGCCCTGCTGTCTTTAACGCTGCTGCTGACCGGCCTGGATAGCCTCTTCGTACTTGAGCTTCTTCTCCTTGACCTTAGCCTGGTCAAGAATCAGATCAACGACCGCATCTTCGAGAACAGACGACTCGATCTGCTGCTTCTGCTCCGGGCTGCTGTTGAAATGCGCCACAACCTCTTCAGGCTGTTCATACGTTGACGCAATTTCCTGGATCTTTTCATCCACTTTAGCAGGATCTGCCTTCAGGTCATTCTGCTTGACCACTTCCTGGAACAGAAGGCCTGTTTTCACACGACGACGAGCCTGCTCTTCGAAGATTTCCTTGGGCAACTGCTGGAAGTCTACCTGGCCGCCGAACCGCTGTACTGCGTCCTGGCGCAGGCGATCGATTTCCTGATCCACCAGAGCCGTGGGCACTTCAAGCTCGGTGCTTTCAAGAAGCCCCTCAACCACGTCATTCTTGACCTTGTTTGAGACCGCCTGCTTGAGCTCACGCTCCATGTTCTTCTGCACTTCTTCACGGAACGTGCCTTCGTCTTCAGCGTCGATACCAAACTTCTTGAAGAATTCCGCGTCCAGCTCCGGCAGCTGCGGCTCCTGAACGTCGTGAATCTTGATGTCGAACTTGGCCGGCTTGCCCGCCAGATCTTCGTTCTGGTAGTCCTCAGGGAAAGTCACTTCGATTTCAAGCTCTTCACCGGCTTTACCGCCAACAATGCCTTTCTCGAAACCGGGGATCATCTGGCCCGAACCGAGGGTCAGTTTGTGATTTTCGGCAGCACCGCCTTCGAACTCTTCGCCATCAACAGTGCCCTTGAAATCGATCAGTACAACATCCTTGTTCTTGGACTTGCGTTTGACCGACTTCATGGTGGCCTGCTGGCGACGCAGGTTGTCAATCATGGTGTCGACGTCTTTATCGGCAATCTCGGCCTTCGGCTTTTCCACGGAGATCTTGCTGAAATCACCCAGCTCCACTTCCGGCAATACTTCGAAAATGGCCACGAACTCGAGGTCCTTGCCCTCTTCCATGGTTTTCGGCTCGAACTTCGGCCAACCTGCAGGGTTGATGTCCTGCTCCTGCAACGCCTTGATGTAGTTGTCGCGCATAACCTCGCCGACAATCTCCTGCCGGACGCTGTCACCAAAACGACGCTTCACCACACGCATGGGCACCTTGCCCGGGCGGAAACCGTTCATTTTTACCGTGCGAGCGGTTTCCTGCAGGCGTTTCTGAACCGCCTGGTCGATTTCCTGGGCGGGCACACCGATTGTCATCCGACGTTCGATGTTGGAGGTCGTTTCAACAGACACTTGCATGGAAGATCCTCAAATTACAGGTTCGGTATGTGAATGAAAGTAAAAGCTAAATTCGATTTCAGGACAAATACCCTGAAAAGGACGAAAATTTAAAAGCGGGTAGTTTATCACGGTTTGCCGTGCCGAGAGAATCCACCTGTTACAGGCAACTTCCGGGAATATGGGCGCCCCGCTCTTTTATCTGAAACGAGAGTTGGGGATTAAAACCAAAAAAGAAAGGGGGCTATAAACATCAATGTGACAGGAATCACTCTCCAGCCACTTCTGTAACCCATAAAAAAACCCCCTCAGAGTTTCTGAGAGGGTTTCTGATTTGGTACCTCGGGAGGGACTTGAACCCCCACGCCTTGCGGCAACAGGACCTAAACCTATCGTGTCTACCAATTCCACCACCGAGGCAAAAAAATCGGAATTCTGTTCCTAAAGGAGCCATAGATCACTGCAAGCAGGAAAGTGGGGTGGACGAAGGGGTTCGAACCCTCGACCGCAGGAGTCACAATCCTGAGCTCTACCAACTGAGCTACGTCCACCACATCCAGACTACTGCCGGGCAGAGACCCCAACAGGCACTTCAGGTAAACTTTGCTGATTCGGTGTCTCCGGGACGGATCAAACCGTCTGCGGTATGGCGCGCCCGGCAGGACTCGAACCTGCGACCACCGGCTTAGAAGGCCGATGCTCTATCCAGCTGAGCTACGAGCGCATAAACCGTTCGCCCACCTGACTGTTCAATATCCTGGACTGACCAGAAAGTGGTCGGGGTAGAGAGATTCGAACTCCCGACATCCTGCTCCCAAAGCAGGCGCGCTACCAGACTGCGCTATACCCCGTCTCAACTGAACAACAGATACCTCAGCAAAGTTGGCGCGCATATTACCGGCGCCGAACCGGTCCGTCAACACGCATTTCGGGTTTTCGCCCTTCGATTGGCGACGGAGCCCAAGCATGAGACAATGCTGCGCCTTTATTCTCGCACAACCGACAAGACAAAGACATGAGCGCCAAACTGATCAACGGAAAAGACATCGCCGCCACTGTGCGACAACAGGTTGCGGCAGGAACTGAAGCCCGCAGGCAACAGGGGCTTCGCGCGCCCGGGCTGGCTGTGGTGCTGGTAGGCAATGACCCGGCCTCGCACGTGTACGTAGGCAACAAGCGCAGGGCCTGTGACGAGGCGGGCATCATGTCGCTCTCCTACGACCTTCCGGAAGACACCTCACAGGAAGCCCTGGAGGCTCTGGTTGACGAGCTCAATGAGAACCCAGACGTGGACGGCATCCTGGTGCAGCTTCCCCTGCCCGACCACATGGACGCTGACCCCATTCTGGTAAAGATTCGCCCTGACAAGGACGTGGACGGCTTCCACCCCTACAATATCGGACGCCTGATGCAGCGCAAGCCGGCCCTGAGACCCTGCACACCAGCAGGCGTCATCACCCTGCTGGACAGCGTAGACACCCCTTATAAGGGCCAGCACGCCGTTATCGTGGGCGCATCCAACATCGTCGGTCGCCCCATGACCATGGAGTTGTTGCTCAAAGGCGCCACCGTGACAATATGCCACCGGTTTACCGACGACCTCGAGAAGTTTGTGCGGGAAGCGGACATTCTGATTGCCGCGGTCGGAAAGCCGGGGCTGATCAAGGGTGAGTGGGTCAAACCCGGAGCAACCGTGATTGATGTGGGAATCAATCGAATGGAAGACGGCAAGCTGCGTGGTGATGTCGATTTCGAAGCGGCTTCGGAGCGGGCTGCGTACATTACTCCAGTGCCCGGCGGCGTAGGCCCCATGACGATTGCGACGCTGCTACAGAACACGCTCTATGCAGCGAACGAGCTACACAAGGATTAATCCGGCCCCACAAAAAACCCCGCATTCGCGGGGTTTTTTGATCGTCGGCCCTGATTACTGACCGTACTTCTCTTTCGCCTTCAGACGATAGGCGTGCAGAAGCGGCTCGGTGTAACCATTCGGCTGCTCGCGGCCCTTGAGAACCAGATCCATGGCAGCCTGGAAGGCAATGCTGCCCTCGAACTCCGGCGCCATGTCACGGTAGGACGGGTCGTTCGCATTCTGGCGATCAACCACTGCCGCCATGCGCTTCATGGTTTCGTTGATCTGCTCTTCGGTGCAGATACCGTGGTAGAGCCAGTTGGTCAGCAACTGCGAAGCGATACGCAAGGTAGCGCGGTCTTCCATCAGGCCCACATCGTTGATGTCGGGAACCTTGGAGCAGCCGACACCGCTGTCGATCCAACGCACCACGTAACCGAGAATACCCTGGGCGTTGTTGTCCAGCTCCTGCTGAATTTCTTCCGCCGACAGGGATTTCGGGTCGTCCATTACAGGCACGGTCAGGATGTCATCCAGGTTGGCACGGGTGCGGCTTTCCAGCTCTTGCTGGATATCCGCAACGCTCACCTGATGGTAGTGGGTGGCGTGCAACGTAGCCGCTGTTGGTGACGGCACCCATGCGGTATTGGCGCCGGCTTTCGGGTGACCGATCTTGGCTTCGAGCATACCCGCCATCAGGTCCGGCATGGCCCACATTCCTTTACCGATCTGGGCAACACCACGGAAACCGGTTTCCAGGCCGATATCCACGTTCCACTGTTCGTAGGCCTGGATCCAGGCAGCCTGCTTCATCGGCCCCTTACGGATAAACGGCCCCAATTCCATGGAGGTGTGGATCTCGTCACCAGTGCGATCCAGGAAACCAGTATTGATGAAGACGGCACGCTCTCTGGCGGCATAGATGCAGGACTTGAGGTTAACGGTGGTACGCCGCTCCTCGTCCATAATGCCCACTTTCAGGGTGAACGCCGGCAGACCAAGCGCATCTTCAACGCGACCGAAAAACTCGTTGGTAAACGCCACTTCTTCAGGCCCGTGCATCTTCGGTTTAACAATGTAAACCGAGCCGGTGGTGCTGTTCTGCAGCTTGCCAGTGCCTTTGAGGTCGTGGATTGCGATCAGTGAGGTCATGAGTCCGTCCATCAACCCCTCAGGCACTTCACTGCCGTCTTTCAGCAGGATGGCCGGGTTGGTCATCAGGTGACCCACGTTACGCACGAACATCAGGCTGCGGCCTTTCAGCACCAACTCTCCGCCTTCCGGCTTGGTGTAGGCACGATCACCGTGCATCTTGCGAGTGGTTTGCTGGCCGCCTTTCTCGAAGGTTTCTTCCAGGTCGCCTTTCATCAGACCCAACCAGTTGCGGTAGGCCAGCGCCTTGTCATCGGCATCCACGGCAGCGACGGAATCCTCACAGTCCATGATGGTGGTCAGGGCTGACTCCATCAGCACATCTTTTACATGTGCCCCGTCATCCTTTCCGATGGGGTGGCTGGCATCGACCTGAATTTCAAAGTGCATGCCATTCTTGACCAGCAGCACGCCAGTAGGTGCATCGGCGGCGCCGGTGTAACCCACAAAGCCGGACTCGTCTTTCAGGCCAGTAGACTCACCGTTCTGCAACTTGACCACCAGCTTGCCACTCTCAACCAGATACTGGGCTGCGTCTTTATGGCTGCCAGAAGCCAGCGGAGCGGAACTGTCCAGAAGGTTGCGCGCAAATTCAATGACCTTGGCACCACGAACCGGGTTGTAGCCACGGCCTTTTTCGGCGCCGTTTTCCTCGGAGATCGCATCGGTGCCGTACAGTGCGTCGTAAAGACTACCCCAACGGGCGTTGGCAGCGTTCAGCGCAAAACGGGCGTTCATCACCGGAACAACAAGCTGGGGACCAGCCATGGTGGCCACTTCCGGATCCACGTTTGAAGTGGAGATCTTGAAGTCACCGGGCTCGTCAACCAGGTAGCCGATATCCTTCAGGAACGACTTGTACTCGGCCATGTCGAGCTTCTGGCCCTTGTGGTCACGATTCCAGGTGTCCATTTTCTCCTGGATGTCATCGCGCTTGGCCAGCAGCTCTTTGTTACGCGGAGCCAATTCGTGAACAATCTTGTCGAACTCGGCCCAGAATTTGTCAGCGTCGACACCCGTGCCCGGAATTGCTTCGTTGTTAACGAAATCGAACAGGTTCTTTGCGACCTGAAGGTCGCCGACTTGTACGCGTTCTGTCATCGTTGTTTGCCTCAGTGGGTTACTGTATTCCCTGCCCTTTTTACGGGTTTACCCGTCAGGGCCGTTATAATTCGAGGGCCGTATTGTACGGGAATTTCCCTACAAGGTCATTCCCATGCCAACAACACGACCTTTGGTGGACATCATCCCCTGCGCCAGCTGGTGCCTTCGCGACTGTCGTCCAGGATAACGCCTTTATCGGCCAGCTCATCCCTTATACGGTCCGCTTCGGCGAAATCTTTCTGCTTGCGCGCATCGGCACGGGCCTGGATCATCGCCGCGATGTCGTCAGCACTGAGCTCACCGCCAGTATCGGCCTGAAAGAAAGCTTCCGGGTCCTGCTGCAACAGCCCCAGAACACCGCCAAGCCTCACAAGCACCGCAGCTTGCTCGTTAGCCTTTTCGTCGCGCCCTTCCCTACGGTGCAGGTTGATCTCATTAGCGACTGCATGAAGAACCGCCGTGGCTCCTGCAGTGTTGAAGTCGTCATCCATGGCCTCGGCAAAGCGCTGATCGTGTTCTGTTTCCGCCACGTTCTTGGCGGGCACCAGGCCACGCAGAGCATGGTAGAGACGGGTGAGCGTGCGCCCAGCTTCCGCGAGATTGTCTTCCGAGTAGTCCACCTGACTGCGGTAATGGCTGGATACAAGGAAGTAACGCACCACCTCCGGCGCATACTTCTCAAAGATCTCACGGATGGTGAAGAAATTGCCCAGGGACTTGGACATTTTCTCCTTGTTCACCCGAATTGCGCCAGCGTGCATCCAGGTGTTCACAAAGGTATGGCCATTGGCGCATTCGGACTGGGCAATTTCGTTCTCATGATGCGGGAACAGCAAATCCGGCCCGCCGCCGTGGATATCAAAGGTCTCGCCGAGGCAACGATTGGACATGGCAGAGCATTCGATATGCCAACCCGGCCGACCGTCACCCCAAGGTGAAGGCCAACTTACCTCACCCTCTTTAGCGGCCTTCCAAAGCACAAAATCCGCCGGGCTGCGCTTCGCTTCCTGAACATCCACCCTTGCGCCAGCCACAAGATCCTCAAGCTTTTTCTTGCTGAGTTTGCCGTAATCGGAGTACGACTCGACGGAAAAGTAGACGTCGCCGTTATCGGCGGCATAGGCATGACCGCCCGAAACGAGCTTGTGGATCATGGCCACGATGTCATTAATGTAGTCGGTCGCGCACGGCTCTTCGGTAGGCGACAAAACGCCCAGCTTGGCCTCATCCTCGTGCATGGCCTTGATCATGCGCTGGGTGAGGTCGCTATAAACTTCGCCATTCTCGTCCGCGCGGCGCAGGATCTTGTCGTCGATGTCGGTGATGTTGCGCACGTAGTGGACATCGTAGCCGCTGTGACGCAGGTACCGCGTGATCACATCAAACGCCACCAACACCCGCGCATGTCCCAGATGACAGTAGTCATACACCGTCATGCCACAGACATACATGCGAACCTTTCCTGGCTCTATCGGCTGAAACTCTTCCTTTTGCTGACTAAGGGTGTTGTAGATTCTAATCACGCGTCGCTCGTTAAAAATTGAATGAATGTATCACCGAACTTACTTGCCCTTGCCCCAGGAATCCCTGAGGGTCACGGTACGGTTAAACACCGGACGGCCTGCTGCCGCAGTCAGTTCCTGATCGCAGAAGAAGTAACCTTCCCGTTCAAACTGATACGGCAGGTCGGTCCCCGGAGAGGCCAGATTTTTCTCGGCTCGTGCGCCTTTGAGAACCACCAGCGATTCCGGGTTAATGGATTCCACAAAGTCGGTGTCTTTGTCGCTGTCCGGCGACTCTTCGACAAAGAGCCGGTCATACTGGTTGATGTCAACTTCCACGCTGTCGGCCGCCGATACCCAGTGGATCACGCCGTTGGGCTTGTAGCCCTCCGGATTCACACCGAGTGTGTTCTGGTCGAATTCGCACTTCAGCTCAACAATTTCACCATTGTCATTGCGAATCACCTCACGGCAAGTCATCACATAGCCGCCACGCAGACGAACCGCCTGATCAGGCGCCAACCGTTTCCACTTTCGCGGAGGTTCCTCGGCGAAATCTTCACGGTCGATGAACAGGGTCTGGCTCCAGGTGACTTCACGCTCGCCCATGTCCGGGTTCTGGGGGTGAAGCGGCAACACCAGGGTTTCGGTCTTGTCTTCCGGGTAATTAGTCAGTGTTACCTTCAGCGGGCGCATTACGCACATGGCGCGGGGCGCACGGGTATTCAGGTCTTCGCGAATGGCGTGCTCCAGCATGCCCATATCCACGGTGCCGCCGGCCTTGTTGACACCGATCATGTCACAGAAGGTGCGGATGGACTCCGGGGTATAACCACGGCGGCGCATGCCGGAGATGGTGGGCATGCGTGGATCGTTCCAGCTATCGACAAAGCCTTCGTCCACCAAACGCTTGAGTTTGCGCTTGCTGGTGATGGTGTAATTGAGATTCAGCCGGGCAAACTCGATCTGCCTTGGCTGGCACGGAGCGGAGATGTTTTCCAGCACCCAATCATACAACGGGCGATGATCCTCGAATTCCAGGGTGCACAGGGAGTGCGTAATCCCCTCCATGGCGTCGGAAATCGGGTGGGTGAAGTCGTACATCGGATAGATGCACCATTTATCGCCAGTCTGGTGATGGTCGGCATAACGAATCCGGTACAAAATCGGGTCCCGCAGATTGATGTTCGGGGAGGCCATATCGATTTTGGCGCGCAGCACCAGCTCACCGTTCTGATACTTACCGGCGCGCATATCGCGGAACAGCTGAAGGTTTTCTTCCACCGGACGGTCGCGGTAGGGACTGTTCTGGCCCGGTTCTTTAAGCGTACCCCGGTACTCGGCCATCTGATCGGCAGTCAGCGCGCACACATAGGCTTTGCCTTTTTCAATCAACTCAACGGCAAAGTCGTAAATGGCGTCAAAATAGTCCGAAGCGTAGCGAACCTCTCCGCTCCATTCACAACCCAGCCAATGAACATCCTGCTTGATGGAGTCAATGTACTCCTGGGATTCTTTTTCAGGATTAGTATCGTCAAACCGCAACGTGCATTCACCGCCAAAGGTTTCCGCAATGCCGAAATTCAGGCAAATGGATTTGGCGTGGCCGATGTGCAGGTAACCGTTCGGCTCGGGTGGAAAACGGGTCACAACCTTACCCGTGTGTTCGCCTTTGGCAACGGCGTCTTCGATCAGGCTCTGGATGAAGTTATGGGCTTTCTTGGACTCGGCGCTCATACAATCTCAATCGTAGGGTGTGTATCTGAAACCGCGTATTATACTCACAAATCATTGCCTAACTCATGCACGCGTACAAACTCTTCAGTACAATAACTGCCACGTTGCTTTTAATACCTACTTGAACAGGAAACCCTGATGATTCTGCTGAAAACCTCCCACGGTGACATCACACTGGAACTGGATTACGACAAGGCCCCCGAGACCGCCAAAAACTTTGAGCAATATGTTCGCGACGGATTCTATGATGGGCTGATCTTTCACCGTGTGATCAGCAACTTCATGATTCAGGGTGGCGGCTTTGAACCCGGCATGACCCCTCGAAAGACCCGCGAGCCCATTCAGAACGAAGCCAACAATGGCCTCAGCAATATGCAGGGCACCGTTGCCATGGCCCGCACCATGGACCCACACTCCGCCACCGCGCAGTTCTTCATTAACGTCGAGAACAACGGCTTTCTCGATCACACCGCGGAGAATGCCGAAGGCTGGGGCTACTGCGTCTTCGGCAAGGTTGTGGATGGTATGGAAACGGTAAACGCCATTCGCGCGATACGTACCACCATGCGTGCTGGGCATCAGGATGTGCCCGCTGAAGACGTGGTGATCGAAAAAGCCGAAATTACAGAGGATGGAGGCGCGGCGTGACCACGCTGTTCATCTCAGATTTACACCTGGAAGAGTCCCGCCCGGACATCACCAATGCGTTTTTGGGGTTTCTTGAAGAGAAGGCCCGCGGTGTGGAGCAGCTCTACATTCTCGGCGACTTTTTCGAGGCCTGGATTGGCGATGACGAGCGAACGCCCTTGCAGGAACGGATTGCGACAGCACTGCACGCGGTCAGCGACTCGGGCACCAGGTTGTTCCTGATGCACGGAAACCGGGACTTTCTGATCGGCGAGGAGTACTGCAATCGAATTGGCGCCACTCTACTGGATGACCCAACGGTGGTGGACCTTTACGGCACGCCCACCCTGCTGATGCACGGTGACAGCCTGTGTACCGCGGATGTGGAGTATCAGAAATTCCGCGCCAACATGCGCAACCCGCAATGGCAGCAGATGATTCTCCAACGCCCCCTGGCCGAGCGTCAGCAGATGGCCCGTCAGTTACGGGAAATCAGCATGGCCAAGAACCAGGGCAAGGAAGAGTTCATCATGGACGTCACCAAAGATGAGGTGGTGAAGGAAATGGAAGCGCACGGGGTGCAACGGCTGATTCACGGCCACACCCACCGCCCGGCGATTCACGAACTGGAGGCAGGCGGTAAACCGGCAAAGCGGATTGTGCTGGGAGATTGGGACGAAAACGTCTGGTGGCTGGTGGTGGAACCGGACAAGGAACCGGTTCTTACCAAACAACCGCTGTAAAAAGAGCCGGGCATCGCCCGGCTCTTTTCGTTCAGTGCTGCAGGATCTGCTTCAGGAACTTCTGGGTTCTGGGCTCCTGCGGGTTGGTGAAGAAATCGTGGGGCGGCGCCTCTTCAACAATTTCACCGCCATCCATGAAAATCACCCGGTCGGCCACCGTCTTGGCGAAGCCCATTTCATGGGTAACGCACAACATGGTCATGCCGCTGCCGGCCAACTCAATCATGACGTCCAGCACTTCCTTGATCATCTCCGGGTCCAGCGCCGATGTCGGCTCGTCAAACAGCATGATTTTCGGTTTCATGCACAGCGCCCGGGCAATCGCGACCCGCTGTTGCTGGCCACCGGAAAGCTGGCCTGGAAACTTATTGGCCTGGTCCGGAATTTTCACTCGTTCCAGGTATTCCATCGCCGTAGCCTCGGCTTCCTTACGGGGCGTTTTCCGCACCCAGATCGGCGACAGGCAGCAGTTCTCAAGCACCGTCAGATGCGGGAACAGGTTGAAATGCTGAAACACCATACCAACCTCACGTCGCACGCTGTCGATCTGACGTACGTCGTCCGTCAGCTCCACGTCGTCGACAATGATTTTGCCTTGCTGGTGTTCCTCTAACCGGTTGATACAACGAATAAACGTGGATTTGCCCGAACCGGAGGGGCCACATATAACAATGCGCTCGCCATGGCGAACTGTCAGGTTAAGGTCCTTCAGCACGTGGAAATCGCCGTACCACTTGTGCATGCCCTCCACCCGAATAATGTCAGACTTGCCCACGTCTGTGGACGGTGACGACTGTGTTTCAGGAGTTTGCGTTTGTTCTGTCATTGGTTTACCCATCAGGTTCTGTGACCGGTATCGAGTTTGCGCTCAAGGTTCTGGCTGTATCGGGAGATGCCGAAGCAAAACACCCAGAAACAGAACGCCACAAAGACATACCCCTCCACGGCCACGTTCTGCCAGGCGGGGTCCGTAACCGTCGATTGAACGGTGCCGAGAATATCGAACAGCCCGATAATCAGCACCAGCGTTGTGTCCTTGAACAACGAGATAAACGTGTTAACGATGCCGGGAATAACGAGCTTGAGCGCTTGAGGCAGGATGATCAGCCCCATTTTCTTCCAGTACCCAAGGCCCAGGGCACTGGCGGCTTCGTACTGCCCACGGGGGATGGCCTGCAGGCCGCCACGAATGACTTCCGCCATATATGCGGACTGCCAGAGCGTGATGCCGATGAGCGCACGCGCTAGTTTCTCGAAGTTCATGCCTTCCGGGAGGAACAACGGCAGCATCACCGAGGCCATGAACAGTACCGTGATTAACGGGACTGCTCGCCACACTTCGATGAAAACCACACAAAGCCCACGAATGATCGGCATCTCGGAGCGCCGCCCCAGTGCCAGCAAGGTCCCGATCGGCAACGAGGCAATGATGCCGATGTACGCCAGAATCAGCGTCAGCATCAGCCCACCCCACTTCGAGCTCTGAACCTCCTCCAGGCCAAATAGGCCACCCGGAATCAGGAAATAGCCGACAATCGGCAGCCCTGTCAGTCCGAACAACCCCAGCCACTTACGGCCAGGAAAGCGTTCAATGAACTGAGGCGCGAAAGACAGTGCCAGCAGGCCGAACATAATGTCCACGCGCCACTGGAACTCCTCGGGATAAAACCCGTAGATAAAGAAATTAAGCCGCTGATTGATAAACAGCCAGCAGGCCCCCGCTCCGGTGCAGTCACTCGGGTCACTGCCCTGGAAGTTCGCATCCAGCAACACCCAATTAAGCAAGGGACCCACACTGGTCACGATCAGGTAGCCCACCAAGAGCGTCAGAATCGTGTTGTGCCAGCTTGAAAACAGGTTTTCCCGCGCCCACCGGACCGGATCAATGCGCTTTTTTGGCGCTTTCATGGTTGACTCAGCCATCATCGCTCCTTAATCGCTACAGCCCGGTTATAGATATTCATAAACAGGGAGATCAACAGGCTGATGGTGAGATAAACGGCCATGGTAATGGCCACAACTTCCACGGCCTGGCCGGTCTGGTTCAGCGTAGTTCCCATGAACACCGCAACCAGATCGGGATAACCGATGGCCGTAGCGAGCGAGGAGTTCTTCACCAGGTTGAGATATTGGCTCGTCAACGGCGGGATAATCACCCGCATCGCCTGGGGAATCACCACCAGTCTGAGCGTAAGGCCATTCGGAAGGCCCAGTGCCTTCGACGCCTCAGTCTGCCCCTTACTGACCGAAAGAATGCCGGACCGCACGATTTCCGCGATGAAGCTGGCGGTGTACAGGGACAAGGCAATCCATAGAGCGGCCAGTTCCGGAATGATGGAAATGCCACCACCGAAATTGAAGCCCTTCAACGCTGGCAAATCCCATTCCAGAGGCTGACCGGCGAGGAAGTACGACATTATCGGAACCAGAAACAGAATTCCCACGCCCACCTTGAAGGTCGGGAAAATCGCTCCGGTCGCCAGTTGGCGCCTCTTGGCCCATATGCGAATGCCGATGACGGCTGCAATGGCCGCGAGAATGCCTCCCCACACCAGGCCAAAGCCATCCTGAGTCACCGGCTCCGGCACATACAGGCCACGATTGTTGAGGAAAAAGGCGCCGCCGACGTCCACGCTTTGTCGCGGTGAAGGCAGGCTACTGAGCACCGCAAAGTACCAGAAGAAAATCTGCAGCAGCAGGGGGATGTTGCGGATCACTTCGATATACGCCAGAGAGACTTTGGCAACCAGCCAGTTACTTGAAAGCCTGGCGACACCGATGATGAAACCGAGGATAGTGGCGGTCACCACACCCATTGCCGATACCAGAAGGGTATTGGTCAGGCCGACCCAAAAAGTTCGACCGTACGACATGGTGGCGTCGTAGGGGACCAGGCTCATGATGATGCCGAACCCGGCTGATTCATCAAGGAACCCGAAACCGGTGCTTATGCCACGGCTCTCCATATTGGAAAGCGTATTGTCGATAAGAACCCAGCCACCCCAGAAGACAAGGGCAATGGCTACTACCTGGAAAAAAATAGCGCGAACCCGCGGGTCGTACCAGGGCTTTGGCCCCGCAGGTTTGGAATCAAAGGTTTGTTTTTTCATGCATGTTCCCGGAAAGCTAGCCCGCGACGAAACGAATCACAGATGTCAGTGGGCGGCTCTACGAGGAGCGCGCCCACTGGGTGCTTTCAGGTATTAACGTACCGGAGGCGCGTACATAACACCGCCTTCGGTCCACAGGGCGTTGATTCCCCGCTCCAGACCAAGCGGAGTGTCCGGGCCTACGTTACGATCGTACATCTCGCCGTAGTTACCGACCTGTTTGATGGCCTTGGCACCAAAATCAGCCGGCAGGCCGAGCTTGGCCCCCATATCACCGTCGGTGCCCAGCAGACGCTGGATGTTCGGGTTGTCGGACTTCAGCATGTCATCAACGTTGGCGCTGGTAACGCCCAGCTCTTCAGCGTTGATTTGTACAGACAACACCCACTTCACGATGTTGAACCACTGGTCATCGCCCTGGCGCACGACCGGTCCAAGCGGCTCCTTGGAGATGGTGTTGGGAAGGATCTTGGCGGAATCGGGATCGGACAGTTTGGAGCGAAGTGCCGCAAGCTGTGAACGGTCTGAAGTCAGCACGTCACAACGACCGGACGCAAAGCCCTGAACCGTCTGTTCAGAGGTGTCAAATACAATCGGCTTGTATTCCATGCCCTTGGCGCGGAAGTAGTCCGACAGGTTGAGCTCCGTGGTTGTACCGGCCTGGATACAGACAGTTGCACCGTCCAGCTGGGTGGCATCGTCCACACCAATACCCTTGTTCACCAGGAAGCCCTGGCCGTCGTAGTAGTTAACACCGGCGAAGTTGAGACCCAGCGATGCATCCCGGGTAAGGGTCCACGTGGTATTACGGGACAGCATGTCTATTTCACCCGACTGGAGTGCGGTGAAACGCTCTTTGGCAGTCAAAGGGGTGAACTCGACCGCCTTGGCATCCCCGAAAATCGCAGCGGCTACGGCACGACAGGTGTCAACGTCTATACCAGTCCAGTTGCCTTTGTCGTCCGGCTGTGAAAACCCCGGAAGACCACTTGTTACACCACACTGCAAATGCCCTTTTTCTTTGACGCTTTCGAGCGTCGTAGCCGCACTGGCAACCGAAGCGGTAAAAACTCCACACAGCATGGCTGCGCCGACGGCAATCGACTTGGCGTTCTTCATTATCATATCTCCAAAATTCCGTTGGTTAGAGGTGCACTGAATATGAGCAATTTACGAGCCAGATATACCAACGTGTTGATTTATAGTATTTGTTTTATCAAACAAGTAGCCTCGAATACTGCCTTCAACCTCTACGGGCCACAACTTTGTGCAGCGAGTGCCTCACATCAGCACGCGCTGACAGACCCAAGGGCAGGCAATTTCTCAACCACTTCCCTATAAAGTAGAAGGCGTTCGCGAATTGGACCAGTTTTCACGATTTATTTTGGTGCGACAAAAGTCTAATTTGGCTCCCGATAACTTTCCAAACGCCGGAGCCATCCCTTTAGCCAGCGCTCCCGCTCGATCGGCGCATCGGCATTCTCGGCCCGCCGGGTCAATACCTCAGCGGCTGCGCTTCGGAATCGGTCAAGGATGGGCCGATCATCACCTTTCATGGCAAGAAGGACCTGTAACAGGCCCCAACCTTCACCGTTGTATTGTTCTGTGGCGGACAACCCCTCCCCCTTGAAGTTCACGTAGTCAATGACGGCGTAAACCCCGCCGGACGTGCTGACCAGCTCGTCAAGATGGCGCTTTACACGTGGTTGTTGAGCGTCAGGAGCTGCCTGTATAACACGTAACAGGGAGCTTCTGGCCCGCTGGACAATAAAGCCGGCCTGGAGGTCCCGGGTTGCCAGCAGAAACTCCCTCAGTTCGGCAACACGGGAGGAGTCCGCCACCTCGAGAAAAGCGGCTCTGTCAGGCCATGGCGCGTCAAATGGCTCTAACTGCGCAAGCCAATGGGGCAATGGTGCGTCACGCTTCTCCATGTACCGAATCAACGCGGGAAAGCTTTCTACGAAGCGCCCCTCCACTGCCGACGGATACCAGATAAAATGCCCGATACCGAGCGACGGAAAGGCCTCACCTTCGTTCCAGTGCACAAGGCAGACTTTCTTCGCAGAACATTCATTTCGAAAAATCTGCTGCCCTACCCAGTCGAGTTCAGCCTTACTTAGCGCAATCTCAGGTACGCTTATGTCCTGCACGCTTTTCGATTCAGCCCCCGCCGGCGTGGGATCCATTTCATCGGAGCACCCTGCCAGGGTAAAAATGATCAGCCATCCGATTACCAGTGATTCATAAACGTTCCGCGACATTGCCAGCCTCCAGCCGGTGGCGATAACCTGTTTGTTTGGCGCCCGGCCTTTCACGCCAATTCTGACGATCTCAATCGCCGCTCGATACCGGACCACACTATGACATTTTTCTCTGGGCTCATGGCCAGACATTTCCGCCAAACACTGGTTTTGGCTTTCTGCTGGCTGGTTGTTGTCAGGGCGAGCTATGTGTTGCAAAGCGGGGTCGTTCCCAATCCTCTGGCGATGATTGCCGGCGATCTGGCCGGTGCGTTTGTTCTCGCAGTTTTGCTATGCATCACCAGAGGCATTTCCAGGGTTATTCTGGTCGTGGTCCTGGGATGCGCAACGTTTGTTGCCGGCATGCACCTCACCGTTCACGGAACCCTGTTCCAGCTGTCACTGATCGGCAAGGGCGTTGATCCGACCTTTGTAACCGGCAGCCTGATCAACGTTCACGCGCTTTGGTTTCCCGTCTACCTTTCCCTTGCCGGGTTTCTTCATTGGCGGCACCGTCGGCTCGACCCCGAAGCAGTGCCGGCAGGCAGGACCGGGCAGGTGTTGGTTGCGGTCCTCGTAGCCGCGATCTATGGCGTGTCGTTCCAGAGCCTTACAACGCCCGCAAACAATGTTGTCGCCAGCTTCTTCGCCCAGATACCAGGGGCGATCATCGGGCCACTCGCCCCGACACTGTCCACGGAAGACGAGGACCTCAACGGGTCTGAAAAGGCCCTGAAAACCCTGCAGACGGCGAGCTTTTTTCGTCACCAGGTTGCCGCGCCTATCGTGAAGAACCACCCTAATGTGCTGCTGGTCATGATTGAGGGCATGTCAGGCGGCTATTTCCCAAGCCTGAGCCGCTATCACGGTCTTGACCCAACCGTTACCCTGGCCAGCCTTGAAGAAAACCTGCGCCGTCATGGATTTCGTCTCTACCGGAATTCGCTGAGCATGGAACGTCAGACAGATCGCGGCACCTTTGCCATCCTGTGTGGCGCATACCCGGACTTCCGCCGGCAATCACGGAAAATGGTTGATGTGGCTGAGGGGCGCGTTGTGGTGGACTGCATGCCCAAACACCTGAAAGAACATGGCTACCGTACGGCCTACTGGCAGGCCGCGCCGCTGGATTATATGCAAAAGGGCGAGTTCATGCCGCAGGCCGGATTTATCGATGTCACCGGCGCAAAGATCTTCAACGGCCCCGGAGAAGAAGTGGAAGGTTGGGGGCCACCGGATCCGATCTATTTCAACAACGTTGCACAGCGGCTAAGACAGCTTGACGCGAAACCTGGCCCCTGGATGGTCACCTTGTTGAACGTGGGCACCCATCACCCGTTCAAAATCGGAAAAGAGGCGGAACAGCAACCACCGGACGATGAATTGAATGCCGAGGACATTACACCAGAGCCTCAGGAGGCTCGGAAAAAGGCCATGAAAACCATGGAAGATGCCTTGAATCAGTTTCTTGACGACCTGGCGTCCGACGGCATTCTTGACGACACTCTCGTCATTATCACTTCTGATGAGTCTGGAGGCTTCATTCGCAAAGATCATGAATCAATGCCCCTGAACAGCAACGTTGGCGTGCTGGCGATACGTCCTCCGGACAGCGATTCGCTCGAGGACTATGCCAATCGCGACCAGATCGTGGCGCAAATCGATATTCCGCCCACCATCCTGGACGCAACGGGGCTCGGGACAAAGGCTGGCGACATGATTGGCCGGAGCCTGCTGGTCAAGCAACCAAAACAGCAACGCGACCTGCTGTTGGCGGACACCTACACGGGGCTCAAGTACTTCCTTAGGGAGTCTGGGCAACTCCTGAGTTGCAGCGAACTGATGACTGACTGCACCACCTGGCGCTTTAATCCGGAGCGACTGTTTGGCACGCTTGAAGCGACGAATGCGGAACCTTTCCTGACATTCGATGAACGCACGGCATTGTTCAACAGGGCAGCCCTCATGGAGCCTGCAGAGGACCCCTGAGCTTGAAACTTCGACACGGGGACGATTGCCTGAATGAAGATTCTTGCACTGCACACGCTGGCATTCCTGCACGTTCATCGCCGGGCGCTGTTGGTCTTTTACCTGTTTTTCACCGGCCTCGTTCTGGCCGCCATTGCACCGCTCTTTTCCAGCGCCCTGGCAGCGCTTCGGCCGATAACCGGTCACGCTGCCATCAGCACTGGTGGGCTGGTGCAGTTTGTGGTGTCCCCTGGCGGCTTGCTGTGGCTCAGCGCAACGGCGACCCTGACCGCCTTCCTGGTGATCCTGCAACAAGCGGGCATGACCTGGATTGCCGCCTCCGGCGGAGGCCGCGAATACCGGATAGCCATTGCCACGCTGTGGGCTCTTGCGCAACGTTTCAAACAACTACTCACCCTCACCCTGCTGCAATTGGGCGGCCATGCACTGATCGCCGTGCCTTTCCTGCTGGCCATAGTGGCGAGTTACCAGTGGCTGATCTCACCCCACGACATCTACTATCTGAAGCTGGAACGGCCACCCGAAGTCTGGTGGTTCCTGGGCATATCTGGGGTCGCAGCGCTGGGAATCGCCGTATGTAACGGCTGGCTTTACCTGCGCTGGGCACTGTCAGTTCCCCTGCTCCTGCTGGAGCGCATGGGTGCGCGCGACGCTCTCAGGCAGAGTAGCCATTATGTTCACGGCCAGCGCCTGCCCGTGATGGGCGCACTCATCGCCGGCCTGGTCGGCCTGGCCCTGACCCCAATTGCGGTTACATGGCTGTTCCAGGCGGCGGGAGGCGAGATCCTAACAAGCCTGCCTGAGCGGATGGGCGTGCTGATGCCCGTCACCCTGGGCCTGATCGCGCTCTATACACTGTTCACCCTCACCGCCGCCTTTGCTGGCATAGCGGCCTACAGCATGCTGACATACAGCGTGTATAGGCAGGCAACGGGTCACCACCGTCACAGCACCGCCCAAAACCTGCCCCGGCGGGCGTCACCATTGGCGTGGTCGGCCGAACTTTTGATCATCATTCTGGCCGCCACGCAGGCCTGGTTTGTCCTGCAATCCTTCGACCACAGGGACGATGTTTCCATCACTGCCCATCGTGGCAGTGCTTTCAAGGCGCCGGAAAACACCATGAGCGCCATAGAACAGGCCATCGAGGATGGCGCTGACTACATTGAAGTGGATATCCGCATGACCGCGGACGGCGTGCCGGTGCTTTGGCACGATACCGACATGCGACGTGTCTTCGGCCTGAGCGGCAGGATCTCCGATATCACCCTGGAACAGGCCCGTGCCCGGGACGCTGGTTCGTGGTTCGGCCCGGCGTTCAGCGATGAGCGGATTGCCACCCTGGAACGGGTCATCGAAACCACCAGAGGGCGAGCCCATTTATACCTCGATCTGAAGCCCGCCCCGGAGACGCCCGACCTGACCAGGGAGGTCGTCCATATGCTGCAGCGCATGGACGCCGTGGAGAACACGGTGATTGCGGCCGCCGAATGGCGAGTCCTGGCGGAAGCGCGACAACTGGAGCCTTCGCTGAAAACCAGCCTGCTGGCACAATTCATCGTTGGTCCGCTGTGGGAACAAGACTTTGACATACTGGGCCTGCGACAGAACCGTGTCACTCCTGCCACGGTGGCTCGCACCCACCGTGCTGGCAACGAACTCCATGTATGGACGGTCAATACGCCGCAGGCGATGTCACGCTTTATCGACATGGGCGTGGACAATATCATTACCGACCGGCCAGCTATGTTGGCGCAACTGCTACAACGCCGGCAGGCACTGACCGACGCAGAACTTCTGGTGATCAAGCTCCGGAACTGGCTGCGCTAGTCTCTTGAACGAGCAAACGCGATACGAGACAACAACCTACTGAAGGCCGGAAAAATAACCGGGCCTGCGGCCAGCAAGCCGGTAGAGAAACGCAAGAAGCCCCCTCAAGAGCGCAATGGCGGGCCAAAGTAACCAACTTGCCAGATAAAGCAGCGGCACAAGAATCAGCAACCAGCCCACGAGCTGGACCATCATCGGGGAGACACCCAACACATCGGCGACGCCGGCAAAAAAGTCGTTGATGATGCTGGGGTGGGCGACCACCAGGTAGCCAGCGCCAATGATCAGAGGCCACTTCGCATAGCGGGCACTGCGGAGAATCAAGCGCCCGCTGCCGGTAATACGGGCAGCCAACGCTGCGGAGCGGGTTGAAAGTCTGGCGCCCTGGGTCGCCTTTGCCGCCGTACGACCGACCCGAAGCACCTTGACTGCGCTGGCAAACACCAACACATCCACCGATGCCCAGCCTATGTCACTGGCGGAGATATCCTCTCCGGTTCGGTAATCCGCCTCCAGCTGTCGCACGCCGCTAGTGAAGAACTGGGCAAGCCCTTCTGTAATCCTCTCGGTCTGCACCCACTGGGTTTCGCCATTGGCATCCACCACGAACTGCCCGAGAAAATCGTGACCCTCGTTGCGGATGAAGTTCACTGCGTACCAGCCCCGCTGTTCGGGCGTCATAGGCTCTGTTTTTTCCGGCTTCTGTTCGCTCGGGTCCTTGCCACGGAGCTCAGCGATATAGTTCCGGGCGCGTTCATATTGACGGGCAGCCTTGTTCATCCATTCAATGGAGCTGACAGGCTGGCGAAGGAAGTAGTAAATCGGTGGCAGGGCGCTCTCTCCATAGGTGCGCAACACCTCCTGGAATTCCGGCTCGGACGCATAAAGCGGAAAAATGGCGCGGGCCATGTCAGGGTGTGCCATCAACGCTGCCTGGGCCTTGAGGAGCAGAAGAGGATCGCCCCCCAGGTCCAGAATGGCGGCCTGGACGTCAACAGGCTCATCCCCGATATCCTCAAAACCTGGCAATGCCTCCCGGGCCTGAATCGAAATCAGTTTCTGCTCAATGGGTACCGGATCGGAGGCGACACTGGCGATTGCGGCAACCAGCAGCGCGATACCCAGAATCACCATGGCCTTCTTCAAACGTCCACCTCGGGCTCAATGCGTTGATCCTATACTGCCTGAGAATACGTTGATTACCATAACGCCGGCAACGATGAGGCCGATGCCGAGGATGGCGGGAAGGTCCAGCGTCTGCCCGAAAAACAGATAACCCGCCAGCGCAATCAAGGCCACACCAGCGCCGGCCCACACCGCATAGGCCACTCCCACTGGCAAGGTTTTCAGGGTCAACGCCAGGAAGTAGAACGCCAGGATGTAGGACACCACAACAACCAGCGACGGCCCCAGGCGGGTGAAGCCCTCAGAACTCTTTAAAAAGGAGGTTCCGATAACCTCCGCAACGATAGCCACCGACAAATATACCCACTGAATCATTCTACAGTTCACCTTTCTGACGGGCGCAAAATGCAAAAACCCCGAAGCTCTCACTTCGGGGTTTTGCGGACATTGGGATCAACCCTGGCGACGCGGAGAATTTACTGCTCCACGAAGGCCCTCTCGATCACGTAGTGACCAAGGTTACCATGGCGTGCTTCCTTGAACCCCATGTTATTGAGGATGGAGCAGGTGTCCTTCAGCATGCTGGGGCTGCCACACACCATGAAACGATCATTTTCCAGGTCAAACTCCGGCAGGTCCAGATCCTTCGTCAGCTTTCCGTTTTCCATAGCGTCGGTCAGCCGCCCGGTGTTACGGAAGTCCTCACGGGTGACCGTGGGATAATAAAGCAGCTTGCCATCAACCATTTCACCGAAGAATTCGTTATTCGGCAGTTCCTCAATCTCGGACTGGTACGCCAGCTCGGACTTGTAGCGAACGCCATGGGTCACGATGACTTTATCAAAAGCCTCATAAACTTCCGGGTCCTTGATGATGCTGATAAACGGTGCCAGGCCGGTACCCGTGCTGATCAGCCAGAGATTTTTACCCGGCAGCAGGTTGTCCATAATCAGGGTACCGGTGGGCTTGCGACTGACCATGATCTCGTCGCCAACCTCAATTTTTTGCAGACGTGATGTCAGCGGGCCGTCCTGAACCTTGATCGAGAAGAACTCCAGCTCTTCTTCATAGTTGGCACTGGCAATGCTGTAGGCACGCATCAGAGGCTTGCCGTCGGTTTCCAGGCCAATCATTGTGAAGTGGCCATTCTTGAACCGGAAGCCCGGATCACGGGTGGTGGTGAAGCTGAAGAGTGTGTCGTTCCAGTGACGAACACTTGTTACACGCTCTTTATTCAGGTTGCTCATGGTATCGCCCGTTCGTTAGCCGTTAGCAAATAAGTAAAAATCATTGTGTAAATAGTAACCCAGGGGTAACCTATCGACAAAATGGGATATTTTCATAACCTTATTCGGAATTATCGATTATGAAGTTTAGCTTCCGCCAACTCGAGGTCTTCCTGGCTGCGGCGCACTTCCAGAACATCACCCGTGCGGCGGATTCCCTGGCAATGTCTCAGTCTGCGGCCAGTAGCGCCCTGAAAGAACTGGAGAGCCAGTTCGATATCCAGCTCTTCGACCGGGTCGGGAAACGACTGCAGCTCAATGAGCTCGGCCGTCTCTATCGGCCAAAGGTCGAGGCTTTGCTGGCGCAGGCCGGGGAGCTGGAACAGGCATTCAGCAAGCATACTGAAGTCGGCGCCCTGAAAGTCGGCGCAACCCTCACTATTGGTAACTATCTGGCTGTTGGTGTCATGGCCCAATACATGAATACCCCTACCCACCCGAAAGTGGCGCTTGAAGTGGCCAACACCCGCACCATTGCCCAGCGCGTCAAGGATTTTGAACTGGACATCGGGCTGATTGAAGGTGAACTGCAATCCTCTGAGCTGGAAGTTATACCCTGGCGGGGCGACGAGCTGGTGGTCTTTTGCTCCCCCGACCACCCCTTTGCCCAGAAGGGTAGGCTTTCGGATGCAGACCTTCGCTCGGCAACCTGGGTGATGCGTGAACAGGGGTCCGGCACCCGGCAGACCTTCGAACGCGGCATGCACGGCCTGCTTCCAGACCTGGACATACTGCTGGAACTCGAGCATACCGAGGCGATCAAACGAGCAGTGGAAGCCAATCTTGGGATCGGATGCCTGTCACGGGTGTGTCTTGCAGATGCGTTCAGGCGGGGCAGCCTCGTTCCCCTGAAGGTTCCCGAGGAGCGGCAGTTCGACCGGACTTTTTACTTTATCCTGCACAAACAGAAGTATCGGAGCGCCGGCATCGACCGCTGGATTGACCTGTGCGAGCAACTTCAGGACCCACCGCTTCCTGAGGAGCGTGGCTTGTTGTACGACAGGACATCCTCCTGATCCCGCCTTGCAGTCAGACTGGCCCGCCGTGAAACCGGAACTCGGTGTCCGGTGTCTCAATCAGTTGTTGCTCCAGCGCGAGGAAGGTCGCCACCCGATCCTCCACCGAGCTCGCTGCGGCCTGCTCGGCTAATGTCAGGTAGTCACGGTAGTGTCGGGCTTCGGACTTCAGGAGTCCGGTGTAGAAATCTGACAGTGTCGCATCCAGATGCGGTGCCAGAGCTGCGAACCGCTCACAGGAACGGGCCTCGATAATGGCACCCACGATCAGCACATCCACCAGCCGACCGGGATCTTCTGTACGTACTTCCTGCCGTAACCCGGCTGCGTATCGAGCTGGGCTCAGGTGGCCATAACTCACTCCCCGCTTTTTCATGATAGCCAGCACCTGCTCAAAATGGCGCAACTCTTCCCGCGCAAGACGCGACATCCTGTTGAGCAAGTCCGTGTTGTCCACGTAGCGATACATCAAACTCAGGGCCGTGGACGCTGCTTTTTTCTCACAATGAGCATGATCAATCAGCATCAGATCCTGATTGGCCACGGCATTTTCAATCCATCGCTGTGGCGTTCTGCAGGGCAGGAAATCGTGAATCTGGTCGAGGGAATCGGTCATTGTTTACAGCAGGTCGGGTTCTCGGGCACGGCAGTATACCGCAACAAACCACAATATCCGACCACAGTCCAACTTAACTTTATAAGGGGTTTCCTATAGAATGCAGCGCCAACTTAGCGCCTTTTCGCCATAAAACTCCCGCCAGGCAACGACGCCCACGGCGCGGGACATTCCAACTGATGAGGGTCCATATCGTGTTAGAAGCCTATCGTGAACACGTTGCAGAACGCGAGGCTCTGGGCATTCCCCCGAAGCCTCTGAACGCTGAGCAGACCGCCGCTCTGGTCGATCTCCTTAAAAACCCGCCGGCCGGCGAAGAAGAGACGCTGGTCTATTTGCTTGAAAACCGCGTTCCGCCGGGTGTGGACGAAGCCGCTTATGTAAAAGCTGCTTTCCTGACCGCCATTGTTAAGGGTGAAGCAACGTCTCCCCTGCTGGACAAGCCGAAGGCCGTTGATCTGCTGGGCATGATGCAGGGTGGCTATAACATCGCGACCCTGGTCGACCTGCTGGACGATTCTGAACTGGCCGAACAGGCCGGCGAGAAGCTCAAGCGCACCCTGCTGATGTTCGATGCCTTCAACGACGTGAAGGAAAAGATGGACGCAGGCAACGCCGTTGCCAAGGCCGTCATCGAATCCTGGGCCAACGCCGAATGGTTCACCAAAAGGAAGAAGGTACCGGAAAGCACCAAAATGGTGGTATTCAAGGTGACCGGTGAAACCAACACCGACGATCTTTCTCCGGCTCCAGATGCCTGGTCCCGCCCGGACATCCCGCTGCACGCCCGCGCCGCCTACAAAATGGAGCGTGATGGCCTGAAGCCGGAAGAACCCGGCGTTACCGGCCCGATGAGCCAGATCGACGACATCAAGTCCAAAGGCCTGCCCGTTGCCTTCGTTGGTGACGTGGTCGGCACCGGCTCCTCACGCAAGTCTGCCACCAACTCTGTGCTTTGGTTCTTCGGTGAAGACGTTCCGGGTGTGCCGAACAAGCGCGCCGGCGGCGTGTGCATTGGCAACAAGGTTGCTCCGATCTTCTTCAATACCATGGAAGATGCTGGCGCTCTGGTTTTCGAGGCCCCGGTTGACGATCTGAACATGGGCGACGTTATCGACATTCGCCCCTACGAAGGCAAAATCCTGAACGAAGCCGGCGAAACCATCTCTGAGTTTGGCTTCAAGTCCGACGTTATCCTGGACGAAGTTCAGGCCGGCGGTCGTATTCCGCTGATCATTGGCCGTGGCCTGACCGCCAAGGCCCGCACAGCACTGGGCATGGGCGCCACTGACATCTTCCGTTTGCCGAATGACCCGGAAGAAGGCACCAAGGGCTTCACCCTGGGCCAGAAGATGGTCGGCAAGGCCTGCGGCCTGGAAGAAGGTAAAGGCGTTCGCCCCGGCACCTACTGCGAGCCACACATGACCACTGTTGGCTCCCAGGATACTACTGGTCCGATGACCCGTGACGAGCTGAAAGACCTGGCGTGCCTGGGCTTCCAGGCTGATCTGGTGATGCAGTCCTTCTGTCACACCGCGGCTTATCCGAAGCCGGTCGACGTGGAAATGCAGCACACCATGCCGGACTTCATCCGCACCCGCGGTGGCGTATCCCTGCGCCCGGGCGATGGCATCATCCACTCCTGGCTGAACCGTATGCTGTTGCCGGACACGGTCGGCACCGGTGGCGATTCCCACACCCGCTTCCCGATGGGCATCTCCTTCCCGGCCGGTTCCGGCCTGGTGGCGTTTGCTGCAGCGACTGGCGTTATGCCCCTGGATATGCCGGAATCCGTTCTGGTTCGCTTCAAGGGCGAGATGCAGCCGGGCATCACGCTGCGCGATCTGGTACATGCGATCCCGCTGTACGGCATCAAGCAAGGCATGTTGACCGTTGAGAAGAAGGGCAAGATCAACGAGTTCTCCGGTCGCATCCTGGAAATCGAAGGTCTTGAGCACCTGACCGTTGAGCAGGCGTTCGAGCTGTCTGACGCTTCTGCTGAGCGCTCCGCAGCCGGTTGTACGATCAACCTGTCTGAAGAGTCCGTGGCTGAGTACCTGCGTTCCAACATCACCATGCTGCGCTGGATGATCGCCGAAGGTTATGGCGACCCGCGTACCCTGGAGCGTCGCGCCCAGCAGATGGAAGAGTGGATTGCCGATCCCAAACTGATGCGTGCCGACAAGGACGCCGAGTACTCTCATGTTGTGGAAATCGATCTGGCTGACATCAAGGAGCCGATCGTATGCTGCCCGAACGACCCGGACGATGCCAAGTTCCTGTCTGAGGTTGCTGGCGACAAGGTCGACGAAGTGTTCATCGGTTCCTGCATGACCAACATCGGCCACTTCCGCGCTGCGGGCAAGCTGCTGGAGATGAACAAGGAGCCGCTGAAGACCCGCCTGTGGATGTCTCCGCCTACCAAGATGGACCAGGCGCAGCTGATGGAAGAGGGCTACTTCAACACCTACGGCACCGCCGGGGTTCGCACCGAAATGCCGGGCTGCTCCCTGTGCATGGGTAACCAGGCACGCGTAAACGCCAAGTCTACAGTGCTGTCCACATCCACCCGTAACTTCCCCAACCGTCTGGGCGATGGTGCCAATGTGTACCTGACCTCCGCGGAACTGGCAGCGGTTGGTGCGGTACTGGGCAAACTCCCGTCTCCGGCGGAGTACATGGAGTACGCCAAGGACCTGAACAGCATGTCGAAAGAGATCTACAAGTATCTCAACTTCGACCAGATGGAGAACTACACCAAGAAGGCGTCTGAAGCGAACGTTGCTTAAGATCTGACCTTCTGGTTTAGCTCCATGAAAACGCCAGCCTCCGGGCTGGCGTTTTTTTTGGTTTTACCTAAGTAGCCTGCTTGAGACGGGGCGGGGCCCGTCGCGGGGTACCTTTTCCTCTGGGAAAAAGAACTCGCTGCGCTCAGACACCTTTTTCCCGGCAGAAAAGGTACCCCACACCGTGCCCGAGCTGATGACTCAGATATTTCAGGAAGGGAGAAGCATAAAAAAGGGGCTCCCGAAGGAGCCCCTGTTCTTACTCAGAGCGTTGGAAACGCGTCTGTTTAGCGGGTGATGTGCTGATACTCACCAGCATCTTCAGTCACCGAGCTCACCACCATAATGGCAATGAAAGCAGCAACGAAGCCAGGAATGATCTCGTACACGCCAGGACCACCCATGAACTCACCGTTCCAGCCCAGAGAGATCCAGATCATGACAGTGGCAGCGCCCACAACCATGCCTGCGATGGCGCCAGCGCCGTTTGTGCGTGGCCACATCAGCGACAGGATAATCAGCGGGCCAAACGCGGCGCCAAAGCCTGCCCAGGCGTTACTGACCAGGGCCAGAACCTGAGAGTTCGGGTCGGAGGCAATAACCGCGGCAACCAGGCCAACCAGTACAACACACACACGGCCTACGCCGACGCATTCTTTGTCGGTCGCTTCTTTACGCAGGAACAGGCGATAGAAGTCTTCGGTCAGTGAAGAAGATGACACCAGCAGCTGGCTGGAGATGGTACTCATGACCGCAGCAAGCAGTGCCGCGTAGAGGAAGCCAGTGATCAGCGGATGGAACAGCAGGTCCGAAAGCAGGATAAAGATCGTTTCCGGATCTTCGATATTCATACCATTGCGAACCGCATACGCCCGGCCAAACACACCAAGGGATACTGCGCCAATCAGGGAAATCAACATCCAGGACATGCCAATGTTGCGGGCAGTCGGTACTTCTTCCAGTGTACGGATGGCCATGAAACGCACGATGATGTGTGGCTGACCAAAATAGCCCAAGCCCCAGGTAACGGCAGACAACCAGCCGATGACCGTCAGGCCTTCCGTCCACGACAGTAGCGTGGGGTCGACTTCGTTCAGTGTTTGCGACGCCTGGGCGAACCCACCACCGCCTTCACCGAAGAGGACAACTGCCGGCATGATGACCAGTGCCAGCATCATGATGCAGCCCTGCACGAAGTCCGTCATGCTCACGGCCAGGAACCCGCCGACCACGGTATAGGCCAGTACCACACCCAGAGTGATAACAATACCAACCGCATAGTCACTCAAACCGCCGAAGTTGAAGATTCCGGAGAACGCACTCTCAAACAGCTTACCGCCCGCAACCAGACCGGATGCAGTGTAGACGGCGAAGAAGATAACGATGACGATGGCTGACACGGTACGCAGGGAAAGCGCCTGTGTCGGGAACCGGTTTGCCAGGAAGGACGGGATGGTGATCGCATTGCCATAGTGAACCGTCTGTTCACGAAGACGCGGTGCTACCAGAGTCCAGTTAAAGAACGCGCCCACGAGCAGACCAATACCGATCCAGGCCGAACCCAGGCCCGATGCAAACAGCGCCCCGGGTAGACCGAGAAGCAACCAGCCACTCATATCCGAAGCACCAGCGGACAGGGCCGCCACCTTTGGACTGAGGGCTCGCCCACCCAACATGTAATCTTCAGATGAAGACGTAGCTCTGCGCATGGCATAAACGCCTATGGCGATCATGAGCGCAAAGTAAGCAAATAGACTGATCCAAACACCAATAGCCATGAAACTCCTCCAGTTCAAATGGACGGAATCAACTCCGACCGTTTAGCGCGCTTACCATGGTGAACCCGGTAGTCGCACCCTTTGTTTTTTTTACTCCCCAAACTACTCACGTTATCAAGGCGCTACGGCTTACAACGCCAACCTCCCCTTCTCAATACTTACCTCCTATCGTTCAGGTTTTCGTTCCGCACTGCCTCGTGAGCAAAGCGCCCTATCAAACCTTTTCAATGCCAAGCGACAAAAGTGACGCGTTTCCACCCACCGCCGTGGTGTTGATGGTGCGGGTTCTCTCCGTGGCAAACCGCAGCAGGTAGTGCGGCCCGCCAGCTTTTGGACCGGTACCGGAAAGCCCTCGCCCCCCGAACGGCTGAACACCCACAACCGCGCCAATCTGGTTTCGGTTTACGTAGGTATTGCCCACTTTGACCCGCCGCTCAATATAGGCCGCTGTGGACTCACTTCTGCTGTGGATACCCAGGGTAAGCCCATAACCCGCCGCATTAATTTCATCAATCAGATCGTCCAGCTTCTCTGCAGTGTAGCGGACAATGTGAAGAACGGGGCCGAAGTGTTCGCCTTTCAACTCGTTGATACTTGAAATAGCGTAGGCGGACGGTGGAACAAAGTAGCCCCCGCGGCAGGCCTCCGGTAATGGTGTCTGAGATACCAACCTCGCCTGCTTGCCCAGGTCGGTCAGGTGGGTTTCCAGAGCATCCCGCGCTGCTTGGTCGATCACCGGTCCCACATCGGTACTGTGACGCTCAGGGTTACCGACCGACAATTCCTGCATGGCGCCCGCCAGCAGGTTTTCTGTGCGATCAGCGACCTCTTTCTGGATATAGAGCACACGCAGTGCCGAACAACGCTGTCCGGCACTGGCGAAAGCGGACTGGATAACATCCCTGACCACCTGTTCCGGCAGTGCACTGCTGTCCACAATCATGGCATTCTGTCCGCCGGTCTCGGCGATGAGGGGCACAATCGCCCCTTCACGCTGCGCCAGAGTGCGATTGAGGATGTGCGCTACCTGTGTAGAGCCGGTGAAGGCGACGCCGGCAATTCTGGGGTCCGGGGTCAGTTTGCCGCCGATTGTTGCGCCATCACCGGGTAAAAATTGAATCACGTCGGGCGGGAAGCCCGCTTCCAGCATCAGCTCAAAAGCCCGTTGAGCAACCAGGCTTGTCTGTTCCGCAGGCTTGGCGATAACAGCATTCCCTGCCACCAACGCCGCCATCACCTGGCCGGTAAAAATAGCCAGAGGGAAGTTCCAGGGGCTGATACAGAGGAAAACGCCCCGCCCTTCCATGTATAGCTCATTGCTCTCTCCCGTGGGGCCAGGCAGAGCCATGGCCTTGCCAAAGCGGGATCGGCCTTGAAGGGCATAATAGCGACAGAAGTCGACGGCTTCGCGCACCTCGTCGATACCATCCTGCATGGTTTTCCCGGCTTCACGGCAGCAGATCGCCATGAGCTCCTGCATATTCACTTCCATCAGATCGGCGTATCGCTCGAGACAGCCGGCGCGGTCCTCCACCGGGCGCTCCCGCCATGAGACGAAGCCTTCCGTTGCAACGGCCAGTGCTTCTTCCGCCATGGCCTCGGTCGCCCAGAACACCTGACCAACGTGCTGGGCACTGTCGTAGGGCGCGTGGATATCATTCCGCGCGCCATCCCGGCGCTTTTCACCACCAATGACGGGTGCAGCTTCCCAGCGGGTCGTTGCCCATTGCCCAAGATGATTCAGCAACGGGTCCAGATGAGCCGCTACATGGATATTTATTCCCTTGGAGTTGCGCCGCTCGTCGCCAAAGATGTCGATGGGCAGTGGAATACGGTCGTTGGGCAATGAGTCGTATCCCTGCAATTCCTGAACCGGATTCTGCACCAGGGCTTCAATGGGCGTTGCCGCATCTACCAATCGGTGAACAAACGAGGAGTTTGCGCCATTCTCCAGGAGCCGTCGTACCAGATACGGCAACAGATCTTTGTGAGCACCCACAGGGGCATAGATACGAACCGGAAGATTGTTGTCCTCGAGGATGCTGTTGTATAGGGCGTCCCCCATACCGTGCAGGCGCTGGAACTCGATCTTGCGCCCTTTGTTCCTCGCCATGGTCAGAACCGAGGAAACCGTATGGGCGTTGTGGCTCGCAAGCTGCGGGTACAATGCTCCTTCTGTGTAGTCACTGAGCAAATAACGCAGACACGCCAGGTAGGACGTATCGGTGGCCTCTTTGCGCGTGAATACGGGGTAGCCCTCCAAACCCAACTGTTGGCAGATTTTGATCTCGGTGTCCCAGTAGGCCCCTTTGACCAGGCGAATGGGAACCTCGTCACCCTGCTGTTTCGCCAGCTTGGTCAACCAGCACAACACCGGCAAGGCTCGCTTGGAATAGGCCTGGATAACCAGGCCAAAACCACCCCACCCCTTTGCAACCGGTGATGTAAACGCCTTCTCAAACAGCTTTAGCGAGATTTCCAGCCGGTCCATTTCCTCGGCATCGATGGTAATGGATACCTTCTTTTCCCGCGCAAACGTCAGTAAGTCAATAACCGTTACATAGAGCTCATCCAGAACCCGCTCTTCCTGGGACGCCTCGTATCGAGGATGCAGGGCTGACAGCTTGATGGAAATCGAAGGCGCTGGCGCCCTGCTGTCCAGGTAAGTATCGTTCCCCACGGACTCAATGGCATCCATGTAGTCCTTCAGGTAACGGTCGGCGTCGTCCTTGGTCAAGGCCGCTTCGCCGAGCATGTCGAAGGAGTAGGTGTAGCCCAAATCCCGGTATTCGCGGGCGTTCCTCAATGCCTCGTCGATATCCCGTCCCAGCACGAACTGTTTGCCCATAATGGCCATGGCCTGGTACATCGCACTCCGGATGACCGGCTCGCCGCTGCGCTTGATAAGGCGCTTCCAGATACTGGACGGGGAACCATCCAGCCGTTTATCCATCCTGACCACACGACCGGTCAGCAGCAGGCCCCAGGTGGAGGCGTTGACCAGTGTCGACTCGCTGCGGCCCACGTGTTTCTTCCAGTCAGCGTCCGACAGCTTGTCCTGAATCAACGCATCGGCGGTGTATTTGTCGGGTATACGCATCAATGCCTCGGCCAGACACATCAGCAGGATGCCTTCTTCGGTATCAAGGCTGTATTCCTGCAGCAGTGCGTCGACCATATGGACGGAGTCGTCCTGCTCGCGGACTTTTCTGATCAGGCTCGTTGCCGTTTCAGTGACGTCTCGAAGCTCAGACGCATCGCTCTGGGCAAGGGGGATCAGTTCGTTGAGATAACGTGTTTCGTCGACGGCGTAGTTGGCAGTGATCGCTTGCCAGAAGAATGACTTTGGCTGTTCCTGAAATGCAGGCTCGAGCACCTTGCTTGCATTGAACATCTGAGCGCCTCGCCGACGGTTCCCGTCAATGGCCGGGCCCCTCGAACTTTTTTATGGTTAGGTCAGACAACGCGTACGCACCGTACTGCGCTGTGACGTGATCAGCTACCCTGTTAAGTTAGTATTACTACGGACGCCAGGCTTACAAAATCCTACGATTATTTTGTAAATTCGTCCGAAAATGAGGTTTTTTTAACAAATCAGGCGACTTTTTCACCAAAACGCAATCTGGAGGGGGTCGTACCCTTGTGTTTCCTGAGCGCGTTGGTAAGGGCACTTTGGGAGGAAAATCCGGTCCGGTAACTGATTTCGGAGACCGAAAGGGAGGTCAGAGTCAGGAATTGCACGGCCTGGTCAAGCCGGGTCTGGAGCAGAAACTGGTGGGGGGTAATACCCGTCACGTCACGGAACATCTCGTGGAACCGGCTGACACTCAGGCAGGCCACACTGGCAAGGTCGCTCACCGTTATCTTGCGCTGAATATTCTCCATGATGTAACGGCGGATTGTGTCGGGGCTGATGGCATGGCGGTTCTGGCGAACCTCCCTGCCTTCGTTCAGACGTTCGGCCATGCAGTGCAGGATGCTTGCCCCCATGTGGCGCTGCATATCCTGATTGTCCGGCGAGCGATCGAACTCTCCCGCCACGAACTGAACCAACCCTTGGAGCTTATTGTCCAGAACCAGTGTGCGCGGACGCTCAAACAAAGGCGCGAGCGTTTCATACTCACTGTGGCCTGGACTATTTATGGCCGGCATGTAGGGATCGAGATTGATAACCAGAACGTGGTTTTGCAGATCACCACAGTAATCATGGCGGGCTTCGGTGGGAACCAGGCAGGCTCGCCAGGTGTCCAGGTGCGAACCTGTTCCGTCCACACTCAGGTCGGCCTCCCCACGAACACCAACAACGATTTGGTGATGCTCATGGCGATGGTGATGTGAAGCGGTGGGAAGCTTGAGCAAACGTGCGTCCAACATGCCCGCGATCCGGAGATTTCCTGAGAATGTAGCTCAATTAAAGCAGATCATCGGCAAACTTGCACGACTACGCCCGATTCACCAGATTCCGAAGCAGGCCCGAGACTTCGGCGCTGACCGTCTCAATCGGCTGGGAGGCGTCCACAATGTGATAACGGCCCGGCGCATTGGCGGCACGAGCGAGATAGGTCTCGCGTATTCGCTCGAAAAACGCGACCGCTTCCTGTTCGAACCGGTCCAGCTCCCCCCGGTGGCGGGCACGAGTCATACCGGTTTCCACCGGTGCATCCAGAAGGACAACGTGATCCGGGCGCACCGTGCCCTGCACCAGGTTTTCCAGCAGTGCTATGCGCTCGGTGGGCACACCACGCCCCCCCCCCTGGTAGGCAAAGGTGGCGTCGGTGAATCGATCACAAAGCACCCAGCGACCGGCCTCCAATTCGGGAAGAATACGCGTATGGAGGTGTTGCGCCCTGGCAGCGAACATCAGCAGTAGTTCGGTGGTTTCGTTCACCGGCTCATCACGCGGCGCCAGCAAAAGCTCGCGAATGGACTCCGCCATCGGGGTGCCGCCAGGTTCCCGGGTCACAACGCATTCAACACCAAGCGCGTCCAGTGTGCTCGCGGCGTTTGCCAGCTGGGTGGACTTCCCAACCCCTTCCGTACCTTCAAAGGTGATGAACTGCCCTCTGCGGGTCATTGGTCACCCTCTTCCGCGGCTGTGTCCGGCGACGGAGCCGGAGAGGAACGGTAGTCTGAACGGCGGTTGAGCTGAAACGCTCTCACTGCCTTCTGGTGTTCCGCCAGGGTTTTCGAGAACTTGTGGGTGCCATCGCCGCGGGCCACAAAGTAGAGCGTGTCACCTTCAGCCGGATTCAGAGCCGCATGAATGGCTTCCCGGCCGGGCAATGCGATGGGCGTTGGCGGCAGCCCGTCGATCCGGTAGGTATTGTAGTCGGTGTGGGTTCGCAGATCCTTGCGGGTGATTCGCCCCTGATATTTCTCCCCCATCCCGTAGATGACCGTAGGATCGGTCTGCAATCTCATACCTTTCTCCAGGCGCCGGACAAAAACACCCGCGACTTGCTCTCGCTCATGGACCGCACCGGTTTCGCGCTCAACGATCGACGCCATAATCAGAGCTTCATAGGGAGAATCGTAAGGCAGATTTTCCGACCTCGCCTGCCACTCCGTCGCAAGCACCTCTTCCATTCGCTCGAAGGCCCGGCGTAACAGATCAAGGTCTGTTTCACTGCTGGTAAACAGGTAGGTATCCGGGAAAAAGCGGCCTTCAGGATGTACCCCGCTGGCCCCGATCTCCTCCATGATCCGCTCATCGGTCCAGTCGGCGGTCACCTGCCCAAGACGCTCACTGCTGGCAAGCGCGGCGCGCATGTCACGGAAGGTCCAGCCTTCGATGAACTGAATCTGCCAGTGCTTGGTGTCACCGGAAACCATCGCATTGATCATGTCGAGACTGGTCATGCCATCGGTGAACTCATATTCGCCAGCCTTGAGTAACGCCTGCTCCGGGTACAGACGCCCATGAATCTTCAGCCACAGACTGTCGCCCGCAAGACCTTCTGCTTCGAGTTTACGCGCAACCTGTCCGTAACCGCTCCCGGAGGGCACGCTGAACAGAACCGGCTCATCCAGCGCCACCGGTTGCTCAAGGGTCTGAAGCCCCTGCCACAACCAGAGGCCGCCCCCGGCGAGCGCCAGAACGGAGAGACATAACACACAGATGAATAACTTCTTGAGCAAGCTTTTATTCCAAAGTTTTCAGAGGGTCGCAGATTGTCTCAAGCCCATCGTCAACAGGCAAATCAACGCTGCCCAATCTGCGAACCGCGACAATACCCACTACGCTGTTGACGAGATACAGTCCACGCAGCCCGCACGATGACAGCAACGCGGGCGGGATAACCTGCTCCTGGATGGTGTGGCCTGCCGCGCGCAGACACTCAAGGGCGTACTGCCGCATGACGCCGGCTACTGCAAGGCTCTCAACCGGAGGGGTTACCCACTCGCCTTCCATCCTGACAATGAGGTTGGTTCGCGTACCCTCGAGCAACTGCCCGTCGGCATTCGCCATGATCAGTTCGAATTCCTCACCAGTGAATTCACGGCTTGCCATCACCTGTTCCAGTCGGTTCAGGCTCTTGATCCCAGCGAGCCTCGGATTGACGGTGAGAGGAAACTGCGAGAACGCCGCAACCACGCCTCCGGACGGGGGGAGCATGGGCATAGGAGAAGAGGTGACAATCAGGTTTGGTTCACACTCGACAGGCCACCGGTAACCTCGCCCGCCGTCTCCTCGAGTGAGGACCAGCTTCAGTACCCAGTCACCATCGCCATATTCGGAGACCATATCGCGACCCGAGCGACTGATTTCAGCATCCAGGTCACTGCGCTCGACCGGAATGCCCAGGCGACCGGCATCGGCCACCATGCGATCCAGATGATGTGAGCGCAATACGGCTTGCCGGCCCCGCATGCGAATGGTTTCAAATAGCCCATCACCGTAGGCCACCCCCCGGTCCGTCGCGGAAACACCATTGCCGTCAGGGCGAATAACGTTCAACACAACCCGATCAACCCTCGTAACGACGGAAAATCAGGGTGCCGTTTGTACCACCAAAGCCAAAAGAGTTGGACAACGCAACCCGGACATCGGCCTTGCGGCTCTTGCCAGCCACAAAATCCAGATCACAGCCGTCATCGGGATCGTCAAGGTTGATGGTCGGCGGCAGCACACCCTCCCGGATCGCCAATACCGAGAAAATAGCCTCAACGGCCCCAGCAGCGCCAAGCAGGTGCCCGGTCATGGACTTGGTACTGCTGACAGCCAACGTGTGGGCGTGGTCGGCAAATACCGACTTCACTGCAGATACCTCTGCCAGATCCCCCACGAGCGTAGAGGTGCCATGGGCATTGATATAGTCAATATCGTTGGCGCCAAGCCCGGCGTCGCGAATCGCATTCTTCATGGAGCGCGCGGCACCCTCCCCGCTTTCAGGGGGCGCGGTTATATGGAACGCATCGTCGCTCATACCGAAACCGATGACTTCGCCATGAATGGTGGCTCCACGGCGTTTCGCATGCTCGAGATCCTCCAGCACCAGCACGCCGGCGCCGTCGCTGAGCACAAAGCCATCCCGACCACGATCCCACGGCCGGCTGGCCTTTTCCGGTTCGTCATTGCGGGTAGACAACGCACGCGCCGCTGAAAACGCGGCAATAGAGCTTCGGGTGGTGGCCATCTCCGAACCACCGGCCAACATCACATCGGCATCTCCGTAGGCAATGGTGCGCGCCGCATAGCCAATGTTATGGGTGCCGGTCGTGCAGGCTGTCACGATGGCGATGTTCGGGCCCTTGTAGCCAAAACGAATTGCCACGTTTCCTGAAATCATATTGATTACGGAGGCTGGCACGAAGAAGGGAGACACCTTTCGCGGCCCGGACTTCTCCATCGTGATCACGTTCTTCTCGATGTATTCAAGACCACCGATGCCCGAACCAATGGCAACCCCTACCCTTTCACGATCAAGATCGGTGTAATCATCGAGACCACTGGCATCTACCGCCTGTTGAGCGGCGATCAGGCCGTAATGAATGAAGGCATCCAGTTTTCTGGCATCCTTCGTGGACAGGTACGGTTCAATATCCAGGTCCTTGATGCCACCGCCGATCCGTGTGTTGTATCCGGTGGTATCAAAGCGGTCGATCCCGGCAATGCCGCTGCGACCGGAACAAATGCCATCCCAGGACGAATCCACATCGTTACCCAGCGGCGAGAGCATTCCCATGCCTGTGATTACAACACGTCGTTTAGCCATACCCCTTCACCTGAGTTCCTTGCTGATCATGAACTGGAATTCCTGCCAATAAAAAAGCCGTCCGATGTCTAGTCACATGGACGGCTTTTTGCCTGGCGATAAAGCGTGCAGAGTATCAGGTATGCGCGACGATGTAGTCGATCGCGTCCTGGACACTCGCCAGCTTTTCCGCTTCCTCATCAGGAATCTCGGTCTCGAACTCTTCCTCGAGTGCCATGACCAGCTCAACGGTGTCCAGTGAGTCAGCGCCAAGGTCCTCTACAAAAGAAGATGTGTTCTGAACTTCGGACTCTTTAACGCCCAACTGCTCACAAACGATCTTCTTCACGCGCTCTTCAACTGTACTCATAATGTCCTCACTTTTGTGTCAACCAAGCAACTTAAGTGCTGCCAGTTTAGTTTAAACCATACCTGCAAACAAGCAGGGGTTCCATTCAAACATGTTGTGCGACAAGGGTTTGCGCACACGCCCCCCTCGGGGACTATCCCATGTACATACCACCGTTCACGTGGATCGTTTCACCCGTCACGTAACCAGCGGCTTCCGACGCCAGGAAGGCAACCACCGCAGCCACTTCTTCCGGCTCACCCAGACGACCGGCAGGTATGACTTCCATCATAGCCTCACGTTGCTTGTCGTCCAGTTTTCGGGTCATATCCGTATCGATAAAACCGGGGGCGACACAATTGGCCGTAATGCCCCGGTTCGACATTTCTTTCGCCAGGCTGCGGGTAAAACCCTCAACTCCGGCCTTGGCGGCACAATAATTGGCCTGTCCGGGGTTACCCATACCAGCCACAACCGAGCTGATATTGATCACCCGACCCCATCGCGCCTTGGCCATACCGCGCAATACAGCCTTGCTGGTCCGGTAGACGCTGGACAAGTTGGTTTCCACAACCGACGCCCAGTCATCGTCCTTCAGCCGCATCAGCAGATTATCACGAGTGATCCCTGCGTTGTTGACAAGGATCGCCGGCGCACCGGCTTTCTCGTTGATTTCCTTCAGGCCAGCCTCGATGCTGTCCGGGTCGGCGACATTCATTACGATACCGAAACCCTTCGCACCTGCTGCTTTCAGGTCGGCGGAAATCGACTCGGCGCCATTCTCACTGGTTGCCGTGCCAACCACCATTGCGCCCTGATCTGCCAGCGCTTTTGCAATGGCCTTTCCGATCCCACGAGTTGCACCCGTTACCAGCGCTGTTTTGCCTTCAAGAGACATGTGTTGCTCCTATTTATTACTGTCCAAATGCCTCTGACGCCTTTGCCAGCGCATCCGGCTCGTCAATGCCGTAAACCGACAATTCACGGTCAATTCGCTTCGCCAGCCCTGCAAGGACTTTACCGGCGCCGCACTCTACAGCGATCCGAACATCATTTGCCACCAGTTTACGAACTGTATCGGTCCACAACACCGGAGAGTATAGCTGCTTGACCAGATTAGCCTTGAGGGACTCACTGTCCTGGGCGACGGAAGCGGTAACATTCTGTATGACCGGGATGACAGCATCGTTAAACGTTACTTCGTCCAACGCGGTTGCCAGCTCCTCTGCGGCTCCCTTCATCAGGGCACAGTGGGAAGGCACGCTCACTGGCAACGGCATGGCCTTGCGGGCGCCCCGGGCCTTGCAGGCTTCGATGGCGCGTTCAACCGCCTCTGCGGCACCAGCAATCACCACTTGCCCTGGAGCGTTGAAGTTGACGGCGGCCACCACATCACCATTCGCTGCTTCGGCACAGGCTGCTGTTACGTCTTCGTCTTCGAGACCAAGAATAGCTGCCATCTTGCCTTCGCCGGCTGGCACAGCGGCCTGCATGAGCTCGCCACGCAGTCGTACCAGCTTAATGGCATCAAAAAAGTTCAGGCTTTCCGCTGCAACCAGTGCGCTGTACTCACCCAAGCTGTGCCCGGCGACAAAGTCAGGCGCCTGACCTCCGGCTACAAACCACTGCCGCCAGAGTGCGACACTCGCCGCCAACAGCGCTGGCTGAGTAACTGTGGTCTGATTAAGCTCTTCCGCAGGCCCATGCTGGCATAGATGCCAGAGATCATAGCCCAGTACATCGGAGGCTTCGGAAAACGTTTTTTCTATGATCGGCCAGTTCTCGGCAGCTGCTCCCAGCATACCGACAGACTGCGATCCTTGTCCGGGAAAAATAAAGGCTGATTTCATAGTGGGAATCTTACCGTCAATGAGGGGTTACGGGAGATTAGCCAATAGTACAACCTGGGGGCCGATCCGGCCAATCTAGCAAAAATGGGGAGAGACTTTAGTCTCAGGGAGAGGCCAAGGCTTGAGCGCTCAGATCATCAGGTCATCGAGACGGTCGTTGATGCGGCTGGGCACTTCCAGCTCAACTTCACGAACGGCCTGACGTATGGCGGCCAGCATGGCACGCTCGTTGGCATTGCCATGACTCTTTATCACCACACCCTGAAGGCCCAGGAGACTGGCACCATTGTGCCTTGATGGATCCATAAGCCGAAGCAGCCGACCGATGATCGGCCGCGCCAAAAAGCCGACACACTTGCCGTACAACGTTTTGGTAAAGGCTTGCTCCAGAAGCTCAATCAGCAGGCCGGCAACACCCTCACCCGTCTTCAGGGCAATATTCCCGACAAAACCGTCGCACACCACCACATCCGCCACATCGCGAAACAGGTCACTGCCCTCAATGTATCCGATATAGTTGATGGTATCGCACTGAGCCAGCATGTGAGAGGCAAGCCGCACTTGCTCATTGCCCTTGATTTCCTCTTCGCCAACGTTAAGCAGAGCGACTCGCGGTTCTGGCTGATTGCAGATGGCCGACGCCATCAGTGAGCCCATCAGTGCGTACTGATAGAGGTTCTCCGCGGTGGAGTCCACGTTGGCGCCCAGATCGAGCACGTGGCAACGCCCCCGAAGCGAAGGAATCAGTTTGGCGATTGCAGGGCGTTCAATACCCGGATACATGCGGATAACAGAACGGCCGAATGCCATGAGTGCCCCGGTGTTGCCGGCACTGACGCAGCCTTGAGCTGCACCGTCGCGGACAAGCCCCAGCGCCACGGCCATGGACGAATTGCGTTTGTGGCGAAGCGCATGGGAGGGCCGCTCGTTCATCCGCACGACATCTGCAGCTTCGACGATACGAATCCGCGGGTGCCCAGGATGCAACAAAGCCTCAAGCTCACTCCGGATACCTACCAGAACAAGACTCAAGGCTTCGTTTTCTTTCACCGCATCCAGTGCAGCGGAGGCCACAATATCGGCTCCGCGATCACCACTCATGGCGTCAATTGCGATGGTGACCGGCTTCACCGTTCCTCCATCTCGCACTGGCGGGTGGATTTGCGCGCGACGGTTTACTCGTCGCGAGCCTCAATTACCTGCTTGCCACGGTAAAAACCGTCCGGCGACACGTGGTGACGAAGATGCACTTCACCTGTCGTGGTGTCAGTGGACAGAGCCGCCGTGCTCAGAGCGTCATGTGAACGGCGCATACCGCGCTTTGAGCGGGTCTTTCGGTTTTTCTGTACAGCCATGATTATGCTCCTGACCTGATAAACGTGTGTTCGTTAAATTCGCGACGGTTTCCAGGGAAAACGACGCCTGATTAATGTTTCTTTGTCTTGAGATCCGCCAGCACACTGAACGGATTGTCTTCAGCCTTCCTGACCGGCTCCTCGTCCCCGGATTCATCCGGCTCAAAAGCTTCCAGTTCTTCTCGGGCGGGACATTCGTCACGCTCGTGAAGCGGAAACGGAGGCAGAACCAGCAACAGTTCGTCCTCAGTCAAGGACCACAAATCCGCGCTGAAATCGTCCGTCAGAAACGGTTCAAGCTCTTTTGGCAACTGCTGGGCCTGCTCGTCGCTGGTCACCAACCCCAACGTAAAGCGGGAGACCAGTGTCTTTTGCATGGGCCCCATGCAGCGCTGACACTCCAGGGTAACCGGTGCCTCGAGCTCACCTGTCACCATGCGTCGGCGTTCGCCGTCCATGGAGAATGACAGGCTTACCCGGCACACTGCGCCGTCCTCAAAACCGAATACAGAATCACCAAAACGAGACAATGCCTGCAGAGGGATTTCTCCCTCCAACACTATTTCTTGCTCTGCCAACCGGTAAGGATCGACAGTTTTGGGCAGCTCGGTGCTTGAGGCTTTTGACATAGGCGCGCAATTTTAGGGACCTGGCCGCCTGCTGTCAAAGACTTCATGCGCTTTTGGCCAGGGGTTACGCTGCGGATAGGTGTATTCTACGATAATACCAAGCGATGACATAAGGAACCCAATGCAACACCACCCACTTCTACTTGCCTCATCATCACCTTACCGGCGACAGCTGATGGAACGGCTGGGGCTGCCATTCCAGGCTGCATCACCGAACGTCGACGAAACGCCAGAGGTGAGCGAGAGCCCGGAACAGCTGGCCGTGCGCCTGGCGCTGAAGAAGGCCGAAGCGCTCGCCGGGGATTACCCGGATCACTGGATCATCGGCTCTGACCAGGTTGCCTGCCTCGATGATGACACCCTGCTGAACAAGCCGGAAACCCATGAGCGTGCCGTGCAGCAACTGAAGCGCAGCAGCGGCCGGAAAGTTTCATTCCTGACTGGCCTGGTACTATTGGATTCCGGGACCGGCGAACGGCAGAGCCACTGCGAACACTTCCATGCCCACTTCCGGGAGCTCGACGCGGACGAAATCGACAACTACCTGCACGTTGAGAAGCCTTATGACTGCGCAGGCAGTTTCAAGATGGAAGGCCTGGGCATCACTCTGTTCAGGCGACTGGAGGGGGACGATCCGAACAGCCTGATCGGGCTGCCGTTGATCGCTCTCACCAGAATGCTCCTGCATTGGGGGCTGAACCCATTGCGCCAGCCCCGCAGCTCTCAGCGCAGCTCCAGTCGCGATTCAGCGAGATAGCTGGCAATACCACTGCCCACGGAAACGCCGAACTGGTCAACGATATTCTGGAACGGCGATTCACGGCGACTGTAGTCCACAAGATCCTCCTGGCCAATAACCTGCCTTGCCACGTGAGATGAGCTACCAAGGCCATCGATCAGACCAAGCTCGAGCGCCTGTTCGCCACTCCAGACCAACCCTGAGAACAGTTGCTCGTCATCCGCGAGCCGATCACCCCGCCCTTTACGCACACTCTCGATAAACTGACTGTGAGTGGTTTCCAGAACGTCTTGCCAGAACTTCACCTCTTCTTCTTCCTCCGGTGAGAACGGGTCCAGGAAAGCCTTGTTCTCGCCCGCCGTGTATAGACGGCGATCGACTCCCAGCTTATCCATAATCCCGGTAAAACCGAAACCGCCGGCCACCACACCGATCGAACCCACCAGACTCGCCTTGTCGGCGTATATTTCATCCGCAGCAGCAGCGATGTAGTAGGCGCCAGAGGCTCCAATATCGGAAATCACCGCGTACACCTTCTTTTCCGGATACTCGCCCCTCAACCGAACGATTTCGTCATAGACGTAACCGGACTGGACCGGGCTGCCGCCCGGACTGTTGATACGCAGGATCACCCCCACCGAATTCTCCGCCTCGAACGCTTCGCGCAGGGAACCTACGATGTTGTCGGCACTGGCAAGCTCGTCCGCCGCTATGGTGCCCTCAATCTCCACAAGCGCCGTGTGCTTTCCCTTGGCAGCGGATTCCAGCGCACCGCTGAGCGGGAACTGGATCATCAGTAGCAATGCAAAGAGATACCCAAATGTCAGCAGCTTGAAAAATATCCCCCAGCGGCGGCTTTTTCTCTGCTCCGACTGCAGCGACATCACCAGCTTTTCGATCAGCTTCCAATCGCGAGCTGACTCCGGCGGCATCGCCGGTGTGCGGCGACTCCCCGCGGCTCTGTTCGCCCCACTTTCTGGCTCGCTACCCCAGCCGGGATGTTTATCTGATTCCCACTCGCTCATTGCTACTTCCTGTTGCTGTTACGGTTCAGAGACAAAGGACGTCGCGCAGGTCTTTTACCGAATCGACGATCGCGTGCGGCGCGTAGTGCCCCAGCACATCCCGTTTATGCACACCCCACTCCACACCAATAGACGGCATTCCGATTCGCTGGGCCATCTCAAGATCGTACCGGGTATCGCCGATCATAACCGCTTCCGCTGGCTCAATGCCGTAGAAGCGAATGATCTCTCCGAGCATCGCCGGATCGGGCTTGGACCGGGTTTCATCGGCGCAGCGGGTAATATCGAAATGCGGGCCAAGGCCGCTGGACACCAGCGCACCCTCCAGACCACGACGGCTCTTGCCAGTGGCCACCGAACAGCCGCGACCGCCCAGACGCAGGTCAGCCAGTACATCTGCCATGCCTGCAAACACATTCTGGGGCGTGGTCACCTTGGCGAAAAAGTAACGGGCATAGCCCTCACGGATGGTGGTCATTTCCTCCCGCGTTATACCGGGATACAGTTTCTCCAGAGCCTCAATCATGCCCAGGCCGATGATATCGCGATAGGCTTCCCGCTCCAGTTCCGGATACCCCAATTCGGTGGCCGCCTGGTGAAGGCTGTCTGCAATATGATCAACGGAATCAACCAGCGTTCCGTCCCAGTCAAAAATCACGACCTTTACGTCCATTGATACTACCTTGGTACGGTTATCCTGCCTGCGAGCCACAGAATAACGGATTATTCGGATGCCTTCCGGCGCGCCGCCAGTTTGGCCATGAGTTCGCCGAAAGCCTCATCGTAGGGCGCCTCAAGATGAACAGACTCTCCCGAGGGGGGCAGCGTGAAATCCAGAGCACGGGCATGGAGCATCAAACGCTGACCGCCGGCGGAGCGAAATGCCCGCAGGCTTACATCATCCATATACTTGTCATCCCCGGCAATCGGATGACCGGCCCAGGCACTGTGCACGCGAATCTGATGGGTACGGCCGGTTACCGGTGAAGCCTCGACCAGGGTGTACCCTGAAAAAGACTCCAGCACCCGGAAGCGGGTGAGCGAGTCCTTTCCTGCGTCATCCACACGGACACGACGCTCACCGGAGCCAAGCTCAAACCGCAACAACGGCTCGCTGACTTTCTTCACAGATCCCGGCCAGTCACCCGCCACCAAGGCATGATAATGCTTACGAATACGCTTGTGACGCAACTCGTCCTGCAGATAACGCAACGCAGAACGCTTTTTCGCGACCATCACCAGCCCTGAGGTATCCCGATCAAGCCGATGCACGAGTTCCAGGAACCGAGCTTCCGGTCGTGCCGCCCGCAAGACTTCGATCAACCCGAAATCCAGACCGCTACCGCCGTGCACCGCGATACCCGACGGTTTGTTGACCACCAACATCTGATCATTCTCAAACACCACTGCGCTCTGCATGACGCCCTGAACCCGGGACCCCGGAACAACCTGCGCCGGCTTTTCCTTTCGGGTAACGGGCGGAATGCGCACCTCATCCCCCGTGTTCAGACGGGTGTCGGGCTTTACCCTGCCCTTGTTCACACGCACCTCGCCCTTGCGAATAATGCGATAGATAATACTGCGCGGCACATCTCGGATCTGCGCCATCAGGTAGTTGTCCACGCGCTGGCCGTGATTGTCCTCATCAACCACCACCTTTCGCACGCCCTGCTTAACCTCCCCGCCTCTGGGGCCGGGTGCAGCGCTGCTCTTGCCGCCACCGACAGACTGTGGTGAGGAAGGGGGACGTTTTTGCCTGGTCGATCTGGACATGGATACCTTACCGCGGGAAACCCTGCGGGATTGAAGGAGCCGGCGAATACTGTTATATTCCGGCGTGCTCTGCCGTTTGTCTACGGCCTGGCCAGTATGCCAGAAGCCGGAGCGGCAGGAGTATACCGACACTATTTGAGAGTTTGAACGCCGAAAGCCCAATCATTACCGGGCTCGGCGATTGAAATCCTCCCGGATCAAAACGGAAGATGCTGATGACAGCCACTGTCCGGGAACCGGGAGAACAAGAAACCGTACGGAAAACCGTCGGGCGACATCGCGAAGAATCTTTACCAGCACGCAGGGCCGGGCCGTCCAGCATACGAATACGACGTGAGACCTAGGCACCAGCGTGAACCTGAAAACGGATAACATGCGCCAACAGACTCTGACCCTAAGCGACTCTTTCCTGCCCACAGGCAGGCGAACCGTCAGCGGTGGCCTCGGAACCCCGGGGAAATTCCCCGCTGGGATCTGATTCGTCTGGCCGCCGGATTGCCCCTGTTACAAGGGGTCCGCGGCACGCAAGTTCTGCTTCGCTGATGCCATTCCCCCAGGTTTTCTGTCCAAACCAAACGACAGGAACCATTTCTTTCCATGAAAAGAATGCTAATCAATGCAACTCATCCCGAAGAGTTGCGCGTAGCCCTGGTTGACGGCCAGCGCCTGTTTGACCTCGACATCGAATCCAGCTCCCGCGAGCAGAAAAAGGCCAATATCTACAAGGGACGCATTACCCGTGTAGAGCCCAGCCTGGAAGCCGCCTTTGTGGACTTCGGCGCGGAGCGCCACGGATTCCTCCCCCTCAAAGAAATCTCCAAGGAGTATTTCAAGAAATCCCCCGGCCAGATTGAAGGCAAGATCAACATCAAGGATGTGGTTGCTGAAGGTCAGGAAGTTATTATCCAGGTAGATAAGGAAGAACGTGGTAACAAGGGTGCCGCACTCACCACCTTTATCTCCCTTGCGGGCCGATACCTCGTGCTCATGCCCAACAATCCTCGCGCTGGCGGCATCTCCCGTCGCATCGAAGGTGAAGAACGGGCGCAACTGAAAGAGGCTATGAACGATGTACAGGTGCCCAAATCCATGGGCATCATTGTTCGCACTGCCGGCATTGGCCGCACCACGGAAGAATTGCAGTGGGACCTGGACTACCTGGTACAGTTCTGGGAAGCCATTTCCCAGGCCGCCGGCGAGCGCAAGGCGCCGTTCCTGATTCACCAGGAAAGCAACGTCATCATCCGCGCTGTACGCGATTACCTTCGCCAGGACATTGGTGAAGTTCTGATTGACGCCGGAACGGTTTACGAGGATGTATTGAACTTCGTTCGTGCCGTCATGCCATCGTTCGAAAACAAGATCAAGCTGTACAAGGACGAAATTCCCCTGTTCAGCCGCTACCAGATTGAAGGCCAGATCGAAACCGCTTTCCAGCGTGAAGTGAAGCTGCCATCCGGTGGTTCCATCGTAATCGATCCCACCGAGGCGCTCGTCTCCATCGACATCAACTCCTCCCGTGCCACCAAGGGGCATGATATCGAGGAAACAGCGCTCCAGACCAACCTGGAAGCGGCGGAAGAGATTGCCCGTCAATTGCGCCTCAGGGACATGGGCGGCTTGATCGTGATCGACTTCATCGACATGACCCCGGCCAAGCACCAGCGCGAAGTCGAGCAGAAGATGCGCGAAGCACTGGAAATCGACCGTGCCCGGGTCCAGGTGGGCAAGATTTCCCGCTTTGGCCTGCTCGAGATGTCGCGTCAGCGTTTGCGTCCATCCCTTGGTGAAACCCGCAGCGAAGTCTGCCCTCGCTGTGAAGGTCAGGGCACCATTCGGGGCATCGAATCTCTGGCCCTGAGCATCATGCGCCTGATCTACGAGGAATCTTCCAAGGAAAAAACCGGTCAGGTTCGCGCCGTGGTGCCCGTCGCCGTCGCCACATTCCTGCTGAATGAGAAGCGCAAACAGTTGGCCGACATCGAAGCCCGCCAGGAAGTGGAAGTGGTGGTGGTTCCCGCGCCTCATATGGAAACGCCGCACTTCGAAATCCTGCGCATGCGTGACGATGAGGCCGGCGTGGAGCACGTATCGAGCTACCAGGTGGCCCAGGAGTACAGTGAGCGGGAAGAGGAAATCTTCGAGGCTCCCGCTGCCCAGCCACCGGTTCGCGAACAGGCAGCCGTGAAAGCCATTCGTCCGGTTGCACCGGCGCCTACCCCGGAAAAAGCAGCGCAAGAGACACCAGCCGAACAGACCGAAGGCCTGTTCCGCAAGCTTGGTCGCAAGATCGCCGATTTCTTCAGCGGTGAGGAAGTCATCGGTGAGCCACCGGTGAAACGGGAACATACTGCCGGCTCCAACCGTGACGACCGCCGTACTCAGGACCGCCAGGACCGTCGCAAATCCAGGGTCGCACGTGACGACAATCGTTCCGGCAATCGTAGCGGTGCCGACCGTCGTCAGGCCGGCGCCAATCGCGGTGATAGCAGCCGTAGCGACGACAACCGAGGACGTAACCGAGGTGCAAACCGCAATCGCGGAGACGGCCAGAGCCAGCAGGGCGGTGCCGACAAGACAGCCGATAGCCGTAGGGACGGCAATCGCAAAGACGGCCAACCTCAGGGCCAGGGTCGCGGACAGGGGCGCAACAAGCCTCAGACCAGAGACCAGAAGGACCGTCAGGAACCACAGGACACCGGAAGCCAGAAAAGCGCTGCTGCCGACAAGTCTGGCGCCGATGAAAAACGTCGCAAACCAAGACGCAACCGTAATCGCGACGGCTCCCCCGCTGAAAGCCCGGCGTCCACACCGGCAGATCGGAAGTCCGCCCGCAGCGAGAAACATCAGAAGGATACTCAGCCGGAAGAGCTGGCCGATAAGCAACCTGCCACTCAACCCGCAGGAAAACCGGACGTAGCGGCGGCCAATACGGCAGAGCCGAAGCCGGTGGAAAACCTGGCTGAAAAGCGTGTCGAAGCGAAGTCGGCGGAAAGTACAACGGAGGCGCCAATCGAGAAATCGCCGGAGAAGCCCGCTGAACCAACAGTCGATAGCGCAGAGCCCAGTGAAGCGCCCGAAAAGCAGCCGACGCCGGCAATGTCTGGCAATGCGAAGTCGGATCCGTCGGACACCGCTGGCAATGAGGCAGCGAAATCTGAGGCCGACACAAGCGTTGAGGAGAAACCGAAACGCCCTGCCCGGCCACGCCGGTCATCAAGGAAGCCAGCTGAAAAGAAAGCTGAAACCGCCAACGCAGATGCGACGGCGGACAAGGCTGAACAGGCAACTTCGGAAAAAGAGGCTCCAGAAGCCGCCGCAGAGACCGAGACCGCCAAGCAGGAAGTGGCCGCCAAGTCACAACCAGCAGAAGCTGACACCAAACCCAAGCCGGAATCCAAGGCCGACAGCACTGCCGACGCAGAGCCAACGACACCCAAAGCCGAGAAAGCGGAACAACCCGAAACCGCTCCCCCGGCTACCGAGCCGGTAGCAGCGGGTAAGGCTGAAGAAGCGCAGGAAGCCACCAGCAAACCGGCTGCGAAACCAAAAGCCGAGGCTACCCCGGCAGAGGAAACTCAAAAGCCTGCAGAGAAGCCGGCTGAGCCCGCGATCGAGCAAGAAAAGCCGAGTGAGCAGGTCAATGTACCGGTAACCCCGGGCCGCGCCTACAATGATCCGAGGGAAGTTCGTAAGCGTCAGCGGGCCGCCGAAGAGGCCAAAAAGGCCGGGAGTAATTAACGAATGCTATCAGATTCGGACATCGAAGCGCTGGAAGACATCCTTTTCGCAGAACCCTGGGGCGACGAAGCCCTGGATTTTTTCGGTTTGCATGGGGTTGTCTGCGCCAGCGTGGTAGGCCCGACATCCTTGAGCACTGAAGATATCTTCAGGCTGGCCACAGGCGCCGAACAGGCGCCCAGCGGCCAGGTTCCGGATGTGTTCCGCCAAGCCGTTGAGCAACTCGGCAGGGATATGGCACACGCACTGGACATGGGCCAGCCCCTTGAGTTGCCGGAGCCTGAAGATGGCGACCCGATGAATGCGCTGGAGAACTGGTGTGCCGGGTTCGTGGACACCTTCCTCGAGAACGAGGAAGCCTGGCTGGAAGCCGGCGAAGAAGAAACCGCAGACCTGCTGGTGCCGATGCTCACGCTGTCCGGACTGTTCGAGGATGAAGACTTCCAGAATGTCCGAAACAGCGAGAAACTGTCCCGGCAAATGGCAGACGCGATCCCCGACTCGCTGACCGACCTGTACCTGCTGTTCCACGCACCGGATTAAACCGCTGCGGGAACCCCTGCCGGTTGTTTGAAATGATGCCAGACAGGCTCAAGCCCGTCTGGCATTTTCATGATGGCCCCAAGCTCACACCAGGGCGCACCGGGAAAATGGAAATCGCTGCCCTGGGAGGCAAGCAGATTTTCCCGACGACACAGTTCCGCCAGAAAGCCCAGATCACCACTGGACTGCCCTGACGTTGAGACTTCAATACTCCGGCCTCCCGCCTGACGGAAGTCGGCAACGAGCGCACGCAGTTTGGTTGCGGTAAGCTTGTACTTCCTGGGATGAGCCAGCACGGCCACACCTCCGGCCTCTGTAATCCACCGGACTACCTCCGGCAATTCAGGCCAGAAACCCTTTACATCCCCCGCCTTGCCAGCTCCAAGGTAGCGCTTGAACGCCTGGGCGATATCCTTTACCACCCCCTCTTCCACCAGCACCCTGGCAAAATGAGGCCGACCGGGCACGTCGCCGACCGCCTTATCCGTTGCCTTCTCGAGCAGGTTTTCAATTTTCAGCTTTGAAAGCTTGTCGGTAATGGTGCGGGCCCGGGACCAACGGTTCTTGTTCTGCCGCTCCAACGCCTGCTTCAGACGCTCATCATCAACGTCAAAATCAAGCCCGACGACATGTATGGTGTGACTTTTCCAGAGGCAGGACAACTCGGTACCGGCGATCAGCGTAAGACCAGCCTCCCGTGCGGCCTCCGATGCTTCTTCAAGCCCGGCGATGGTATCGTGATCTGTTATGGCAAGGTGGGTAACACCTCTGGCGTGCGCACGTGCGACCAATTCCTTCGGTGGCAGCGCGCCGTCGGACGCCGTCGTGTGGCAATGCAGATCAATGCAGAAGTCAGCTTCTTGGGTTATAGTCACATCTTTCCCGATTTCAGAGTAAATACCATCAACGCCAGTGTACCAGCCAGGTATTACACTGTGTCAGTAAATATCCGGAGAATATCATGTACTACGCCATCATCAGCGAAGATGTCGAGAACAGCCTGCCGCTGAGGTCTTCTGCCCGTCCTGCCCACATTGAACGGCTAAAGCTGCTCAGAGACGAAGGCCGCCTTCTGGTCGCGGGCCCCCACCCGGCCCTGGACACACCGGAACCCGGTGACGCAGGGTTCACCGGCAGCCTGGTTGTAGCCGAATTTGATTCATTGGCATCGGCCCAGGCCTGGGCCGATGCCGACCCCTACGTGGATGCCGGTGTGTACCAGAAAGTGATCGTCAAACCCTTCAAGGCTGTACTGCCCTGAGGGCGCACGGTTGCCTGCACCTGGCACCATGAGCTTTTTGTAATGAACTCCACCTTGTATGACCCGGCATCTATGACAAAATTGCGCCTTAAATCGCTGTTCCAGGGAATAAAACCAGTGACGCCTTTACGTCTGATTACCTGCATTATCGTTTTGATGGTGGCTGCAACGTCAACCCACGCCAAAACCGTTTATGTCGATGACACGCTCTACGCTCCGATCCGAAGTGGTGAAGGGACACAGTACCGAATTCTGCACTCAGGAGTCCGGAGCGGGACCTCGCTTGAGCTGCTGGAAACATCGGAATCAGGGTATAGCCGTGTACGCACGCCGGACGGCATCGAAGGCTGGATGGTGTCACGCTATCTCACCGACACTCCTATTGCGCGTCAGCGTCTGGAAGCCAACAACCGGCAACTGGAGCAGGCTCGCAATGAACTGAGCAATCTCAGAACTCAGCTTGAAGAAGTCACCAATGAGCGGAACGAACTCAGGAGTTCGGAAGAGTCCCTGGAGGCTCGCTCAGGGAGACTCAGCGAAGAGCTTCGTAATATCAAGGAAGTCGCCTCGGACTCCATCAATCTGAATCGGCGGAATAGCGAGCTTCGCGAAGAAAACCAGAGGCTGCGCAACGACCTGGAAGTACTCACCGCAGAAAAAGAGCGCCTGGAAGCCAAAAAGGAATCCGACTTCATGCTACTGGGTGCAGCCCTTGTGCTGCTCGGGGTAATTCTGGCCCTTGTCATCCCATTGCTCAAGCCTTCAAGGAAAACGGACAACTGGGCATAACGCATCTCCTCCACAGCGGGAGATGTCGGAGGAATCGCCCCTCCGAAAGCCCACATATAGTGTTACTCGGGGAATCTAAATACTAAATATGAGGGTTTCCCGAATTTTTATTCCCATGAATTCTTTGACGCTTCCACCCTTAGCATTTATAACTAACAAAACAACAACCGCGAGGTGCCGGGATGTCTGAAACCATGAAGGACTATTCAGAAAAACGCGATTTCCACCGCATGACAATGAACTCGGAAATCGAACTCACAGACAACAATGGCGTCGCGATTCCTGGCATTTGCCGGGATCTCAGCGGCACTGGCATGCAGCTTTATGTGGAAAGGGCGTTTGCCGAAGGGGATGAAATCCACACCCTTCTCCCCTCCACCAGCGAGCAGTTCCCGCCGTTCGAAACGGTTTGCCGCGTGCTTCGCTGCGTTCCTGACGGGGATGGATTTCTCTTGGGCATGGAGATTGTAAAGGTAAAACGCTGACCGGGACGGTCCAGGGAAATGTAGCCCGGTAGTGCGTGGTGGAACTACCGGGCAAACGGCTGTATCAGTCGATCTTCAGTGGCTTTTCGGAAACCACGATGCCGTTGTTGTCTGCATAGATGTAATGGCCGGGGTGGAAGGTCACGCCTCCGAAGGTGACCGGCACGTCCAGGTCACCCACTCCACGCTTCTCGGTTTTGCGCGGGTGCGTACCCAGCGCCTGCACCCCCAGGGCCGTCTTTCCAATGACATCCACATCTCGAATGCAGCCATAGATCACCAGCCCGGCCCAGCCATTATCCGCCGCTTTCTCGGCCAGCATGTCGCCTAGCAGAGCGGCCCGCTTTGATCCGCCACCATCGACAACCATCACACGACCGTTACCCGGCAGGGCAACCTGTTCCTTTACGATAGAGTTGTCCTCGAAGCATTTTACCGTCACGATCTCGCCCCCGAAGGCGTCCACGCCACCAAAGTTGCGGAAACCCGGCTCTACCACCAGGATTTCGGGGTAATCGTCACACAGATCAGGGGTTACGATAGGCACGCACGCGCTCCTTTTCTCGAAATGGTCAGTCTATTTTCTCGTCCGCGAGGAAGAACCAGGTATCCAGTACCGAATCCGGATTCAGTGATACGGAATCGATCCCCTGATCCATCAGCCATTTGGCCAGATCAGGATGATCCGATGGCCCCTGGCCGCAGATACCAATGTACTTATTGGCCTTCTTGCAGGCCTGGATAGCACTGCCCAATAACGCCTTGACGGCATCATTTCGCTCGTCGAACAGATGGGCAATGATGCCGGAGTCCCTGTCCAGCCCCAAGGTCAACTGGGTCAGGTCGTTAGAACCAATCGAGAAGCCGTCAAAGTGCTCCAGGAACTGCTCGGCCAACAGGGCGTTAGCGGGCAGCTCGCACATCATGATTACACGCAATCCGTTCTCGCCACGCTTGAGGCCATTTTCCGCCAACAGATTCACCACCTGCTCAGCTTCCCCCACAGTACGAACAAACGGCACCATGATCTCAACGTTGGTCAGCCCCATTTCATTGCGGACTTTCTTCAGAGCCCGGCATTCAAGCTCAAAACAGTCGCGGAAGGTTTCGGAGATATACCGGGAAGCACCACGGAAGCCCAGCATCGGGTTTTCTTCGTCAGGCTCGTATAGGGTACCGCCGATCAGGTTGGCGTATTCATTGGACTTGAAGTCGGACAACCGCACAATCACCTTCTTGGGCGCAAAGGCAGCGGCAAGGGTGGATATTCCCTCGACCAGCTTATCGACGTAGAAGTCTACCGGCGAGCTGTACCCGGAAATCCGCTTCTCCACCGTCTGGCGGATATCCCTCGGCAGGCCGTCAAAGTTCAGCAGCGCCTTCGGGTGCACGCCAATCATGCGGTTGATAATGAACTCGAGCCTCGCCAGGCCGACACCTTCATTGGGCAAGGCCTGAAAGTCGAAGGCCCGGTCCGGGTTACCCACGTTCATCATGATTTTGAACGGAATGGCGGGCATGGAGTCGACCGTGTTTTCCTTAAGCTCGAAATCCAGGCTGCCCTCGTAGATCATTCCGGTGTCGCCTTCGGCGCAGGACACGGTTACTTCCTGGCCGTCTTTCAGTAGTTCCGTGGCATCACCACAGCCCACCACGGCTGGAATACCAAGCTCCCGCGCAATAATCGCCGCGTGGCAGGTGCGCCCGCCGCGATCGGTAACAATGGCGGACGCCCGCTTCATCACCGGTTCCCAGTCCGGGTCAGTCATATCCGTAACGAGAACATCACCCGCCTGAACGCGGTCCATCTCTTTGATGCTGTTTACAATTTTTACAGGGCCACTGCCAATCTTGTGGCCGATACTGCGACCTTCCACCAGGATGGTGCCAGTCTCATTGAGCAGGTAGCGCTCCATGACGTTGGCGGAGGCACGGCTCTTAACGGTTTCCGGGCGGGCCTGCACAATGTAGATACGGCCATCATCACCGTCTTTCGCCCACTCGATGTCCATCGGGCGCTGGTAATGCTTTTCGATGATCATGGCCTGCTTGGCCAATTCTTCCACTTCTGCGTCGGTGATGCAGAAGCGATTACGATCGTCCTGCTCAACCTTGACCGTTTCCACAAACTGCTCTGCGGCGGGGTCCGTATGATAGACCATCTTGATGGCCTTGCTGCCCAGGTTGCGGCGCAGAACGGCAGGCTTACCCGCAGTGAGCGTGGGCTTGTGAACGTAAAATTCATCGGGGTTCACAGCACCCTGCACCACTGTTTCGCCCAGGCCGTAGGAGCCGGTGATAAACACGACATCCCGGAAACCGGATTCCGTGTCCAGCGTGAACATAACCCCACTGGCAGCGGTCTCACTGCGCACCATCTTTTGAATGCCAGCCGATAACGCGACCTGTTTGTGATCAAACCCGTGGTGGACGCGGTAGGAAATGGCGCGGTCATTGAACAGAGAGGCAAAGACCTCCTTTACAGACGTCCGTACCTGCTCCAGGCCCACAACGTTCAGGAAAGTCTCTTGCTGACCAGCGAAGGACGCATCCGGAAGATCTTCCGCAGTAGCTGAAGAACGCACCGCCACGGCGAGGTTGTCGTTACCATCGCGTAACTTTGCATAGGCATCCGCAAGCGGCTTCTCCAGTGCGTCCGGAAATGGCGTATCGAGAATCCACTGGCGAATTTCGGAGCCGACCCGCGCCAACTCGTTCACATCATTGATGTCCAGGGCATCCAGAGCAGTGTCGATCTTCTCGCGAAGACCATCCTTAGCCAGGAACTCGCGGTAGGCATGGGCGGTTGTGGCAAAGCCACCCGGAACGGTAACACCTGCGTTGGCAAGATTACTGATCATTTCACCGAGGGAGGCATTCTTCCCCCCGACCCGGTCAACGTCTGACATTCCCAGGTGATCAAACCAGATAATGTAATCTTCCAAAGCGTGTCTCCCTTGATTCATTGTAGCAAAGAGCCAAACCGGACAGGTGGAGCTGATTTCAACCCTGCAATTACTGCATTCTCCACTGCGGGCTCTCGAACTTGGCGTGTATGATACTGTAACCTGTGGAATTTACCTAGGGTAGCCGCCAAATACGGAGCCGGACCGCACACCATGAAACGAACCGCTTTCTTTATATCCGATGGCACCGGCCTGACCGCCGAGGCCTTGGGGCACAGCCTTCTGGCACAATTTGAGAAAATCGAGTTTGAACGCATTACGGTGCCATATATTGATGACGCTGACAAAGCCCGGGAGATGGTCAAGCGTATTAATAAAGCGGAGGAAATCGATGGCATGAGACCGCTGGTGTTCGACACCATCGTTAATAGCGATATCCGTGATGTCATCGCCGGCGCAAATGGTTTCATGGTGGATATCTTCGGCACGTTCCTGAATCCATTGGAACAGGAGCTGCAATCGTCGTCCTCCTATACCGTTGGCAAGTCACACGCCATCAACAACGAAGGCAGTTACGAGCGGCGCATCCATGCCGTCAATTTCGCGCTGGATAACGATGACGGCGCCCGCACCCGTCATTACGACGAGGCAGACCTGATTCTCGTCGGTGCCTCCCGCAGCGGCAAGACTCCCACCTGCCTGTATCTGGCCCTGCAATATGGAGTAAAGGCAGCCAACTATCCCATCACCGAGGAAGATCTGGACGACCAGCAGATGCCCGCTGCGCTGCGCCCTCACAAGGAGAAAATTTTCGGGCTGACCATCGAGCCGGAGCGGCTGGCCACCATCCGAAACGAACGCAGACCAAACTCCCGTTATTCGTCTATGAAGCAGTGCATGCATGAAATTGAGGAGATTGAGCTGATGTACCGCCGGGAACGAATTCCTTACCTCAACACGACGGCGTATTCCGTGGAGGAAATTTCTACGCGCATCATGGTCAGCACCGGGCTTAAACGGAACCGCTAAAGCAGATAACAAAAAGGCCGGCGCCCTCTCCCATGAAGAGCGCCGGCCTTCCGTTACGAGGTGCGTTCAGGCTCTTTATAGCTCCTGGATTTCCAGCCCCAGTTTTTCAGCGGTATCACGATTTTCGAAGCTGGTGACAACTGCCACACTGGCGCTCTCCGGCTTCAGCCACTCGCGGGCCACCCGCTTCATATCATCCAGGGTCACTGCCAGCACCCGCTCCCGGAAACGCGCGCGCTGCTCCGGCGTCCGGCCAAACAACCTGTTGTGGAAGGCATGGCGGGCAGCACCGGCTGGTGACCGTGGGCGGTCCAGTTGCCCGATCACGCCGAGAATGGACTCTTCCAGTTCCTGAGGATCGTGCTGCTCGGTCTGCAGCCACTCCAGGGCGTTGTCAAAATCCTCCAACGTCTCGCCCAACCGGGGATCACGGTAGGAAAAGAAACGGAAAGTACCGTTCACGCTGTCCTGGCCAGCACCACCACCATAGGCGCCACCCTTTTCACGGATGGCCCGGTGCAGGTAGCCGTTGCGCAGGAAACCACCCAAAACGGTCAGTGCCGCTGCGTCCGGGTGGTTGATCGCAACCGTACTGTAGGCTTTGGCGCAGAAGTTCACCTGGGTTGACGTTAGCCATGCCTGGCGCGCCTGGTAACTTACGGGTTCAAGCTTCCAGACTGCTTCCTCTCCCGGACCAGAGTCACCCCAAACGGTCTTCAGCTCCGTCAGCATCGGGTCCAACTGCTCTTCCTCACCGATCAGCAGGAATTGACGAGACTGGCTCCGAATACGTTCGTGCAGTGCTGCAAGCCGCTCACATAAGCTGTCGAGCTCAGCCGGATCGCTGATCGACTTGTCGAGTGCCTTGACACCACGAATAGCCTCCAGCCCGCCCAGACGGAACGACAGCCACGCCCCCGGACTGATTCCTTGCGATGCCGCTCCCATGGCCAATGCATGGCCACTGCCTGTAACCGCCTGCTCACGGCGGGAACGAATCTGGGCAATCAGCTCGCGCACACGCTCTTTCTCATCAAAGCGGGCGCCATTAAAGACGTCGTTCAGCAGGCGGGTCAACGCCTCGCGGTTTCGAGCCAGCGCCTTGCCATTAAAGACGATATAACCCTCAAGATCCTGAACATCGTCGATTCTTCCCTTGGCGGAGAAAGACGCACTGATGCCACCGGATTCCGCCGAGATGCGGTCCTGCATCTGCAGGTAATCCAGTTCGCCGCAACCCACTTCCGGAATCAGGGTGGTGTAGTACGGCAGCAGCAACAGCTCTTCCTCTGTCAGGTTCGGTACCGGCAGGATCACCTGCTCGTACACCAGACCATTGGTGCCACGGGCATAAATGGTCGCAGGCATGTCGCCGGCGAACCGCGCCTCGGGTTCCGGCAACTGCAGGGGAACGTCGGTCAGGTCAACCTTCGGCAGGATGGAATCGTCGTCTTTCCGTGTCTGCCGCTCTTCCAGGGCCTGGGCGCGCTCGATAATCTGGCGAACCTCTTCGTCAGTCAACGAGGCCTTGCGGCGGGCAAGGGCATCGCGAATTGCCGCCTGACGACGACTCTCCAGCTTGTCATCCGGGCGCAGTGTCAGGGTGACGCGGTGTGGGTTTTCCAGCAGTTTGCGGCGGATCAGGCCTGGCACATACTTGGGGTCACGGATTTTTTCCCGCATATCGGCCAGGACAGGCTCCAGATCCAGAAGCTCAACCGGATCGCCGCCATGGACCATCGGCGAAATCGCGGTCATGATCAGTTGCAGGCCATATGGGAAGCTGTCGCCGGCAATCTCGCGCTGGTGCAACTCCAACTGATGCAGAATGGCTTCCAGGCGATCTTCGCTGACGCCCTCTTCAACCACCTTGGCCAACGTCTGTTCGATCAGCGCTTCAAGGTCGTCCTGTTTCTCCGGGTCACTGCCTTCAATGCCGCAGACAAAGGTCATTTCACGGTTGGAGTCTTCCAGGCCGCACATCGGAGACGGCGAATGACCAATATCGGTGGTTTCCAGCGCCCGCATCAGGGGCGACGCACTGTTCTCCAGCAGGACGCTGGCAAGCAGTTGCCCCTCCAGGTTTTCCTGCAGGTCAAAGCTGTGTCCCAGCAACCAGCCCATCACGATATGGGTTTTGTGGTCGGTTTCCTCGCCTTCACTGACGGCGTAACTCTGGTCGACACGCACCGGTGAAAACATCCGTTTCTCATCCCGTACCGGCAGCTCCACATCCAGACGATCAAACCGCTTCAGGGCCAGCTCCTCCAAGCGTTCATGATGCTCGTGAGCGGGAATATCCCCGTAGGTCGCAAAGATCGCGTTGCTGGGGTGGTAATGATGACGGTAGAAGCGCAACAGGTCGTCGTAGCTGAGGTCCACAATGTGGTCTGGCTCACCACCGCTGTTGTAGTGGTAGGTAGTAGTCGGGAACAAGTGGCTGGACAGGTTCTGCCATAGCTGTGACGTGGGGGCACTCATGGCACCCTTCATTTCGTTGTAGACCACACCGCGGTAGACCAGGTCGGTGGACGGATCGTCTGGCGTATCGAATTCGAGGCGATGCCCTTCCTGCGCAAAGTCCAGCGGATCCAGGGAGGAAAAGAACACCGAGTCCAGATAAACCGTCAGCAGATTGTCGAAGTCCTTGCGGTTCATACTGGCAAAGGGGTAGGCCGTCCAGTCACTGCTGGTAAAGGCATTCATAAAGGTGTTCAGGGACCGGCGAATCATCATGAAAAACGGGTCGCGCACCGGAAAACGCTCGCTGCCACACAGCGCCGTATGTTCCAGAATATGGGCAACACCGGTGGAATCCATGGGGAAGGTTCGCAGGGCCACAAAGAACACGTTCTCATCGTTATCCGCCGCCAGGTGCAAGTGCCGGGCACCGGTTTTGCGATGACGGTATTCCTCGACCGTCACGTTCAGCGTGCTGATCCGGTGACTGCGAAGCTTCTCAAAGGCCGGATGGACGGTGTTTTCGATCACTGCAGCCATTCAAACTGTCCTGTCTTTAACTAAATGGGGATTGTAGGGTAACACGTACTTTCTATTATCATGCACTAACCAGAAGCGACAAGGCAGTACCCAATTCCATGACCACCGAACCCCATGGCATCCACACATCGGACGCTCTGCCAAAGTCGGCCAAACCGGCTTCCAAGGCCACCAGTCATCGCCGCACAATCCATGCGCCGGAAGTAGCCGCCTACTGGGCCGAACGTCGCCGCTATCTGGAACGCATTCGCCGCGTTCCAGAAGTAAGGCAGCGTTACTGGCGCGCCATCGGTATGTATCTGCTTCGCAGGTTGCTCTGGTCCTTTGGTTTCTTTCCGGTTTTCATCGCGTTCTGGGTGCCTTTTGTGCTTTCCAGCTTCAACCCGGTGGTCATGGCATCCGACCTGATCCCGTTGCTCGAAGGGTTTGTCGACGCCAATCCGGAAATTCAGGCCAACACTCTGAGCACGCTGGTCATCGCCTGGGCGTCGATCGGGTTCTTCTTTCTGGTGTTCGATTTTGTGTTAACGCCGTTCAAATCCCCTTACGAATATGAAGCAGACGTGTACATGCGCTCCTGGGAACAGCTCAACCATGACCAGCTTCCGGACAAAGTGTGATTTGTCCTGCATTCTCGTGAACTTCAGTGACTTTGTGTTACATAACATTGCCCCGACTGGGTAAGATGAAGCGGTGCCATCCCCGCGCCCTGTTGAACAACAACGAAGAAACGGGCGGAATAGTGGCCGTTACACGAATGCAGAATTGAGAGGTTGTCCATGGTCGATTTCAGACCCCTCCTGTTTGTCAACGCACTGGCATTGATGCTTCTGGTGACGGCAGGCTTTGCGTCTGTTCGCGATGACCTGTCCAGGGAGATGAAACCGGTAGCCAGCGCGCCGGACGCCAAAGAGACCATCACCCGCGTGTCCAACGACTCTCCAGCACAAGCGCAGCGCTCGGACGAACTTTACCAACCGGATACCAGGGAAGACGTAGCTGAAAATGACCTCGAATTGCCTCTGGAAAACGACGCCCTGGCGGCAACCGGAGAAACGTCAGTCAACGGCTCTGAGACCGCGTCCGATACCAACCGCATTAACGCCGAACCTTTTACCGTACCCGATCTGCCGGAAGACCCCAAAATGCTGGCGATGGCAGAGCCAGTGGCTGCCATACCGGAAACCGAGACTCGAAGCGATGCGCCAGAGCCTCCCACAACCGGATTGCTGATCCTGCGCTCCAATGTCGTCGGCGACAACGTCACCATCAATGGAAAGGACCACGGGGCCACACGACTGGACCTGGATCTGAAACCGGGCAAATACGACGTCACCATTCGCAAGGAGGGTTACAAGCCCTGGCAACAGACCGTAGCTATCGCCGCCGGCAACGAGAAAACCCTGGTGGGCAAACTGGAAGCCTATACGAAGGTCAAGTACAGGAACGGGACCTGGGTTGGCGGTATTAAAACCGGTGATGGCACCTATGACGACGCCGACGGACTCAGGTATGAGGGGCACTTCGTAGACGGTGAGTTTGATGGCAAGGGCACAGCCTGGCTCTCGGATGGCAGCCGCTACGAAGGCGACTGGCAAAGGGGCCAGCGTCATGGCGAAGGCACTTGGCGTGATGCGGATGAAACCCGCTACACCGGCCAGTTCCGCAATGACCAGTTTGACGGCCAGGGCACGCTCACCATGGCCAATGGCGACATTCTGACGGGTCAATGGTCAGGAGGCAGGCTCAACGGGCATGGTTCACTAACCACCTCGGACGGGATGCTCTATGTCGGCGGCTTCAAGGATGACGAGTTCCACGGCGAAGGCACCCTTACCTACCCCGACGGGCGCCACTACGAAGGGGAATTCTCTAACGGCGAGTTCCACGGAAGCGGCAAGGAAGTCTTCGCCGATGGAAAAAAATACGAAGGTCAGTATATTGAAGGCTCGTTCCACGGTAAGGGACTGCTACTGAACCCCAATGGCAGCTCGATTGAAGCGACCTTCAGGTACGGCGAACCCTACGGACAGGTACGCCTGACAACGGCAGCCGGGGAGGTATTTACTGCCCGGACCAAGGAACCCGGTGTTTGTTATCGGGAGAAAAGCTACCGGGCCACCCAATGCCCGACACTTGAAGGCTGGTAAACGCCCGCCCGATAATGAACACACACGCTGTAAAGGTTGAGGTTGTGACATGGCGATCAAGAATGCACTCCTGGTAGACGACTCGAAAGTGGCTCGATTTGCCCTGAGCAAACTGCTGGAAGGCCGGGACATGGAGGTGAACATGGCTGGCTCGGCAGAGGAGGCATTGGATTTTTTGAGTTCCCATCAACGTCCGGACGTGATCTTTATGGATCACCTTATGCCGGGCATGAACGGTGTGGAAGCCACCAAGGCCATTAAGGGCAACCCGGACACCGCAGCCATTCCCATCATCATGTGTACCTCCAAGAAATCGTCGTCTTTCATGGAGGAAGCCCGCAACTTCGGTGTTTACAATATTCTGACCAAACCACCACACACCGAAGGGCTCAGTCTCGTGCTCGACCAGCTCGACAATGATGTGACCGAAGGCAACCTGCCCGAACCGCCGGAACTGGATACTGAGTCCAATGAATTGGACGATGATATCCTCGACATCCCCTCCGATGCTTCCCTGGAGATGTCACCAAAGGCCGACGATGGGCTACACGCGAGCGACAACAACGGCCCCCAGGTTGTCCCACTGACCAGCGACCTGATCGAACAGATAGCCCGCTCAGCAGTAAAAACCCACATTAACAACCGCCTGCACGAGTTACTCAGCTCGCTGTTCGACGAGCAGTTTGACCATCTCAAGCGGGTACTGGACGAATCCAGCAAAAAGCAGGAAACCGCGGTTGAGGAGCGCCTGAACGCGGTGACCGAAATGATCGAAGAACGCACCCGCAACCTGCGTGACGACGTGGCGGCGGAAGTTAACCTGAACCTGAGCCGGGAACTGGCTGACCTGCGCAAAGACCTCTCTCGCAATACCGGCTTCACCGGTGACCACATGGCGGAGCTCAAGGATCACATCACCAGCGTACAAACCATTGATACCGAGTTCTGGCAGACCCTGCAATCCGAGGCCATCCAGCAGGCCCATGAGATTTCCCGGGAAACCGCGGAGGACATCGCCCAGCGCACCATTGACCTGTTCGTGGCACAACAGCGCTCTGCCACTTCTCGCATCTACACCGTCGGCCTGGCCGCCAGCCTTGGCATTTTTGCGGTGGGCATCGCCTGGCTATCAGGGTTGTTCGGCTAACTCGCCGCTGATGCGGCGCCAATCCTCGGGCGAATCCACATCCTTTCCGGCGCCGATCATGGCCAACCGGGTCGCGCCATGTCTCGCCAGCACGGCAGCTGCCCCTCTATCCCCTTCGAGGGCCATGATCTCAAGCCACAGACGTCGGGGAATGTAAGCCGGCGCCCCCGGTTTTCCCTGCAGGTCTGCAGCAGCGGGCTGCGAAGGATTCATTCGCGCCATCTCGGCGAGGGCAAGCATCGAATCCGACGAGATTAGTGGCTGATCCAGCAGCACCACAAACACACCTTTCACTCCTTGCCCGAGGCTTGCTACACCGGATTTCAGTGATGCAGACATTCCTTTCGGCCAATCCCGGGCAACCACCCAGGCCGAAGGCTGGCTCCGGCAGCGATAGCGAACGAGGGGGTACCAGCCACCGACGACTACCGTGACAGGCCCTCCAAGTTGCCTGGCCTGACCGATAGCATGGTCCAGCAGCGTGCCTGAGCCCACCGGCAACAGGGCTTTTGCGCGACCCATCCGTCGTGAGGCGCCCGCTGCCAGTACCAGCGGGGGGAAACCTTTTTTCGTCGCCTGTATGGTTCTCACCCACTCTGAACTGCCCCTCATTTTTGTCGTGCACGTTACGCAAGACTGCTAGCACTGTCGGATTTTTGCTAGAATCCGCCCATCAATCAACCTCATCTTGCCAGGCACCTCCGATGAATCACCTTTTCGTAGACAATCTGACGGTTATCGACTTCGCCTACCTGGATGCTTCCAGGGGACTGGTGGGGGAAAGCTGGATTGTGGATGTGGTACTCGGCGGTGAGCTGGACGATCAAGGCATGGTGTTCGATTTCAGCAACGTCAAACGCACCATTAAACGGGTCATCGATGAGCGCGTGGACCACCGGCTGGTGATCCCAAGAGCCTATAAAGGGCTTGAGTGGAATGAGGATGAGCCAGACAGTTTCACCTGGCATCTGACCGACGGCACCCGGATTCTTCATCGATCCCCGGACGAAGCGGTGGTGTGGCTATCGTCTGATCGTGTGGTGCCTTCTGCCGTTGCCCGGCTGTTGGAGCAGGAATTACGGGCAGTGTTGCCGGCAAACGTAACGGATGTGGACATTGCATTGCGTGAGGATGTGATTGAAGGGGCCCATTACCATTATGTTCACGGCCTGAAGAAACACATGGGCAATTGCCAGCGGATTGCCCATGGGCATCGCTCGCCTATTCGGATCGACCGCAATGAGCACAGAGACCGGGACCTAGAGAACCAATGGGCCAAGCGGTGGCAGGATATCTATGTGGGCTCCGAGGAGGACGTAACCCAACGCTGGGTGGCCGAGGATGGCACAGCGTACGTCACCTTTGAATACGAGGCGAATCAGGGGGAATTTGCGCTGACGTTGCCGGAGAACCGTGTTTATATGCTGGATTCAGACACCACAGTGGAGCTTATTGCGGCGCACATTGCCGGACAGTTGAAATCCGAGTTTCCGGAGGACGCCATTCGTGTCAAGGCCTATGAAGGCGTCGGCAAAGGGGCTATCGCCTCCCGCTGACAATTTCTTCAGACACAAAAAAACCGCCCGAAGGCGGTTTTTTTGATGGCTTACCGGCGGACTAAACCGGTTGAGCCGTATTGGCGTCCCCTAGGGGGTTCGAACCCCTGTTGCCGCCGTGAAAGGGCGGAGTCCTAGGCCACTAGACGAAGGGGACTAGAAATTGGTGGAGCCAAGCGGGATCGAACCGCTGACCTCAACACTGCCAGTGTTGCGCTCTCCCAGCTGAGCTATGGCCCCTCAACGGCTGCGTATATTAAGGATCGACCCTTGGGGCGTCAACCTTTTTTCCAACGTTTTTTCAGTTTCGTGAACATCCCTGTTCTGGTCGCTTACTAATTCAACAGATTGGTTATTCCGCCAGCAATGCCGCGTATTCTTTTTCCACTCGCTTGGTTTCCTTCTTGGAGAATCCACCCACTACCTCAAGGGCATGGCGCAGGCGTGACCGGGTCATGTCCGGACCGAGGATAGCCATCGAGTCCATAACGGACCAGGAGTTAGGAGTACCGGCGACAGCAACGAAGATGGCAAACATGAAATCACCCATCTTCAACTCCATGGCCTTGGCCAGAGCTTTAACGTCGGCAAAGATATTCTCTTTGCTCCAATGGCGCTGTGCTTCAAGTTTCCACAGGGTAAACTGAAGCACCCGCTTGACCTGGCCTTCCTCCAGCTTGTTGTGATCGAAGTCTTCCGGCTTGAGGTTGAGCATGCCGGAGAACATGAACGAGGCCATCGGCGATACATCGCTGAACACTTCCGCCCGGCCCTTGATGTGAGGCACCAGATCCCGCAGCGCCTGTTCGTTGAACCACCAGTGGCGCATGCGCTCGACGAACTGGTCGTCGCTGAGTTCGTCACGGATCCACTGTCCGTTGAGCCAGCGCAGCTTTTCCACGTCGAAAACCGGTCCACCCAGGGACACGCGCTGGATGTCGAAGTTTTCGATCATTTCATCCAGTGTGAACTTCTCCCGCTCATCCGGCATGGACCAGCCCATACGGCCCAGGTAGTTGGTAACCGCTTCCGGCAGGAACCCCATGCGCTCGTAGAAGTTGATACTGGTGGGGTTCTTGCGCTTGGACAGCTTGCTCTTATCCGGGTTGCGCAGCAGCGGCAGGTGGCACAGTACCGGCATGTCCCAGCCAAAATATTCATACAGCAACTTATGCTTGGGCGCGGAGTTGATCCACTCTTCCCCTCGCAACACGTGGGTGATTTCCA
>NZ_ABCP01000016.1 GCF_000170835.1 Marinobacter algicola DG893
GGCCTATGACCTCGTCCTTGCCGGACGCGCGCATGTTGTCCAGCTTCTTTCCCTTGGTGGGGTTGATCACCAGATCGTTGTCACGGCTGTGAATACCACACAACTGGCCTTCGTAGACTTCCTGGCCGGGATCCAGGAACAACTTGCCCCGGCTCTGCAGTGTTTCCAGCGAGTAAGTCAGCGCAGCGCCCGTAGCCATTGACACCAGCACACCGTTTTGACGACTGGTCACATCACCACTCTTGATAGGACCGTAATGGCTGAAGGTTGAGGTCAGGATACCCGAACCGGATGTCATGGTCAGGAAGGCGTTACGGAAACCGATCAGCCCTCGCGCCGGGATCGTATATTCAAGGCGCATACGGCCCTTTCCGTCCGGCACCATGTTGGTCATCTCACCCTTGCGAAGCCCCATCTGATCCATAAGCGCACCCTGGTGCTGCTCTTCGATGTCGATGATGACGTTTTCGTACGGCTCCTGCTTAACACCGTCGATCTCACGGATAACCACTTCCGGACGCCCCACGGCAAGCTCGAAGTTCTCGCGACGCATGTTTTCGATCAGCACCGACAGGTGCAACTCGCCACGACCTGAAACCTTGAATTTATCTGCAGACTCGCCTTCCTCTACTCGCAGAGCAACATTGTGCAGCAGCTCTTTTTCCAACCGCTCTTTGATGTTGCGGCTGGTGACAAACTTGCCCTCCTTGCCACAGAACGGTGAATCGTTGACCTGGAACGTCATGGAAACCGTCGGTTCATCCACCGTCAATGGCGGCAGAGCTTCAACGTTGGCCTGGTCGCACAAGGTGTCAGAGATGTACAGCTCATCCATACCGCTGACACAAATAATGTCGCCCGCCTGAGCCTCGTCGACTTCAACGCGCTGAAGTCCGGAGTGGCCCATAATCTTGAGAATGCGGCCCTGACGCTTTTTGCCATTGGCGCCAATGGCCGTCACCGGAGAGTTGGTTTTAATCTTGCCGCGCATAATACGGCCGATGCCGATGACACCCAGGAAGCTGTTGTAGTCCAACTGGGAAATCTGCATCTGGAACGGACCGTCGCGATCGACATTGGGAGCAGGCACGTGGTCAACGATGGCCTGAAAAACCGCGTCCATGTTGTCGTCCAGCTTTTCGTGATCCATTCCGGCAATGCCGTTCAGGGCACTGGCATACACAATCGGAAAGTCCAGTTGCTCATCGCTGGCGCCAAGGTTGTCAAACAAGTCAAAGACCTGATCCACCACCCAGTCCGGACGAGCTCCGGGACGGTCAATTTTGTTCACGACAACAATCGGGTGCAGGCCCGCATCAAACGCTTTCTGGGTGACAAACCGGGTTTGTGGCATCGGACCATCAATGGAGTCAACCACGAGCAGCACGCAATCGACCATACTCATAACACGCTCGACTTCACCCCCGAAATCGGCGTGACCCGGGGTGTCCACGATATTGATGTCGTAGTCGTGCCACTTCAGCGCCGTATTCTTGGCCAGAATGGTAATACCACGTTCTTTTTCCTGGTCATTGGAATCCATGACACGCTCGTTTTCGAGCTCTTTGCGATCCAGCGTGCCGGACTGACGAAGAAGCTGGTCAACCAGTGTGGTCTTGCCATGGTCAACGTGGGCGATGATGGCGATATTACGAAGTTTATCAATCACAACTATAATCCTGCAGCATGCACTGAATGACCTGAGAGGTCTTCAGTAGGCGCAAAGCCCCTTACATGCCGTCTCAAATCCGTAAAATGAATTTCATTTGTCGGGCCGGGAAGCCCGAACGCCCCCTGAAGAAACTCAGCGTCTGCACTGAATACCTTGGGCAAAAATGAAGTGGCGCGCAGTATATAGCAAACTCACTTACGTTTATATGAAGAAAAACGCTTATCGGAGTAACGACCCAACCGCATCAATTTGGTGCGTTATGTCAGAGTTCGCACTATTTTGATGCACCATGAAAGGTCGACAGGACCACTCAAACAGCACATGTCGCTCCAAAACAGCCCGAACGCCTTGGTACTGCGCACTTGTGGCGCATGCATCAAAAACTGGCAAGGCTATTGCTTCACGCTAGACAGCCGATTTTACAGGTAACTCGCAACAGCTTTTGTTAAGCTGCCGTACCTGAAAGAAAGATCGGGAGTCAGCACTGCTGAACGATCCGGCAACAATGTACACAGAAATCGCCCGCACTGCGGGATAACTGACGGAGCTTGCACAATGTCCAAGACGATTGATCTGATCAAGGAACACGAAGTCAAATGGGTCGATATGCGATTCACTGACAGCCGTGGTAAAGAGCAGCATGTAACCCTGCCCGCATCCGAGGTCGACGAGGATTTCTTCGCCGACGGCAAGATGTTTGACGGGTCTTCTATTTCCGGCTGGAAGGGCATCAACGAATCCGACATGATTCTGATGCCGGTCGACGAAACGTCTGTCCTTGATCCTTTCACAGAAGAAACAACGGTTAACATTACCTGTGACATCGTGGAGCCCTCCACTATGCAGGGGTACGAGCGTGACCCACGCTCGGTCGCCAAGCGCGCCGAAGAGTACCTGAAGTCAACCGGCATTGCAGATGGCGCTCTGTTTGGCCCAGAGCCCGAATTCTTCGTATTCGACTCTGCAAAATGGAAAGTCGACATGCAGGGCTCGATGTACGAGCTGTATTCAGAAGAAGCAGCCTGGGTTTCCGGCGAAGATTTTGATCGCAATAACATCGGTCACCGCCCTGGCGTTAAAGGTGGCTACTTCCCCGTTCCGCCGGTCGACAGCCTCCACGATCTGCGTGGTGCCATGTGTGCCGCCATGGAATCCATGGGTCTGGAAATTGAAGTACACCACCACGAAGTGGGTACCGCTGGCCAGTGTGAGATCGGCGTTGGCGCCAACACCCTGACCCGCAAGGCTGACGAAGTTCAGATCCTGAAGTACTGCGTGCACAACGTGGCTCACGCCTATGGCAAGACAGCCACTTTCATGCCCAAGCCGGTTGTGGGTGACAACGGTTCCGGCATGCACGTACATATGTCCCTGAACAAGGACGGCAAGAACCTGTTCGCAGGCGACGGCTATGCCGGTCTGAGCGAGATGGCCCTGTACTACATTGGTGGTGTCATCAAGCATTCCAAGTCGATCAACGCCTTCACCAACGCTTCCACCAACAGCTACAAGCGTCTGGTCCCAGGCTTCGAAGCACCGGTTATGCTGGCCTACTCCGCCCGCAACCGTTCTGCGTCCATCCGCATCCCTTACGTGAACAGCCCGAAGGGCCGTCGAATCGAAGTGCGCTTCCCCGACGCCTCTGCCAACCCTTATCTGGCCTTCGCGGCTCTGATGATGGCTGGCCTTGACGGCATCCAGAACAAGATCCACCCGGGCGACGCCATGGACAAGGATCTGTACGATCTGCCGAAAGAAGAAGCCCTGAACATCCCGACCGTTGCCGAGACTTTCCAGGAAGCCCTGGATCACCTCGAGAACGACCACGAGTTCCTGACCCGTGGCGGCGTGTTCACCGAAGACATGATTGCTGGCTACATCGACCTGAAGCGCGGTGAAGTCGAGCGTCTGAACATGACCACACATCCGGTCGAGTTCGAGCTCTACTACTCCTGCTAATCCGTTCGTAAGGATCAGCAATTCAGAAAAGCCCCGCCTTGTGCGGGGCTTTTTCGTGTACGACCGCACATTTCGGCCAGCCTTAACGGAATGTAACCAAGCTGCCGGGTAATGGCGTTGAAATACTCATGACTGGCGCTGATAATCGGGTAAAACAATCAGACAGGTTGTCTCTATGAACGCACGGCTCGCACTATTCTCAGGCATTGTCGCTCTCGCGGCGTTTCCGGTTTCCGCCGAGGTCTATCGTCAGGTGGATGCTCAGGGCAACGTTACCTATACCGACGAGCCCGCGGAAGGCACGCCTGCAGAGGAAATCAAGGTGAAACCGGTCACCACGGTCACACTGCCAAAACTCGAAGCGGTCAGGGAACCAGAACGGTTGCGGGAAAAAGTGCAGCAGGAAGGATCCGTGTACGACAGCGTCCGTTTCCTCGCGCCGGGCGATGATCAGGCCTTCCACAGTGGCAGCGGCGACGTGGAATTCCGCGTGACCAGTTCACCCGGCCTTCGGGGCAGCCACAAGTACGAAGTGACACTCGACGGCCAACCGGTTGGCCAGAGCGCATCCGGGACGGTGATGGTGCGCAATGTGTTTCGCGGCACCCACGACGCAGGCGTCAACATCGTCGACAGCAACGGTGTTACCGTCAAGAGTGGCGAAACCATTACTTTCACCATCCACCGGCCCAGCGTCAACAACTGATGCACCCTTCCGGGGCCCCGACCGTTTCGAGCCGGGGCGCCATACAAACGCAGACCTGTAGCGGTTAGCGAACCACCACACCATTCCTGCCTGCACCACTTTAGTGCGATCGCACCATAAAAAAGCCATACTCTGACCATTCCCAGGGCGGATATCCGCGAGCAGGCTTTACGCAATGAGACTTCTGCACTACACCACGCCGTGTTCACAGGCCTGTAAGCCGCATGCCCGCTAAATGCGCACTGTCATCGCCATGAACAGCCAATGTGGTTCGTTTTTTGCAAAACTGCCTTAGCAACCCGCAAGGCCCATCAAAAGGGACAAACGAATGGTAATACCGGCCGGATACAAAAGCATCTTGGACAGCCTGACCACAGCCGTACTGGTGCTGAGTGACGGGTTACGAGTCCAGTACCTGAATCCTGCTGCCGAAAGCCTGTTTGAAACCAGCGTAACCAGAAGTAAAGGAGCCCCGATCAACGACATTCTGATCGACTCTGAAGACGCCCTGAAAACACTGTATGCAGCCGCCGAGAATGGCCAGTCGTACACCAGGAGGGAAGCGGAATTCATACTGACAAGCGGGTTGCGGCTGACGGTTGATTATTCGGTATCCCCCATAAGCCTTGAGCCAACGGAACTGTTGATCGAAATCCAGCCCCGGGACCGCTTGCTAAGGATCAGCCGGGAAGAGGACATTATCTCCCAGCAGGAAACCACCCGAATCCTGGTCCGGGGTATGGCTCATGAAATCAAAAACCCTCTTGGAGGTATTCGCGGGGCCGCCCAGTTGCTGGACCGCGAACTGCATAACGAAGACCAGAAAGAATACACCCAGGTGATCATTGCAGAAGCGGATCGGCTGCGAACCCTGGTGGATCGCATGCTCGGCCCAAACAAGGCGCCCAAACTGGCATCCACCAATATTCATGAGGTTCTGGAGCGCGTCAAAACCCTTCTGGAGGCCGAAAGCCGCGGTCGTCTGAACTTCCGAAGGGATTACGACCCCAGCCTTCCCGAGTTCCAGGGCGACAAGGAACAGCTAATACAGGCTTTCCTCAACATTGCCCGCAACGCCATGGAAGCCGCGTTCGAGAACCAGGCCGAGATGACCGGCGACGAGCAGCCAACCATCACCTTCCGTACACGTGCGTTGCGACAGTTCACCATCGGCCATAAGCGCCATCGCCTGGTGTGCCGTGTCGATGTTATAGACAACGGCCCGGGCATACCGCCGGATCTGTTGCAAAACGTCTTCTACCCGATGATCAGCGGGCGGGCGAGCGGCACAGGCCTCGGCCTGTCCATCACCCAAAGCATCATCGGGCAACATCACGGGCTTGTTGAATGCGAGAGCGAGCCTGGAAAAACCGATTTCATCATCTTCCTGCCCCTGGAGGAAAACCAATGAGCCAACCGGCAAACGTCTGGATAATTGACGACGATCGCAGTATACGCTGGGTGCTGGAGCGCGCCCTGAACCAGGCCGGTATGCAACCCCGGGTGTTTGAAAGTGGCGAAAGCATCATGATGAGGCTGGAACATGAACAGCCTGATGCCATTATCAGCGACATTCGCATGCCCGGCGTCGACGGTATCACCCTGCTCTCTCAGATTGTTGACGCGTACCAGGATCTACCGGTCATCATTATGACCGCCCATTCCGACCTGGAAAGCGCAGTGACCAGCTACCAGACAGGCGCGTTCGAATATCTCCCAAAACCATTTGATGTGGACGACGCCGTTGCGCTCGTGAAGCGGGCCGTCGCTCATAGCCACGAACGTCGGGCCAACTCGGAGCCGCAGGCCGAAAGTGCGCAGAGAAATGCCGAAATCATCGGTGAAGCCCCCGCGATGCAGGAAGTGTTCAGGGCTATCGGCCGGCTGTCCCACTCCAACATTACCGTCCTGATCAATGGTGAAAGTGGTACCGGTAAAGAACTGGTCGCCCAGGCCCTCCACAACCACAGCCCACGGGCCAGTCATCCTTTTATCGCACTCAACATGGCCGCGATTCCAAAGGACTTGATCGAGTCCGAGCTGTTTGGCCATGAGAAAGGCGCCTTCACCGGCGCAGCTGCCGCCAGGCAGGGCCGCTTCGAGCAATCCAACGGCGGCACCCTGTTCCTCGACGAGATCGGTGATATGCCCGCCGACACCCAGACGCGGCTATTGCGGGTGCTCGCAGATGGGGAGTTCTATCGGGTGGGCGGCACCACGCCTATCAAAGTGGACGTCCGCATCATTGCTGCCACGCACCAGGACCTGGAAAAACTCGTTCAGGCCGGTACCTTCCGGGAAGACCTGTTCCATCGCCTGAACGTCATCCGGGTTCACCTGCCAAAACTCGCGGAACGGCGGGAAGACATTCCGCGGCTGATGGAACATTTCCTCAAGCGTGCTGCCAAGGAACTGGCAGTGGAAACCAAGATACTGCGCCCGGAAGCCGAAGAATACCTCACCACCCTGCCCTGGCCCGGCAACGTCCGCCAGCTTGAGAATACGTGTCGCTGGCTGACAGTGATGGCCAGTGGGCGCGAAGTTCACATTGATGACCTGCCGCCCGAACTGGTGCAACAGGCCGAAGCACCAGCCACCGGCCAGACCTGGCAGGAAGGCCTGCGCAACTGGTCGGAACAGGAACTCAAACGCGGCCACAAAGGCATTCTGGATACCGCGGTGCCGGAGTTTGAACGCATCATGATCGAGACTGCATTGAAGCACACCGGCGGGCGCCGGCGCGATGCGTCCATTCTTCTGGGCTGGGGGCGGAACACTTTGACCCGCAAGATCAATGAACTGGGAATGGATCAGCCGGAGGGGGAGGAGGACTGACCCCCTTCCCGCTATTTTTCCTGCCAATAGATAACGCGGTCGTGGCCACGGTAGACTCCGAAGGTGGCCAGGGCTGAGGGCGCTTCGGCAGTACCATCCTCGTCTGAATCCTCGCGGAGCCATTCGTCAACTGTCCATGTCAGTCGATCTGTACCTTGGGAACCGGTCGCCTGAAGCCGCAAGGGTCCTGCCTCACCCGCAGTAAACGTGCCCGAATCCGCAACCATTGTGTGGTGATTGGCGGGGCTCGAAAGGGTCGCCGTTGTCCAGCTGGTGCAGTTGTCGGCGGTATTGGTCACGTAACGCGAGCCATTCCAATATTCCAGCCTGAAGGGCATCCGTAGCTCCTGAACATTTTCAGGGCCATAGACATTGTCCATGGACAGCCTGCCGAACCGGATGTCGAAATCCGCTGCTGGTGAGAACTGATACGGCGCACTGTCGGCACTGACGCCATCAGCGTCGACGATATCAGTCACACCATAGGTGAGAATATGATTCGAAGGGCCAAGAAGGCCGGGGGGTGGAGGTGGCGGGGTAAGGGGGCCAACCCGCGCTTCAGGAACCTTCAGGTAACGAACGGTATCACCAGCAGCATAATTGAACTGCAGAAGACCGGACTCGGGCTCGGCCGCATCCAACCCCCCTGCGGATACATTGGTACTGACCTCAATGCTCTCATTCTCACGGTTCACTGCCGAGCTGTCTTCGACGGGAAAAGTTCGAATCACGTCCTCCTTGACCAGCTTCTGGAATCCGGGCTCGGTGTAGTTCCGGGTACGAGCTCCATCCATCGACAGGGCTTCAATTGTCAGTGATGGGGCCAATAACCATGAAATGTCCTGCCCGGTGTAATTGAAAGGCGTTGGTGCACCGCAATTAGCACCCAGTGCGCCTTCGTCAATAGTGACCTTAAAACGATCGGGGTAAAAACGCCCCGTAGGTTCACTGATGCCCTTAGGCACCGTTTTACCAAGATACCCACCGGTTGCCGGCGTCGCTGTATAACGGAACACGCCAACCTCTGACATCTTTAGGCTGACCGTTTCAGTCGCATCCAATGACCGGGAATGGGAATAGCTAGAGGGCGACACAGTGCCATTGACACCACCCGAGGGCGCAACTAGTTCCGAGGCAATGGGGACCGTCAACATCCGGAAGTTAGGAGTAACAGGATTTGCATCACATAGATCGGTGTCAGTGTCGCTCTGCCAGCCAACAGCGGTGATCGACAGATCAAAAGGCTCATCGGCCCTGACGAATACGTCACAGGAAGAATCGCCCGCCGCACAAGCCCCTGCACTACTGACACAAAACCCCGCCGGGGCGCTGACAAAGGCATCTGAGCCTGGCATAGACAAGCCTTCGTCGTTATTCGCAGGTGATCCGTCATATCTGGCACCGAGGTCCAGACGCCCCGCATCCGGGTAGCTGACTTCAATCTCGGCGATACCGTCATCATCAAATGAGAGGTTCAGAGGTGTAGGCGCACTCTCGTCCCCACTGATATCCGTGTTGTTCACCGACAAGGGGCGATCAACAGGACGGCCTCCCGGGCCGGGATCCACATACGTTGACCAGAAATGGACTTCCCGCTCAACGTTTTCAAACGCTGGAACACACGCTTGGCTTGCATCGTCCTGCCGTACGGCTTGAACCTGCACCGGGCCCGAAGGCTTGTGGGATGTCAGATCGGGAATATCAAAAGCCAGCCCTGACTCAAAAAACTCCAGCTTGCAGTTTTCAGAAGACAGAGGACTGCTGCCGCGCCGACACAGCGTTACGGATTGAGGACGAGTTGATGGCTGCGAGCCCACCACATTGAGGACGACCTCACCGGCGACTGTATTCTGCAATACGAACTCGCCCGTCCCGCCAACAATCGTCACGGGATTGCCTCCCTGCCAGCCTTCAGTAGGCTCAAGCGTTGCCTCAACCGGGTCGGTAAAGAGTTCGTTGTCGTTACACCCTGCAGTGGCACAGGCACGGATGGTGACCGTTTCTGGCTGGCAGGTCAGCGCCACGCCATCATGAAGGATTTCAAAATGATCAACCTGGGCGCCCACCGGGTTCAGCTTGAGGGCGCACAACTGGAAGTCGTCCAGTTCATGGATATTGTTAGAACCGCCGGTGGAGCCCGTTAACGACAACAGGAAATTTTCTGGCACAGCGGGCTGCCCAGGTTCGTTCAGCGCATTAAAACTTTCCACAAGGATCTGGTAATTGTCACCAGTACCGGACACATCACGCTCCACCGATACCAGGGCCTCGCCGGAAACACGCGAGTCTACGGTGACCCGATAACGATGGGCAGACGGATTGTTTCCAGGCTGATCAATACCCGGAGATACACTGCCGGTTCCCCGCAAATACCGGTACCCACCCTGCTCTGCTCCCCTGACGGCAACTGCATCCCGTCTGAATCCCGCCCCTCCAACACGGCCTTCGTTGGAGTTAGAAAAATTACCAAACTCATCAAGACCTATACCAAGCCACCCGCCGGCAAATCCCGGATCTCCATTACTCCTCTGGGCGTACCCCAGGGACCCGCCATAACTTCCAGGCTGAGGCGTCACCCTCGCATCAGAAAGTACGACTGCCAGACCATCCGCGCCATTTCCCCCATAGGCGAAGTAATCGAATTCAATGATCACCAGATTTTCCGCACCCGGAATCTCGCGCTGAATAGTTGCCGCCGTGGCCTGGTTAGAACGGGCTTCCGTCATACGAAGACGCCCATTTACAATACTTGGCGTGAAATTTCCACGCGACACGGATGTCACCCAATCATCTGCAGACAGGCTGCCATCGAGATAATCGTCGGTGAAGCAAGTGAGCGCATCGTCGTCGCTCACATCCATAGTGATCACGTCGCCGCCGTGCTCCTGCCACCCACCACAAAAGAAGCCTAAAAAACAGTTCCGATACTCAACCGTCACTTGGACCGTGTATTGTCCTTCCGTATCAAACGTATCTGTCCGGGTAAGCGGCGACCTTGAGCAGCTGGATGATCCAGATACAGACTGAGCCACCGGCTGTCCGTCGACCAGCCATGTTTCACGCCAGTCCTGAGTCGAGAAAGTCGGCACTGGAGGGCAACTCGCCACATCAGCAGAAAACGAAACACTATCGTCGACGCCTACCGACACTGGGCCCACTGACTCACCATTGGCCGACAAATCCACGGGCCCCGCTGCTCCTGAATCACACAGCCCTTCCAACAGGTCGGTATTGACGTCGGAGTCAGAAAACTCTATGTCCCGGTTTCCGGTGGAAATCGCCCCTCCGGCGGCAACCGCACCGTCGATGTATACATTGTTCCCAATCGATGTCGAGCCAGCTGCGTATATCAGACCATTAATCACAACCCGGTTGTTTGCACTGTTCCCGCCACCTGCAATGCTGAGGCTTCCGCGCACAACAATAAGCAGTTGGTCTGGAGAGCCGGATTCGTTCAACCGGGTACCGCGATCAATTGTCAGATTGCCGTTGACGAATATGACCTTTTGCGCCCCGGGTTGAAGCACAAGTTCATAGCTACTTCCTGGCTGAGTGGATACATACTCCTCACCTTCCGATTGGGGAATTCCTGAGGGAGGCCAGGAGCCATTGGCCCAGTTCACACCAGTAAGGTCAAGGGTATTTCCCGATGCCTGCAGGTTGTCATTCACGCCGTCCGGCTGACTGAATACATCACTGCATTGTGCGGCATACGCCATCGGACCAACCATCGAACACAAAACAATAACCACGATCCGTGGTAACTCGCGCAGAATAGACATCATCGTACACGCACCTCCACCACCCTGGTTGACTGATCCGCCCCAACACCGCATTGCCCGGTACTGGTGATGGTAAACACCGTGTTGCCACCGGAACCGCCAATATTGGCCGTTACCGACTCGCAGGTCATGCGGGAGCGACAGCTTTGCAGTCCATCTGCATCATTAAAAACCAAGGGGCTGTTCAGCCCGGCACAGTCGGATGCCTCAAGCACGTCACGTACCGCAACCTGCGCGCCGCTTTCAGCCGCAAAAAATGCCCTCTGTGACTGAATCTGCAAGCTGACTGACTCACCGCTGGTCTGCTGCATCTGAGACATACCCAGAACCAGCAGCGATAGCACGGTGATTACGAAGAGGGCAACGGGCAGGCCTGCACCAGCCTGCTGCTGTTGGGATCTGTCAGGGAACATTGCGGATCTGTACCTCCTGACTGATGGAGGTGGATTCTCCGGTTTCAGTATCTGAAAGCACCAGACGGAAGGACACTACTGCACCACGCTGCAAAGTAGGGGGTGTAACCTCAAACAACAGTGATGTCGCCTCAAGGTTGGCTGCCAGAACCTCGCGCCCCGGATACGCGATTGGCAATCCGGATGCCACCGGCTCGTTGATACCGTAGTTTCTGTATCGATACAGCCAGCGGCCAGACTGGCAGAGCGCTATCGGATCACCAACAATATAAAATCGCTTCTCCGGCGATTTAGCGGAAAAACGATGAGGCGAGTCCAAGGCGACCGTCACTGGCGAAGCACCGGCAGGCATAGTCGCCAACGGCGACACTGGGCCGGGACTAGTCAAGTCGTAAAGATTACTTCCGTATCCATAGACCACAACCCGGCCCCTTGCGGAGCCTCCATCGGGAAGCGGCACCGCTTCAAACGAATCCGGAGTTGGCCCGCCGGGCAGACTCTCGTAGTTCGACGCAGCAATAATGGGCATCCATTCAATACAGGACCCGCTCGGATTGGTTCGAACTGATGTCGGCAAGGCCTCCCTCAACCCGCGGCTGATATGCTCGCTGACAACCACGCCAGAAAGTGCTCGCTGCTGACGGGACGCCACATCAACGGCACCACGGGTAGAGAGTGCCACGAACTGCACCGAAATCGTTGCGACAATAGCGAGCAGAACAATCACGATGACCAGCTCCACAAGGGTAAATCCTGCCACACGCCTCATCAGAAATTTGCCCTATAGGCCGAAAATGCAAACGATTGCCCTCCCGGAGCGAGAACCGTTAAATCGATCCGCTTGGCCTCTGAGCCGGGGAGCCCCACATCAGCACCGGCACAAGCCACCGAGATTGAAACAGAAAAGCCGGCATAGCCATCAAGCACTTCACCATCGTTATCGCGGGCGTTTTTCGGCGGGCTATCCGTCAAGTCGTTGTAATCATCAACGTCATCGTAGGTACCGCGTTCTTCACCGGCTTCTGCTCCTATATTGCAGCCGCCTGAATATTTCGGCACACCTCCCTGAGGCACTGAGTTGTCGTACTTCCGGGTAAGAATCTCATCCATGTACAGCTGCGCAAGCTCTACTGCTCTGGTCTGGTTCAACGGATCGGCGCTGCGACCACTGATGAGGGCAAAGGCCCCCACCACCCCGGCAATGGCCACACTGATAATGACGATGGTCATCACCAGCTCCACCAGGGTGGCGCCACGCTGTTCAGGCATCACGGCTGACAGCTCCCGCGATAGACTGCACCGAGGGAGCTCAGGCAGGATTCAAAGGTGCTGTCGCCAGTAAAGGTAAACTCGATATTGGTTCCGGTGCCCGGTGAACCGTCTGCTCCGAATGTCACAGTCAGTGGCAAGCCACTGGCAACAGACAAAGATGTTCCCGCCCGCGGCAGCTCGAACGTCCTCGCCCCGACGGTAAACCGGAAGTGCTCGGCACTCTGAGCGATGGTCAGACTGTTGGAAGGATTCCCTGCCAACGCTGCTTGTTGGGCTAGCAGCGTGGCGGAGGCAAGTTGCTGGGTGGCCAGCAAGGGAGAAAAGACAGAGCGGCTGGCAAAAAGGCCAACCCCCAGAGCGGAGAGAACCCCGATCAGGATGATGACCATGACCAGCTCGACAAGGGTGAACCCCGATGACATCGGGGCGATTCTTTTTCTCATGCCCCACTCCCGGATTTATCGTAACCCCAACACAAAAACGTAGGTCGAATCAGGCTTGCACTAATCCGACCTGTAATACTTAGCAGTCGGAGGTATCCACGGCGATGACCGGCGCGGTGTCCGCATCTGCCGCCGCAGTATAAGATACCTGGCAGTTGGCTGCGGTTGCAGCACCGTTCGCCTGAACCGCGATCGGATTGCCCGCAACGACTGTGTAGTCGGTACCGTTAATTTGCGAGGCATCGAGAATCCCGGCTTGTGTGGCCGCAGGATAACCGAATACCGTGTCGACAGTATCCCCGTCGAGATCAACCGTGCCGGTGGCGGCCGTAGGATCACATGCGGCCCTGGCCAAGCAGGCCGAGCGGACAATAGAGTTAGCGGAGCGAATGGAACCTGCCGCACCCTGAATGGTGCTGATTCTCGCGTCACCGCCTAAATCCGCAAACCTCGGTAACGCAAACGCCGCCAAAATACCCAAAATCACAATCACCATCACCAGTTCAATAAGGGTGAAACCTTTCTCTTTTCTTGTTGCCATCTGGTTCATCATATTCATGGTCTTCTCCTGCTTTTGCTGCTTTAAAATGGATTAATTGATAACCCGAATTACTTCGCCGCTGTCGGCGTCGTACTGAATGTTGTCCGTGCCACCATTGAGGTTGTACTCGTAGGTACAAACGGACCCGCTTGCGGTTGCTGTGTAATCCGTTGTGTCGCCGGACGTTGCCACGGTCGGCGCGTTTGACTGCATCAGGGCCAGCCAGAGGTTCTGGCATTCTGTGGCACTCATGGCGGCCGGGTCGGTGTTGCCACCCACGCCCGTTGGCCAGCCGTCGGCGCTCACGTCGACGTTTTCCTCACCAAAGCCGGTCAGGTCGGTCTGCACGCCGGCGGCGCCGCGGGCAGTCCACTGGGCGCGAACCAGGGCAACAGCGGCGGCGTAGGCGCCGGAGGTGCCCTGGATGCTCGCCCGGTGGGCCTCGTCCGACAGTTCGGCGAACCTTGGCAACGCAAAGGCTGCGAGAATGGCGAGTATGGAGATCACCACCACCAGCTCAATCAGGGTAAAACCCTTTGTCTGGTGAGCTTTTATTGTCATTGCCCTCATAGCGTGGCCTCCCTGAGGCTTGTTATCAATGTTCGGCACGATCGTTTTGCGTCTCCACCGGCTGCAACCTCAGCCCGGACTGGAGATCCTCGTCATCAAGGCGTCCGTTGCCGTTTCTGTCCGTGAATTCGACTGCCACAACCCAAGCCATGTGCGTGTCGTCGCTTCCCTGCCTGTCTCCCTGGGTTATCGGCTGGCGTGGTTGAAATATAACCCTTCCCTGCGCGCCTGCCGTGGCTTTTTTGTAGCCTTTATCGCCGGTTTGTAACGGCTTGAAACACCACCGGCCCGGCTCTGGCCGACCTTCATGACAGATTCCATCATAACGAGCCGGTTCCGATCCAAACCATTCAAAGGGATTCCTGCCTGCCCAGGCCCTGAAGTCGGCCCCTTCCTGCAGGCGAACCTCCGCCCCTTTTACCACCAGTACACTTCTGATCTGGTTGAGCATCAGCCGTGTACCTTGTTGTTCGGCCCTGCCGGCTTCGCGCTCTACTACTCCCAGTAATACCCACCAGAGGGTAAAAAGGATGCACAGGGCGACCAGAAATCTCAGGCGATGTGAGTTGGTCAGCACTGACATCGCCGAATACTTCTGGCCGGTCATTCACCCACGCCCCATGGCGGCCGCCCCCAGATCCCATATAGGCAGGAACACGCCCAGCGCAAGAATGAGAACCAGAATGCCCATGGCCACGATCAATATCGGCTCGATGGATTCCGCCAGCCGCTTGAGGCCGTAGTCCACGTCTTCGTCGTAGAAATCCGCCACATTCACCAGCATATCGTCCACCGAACCGGTTTCCTCACCAACCGCAATCATCTGCAGGATCAGTGGCGTGAACATATCGCTCTGCCGGGCCGTTCGCAGCAGGCTTTCACCACGCTCAATGCCTATCCGCATGTCCTTGATGTGTTTGGATATCCAGGCGTTATCCGTGGCGTCTGCGACCACGGTCAGCGCATGAGTCACGGGCATGCCCGCTGACAGCATACTGGCAAAGTTACGGGCAAACCGGCTTAGGGTGATCAGCTCCAGCAGCGGCCCTATAATGGGCATTTTCAGTTTGTAGCGGTCCCAGGTCAGGCGTCCCTGCTCGGTGTTCTTCCACTGTCGAACCAATAGCGCCGTTGCGGCAATACCAAACAATACGATGTACCAGTAGCCCAACAGGAAGTTGGAGGTACCGACGAGCACTTGGGTCAGGAATGGCAGGTCAGCGCCCAGTTTGCTAAAGACTGCCGAGAACTTCGGAATTACCAGGAAGTTCACCACCATCAGCGCGCCGAACAGGGCAATCACCACGAAAGTGGGATAACGCATCGCCTGTTTGAGGCGCCTTTTGGTGTCGCGCTCCAGCTCGAGGATCTCAGACAGCCGCTTGAAGGCATCGTCCAGTTGCCCGGTGTTCTCCCCCACGTGGATCATGGCGATGAACAGATCCGGAAACACTTTGGGATGTGCCTGCATGGCGGTAGCCATCGTGGAGCCGGCCTCAAGGCGATCCGTTACGTCGTCCAGCACTTCGCTGAGCGCGGGCGAGCGAGTCGTATCCGCAAGGCCGCGCATGGTTCGTATCAACGGGATGCCCGCCTTGGTCAACGCGTGCATCTGACGGCAGAAAACAATCAGCTCGTCCAGGGTGATTTTCTTGCGGAACAGCGGCAGGTTATTCAGCCGATCGCCGATAGAGTCGCTTTGTGCCTGCTCACGGATCGCCAGGGGTGTGATGCCCCGCCGCATGAGTTCGGACGCTGCCGCCTCGGGGCTCGGCGCAGCCAGCGCACCCTGTTGCACGGCTCCCCTGCTGTCCTTACCCCGGTACGTAAACTGCATCAGGCGCCTCCCTCACTGGGAGCAGGGTTGTCGGCATCACTATTACCAGACGGTTGAGAGAGCACCGGCACCTCTTCCAGAGACACATCTCCCTCTGAGGTCGCCGCCACCCGGGCAACTTCTTCAAGGGTGGTGACGCCCTGCAGCGCAAAATCCATAGCACACAGGCCAAGCGGCCGGTAAAGGTGGCTCCTGCGCGCCTCCCGGGTGAAACCGGCGATGTCCTGGCGGCGCAGTGCGTCCAGCATCCCCTCGTTCATTTCCAGCATTTCGTACACACCCAGACGGCCCCGGTATCCACTGTTGCTGCACTGGTAGCAACCACGGCCATGGACAAACCCGGCCTCCAGGTCGAGCGGATCGAGATCGAACTGGTTCAGCCACACTTTTTCCTGACTGGTGGGCTCGTAGGCCTCGCGACAGTTCTCACAGACCTTACGCACCAGCCGCTGGGCGACAACACCAAGCAGGGAGCTGGCCACCAGGAAAGGCTCCACGCCCATGTCGATCAGTCGCATGGCGCTGCTGATGGAGTCGTTGGTGTGCAATGTCGAGAGCACCAAATGGCCGGTCATCGCCGCACGCAGGCCAATCTCGGCGGTTTCATGGTCCCGCATCTCGCCCACCAGGATCACGTCCGGATCCTGGCGCAGCGCGGCGCGCAGTACACTGGCGAATTCCAGGCCGATTTTCGGGTTTACCTGTACCTGGGTAATGCGAGGTAGCCGGTACTCCACCGGGTCTTCCGCGGTGATGATTTTGACTTCCGGGCGGTTGAGCTCGGTTAGCGCGCCATACAAGGTTGTGGTCTTACCGCTACCGGTCGGGCCGGTGACCAGGATCATGCCGTGGGGCTTCTTGATCATGCGGCGGAAGTTTTCGAGCAGCATTTCCGGCATGCCGGTGACGTCCAGGTTCAGCATGCCCTGGCTCTGGTCCAGCAAACGCATGACCACCGACTCACCGTACTGAACCGGCATGGTGGAGACCCGCACATCAATGCTGCGGCCCTTCACACGGATATTGAAGCGGCCATCCTGGGGAATACGCTTCTCTGAGATGTTCAGGCCGGCCATCAGTTTAAGGCGCAGAACCAGGGCGGAGTTGACCCGCTTTTCTTTCATCACCTGTTCCTGCAGCACGCCGTCCACCCGTTGGCGAATGCGTACCACGGTCTCGTCAGGTTCAATGTGAATATCGGAACTGCGGGCCTGCACAGCATCTTCAAACAGCGTCTGCAAAAGCTTCACTACCGGTGCTTCTGTGCTTTCGGACTCGGCGCTGAGGTCTGCCAGGTCAAAAGCGTCGTCGCCCAGTTCGTCTTCCAGCTCTTCCGCCAGCGAGGCAATTTCGTCGGTACGGCGATACACCAGATCGAGGGTGTTCAGCAGTTCGCTTTCACGAACAACGGCCTGCTTGATGGGCTGCTTCAGCACCCGCACCAGTTCGTCGTAGGCGAAGATGTCGAGTGGGTCGGCCATGCCTACCAGCAACTCACCGCTCTGCTCCGCCAATACGATACTGCGGAAACGCCGGGCCATGGCTTCCGGTAGTTTCTTGATCAGTTCGTTGTTGAACTGAAAGTGGCGCAGCTGAACGAATGGCACTTCCAGTTGGCGCGACAGGATGTTGAGAAGGTTGTCCTCCTCCACATAGCCCAGATCAATCAGGGTGCGGCCCAGCTTGCGCCCGGTATTTTTCTGCTCACGCAAGGCGGTCATCAACTGTTGCTCAGTGATAACGTCGTTCTGGACCAGCAGGTCGCCTATGCGGATTTTTTTCTTTGCTTCAGCCATGGATCATCCTGCCCGCAATGCCTGCAGACGTTGCTGTACGTAGTCGGCCAACGACCGAGGCAGCCCCGGAAGTTCGGCTGCCTGCCGGTAGGCCCTGGCCGCTCCGGCCAGCTCGCCCTGCGTTTCCAGGGAAATTGCCAGCCCCACCCACCAGGGAGCCTGACTGTCATCCCAGGCAATCAGTGCCGCCCAGTGCCGGGCGGCTTCTGCGCTATCACCCTGTTGTTGCAGCAACGTTGCCAGCGTAACGCGGTACTCAGCATGCCCTTCCACGGGAGGAATGCTGGACGTCAATGTTTCGAGGGCTGCAGCGAGATCATCATCGGCGTGCAAGGCCCTTGCTCTGAGCAAACGCAACGCCGGGTTTTGCGCGCTAACCTCGGAGGGCAGCCAACCAAGGGCCTGATCCTGTTTGCCATCAACCAGCAGCGCCCTGGCAACAACATAGCGACTGCGGGGAGCATCCTGCTCCCGGGTCAGGGCGGCAAGACGGCGCTCTGCGTCGGTAATACGGCCTTGCGCCACCAATTTTTGCAGTTCCCTCGCAGTGCTACGATCAGTCGCAGCCGGCGTTTCCGGCACCTGTTTCACGTCAGTAATGGCAGTCTGTTCGGGTTCCGCCTCCTGAGTTTCTGTCTCTGTTGAGGACGGTTCTAACTCTTCCCTTTTCGCCACCGAGACGGGAGATGTCTGGGCCGGCACTTGTTTCGCTGTGTCGGGTTCCATGATGTCGGGTTCCGTGGTTTCCGGCGGCAACGGCTCTGGCGCCTGGTTTTGTGACGCGAGTGTTTGCGGGGTGGTTGACTGTATTTGAACCGGTTCCGGCTCCACCATCGCTGGCGATGGCACGGGCTTTGCAGCTTCTGCCGGTTCTGCGGGGGCAGAAGAGGAGTCAACCGAAAACAGCCAGTAGCCACCAAGACCTGCGACAACGATCGCCAGAACCACCAACGCAATCAAAAACACGGGCCTGCGATTGTTGGCCGGCGACTGACCGCCAGCATAGATCCCGGGTGCCACAGGCCGGTCCTGGCGCTGTTCGGCGGCTCTCAATGCATCATTGAGCAAACTCATAGCCACCTCACCAGAAGGTTCGGTACACGGGCACTGTCTGTGTCCCTGACCGCCTGCATCACGTGCCAACGGCCTACCTGACGGTCGCCCCGGCCCCACGCCGACAACAGGGACTTATGGGCGATAATATTGACCAACCGCGGGATGCCGCCGGATGAGCGGGAAATCAAACGCAATGCAGAGGGCGCAAACAGATCACCGCCGTTGTACCCTGCCTGGGACAGGCGGTGCCTGAGGTATTGTGCCACCGATACCTTATCCAACGGTGCCAGACGGTACTGAAATGTAATCCGTTGCCGGAGCTGCCTCATGCTGTTCTGCTGGAGTATCTGGTCCAGTTCCGGTTGTCCGAACAACACCACCTGCAGCAGCCGGCTACTTTCGGTTTCCAGATTGGTCAACAAACGCAGCGCCTCGATGGTTTCTTCGGGCATGGCCTGAGCTTCGTCGATCACCAGCACCACCTGCCGTTGTTCCATGGCCAGCGCAATCAAGCGCTCGTTCAGAGCTTTCAGTATCTGGTGGGTGTTGGCGCAACGCGCAACATCTACTTCCAGTTCCTCCGCCACCGCCTCGTAGAGGGTCTCCGGTGTCAGCTGCGGGTTGGGAATATAGGCCGTATGGGCATCCTGCTCCAACTCATTGAGTAACAGACGGCACAGCAGGGTTTTGCCGGTACCAACCTCGCCGGTGATTTTTATAAAGCCTTCCCGCTCACGCAAGGCCACCAACAGCAGCTCCAGCGCATCGCTGTGGCTACGTGCCCGGAGGAAATACCGGGTGTTGGGCGTCAATGCAAACGGTGCTTCCTGCAGTCCGAAATGAGCTTCGTACATGCTAGCGCCTGGCTTTCTCCGGTTGGGGTTTAACAGACTCGGAAGACTCCAGCAGTTCCCGCAGAACCCGCATCCGGTCGCGACTGGCCGATACATCCGCATTCATCTGCTGGCTACCGGCAACCACGGGGCGTAACAGAATGACCAGCTCGCTCTTGCGAGACTGGAACCGGCGCTGTTTAAACAATTCTCCCAATAGGGGAATTTCACTGAAAAAGGGTACTGCCGAGTTGTTGTCCTCGCTGGTGTTCTGAATCAACCCGCCGATCACCACAATCTGTCCACTCTCGGCACGGATAACGCTGTCGGTCTCGCGAACGGTGCTGAGCGCCAGCGGCAGTGTGACGTCCCGATCCCCCACCGTAATCACTTTCTTCTGGTCATTCACCTCGCTCACAGAGGGATGCACATGCAGGGTAATGGCGCCGTCTTCTGAAATCTGTGGGGTAACATCCAGCGATATCCCGGAGAAAAACGGGGTCAGTTCCACAGAGGTGGACGTCCGGTCAGTGGCCGTCACCGCCGAGTTGTTGTCGTCAAAATCGATGTCCGTTACGAAAAACTCGTCAGTACCCACCTTGATCACCGCCTTTTGATTGTTGACGGTGGAAATTCGGGGGCTGGAGAGAATCTGCACGTTGCCTTGCTCGCCAAGCAATTCAATCAACCCGGTAAAGTCGCCCGCCCGGACGCTGGCCGAGAACAACCCTCCAATATCTGAGGTAGTAATCACCTGCCCTGCCAAGGCCTGTGCGGTGAAGTCCTCCGGCAAGCCATCCGATGCCGTCACGCTTGAGGCACTCTGGATATCCGCCCAGTTGATGCCTTGCTGATAGCCTTCGTTCAGTCCAATCTCCAGAATCTTGGCTTCCAGCACCACCTGCCGCTGCATGATCAACTGAGTCCGGCGAAGGTACTCTTCCACCTGCGCCAAAGACTTTCCATCGGAGCGCACCATTACCAGCCCCGCTCCGGGGTTGATGATCACCTGACTGCCATTCTCCGACCCTACGATCATTTGCAGTGCGCGCTGGATATCGGTCCAGAAGTCGGACTCGGTCTCTGTGGAGATACGAGTGCCGACCAGGTTCGCTGTTGAAGTGTTGTCGGAATTGTCCTGCGACGTGCCTGCGCCGGTTGAGTTGTCACGTGAGCTGCTCACCTGTCCTGAACTGACACGGGTCTCAGAGCCGCCACTGCGCTTGAAGTGCAGGTAGTCGATCGGGAACATCCGAGTCTGGACGCTTTCAGCCTTTACCTGAAACAGTCGCCCGTTGCGCTGAATATCAAGGCCATAGAGATCACTGGCGATATCCATTACTTCGGGAACGGTCACGTCCCGGAGCCTCAGATCAACAACGGCGTCAACACCGGGATGAATCACGACGTTATAGCGGCTACCTTCCACCAACGCCTCGAAAAATGGACCGGCGGCAAGGCCTCGGGCATCGACGTCAAACCGTTCTTCGTCATTCGTGTCCGCAGACAGCGACGGCATCAGGGCCGCGCTGATATCTTCCGGAACACCACCCCGTGCGGCCTGTTCCCGCTCGGCACGCTGCAGCGCGGATTTGGCTTCGGCCTCCGCCAACGCATCGTCAATCGACTGTGCAGCGTCCGTCGAGGTGGCCTGACTGGTACGCATCAGCGGGTTATTACTGCAGGCCGCCAGTGACGTTGCCAGCAGTACGGTCAAAAACGTTCGGTTCAGTGTCATAGCAGCTCGTTTGTCTGTCATTGCGAACTCCGCACTTGCGGAAGGGGCTCAAGGCGCAGAACGCGCACTCTTCCCTGATCAACCAGCTCAACCCGGTCAGGGTATATCCGCCGAATGCGAACCCCCTCGAACGCCTGCCCTTCCCGGCGGGTCTCTCCATCAATAACCGCCAACCTGCGATTATTGCCAATAAATATCGACGCCAGCGAAAACTCCCTCGCCGGTTCTGACTGCGGGGCACTGGCTGAAAAGCCGCTCGGCCGGGTTGGATCCTCAAGGGCAAACGCATACCCGGCAGCCAACATCAATATGATCAGCAACACCCTCATGTCAGACTCCCAACCATGCGCGGTCCAGGCTCAATGTCCGAACCCGAACCCGAATCTCGTTGTTCGGATACTCACTGACATCATAGTCAAGCAGCACCCAACCGAGACGTGCGTCCATGGTTTCGAGGGTCTCGAGGTAAGCCAGCACATTCAGATAGCCGCCACGAATGGCAATTTCCGCATCGTGTGCGAACAGCAACGGCTCACGGGTATCATTGTCGTTATTGCTGTTGGCATCGCCCGCCTCCCCTGGTCCGTCCTCAAATACGGGCACAGGCGGCATCAATTCAACACCCAGCAGTTCAAGTTCGTCCTGGGCCGCCAGGATGTCCCGCAATAATCCCACCATGGCCCTCGGCGCAATCAGCTGTCCGGTGGTTTCGGCCAGTTCTTCATCAAGCTGGTCAAGACGCTGCTGGCGCGCCGCGAGCCTGTCCCGAATTTGCAGGGACGGATCGGAAGACAGGCGCGCGGTCAACACCTGTTGCTGCTCGAGCAAAGACGCCTGGGTGTTGGCCAAAGAATCCAGGCGAGATCGGAGTTGGTCGTTGCGGCTCATCACAGGCGCTACACACAATTCCCAGCCAACAAAAAGAACCAGGACCACGGCGGTTACAGTAATCATGGCCCGCTCGCGAACAGGGCGGTCGTTGAACCAGGTTGCGCCTCTATCAAATTGCTGGCGAAAATCCTGTTTCATTCAGCACTCTCCCAATTCCTGTCCGTGGCAACCTGAAACTCAATCCAGCGCCCGTCTTCCTCTCGGTCAAGCCGGAAGCTGCCGAATGTCTTGCCCATAAAGGCAGCCTCCCCGCTGAGCTTTTCGAGGTATACCGGCACGAGCCGCCCGGTCTGCGACCTGCCCGCCAAAGCAACATTTCCCTGATGACCGTCCAGACGGATGTGCGTCAGCCAGAGCCCTTGGGGCACCTGTCGAGCCAATGCCGACAGCTGCGCTGAAAACCCCGCGGCCTCGCTGGTCACAAGGTCTTCCACACGACTCAGCAATCGCTGCCTTCGCGCCAGCGTCGCGGTTACACGCTCAAGGGCGGCTTCAACCTCGGGGTCGGGTTGGCGGGCTTCCGCTTCGGTGGTCAGTTGCTCCACCGAGCGCTGTAGCTGATCGTTCTGCGACTGCCGCGAATCGACCTTCGCCTGCAAGTGCGACGCCTGATATCGGACAACCCCGGCGGAAACCGCAATCATAACCAACGCCAGGGCCAGAACGGACAGCGCCATCCGGGCCTGCAGTTTTTCCTTTCGGGGGCGGAGTTCGTCGGTATAGAGGTTGACCTGCTGGATCATTTTGCCCCCTTTCCGGTCGGGAACAGGCTTGCGCCCCAGGCAACCAGACAGCGGCTATCAAGGGGCTCATCAAGACCGTAAGGTTCCCAATCCAGCGTTTCAACAGTGGCCGCCACATAGGAGGCAAGCATGGAGGGCAATGGCATGAGGTTATCACGCGCCACCAGGCGAATGACGGCAGGGGGCACTTGTCCCAACTGGCTTTCGTAATAATCGAGGGAGCGTTGCATCTCAAGGGCCAAAGACTGCACGGCGTTCTCCTGCCGCGTTGCATCCCGAAGGTCATCCGACGTCACGTCCAGCCGTCGCGACAGGTACAGGGTTTCCCCTTTACAGACGATCATCTGCCCGAACCGTTCGCGCATGTGCACCACGGCCGCTCCCCGATGATCGGGGTCAATGCGGGGCACCAGATTACGCAGAGCCAACTCGGCAATATCAATGGACGTCAATGCCAGATCGCATTCCTCGACCAGTGCAACCAGCTCTCTAACGAGAGACTTCCTGGCAGCAACCACGTTAACCAGGTCCCCGCGACCACGAGAAGCATCTTCAGGAAACGGAAACACATCGCAGACCGCATCGGACGGGTTAAAATCGAGTATGTCCTTGAGTTTCCACTTCAGGGCGTCACCAAGCTCCGAGTCTTCAACGCCCTCCGGGCGCTCCAACTGGAACACCTGGTATTGGTCCATCGGTAAAACCAGAGTGGTATTGACACCAGCCCAGGCGCGCTCGCCGACCAACGCACGGAGAACGGATTCCCGCTTTGCCGGCAAGCAATCGGCAAAAGCAGCGTTACCTCCAGACTCCGCCCACGCAATACCGTCAGGACGAATTTCCAGATAGAGGTGCTGCCGTTTATCGGAACGCTTCAGAAAGCTTTTAATAAAGCTCAGGGCCACTCGAAAGCCTCGATGCCTAAAAAATGGACAGTTCTTATAATGACTTTAATAGTAGTTGAAAAAGTAGACGTAATTCCATGTTTTATTGTTCTATTTGACTGGTTTTTGCAACTCGTTAACAGAAAAGCCCCCGCATGGCGGGGGCTTTTTGTAACCAACTCTAGAATGGTATGTCGTCGTCGAAGTCATCAACCGGTTCCGGCATGCTGCCCTGTGACGGCTGACTGTACCCCCCGCCTCCGGATTGCTGCCCGGAGGGGCTTGCGGCGGCGGGCGCTGCATTACCCGTTTGCTGAGGGCGACCAGCGGGAGCGCCTTGGCTCATGCCGCCGCCTTCACCGCCACGGCTGTCGAGCATCTGCATCTGGCCGTTGATGTCCACCACCACTTCGGTGGTGTAGCGATCCTGACCATCCTGCCCCTGCCACTTGCGCGTCTGCAACTTACCCTCGATGTAGACCTTCGAGCCCTTACGCAGGTATTGGCCAGCCACCTCGGCAATCTTGCCGAACATCACAATCCGGTGCCATTCGGTTTTCGGCACCAACTGACCTGTTTGTCTGTCCTTGTAGCTTTCATCGGTTGCAAGGTTGAGGTTCACCACCGCATTGCCGTTCGGGGTATAGCGGGTTTCCGGGTCCTGCCCCAGATTCCCAATCAGAATAACCTTGTTTACGCCTCGTGCCATGATCTGCTCCTGACTCTGTTTTCAGGGATGGCCTGCCTTCCCTGCAGACCTCCGAATTTCAAGATTGGCTGCCCTGCCGGACAAATGAGAAGCCCGCAAGCGACAGCTCATCAAATGTTTGACGATCAACCTTCAGGTAGGCGGTTTCCGCCTCCTCCAGAATGACAACATCCTGCACCCCGGGGATGCCTCTCAGAGTGTCATCAATCTCATCAAACTGACTGTAAACCACAGGCTGCAACTGTACCACGAAACTGGTGGTATGGCCCGGGGCCGACATCGTCAGCGCCACCGCGAGCCATATCAGCAGCGCGCCCACCATGAACCACAGCACGCCCTGGAGCCCCAATTGCTCGAGCAGAATACCACCAACCGCTCCACCCAGAAACGCCCCGGAAAACTGGGACGTCGAATAGACCCCCATAGCCGTGCCTTTTGCCGCTGCTGGCGACTCTTTGCTGACCAGAGACGGCAAGCTTGCTTCCAGCAGATTAAACGCCATAAAGAAGAAGAACAGCACACCCCAGGCCACCAAAAGCCCACCATCAAGCGCACCGACACAAGCCGTTGATAGCGCAAGCAGCGCAATGGCACCACAAAATACAGGCTTCATCCGGCGCTTTTTCTCACCAACGATAATGAACGGCACCATGGCAAAGAAAGAGGCCACCATCACCGTCAGGTAAAACCACCAGTGGGACGACGCAGGAAGCCCCAGCCGATCCTGAAGCAGGGTTGGAAAGACCAGGAACATGGCGGTCAGCACCAGGTGCAACGCAAAGATTCCGAAATCCAGCCTGAGCAACCGGCCGTCAGAAAGCACAGTCTGCAACATCGCCCTGGCAGGATGGGTATCCGCGCTGGATTTGTGTTCATGGGGAGTCGGAACCAGACGGTTGACGACCACTATCGCAATCAGCGCCAGGATGGCCGTTGTATAGAAGATGCCGGACAGGCCGGAAGTGGCCCCGAGCAGCGGCCCCAGCACCAGGGAGACCGAAAAGGACAGTCCAATGGAGATGCCCACCGTTGCCATCGCCTTGGTTCGCTCTTCTTCGCGGGTCAGGTCACTCAGTAACGCCATCAGGACGCTGGCGATTGCCCCTGCCCCCTGAAGAATCCGACCGGCGATTACAACGTATATGGAGTCTGTGGAGGCAGCCAGCAAACTGCCTGCGGCGAAAAGTATCAGCCCGATGTAGATCATCCGTTTGCGGCCAATCCGATCAGACAGCATACCAAACGGAATCTGCAGCAGCGCCTGACTCAGACCATAGGCTCCGATGGCCAGACCAATCAGCGCAGGTGTCGCGCCGTCAAGATCACTGCCAAGAAGAACGAACACTGGCATCACCATAAAGAGCCCAAGCATCCGCATGGCATACACAGATGCCAGTGCTACTACGGAGCGTCTTTCCAGTGAGTTCATGAGATGCCTGGCCTGAGATGGTGTCCGGAAACAAGGGTTCAGAAGGGACGCCTGCCCTTCATTAAATCGCTGCGCATTGTAACAGAAGCCACGCAGACAGGGCATCGTGCAATTAAGTGCTTAAAAGTCCCAGGCTCTTGGCCGGCCGGGGGCCAAACACGGTATAATTTTCGTTTTTTCCGACAGCGAGGTGTTATGGACCATATCCAGATCAAAGGGGCACGAACCCACAATCTGAAGAACATTGACCTGGATATGCCAAGGGACAAGCTGATCGTTATCACCGGGCTGTCCGGTTCGGGTAAATCCTCCCTGGCGTTCGACACGCTTTACGCTGAGGGGCAGCGCCGATACGTGGAATCACTGTCCACCTATGCCAGGCAGTTTCTGTCGATGATGGAAAAGCCCGATGTGGATCATATCGAGGGTCTTTCACCGGCCATTTCGATTGAGCAAAAGAGCACCTCCCACAACCCTCGCTCCACCGTCGGCACCATCACCGAAATCTACGACTACCTTCGCCTGCTGTTTGCCCGCGCTGGCGAGCCTCGCTGCCCGGATCACGATCAGCCACTGGAGGCCCAGACCGTGAGCCAGATGGTGGATCAAGTACTGGCCATGCCCGATGACAGCAAGCTGATGATCCTCGCGCCAGTCATCCGTGACCGCAAGGGCGAGCACTTACAGGTCATCGACACAATGCGCAGCCAGGGCTTTATTCGCCTGAGGGTGGACGGCCGTGTTTACGATATCGATGACGTTCCAACCCTGGACAAGAAACGGAAGCACCAGATTGACGTGGTGGTCGACCGCTTCAAGGTCAAACCAGGGCTTGAGCAACGGCTTGCCGAGAGCTTTGAAACAGCTCTCGGCCTGGCTGATGGCATCGCACTCGTCGCCCCCATGGACAATGAGGGAGAAGAACATACGTTTTCCGCGCGCTATGCATGCACCCTTTGCGGCTACGCCATCAGCGAGCTGGAACCAAGACTGTTTTCCTTCAACAACCCTGCCGGTGCCTGCCCGACTTGCGATGGCCTGGGCGTCAAGCAGTTCTTCGATGCCGAGAAGATCGTCCAGCACCCAGAGGCCACCCTCGCCGAGGGCGCCATCAAGGGCTGGGACCGCAGGGCCGTGTACTACTTCCAGATGCTGACCAGTGTGGCCGAACATTATGGCATCGACATGGATACTCCCTGGGAGGATCTGCCGGAGGAATTTCGTCAGGCGCTGCTCTACGGCACGGGAACCGAAGATATCCCATTCCGCTATGTAAACTCGCGTGGCCACATCATGGAGAAGGCCCATCCTTTTGAGGGCATCCTGCCGAACCTGGAGCGCCGCTACCGGGAAACCGAGTCGCAGAGCATGCGAGAGGAACTGGCGCGCAACCTCAGCACACAGCCCTGCAAGGAGTGCGGCGGCTCACGGCTTCGGCGCAGCGCCCGGCATGTATTTGTTGAGAAAAACAATATCTCGGACGTTACCCATATGCCCGTTGGCGACGCCCACGACTACTTCGGACAGCTCGCCCTACCGGGCCGCAAGGGTGAAATCGCCGAGAAAATCCTCAAGGAAGTTCGTCAGCGACTGCAATTCCTGGTTAACGTTGGCCTGGAATACCTGACCCTTGAACGCAGCGCCGATACTCTCTCCGGCGGCGAAGCCCAACGCATACGACTGGCGAGCCAGATCGGTGCCGGCCTTGTGGGCGTCATGTATATTCTCGATGAACCGTCTATCGGCCTCCACCAAAGGGACAACGATCGCTTACTGGCCACGCTGTTCCATCTCCGGAACCTGGGCAATACCGTTATCGTTGTCGAGCACGACGAAGACGCCATCCGGGCTGCGGACCACGTGATTGATATCGGGCCAGGTGCAGGTGTGCATGGGGGCCACATCATTGCCCAAGGCACCCCCGAAGACATTATCGCCTCCAAGGACTCCCTCACCGGGCAGTATCTGTGTGGCGAAAAAGAGATCGCAATCCCTGAACAACGCCATACCCGGAAGGGTAAACCGCTGGTACTGGCAGGCGCGACCGGAAACAACCTGCAGGGTGTCACATTAACCTTACCGCTGGGCGTTATGACGTGTGTCACCGGCGTTTCGGGCTCCGGCAAGTCCACGCTGATCAACAGCACCCTGTATCCGGTGTGTGCGGCAAAGCTCAACAAAGCTACGAGCTTAAGCCACGCACCCTATGAATCACTGAAAGGTCTGGACCAGCTCGACAAAGTCATCGACATCGACCAGAGCCCCATAGGCCGGACACCCCGCTCCAACCCGGCAACCTACACCGGACTGTTCACCCCGATACGTGAACTGTTTGCCGGTACCCAGGAAGCCCGTTCCCGCGGATACAAACCGGGCCGCTTCAGCTTCAACGTTAAAGGTGGTCGTTGTGAGGCCTGTCAGGGCGACGGCGTAATCAAGGTGGAGATGCACTTCCTGCCGGATGTGTATGTTCCTTGCGATGTCTGCAAGGGCAAGCGCTACAACCGCGAAACCCTGGAGGTCCGCTACAAGGGCAAGAGCATCCACGAAGTGTTGGAGATGACGGTTGAAGAAGCCCGTGAGTTTTTCGACCCGGTTCCGTTCCTCGCCCGCAAGCTGCAAACCCTGATTGACGTCGGGCTATCGTATATCCGCCTCGGGCAAAGTGCCGTCACCCTGTCCGGAGGTGAAGCACAACGCGTCAAACTGGCCAAGGAACTGTCCAAGCGCGACACTGGCAAGACGCTCTATATTCTTGATGAGCCCACCACCGGCCTGCACTTCTACGACATCCAGCAACTGCTAACGGTACTGCAGCGACTGCGGGATCACGGCAACACCATTGTGGTAATCGAGCACAATCTGGATGTGATCAAAACGGCGGATTGGATTATTGACCTCGGGCCCGAAGGCGGCTCAGGTGGCGGTCAGATCATTGCGGAAGGGACCCCAGAGCACGTTGCCGAAGAGGCAGGGTCACATACCGGGCGGTACTTGAAGGGCGTCTTGGCCCGGGATCGCAAATAAAAATTACTGAGGATGAGGCATAAAAAAACCGGAGGCAGACGCCTCCGGTTTTTTATTGGACTTGGCGAAAACTTAATCTTCGCTTTCGTCCACTTCTTCTGCTTCGATGTCCAGCGGACGACCAACCAGCTCTACAAATGCCATGGGGGCATTGTCGCCGGCACGGAAGCCACACTTCAGAATACGAAGGTAACCACCCGGACGCTCATTGTAACGGGGACCAAGCTCATTGAACAGCTTGGCAACCGCCGCATCGTCACGCAGGCGAGAAAACGCCAGACGACGATTCGCGACCGAATCATTCTTTGACAGCGTGATCAAAGGCTCCGCTACCCGGCGAAGTTCTTTCGCTTTCGGGAGCGTAGTTTTGATCAGCTCGTGTTCAACCAGTGACGCAGTCATGTTACGGAACATGGCCTTGCGATGCGCACTGGTCCTGCTGAACTTACGACCACTCTTACGATGACGCATTGCTCTGATTCCTTACCTTAAACTAATCGGCGATTAACCGCCCAGGACCCGATCGTCGCCACGAAGGCTAGCCGGCGGCCAGTTATCAAGACGCATACCCAGTGACAGACCGCGGGACGCGAGCACGTCCTTGATCTCAGTAAGCGACTTTTTACCAAGGTTAGGCGTCTTCAGCAGCTCAACTTCAGTGCGCTGAATCAGATCGCCGATGTAGTAAATATTCTCAGCCTTCAAGCAGTTAGCTGAACGCACTGTCAATTCCAGATCATCAACCGGACGCAGGAGGATCGGATCAATTTCTTCCTCTTCCTCAACACGCTCGGGCTCTTTTTCGTGATCGAAATCAACAAACACGGCCAGTTGTTGCTGGAGGATGGTCGCGGCCCGGCGAATCGCTTCTTCCGGATCAATCGTACCATTGGTTTCCAGATCAATAACCAGCTTGTCCAGATCGGTGCGCTGTTCTACCCGTGCACTTTCCACGGCGTAGGCCACACGGCGGACCGGACTGAAAGTTGCGTCCAGTTGCAGGCGTCCAATGGCGCGAGTCTCGTCCTCGTCCAGACCCCGCTGATCAGCAGGCTCATAGCCGCGACCACGGGCAACCTTCAGACGCATGTTCACTTCACCATTGGCACTCAGGTGACAGATCACATGTTCCGGGTTGGTGATCTCGACATCGTGATCCAGCTTGATATCACCGGCAGTGACAACGCCCGGGCCTTTCTTGCTGAGGGTTACCTCGGCATCGTCCCGGCCGCCCATTTTCACGGCCACGCCTTTAAGATTCAGAAGAATCTCAATGACGTCTTCCTGAACACCTTCGATCGCGCTGTACTCGTGCAACACGCCGTCGATCTGTGCCTCGGTAATGGCACAGCCCGGCATTGAGGACAAGAGTATCCGACGCAGTGCGCTACCAAGAGTATGACCGAAGCCCCTTTCCAGAGGCTCCAGGGTCACTTTGGCGCGCATGGCGCTTGATTCTTTCACGTCAATGGTACGAGGTGTCAATAACTCATGTACTGAACGCTGCATAGACGCCCCTAATTGCTCTCGTTGCTAACTGGGCTTTACTTGGAGTAAAGCTCGACGATGAGGTTCTCGTTGATGTCGGCCGGCAATTCAGTACGCTCAGGCACTGACCTGTAAACGCCGGACATCTTGCTGGCGTCGACCTCTACCCAGCTCACCGGTGCGCGGCTGGAAGACAGGTCCAGCGCGCCTTTAACGCGGAGCTGGTTTTTTGCCTTCTCACGCACGCTCACAACATCGCCTGGACGGACTTGATAAGACGGAATGTTTACCAGCTTATCGTTGACCAGGATCGCTTTGTGAGAAACGAGCTGACGGGACTCAGCACGGGTAGAACCAAAACCCATGCGATAGACAACGTTATCAAGACGGCCTTCCAACAGCTGCAACAGGTTTTCACCGGTTGCACCCTTGATGCGGGCGGCCTCTTTGTAATAGTTGCGGAATTGCTTTTCCAGTACGCCGTAAATACGACGGACTTTCTGCTTTTCACGAAGCTGTACGCCATATTCGGACAGACGACCGCGACGCGCGCCGTGCATACCCGGCGGAGTCTCGATGTTGCACTTGGAATCGAGCGCGCGAACACCGCTCTTCAGAAAAAGATCTGTCCCTTCACGACGAGACAGCTTGCACTTCGGGCCTATGTAACGAGCCATAATTCACTGTCTCCTGTGTTAGACGCGGCGCTTTTTGGGCGGACGACAACCGTTATGGGGAATCGGCGTCACATCAGTGATGTTGGTGATCTTGTAGCCGCACGCATTCAGCGCACGAACCGCAGATTCACGTCCGGGCCCCGGACCTTTAACCTCTACGTCCAGGTTTTTAAGGCCGTATTCAGCAGCCGCATTACCGGCTCTTTCAGCTGCTACCTGCGCAGCAAAAGGTGTACTCTTGCGTGACCCACGAAAACCAGAACCACCAGAGGTGGCCCAGGACAATACGTTGCCCTGACGGTCAGAAATGGTCACGATAGTGTTGTTGAAGGACGCGTGAATGTGCGCGACGCCATCAACAACCGTCTTTTTCACCTTTTTACGGGTACGTGTACCTGGCTTTGCCATGTTTGCCTACCTGTTACTTACGAATAGGTTTGCGAGGACCTTTACGGGTGCGGGCGTTGGTCTTTGTGCGCTGGCCACGGACAGGAAGCCCATGACGGTGGCGCAGACCACGGTGGCAACCGAGATCCTTCAAACGCTTAATGTTCATCTGAACTTCACGACGCAGATCGCCTTCAACGGCCAGCTTGCCTACTTCGGTACGAAGTGATTCAAGCTGCTCGTCGGACAGGTCCTTGACCTTGACGTCCGGCTTAACACCGGTTGCATCGCAAAGCTTCTGGGCTGCTGTCTTACCGACTCCAAAAATGTAAGTCAGTGAGATAACAGCATGTTTGTGATCGGGTATATTGACACCGGCTATACGTGCCATCCAAATTACTCCGCGTTCAAAGCTTTGCTGTGTGAATTTTCCGCCACTATAAAAGGGCGCGAAATAATAGCGCCTGACCCCACCTGAGGTCAAGCGCCATTAATCGTACCCTTTACAATATCAGTGCTGAATCCGTATGGATTAACCCTGACGCTGCTTGTGGCGAGGCTCCGAGCAAATGACTCGTACCGAGCCATTGCGACGAATTACTTTGCAGTTACGGCAAATTTTCTTTACCGAAGCGCGTACTTTCATTGTCGACTCCAGTTTTCAAGGGGAACGGGATTATCCGTTCCGACCATAGCCCTTGAGATTGGACTTCTTCATCAACGAATCATATTGATGAGACATCAGGTGCGACTGAACCTGAGCCATGAAATCCATCACCACGACTACAACAATCAGCAGAGACGTGCCGCCCAGATAGAACGGTACATTCCCGGCAACCATCAGAAACTGAGGGAACAGGGACACTGCTGCAATGTACATTGCACCGAACAGAGTCAGGCGGGTCAGCACACCATCAATATACTTGGCAGTCTGATCGCCCGGACGAATGCCCGGAATAAACGCGCCTGAGCGCTTGAGGTTATCCGCAACTTCTTTCGGGTTATACATCAACGCTGTATAGAAGAAGCAGAAGAAAACGACTGCTGCTGCGAACAGAATGATGTATAGCGGCTGGCTAGGTGCCAATGCCTGGGAAATATCACTCAGCCATTCCATGCCCTCGCCCTGACCGAACCACTGCCCCAGCGACGCCGGGAACAGCAGAATGGAGGAAGCGAAGATCGGCGGAATAACGCCTGCCATATTCACTTTTAAAGGCAAATGGCTGGACTGCTGAGCAAATACCCGCCGGCCTTGCTGGCGCTTCGCGTAATTGATGGTCAGTCGACGCTGACCACGCTCCATAAACACCACGAAGCCAATGACAGCAACCGCCAGGATACCAATACCCAGAACCACCAACAGACTCATCTCACCGTTACGTGCTTGCTCCAGGGTCTGCCCTATGGCACCTGGAAGGCCAGCAACAATACCGGCAAAAATCAGCAGGGAAATCCCGTTGCCAACGCCGCGCTCGGTGATCTGCTCACCCAGCCACATCATGAACACGGCACCACTGACAAAGGATACCACGGCCACAAAGTGGAAGCTGAAGCTGTCGTTGAAGGTCACACCCTGAGAGGCCAGCCCGACAGAAATACCAAAGCCCTGAACCAGGGCCAGGATAACCGTACCATACCGCGTGTACTGGCTTATCTTGCGACGACCAGCTTCACCCTCTTTCTTCAGCTGCTCCAGCGTCGGACTGACCGCTGTCATCAACTGCATAATGATAGAGGCTGAAATATACGGCATGATACCAAGTGCGAAGATACTCATCCGCTCAAGCGCACCACCGGAAAACATGTTGAACATGCTCAGGATTGTGCCCTGGTTCTGTTCAAACAGTGCCGCCAGACGGTCGGGGTTAATACCCGGCACCGGGATGTGGGCACCGATCCGGTACACCAGCAATGCCAGGAAGACGAACCAGAGCCGCGATCGCAGCTCTGCCAGTCCTTTACCCGCGCCCGCAGGCAATGATGCGTTCTTGGCCATTTAGTCCTCGACTCGCCTTAGTCTTCGACTTTACCGCCCGCGGCAGTGATCGCCTCGCGTGCGCCTTTGGTCACCTTCAGACCCTTGACAGTCACTGCGCGGCTCAGTTCACCGGACAGAATAACCTTCGCTTCACGAATTTCTTCGCGAACGATGTCAGCCTTCTTCAGGGCCTCAAGATCAGCTACGTCACCGTCAACTTTCGCCAGTTCGTTCAGACGAATTTCAGCCACATAGCGCTGCTGGCGCGAGGTGAAACCGAATTTCGGCAGACGACGGGCCAACGGCTGCTGACCGCCTTCGAAACCAGGCGCAACACTGCCGCCGGAACGGGCCTTAAGACCCTTGTGACCACGACCACCGGTCTTGCCGAGGCCGCTACCGATACCGCGACCCACGCGCTTGGCGGCAGGACGTGAACCAGGCTCCGGACTAAGTTCGTTCAGACGCATCTTAGTTCTCCTCTACCTGCACCAGGTAGTTAACCCGGTTGATCATCCCGCGGATGGAAGGTGTATCTTCCACTTCCACGGTGTGACCGATTTTACGAAGACCCAGGCCCTTAACGCACAGCTTGTGCTTGGGCTGACAGCCGATGGGGCTGCGGGTCAGTGTTACTTTGATCGTTTTTGCGTTCGCCATGACTTCAACCCAGAATCTCTTCCACGGATTTACCGCGCTTGGCTGCAATATCTTCAGGCGCTTGTGTAGCCTGGAGACCCTTGATGGTGGAACGTACCACGTTCACCGGGTTGGTGGACCCGTAACACTTGGACAGTACGTTCTGCACACCCGCTACTTCCAGTACGGCACGCATAGCGCCACCGGCGATGATACCGGTACCTTCTGATGCAGGCTGCATGTAAACCTTGGAACCACCATGCTGCGCTTTAACCGCGTACTGCAGGGTATTTCCGTCAAGCGGGATGTCGACCATGTTCTTGCGCGCAGCTTCCATTGCTTTCTGGATCGCAACCGGCACTTCACGCGCCTTGCCACGACCGAAACCAACGCGTCCTTTACCATCACCCACTACAGTCAGTGCAGTGAAGGCAAAAATACGACCGCCCTTAACAACCTTGGCGACGCGATTGACCTGAACCAGCTTCTCCTGGAGCTCAGGCGCCTTCTGTTCGTTAACGCTCATCTTCTCCACCTCTTAGAATTGCAAGCCAGCTTCACGGGCTGCGTCGGCCAGAGCCTGGACGCGACCATGATAACGGTAACCGGAGCGGTCAAAAGCGACCTGCTCTACACCTGCTGCCTTGGCACGCTCAGCAATCAGCTGACCGACCTTTTTGGCAGCGTCCACGTTACCGGTTGCACCCTGGCGCAGGTCCTTATCCAACGTGGAGGCAGCCGCCAGCACCTTGCTGCCGTCTGCAGTCGTAACCTGGGCGTACATGTGCCGGGGTGTACGGTGTACACACAGGCGGTTGGTACCCAGCTTACGGATCTTCATGCGCACTTTGCGTGCGCGACGCAATCTTTCGTTATTCGCGCTCATAGTCCCGCCTTATTTCTTCTTGGCTTCTTTGCGTCTGACCTGCTCATCCGCATAACGCACACCCTTGCCTTTGTAAGGCTCTGGCGGACGGAATGCGCGGACTTCTGCAGCGACCTGGCCAACCTGTTGCTTGTCGATTCCGCGAATCACAACTTCCGTATTGGACGGAGTTTCAGCGGTAATCCCCTCGGGCAGCTCATATTCAACCGGGTGTGAAAAACCCAGTGTCAGATTGAGCTTCTTACCTTGCGCCTGGGCACGGTAGCCTACGCCCGTCAGCGCGAGCTTGCGCTCAAAGCCTGCAGACACACCGGTCACCATGTTGTTGACCAATGCGCGGGTGGTACCAGCAAGAGCGCGGGACTGTTTGGCTCCATCACGGGGCGCGAAACGCAGAACGTTTTCTTCCTGCGTAACCTCTACCACATGGTGGATGGTGAATTGAAGCGATCCCTTGGACCCCTTCACATTAATTTCCTGTCCGTTCAGCTTAACCTCAACACCGGAAGGCAGCACGACAGGATTATTGGCAACCCTGGACATGTGTATCTCCTAAAATACGGTGCAGATGACTTCGCCACCCACGCCGGCAGCACGTGCAGCGCGGTCTGTCATTACGCCCTTGGACGTAGAGACAATCGCGACTCCCAGACCACCGGATACCTTCGGCAGCTCCCCAGCGCCCTTGTACTGGCGCAGACTCGGACGGCTGACCCTCTTGATTTCCTCAATAACCGGCTTACCACCGAAGTACTTGAGGTTAATGGTCAGCTCGGGTTTCGCGTCAGCTGAGACGGAAAAATCGGCTACGTAACCTTCGTCCTTAAGGACCTGGGCTACGGAGATCTTCATCTTTGAAGACGGCATAGCCACATCGGCCTTCTGTGCCATCTGTGCATTACGGATACGGGTAAACATATCCGCAAGCGTATCTTGCATACTCATTGGTATGAGACTCCTGATCTTTTTAGTTGTGCAGCGGCGCGCCGCACCGCTTACCAACGGGCATCTGACCTACGGCCAGAGTGCCTGCCTTACCAGCTTGCTTTGGTCAGGCCCGGGACATCACCGCGCATGCCAGCTTCACGCAACTTGATACGTGACAGCTTGAACTTGCGCAGAACGCCATGGGGACGACCTGTAACCTGGCAACGATTACGAAGACGCGAGGGAGACGCATCACGAGGAAGCTGTTGCAGCTTCATCTGTGCATCCCAACGGTCATCATCGCTGGTATTCGGGTTCTTGATAATCGCCTTGAGTTCGGCGCGCTTCGCTGCGTACTTCGCAACGGTTTTTTCGCGCTTGAACTCGCGGTTCTTCATGGAAACCTTAGCCATTACACTCGTTCCTTATTTCTTGAACGGAAAGCCGAAGGCTTTCAACAGTTCGCGACCTTCATCGTCGGTACCGGCAGTGGTGGTAATGGTGATATCAAGTCCACGGATCTTGTCGACTCTGTCGTACTCGATCTCGGGGAAAATGATCTGCTCACGCACACCCATGCTGTAGTTACCGCGACCATCGAAGGACTTGGGATTCAGACCGCGGAAGTCACGAATGCGGGGTACCGCAATGTGAACCAGACGATCAAAGAAATCCCACATACGCTCACCGCGCAGGGTAACTTTACAACCGATCGGCCAACCTTCACGGATTTTAAAGCCCGCTACGGATTTACGTGCCAAAGTGACAACCGCTTTTTGACCTGCCAAGGCTTCAAGATCCGCCACGGCATTTTCAATCAGCTTCTTGTCACCGACCGCTTCGCCGACACCCATATTCAGGGTGATCTTTTCGATACGCGGCACCTGCATGATGTTCTTGTAGCTGAACTCTTTCTGCAGGGCGGGTACCACTTCCTTACTGTACTGCTCTTTCATGTTAAGCATCGTAACCACCACCGCTTACTGGTTATCGACGACTTCTTTCGTGGACTTAAAGATCCGCACTTTGGCGCCGTCTTCCTTGATCTGGAAGCCTACGCGATCGGCTTTGCCGGTCTGCGGATTAAAAATAGCCACGTTGGAAGCCTGGATAGGTGCTTCTTTTTCGACGATGCCACCTGGGGTGCCGAGCATCGGGTTTGGCTTGGTGTGCTTCTTGATCATATTGATCCCAGAAACAACAACCCGGCCATCGTCCTGAACCTTCAGGACTTTACCACGTTTGCCTTGGTCTTTCCCCGTAGTGACGATTACTTCGTCATCTCGTTTGATCTTTTTCATAACCGGCCTCTGGTCCTTAAAGTACTTCGGGTGCCAGTGAAATAATTTTCATGAACTTCTCATTTCGCAGTTCACGGGTAACCGGTCCGAAGATACGGGTACCAATGGGTGCGTCCTGATTGTTCAGAAGTACTGCCGCGTTTCCGTCGAAACGAATAAGCGACCCGTCGGGACGACGCACACCTTTACGGGTACGTACAACGACAGCTTTCAGGACCTGGCCTTTTTTCACTTTACCGCGGGGGATGGCTTCCTTAACGGTTACCTTGATGATATCCCCAACGCTGGCATAACGCCGATGTGAACCGCCCAGGACCTTGATGCACATCACCTGACGTGCACCGCTGTTGTCCGCGACTTCAAGCATTGTTTGAGTCTGAATCATGGTTATTCTCCAGCAGAAACCACTTTGCCGTTACGACAAGACTCACCGTCCGGGCGAGTTACACCTTCGATGCGCGTTCGGTGACTTCCACCAGAGCCCAGCTTTTGGTCTTGGAGACCGGGCGGGTTTCCTGGATTGTAACGGTGTCACCGATGTTGCACTGATTGCTCTCGTCGTGAGCATGAATTTTGGATGAACGCTTCATGTACTTACCGTACAGAGGATGCTTAACCTGGCGCTCAACCAGAACCACAATGGATTTCTCCATTTTGTTGCTCACGACCTTGCCGCTCAGGGTTCTGGCAGTTTGGGTAGCTTCAGTCATGTTACTGTCCTGCCTTTTCATTCATAACTGTTTTCACGCGAGCAATGTCACGCTTCACCTTCGGAAGAAGATGAGACTGATTCAGCTGACCTGTCGCCTTACGCATGCGCAGGTTGAACTGCTCCTTCAGGAGGTCGATCAGCTCTTTGTTCAGCTCCTCGACTGACTTGTCACGCAGCTCTGTTGCTTTCATCACATCACCGTCCTCGTTACAAAGGTGGTCTGTACGGGCAGCTTGGCCGCAGCAAGAGTGAACGCGTCACGAGCGATTTCCTCGGAAACACCTTCCATCTCATACAGCATCCGGCCTGGCTGAATTTCAGCCACCCAGTACTCGACAGAACCCTTACCTTTACCCATTCGTACTTCGAGCGGCTTGCTGGAGATCGGTTTGTCCGGGAAAATCCGGATCCAGATCTTACCGCCCCGCTTGATGCGGCGAGTCATGGTACGACGCGCTGCTTCAATCTGGCGCGCAGTTATACGTCCACGGCTTGTCGCCTTCAATCCGTATTCACCGAAGCTCACCTTGTTAGCACGGTGCGCAAGACCGGTGTTACGGCCTTTCATTACCTTGCGAAATTTGGTGCGTTTTGGTTGCAGCATTTGAGTGCCCCTTTACTTAGAACCTTTCTTCCCAGAGGCTTTCTTGTCAGCACGGACCTGCTCCATACCACCAAGAATCTCACCTTTGAAGATCCATACCTTGACGCCGATAATGCCGTAAGTGGTTTTCGCTTCGTAGGTCGAGTAATCAATGTCTGCACGCAGTGTGTGCAGCGGTACACGACCTTCGCGATACCACTCGGAACGGGCAATTTCAGCACCCCCGAGACGACCGCCTACCTGGATCTTGATGCCTTTCGCGCCCTGGCGCATAGCGTTCTGTACCGCACGCTTCATAGCGCGACGGAACATCACACGACGCTCCAGCTGGCCGGCAACGTTCTGCGCGACCAAGCGGGCATCCAGGTCCGGCTTGCGGACTTCTTCGATGTTGATGTGCACGGGCACACCCATCATGTCGCTGACTTCGCGACGCAGACGGTCAACATCTTCACCCTTCTTACCGATAACAATACCGGGACGGGCTGTATGGATCGTGATACGGGCGTTCTGAGCAGGGCGCTCGATCACAATCTTGCTGACAGACGCCTTTACCAGACGCTTGTCCAGGAATTCGCGAACCTGAATATCGTTCAACAGGTTGTTCGCGTATTCCGCCTTTTCGGCATACCACACTGAGTTGTGCTCTTTGATCACACCCAGGCGCATGCCGGTTGGATTTACTTTATGACCCATCTGAGCATCTCCTACTTGTCGGCGACCTTGACGGTGATATGACAGGTGCGCTTGAAAATCCGGTCAGCGCGCCCCTTGGCTCGAGCTTTGATTCGCTTGAGCGTCGGACCCTCATCCACCATAACGGTGGAAACCCGCAAATCATCTACGTCCAGACCTTCGTTGTGCTCAGCGTTGGCGATGGCAGACTCAAGCGCTTTCTTGAGAATGACCGCCGCCTTCTTAGGGCTGAAAGTCAGAATGTTCAGGGCGTCCTCAACAGCCTTGCCGCGTACTTGGTCAGCGACAAGACGCGCTTTCTGAGCTGAGAGGCGAGCGCCCTTGTACTTGGCTGCTACTTCCATTTCTATTACCTCACAATCAGCGTTTAGCTTTCTTGTCGGCCGCATGACCACGATAAGTACGCGTCGCCGCGAACTCACCCAGCTTATGCCCGACCATATCTTCGGTGACATAAACCGGCACGTGCTGCTTGCCGTTGTGGACTGCAATGGTCAGGCCTACCATCTCCGGAAACACTGTCGACCGGCGGGACCAGGTTTTGATCGGCCGCTTGTCGTTAGCTTCCAGAGCTGCCTCGACCTTCTTCAACAGATGCAGGTCTATAAAAGGACCTTTCTTCAAAGAACGTGGCACAGCATTTACCTCTATGTAGTCGTTTACTTGGCTGAACGACGACGTACTATCATCTTATCAGTACGTTTGTTCTTACGAGTCTTATGCCCTTTGGTCGGAACACCCCACGGAGTAACCGGGTGACGCCCGCCAGAGGTACGCCCTTCACCACCACCATGTGGGTGGTCAACTGGGTTCATAGCAACACCACGTACTGTTGGACGTTTACCGCGCCAACGTGATGCACCCGCTTTACCAAGCTGCTTGAGGCTGTGTTCGCTGTTGGACACTTCGCCCAACGTTGCGCGACAGTCAACAAGCACCTTACGCATTTCACCTGAGCGCAGGCGGATGGTGGCATACGCCCCTTCCCGAGCAACCAGCTGTACGGATGCGCCCGCAGAGCGAGCCAGCTGAGCACCTTTGCCAGGCTTGATTTCGACGCAGTGAATCACAGAACCGACCGGAATATTCCGGAGCGGAAGTGTGCTTCCTACTTTAATCGGCGCGTCGATGCCGGAGCGCACAGGGTCACCAATCTGCATACCTTTGGGAGCGATAATGTAGCGACGCTCGCCATCGGCGTACTTGATCAGCGCAATGTGCGCAGAGCGGTTAGGATCGTACTCCAGGCGCTCGATAGTCGCCGGGATACCATCTTTGGTCCGCTTAAAGTCAATGACACGGTAGTGTTTTTTATGTCCACCACCAATGTGACGGGTAGTGATGCGACCAAAATGGTTACGACCACCCGATTTACTTAGAGTTTCTACCAACGGCTCGTAAGGGCGCCCCTTGTGAAGATCAGGGTTAAAGAGCTTAACAACGTGACGGCGGCCGGCAGATGTTGGCTTGGTTTTGACGATCGGCATTTTACGACCCCTTTACCTTATTCCACATCCAGAAAATCAATGTCCTGACCGTCCGCAAGCTTAACGTAAGCCTTACGAATGTCAGCACGCTTGCCGAAGCCGCGAACGGTACGCTTGAGCTTACCCTTACGGTTCAGAACCTGAACACCTTCGACGGTGACGTTGAACAGCTGCTCAACGGCTTTCTTGATCTCGGGCTTGGTTGCGTCAGGGGCTACACGGAATACCACCTGACCACTTTCCGCGACCAGAGAGGCTTTCTCTGATACGTGAGGCCCAAGAAGAACCTTGTAAATACGTTCCTGATTCATCCCAGCATCTCCTCGATTTTCTTCAGAGCGGGAACAGTCACAACCACTTTGTCGAAGGCGACAAGGCTAACCGGGTCAAGGCCGGCGACATCACGCACATCAACGTGCGGGATATTGCGCGAGGCCAGGTGCAGGTTCTGCTCGACGTTGTCGGACAGAATCAGCGCGTTACTGACACCGATATCGCTCAGCTTGGCAGTGAAGGCCTTGGTCTTGGGGGTTTCGACATTCATGTCGTCGACCACAACCAGGCGCTCCTGACGGACCAGCTCGGAAAAAATGGAGCGCATCGCTGCGCGGTACATTTTGCGGTTTACCTTCTGCTCAAAACTTTGAGGCTTGGCAGCGAAGGTAACACCACCGGACCGCCACAGCGGACTGCGGATGGTACCGGCACGGGCACGACCCGTACCCTTCTGACGCCAGGGCTTCTTACCGCCACCAGCGACTTCCGAACGTGTTTTCTGAGCACGGGTACCCTGGCGTGCACCGGACATATACGCGGTGACAACCTGGTGAACCAGTGACTCATTAAAATCTTTGGCGAATGCAGCGTCGGAAACCGAGATTCCCTTACCGCTACCTGTAATAGTCAATTCCATCGCACCGCTCCTCAGGCTTTAACTGCAGGCTTGATGACAACATTTCCGCCGGTCGCGCCCGGAACGGCACCACGAATCAGCAGAAGGTTGCGCTCGGCGTCGACACGGACGACTTGCAGGTTCTGCACGGTCACCTGCGCATTGCCCATCTGGCCCGCCATCTTTTTGCCCTTGAATACCTTGCCCGGAGTCTGGTTCTGACCAATGGAACCCGGAGCACGATGAGAAAGGGAGTTACCGTGTGTGGCGTCCTGCATGGAGAAGTTCCAGCGCTTTACGCCGCCCTGGAAACCTTTACCTTTGGACTGACCAACAGCATCAACGACCTGACCATCTTCAAAGATGGAAGCGGTAATTTCTCCGCCTGCAGCCAGCTCTTCGCCTTCGCCATCGGCGAGACGGAATTCCCACAGACCACGACCAGCCTCGACTCCGGCTTTGGCGTAATGGCCCGCTTCGCTTTTAGTCACACGAGAGGAACGACGCTTACCAACGGTTACCTGAACCGCGCGATAGCCATCGCTTTCAAGAGTTTTCAACTGGGTAATGCGGTTGGGCTCAACCTCAATTACCGTTACGGACACTGCTTGCCCGTCTTCCGTAAAAATACGGGTCATACCGGCCTTGCGACCGACAATTCCAATTGCCATGTTTCACCTCTTAAGTGTACGGGGCTCTCACCCTCTATGGCCTTATGACAGTTACACAGACTAACCGCGCGGTTAGCCGAGGCTGATCTGAACGTCTACACCTGCTGCCAGATCCAGCTTCATCAAAGCATCTACTGTCTTTTCCGTCGGTTCGACGATGTCCAGCAAACGCTTGTGTGTACGAATCTCGTACTGATCACGCGCGTCTTTATTGACGTGCGGTGAAATCAGAACGGTGTACTTTTCCTTCCGCGTCGGCAGAGGGATTGGCCCACGCACTTGAGCGCCGGTCCGCTTCGCGGTATCGACAATCTCCTGCGTTGACTGGTCGATCAGGCGATAATCAAACGCCTTCAACCGGATTCGAATTTTTTGGCTTTGCATGATGCACCAAACTCCACTCGTAGCAGCTACTAGTTAGCCGACCTTCAAAAAAAGGAGCCGCATTGTATGCATAATACCCAGCAGTGTCAACTGCGATCAGCAGCGACTCAACTGGGCCAGATTGTGCGGCTGAAACAGAAAAAGGGGCTGACCTTCAGCCCCTTTTTTCCTCAGATCACTCGAATGATTTATTCGATGATCTTTGAGACTACGCCGGCACCAACGGTACGGCCGCCTTCACGAATCGCGAAGCGCAGGCCATCTTCCATGGCGATCGGAGCAATCAGGGTAACACTCATCTTCACGTTGTCACCCGGCATAACCATTTCCACACCTTCCGGCAGCTCACAGGAACCTGTGACGTCGGTGGTACGGAAGTAAAACTGCGGACGGTAACCCTTAAAGAACGGGGTATGACGACCACCTTCTTCTTTGCTCAGTACGTACACTTCGCACTCGAACTTGGTGTGCGGCTTGATGGAGCCCGGTACACACAGAACCTGACCACGCTCAACGTCGTCACGCTTGGTACCACGCAGCAGAACACCAACGTTCTCACCGGCACGGCCTTCGTCCAGCAGCTTGCGGAACATCTCAACACCGGTACAAACCGTCTTAACGGTATCTTTGATACCAACGATTTCCACTTCGTCACCAACCTTGATGATGCCGCGCTCTACACGACCGGTTACAACCGTACCGCGACCAGAGATGGAGAACACGTCCTCGATCGGCATCAGGAACGGCTGATCAATCGCACGCTCCGGATCCGGGATGTATTCGTCCAGGGCCTCTACCAGCTTCTTAACAGCGGTAGTACCCATTTCGTTGTCATCCTTACCTTCCAGCGCCATCAGCGCGGAACCGGTAACGATCGGCGTGTCGTCGCCCGGGAAGTCGTACTGGCTCAGCAGCTCGCGAACTTCCATCTCGACCAGCTCCAGCAGTTCCTCGTCATCCACCATGTCCGCCTTGTTCAGGAACACAACGATGAAAGGAACACCAACCTGGCGGGACAGCAGGATGTGCTCACGAGTCTGCGGCATGGGGCCGTCAGCTGCGGAGCAAACCAGGATCGCGCCGTCCATCTGCGCCGCACCCGTGATCATGTTCTTCACATAGTCAGCGTGGCCCGGGCAGTCAACGTGCGCATAGTGGCGCGCCGGTGAATCGTACTCAACGTGAGACGTCGCGATGGTGATACCACGCGCCTTCTCTTCCGGTGCGTTATCGATCTGGTCGAATGCGCTTGCACTACCAGTACCCCACACTTCGTGACACACACGAGTCAGCGCGGCTGTCAGCGTGGTCTTGCCATGGTCTACGTGACCAATGGTACCCACGTTTACGTGCGGCTTATTACGCTCAAATTTTGCTTTAGACACGGTTACACCTCTTCCTGTTTCTTAAGTCCTGGGGATCAACCCTTTTTAATGATCGCTTCGGCAATGTTCGAGGGAGCTTCCATATAGCGGGAGAACTCCATCGCATAAGACGCCCGACCCTGCGTTGCAGAACGCAGGTCGGTGGCGTAACCGAACATCTCCGACAACGGAACCTCGGCACGGATTGTTTTGCCCGATGGGCCGTCTTCCATACCCTGTACCAGACCACGGCGGCGGTTCAGGTCACCAACAACGTCACCCATATAATCTTCAGGAGTGACAACCTCAACCCTCATCAGAGGCTCGAGAAGTGCCGGATTGGCTTCCAGTGCGCCTTTCTTCATGGCCATGGAACCTGCGACCTTGAACGCCATTTCGTTGGAATCCACATCATGGTAGGAACCATCGTACAGCGTGGCCTTGATCCGCAGCAGCGGGTAACCGGCCAGACAGCCGTTCTGCATCTGCTCTTCAATACCTTGCTGAACGGCGGGGATGTATTCCTTGGGAACCACACCACCAACGATTTCATTCACGAAGATAAAGTTCTCGCCATCTTCCTCATCAAGAGGCAGCGGTTCAAGCTTGAGCTTGACGTGACCGTACTGACCACGGCCGCCGGACTGACGCACAAACTTACCTTCAACATCCACGTTCTTGCGGATGCATTCACGATAAGCCACCTGCGGCTTACCAATGTTCGCTTCCACCTTGAACTCGCGACGCATGCGGTCAACGATGATGTCCAGGTGAAGCTCACCCATACCAGAGATAATGGTCTGGCCAGACTCCTCATCAGTGCGAACACGGAATGAAGGATCTTCCTGCGCCAGCTTACCCAGGGCAACACCCATTTTCTCCTGGTCAGCCTTGGACTTCGGCTCGACGGCTACAGAAATAACCGGCTCCGGGAACTCCATACGCTCAAGGATGATCTTGTGATTCTCGTCACACAAGGTATCACCGGTAGTGACACTCTTGAGGCCGATTGCCGCAGCAATATCACCGGCGAGAACTTCTTTGATCTCCTGACGCTCTTTGGAGTGCATCTGAACCATACGGCCGACGCGCTCTTTTTTGCTCTTTACGGAGTTGTATACCGCATTACCGGATTCCAGCTTACCGGAGTAAACCCGGAAGAAGGTCAGCGTACCCACGAACGGGTCGGTGGCAATCTTGAAAGCCAGCGCCGAGAACGGAGCATCGTCGTCCGCCTGACGGGTTTCTTCGGTGCCGTCCTCATCAACCTCACCACGAATAGCCTTGACTTCGTCCGGAGCAGGCAGGAATTCGATAACCGAATCCAGTACCGCCTGAACACCTTTGTTCTTAAAGGCAGAACCGCATGTTGCGACAACGATCTCGTTGGCAAGCGTACGGATACGCAAACCTTTCTTAATGTCCTCGATGCTCAGCTCGCCTTCTTCAAGGTAGCGCTCCATCAACTCTTCGTTAGCTTCCGCAGCCGCTTCCATCATCTCTTCGCGGTACTTGGCCACTTCATCAGCCATTTCGGCAGGAACGTCGCGCTGGTCATAGGTAGCACCGGCATCGTCTTCGTTCCAGTAAATAGCCTTGTTACGAATCAGGTCAACCAGGCCAGCGAACTCGTCTTCAGCGCCGATCGGCAGCTGAATGGGAACGGCAGTCGCGCCCAGACGGTTCTTGATCTGATCAACAACGCGCAGGAAGTTGGCGCCGGCACGGTCCATCTTGTTGACGAACACCATGCGGGGAACTTCGTACTTGTTGGCCTGACGCCAAACAGTCTCAGACTGCGGCTCAACACCAGAGGAGCCACAGAACACAACAACCGCACCGTCGAGCACACGCAGGGACCGCTCTACCTCGATGGTAAAGTCAACGTGCCCCGGGGTGTCGATGATGTTGATGCGGTGCTCGGGATACTGTTTATCCATGCCCTGCCAGAAACAGGTAGTTGCAGCAGACGTGATGGTAATACCACGCTCCTGCTCCTGCTCCATCCAGTCCATGGTTGCCGCGCCATCATGAACCTCACCGATTTTGTGGGAAATGCCTGTATAGAACAGAACCCGCTCGGTGGTTGTGGTCTTGCCCGCATCAACGTGCGCACAAATACCAATGTTTCTGTATCTCTTGATCGGAGTCTTGCGTGCCACTGTATGAACCTCGGCTGATTAGAAACGGAAGTGAGAGAACGCCTTGTTGGCTTCTGCCATGCGATGAACGTCTTCGCGCTTCTTAACAGCGGAGCCCTTGCTATCAGCGGCATCCAGGATTTCACCTGCCAGACGCTGCGCCATGGACTTTTCACCACGCTTCCGTGAATATTCAACGAGCCAGCGCATGGCCAGCGCGTTCTGACGGGAAGGCCGTACTTCGACAGGCACCTGGTAGGTAGCACCACCCACACGACGGGATTTAACTTCAACCATCGGCTGGATGTTCTCCAGGGCCTTCTCGAACATGTCGATCGGCTCTTCCTTGGACTTGTCGGCAACAATATCGAGCGCGCCATAAACAATGCGCTCAGCAACAGCTTTCTTGCCACTTTCCATCACATGGTTGATGAACTTGGCCAGCCGTGCACTGCCGAATTTGGGATCCGGGATAATTTCCCGTTTTGCTGCAACTCTTCTTCTAGGCATCGATAAGCCCTTATCTATTAAAAGGTCTTCAGGAACCCCTGAGATAGCATCTGCTACTCAGCCTTACTCTTACCGTTCTACGTAGCAACGATAAAAGACACCCGTGTGGGACATCAGGACTTGGGTCGTTTTGCACCGTACTTGGAGCGGCCCTGTTTACGGTTCTGCACACCCTGGGTGTCCAGTGTTCCGCGAACAGTGTGATAGCGCACACCCGGAAGGTCTTTTACTCGACCGCCACGGATCAGCACAACACTGTGCTCCTGAAGGTTGTGACCTTCACCACCGATGTATGAGGAAACCTCGTAGCCGTTAGTCAGACGAACACGGCACACTTTACGCAGTGCTGAGTTCGGCTTCTTCGGCGTTGTGGTGTACACACGAGTACAAACACCACGGCGCTGCGGGCAAGCCTGCAGAGCAGGAACGTCGCTCTTGGCCGCTTTGCGTTTACGAGGCTTACGCACCAACTGATTAATCGTTGCCATGTAAGCAAACTCCAAAAAACCGTATCAATGAAACTTACCCCCGACAGGCGGGGGTAAAATTTGAGGGTCGCAAGTTTAAGCCTGCGCCCTTGAACAGTCAAGATGACTGATCTCTTTTTAACCACCCGTCAGGTAAGTAACTACCGGCGGGTGATGTTACCGGTCAACTCAGCTTTCGCGGTTGAGCTCGGCACTCAGAGCTTCTTCGACATCCGCTGCCGTGACGCCCTGCTCTTCAAGGTCACGCTTGCGGCGACGCTCGGCGTGATACGCCAGACCGGTACCCGCCGGAATCAGGCGACCAACAACGACGTTTTCCTTCAAGCCGCGGAGGTAATCCCGTTTTCCAGTGACTGCGCCCTCGGTGAGAACCCGCGTGGTTTCCTGGAACGATGCCGCTGAAATGAACGACTCTGTCGCCAGAGATGCCTTGGTGATACCCAGCAACAAGCGCTCGCAACGTGCCGCTTCCTTGTCCGCCGCTTCCGCTTTTTCGTTCTCTTCCATGAACTGGGTGATTTCCACCTGATCGCCAGCCAGCAGACTGGTATCGCCAGCATCCGTGATCTCTACCTTACGCAGCATCTGCCGAACGATAACCTCGATATGCTTATCGTTGATGACAACACCCTGCAGACGGTAAACGTCCTGGATTTCGTTGGTGATGTACTTGGCCAACGCAACCACACCCAGAAGGCGAAGGATATCGTGAGGGTTGGACGGGCCATCAGAGATAACCTCACCCTTCTCAACCGTTTCACCTTCAAACACGTTCATCTGGCGATGCTTGGGAATCAGAACCTCATACGGATCCGCATCCTTCGGCGTGATCACCAGGCGTTTCTTGCCCTTGGTCTCTTTACCGAACGACACCACACCACTGACTTCAGCCAGGATGGACGACTCTTTCGGACGACGGGCCTCGAACAGGTCGGCAACACGCGGAAGACCACCGGTGATGTCCCGGGTCTTCGAGCTTTCCTGCGGAATACGGGCAACCACGTCACCCAGCTCGATCTTGGCGCCATTGGCCATGGTCACCAGCGCGTTGGCTGGCAGGAAGAAGATCGCGGTACCACCACCGGGCAACTCGACATCGTTACCCTTGTCGTCGATCAGCTGAATGGCAGGACGAATGTCCTTACCAGCGGCCGGACGCTCTTTCGGGTCGATAACCTCCATCGTGGACAGACCCGTCAGTTCATCAGTCTGAGTCCGGACGGTAATGCCCTGATCCATGTTGACAAACTTGGCGGTACCTTCCGCTTCGGCGATGATGGGGTGCGTATGCGGATCCCACTTGGCCACAGCAACGCCGGCTTCCACGGTATCGCCGTGTTTGACCGACAGCACCGCACCATAGGGCAGCTTGTACCACTCACGCTCACGCCCCTGCTCATCGGCAATGGCCAGCGCTGAGGAACGGGATACCACAACCAGGGTGCCGTCGCTCTTCTCGATCGATTTCAGGTTGTGCAGACGAACTGTGCCGCCGTGCTTGACCTGAATGTTGTCGACTGCGGACGCCCGACTTGCAGCACCACCGATGTGGAACGTACGCATGGTCAGCTGGGTACCCGGCTCACCGATGGACTGTGCGGCGATAACACCGACAGCCTCGCCCACATTGACTTCATGGCCACGGGCCAGGTCACGGCCGTAACACTTGGAACAGATACCGTGGCGAGTTTCACAGGTGATCGCAGAGCGAACCCAGACTTCGTCCACACCGGCACGCTCAAGAGATTCAACCGCTTTCTCGTCCAGCAGGACGCCGGCTTCGACAACGGCATTGTCCTTGTCCGTTGGCGTAAAGGCTGCACGGGCCGTAACACGACCAAGCACACGATCACCCAGCGGTACAACAACGTCGCCACCCTCGATGTGCGGCGTCATCAGCAAGCCTTCTTCGGTACCACAATCGGTTTCGGTAACGACCAGATCCTGAGAGACGTCTACCAGACGGCGAGTCAGGTAACCCGAGTTCGCAGTCTTCAGTGCCGTATCCGCCAGACCCTTACGGGCACCGTGGGTGGATATGAAGTACTGGAGTACGTTCAGACCCTCACGGAAGTTCGCGGTGATCGGCGTCTCGATGATAGAGCCGTCCGGCTTCGCCATCAGGCCACGCATACCTGCCAGCTGGCGAATCTGAGCCGCGGAACCCCGGGCACCGGAATCGGCCATCATATAAACCGAGTTGAACGACTCCTGCATCAGGTCTTCGCCGTCCTCACCCTTGACCGGTTTACCGTCTGGCCCGATAACCTGCTCTTTCGAAAGCCGATCCATCATCGCCTTCGACACTTTGTCGTTGGCACGGGACCAGATATCGATAACCTTGTTGTACTTCTCACCCTGGGTCAGCAGACCGGACGCGTACTGGGTTTCGATATCCTTGACTTCCTCGGAGGCGGCATCCACCAGTTCGTATTTCTCAGGAGGAATCTCGAAGTCGTTGAAGCCGATCGAGATACCGGAAACCGTCGCATAGTGGTAGCCCATGTACATGAGCTGGTCGGCAAAGATAACGGTATCCTTGAGGCCGGCATCACGGTAACAGGTGTTGATCAGGTTCGAGATCGACTTCTTGACCATCGGCTTGTTGACCAGGTCATAAGACAGGCCGTCAGGAACGATATCGAACAACAGGGCACGACCGACCGTGGTGTCGACGATCTTGTACTCTTCGGTACGCTCGCCGTCCTCCTGAATCGTGACTTCCTTTACCCGGACCTTGACGATTGCCTGGAGATCAACCTTGCCAGCACCATAGGCACGATGTGCCTCTTTGACATCAGCAAACACCATGCCTTCACCGACAGCACTCTTGCGCTCACGGGTCATGTAGTAAAGGCCCAGCACCACGTCCTGGGACGGTACGATAATCGGCTCGCCGTTGGCCGGCGACAGCACGTTATTGGTGGACATCATCAACGCACGGGCTTCGAGCTGGGCTTCCAGGGTCAGCGGCACGTGTACCGCCATCTGGTCACCGTCGAAGTCAGCGTTGTAGGCCGCACACACCAGCGGATGCAGCTGAATGGCCTTGCCTTCGATCAATACCGGCTCGAACGCCTGAATGCCCAGACGGTGCAGAGTCGGCGCCCGGTTCAGCATGATCGGGTGCTCACGGATAACCTCGTCCAGGATATCCCAAACCACGCCTTCCTCGCGCTCGACCATCTTCTTGGCGGCTTTGATGGTGGTCGCCAGGCCACGGTGCTCAAGCTTCGAGAAGATGAACGGCTTGAACAGCTCCAACGCCATCTTCTTCGGTAGACCGCACTGGTGCAGGCGCAGATAGGGACCAACCACGATCACGGAACGACCGGAGTAGTCCACACGCTTACCGAGCAGGTTCTGACGGAAACGACCCTGCTTACCCTTGATCATATCGGCCAAGGACTTCAGCGGGCGCTTGTTGGTGCCAGTGATGGCGCGACCGCGACGGCCGTTATCCAACAACGCATCTACCGCTTCCTGTAGCATCCGTTTCTCGTTGCGCACGATGATGTCGGGCGCATTGAGCTCCAACAGGCGCTTGAGACGGTTGTTACGGTTGATCACCCGGCGATACAGGTCGTTCAGGTCAGACGTGGCAAAACGGCCACCATCCAGTGGTACCAGCGGACGAAGATCCGGCGGCAGAACCGGCAGGACAGTCATGACCATATCGCCCGGCTTGTTGCCGGAATACAGGAACGCCTCGAGAATCTTCAGGCGCTTGCTGAACTTCTTGATCTTGGTCTCCGAGTTGGTCTGGGGAATCTCTTCCCGCAGCGCCTCAACTTCGGCCTGCAGATCAATACCTTCGAGCAGCTCCTGGACGGCTTCGGCACCCATGCGGGCATCGAATTCGTCACCGAACTCCTCAAGGGCTTCGTAATACTGCTCGTCGTTCAGCAGCTGACCGCGCTCAAGCGTCGTCATGCCCGGTTCGATCACGATGAACGACTCAAAATACAGGACCCGCTCGATATCGCGCAGAGTCATGTCCAGCATCAGGCCGATGCGGGATGGCAATGATTTCAGGAACCAGATGTGGGCAACCGGGCTGGCGAGCTCGATGTGACCCATGCGTTCACGGCGCACACTGGCGAGTGCCACTTCAACACCGCACTTCTCGCAGATGACACCACGGTGCTTGAGCCGCTTGTACTTGCCGCACAGGCACTCGTAATCTTTGATCGGGCCGAAAATCTTGGCACAGAAAAGACCGTCACGCTCAGGCTTGAACGTACGGTAGTTGATGGTCTCAGGCTTTTTGACCTCACCAAAAGACCATGAACGGATCATGTCAGGCGACGCCAGGCCAATACGGATGGCGTCAAATTCCTGCTTCTGGTTCTGGTTTTTGAGAAGATTCAGCAAATCTTTCATCAGTAACAGCTCCGGATGGCGTTATTCTCGGGCGGGTACCGACCGGTACCCGCTCACGCTGCCAAAAACAATTCGGCTCAGTCGGATTCCAGCTCGATGTCGATACCCAGCGAGCGGATTTCCTTGACCAGAACATTGAAGGACTCGGGCATACCCGGCTCCATACGATGATCGCCATCGACAATGTTCTTGTACATCTTGGTCCGACCATTCACATCATCAGACTTCACGGTAAGCATTTCCTGCAGCGTATACGCCGCACCGTAGGCCTCGAGAGCCCACACTTCCATCTCACCGAAGCGCTGACCACCGAACTGCGCCTTACCACCCAGCGGTTGCTGGGTAACCAGGCTGTACGAACCGGTGGAACGAGCGTGCATCTTGTCGTCGATCAAGTGGTTCAGCTTGAGGATGTACATGTAGCCAACCGTGACCGGGCGGTCAAATTCATCGCCCGTACGGCCGTCATACAATACAGTCTGGCCAGTCGTACTCAGACCTGCCAGTTCAAGCATACGCTTGACCTCTGCTTCCTTGGCACCGTCGAACACCGGCGTTGCCATGGGGACACCCGTACGCAGATTGTTGGCCAGGGCCAGGATCTCTTTGTCACTCAGCGAATCCAGGTCCACCTTGGTGACCTCGTCCGAGTGGTTGTAGATCTCGTCCAGCAGATTGCGGAGTTCAGCGATCTTACGCTGCTCGTCCAGCATCTGACTGATGCGCTCACCCAACCCTTTTGCAGCGGCGCCCAGATGCGTTTCGAGCACCTGACCGACGTTCATCCGCGACGGAACACCCAGCGGGTTCAGCACGATATCAACAGTATTGCCATACTCGTCGTAAGGCATGTCCTCGATCGGCATCACTGCCGAGATAACACCCTTGTTACCGTGACGGCCGGCCATCTTGTCGCCCGGCTGAATCCGACGCTTGATCGCGAGGTATACCTTGACGATCTTGAGAACACCCGGAGCAAGGTCATCACCCTGCTGAAGCTTGCCTTTCTTATCGTCAAAGCGCGCTTCGTGTTCTTTCTTGCGATCTTCAAGGCCCTGCTCGGACTTCTCGAGCAGCTCGTTCAGCGCCTCGTCTTTCATCCGCAGCTTGAACCAGTCGTCGCGCGGCAGCTCTGCCAGGTACGACTCGTCCAGCTTGGCGCCCTTCTTTAGGCCTGGACCACTGATGACTTCCTGCCCCTTGAGGGCATTGGTCAAACGCTCGAAGGTGGCACCCTCTACAATGCGGTACTCGTCCTTCAGGTCCTTGCGATACTCGTCCAGCTGCTCTTTTTCGATGGACTGGGCACGCGTGTCCTTTTCGATGCCGTCACGGGTAAAGACCTGAACGTCGATAACCGTGCCACGGGTGCCAGTTGGCACACGTGAGGACGTGTCCTTCACGTCCGAAGCCTTCTCGCCGAAGATCGCCCTTAGTAGCTTCTCCTCTGGGGTCAACTGGGTTTCACCTTTCGGTGTCACCTTGCCGACCAGGATATCGCCAGGACCTACTTCCGCACCGATATACACGATGCCGGACTCATCCAGCTTGGACAGCGCACTTTCACCAACGTTCGGGATGTCCGCGGTGATTTCCTCGCTACCCAGCTTGGTATCCCGAGCCACACAAGTCAGTTCCTGAATGTGGATGGTGGTCAGGCGATCTTCCTGAACCACTTTCTCGGAAATGAGGATGGAGTCCTCAAAGTTGTAACCGTTCCAGGGCATGAACGCGATACGCATATTCTGCCCCAGGGCCAGCTCACCCAGATCCACGGACGGACCGTCAGCCAGCACGTCACCACGGGCAATTTCGTCGCCCTGATTAACAATGGAACGCTGGTTGATACAGGTATTCTGGTTCGAACGGGTGTACTTGGTGAGGTTGTAGATATCCACACCAGCATCACCGGCTTCAGTCTCGTCGTCGTTAACACGTACCACGATACGGGCCGCATCGACGCTCTCGATCACACCACCACGACGAGCAGTTACGCAAACGCCAGAGTCCTGGGCCACGGTACGTTCAACACCAGTACCTACCAAGGGCACCTGCGAACGCAACGTCGGAACCGCCTGGCGCTGCATGTTGGAACCCATCAGTGCGCGGTTGGCGTCGTCGTGCTCCAGGAACGGAATCAGCGACGCGGCGACCGACACTACCTGACGCGGTGACACGTCCATGAAGTTGACGTTTTCCGGCGGTGTTACCGTGAACTCGTTCTGATGACGAACCGTTACCAGCTCATCAGACAGACGCTTGTTCTCGTCCATTGCCGCACTGGCCTGGGCGATGATGTAGTTGCTCTCTTCAATAGCCGAGAGATATACCACTTCATCGGTGACCTCGCCTTCAACGACCTTCCGGTACGGACTCTCGAGGAAGCCATAGGAGTTGGAACGAGCATAGGTGGCCAGCGAGTTGATCAGACCGATGTTCGGGCCTTCAGGTGTCTCGATGGGACATACGCGACCGTAATGGGTCGGATGCACATCTCGAACCTCGAAACCGGCACGCTCACGGGTCAGGCCGCCAGGCCCAAGAGCCGAAATACGGCGCTTGTGCGTCACTTCCGACAGCGGGTTGTTCTGATCCATGAACTGGGACAGCTGGCTGGAGCCGAAGAATTCCTTCACCGCAGCCGCTACCGGCTTCGCGTTGATCAGGTCCTGAGGCATCAGGCCTTCGCTTTCCGCCAGACTCAAACGCTCGCGTACGGCACGCTCAACACGCACCAGGCCAACGCGGAACTGGTTCTCCGCCATCTCACCGACACAACGAACTCGACGGTTGCCCAGGTTATCAATATCGTCGACATTGCCCTGACCGTTCCGAATATCGATCAACGTCTTGAGGACGTCGATGATGTCGTCGTGGGTCAACGTGCCTTCGCCAGTGCTTTCTTCGCGACGCAGGCGACGGTTCAGCTTCATGCGGCCAACGGAGGACAGGTCATACCGCTCTTCAGAGAAGAACAGGTTGTTGAACAGGTTCTCGGCCGACTCTTTGGTCGGCGGCTCGCCCGGGCGCATCATGCGATAGATCTCAACCAACGCCTCGAGGGGCGTGCGGGTTGGGTCGATGCGTAGCGTGTCCGACATGAACGGACCACAATCCAGATCGTTGGTGTACAGAGTTTCAATTTCTGTGACGCCAGCATCAAGAATCTTGGTAACAACTTCTTCGGTCAGCTCGGTATTGCACTCAACCAGAACCTCTCCGGACTTGGTGTCCACCATGTCTTTCGAGAGTACACGGCCGTGAAGGTATTCCGTCGGTACTTCCAGCTCGGTCAGGCCCGCTTTTTCAAGCTGCTTGATATGACGAGCGGTGATCCGGCGACCCTCTTCTACGATGACAGAGCCCTTTTTGTCCTTGATATCGAACGTGGCTATGTCACCGCGCAGGCGGCTTGGAACCAGCTCGAGCTTGCACACTTCAGGACCGATACTGAACTTACTGGTATCAAAGAACATCTCCAGCATCTGCTCTGAGTTGTAACCCAGGGCACGCAGGAGGATAGACGCGGGCAGCTTGCGACGACGGTCAATACGAACAAAGACCGAGTCCTTGGCATCGAACTCGAAGTCCAGCCAGGAACCACGGTAAGGAATCACCCGCGCCGAATACAACAGCTTACCTGACGAGTGGGTCTTACCTTTGTCATGATCGAAGAACACACCGGGTGAGCGGTGGAGCTGGGAAACGATAACACGCTCGGTACCGTTGATAACGAAGGTACCGTTCTCGGTCATCAGGGGCATTTCGCCCATGTAGACTTCCTGCTCTTTAATATCCTTGATCGCCTTGTTGGACGATTCCTTATCGTAAATGATAAGTCTTACTTTCACCCGCAGCGGTGCTGCGTAGGTGACGCCCCTAAGCTGGCATTCCTTGACGTCAAATACCGGCTCGCCGATGCGGTAACTCACGTATTCGAGTGCGGCGTTGCCAGAATAACTGACAATCGGGAATACGGATTTGAATGCTGCGTGGAGACCGGTTTCCCGACGATTTTCGGGCGCGGCTTCACTTTGGAGGAAGTCCCGGAACGAATCCAGCTGTATAGACAGCAAATAGGGAACATCCATCACGGACGGCAATTTACTAAAATCTTTGCGAATCCGCTTTTTCTCAGTATAGGAGTAAGTCATCTGCATTCCCCAGCTTTAGACCTGATACCTGGTATCAAGAAGCAACCATTTTCATGCTTCGGGGCCGAATTGCTCGGCTTACTGCGCCGTCTTGAACAAGACTCTCGCTGTAGGTTATAGATTCTGACAGCACCACTGAATCGGCGTTCAGAGTCTATAGCATATACAACAGAAAAAGGCCGGTGGCACATGGCCACCAGCCTGTCCATGCTTAACGCACGGTTTCGATCAAAAGCCAACTCTTACTTGAGCTCAACAGAAGCGCCTGCTTCCTCAAGCTTCTTCTTGGCTTCTTCAGCGTCGTCTTTGCTCGCCGCTTCCTTGATAACGGAAGGAGCGCTGTCGACCATCTCTTTCGCTTCTTTCAGACCCAGGCCAGTCAGTTCACGAACGGCCTTGATGACGTTAACTTTCTTCTCACCAGGACCGGTAAGAACAACGTCAAATTCAGTCTGCTCTTCAGCAGCAGCGGCTTCACCACCGGCGGCAGCCGGAGCAGCAGCTACAGCTGCGGCGGCGGATACGCCGAATTTTTCTTCCATTGCTTCAACCAGCGCAACAACGTCCATTACGCTCATTTCGGCAATTGCGTTCAAAATGTCTTCGTTAGACAGAGCCATGACTTTCTCCCAAAAATATAAAAATGGTGTTCAACAGAATCAAGCAGCTTCTTGCTTCTGGTCTCGAACTGCCGCAACAGCACGGGTCACTTTCGTTGGAACTTCGTTCAGTGTCCGCGCAAGCTTGGTGATCGGTGCCTGTGTAACGGCGGCCAGCATCGTCAACGCCTCGTGGCGTGTCGGCAGCTTGGCAAGGCGATCAATTTGGTCTGCGCCCATCAGCTCACCGCCGACAGCCAGGCCCTTGATCTCAAATGCCTCTTTCTCTTTGGCAAAATCCTTCAGCAGGCGCGCAGCCGCACCCGGATCTTCCATAGAGAACGCCAGAATTGTCGGGCCGACCAGCGCCGCATCAATACACTCGAACTCAGTACCGCGGATTGCGATCTTCGCGAGGTTGTTACGAACAACCTTTAGATGAACGCTTTCAGCGCGGGCCTTCGCTCGCAGCGCCGTCATATCACCTGAGGTGATACCACGGTAGTCAGCCAGAACAACAGACAGAGCACCACCGGCAGTCTCGTTGACTTCAGCGACGATCGCTTTCTTGTCTTCGAGTCTAATTGCCACTGGATTTCTCCTCGATTTCGCCGGGCATATTCCCGGCAAACCCACATATACCCCTCGCGGGGCTCCCAACGGTGTTTGGGTTCAGAGAGAACGTCTTCACACCGTCTGCGCAGGCGTTGCTTTAACCCTTCCAGCATCTCTTTATAAAAGAGAGCGCCTCAGGGGCCTGCGGTCTTTGACAGCCTTGGCTTCCGCCCAGACTACAAAGTAACTACCGAACAAAGCCTCAGATGCTCAGAGCGCTCTGATCGATAGTCAGGCCAGGACCCATCGTCGACGACAGGGTTACCTTCTTGAGGTAAACACCTTTCGAAGAAGACGGCTTGGCCTTTTTCAGGTCCGCAATCAGAGCTTCAAGGTTCTCCTTGATGTTCTGCGCAGAAAATTCCACATTACCCATCGGCGCGTGAATGATGCCGTTCTTGTCAGTGCGGTAACGCACCTGACCTGCCTTGGCATTCTTCACGGCAGTTTCAACGTCCGGGGTAACCGTGCCGACTTTCGGGTTCGGCATCAGGCCGCGGGGACCAAGGATCTGACCCAGCTGACCAACAACACGCATGGCGTCCGGAGTGGCAATAACCACGTCGAAATCCATGTTGCCTTTTTTGACTTCTTCCGCCAGGTCATCCATACCAACAATATCAGCACCGGCAGCGGTTGCTTTCTCGGCGTTGGCGCCCTGGGTGAATACCGCCACACGAACGGTCTTGCCAGTGCCGTGAGGCAAAACAGTACTGCTACGCACAACCTGGTCGGATTTACGCGCATCGACGCCCAGATTGACGGCAACATCCACGGATTCCTTGAACTTGACGCTACCGCCCAGCTCAACCAGCAACGCTACCGCTTCGTCGACGGAATAAGCGCGGGTGGAATCGACTTTTTCACGAATCAGCTTCTGACGTTTGCTAAGCTTTGCCATGTTACAGGCCCTCCACGTTCAGGCCCATGCTACGGGCAGTTCCGGCAATGGTACGAACCGCAGCATCCATATCGGCTGCAGTCAGATCCGGCTCTTTGGTCTTGGCAATTTCTTCCAACTGGTCACGGGTTACCGTGCCAACTTTGTCGGTATTGGGACGACCAGAGCCACTCTTAATGCCGGCTGCCTTCTTCAGCAGCACCGGTGCGGGCGGAGTCTTGGTGATAAAGGTGAAGCTGCGATCACTGTAAACGGTGATAACCGTAGGAATCGGCAGGCCCGGCTCCATATCCTGGGTCTGTGCGTTAAACGCCTTACAGAACTCCATGATGTTTACGCCACGCTGACCCAGCGCGGGACCAACGGGGGGACTCGGGTTGGCCTTGCCGGCAGCAACCTGAAGCTTGATGTACGCTTCAATTTTCTTAGCCATGATATTTCTCCTGTGGGTTCGAACGCCTCTCGGCTCCCCTGTTTTTACAACTGCCAGTAGCAGACACAAAAAGCCCGCGTCGCCATAGCGCGCGAGCTCTCAGCATTTAAGGCTGCTGTTTAGTCTTTTTCGACTTGCCCAAACTCCAACTCTACCGGAGTTGACCGACCGAAAATCAAAACGGCAACCTTGACCCGACTCTTGTCGTAGTCAACTTCTTCAACCACGCCATTGAAGTCCGCAAACGGCCCTTCTGTGACGCGAACAATTTCTCCCGGCTCGAACAGGGTCTTCGGCTTGGGCTTATCCGCGCCACTCTCAACACGACGAAGGATGGCCTCTGCCTCACGCTCTGTAATCGGGGCCGGCTTGTCCTTGGTACCACCTATGAAACCAAGAACCCTGGGCGTATTCTTGACCAGATGCCAGGTGCCGTCATCCATTTCCATCTGCACCAGAACGTAGCCAGGATAGAACTTGCGCTCACTCTTGCGCTTCTTCCCGTCACGCATCTCAACGACTTCTTCAGTCGGCACGAGAATTTCGCCGAACTTCTCTTCCAAGCCATTGAGAGCAACACGCTCCCTGAGAGTGCGCATCACGTGCTTTTCAAAGCCAGAATACGCATGAACGACGTACCAGCGCTTAGCCATTGCCCACTCCTGTTACCCGATAACTCCGGAGACCAGCCAACTGATCAACGAATCCATACCCCACAGCATCAACGCCACAACCAATACAAACACAACAACGATGGCTGTTGTCTGGATCAGCTCCGGCCTGGTGGGCCATACGACCTTCCGGATTTCAACCCTGGCTTCCTTGAGCAAAGTCGCAAAACGCCGACCACGCTCGGTTTGGAGCGCCACAAAAGCAGCGACCAGAGCAAGAGCTACGAGAGCCAGCACCCGATACAGCAGTGACTCGGCATTAAAATACTGATTACCAACGACGCCCGCTGCAATCAGAACAAATACGACCAGCCACTTTACTGCATCGAAGCTACTGGTCGAACGATCGGCTTTTGACTCCATAGGAATCAGCTTATGTATCCGGATGTTAAAAAATGGCAGGCCAGGAGGGAATCGAACCCCCAACCTGCGGTTTTGGAGACCGCTGCTCTGCCAATTGAGCTACTGGCCTGCACCGAAACAACTCAGCGCACTTACTTCAAGCTCTTACTCAAAAAGAGCAATTACTCGATGATCTTTGAGACTACGCCGGCACCAACGGTACGGCCGCCTTCACGAATCGCGAAGCGCAGGCCATCTTCCATGGCGATCGGAGCAATCAGGGTAACACTCATCTTCACGTTGTCACCCGGCATAACCATTTCCACACCTTCCGGCAGCTCACAGGAACCTGTGACGTCGGTGGTACGGAAGTAAAACTGCGGACGGTAACCCTTAAAGAACGGGGTATGACGACCACCTTCTTCTTTGCTCAGTACGTACACTTCGCACTCGAACTTGGTGTGCGGCTTGATGGAGCCCGGTACACACAGAACCTGACCACGCTCAACGTCGTCACGCTTGGTACCACGCAGCAGAACACCAACGTTCTCACCGGCACGGCCTTCGTCCAGCAGCTTGCGGAACATCTCAACACCGGTACAAACCGTCTTAACGGTATCTTTGATACCAACGATTTCCACTTCGTCACCAACCTTGATGATGCCGCGCTCTACACGACCGGTTACAACCGTACCGCGACCAGAGATGGAGAACACGTCCTCGATCGGCATCAGGAACGGCTGATCAATCGCACGCTCCGGATCCGGGATGTATTCGTCCAGGGCCTCTACCAGCTTCTTAACAGCGGTAGTACCCATTTCGTTGTCATCCTTACCTTCCAGCGCCATCAGCGCGGAACCGGTAACGATCGGCGTGTCGTCGCCCGGGAAGTCGTACTGGCTCAGCAGCTCGCGAACTTCCATCTCGACCAGCTCCAGCAGTTCCTCGTCATCCACCATGTCCGCCTTGTTCAGGAACACAACGATGAAAGGAACACCAACCTGGCGGGACAGCAGGATGTGCTCACGAGTCTGCGGCATGGGGCCGTCAGCTGCGGAGCAAACCAGGATCGCGCCGTCCATCTGCGCCGCACCCGTGATCATGTTCTTCACATAGTCAGCGTGGCCCGGGCAGTCAACGTGCGCATAGTGGCGCGCCGGTGAATCGTACTCAACGTGAGACGTCGCGATGGTGATACCACGCGCCTTCTCTTCCGGTGCGTTATCGATCTGGTCGAATGCGCTTGCACTACCAGTACCCCACACTTCGTGACACACACGAGTCAGCGCGGCTGTCAGCGTGGTCTTGCCATGGTCTACGTGACCAATGGTACCCACGTTTACGTGCGGCTTATTACGCTCAAATTTTGCTTTAGACATTCGACCTATCTCCCTAATCAACTGGACCGTAACGTTGACCGGACAAATAATGGAGCTCATGACCGGAATTGAACCGGTGACCTCATCCTTACCAAGGATGTGCTCTACCGACTGAGCTACATGAGCGCTTTCAACACTACAAATTGGAGCGGGCAGCGGGAATCGAACCCGCGTCATCAGCTTGGAAGGCTGAGGTAATAGCCACTATACGATGCCCGCGAGCAATAAGTGGTGGAGGGGGCAGGATTCGAACCTGCGAAGCTTTCGCGTCAGATTTACAGTCTGATCCCTTTGGCCACTCGGGAACCCCTCCGAGCCAGGCCTGCCACCGGCAAACCTGCCTAAACTTAAAGTGGAGCTGGCGGACGGAATCGAACCCCCGACCTGCTGATTACAAGTCAGCTGCTCTACCAACTGAGCTACGCCAGCTCACATTCGCCTCTTCAGCGAGGGCGGTATACTACGGATTTTCAGAACGCGTTGCAACACCTTCACAACGCCTGATTTCGACCATGTCGAAATTCTCACTGTAATCCGTTTCCGCCACCCCAACCGCACCGGAATCCGGCACCAGCTGGTCTTCAAAAACGAGCGCGTAGCTTAGCTGATTTCGGGGGAAGTTGGCCAGTATTGCATTGAGATTCTGGCGTTTTTTTTCAGCCAGGACATTTTCGGCGGCCCGCCGAGACTCGAACAGTCCCAGGGAAATGGCATTTTTATTCTCGCCCCGGGTTACCAGGTAGGAATCGATCCCCCTCCGCTGGAGATTGCGAAACATGTCCAGCGCCCGGTCTTCCGGTTGAGGGGGTATGATCACCCAATGCAGCGGCGCCAATTCCCGCTCCTCCTCATTAACGTCGTAGTCCGTTCCGGGCCGCCCCAGGGAACGATAAGCCTTCCGCGCCCCCTCCTTCGAGTCGAACCAGCCCAACCGAACGCAGAAGCTCAGGGGAACCTCTTCTCTCTCTGGCGGGACATCAACAGCTGCCTGAGCTGCTTCGCCCTCGGCCAGCATCACATCATTCCCGGCGGCTTCGAGGTCAGCCTCTGGCGAGAGCGGTTTCAGATCAGCCACCCGGGGCAACGCCTGGCGCTCAGTTACAACGGCAACGGGCTTTGGTCCGAGCTTGTCCCCGTATAACCAAAGCGCGCCATTGATCAGAATCAGGGCAACAGCAAACCACCTCATTCGCGCTCACTCTCCCCATCAACAGCTGCAAGCCCCTTGAGCACCAATGAGGGTTCGTGATGGGCCGAAAGCCCGGCCTCAATCAGGCCTTCGGCGTCGCCTCCCGTGACCAGAACGCGGCCAAGACCAAGACGACTGCAATCCGCCTCAATTCGCGCAGCCATCGACGCCCAGAGCCAGACCAATCCATGCTGAACGCATTCGGTTGTCGACGCCCCAGGCTCCGCAGCCTGCACGTCGCTGACCTCAAAACCGATTCGTGCCGCATCCTGCCTCAACGATCTGAGCATCATCTGTTTGCCAGGGAGAATGTAGCCACCCAAGTGCCCACCCGAATCAGCAACATAATCAATCGTAATAGCACTGCCGGCATCAACAACGGCAAAACCACCAACATCGGCCTGCCAGGCAGCGTACATGGCGTGCCAGCGATCGGCCCCCATCCTGTCAGTCTCGGTGTAGGCATTCACCAAACCACCCCGGCGGGGTTCAGCCCAATGAAAAACAATCGGAGCACAACAGAACGCTTCCAACTGCATCTGCAAATGTCGGCGCCTTTCTTCCGAGATCACAGTGGATATCGCAATTCGCTTGATGTCGGCGGACTGACACCGGATGTCGCAGAATGGGTCGTCGGCGTCCAGAGTGGCGGAACCGCTGCCAACCAAACGACCATCGCCGACCAGCAGCCACTTCAGCCGGGTATTCCCGGCGTCGACCAATAGTTTCATGGGCGTACCCGCAAACTTATCTCGCCAGCTCGAACCCTGACCAGCTCTTCGCCATCGTCGATCAGGTAGTTACCGGTGTCATCGATTCCACACCCATTCCCGGCGAGCCCACCTTGACTGGCAACCAGGGACTTACCGGAAAAAATATCACGACTCTGCCAACGTGAACGGAACCCGGAAAAACCCTGACTGGCGAACTCATCCACAGAGTCGAGGACGGAGTTAACGAGCGACGCCGCAAGTTCGCTGCGACCCCAGCGACGCTCAGGCATAGCTATATCCAGACTGCTCCAGGATTGATCCACCTCTGCGGACTCTTTCATGTGCACGTTCAGACCAATACCTGCAACGACCTGCACCACCCCCTCTTCAAGTTCTCCCTGAAGCTCAACCAGAATGCCAGCCAGCTTGCTACCACCCAGAAATATATCGTTGGGCCACTTCAGCCCTACACCTGCAACACCTTGCTGCTCCAGAGCTTCAGCGACTGCCACACCCAGAACCAGGCTTAAACCGTCCAGCATGGCGAAGCTGCCGCGAAACGTCAGTCCCAGGCTCAGGTACAGGTTCTGCCCCTGCGGGCTTTGCCAAGGCCGGCCGCGCCTGCCACGTCCAGCAGTCTGACAATCGGCGATGCACACGGGAATACGGCCGGAATCGGATCCCGAACGGCCCGCACGGCGTCGCACAATTTCGGCATTGGTCGAATCCACTTCATCCAGTACGATCAGCTCGACCCTGGAGCGACAATCTGGCGCCAAGCCCTGTACTATCCCTTCCGCCTCGAGCAAGTCCATGTCGCTCAACAGGCGATAGCCCTTGCCACGAATGGTTTCTATGCGGACACCTTCCTCCGATGCACGACGGATCTGTTTCCAAATTGCCGTGCGACTGATGCCAAGACTGCTGGCAAGGGACTCACCGGAGTGAAACTGGCCGTCCGCCAGGAGACCAAGAAGTGCTTTGGATTTCATCAAGGAACGCCCGCGTATTTGAATGGGATCAGGGCGGGATTAAACAACACGTCGAACCAAAAGACAAAGGGCGACGCCGCGGCATTTCCAAAGTTTGCCGCCCCGACCTCAGGGTATGGGCGTTGCGGTAAGATTCGCCTCAATATCGAAGTTCTGCATTTTCACACCATAGACAGCCGTTTGCGGACCGCCTGTAGGATGAAACAGGTCAATATTGTTGATGGAGAGCTCCTTGAACCGGCTCCTTGCCCGAACGGCGAACCCCAACGGGCGGTTGTCCAGATCAGCCGTGGTGGGCGATGACACATAGCGGTATCCCGCCCCCGCGGCCGGGTCCATTATTTTTTCGTCGCCCCTTGCGCCAACCACGCCCAAAGCGTCTGCGCCATCTGTCTTCTTGACCACTTTGGTCTGGTAGACATCGACAGACAGATCGGTGCGTATGCCGAAGGTGTTGTCGTCTACACCGTCACCATCGAAGTCGCCGCCATCGCTGGTGTGAATATCGTCAAGTACGAGCCTGGAGCCCGTGTTATTGATCGGCTTGCCACTGGAATCCACCTGTCGATTGGTTTCCCAGGTGAGTGCGTTCTTGCGCGCGTCACTGACTTCCTTTGCGAGTATCTGTTTGAGCTGGATCGTGATGCCTTCATCACCACGAGCCTCCCAGATTCCACCCGATGCAGCACAGGCTGACTCAGTGCCCCCCGAACCACCGGCGCAGACATTGCCAGCTCCACCCGGGACAATGATCATGCTACTTCCGGTTTCGTATTTCTGAGCCACAAATCGGCCAAAACTCGACCCCGCGTCCTTATCGCCAACGCGTAAATTGCCAACATCCATCAGGCTCCAGGCCTCCCCCTTAACGAGAGCCAGCCCGTCTTCGGTCACGTCCAGAGTCATATCCCGAACGTGGGCATCGTAGCTGAGATCACTGATCCACAAGCCCTTTTGAGACACTTCCCCCGCACCTTCATCGTAAGGCGCCGCGATGATAGCAGCCCGGCCGTTCCGTATACGGATATCCGAGTTGATGGTTAGGCCCTCACCACTGGCACCCCCCGCTCCAAGCGTCACCTGGCCATCCATATCGAATTCGTAAGCCGGGTAGAAGCCAAGCGCCAGAAGCAACTCCGTTCCGCCCTGAAGCGGGGCATCCTCGCTACCTACTCGTAAGCCATTAACTCTATAACCGGCCGACACATTCTCAAAGCCAATCCGGAGCCCGTCATAAAAACGCGTGCCGTTAAGCTCGCCATCTCGCGTTACGTTAACCGTGACATCCCCCTGCCCCCAGGACTGCAGCCCGCTGAAGATAACGCGGTTGCCATCCTCGGTATAACTCAGGTCGGCCAACTGCAAGCTCCACTCAGTGGACAATCTGAGTCCTTGGGAGCCGGCATCCGGGTGCCCCCCACCCTGCAAGTAAACCGCGTTGGTGTAGCTGCGCCCATTGTAGATGTGGTCCTGCAGCATGAAGCTGACATTCACTTCGCCAATACTTTGCCCGCTGGCGCCCATTTCAATGCGGCCAATGTTAAATTCCCCGTTCAGCGACCCCAGCGTGAACCCCAGGGCGTCGCGTCCGTATCGGTCCGCTGTCACGTCCACCCGGAGATCATTCAGCCGGTATTGGCCTGTAATCTCGCGGAACGCAAGCGCGTGGTCGTCGTCATGATAGATAAAGGATGCACTGTTAATCGTGGTTTCGTTATCCAACCGAAAACCCTCCCCTTCGCGCCCACCGGCTGTAATGCCGGTTTTCGAAGATAGGTCGAAGGAACCGCTGAGCCCGCCGTAACTGGGCAGGGCCTGGCCAGTTGCGACGTCGTAGGTGTTGCCATGATTGGCAGGGTTATTACTGTATCGGATTGCCCCCACATCGTAGGAACCGGATACGCGGGGGGCGTTCAGCTCCAGAGTACTGCCAACTACATCCAGGGTGACACCCAGGGCCTCTACACTGAGGGTGATATCATCCAGGAAGACTTCATTACCGTTGGTTCGATAGCCCAGGCGGCCGCCGGTCATGGTGTAGGCGGTGTCGAATGTGTAACCCGATGAGCCAAACGCACCTCCCGGGCTGATGCGCAGGTTTCCCTGCAGGCTGTGATCAAAGAAAATGCCACCCATGCCAATCCCCGGGGCGCCAGCCAACCGTATATCGCCGAACTCAATCCGCCGATCCTCAACCAGGTAGTCCAGATTCAACGACGCCTCATCGGTGATATCGACCCTTATGACATGAGCAGCCGACTTACCTGGCTGGCTTGCTGAACCAACCCGGAAATCCTCAAGGTAGATACCGCGATCATCATCGAAATACGTTAAACGGTCCGCGGTCATACCCAGCTCCATTTCCAGGGTAATACCGCTTTGGCCACTTATATCCGCCATATCTTCGTCGCCCAGAAGCTGCATATCCGCCATCGCGGGTGCCGACAACGCCAACACTACGCCCCTCACAGACTGTGTGACCACGATGTGCTTTCTGATCCCGGCCATACCCGCTCCCTATGGATTTCCCGTAGGGAAAACCAATAGGTTTCCCTCCATGATGACGTCACCCTGCATTTCAACCGCAAAGATGTCTGTTTGCTGGAATCCCGGGTCTGTTGGTCTGGGTGTGTTGCTCCCGGCGATTTTGAACCGCACATCGTTGTAGCGAACGGTATCCGGCAGACCAATCTCTACAACGTCACCGTTGAACGCCTCGCCGTCACCGGCAAATCCGGAATCAATCGAACGAACACGGAGGGTCAGTCCTTCGAAGGCAAAGTTCCCCCTGATCTCATCCAGCACCATCCAGCCGCCATCCTCTTTCAATCGGTAGGCCAGCCTGGCACCGCACTTCTTACCGGCATCATCACAACGGCCGAAATAGCCGTTCTCAATAGGCCCGCCCATTTCATTAATGCTGATATCCCCTGATAGATATATGCCGCCCTGACCGGATACCTCAGAGAGTGCCTCATCGTTCAGACGATCGAGTTCACCCACCGCATGTTTTGAGCTGGACAATGCGAGGGCCAATAACAGGGCATGCGCGTACCGTCTATTCATGGCGCCAGATCCTTGGTTCGGATATCAAGGTGCTGAATCAGCATGCCCTCGACCCGTGCCGACCCGAAATCCCGGTCACCCACGGAAAAATTTCCGATGTGCAGGTTACTGCGATAATCGGGGTTGGTGTAATAGTCCTCATAAAAATCCCATGTTTGCGCATCGCTGCTACCTCGCAGCCCATCAGCGCCAATTGATCCCGGAGCGGGAGGCTCGATGGCTGCGACTTCCACCACAAAATTGCCAGTGCCATCAACGTCGAAAAATACCGGTTGCAACTGGTTGCCAATCGCCAGCTCCAGCGCAAAGTTGGTCATCGTGATTCTTGAGCCGCAGGATTGGCCATCCTGAGAACAGGCATTGATCGACAATTCCGGTGTTTGGAAGCTGAGCTTGAACTGCCCCACCATTTGTCGACGATCGTCATCGCCCCAAAGGCGAAGGTAGCTACCATCAATGACTGCGCTTTTCGCATGAATGTTAATATTGGCCGAACGGTCTTCTCCCACAGCCACATTCATCTGCAGCCCGATATCAGGGCGCTCACCTACAAAATCCGCCGTCGCCGGCCGACTGGAGCAAACGCCACTACCCGCAATAGCACCCGAGCTCATACAGTCGTACCCTTGGGCAGCGTCCACCAAAGCGGGCGCCGCGAACTCGAGAACGGCCTTGTCCCGGATGCCGATATTATTGCCATCGACCACGTCAATCCGATAGGGGTTCACCAGCCGACCAATATTTACCGGGCTTAGGTTCTGCCCGTAGTTGCTGCCGGTTCCGGAGATGTACAAGTGATTCACCACGATCTCGACATCACGGCCATCGGTACTCCTAAGGCCGCCAATTTTGAAAATCCGGGCCTGGTTACCATTAGCATCGGGCGTGTCCGTGCCATGGGAAAACGTGAAATCTTCCAACACGACTCCAATACCGGCGCCATCGATCTCCGACAGCTCCTGCTCTGACAGGTCCTGAAGTTCCGCGTTTGCTGTGCACGTTCCGAGTAACAGTCCCAGAACAGCGCAAGCTCGCGGGGGGCAGAACGACCAGACAGTGGGGGTTAGAAGGCGCCTTCTGGATAACATCAAAACAACCCCCTGCCCCGATCGATGTATTCCGTTCGGTAACGGTCGGTGCCGTAAAGAGCCTCGTTAAGATTGACCTCGGTTGCACCGTTCGGAATATTGAAGAAGGCTCCGGAAGTCGCCCGAATGAAATCCTCCGGCGTCGGGTTGGTGTTCTTGACGTCTTCCAGCCAGTCAAGGTCTTTGGTCTGGAATGAAATAAACGCTCCGTCGGCCGGCCCTGTAATCCTCCGCTGATTACCAACTTCTTCCACCGTGCCAATTGGAAAGCTGTTGTAAATATCGAGATCAAAGCAGGAATCGATACCCAGGACCAGGCAGTCCTGGGCGTAGACATAAATATCTCCACTGCCACAACTAAAGAAAGAGCAATCAGGCACATCAATACGGGAACTGGAGCCCCAACCAATAAGGTTCTTTACTGACCAGCGAGTGAACCCGCCCGCATCCTCGAGCACGAAGCGTTCTCCATTGGGGATGCCAATATGTTCCGCCCGAATGGGATCAAGCTCACCGATATCAGGATGCCCTTCTTCGCCGTACACCAGTTGCGCCTTGGTCTGGAGCGGACTACCGCCTTCAAGCAACGGGGTAAGCAGAACGATGACCTGATCGAAGAAGTTGCCGCTGGAGCTGGCCTGACTCAAACCTTCACCGCGATCAATGATGTCTACATTGACGTTGCCGGTGAGAGTTTCAATCTTGCCAGAGAGGATGCCCATGGACTCTCCGAAGCCCAGGCGAAAACCAACGATCTCCTGAGCGTCCTCGTCGAACGCAAATTCCAGATAGGGGTTCTCAATGTTAAACGGGACGATTTCGCCTTCTCCATAGGCCGAGCCATCCGGCTTGAGCTGGCGGGGCGCCTTGGAGTTGCGCTCGAAGTACGCTTGATTATTGATATATCCGAGCGCAAAGTCCTCTATATAGACATCGGACGTTCCGGCTTTTTCACCATCCCGCTCGTAGCGCCCCAACTCGAGTACGTCAACATTGGTCTGGATATCAATGTCCATTCCCAGGTTAACGCGTGTATAAGAGGTATTGTCGGTCTCGTCGGGGTGATATTGGCGATCAACCGAAATGAATGCTTGACCAGTTACTTCCGACATATCGCTATCGGAGATTGGCTGCAGGTCCGCAAACGCAGGAGGGGTCACTGACAGCACCGCTAACAAATGCCAAACGACACGATTCATAGACAGATCTCACCATTAACCGCATTCTGAAAAGCGGTTTATTGTTATTTTCGATGAGTGTCTCTGAACACTAATGCTGCTTTCGCTGGCAATTTTTATTTTGGCCAGTTCTTGTACAGATCTTAACCTCGTTTACAGTTTGTCACTGTGAGCAAGGTCATAGATCTGAAAAATGAGTCGACGCTGAAGGTACTTTTTTACAGGCAATAAAAAAGCCCCGGCAGCATACGCTGTCGGGGCTGTTTTATATTAGGAGCCTGACGATGACCTACTCTCACATGGGCAGAAGCCACACTACCATCGGCGCTGGTCTGTTTCACGGCTGAGTTCGGGATGGGATCAGGTGGTTCCAGACCGCTATGGTCGTCAGGCAAAACGGTTGATCACTGGGTGGACGAGGTAGAACGATGTGATGTTGATTTCGATTGAGCACAATGGCTCTTGCGTTATCCGCAATTGTCTTGGGTGTTATATAGTCAAGCCTCACGAGCAATTAGTATCGGTTAGCTCAACGCCTCGCAGCGCTTACACACCCGACCTATCAACGTCCTGGTCTTGAACGGCTCTTCAGGGACCTCAAGGGTCCAGGGAGATCTCATCTTGGAAGGGGCTTCCCGCTTAGATGCTTTCAGCGGTTATCCTGTCCGAACATAGCTACCGGGCAATGCGTCTGGCGACACAACCCGAACACCAGCGGTTCGTCCACTCCGGTCCTCTCGTACTAGGAGCAGCTTTCCTCAAATCTCCAACGTCCACGGCAGATAGGGACCGAACTGTCTCACGACGTTCTAAACCCAGCTCGCGTACCACTT
>NZ_ABCP01000015.1 GCF_000170835.1 Marinobacter algicola DG893
ACGCAGTTAGGTAGCGATCACGGTGACCACAAACATGGGCATCACAACCACCATGAGGAATCAGGCGAACACGACGACCACCGTCACGACCACGGCTCCGGAGAGGATCCGCACATTTGGCTGGATCCGGCCCTGGCGGTTGAGATGGGCCGGGATATTCACCGGGTACTTGCAACCCTGGAAGGTGCAGACATCCATGTACTTGACGACAATCTGGCGCGTTTCGAGCAGGCTATGGCCAAGGCCGAAGCAGCGATCGATCAACGCCTGACGCCCGTTCGCGACATCGACCTTTTCACATACCACAACGCATTCACCCGCTTCGTGGGACACTACAACCTGAACCTGGAGGGGATTCTGACGCTGAACCCGGAACTGTCTCCAGGTGCCGGCCACATCGCAGAAGTCCAGGAAAAACTGCGCAACGCCAATCAACCCTGCCTGCTGACCGAGCCTCAGTTCAACCGTCAATGGTGGCGCTCAATCACCGAAGGTCTGGACATAACGTTCAGTACCTGGGACCCGCTCGCCACCAATATTGAAACCAATCAAAACGGCTATGTCGCCTTTCAACAGAGCCTTGCAGACGCTGTGCTCAAGTGCTTACCAGAGAATGCCCAATAGCAGGGGAATAGTCACCATGGCCAGCAAGGTCTGGCCACTGATGATGCCCGCCATCAAGGGCGCGTCACCACCAAGCTGGCGCGCCAGGATGTATGAAGAGGTGGCTGTCGGCAGCGCTGCCAGCAGTATTGCCACCTGAACCATCATGCCTTCCAGGCCCAGCAGCAGGGCCAACCCAGCTGTAAGCAGCGGAAAACCCATCAGCTTCGCCAACGAGGACACCAGGAATGGCATGGAGGCGCCGCGCAGCGCCTTGAGCTGCAAGCCAGCACCCACCGTCATCAGGCCCAACGGCAACGCGAGGTCACTTAATGGCTCGAGAATACCGGCCACCAGTGGATGGAAGCCAATCTGGAAATAGCTCCATACCATTCCCACCACAGAACCAATGATCAATGGGTTGGAAACAATCGCCTTGAGGACAGGTTTCAGTTTTACCGCGCCCTGTCCTGCGACCAAGGAAAACATCAGTATGCACAGCAGGTTCAACAGCGGCACCTTCACCGCCACGGCAATGGCGATCAGTGACAGCCCATCATCGCCAAGCAACATGCCCGCCGTCGCCAGGGCAACGTAGGAATTGAAACGAATACCGCCCTGAAATACTGAAGAAAATACCGGCCCTGGCCAACGCCAGATCCACTGCAGGGCGACCAGCAACAACGTCATTGCTGCCAGCATGGCAACAATCAGAACGAGAATATCGCCGTAGGCTGACGCCGGCACCTGAGCCTGACCCAGCTTGAAGATCAACATCGCCGGGAAGAGTACGTAATAGGTGAACCTCTCCGCCTGGGGCCAGAAGTCGCCCCCCGGAAAATGCCAGCGTCGAAACAGGTAACCCAGCAGAATAAGCACAAACACCGGCAACAGCGCCTGAATCATAACCGGCATTGCTTAACTCTCCCGAATACCGCTTGGACAAGGCTTGAAAGCATAGCAAAGATAGCTGACTGTCGCCTGGCCGGAACGCGGACTACTGACGCCAGAGTTTGCTCAACACTCGTCGGGTCACTGAGGTCGGAGCGGATTTGGCGATGGGCCACAATGCCCGAAACTGCATGGAAATTGGTCGATGCAGGCGCGGCTGCTCGACCTGAGCCCATACCTGCGCTGCAACAACGTCCGGAGTCAGGTTTACGCCCAGGCGTTCAAATAAACGGGATCCCTGCTCGTTCTGCTGCACCATGCCGGTATTCACGAACGGAGGCATCAGATCACACACGCGAATATCGTGTGGTTCCCACTCAATATCCAGGGCCTCGGTCATCGCACGTACCGCGTGTTTGCTGGCGGAGTAGGACGCAAAATCCGGAATCCCATAGGCGGCTGATGCTGAACTCATGTTCACCACCTGGGCGCCTGGCGTTGCCTTCAGATAGGGAAACGCAGCGTGCAAAACCGTCATCAGCCCAATGACATTAACCTCTACCACGGCCCGATGCGCGGCCAAGCTGATCTCCTCGAAAGGCCCGACTTTCAGAATGCCAGCATTATTGTGAAGCAGCCTTAACTGTCCTCCCGTACGACTGGCAAAGTCCGCCAGCCCCTGCCTGACCGACGCTTCGTCCACCACATCTATAATGTGGGTACTGCAGCACTCATCCCCCAATTCACTCCCAAGCGATGCAAGGGCCGCCTCATCCCGGTCAGCAGCACCGACAAACCATCCCCTGGAGGCAAAGAGACGGGCGGTCTCCCGGCCAATACCGGCGCCAGCGCCAGTGATAAAAATGCAGTCGTTCATGAGGTAACCCTGTCCTTGTTATTGATCAACTGTGGATGATCTCAGGAAGTTGACGACAAAGTTTGGCCAACAGGGCCATCTTCAGCATGCTCACGATAAAGTGCTCCGCCCAGTGCCACAAAGTAGCACTCAAACGCATCGTTGATTCGCTGGCGTTGATGGCCTTCCGGATAAAGGCCTGCCCTGGCCTCGTCAGAGTAGACAGTCCCCCTGACCAGAAAATTATTCTGCGGCTGACTGTCTTCAACAAACGCTTCAAATGCCCGGGCACAGAGTTCTTCAGGCCTGGCGTAATAAAGCACCTTCATCTGTGCATCGGCCCGCTTCGAGCACTGAAACAACGAGCTGGGGCTGGTGCCGTCCTCATTCAACAAGATAGCCTGAAAACAGGCCCCCAATCGTTTGTTGAGGGGATGCTCCTTCTGGTCAGCGCTCTCCAGCCAACCAGTGGACGCAAAGCCGCCACTCGCCAGGCCGCGGAACGCCTTATGCCCCATGTAATGATCGAAAGCGTGAAACCATTCATGGGCCAGGCTCCCGGCGCCGGCATTCTTTGCCAGCGCCAATTGTCGGGTTGCTGGGACGTAGTGCGCTGCAACACCCGGCCGGCCACCGATCCCGTACTGCAACCCCAGTGATCCACGCAACGAAATCAGATGTTCCGGGCCCTGGAGGATAACCATAAGATCGCACAGAGCCTCATGGAACCTTCCCGCCGCCCGGTCCCGTTCAGGCGGCGTAACCCAGCGACCCACTTCAATGCTGCGGAATTCGAACCGGCGCCTAACGTCAACAAAAGATACCGGGCTTTGTCCTGTCATGACGGCTCCACCTGCCTGGTTGAAATTCTAAACGCCCGAGTCGAGCATGCCTTCGGCCGAATACTGATTATTTGTACAGTATTCTGTCGCGCATTGATCGCCGCGTCAACGACTCGTGAATCCAGCCAAGGCATCCGTGTTTACACTACCTTTCGCACATCCCCTCACGTCAAAAGGTGCGTTTTCCTGATAAACTATGGCCCCTCGGATCACTTGTGAACGTTATAGCTGAGCAGTCAATGAACATGAACGCGCCCCAGGAAACTCCCACTCTGAAGCCCTCCCGCCGCTTCTGCGTGGCTCCGATGATGGATTGGACCACCAGCCACTATCGCTATCTGGCGCGCCAACTCAGCCGACATACCCTGCTCTACACCGAGATGGTCACAACCGGCGCACTGATCCACGGCGATACCGCTCGATTTCTGAGACACGACCCGACGGAATACCCGCTGGCGCTGCAACTGGGTGGCAGCAATCCTCAGGAACTGGCTCATTGCGCCAACCTGGCTGAACAGTACGGGTTTGATGAAGTCAACCTGAACGTGGGCTGCCCCAGCGACCGGGTACAGAACAACATGATCGGTGCCTGCCTTATGGCACACCCCGACAAAGTGGCCGAGGGCGTGCAAGCGATGATCGCCGCCACCAGTCTGCCAGTCACCGTCAAACACCGTATCGGGATCGACGGCCGCGAATCCTGGGACGATCTTTGTGAGTTTATTGAGAAGGTCTCCGAAGCCGGATGTCGTACCTTTATCGTGCATGCCCGCATTGCGGTTCTCGAAGGCCTGAGCCCGAAAGAAAACCGGGACATACCACCGCTGAAATACGACTGGGTCTATCGCCTTAAAGCCCGTTACCCGCATCTTGAGATCATCATTAACGGTGGCATCAAGACCTTTGCTGAGTGCCGCGAGCATCTCGAGCACACAGACGGCGTAATGCTCGGGCGTGAGGCCTACCACAATCCCTGGCTACTGGCTGGCGTGGATACCGAGTTTTTCGGACGGCCCATGCCGATTTCGTCACGGCACGACGCGCTGCGTGCTGTATTACCATTCATTCAGAGTGAACTGGACCGTGGCGTTTACCTCAGCCACATCTCCCGCCACCTGATGGGCCTGTTCCACGGCCAGCCTGGAGGCCGCCAGTTCCGGCGCTACATCAGTGAGAACGCCCACAAGCCCGGGTCCGGCATTGAAGTTATCGAACAGGCCATGGCGAAAGTTCCCGAGCCTGCCGGGGCCACGATAGTGCCCGCCTGAACACCCTGATACCTTTTACTGTCTTGTTCCTGTCAGGGCAGCCCGTTATTGTAGGCGTATGACCCTAGCGCCCGCCAAACGGGCGATCAATAACAAATCGATCAGGACGACAGGACGAATGACCAGCAAGCTCGAACAACTGAAAGCCATGACCACGGTGGTTGCCGACACCGGGGATCTGGACGCTATCGCCCAGTGGAAACCGGAAGACGCCACCACCAACCCATCGCTTCTCCTGAAGGCGGCGGCCTCTGACGCCTACCGCCCGATGCTTGATGAGGCCGTCGCGGCCGCTCGCAAACAGGGCGGCTCCGATGCCGAGCAGCTGACGTACGCTACGGACATGCTGGCCGTACTGGCAGGCAAGCAGATTCTCGGGCGCATACCAGGCGTGGTTTCAACCGAGGTGGATGCCCGGCTGTCCTTCGATACCGATGCCACCCTCACCCGCGCACGTCGCCTGGTCGAACTGTATGACCACCTGGGCATGGATACCAGCCGGGTGCTGATCAAGATCGCATCCACCTGGGAAGGTATTCGCGCCGCTGAACAGCTGGAGAATGAGGGCATACACTGCAACCTCACCCTGCTGTTCTCCTTTATCCAGGCTGCGGCCTGTGCTGATGCTGGCGCCTTCCTGATCTCGCCGTTCGTGGGCCGCATCCTGGACTGGCATCTGGCTGACACCGGGCGTGATGCTTTCCCGGCGGCAGAGGATCCCGGTGTCCAGTCGGTCACCCGCATCTACAACTATTACAAGGCCAACGACTACAAGACAGTGGTGATGGGCGCCAGCTTCCGCAACACTGGTGAGATTGAAATGCTGGCCGGTTGTGACCGCCTGACCATCAGTCCGGCCCTGCTTCAGGAACTGGAAAACGATTCCGGCGCGCTGACACGCCAGTTGTCCGTCGAGGGTGCGAAGAGCTCTGACAAACCGGGCGACATAGATGAACGCCTGTTCCGCTGGGAGTCCAACGAAGATGCCATGGCCACGGAAAAACTGGCCGATGGCATACGTCGCTTTACCAACGACCAGATAGAACTTGAAAACCGCGTCCGCCGGCTGTCCCAGGCAGCCTGACGCCAGCAATCCCGTAGAGGAGAGCCCTGACACCATGATTGAGCGCCTGAAGAGCCTGTTTGGCTCGCCCCAAGATGAACCGACACAGCCCGACAGTCACCAGCTAGCGGTGGCGGCCACGGCGTTGATGGTTCAGTTGTCCCGGGTCGACAACGATCAGGACGACGAAGAACTGCAGACCATTGTTAATTTTGCGGTAGAGGCGCATCAGGTCACCCGCGACGAAGCCGAGGAGATCCTTCAGGATGCGCTCAGCCAGGCAGATGACGCCACCTCCCTGTACGAATTTACCGGCCTTATCAATGAGCAGCTGAATCAGGAAGAAAAACAGGCACTTCTTGGAAGCATCTGGCGGGTAGCGTTTGCTGATGGCCGCATTGACAAGTACGAGGAACACCTTATTCGCCGCATGGCGGATCTGCTGCATCTTAACCACAGGGAATTCATGCAGGCCCGCCATCGCGCTGAAGGCGCTGGCTGAATCTTAAGGAGCAAGTATGTTAGCCATTCTCCACCCGGATACCGCGCTGGACAGCGAAGCCTATCGACAGACCATGCATTTTCTGGAGAACCTGCCAGGGGTATCGGTCAGGGTGCATGAAGTCCAGGGTGCCAAGCAGCGCCTGACAGAGGTGTACCTGCTGGGTGACACCAAATCCCTGGACAAGGACGAAATCGAGGCCCTGCCTGCCGTTGAGCGCGCGATACGCATCTCCGACGACTACCGGATTCTGGGGCGGCACAAGGACGACAAGCGCCAGAGTGGCTTTACCTATAACGGCGTGACCTTCGACCAGTCCAACCTGAACATTTTTGCCGGCCTGTGCGCCGTTGACGTGCCAGAGCATGTGGAGCAGATGATGCAGGCCCTTGAAGACAACGGCCAGGTCTGCACCCGCATGGGTGCCTACAAACCCCGGACCAACCCGTACTCCTTTCAGGGCCACGGCAAGGGCTGCCTGCCCTGGGTGTTCGAGAAAGCCGGCAAACATGGCATCAAGGTGATTGCCATGGAGATCACCCACGAGAGTCACATTGAAGAGATCGACCATTGCCTGGAGCAACTGGGGCGCCCTACCGGTGTCATGCTACAGGTAGGCACGCGCAACACGCAGAACTTTGAGCTGCTCAAAGCCATTGGCCGCCAGAGTACTTACCCGGTGCTGCTTAAACGCGGCTTCGGCATCACCCTGAATGAATCTCTGAACGCGGCCGAATATCTGGCCAGCGAAGGCAACGCAAACGTGATTTTCTGCCTGCGAGGCATGAAGACCGAAGCTGGGCAGCCCCACCGCAACATGGTGGACTTCGCCCACGTGCCGGCGGTGAAACGCCTTACCCGTATGCCGGTATGCGTCGACCCGTCCCACTCGGTCGGCAGCCGCGAACGTGCACCCGACGGCGTTCTGGATGTCATGCACGCAACCGCTCAGGGCGTGATAGCAGGCGCCAACATGGTACTGGTGGACTTCCACCCGAAGCCGGAGAAAGCCCTGGTGGATGGCCCTCAGGCCCTGCTGATGCGGGAATTACCGGCGTATCTGGAAGACATTCAGCTGTGCCACGACACCTGGAAGCAACGCCAGCAAATCTACAACCGTCTGAAGGAATCTTCTCCAGAATGATCGTGTATGGACACAGGGGCGCAAAGGGGGAAGCCCCCGAAAATACCCTGGCCGGTTTTACCCACGCCTACCGCCACGGGGTTCGACACTTTGAGCTCGACCTGGTGTTGTCAAAAGACGGCACGCCAATGGTCATTCACGACCTGACCGTTGACCGCACCACCGGACAGGAAGGCAGCGTTGCCAGCTACACGGCATCCGAGCTGGCGGATATGGACGCCCGGCGCAACACCACAGCCTGGCCGCGGAAAGCAGGCATTCCCACTCTGGAGGCGTTACTCAACGAGTTTCCGGATTTCGAGCACCTGCAACTGGAAGTAAAGAAAGACAACCGTCACCGACTGAATATTCTGTGCAATCGCCTGACAGAAATCATCCAACGTCGTGACCTGTACAACCGAGTGGCTATTACTTCCTCCGACAGCTGGTTCCTTCAGGAAGCCCGCCGCCGGGACCGCAAGGTGCGGATCGGACTGGTAACGGACCGGAAATTTCCAAGACCGGTCAATACAGCAGCCCGCCTGCATTGCGATTTTCTCTGTATCGGCTGGCGTATCTGCACCAGATCGATCGTTGACGATGCCCACAGGCGCGGCATGCACGTGTCCACCTGGACAGTAAACCGCATTCACGACATGGTTCAGCTTGAAGCCAAGGGCGTCGATAGCATCATCACCGACTATCCTACAAGCACGCGGATGTTCTTCGACAATCGCGCCAAAGCAGCCCTGCACCTTCCAACGCCCCAGGAGAGCGCGGAAGGCACGGATAGCACTCGGCCAGCAATCACCAGTTAGAAAATCCGATTCAAGCCGTTAAGGGCCGCTACCCGATAAGCCTCAGCCATGGTCGGGTAGTTAAAAGTCGTATTGATGAAATAGTTCAGGGAGTTGGCCTCACCTTCCTGATTCATGATGGCTTGGCCGATGTGAACGATTTCCGCAGCCTGGTCGCCGAAACAGTGAATTCCCAGTAGTTGGCGGGATTCGCGGTGAAACAGGATCTTGAGCATGCCTACCGGGTCGCCGGTGATCTGGGCCCGCGCCAGGTCCTTGAAGAACGCCTGCCCCACCTCGTAGGGAACCTTGGCTTCGGTCAGTTCCCGCTCGGTTTTACCCACCGAGCTTATCTCCGGCAGGGTATAGATACCCGTCGGCACATCCGATACCAGCCGGAAATAGTCGTCCTTCACGATGTCGGAGGACGCCGAGCGGCCCTGGTCGTAGGCGGCGCTGGCGAGGCTTGGCCAGCCAATCACATCACCGGCCGCGTAGACATTCTCCACCTCGGTTCGATAATGATCGTCAACCGCCAACTGCCCACGACCGTTTGGCGTCAGACCAATGTTGTCCAGGCCCAGTTTTTCGGTATTACCGCTACGGCCATTACACCAGAGAAACGCATCCGCACGTATTTTCTTGCCGGACTTCAGTGACAGTACGACCCCGTGGTCATCACCATCGACTGATTCATACTCTTCGTTGTGTCGAACCAGCACACCGTTATTGCGAAGGTGATAACTCAGGGCGTCAGAAATCTCGTCATCCAGGAACGTGAGCAAGCGGCTTCCGGGGTTGATCAGGTCCACTTTCACACCCAGGCCGGCGAAAATCGAGGCGTACTCGGAACCAATGACGCCGGCGCCATAAATAATCAGTGTGCGGGGCGTGTGGGACAGGTTCAGAATGGTATCCGAGTTGTAGATACGGTGGTGACGGAAATCCACATCCGGCGGAAGATATGGACGAGAGCCGGTTGCAATAATCGCCTGCTTGAAGTGCAGGATTTCATGGGATTTATTACCCCGTATCTCGAGCCGGTTGCTATCGATAAAACTGGCACGGCCGTTAATCAGATCCACACGGTTCCGCGCATAGAACTGGGTTCTCAACTTGACCTGCTTGCCGATCACCTTCTGCGCATTCTGCAAAACGCGGGGAAAAGAAAACCAGCGCGGCTCGCCGATATCGCGGAACATCTGGTTGGTGTTAAACGTGATGATCTGCTTGACCGAGTGACGCAACGCTTTGGAAGGAATAGTGCCCCAGTGGGTGCAGTTGCCGCCAACCGTGGGTTTATCTTCGATGATTGCGACACGCTTGCCGTGTTTCGTCGCATTCATCGCTGCACCTTCTCCCGAAGGGCCCGCGCCGATAACGACGACGTCGTAATGATGTTCTGCCATTCTGCAGTGACTCCTTATCTACGTCGTGAGGGAGCCTCTGAAAAGACCCTGCAGGCACGCACTGGCAGGGCGCAGGCGCTTTTCAGAAGCTCCCGGAATTTTTATAGGTTGGTGGACGCCGGATCAGCGGTCGTCTGAGCGGGAGGCGTCATACGTCAACGCCTTCGCGGACTTGCCGTCGTTGGCAAGGCGTTCGTTTTCTTCTTCACATTTCTGGGTGTTACCACCACAGATATCACAGGACTTGCTGATACCCATGGCACCAATCCCACCGCAGGTGCCACTGATCGGCTTGCGGCCAAAAATCACCCCGACGGACATCGCTGCCACCAGCAGTACGACGATCATCAGGACCAGCAGAAAAGTACCCATACGGACTCTCCGTCAGTGTGTCAGGAACGAGGAAAACGCAGGCGTGTAGTCCGTTTCAAACCCGTTGTCACCCCGCACAATAAAATACGCGGCTATGTTCTCACGCGTGGCCAGCGCCTTTGCACGATCATGCCCCATCACATTAAAAGCCGTGGCCAGGGCATCTGCCGTCATGCAGTCATCCGAAATGACCGTTACCGATGCCAATGTATGGCTGATAGGTCGACCGTCCTTCGGGTCTATTGTATGCGAAAACCGCTGACCGTCCGATTCGTAGTAGTTACGATAGTCACCCGAGGTTGCCATTGCGTGGCGGTCAAGGGCAACCACACGGTTGATTTCACGCATCTCCGAAACCGGCTGCTCAATGGCCAGGCGCCATGCCTCGCCATCCGGCTTATGCCCATGAGCCTGAACCTCACCACCTATTTCGACAAGGTACGCGGAAATGCCTTCATCTTTCAGGTAACGAGCCACCGCATCCACGCCATAGCCCTTGGCAATAGCTGACAGATCGATGTATTGATTGGGGCTCGCTCTCAATGCCGGAGGATCAGCCTGAAGGTCCAGTTTACCGTAGCCGGTGGCTGCTATCCTGGCCGCGAGCTCATCGTCGCTGGGGATCGTCTCTGGCCGGGCATCTGGCCCAAAGCCCCACAGATTAACCACCGGCCCGATGGTGACATCGAAAGCGCCATCGGTCAGTTCGGAAACCTGGCCAGCGGTTGCAAGCACTTCGTAGAGCGGCGTTGAGATTTCCACCCACTCAGACTGATCGTCCAGACGATTAAAGCTTGAAAGCTCGGAATCTGCACGCCATGTGGACATCGACGCGTCCACGCCTTCCAGAACCTTTTCAATGCCTTGCGCGAGATTCTCCAGCCGCCCCGGATTGTCCGTCAATACGACGTTGATATGATAACGCGTACCAAACACCGGCCCGGCGATCTCCCAGACCTTTTCCTCTTCCTCAAACGAACAACCCGCCAGCGCGGCCAGGGCCAGCACCAGTAAGGCGCCGGCCGCAACCACCCTGACGGGTCGGAACATGCTGAATGTCATGTGAGCTAATTAACCCCCGAAGTCATCCAGCATGATGTTTTCGTCCTCAACACCCAGATCTTTAAGCATCTTGATGCAGGAGGCGTTCATGATTGGGGGCCCACACATATAGTACTCACAGTCCTCCGGAGCTGGATGCTCCTTCAGGTACTTTTCATAGAGCACGTTATGGATGAAGCCGGTCTCGCCTTCCCAGTTATCGGTTGGCTGCGGGTCTGACAGAGCCACATGCCACTCGAAGTTGTCGTTTTCTTCCGACAGCTGGTCGAAATCCTCAACGTAGAACATCTCGCGAACGCTTCGTGCGCCGTACCAGAAGCTGATCTTACGCTTGGACTCCAGACGCTTGAGTTGGTCAAAGATATGAGACCGCATGGGCGCCATGCCGGCACCGCCGCCAATGAACACCATTTCCGCTTCGGTTTTCTTGGCGAAAAATTCGCCGAATGGCCCCATAACAGTCACCTTGTCACCCGCCTTCAGGTTGAAGACGTAGGACGACATGATGCCCGGGTTATGGTCGGTTCCAGGAGGCGGCGTGGCAATACGGATATTGAACTTGAGAACGCCCTTCTCTTCCGGGTAATTGGCCATGGAGTAGGCGCGGATGGTCTCCTCCTTGTTGATGGCCTTGTAACGCCAGATATCGTGCTTGTCCCAATCTTCATGGAACTCCTCCTCAATCTTGAAATCCTTGAACGGGATTTCGTAGGGAGGGCACTCAAGTTGTACGTAACCACCGGCACGGAAATCAACTTCTTCGCCTTCGGGAAGCTTCAGTACCAGTTCTTTGATGAACGTCGCCACGTTGTGGTTGGAGATAACCTCACATTCCCACTTCTTGACGCCAAAGAACTCCTCTGGCACTTCCACTTTCATGTCCTGCTTCACCGGAACCTGACAGGACAGGCGCCAGCCTTCCTTTTCCTCGCGATTGGTGAAGTGGGTCTTTTCCGTGGGCAGCATGGCACCGCCACCCTCCAGGACCTTGCACTTGCACTGGGCACAGGTACCGCCGCCGCCACAGGCGGAGGACAGGAAGATACCACTTCCGGCCAGGGTTCCGAGAAGCTTGCCGCCAGCTTCCGTGGTCAGCGTGTGCTCTGGGTCGTCGTTGACTTCAATGGTCACATCACCGGTGCTTACGAGTCTGGACCGTGCCGCGAGAATGACCGCGACAAGGGCCAGCACGATAACGGTGAACATGACCACGCCGAGAATAATTTCTGTATTCATGGTCTCGCCTTTTCGTTAAACCGAATCACCGGGTTGATTACAGTGAAATACCTGAGAACGACATAAAGCCGAGGGACATCAGACCAACAGTAATGAAGGTGATACCCAGGCCTCTCAGCCCTTCGGGAACATCGCTGTACTTGAGCTTTTCGCGGATACCGGCCAATGCGAGTATGGCCAACGCCCAGCCGACACCGGCACCAAATCCGTAAACCACACTTTCACTGAAGGTGTAGTCCCGCTCAACCATGAACAGTGATGCACCCAGGATGGCGCAATTCACGGTAATCAGCGGCAGAAACACCCCAAGGGCGGCATACAAAGCCGGCATATACTTGTCCAGAACCATCTCCATGATCTGGATAAGCGCCGCAATTACACCAATGTACGTAATAAGGCCCAAAAAGCTCAGGTCAACATTCGGTAGCCCCGCCCAGTCCAGCGCACCTTCCCTGAGGATGGTGTTGTAGAGCAGGTTGTTCACCGGCACCGTAATGGTCAGTACCACGACAACGGCGATACCGAGGCCAGCGGCCGCTTCAATCTTCTTGGAGATCGCCAGGAAGGTACACATCCCCAGGAAGAAGGCCAACGCCATGTTTTCAACAAAGATGGCCTTCAGAATCAGACTGATATAATGCTCCATCAGAAGGCCTCCTTAACGGTGTGGCGGGACATTTTGAAGTCCGCTTCTTCTACCTGCTCAGGCTTCCAGGTACGCAGACCCCAGATCGCCAGACCGATGATAAAGAACGCACTCGGCGGCAGCAGCAACAGACCGTTGGGAATGTACCAACCACCCTCGTTGACGACCGGCATCAGAGACACGCCGAACAGCGATCCCGCGCCGAGCAGCTCCCGGAAGAACGCCACGAAAATAAGCAGAACGGAATAGCCCATGCCGTTACCAACGCCATCCAGGAAGCTCAGCCAGGGGCCGTTCTTCATGGCGAAACCTTCAGCACGGCCCATAACGATACAGTTGGTGATGATCAAACCAACGAATACCGACAGCTGCTTGCTGATTTCGTAGGCATACGCCTTGAGCACCTGATCAACAACGATAACCAGGGAGGCGATAATGGTCATTTGCACGATAATCCGGATACTGCCGGGAATCTGCGTGCGAACCAGCGACACGGCCAGGTTAGAGAAAGCCGTTACCGCGATAACCGCCATGCACATAACCAGAGTTACGTTCATGCTGGTGGTCACCGCCAGTGCCGAGCAGATACCGAGGATCTGCAGGGCAATGGGGTTGTTACTGAATATCGGCTCGAAGAGAACCTGTTTGGCTGAAGCGTCTGCCATGATCAGACCTCCCCTTCACGAAGTTTTTTCAGGTACGGTGCGAAGCCCCGGTCACCCATCCAGTAGTTAACCAGCTGCTCAACACCGCGGCTTGTCAGGGTCGCACCGGACAGGGCATCCACCTTGTGTTCCTTGTCGGATGCACCAGCGCCCACGCCACCCTTGACCAGGCGAATCTGCGGCTCTTTCAACTCATCGCCGTACACTTCCTTGCCGACCCATTGACTTTTCCAGCGGGGGTTATCCACTTCGCCACCAAGCCCCGGCGTTTCAGCGTGGTCATAGAAGCCAAGGCCTTCAATGGTATTGGCATCGCCCTCGAGCGATACAAACCCGTAAAGGGTGGACCACAGACCATAGCCATGAATCGGAAGCACTACCCTGACCAGCTCACCGTTTTCACTCAGCGTATAGATCTTGGCAACATTCGGGCGACGCTTGATGCCGGCCTTGTCTTCCGATGCAGGAATATCGATAGACATGGACGGATCAGAAGCCGCCTTATACATGTCGTACTTCATCGGCTCTTTCACACCAACGGCCCCGGGGTCAACGTAATCACCGGAATCGAGGTCAACCAACCGAACGTCGAAGCGAGAGAAGGTTTCCTCAATCTCTTCCGCCGTTGCGCCTTCTTTCAGCATTCCGGCAGCCGCCAGGATGTTGGAACGAATATCCAGGTTCTGGTTCTGGATCTGCGCCGGTCGAAGCATTACCGCCGCTGTCGATACCACGACAGAAAACGCAACGCTCAGCACCAGAGCAACCATCAGCGTTCTGGAGACAGTTTCTTTAGCTTTAGCCACGGGCAAGCCTCCGTTTGATGTTGGCCTGAACCACATAGTGGTCCATCAGCGGTGCAAAGAGGTTGGCAAACAGAATTGCCAGCATGATGCCTTCCGGGAACGCCGGGTTGATTACGCGAATCAGTACGGTCATCACGCCGACCAGGATACCGAAGCACCAGCGACCGGTGTTGGTCATCGCCGCCGACACCGGATCGGTCGCCATGAACATCATGCCAAAGGCAAAGCCACCCATCACCAGGTGCCAGTGCGCCGGCACGTCAAACATGGGATTGGTATCCGAGCCAATCACATTCAGCAGCAGCGACATGGCAATCATGCCGATCAACACCCCACCGACGATACGATAGGACGCGATTTTCATCACCAGCAGGATAATGCCGCCGATCAACACGGCCAGCGTCGAGGTCTCACCCATGGAGCCCTGAATCGAACCCATAAAGGCGGACATCCAGCCAATCTGGGCTTCCAGTGCTTCCAGGCCACCACTGGCAGCCCAGCTCAGCGCGGTCGCGCCACTGAAACCGTCGACGGCCGTCCATACCGTGTCACCGGAAATCTGGGCCGGATAGGCAAAATACAGGAATGCACGACCGGTAAGGGCCGGGTTCAGGAAGTTCTTGCCAGTGCCGCCAAACACCTCCTTGCCAATGACCACACCGAAGGTGATACCGAGAGCAACCTGCCACAGCGGAATGGTCGGCGGGCAGATCAGTGCGAACAGCACGGAAGTGACAAAGAAGCCTTCGTTCACTTCGTGACGACGTACCGTGGCAAACAGCACTTCCCAGAAACCACCCACCGCGAAGGTGACGAAGTAAATGGGCACGAAGTAAGCCATGCCATAAACGAAATTATCCCATATCCCTGCACCGGCGCCAGTTACCGCAAGCGCTTGAATAAAGGCCGTTCGCAGGCCGCCATCTGCCACCAGGGCGTCCGGATTGGCCGCCAGATAGCTGTTGGCCTGAAAGCCGATGTTCCACATACCGAAGAACATCGCCGGGAAAGTGCACATCCACACGGTGATCATGATGCGCTTCAGATCGACGCCGTCACGAACATGGGCGGTCGTGGATGTCACCTTGCCGGGAGTATAGAAAATAGTATCGACGGCTTCGTACAGCGCGTACCAGCGCTCGTACTTGCCACCTTTCTCAAAGTGGTGCTCTATGCCATCGAGAAACTGTCGAATTGCCATCTGTTAGCCCTCGATCTCGATTCGGGTCAGGTTCTCGCGGAGAATCGGACCGTATTCGTATTTACCCGGGCACACGAACGTGCACAGCGCCAGATCTTCTTCATCCAGCTCCAGGGCACCCAGTTTCTGTGCCATTTCCGTATCACCGACGATCAGCGAACGCAGCAGTTGCGTCGGCAGGATATCCAGCGGCATCACCTGTTCATACGCACCAACCGGCACCATCGCTCGCTCACTGCCGTTGGTTGTGGTGGTGAAATTGAACAATTTGCCACCCGCCAATTTCGACAGATAGATATTCAGCACGGAGAATTTGTTGGGGCCGGGTGAAAGCCAGCCCATGAACTCCCGCTTGTAACCTTCCTCAAGCACGGAGATCTGGTTGGCGAAACGACCAAGGTAGTTACAAGGCCCGTCACCACGACGACCACCGAACACAGAGCCGGAAATTTTGCGAACCTCGCAGTCCGTGGCGATTTCACCCTCAAGAAGTTCATCAAGATTGGCGCCGACACGGGTACGAATCAGGCGCGGCTTGAGAGCCTTCGGACCACCAACCGCCACAATACGGTTCACCGACAACTCGCCGGTCTCGAACAGCTTTGCGATATCAATGACGTCCTGGTAGCCGATGCTCCATACCACTTTGTCCCCGGCAATGGGATCGAGGTAATGGATATGAGTACCTACGTTACCCGCTGGATGAATACCCTCAAATTGCTGAACTTCCACACTGTCGCCAGACGGAACCGGCACATCAGAGCCCGGCTTGCCGGTGACAAACACCTTACCGGTGGTCAGCTTGGAGAGAATCTTCAGCCCCTGCTCGAAGGCCGCACCGTTTTCACGGATGATCACTGTGGGATCTGCTGCCAGCGGGTTAGTGTCCATGACGGACACGAAGATGGAATGCGGCGCCGTATCAATGGCAGGCACCTTGCTGTAGGGACGGGTCTTGAAGGTTGTCCACAACCCGGACTCGACCAGGTTATCAACAACTTGCTGACGCTCCAGACCAGCAACATCAGACGCATCGTAACGAGCAAAGGTCTCAGCTTCATCGCCGTCGATTTCAATGACGACCGACTGAAATACACGGCGCTCGCCGCGGTTGATTTCCTTGACCACACCGGCTGCCGGTGAGGTATAACGAACGCCCTCGGTCTTCTTGTCCGTAAACAGCAGCGTGCCGCGCTTTACACGGTCACCTTCTTTCACAGCCATCGTTGGCTTCATGCCTACGTAGTCAAAACCGATCAACGCCACATGGCGAACGGGTTTGCCGTCTGTAATGGTCTGTTCAGGAGCGCCGCTGATGGGAAGATCCAGGCCTTTTTTGATCTTGATCATTAGCCTCATCCAATCATCAGAAACTATTCGATGGATTTGTAACGCCCGACGCCTGCCGCCCAGTTGTGCCAATCCGGCCTGAACCGAATGATGGCGCCAGGGCAACGGATCCACCAGCGTAAATTACAGCCAGGCATCCGGTTAAGGAAAAGCGATGGGAAGCGGGTGTCAGACGTACCCAAAATCGCGCCAATTATAGAGATTAAGGAATACTATTTCCACCAGAAACCCTACGGAGTTTGTGCCTTAACGTAATCAGAGAGTGGTTTACATGGGCCCAAAAAGAAACCCCGGTCGCGAAAACGACCGGGGTTTCTTAACTGCCTCGGAGCACTTTGGGGCCCGTCAGCCTCTGACCCGCTTCGGGAAGATCGGATAGGTAACACCCGCCATCTGATTAACCACGCGAATCACCTGGGCACTGTAGCCGGCCTCATTGTCATACCAAACGTAAAGGATCAGGCGCTTGCCATTGGCGATAGTGGCCTGCGCATCCACAATGCCAGCATGGCGGGAACCGACGAAGTCGGTGGAAACCACTTCCGGCGAGTTGACGAAGTCAATCTGCTTCTGCAACTCGGAGTGCAGCGCCATATCGCGAAGGTATTCGTTAACACCCTCCACCGTTACGTCTTTCTCAAGGTTGAGGTTGAGGATTGCCATGGACACGTTCGGAGTGGGAACGCGAATGGCGTTACCGGACAGCTTGCCCTTCAATTCCGGCAACGCCTTGGCAACGGCCTTAGCTGCGCCGGTTTCGGTAATAACCATGTTGAGCGGGGCACTGCGACCACGGCGGCTACCTTTGTGGTAGTTATCGATCAGGTTCTGGTCGTTGGTGTAGGAGTGAACCGTCTCGACATGACCATCCTCAACACCGTACTCATCATAAATAGCCTTGAGCACCGGTGTAATGGCATTGGTGGTACAGGATGCCGCTGACAGGATTCTGTCCTCACGGGTGATCCAGTCGTTGTTGATGCCGTGAACAATATTCTTGATGTCACCCTTGCCCGGCGCTGTCAGCAGAACCCGGCTGACCCCCTTGGATTTCAGGTGCAGCCCAAGACCTGCCTCGTCACGCCAGATACCGGTGTTATCTATGACGATCGCATTGTTGATGCCGTATTGGGTGTAATCTACCTGATCGGGGCCCGGTGAATAGATCACCTTGATAAAGTTGCCGTTGGCGATCAGCGCAGAGTTTTCTTCATCAACAGTGATTGTACCGTTGAAGGGGCCGTGAACCGAGTCGCGGCGCAGCAGGCTAGCCCGCTTTTCAAGGTCATTGTCTGCCCCGCCCTGACGAACCACGATGGCACGCAAACGCAGGTTGTTGCCGCCCCCAGCCTTTTCGATCATGATCCGGGCCAGCAGCCGCCCGATCCGCCCGAAACCGTACAGCACCACGTCCTTGGTGTCGTTTTCGGCATCTTCCTGGGACTGGGTCTGATATTGGCCGATAATCGGGCCAATCTCACGCTTGAGGAAGTCATCAAGGGACCCGCCCTCTTCCTTGAACTTCACCGCAAGCTTGCCAATATCGACATGGCCACGCCCCAGATCCATCTTGTCCATCGCCTGCAGAATAGGCAGCGTGTTGTGAACGGACAGCTCGCTGTCTTCAACCTGACGCACAAAGCGGTGCGCGCGGATGATGTCGATGACCGACTGGTTGATAATGGACCGACCATACACGGACGTGACCACATTATTTTTACGATAGAGGCGACCGATCAGCGGAATCATGGCTTCCGCAGTGGATTCTCTTTCCGTCCAGTTAGACAGGTGCTGGTTGATCTGTTCGTGACTCACGCTTGAACCTCTGCAGTTGGAACCTTAAAAATTGGGGCATTATTATCCAACGTTATTTCCCAGACAGCAAATACACCCCGTTAATCCTTTCGTAACTGTTGACCCGCTGTCATGACAGCGGGACGTCTGGCCGGTAGAATACGCGCCTCGCCAGTCCCCGACTCCCAATGTTTCCAGGAGAAAGAACCAGCCCATGATGCAAACCGCCGCCCATTCCGACAGACACACCGCACTGGTTGCGCCGGTCGCACCTGTCAAGGCTGCGGATCATCGCACCTGGGGGCAACTGCATGGCAGCAGTGACGCCCTGGCCATCTGCGAGAGCGCCAGGGCCCACCAGGGCCTGACACTGGTAATAACCCGCAGCACCGAGGAATCCATCCGCCTCGAGCAGTCCATGCGATTCTATCTGGGCCTGCCCACCGATGAAGACCAACCGGCCATCACACCGGATGGGCTCGAGCTGCTGTCGCTGCCGGATTGGGAAACCCTGCCCTACGACCTGTTTTCACCACACCAGGACATTACCTCCCGTCGAATCCGGCTCTGCACCGGTTACCAACAACGAACCACGGCGTCCTGGTGGTGCCTGCCCGCACCCTGATGCACCGGCTGCCGCCGGTCAGTTACCTGCAGGGCAACACGTTGCTTCTTGAGGTTGGGCAGTCACTGGATATCGACAACTGGCGAATGCAGCTGGAATCCGCTGGCTACCGGCACGCCGATAACGTCTATGAACACGGCGAGTACGCGGTGCGCGGGGCTATCCTGGACATCTTCCCTATGGGGGCCACCCGCCCCTATCGCATCGATCTGTTCGATGACGAAATTGAAACACTGCGAACCTTTGACCCGGAAACCCAGCGCTCGATCGACCGAATTGAACGCATTGAGTTGTTGCCCGCCAACGAGTTTCCCTGGCATAAGGAAGCCCGCTCAGGGTTCCGCAACCGGTGGTTTGAGCAATTCCCGCACGCCGACAAGGACGCCCCCATCTACCAGGACGTCACCCACAGCATTACACCGCCGGGAATCGAGTACTACCTGCCCCTGTTTTTCGAACAGACGGCGACACTGTTTGACTATCTGCCCGGCGAGACCCTGGTATTCACAGCGTCCGGGCTCAATGACGCGGCCAGCGCCTTCGACGCCGACACCCGTGCACGCTACGAGGACCGTCGCCACGACCGGATGCGCCCTATCCTGCCGCCAGCGGAACTCTTCCTCCAGAAGGACGAACTTTTCGGCCTGCTCAAAGGGCTTCCCCGGGTAACAATGACCACGGAAGCCACTGAGTCCAGCGGCGGCCGCAATTGCCAGACCGACGTCATGCCCGATGTTGCGATGGATGGCCGTGCCGCAGACCCGGCTGGGCGTCTCAAGCGCTTTATCAGTGAGTTCAATGGTCGGGTCCTGATCTGTGCGGAGTCCTCTGGCCGACGTGAGGCGCTGATTGAGAATCTGGCCGACCATGGCCTCAAGCTGTCGACTCTGGAAAACTGGCAGGCTTTTGTTAGCGACCCGTCCGCCACCCTCGGCATTACCGTCGCACCCATGGAATATGGGTTGCTATTGCCTGACCATCACCTCGCTTTGATCACGGAGACAGCCCTCTTCGGAGAAAGGGTGCTGCAGCGTCGACGCCGGGAGAAACCAACCGAGGCCGACGATGCTGGCTACCGGGACCTGTCCGAGCTGCGCATCGGCGCGCCGGTGGTTCACATAGATCATGGCGTTGGCCGCTACCAGGGCCTGGAAACCATTACGGTTGAAGGCGAAGCCAGTGAATTCCTGATGCTGGAATACGCCGGCGGCTCGAAACTCTATGTACCGGTCTCCAGCCTGCATCTGATTTCCCGCTACACCGGTTCGGATACAGATCACGCGCCTTTACATAAGCTGGGCACGGACCGCTGGAGCAACGCCAAACAGAAGGCTCTGGAGAAAATCCGCGATACCGCGGCGGAATTACTGGATGTCTATGCGCGCCGGGAGGCCCGCAAGGGTTTTGCCTTTGAAGACCCCAAGGAGGCTTACCGCGCCTTTGCCGCCGGTTTCCCCTTTGAGGAAACCCCGGATCAGCAGGCTGCTATCGAGGCTGTGTTCGAGGATATGGTGAGCGAAAAACCCATGGACCGCCTGGTCTGTGGCGATGTTGGCTTCGGTAAAACAGAAGTCGCCATGCGCGCCGCCTTCATGGCGACATACTCCGGCAAGCAGGTCGCTGTGCTCGTACCTACCACCCTGCTGGCACAGCAGCATTACGAATCCTTCCGCGACCGCTTCTCGGAGACCGCCGTTCATGTGGAACTGCTCAGCCGTTTCCGTAGCGGCGGGCAAACCACCAAGGCGATGGCCGCCATCGAAGCCGGCAAAGCCGATATCGTTATCGGAACCCACAAGCTGCTCCAGGGTGACATCAAGTTCAAGAACCTGGGCCTGGTGATCATCGATGAAGAACACCGGTTCGGCGTCCAGCAGAAGGAACGCCTGAAAGCCTTGCGTGCCGAGGTGGACATGCTGAACCTGACCGCCACACCGATCCCCCGCACCCTGAACATGGCCATGGGGCACCTGCGGGATCTGTCAATCATCGCCACGCCCCCCGCGCGACGCCTGTCGGTAAAAACCTTTGTGCGGCAGCGGGACGAGGCAATGGTAAAGGAAGCTATCCTGCGGGAAGTTCTGCGGGGCGGCCAGGTGTACTTCCTGCACAACGATGTGGCCACCATCGAGAAAACCGCCGAGGATCTGCGCCAACTGATCCCGGAAGCACGTGTGGGCGTCGCCCATGGCCAGATGCGCGAGCGCGAGCTGGAACAGATCATGTCGGACTTCTATCACAAGCGCTTCAACGTGCTGGTGTGCACCACCATTATTGAAACCGGCATCGACATTCCCAGCGCCAACACCATCATCATCGAACGCGCGGACAAGTTCGGGCTGGCACAGCTGCATCAGCTCCGTGGCCGTGTCGGACGCTCTCACCATCAGGCCTACGCCTATTTGCTGACACCACCCCCCCGATCCATCACCTCGGACGCCAAGAAGCGTCTTGAAGCCATCTCGGAGGCTCAGGACCTGGGTGCCGGTTTCATGCTGGCCACCCACGATCTCGAAATTCGCGGCGCCGGAGAGCTGCTGGGGGAAGAGCAGAGCGGCCAAATCGAAAGCATTGGTTTTACCCTTTACATGCAGCTACTCGATGAAGCCGTGGAGGCTATACGCGAAGGCAGAACCCCCAACGCTGAGTTGCCGCTGAGCCACGGCACGGAAATGAATCTTCGCATACCGGCACTGATTCCCGAGGATTACCTACCCGATGTCCACAACCGGCTTATGCTCTACAAGCGCATCGCTAGCGTGAACGACAAAGATGGATTAAAAGAACTTCAGGTTGAAATGATTGATCGCTTCGGACTATTACCGGAACCGGCAAAAAACCTGATCCGCCAGTCCGAACTCCGGATTCACGCAGAAGCCCTGGGAATCGTGAAGGTGGACGCCGGAAAAGAATGGGCCAGGCTGGAATTCGGCAGCTCTACGCCGGTGGACCCGCTGGTTCTGGTTAAGAAAGTGCAATCCTCTCCAGACCAGTATCGACTGGAAGGCGCCAACAGTTTCCGTTTCCGGCTGAAGGATGCCTCAACCAGTGGTAAACTCGACGGCATTTCCGACATGCTGGGGCAGCTGGCCTCGTGACACAGCCGGTTCAGCGCCCCCTGATGATCAACAGGAACATTGGAGCAATGCCCTTGCGAACGCCCGGTAAACCGTTGTACGGAACACCCGCCCTATTTCTGGCGGCCCTGCTGGCCCTGTCACCCTGGGTATCAGCCCAGGAACCATCCGGGCCCGCCGCAGGCGCAATCTCTGAAGAGCAGAGGCGCGATAACCCTGCGTCTCAGGCCCAGCCTCCTCGTGAAGACTACTACCGGGCTGAGTTCGTGATCCTCGAAAGGATTGTCGACCCGGCCAATGTCAACGAGAAAATGACCAGCCGGATTCCTGAGCCGCCCAACCCGAACATCAACGAGATACTTCGCGCCGTGGACCGCAACGGAACCGTGGAAACCACCCGACAGCTAGTGCCTCGAAATCAACTGCACCTGCAAACAGCTGCCAACCGACTGGAAAACAGCGGTCGCTTCCGGATACTCCTGGCCACAGGGTGGTACCAGTCTTTCCCGCCCGACTTTGACGGTGAACCCCTTAGGGTCGCTATTGGCGACTGGCTGGCCGATGCCGGACACCGCGAAGTGGAAGGCCACATCACCATCGATCGACAACGCTATCTCCACGTGGATGTCCACCTCAACCACTGGCAGCCCCTGTCATTGCAACGGACCACACTCAGCCAGAGTTCAGACGAAGCAGCCACCGCAAGCGGTAACAATCAGCCAATGGACGACGGTGCTGGGCAGGAAGCTACGGGCAATGACCAGCCTGCCCTCGAAAACGATGAAGCTCGGGACTCGCTGGCCTCAATGGCAACGGGTGGCGACATTGCAGGAGCAGATCAGACGCAGGTTTCCAGCGCCAGTCAGCCAAAGGCGGAGTTAATCACCTGGATACGGGAAACACGCCGCATGCGCAGCGAGGAAGTCCATTTCCTCGACTCCCCCACCATTGGCGTGCTGGTGTTTTTCAAGAAGGTTGAGGAGTAAGGGCTCCAAGCCCGCCAATGGCGATTTCGAGGATCCGCTTGACGCCGGACATGCCCTGGTCGATAGCGACCTCGATCTCAGTCATCGTTATGATGTGATCCGACTTCCCTGCCGCGCGGTTAACCACCAGCGCCAGGCACACGTAATTCATCTTCAGTTCAGCCGCCAGAGCCGCTTCCGGCATTCCCGTCATACCGACAAGGTCACAGCCGTCCCGCTCAAGGCGACGTACTTCCGCTGCGGTCTCCAGTCTGGGCCCCTGTGTTGCACCGTAAACACCGAAATCCGAGAACGGACAACCCACTGTACGAGCTGCATCAATCAACAGCGCCCGGGCCAACTCTGAATATGGGAAGGTGAAGTCAATGTGCGTGGTTTCCTCCAACTCGCCCTCAAAGAACGTACTCGCCCTGCCCCAGGTGTAGTCAATGATCTGATCGGGAATCACGATATGGGCAGGCCCCATATCGGCATGGATCCCGCCAACAGCATTAACACCGACCACCGTACGTACTCCCGCCTGCTGGAGCGCATGGAGATTGGCGCGATAGTTCACCTGATGCGGAGGAATACGATGAGGGTTTCCGTGGCGAGACAGGAACACCACCGGCTGATCCCCGAGCATGCCGTCCACCAAAACCGACGACGGCTCACCCCAGGGCGTGTCGACAACCCGCTCACCCGTGATTTCCAGCCCCGACAACGTCGTGAGCCCGGTTCCCCCGATGATTCCCACGGGGGCAACTTGGTTACTCATACCCATGATCAGTCCCCGTCCGCCTGGTTACTATCGCCACGTGTTTCCGAAGAGTGCTCGCTTCCAGAAACAGGCGCACGTCCCTGTTCAACATCTTCGTCAACGGCCTCATCTGACGAATCCGAATCGCTACGACCTTTTGCCGGCTTGCCGTTCGACGCGACACGCACCCCGTCAGGCAGGTGAAGCGTGCGGGTCGGAAAGGCAACTTCGGCACCATGGCTTTCAATGATCTCGCTGATCCTCAGCAGTATGTCCTGCTTGACCTCATGAAACCTCACCCATTCGATGGTCTTGGTAAAGGTATAAACCATGATATCCAGCGACGAGTCGTTAAAGGCCAAGAAATTCACGATCAGGGTCTGGTCCTGGTCGATGTCCTCGTGGTTCTCCAGCATGGACCGGATATCCGCCACAACCTCAGCCATGCCACTGACATCCACGTAGCGTATACCAATGGTTTCAGAGATACGGCGGTTGTGCATGCGCGAGGGGTTTTCTACGGCAATGGTCGTAAAGGCAGCATTCGGCACGTAGAGCGGGCGCTTGTCAAAGGTGCGAATCGTAGTCAGCCGCCAGCCGATGTGCTCCACCACGCCCTCGATATTACGATCGGGAGAGCGAACCCAGTCGCCGACCTTGAATGGCCGGTCCAGATGGATAATGAACCCGCCAAAAAAGTTGGCCAGCAGATCCTTGGCGGCAAAGCCCACAGCGATACCACCAACACCACCAAAGGCCAGCACCCCGGATATGCTGTAACCAAGGGATTGCATGGCAATCAATACCGCGGTGATGATAACAACGGTCCGGGACAGCTTGCTCACCGCATTGACCGTGGTGTAATCCATCGGCTTTTTCATCTTCAGGGGCGAAGCGAGAATCTGTTCCCCCTGCTTGATCAGCCGAAGCAGCGTCCAGACCAGCAGAAAAACAAAGCCAATCTGCAAAATGGTTTGATTGACTGAAAAGATTTCGGCTTCCGAGTAGTGGTGAGCAACCTCTGCCGCCCAATACACACCCTGCAGCCAGACAAACGCGACCACCGGCTTCCTCGCAGCGTGAAGCAAGGCGTCATCCCAGAGGTTATCGGTTTTCTGGAAACGCCGCTCAACAGCGCCGACGATGAAACTCGCTATGTAGGCAACCACGGCGGTGCCCGCTACCAGGGCAAACACCACGAGTCCCACTCGCCAGCTCTCTGACAGCAGATTCCAGTCCTGGATCCAGGTATTGAGTATGGAAGGTGCTTCTTCGATCATCGTTTCCCTCGGTTTATTAACAACCGCCGGCCCTATCGTATTGTGACGGGTATGCCCGGCCAGACACGGTCGTAAAGCTCAGCAACGTCGGTATTCCTCATGCGTATGCAGCCATGGGAGCGCGGAACGCCCATGGGTTCGGTATCCGGTGTGCCGTGAATGTATATGAACCGACGAAAACTATCGACCCCGGAGCCCCGATTTTTCCCCAACTCAAGCCCGCATAACCAGATGATCCTGGACAGTATCCAGTCACGCTCGGGAAACTGATGCGCCAATCGTTCGGAATAGACCTCCCCAGTGGGCCGGCGGGCGATGAATACGGTATTCAGGGGCAGACCACCCCCCACCATCGCGCGCACGTAATGCCGGCCCGTGGGCGTGCACCCACTGCTCTGGCGCTCACCGGGACCATTCAGTGCCGTCGAAACGGGATAGTATAGAGGCGTTGACGTATCGTCAGGAAACAGTGTCAGCGTTTGCGCACTGAGACTGATCTCGATTCCGGGAACAGGTATGGAAACAGGATTACGTGGCATGCGGTGTCAGGCTCCCGGCGAACAAACCAACCGGAAGCCTAACCGACAGCGCGCAACTCAGGCAACCGAGGTTTTATGGGCAGGCGGTACCAGCATGGCGTCATCGGCCTGCATACCCGCCGCCAGGAAGGGTACGAGTCGAGCTGCAATTTCCTGGACCGTGGTTTCCACACCCAGCTTGTTCTGCAGAATATCCCGCAGGGCATCACTGCTGGACATGGTAAAGGCGGTGGCGCCAAGCATGAACTGAATGCGCCAGTAGCGGTCTACCGCGGACAATTGTGGCGTCGCTTCCTTGAGCAGTCGCATAAAGCGGCTGAACGGCTGGCTGTATTCCTGCTCAAGAAATTTCCGAAGGTGGCCCTGGGATTGCGTATAGGCGAGGCCAAGCAAACGCATGAATATCGAAATACCTTTCTCATTGCGCTGCGGCATGCGGACTGCGCTTTCAGTTAGCGCCCATAAGGTCTGGTTCAGCGTTGGCGGTTCGCCGTCGCATTTCGCCTCCAGATCGTCGAACGCATCCTCCAGCGTGGCGGAGAATGGCGTCAGGAAGCGGGCAAACACCGCATGGATCAAGGCGTTTTTAGAACCAAAATGGTAATTGACAGCAGCGAGATTTACCTTAGCCTTACTGGTAATCATGCGAAGGGAGGTTTCGGAGAAACCCCGCTCGGCGAAAAGCTCTTCCGCTGCATCAAGAATTCGGTCAACCGTATCAGACTGAGCCATTTTATTATCAGTGCCTCTAAGCAAACGTCTGTTTGAAACATACGTTTGACCGGCAGCTATGTCAAGCTCTGTCCCCCGGCTCTGCAGCTACCGATGACCAGCCCCGGTCAATGGCCTGCTGGTGCCCCTCAAAGAAAGCCTGCTGTGCACGGGCGTATGCTTTCTCGGCCTCCAGAAGATAGATCAGATAAAGACGGATATGTTCCCGCCGGGTCAGATTTCGAGCCAATACCCGGCGCTCGGATAATGCCAGCAGCTCACTGAACCGGGTCGCTTTCAGAGCCGAGTTAAACTCGGCCATACGAGCACACTGCCACACCAGCCCTTCTTTCCCTTCCAGATGCTCAATGTGCTTACGCGCATCGCGAAGCAGCCTCTGACGACGGATGACCAGATCCAGATACGAAGGCCGCGACGTGTAAAGGCGGCGCACACCTGGTATCCCCAAAAGCAGGATGATGACAAAAGCACCAAAACCACCGCCGGCAATCCAGGCTGGCACAAAGCCTGTCATACCGCTGAGAAAAACCACTGCCGCCAACAACGCACCGAACAGCCAGATGTCACGATTACGCCGGGCCGCAGCAAGTGTGTAGTTATCCGGCCAGTCAGGCAGAGCCAACAAGTCGAAATCCAGCAGCAACACACGGTCGCACTGACGCAGCATCAAACGGAGCTTACGTTGCCGTGACTCTGCCAGAGTTTTATCGATGTTCTGAGGAGCCTCACCCGTCGACGATTCCTCGACAGCCTCATTGCTCGCAGGAATGTCGTCAGTCTCAAGCCGGTCTGCAGGAGCCGTTGCGGGTCGGTTGGCAGAAACTTGGGCGCCACTGGCAGCGTCGCCCAGCCGCGCTCCATCACCCGCTTCCGGGCGCGGGTCCGCGGGTCGACCTCTGCGCAGCAAGGGCTCTTCCCCGCGCGCGCTGTCGCTGGTTCTCTGACGTACGCTTTCGTTCTCTGCCATGGTTGATTGTCCGTCTTGGATCACCGGGCCAATAGCTGCCACCTGCGCCCTGCCCTTACCGGTTATCGGCCAACGGCTCGGATCCTTGAGCCACGGCGGGATGCCCGAGACGGTCATGATGGCTTGGCACCGGCCCGCAGGATCGCTATCCTTGCCTCCATCAAGTGTGGCCCTATACGGCTACAGACACCAGTAGTCGAGGTTGAGACATGTTTACAGGCATTGTTCAGGGTATTGCCATCGTTGACGAGATTTCCGCCGTGTCGGGTCTGAGCAGCTTCAGCATCCGCTTTCCGGAGGATCAGGCTCACAACGTGACCATTGGTGCGTCAGTGTCCATCGACGGCACCTGCCTGACGGTGACGCGGCAGGAAGGCCAGAATCTCTATTTCGATGCCATGCAGGAAACACTGCGCCTGACCACCCTGGGAAAGCTGAAGCCAGGTGATCGCATCAATTTTGAACGAGCGGCCCGGATAGGCGACGAAATTGGTGGGCACCTTCTCTCCGGCCACGTGCACAGCACGGCGGATATCGTCGCGATCGACCGCCCCGAGAACAACTGCACCATTGAATTCGAGGTCCCGCAGGCATGGGCACGCTATATCTTCCCCAAAGGCTATATCGCCATCAACGGGGCCAGCCTGACCATTGGCGACGTCACTGATAATCGCTTCAACGTTCACCTGATTCCCGAGACCCTGCGTGCAACCACCTTTGCCGATTTGACTGTTGGCGACCGGGTTAACATCGAGATCGACAGTCAGACCCAGACCATCGTCGACACCCTGGCCCGCATGGGTTACGACCGGCCACCTTCCTGAACAGAAGCCTCGAACACCACAAACTTCGGATCTGCATCGATTTGTCGCACCTGGCCAAAGTAGTGACGGAGACTGCGGTGGTAACCCAGGTGCCGATTCCCCACCAACAACATACATCCGCCAGGGGACAGGTGCCCCGCCACCTGACTGAAGAGTCGAAGGGCGATATGGTCACCGACCACACCGCCTTCGTGAAACGGCGGGTTTAACAGCACCAGATCGTAACGGCCGGCCGCCTCCGGAATACCATCACTGTGGTAAAAGCTCGCGACAGCGCCCGGGAAAGCCGTCTGGACATTGTGACGTGCGCTGGCAACCGCCTGACTGGAAACGTCCGCGAACGCAACCTCAAGCGCCGGATTACGGGCCAGTGCCGTCAGCCCGAGCACACCGTTACCGCAACCCAGATCCATCACCCGTGCTCCGGGGGGAAGATCTGCAACCATCCGCTCAATGACCGGCAGCAGCAGCCGTGAACCGATATCCAGCTTCCCTCTGGCGAACACCGCTGGCATGCCCGATAGCTCGTACCGGGACGACAACCTGTATCCCCGCCACAAATCCGGCCAGTCCAGCAACGTATTCTCACCCCGGACGGCAACCACCACCCTCGCTTTTTTGCGCGCGGGGCAGACTTCCCGGGTGTTGACCAGCTCGCCGAACACATCAGCGCTGCGGGACGGCAGATGCTTGATCATACCACCGGCAATCAGCTCGCCTTCGGGCGCCAGAACGCTATTGACCCACCGCAACAGGCACGCCAGGTAGTCCAGTTGGCGGGGAATCCGCATAACAACGAGATCGAAGGGCCCTTCCGGAGGCTCCAGCCAGTTCTTTGGCGCCGGAATTGACAGATCGGCCGGAGCATTCATAACCAGGGATTCAGACAGGAGACAGCTATCCGCAAAGGAAACCGGGGCGAAAGGCGCAAGACCGAGGGTCAACGCCCCAAACTGGTCATCAAGGATCAACACCCGTGGGTGGCTCTGAGGCGTGAAGCACTCCAGAACCCGCTCCAGCAATTGCTCGTCAGCGGCATCCCAGGCCCGCAGGGTGCGACCTCCACCGGGGCGCTTCAGGGGCAAGCGCCCACCACTGAATGTTAGAACCTCACTTGTCATTTTAGGCATCCGCATCGTCGTTCAGAAAACTGCGGACATTCTAGGCTGAATACTCTAGAAATTAACCCTACTCTGACAAAACGATTTCAGGTTGCACCGTTTGTTGTGGTAGCAAACCTTCTTGCCCCTCACCCCAGGGGCTTTTTTATGCCCTGAGAAGACCGCTATTTTGGCGCCGCATTGATGCTTTCGATAAACGCAGGCGACAGAACGTCGATAACGGGACGTTGGCCGCCGCTGAATTCAGGCGCGGGTTGCGCTGGCTCCGACGCAAGGATGACAGGCTGTTCTGACCAATGCAGGATATCCAGCTTGCCATCGTACCGCTCCACCAGCGCCGTGCAGTGCTCTACCCAATCGCCGTCGTTACAGTAGAGTCCTTCCTGGCTGCGAAGAAAGCCAGCGGAGTGGATGTGACCACAAATAAAACCGTCATAATGTCCGCGTTCCGCCGCCGTCAGAGCAGCCAGCTCGAAACGTCGAATGAACGACCGCGCCTTGCCGATACGGCTTTTAACCCAGGCCGCCAGAGACCAGTATGGCTTGCGGCGTAAGCGCCGCCAGGCATTGAACCAGCGATTCAGGCGCAGCAGCAGGCCATGCGCGCGGTCGCCCACCAGCAGCATCAAGGGGCTGCAGCGCACCACCTGATCAAACTGGTCGCCATGGCAAACCACGAATCGGCGACCGTCCGCCGTCGCGTGAATGGCTTTTTGCTTCAATTCGATACCTGCCAACGTCTGACCGCAGAAGTGCCGCAGAAACTCATCGTGATTGCCGGGTACATAAACCACCCGCGTGCCGGCAGCAGCAATGGCCATAAACCGCCTCACGACCGCCTGATGGCTTTCCGGGAAGTGCACCCTCCGCTGCATCGCAATCAGATCAACGATATCCCCGACAAGGTACAGGGTCTCGCAGCTGACGTTGTCCAGAAAATCCAGAAGATAGTCCGCCTGGCAATCAGCGGAACCCAGGTGAACATCGGAAATGAAAACGCTCCGGTATTGATGCATCGGTTTCCCCCACCGGCCTGCTCAAGGATTCTTCGTACCTTGTCCGATGGCAATGACGACCGTATGACAACCAGGCGACAATTCAGTGACGTCGGGCGCTCCACACGGTGAAGCGTCGGTCGCCGGCGATCGCCCTGACCGGCCCGACATGACGACGGATCAGCGCCTCATAGGGAAGAAACGCGTTCGCCACCAGGCGCAACTCACCCCCAGGCTCCAGGTGCTTTGCCACGCCCTGCAGGAACTGCTCAGTCATGGACGTATCGGTGCGAACACCGGTATGGAATGGCGGGTTGGTAACAACTGTGGTGTAGCGGCCGTCAACGCCGGACAACCCGTCGGAGGCGTGGATCACGCCATCGACGCCCGCCTCCTGATAGGTCGCGCGAGCGCAAGCAACGGCCTGAAATTGCACGTCTACGCCGTCGACTGGAAAAACGTCCTGCCCCCTGGCTCGCTGGAGCAACTGCAACCAGGTGCCGATAACACCTGCGCCACAGGCAAAGTCCAGCACGGGTCCTTTCTCCAGCGATGAGCTGGCAAGGGTTTGCAGCAGCATGGCAGTACCATCATCCAGCTCTCCGTCACTGAATATACCGGGCAAGCCGGCCACGCTGAAGCCAATTCCCGCGCTTTCAACCGGATGCCACTGACGCCAACGTTGAAGGTCAAACGCTGGACGCCTGGGCAGGCTATCGGCTTGCCAGACCTGGCAATGACGGGCACTGTCTGCCTTCGATGCTTGAGGCGCCAGTTCCTTCAGCTGTTTCACAGCGCCGGCAATACCTTCTTTCTTTTCGCCCACCAGGACCAGTCGAGCACCCTCGGCCGCCAGCCAAAGCGCCAACTCAAGCCTTATCGACAACTCCGCTCTGGCCTTGGGGAGGAACACCACCAGGGTATCGGCCGTGCCAGGTGACAACTCCGGAGCGTCATAACCAAAGGCCGCCGTCCAGCCGCTGACGGCCAGCAATTGTTGGTAGTTGCCAAAATGCTCGGAAATCGTCAGTCCCCGGCTTGGCAATAGGGGAAGCAACGCGGGATCGACCACGCCAATAACGACCAGGCGACCACGCAACAGGTTCCGGTTCTTGAGCAGGGCTTCGTGGGAATTGGGCAGTGCAGGCATTGATCAACGTATCCCGGCGTTCATATCAGGTGGGATACTTTAACCGGAACTGAGCCCTGAGTCTTGGCCCGGGCGATCAGAAACCGGCAGATTCCAGCTAGGGCCTCTTACTTGTAGCGAGCAACCGTGTTGGCTCGCAACGCATCTTCGGGTGACATGCCCCAATCTTCCGCTGCTTCAGGCTGCGGTGTCGTCTCGCTGCCGCGGCGGCGGGCCTGAGTGGATTGTGTCGTTTTACGCTGACTCATGGCACTGAGCGCTTTTTGAACGATCTCTCGCATGGTTAACCTCCTGATATGTTACAAATTCAGTGTAACAATCCATCAGGAGGTTAACTGTGATGACGCGCCGGGTCAGAAAGTGACACCCGTCACGAATAATTGACACAATTTGACATTCTTTTGCGTCAACTTTTCTGGCGACCCGAACGGACCGGCCTCAACACCAGTTCATCAATACTGTTTTGTTTGACGGCCTCGAGATCGGCCTCGGAGCTGATGGACAGCCCCATATCCCGAAGGATACCGTCGGCCACGTCGTAGACAAAGCCATGCACGGTCAACGCCTGCCCACGGCGCCAGGCCTCCTGAACAACGTTGTTTTGACAGACGTGACCAACCTGCTCCACCACGTTTAACTCGCACAGGCGGTCAACGCGGTCCTGCTCGGATGCCAGGTCATCAAGGATGTCCTGATGTTTGTCGCGAACGTCCTGAACGTGCCGAAGCCAGTTCGAAAGCACGCCAAAGCCCTCGTTGCTCAGGGCCGCCTTAACGCCCCCGCAGCCATAATGACCGACGACGAGAATGTGCTTGACCTTGAGCGCATCAATGGCGAACTGAAGCACCGACAGGCAGTTAAAGTCGGTGTGCACCACCACATTGGCCACGTTTCGGTGCACAAACAACTCACCCGGCATCAGGTCAACGATCTGGTTGGCAGGAACCCGACTATCCGCGCAGCCAATCCAGAGGTACTCCGGCGCCTGCTGGTTGGACAGGCGGTCAAAAAACTGAGGGTCCTGGCTCTTGATGCCGTCAGCCCAAGCCTTGTTTTTGTCCAGCAAATGATCAAGCTGCCCCATCAAACCTCCTCCTAATGATCAACATTGCCCGGAATTGAACGGTAATTCGCGACATAAATCAATCATCAACTGGTCTGAGTCAGATTGGTATCGTGATGTTCGTGCATGGTCGTCTGAGCCAGATCCAGTAGCTCCCGCAACGCCACGGAGAACATCGCGTATTCCGGTTCACGTACCCCTTTAAGCTCTGTCAGCATGGACTTCCAGCGGCTGATCATGGTGCTGTGCCGCGCCATCCAGTTGTCAACAGCGCTGCTGACGTCTCCCGGTTTGGCAGCCAACTTCAGCACACCGGTGGTCAGGGCCCTCTGCTGCCAATCCAGATCCTCACGGAAACTTTCCCTCGCCAGGGCTTGCCAGTGAGACGCAGGCACCAGGGCGGCAATGGCGTTGGCAAACCAGTTCAGATCCAGCTTGTCTCCGAGATCATAGTAGAGATTGGCAACGGTTTTCAGGGGCATGCCTGTTGCTTCACGGGCCTCGATAATACCGAGGGACGAGTAGAGGTAGGTAGTTCCTGACGCCACGGAGGCCAGATCTCCCGGTAAGCCTGCCTCCACCAACTCGTCATGGCGCTTCTTCCAATCAGCACATGCCTGTTCACCAAGGTAGTCCGGCAGGTCGGACGTAATCTTCCAGACGCTGTCAGCGAAACGCTCCATATGGCTCTGAATACCCAGTTCAGCCCGGCGGTTGCGCAACAACCAGCGAACAGCGCGGCGAATCAGTCGCATCAGGTCGCCCATCAGATCCATCTGAATCTTGGCCGGGATGAAGTAGTCCAGGTACTCCACCTTGTCCCACCAGGTGTCCAACCGGAAGACGTCGCGAGCGATGATCCAGGCCAGCGCAATCGATGCTGCATCAGCCCCGGTTGATTGCTTCAACCGCTCCACAAAGGTGATGCCCATGTGGTTGACCATGTCGTTGGCGATCTGAGTCGCAATGATCTCACGACGCAACTGATGCTCACCCAGCTCTTTGGAGAACTTGCGAGTCAGGTCCTGAGGAAACACTTTGTACATTTCTCCAGCCAACAAGGGCTCATCCGGCAGACTGCTGTCAATCAGGGTCTGCTTAAGATCACCCTTGACGTAGGAAATCAGCACGGACAGTTCCGGACGGGTCAGTCCCTTCTTGTCCAACTTGCGCTCGGACAGGGTTTCGTCGTCAGGCAGAAACTCCAGGCTGCGATTCAGCTTGCCCTCGCTTTCCATGGTGTTCATCAGCCGGCGGTATTCTTCGAGCCGGGTAATGGCCCCCACACTGGCAATACTGATGGCCTGTGTCTGTCGATAATTGTTCTTGAGCACCAGGGCAGCCACATCATCCGTCATTTCCTCCAGCATGATGTTGCGCTGCTTATCCGTCAGATCCCCCATCGCAACCGCCTGGTTCAGGAGAATCTTCATGTTCACTTCGTGGTCGGAGCAATCCACACCACCGGAGTTGTCGATGAAGTCGGTATTAAGCCGGCCGCCGCGTAACGCAAACTCGATACGCCCGAACTGCGTCAGGCCCAGGTTCCCACCTTCGCCCACAATCTTGCAGCGAAGCTCTGAACCGTTGATACGAACCGCATCGTTGGCTTTGTCCCCAACGTCCCCGTGAGACTCGCCCTGGCCCTTGACGTAGGTTCCAATACCACCCACCCAAAGCAGGTCGGCCTGAGCCTTCAGGATGTGGGTAATCAACATATTGGGCGGCACCCGGTCGGACTTGATCCCCAGCAGTTTCTTCATTTCGGGGCTGACCGGAATGGACTTGGCGCTGCGATTGAAGACGCCACCACCTTTGGAAATCAGACTGGTGTCGTAATCTGTCCAGGAGGAGCGTGGTAGGTCGAACAAACGCTTACGCTCCTTGTAGCTTTTTGCCGCGTCCGGGGCCGGGTCGATAAAAATGTGCACATGGTTGAAGGCGGCGACCAACTTTGTCTTTTCCGAAGAAAGCAGGCCGTTGCCGAATACGTCTCCCGCCATATCACCGATACCGATGGCGGTGAATTCATCCAGTGCAGGGTTGATGCCCAGCTCGCGGAAATGGCGCTCCACGGACACCCAGGCACCACGGGCGGTTATGCCCATCTTCTTGTGGTCATAGCCGTTGCTGCCACCGGAGGCAAAGGCATCTCCCATCCAGAAGCCATACTCCGCCGCCAGACCATTGGCGATGTCCGAAAAGGTTGCAGTCCCCTTGTCAGCAGCCACGACCAGGTAATGGTCATCCTCATCGTGACGAATCACCGACGCTGGCGGCTGAATACCTGCGTCCACCAGGTTGTCGGTAATGTCCAACAGGCCACGGATGAACGTCTTATAGGCCTCGATGCCTTCGGCCTGGAAGGCCTCGCGATCCGACATGTCCGGAAGGCGCTTGGCCACGAAACCGCCCTTGGCACCGACGGGCACGATGACCGCGTTCTTGACCTGCTGTGCCTTGACCAGCCCGAGAATCTCGGTGCGGTAGTCCTCGAAACGGTCAGACCAGCGCAAGCCACCTCGGGCCACCTTGCCACCTCGCAGATGCACACCCTCAACCCGAGGCGAGTAGACAAAAATCTCGAACATGGGCATGGGCAGTGGCATATCCGGAATGCGGGATGGGTCGAATTTCACACTGATATACGGCTTTGTACGACCTTCACCGTCGGGCTGATAATAGTTGGTTCGCAGGGTAGCCTGCATCAGCTCCAGGAACAGACGCAAGACACGGTCCTCACTCAGGTTTTCTACCTCGTCAAGCCCGGCATTGAACTCGATCTCAAGCTTCTGCTGCGCGGCTGCGCTTTTACCCTCGCTCTGATAACGCTCCGGATTAAAGCGCACTTCGAAAAACTCCAGCAACAACCGCGTCAGGTCCACATGGTTGACCAGGGTATTGGAGATAAAGGTCTGGCTGTTGGAAAAACGGATCTGACGCATGTAACGGGCGTAGGTCCGCAGCAAAGCAATCTCCCGCCAGCTCATGTAGGAGGACAACAGCAGCCGGTTGAAGGCGTCATTCTCCGCATCGCCGTACCACACGCGACGGAACAGATCCTCAAAAATAGGTCGGATACGGTGGATATCAACAACTTTCCCGCTGTGAGCCTGCAGGGTGAAGTCGTGTATCCATACCGTCGTCTCTTTCCGGTCCATAACTTCAAAGGGGTGCTCGCCGATCACCCGGAATCCCAGGTTGTCGAAAATGGGCATGACATCGGACAACGGCAACGGCTCATCCGGATAGAAGAGTTTGAAATGGAGTGTACTTTCGTCCTCTTCCAGAGCCCGATAGAAGCTCATGGTGAGATGCTTTTCCCCGGCCGCGCCGGATATATGCTCGAGATCAATGGCAGCCCGCCGCGGCGAAAACATTTCTTTGTAACTGGCAGGGAAACCACCGGAGTATACACGGAACATCTCGTTGCCCTGCTCTTCGCCATAGGCCTCGGTCAGCGCTTCCAGCAGGCCATCTCGCCAGGACTGGGCCAACCCGATCACCTTGTCGCGAATCTCCGAAATCGGCAGTTGCCGGTTTTCCACCTGAGGCACCCGTATCGTGAACTGCACCCGCGCCAGAACCGACTCGGAAAAATGCGTCACGAATTCGATATCCTCGGCACCCAGGGTTTCCAGCAACTCCTGCTCGACCTTCAGGCGCAACTCGGTGTTGTAGATATCCCTGGGGAAGAACGCCAGGCAGGTCACAAACTGGCCATACACGTCTTCCCGCATGAACAGTTCGATACGACGGCGTTCCTGGATGTAGAGAATGCTCTTGGCGACGGACAGCAGTTCTCCGGGCTCTATCTGGAACAGTTCATCCCGGGGGTACACCGTGAGGATCTGATCCAGCTCCTTACCCGCGTAATCATCACGCAGGAAACCCGAACGTCTCATGACCGTCTGGAACTTGCGGCGCAGCAGGGGAATCTCATCCGGGCGTTCGTTGTAGACCCGTGAGGTATACAGCCCCAGGAAACGACGCTCGCCAACCACTTCGCCCTTGCTGTTGAACTTCTTGACGGCGATGTAGTCCGGATAGGCCGGACGGTGAACCCGCGAACGCTGGGCGGACTTCGCGAAAATGAAAATATCGTCGGTGCGGGTCATTTCATGCCGGGTGCGCTGTGGCAGTTCATTGAGCCGAACGCGATCCGGGCGTTCGTTATTCACCCGCAGGATACCCAGTTCGGAATTCTCCACACGGCGGACCACCAGCCCGCTCTTGTCCTTGGCGAAATCGTATTCGTCGTAGCCGAGGAAGGTGAAGTGGTCTTTGACCAGCCACGCCAGGAACGCCTTCGCCTCCTCCTTTTCCTCGTCGTCGATACCCGCCGTGGTATTATCCAGCTCCCGGCTGATTTCATTGACTTTTTCAGTCACAATCGGAAAGTCACTGACCGCTATGCGGACTTCATGAAGAATGGTTTGCAGCACCTCTTCAAGCGACCTCAGGTCTTCCGGGCTGCTATGCCGGTCAATCTCCAGCACAATGAACGCCTCGTAGCTGGCATTGGCGGACTTCTTTTTCGGAGGATGCAGTTTTTTCAGTTTGCCCTGAGTGTCCCTCTCCACCTGAAGTATGGAGTGCTGAATGGAGTGGGTACCGATTTCCCGCTGGTTAATGGCAATTCGCAGGGAATCGATCAAGAACGGCATGTTTGGATGAAGAATGAAAATGACGGTGTGGGTGGACTGCCATCCATCGCTTTCGAGGTCCGGATTGAACACGGACACAGGGGTTTCCTCGGCGGACCGTTTCTGAAGAAACTGCCAGGCTGCGAGGATAGCCCCATAGGTATCTGAAAATCGTCGACTTATAAGTTCTTCAAGAGGAATGTGAGCATAGTGCTGCTTCGCGAATTCACTGATCTTTTTCGCTTCGGTTTTCGCTATTTTTTCAGCGAAAGCTTCGTCCAGCTGTTGGAAAAACTGTTCCTTGCTGGCGATCGTCAGCGCATTCATAGTCGACCTCTGAGAGTGTGAAATAAACGTAATCGGTGTACCGTCACATAAGCATAGTCAAAGCCTTGATTTTTGCCCCACAGATGCGAAAACTGCGGCATCTACTTACGCGAACCGTCTCTGCAGTAGGAGTGGACACCCCCCATGGCATTACAGCATACGTTTGGAGAGCTCAGGTCTCAGTTAGCAAAAAGGATCATTGGCCAGGAGAAACTGGTGGACCGTTTGCTGATTGCCCTGCTGGCCGATGGCCACCTACTGGTAGAAGGTGCTCCCGGCCTGGCCAAAACTACCGCCATCAAAGCCCTAGCCGACCACCTCGAAGGCGACTTTCACCGCATCCAGTTCACTCCGGACCTGCTGCCATCCGACGTAACCGGCAGTGAGATCTACCGAGCTGAAACCGGACAATTCGAGTTTCAGCATGGCCCGATCTTCCATAACCTGGTGCTGGCCGATGAAATCAACCGGGCGCCGGCCAAGGTACAGTCAGCGCTACTCGAAGCCATGGGCGAACGCCAGGTCAGTGTCGGCATGCGCACCTTCCCACTGGATCGCCTGTTCATGGTGATGGCCACCCAGAACCCCATCGAACAAGAAGGCACCTACCCTCTGCCTGAAGCCCAGCTCGACCGCTTCCTGATGCACGTGGTGATTGACTACCCTTCAGCCGCCGCGGAGAAAGAAATTCTCCATCTTGCGCGCAACGATTACCGCCGTGGGCAGGTGGCCGCTGAAGTCCGCCTGACGGCCGAACAGGTTTTCGAGGCCCGGCACGCGGTTTCCGACATCTACATGTCAGAGCCTGTCGAGCAATACCTGCTGGCACTGGTGCTTGCTACCCGTGACCCGGCATCACTTGACCCGGAACTGGCCCGCTGGACGGCCTTTGGTGCCAGCCCACGCGGCACCATCGCACTGGATCGCTGCGCCAGAGCCATGGCCTGGCTGGAAGGACGGGACTACGTCAGTCCGGATGATGTTCGTAACATTGCCTTCGACGTCCTTCGCCATCGTATTTTGCTGACGTTTGAAGCCGAAGCCGAAGGCCTGACCGCAGATGCGATTATCCAGCGCCTGATAGACCGCGTTCCGGTAACAGCCTGACACCGTGACCATGACGCCCGAAGAGCCAGCAACCCATATTCCCCTTTCCGGCCTCATTCGCCTGCAGGCAGATGCCCGCGCCTTGAAGTTGCCGGCTGCGCGCCCGGTAAGATCCCGGCAGGCCGGCTTACAACGCTCTCCCCGTCGCGGGCGGGGCATGGCCTTTGCTGAAGTACGCCAGTATCAGCCTGGGGACGATATCCGCAGCATCGACTGGCGGGTGACCGCCCGACGGCAATCGCCACACACAAAGCTCTACGAGGAGGAGCGCGAGCGCCCTGTGCTCCTGCTTTGCGACCTGGGACCTTCCCTGTTTTTCGCCAGCACCGGCGCTTACAAACAGGTTCGCGGGGCCCAGATTGCCGGCATCCTGGCCTGGCTTGCCCTTTGGTCTGGCGACCAGGTTGGGGGCATTGTTTTCAATGGCAACGAACTCACCGTGCAACGACCGGCGCGTCGCAAGAAGTCGGTACTGCAATTCCTCGACACGGTGGCAAGACAGCAAAGAAGCACACGCGACTCGAGCGCCGCCGCAGCCTCTGTCGCGGGAAACGCTACCCTGGATACGGCCCTGCGGGAAGCGCGTCGGGTGGCCCACACCGGTAGCCGCATTTTCGTTATCAGTGACTTTCTGACCATTACCACGGAAACGTCGCGGCTACTCGGTTCACTGGCGCGTCACAACACGGTCAGCGCACTGAGAGTCGTTGACCCGCTGGAACTGAAGCTACCTGAAAGCGGTCGTTTCGCCATTGCCGGCGAGGACGGACCGGTGTGGTTTGATAGCAGCAACCCCCGCTTCCAGAGGGCCTATGCGGACAAGGTTCGCCAGCATACGGAAGCCCTTGAGGAGTGCTTTCGAACGGCGGGTGTACAGCCCGCCAGCGTCATGACCGGCGATCAGCCAGCGTTGGCGTTGCAGGCACTGCTTGGCCCCCGAGGCCACATCGGATGACAGGAACCGCAAAGACCCCATGATGGAACAGGACCCACTGAGCCAGCTCAGAGACATTCACCTGCCCCAATCCGGAGGCTTCTGGCCACCGGCGCCCGGTTGGTGGCTGTTAATGGCCATTGCGATTGCGCTGGGCATTCTGGCATTTGTGCTGATCCAGCGAAAACGGCGCAAAAACCGCTGGCTGAAAACCGCCAATACAGAATTGAACCGACTGGAGCAGGCCGCAACACCCAACAGCCAATGGTTCGGCGCGCTGAACGCTCTACTGAAACAAGCCGCGCGTATCCGCTACCCTGAACGCCTCCCGGAATCCCTGTCCGGCGAACCCTGGGTTCGCTTTCTTCTGGAAACCAGCCCGAAAGATCGCATTGCCTCACGCCCGGTGGTGGAAGCCATGGTGAACAGCAGTTGGCAACCGACCCCCGAGTGCCATACCAGTGATGCTGTCGCCTTTGCCCGTGTTTGGCTGGGAGGTCAGAAATGCTGAGCCTTGCGTTTCCATGGGCCCTGTTACTGGCTCTGGTGCCCCTGATTATCCGTTTACGCAAGCGCAGCGCTCAGGCTGTGGAGGCACCGGTTTTCCCGGTCGGGCATTGGTTGTCGGACCTTCCGGGCGTCAGCCGTAGCGGCAGCCACGCCCCCCTTTGGCAGCAACTGGCACTGTTATTGATCTGGCTGTTGTTGGTCGTGGCCCTGGCACGCCCCCAACACGTCGGCGAACAGGTACAGTTGCCAGTCAGCGGCCGTGACCTGCTTCTTGCGGTGGATATTTCCCCGTCAATGGATGAACAGGACATGGTCATCCAGGGCCGCAGCATAAACCGACTACAGGCGGTGAAGCGCGTGCTGGATGACTTTATCCAGCGCCGTGAAGGTGACCGCCTGGGGCTGCTGTTGTTCGGTACAGAGCCCTATATCCAGGCGCCGCTGACCTTTGACCTCGCCACCGTTCGCACGCTGCTGCACGAGGCAGGTATCGGCATGGCCGGGCGGGCCACGGCGATCGGCGACGCCCTTGGTCTGGCGGTCAAGCGCCTTCGTGATCGTCCCCAGGAACAACGCGTGGTGATCCTGCTGACCGATGGCGCCAACACCGCTGGTGAGATCGCGCCAGACAAGGCGGCGGAGATAGCAAAAGCCGCCGGCGTACGCATCTATACCATCGGTATCGGTGCCGAAACCATGGTCCAGCGTGGGCTGCTCGGCTCGCGCCGGGTCAACCCATCCCGCGACCTCGATGAGGGATTACTGACGCGAATTGCCCAACAGACCGGCGGTGAATACTTTCGGGCCCGCAGCCTGCCTGAGCTGGAACTGATCTACGAAAGCATCAACCAGCTCGAACCCATCGAACTGGAAGGCAAGCACTATCGTCCGGTGACTGAACTGTACGTCTGGCCTGCCGGGATTGCGGTCCTGATCTGGCTGCTACTCCAGGGCGCCAGAGTCGCCAGCAACCGGCTTGAAACCAGAAACAACGCACGGGTAGGAAACCATGGCTGATTTTCACTTCCTGCGCCCACTTTGGCTGCTGTTGCTTCTTGTCGCCCTTTTCCTGCCGCTGGTATTCAAACGCGTCCGCCAGAGCGACAGTGGCTGGAGCCGCGTGATACCGCCGCAACTGCTACGCCCACTGATCAGCCAGTCCGGTGCCGCGGGCGATCAAAAACGCTCGCCCGTATTGCCGGTCGTTGCCGCAATTGTGGTGCTTGCCGTTGCCCTTGCCGGCCCGTCGTGGCGCAAGGCACCCACGCCACTGCAACAACAGAATGACAGCCTCGTCATCGTGCTGGACCTGTCGCTGTCAATGCTTGCCACCGATGTAACACCCGACCGCCTGACCGTCGCCAAGCGCAAGATACGCGATATTTTGAAGGCACGGCAGGGCAGCCTGACGGCCCTGGTGGTCTACGCCGCAGACGCGCATGCAGTCACACCGCTGACGGATGACCGCAATACCATCGAGGGCATGCTGGACGTACTCGAACCGGTGATCATGCCCGCTGCCGGAAACCGAACCGATCTCGGCATACAACGTGGCCTCGACCTGTTGGAACAGGGCGCCCCGGGAACAGGAAGACTGTTACTGATTGCAGACAATGTGGACGAGCGTTACTTTCCCCGCATCAACGATACCCTTACGGGCAGCCGGTTCGCGCTCAGCACCCTGACCGTTGGTACTTCAGAGGGCGGCCCAATACCCCTGGCACGCCAGGGATTCATTCGTGATGGCGGCGACATCGTGATTACCCGTGCGGATCCCGCAGGCATGGCGGAACTGGCGAAAAGCAGTGGTGGTGACAGCCATAGCCTGACCATTACAGACGAGGACATCCGCAGCCTGGAGCTTCGCCCCATCGACTCGGACAACTGGCAAGACAGCGAGCGCGACCTGACGGTCAACCGCTGGCAGGATGACGGCTACTGGCTATTGTGGCTGGCCGCGCCACTGGCATTGCTCGGCTGGCGTCGCGGTGCCATGGTGGCGGTACTGGTAACACTTTTGCCCCTCACCCCACGTCCCGCAATGGCCATGGACTGGGACGCCCTTTGGTCCCGGGAGGATCAGCGTGCACCCGCGCTGATCAAAGAAGACCCGGAACGGGCAGCCAGGATTCTCGACAATCCCCAGTGGCGTGGCAGCGCACTCTATCGCTCGGGGGAGTATGAGTCCGCAGCGGGCGCGTTCGCCAGTGAAGACACACCCAGGGCAAGCTACAACCGCGGCAACGCCCTGGCCCGTGCCGGCAAACTGGAGGAAGCCCTCAAGGCCTACGAGAATGTGCTGGCGAAGCAACCTGGGCATGAAGACGCCTTGTTCAACCGTGACTTGGTAAAACAGCTGCTGGAGCAGCAACAGAACCAATCCAGCGGGGACGGCAGTGAATCGTCAGACCAGGAGGGCGATCAACAGCAGCAGGGTAACCAGCAGAACTCACAGAATGGGTCGGATACCCGGAATCAGGGCGGCGACCCGTCGGATCAGGCGGGGCAGAACCAGCCTGACAACCAACAGAATGGACAGCAGAACAACGAGCCACAGGATAGCCAGCAGAACGGCCAAAGCGATGAAGAGGAAAAACAGGCGGAGGGCGATCAACAACGCCAGGAAGGCGACTCTGCTGAGAGCGACGGACAGGCATCCAGGGCACCGGCGGAGCTGGATACTTCCCCACTGACCCAAGGGCAGGAACAATGGCTCCGGCGTGTGCCCGATAACCCGGGCGGCCTGTTGAGGCGCAAATTCCTGCAACAATACCAGGAACGAGAAACACCATCTGACGAGGGCGATACACCATGGTAAGCCGGTTGACCGGTCCGTTTATTCTGATACTGCTGCTTGTCACCATGGCGGGGCCGGCCATGGCAGCCAACGATCTGACCGTCGAACCCGACAGAACCCGCCTTTACGAGGGCGAAGTACTTACCCTGAGCGTCAAGGGCAGTACCAAAATCGATATCAATCTGGGAAACCTGTTCGACTTCGACTTGTCGAGCCTGCCAAAACCGGACATTGAAAAGGTAGAAGACGACTTCGAGATTCTCGCCCGCAACCAGCAATACTCCATCCGCACCGTCAACAATGAGATGGTGGGCGAGATCACATGGACGTACCAGCTCGCGCCCAAAAAAACCGGTGAGCTGACCATTCCGCCCCTGACCTTCCGCGACTCCCGTTCAACCCCCGTCACCATCGAGGTTATCAGCGGCACCCCACCCGACCAGGAGAGCGACGCCCAGAGAGACAGCTTTATCGAGCTGGCCGCAGACAAGGACGAAGTGTACGTTCAGGAACAGCTGGTGCTCACCATCAAGCTGTTTTTCACCGGCAACCTCATTCGCGGCGAGCTCTCCGAACCGGAGCACCCGAATGCCATTGTCGAATCGCTGGGCAAGCAGAGCGAGTACACTCGCTACCGGGACGGTGTTCGATATCGTGTGGTTGAGCGCCGTTACGCACTGTTTCCCCAGAAAGAGGGACAACTCAGCCTGCAGCCCATCCGTTTTGAGGGCCAGGCCCGCAATGAACAGGGCCAATTGAAGTTTCTCCGCGACAGCGCCAACCTGTTTGATATCACCGTCAAAGGTGTGCCAGCTGAATTCAGCGGAGACACCTGGTTGCCCGCCCGCACGCTGGAGCTGGATCAGTCCGGACTGCCACGGAACCAGAATCTGACAGCGGGCCAGAACCTTACCAGGAGCCTCACCATACGGGCGGAGGGCCTGCCTGCCGAATCCCTGCCTCCATTTCCGGAACGGGTGCCCGATGGCATACGGGCCTACCCGGAAAAGCCCGAGCGCACAACCACACCTGGCGCCGAAGGGCTGACCTCGACACTGACCCAGACCACGGCACTGGTACCGGTGCAGCCTGGAAAGTTAACATTGCCCGAAATCCGGATTCCCTGGTGGGATACTGAAAGCGACAGCGAAAAAGTAGCGGTTATTCCAGCACATACACTGGTCGTCGAGGGAATTCCCGGCCAGATCGACTCGGCGCCCAGCAACCCGGAAGGCGGCTCGGAAGCGGTTACGGAGACCAACAATGGCCGGGCATCAGCTGAGCCTGACAATGAGTCCGGTGCCGAATTCTGGCCCATGGCCACCCTGGCCGTTGTGGTAGGATGGCTGATCACATTGGCGGCCTGGTGGTACAGCAGGCGTCGCACCAATGCTGGCAAGGTCGTGGCGAGTCAGGGAGACAACCGGGAAAAGGTGCTATTCCGCGACCTGTGCGAGGCAGCACAGGCGGGATCACCCAAGACGACCGATCTGCTTGTTCGCTGGATGTCTCAACGGCATACGGAGCGCACTTTCCAAAGCGTAACGGACGTGAACCGGTTTCTGGACGACACGGAACTGGCCGCCGAGATCGAACAGCTTCAACAGCGATTATTCGGGACACCCGGTGAATCGGCCACACAAGAGCCCTGGCAGGGAGAACGGCTTGTCGCTGCGCTGATCCGCGTGCGCGGGACCGCCAGTGAATCAGCCACCGGGGATCAGCTACCGCCGCTCTACCCACAGGGCCTGAGCACCAGCCGGTGAACAATTACTGCACCAGCTGGGTGTCAATCAACAGGGTGACAGGCCCGTTTTCGCCTTCACCCACTGGCACCGGCTGATCCACCTCGCCCTGCCAGTCACCTGCTTGTGGCCTGGCGTTGCCAGAGCGCGACAGTCGAGCTTGCAGGCGCACTTCACCCGCCTCCGACAGTTTTGCACCCGCGGACATATTGAAGCGGTCGTCCAACCGGATCTCCATCGGCAGCTGGCCTGCACTCAGCCGTGCCACCGCCAGAGGTGGACCGCCCTGGACGTCCGCCCGACGCGCCAGAACAAACAGGGTGGTGTCGTCAGGAATCTCACCCCGGAATGCTTCCTCTATTTCCACCCGGACGGTTACGCCGGCCCCGGATACCTCTGACGGCTGCTCCTGTGGCATCTCCCGACCCAGGCGCTGGTAGGCCTGCTCAATGCCCTGGCGGATGGACGCAATCTGGGGATGATTGGGCGCCACCGACACGATGCGCTCCCAATACCGGATCGCCTCCTCAAAGTTCTGCTGGCTGAATGCATGGATACCGAGCAAGCCAAGGGAATTGACCTCGTCGGGATTGAGCGACCTGGCCTTTTCAATGGCGTTCGACACTTCCGGGTTGAGATCACCCTCACTCAGGAAAAACGCAGCCTGGGCTGACAATCCCCAGGCGACGGCTTTGCCATTCTCATCGTCCTCAATACTCTCTGCCAGCCGTTCGAAGGCCCAAGCCGCATCCTCATACTGCTCAATGCGCATATAGCTGCGCCCCAGCATGGCCCAGCCCTCTGTGTTCTCCGGATTGTCCTCCAACCGCTCGCGAAGCTGGGAGGTCAGCTTCTGCATCTGGCCCAGGCGATCGCTGTCGGCTGCCATCATTTCCTGCATGGCGCGGAACTGCTCAACGTCGTCCATGGCGCCCCACTGTCCGTACAGGTATACCGCAGCGGCGGGAATAACCGCGAGGCTGGCAATCGCAATAACTACAGCACTTTTCCCGCCCCTGGCCCGGTCCGGTGAATCAATGACGCCACGTTCGGCATCCGGGACATCATCAAGCATGCTGCCGGCCAGTTCTTCCCGGAGTTGTTGATAGCTTTCCTCGTCCAGCGCGCCAGCATCGAACTCGCGATCCAGTTCCGCCATTCGGCTTCGATAGGCCAGCAGGTTCTGGTTGCGCAGGTCCATCTCTGCCCGCCGGCCGGAACGATGCAGGAACAACGGCGCCACCACAAACGCCAGGGCAAGTAAAATTAATACAGCGGCCGTCAGCCAGAAGGTCTGTGTCATAGAACGGTCATTAATCCGGTTGAGAAAGAGTGTTGTTTAAAATCAGGTACGGCTGGAGTCATCGCCATCGAGCATGGCGGATGCCCGTGCACGCTCTTCGTCGGTTAGGGGCGACTCGTTCTGACCGGCCCTGCGGGAGCGGATCACAATCCCCGCCACCACCATCAGGCCACCCAGAACCACAATGGCCGGCGTTGCCCACAGCAGGATGGTGCGGCTATCCACTTCGGGCTTGTAGCGCACGAACTCACCAAAGCGGTCGACCAGCGCTCCGACAATTTCCTCGTTGCTGGCGCCATCAGACATCATCCGGTACACCTCGTCGCGCATGTCCTTGGAAATCGGCGCATTGGAATCGGCGATGTTCTGGTTCTGGCACTTCGGGCAACGCAACTCCGAAATCAGGGTCTGGAACCTCTGCTCCTGCGCCTGCGTATCGAACCCGTATACGTCGCGGGCATCCGCCGCGGATATCGGCGCAATCGCCATCAGCAACAGCCATGCAAACACCGGGCGCCACATCAGATCTTCTCCCTGAACCGGTCGACGATGGGCTTGATGTCCTGCTCCCATACTTTTTCGTTGACCACGCCAACGTGGCGGTAACGCACAATACCATCGGCATCAATGACATAGGTTTCCGGCGCACCATAAACCCCCAGGTCAAACCCGAGGCTGCCACGGGGATCGTAGATCGACACCTGATACGGGTCGCCCAACCGATCCAGCCAGACCAGGGCGTCGTCACGGTTGTCCTTATAGTTAAGGCCAACGATGCGAACACCTTTCTCTTCCGCCAGCCAGACCAGATCACCATGCTCATCCCGGCAGGCCGGGCACCACGTACCCCAGACGTTCAACAGGGACACCTGCCCCTCAAAAACCTCACTGCTTAGTTCGCGGCTCTCGTTGTGGAGATCCGTCAACAAAAACTCGGGCACCGGTTTGCCGATCAGCGCCGACTCCAGCTTGTTGGGGTCCTTGCCGATACCGGCGAACAGGACCACGCCGAGTACCACAGCGAGGATCAACGGCGTGAACAGCAGCAGCCGCTTCATGACACCGCTCCTGCCGGGTCTGCGCCGCGCTCATCACCTGCATTCGGTGCCTTGGCCTTGCCGTTTTCCGCAACCTTGTCGCGAATGCGATAGCGACGATCCGAAATGGCCAGGAAGCCACCGGCAGCCATAAACAGCGCCCCTAGCCACAACCAGCGGACCAGCGGCTTGTATTGAAGCCGTATCGCCCAGGCGTCGTCAGACACCCGCTCACCTATGGCAACAAAAATATCCCGGAACAGGCCGCCGTCAATACCGGCCTCGGTCATGGTGTTGCGCTGAACCATGTACTGGCGCTTCTCGGGATAAAGCGTGGATATCAGGCCGCCATCCGAATCGTAAACCTCAAAACGCCCGTACTCCGCGGTGAAATTCTGTCCCCGTCGGTTGCCAATCTCCGCAAATGCCACCCGATAATCCCCCACCATCGCTGTGTCACCGGGCGACATACGAACATCCCGCTCGATACCGTAATTGGAAGCAACCGTCGCACCGGCCATAGTGATGGCCAGCCCCAGATGCCCGAACACCATGCCGTAGTAACTGCGAGATTGACGCCTGAGGCCGTGGAGGCGCCCCTTCCGCGACCCGGACTTTTCCCAGAGATCCCAAAAGGTGGCCACCGTAATCCACATCGCTGAGAACAGGCCCCCAAACGCCCAGGGCTCGAACGTGCCGTACCCAACCAGCACAGCACTGGTCCCGATCATACTGACAGCCAACGGCCACAGCAGTTTACGGCCCAGCCAGCCGCCGTCGGTTTTCTTCCAGCGGGAGAATATGCCTGCCCCCAACAGCAAGCCGGCGGCAATTCCAAGGGGGCTGAAGGTCAGGTTGAAGAAGGGTTCACCGATGGATAGCCGCCCCATGTCCAGGTAGTCCAGAACCAATGGATAAAGAGTCCCCACCAACACCAACAGGGTTGCGGCAACCAACAACACATTGTTCATCAGCAGGAAGATTTCACGGGACAGGCTGCCGTAACGGGAGCGCACATGCACCACCGGCGCCCTGAACGCGTACAGGGTCAGGCTCGAAACAATCGTAATCGCCAGTAGCGCCAGCAGAAATGTCCCCCGGTCGGGGTCTGAGGCGAAGGCGTGGACAGAGGTCAGCACCCCGGAACGCACCAGGAAGGTTCCCAGCAGGCTCAGGGCGAAGGTAACGATAGCCAACAGCACGGTCCAACTCTTGAATACGCCGCGCTTCTCGGTGACGGCCAGACTGTGCATCAGCGCCGTTCCCGACAACCAGGGCAGCAGCGAGGCGTTCTCGACCGGGTCCCAGAACCACCAGCCGCCCCAACCCAGTTCGTAGTAGGCCCACCAGCTACCCAGGGCAATACCCAGGGAAAGGAAAGCCCAGGCCACCGTGGTCCAGGGGCGAGACCAGCGAGCCCAGGCCGCATCCAGTTTGCCATTGATCAGCGCGGCAATGGCAAAGGCAAAGGCCACGGAGAAGCCCACATACCCCATGTACAACATGGGTGGATGCACAATCAGCCCGAAATCCTGCAACAGCGGGTTCAGGTCGGCGCCATCGGCCGGCACGTTGGGAAGCGTACGATCGAAGGGGTTGGAGGTCATGATGGTAAACAGCAGAAAGCCCACCGTGACCATACCAAGTACCGACAACACCTGGGACACCATCACCGACGGCAGGCGTCGGCTGAACACGGCGACGGCCAGCGTCCAGCCAACGAGCATCAGTACCCAGAGCAACAGTGAGCCTTCATGGCCGCCCCAAACCGCACTGAATTTGTAGTACCAGGGCAACATGCTATTGCTGTTGTTGGCGACATAGGCCACGGAGAAGTCATCGGTCACGAAGGCGTGGGTCAGGAGACCAAAAGCCAGGGCAACGAAAACAAACAGGCCCGCAGACAATGGCCGGGCGAAGGCCAGCAGCTGGTCACGCCCCGTCACCGAGCCCACGAGGGGGACCACGGAAAGGAGCACTGCCAGCAACAGCGCGAGTATCAGTGTGATCTGTCCGAGTTCCGGAAACATCAGGATTCTCCAACTCTCTTAAACGTGGGCGAGCAACGCTAGTAACCGGCGCTGGATTCACCGGTTGCCCCAGGCATGGCAGCCCGCTTGCCGGCGGCCTTTTCCAGGGCTTCGTTCACTTCCGGTGGCATATAGTTCTCATCGTGCTTTGCCAGCACCTGGTCCGCGACAAAACGGCCATTACCGTCCATGCGCCCCATGGCGACAACACCCTGCCCTTCGGCAAACAGGTCCGGCAGGATGCCGGTGTATTCCACCAATACCGATGAGGTAAAGTCCGTTACCTTGAACTCCACTTTCAGGCTTTCCGGATCACGCTGCACAGTCCCTTCTTCCACCATGCCGCCGGCACGGATGCGGACGTCCACCGGCGCTTCGCCAGCGGCAATTTGGCTTGGGTCGTAAAACAGGTTGATATTCTGCCGCAGCGCGTAGGTCGTCAGGGCCACGGCCACCGACACCCCGACAAGGAGAAAAAGGACAATGGTGAGCCGTTTTTTTCGGATCGGGTGCATGTTTGATATACCAGTCAGTCTTGTGAAGATTCAATTCGGGTAAAGCTGGCCGCCGCCGGGCGCTCATCGGCTGACGGAGTGGGAGCCATGCGGCGTCGCTGTTGCGCGATCACGGCCCGCCGCTGACGCAGCGACCACCACGTCATGACTCCCATCAGCAGAAAAAACACCGCATAGCAGGTCCAGACGTACGGGCCGTGGCCATCCATTGCCAGAAAAGCACTAAAAGAGTCGAAGGCCATTGCGTCAGTTCTCCCGTGCCTGAACCAGTTCTTTTACCCAGCGTGTGCGCCCTTCTCGCGCCAGTATGTGGGTCTGCATACGCAGACAGGCGAGCCAGCCAAATATCAGATAAAGCCCTAATACCGAAAGCAACAGGGGCACCCACATTTCCGCGGGCATACTGGGCTTTTCCGTGAGCTTGAATGTCGCGGGCTGGTGCAGAGTATTCCACCACTCCACGGAATACTTGATGATCGGTATATTGACCACCCCTACCAGTACCAGCACGGCAACGGCACGTGCCGAGGATTTCTCGTCAGAGATGGCCGCTCCCAGCGCCATCACCCCAAAATAAAGAAACAGCAGGATCAACATCGAAGTAAGCCGGGCATCCCAGATCCACCAGGTTCCCCAGGTGGGTTTTCCCCACACCGCGCCGGTAAACAGGGCCAGGAAGGTCAGCACTGCCCCAACCGGTGCCACAGCCGTGACGAAGACATCGGCCAGTTTCATACGCCAAACCAGCGTAACCAGCGCCGCAACGGCCATCATGATGTACACCGACTGGGCCAGAAACGCAGACGGTACGTGGATGAAAATAATGCGGTAGCTGTTACCTTGCAGGTAATCCTGTGGCGCAAACACCAACCCCCAGACAATACCGGTCATCAACAGGGCTGCCCCCGCCACAAGCAGCCAGGGCATCAGTGTTGAGGCAATGCCGAAGAACCATTTTGGCGACCCCAGCTTGTGAAAGATTTGCCACATCAGGTTGTTACCTTTTTACCTTTAACTGTTGGACAGACTGATCCTAAGGGCCGCCGCCGATGCGAACGGCGCCAGTGTCAGCGCCAACACCAGAAACGCCCCCATCAACGCGAGCTGTCCACCCACCGGCGCGCTCTCAGACGCAGCCATTACCGTGCCTGTGCCAAAAATCAGCACCGGAATGTACAGCGGAATGATCAGCAGGGACAAGAGCACGCCTGCCGATCTCAATCCGAGGGTCAAGGCCGCTCCAATGGAACCGATCAAGCTGAGGACCGGTGTGCCGATCAGCAGCGTTAGACACAGAATGGCAACAGAGTTCCCCTCGAGGTGCACCATCACCCCCAGAACAGGCGCCAGCATCACCAATGGCAGGCCAGTGAGCACCCAATGGGCCAATGACTTCGCCAGTACCAACAAAAACAGCGGCTGGGGTTGCAGTACCAGTTGTTCAAGCGTGCCGTCATCAAAATCATGACGGTAAAGATGATCCAGTGACAATAACACGGACAGCAAGGCCGCAACCCACAGGATACCGCTACCCGCCTCTCTCAGGAATGAGACTTCGGGGCTAACTCCAAGGGGAAAAAGCGTTACGACCATGACGAAAAACAGTAACGGATTGAGCAGATCCTGGGGCTGACGAAAGGCGGTTTTCAGATCCCGCGAGAATACGGCTTTCATGGCCGACAACGCACTTACCGACTCCTCCGACGTACGAACAGGAAGCTTGGTTTCAGAGGCCATGGTCATGACGCCCCCCCAGGGTAACTCGGTGCATCGAGGGCAGATTAAAATCGTGGTGCGTGGTCACCACAATCGCACCACCACTTGCGACACGCTCCACCAGCAATCGCTCCAAGGCAGCCACACCGTGGATATCAATGGCGGTGAATATCTCATCCAGAATCCACAGGGGTTCATCCGCAACCAGCAACCTGGCGAGCGCCACCCGACGCTGCTGCCCGGCGGACAAATTACGACTGGGTACATTCTGGAAGCCACCCAGGCCAGTGCCTTCCAATGCCTGCCAGAGCACCTTATCGGTAACATACCGACGCCCGGCCATCAGGGTGCGGAGATTTTCCATGGGGGTGAGCAACGGTTTGATACCCGGGCGATGGCCGAGGTAGAGCATATTGCGGAGGAATTCCTCCCGGTAGGTATGACGAGGCCTGCCGCGCCAGAGCATGTCACCACTGTAACTGTCGTTCAATCCGGCAAGAATTCTAAGCAACGTGGTCTTGCCAGAGCCGTTAGGCCCCTCGACACGGGTCAGAGTACCGGGCAGTATGGAGACAGAGAGGTCCCGGAACAGTATCCGGTCATCACGCTCACACTGCAGATTGACAGCCTGTAGTAACGGCTCAGACATCGGGGCCCCAGAGCTGGTGTACACATTACTGACCCGGCGGGTTCAGACGTTCGGAAAGGCAATACTTACCGGCGGGGCGTATTATAGCGAAAGCGCCTCTGGAATACTCTTGTCTGACATCAAATCAGTGGCAATGAAATTACCAAACGGTAACCCTACACCACCACCTAAAACCGAGTCACCGGCGCCGATCGTTCATCGGCCAGCCGGCGGACAACCTTCGGCAGCGCTGGATGCGGCCTCCGCCCGTGTGCAGCTTGACCAGCTCAAGCTTGCCAATCGCGAGGCAACACTCGCTCGGGTGGCAGAAGTGATCAACCGCCAGTCCTCTGCCGGCGCGCAATTGTTGTTGGAGATTCGTGGCCAGTCGCTGACCGTTCAGGCGGCCATTGGCGACACGTCCCTTGAAACCGGTGACTGGGTCAAAGTCATGCGTGCGGGTAATGAACTGCAACTGATGGGTAAGCTGGCCCAGACGCCGGAAACCACGATCTCCCGGGCGCTGGCGCAGCGCCTGCCCTGGCAACAGTCCGTTGATGCCGGCCTTGCCAGAATTCTGACAACGCTGACCGGCGGTGCGAGACCCGACAGCGTTGCGCCCACTGGAACCCCCATCAACAATCCACCACAGCCACTTCCCCAGCCGGTGAGGCAGGCTATTGAACAACTGATATCACGGCTGCCGTCCAGCCAGTCACTGACGCCAGGTGCCGGAACTCAACCCGGTGCGGCCGGCCAGTTGCGGCAGTGGGTCGAGGAAAGCGGGCTGTTCGCCGAATCGCGGCTGGCGAGAGCGCCCCAGGCCGCCCTACCCGATCTCAAGCTGGCTATCGGCCGGGTGATTACCGCCTTGCTCGCACAACAGGGGAGCGGCCCCGACGCCTTCAACCGCTTTACACCGCTGGCAAGTCCGGAACTGGTGCAGGCACCGCTTCAGTTCCCCAATACGTTTCCACCTCCGCCACCACAGGGGTCTGCCGAACCCACGGTTGGGCAAATGCTCAGGCTGCTGGCCGGCATGCTCAATCGTATTACCGTGAATCAGTTACACAGCCAGATACTCTCCACACGGACCACCGCCGAGGCGCCAACACCGGTATCAACCATGCTGCTTGAGCTCCCCTGGCTGAACCCCAACAACGAACCACGGATCGCCCAGTTGCGAATCGAACAGGATCCGGCAGACAGCGGCCAGAAAACCTCTGGCACCCCCCGGGCAACGGAGTGGCGTCTTTCACTGGCCATGGACCTGGACGAAGCCGGGCCTTTGCATTTTGATGTATCACTGCGGCAAGATCAGGTGTCTGCGCAGGTGTGGGCGGAGAAGCAGTCTACGCTGCGTCAGGTGCGGGAAGATCTGCCGCAATTACGAAAGGGCCTTTCGGATATCGGCCTGGATGTGGTGGACCTGGAGTGCCGGCGAGGGACACCAAGGGGTGCAAACACCCGTCTTGAGCACCGGCTGGTGGACACGCGGGTATGAGCAAAGATCATCAGAACACAGATTCACCGGCGGCGGTGGCACTGAAATACGATGGCGAGCGAGCCCCGGTCATTGCGGCGAGCGGTACCCACGAACTGGCGGAGGAAATCATCCGCATTGCCCGTGAGCATAATGTGCCGCTGTACGAAAATCCGGAGCTGGCCAGCATACTGGCGCGACTGGAATTGAACGACGAAATCCCGGAAACACTCTACCGGGTGGTGGCTGAAATTCTTGCCTTTGCCTTCAACCTTCAGGGCCGTACGCCAGAGGACGCCGGACGGCCCCGTGAAGGTTAGACAGATAAACCCTTAGGTCAGGCCGCCTGGCGCTTGCGGAGCGCTGATACCAGTTCGGCTTCCGGCCGTGAAATGCCACAGGTATTCATCAGGTCGTCGATATCCGCCCCCAGGTCCACTAACCTTGAGGCCTCATCGTAGGAAATCCTCAACGGATCGTTCTGGCGCATTTCGTCAAGCATACCGCGCAATTCATGAAGCTGGCGCTCGCAGGTGACCACTCGCTGCCCAACCCCCATACTGCCACTGGCTGTTGCGTGGAGCTCGCGGCCAAGGGTTTCGCAGCGTTCTTTCATTTGCTCCCGAAGTTTTCGGTTTTCACGGCGTAGCATCATACCCTGGGCAAACAGTAGGCACAGGGCAGCGGCTGTCAGGAGCCACGGGGCCAGGGAAGAGATTTCTGCAAACATGATGGACGTCCTCGGTTCGTTGAAACCACGGGGCGTCCATCCAGCCTGCTGTCCGGCCAAAGCCGGCATTACAGTGAGGAGATTTCAGCCCATTCATGGTCTGACAACATCTTGTCGAACTCGACCAATATGATCAGTTCGCCGTTCTTGTTACACACACCCTGGATGAACTTGGCGCTTTCCTCGTTCCCCACGTTGGGCGCGGTCTCGATTTCACTGGCTTTCAGGTACACCACCTCGGCAACCGAATCCACCAGGATACCCATCACCTGGTTCGACGACTCCATTACCACAATGCGTGTCGCGTCAGTGACTTCCGCATCCGCCAGGCCAAAGCGACGGCGGGTGTCGATAACGGTGACCACATTGCCCCGCAGATTGATAATGCCCAGAACATAATCCGGGGCACCTGGAACCGGCGCAATCTCGGTGTATCGCAACACTTCCTGAATCTGCATGACGTCAATGCCATAGGTTTCGTCATCCAGCCTGAAGGTCACGTACTGCAGTACCTGATCATCCTGGGCCTGATTTTGCTGTCCGCTCGGGGATGCCATAGCCTTGTATCTCCTGTTCGGCTGCCCGGCGGGCAGCCTGATCGTCAAAAATTCATCATCAGTGCCCAATACTATAGTTCAGGGCACAAACCGTGCCAGCAGAGCACGGTTTCATTCGGTAACCGGAAATTGCTAGCTCAGGTCGAGGTGGTGTTCCCGCTCAGCCCGGACCAGCAAGTCCGCCATGGTTTTAACATCAATCAGTGCGCACATGTGGTCGATGACCGTACCCGCCAGCCAAGGCCGCTTGCTACGGGCCGTGCGCCAGCGTACTTCATCCGGTTTCAGGGTAAACGACTGCGCGACATCGTCACAGGCCAACCCCCATTCACTGCTATCCAGTCGGATCACGAAGCGATAGTTATCCCGTGCGTCCGCCGGTGCCCGCCCCGCCATAATCCATTCCGCCGTATCCACCACTCTGAGATTACGGTCCCGGTCCGGGCGCATGCCCATATACCAGCGGGGGCTACCGGGGATCGGCTTCACCGGCTCTTCTATTCGATGAATGGCGCCAAGCAGTATCAACGGCACCGCCAGTTGCAGCCCAGCCACCGTGAAGATCAGGCATTCGAACGGTTTGTCTGACCATTCCGGTCGCCCCGGGGGCTCCACCTCAGGAGGCGACGGAATATCGGCGACCTGTTTGTGCTCAACCGGGGGCGACTCCACCTCCGGTGCTTTTTCTGCCACCGGGGCCGGTGTTTCCGGCTTTCGCAACTCAGACTTCGCCTCCGCGACCGGACGGGCCACAACAGGCGCGGGCTTCGGCGCGATGCGAGTGCGTTCACGAGCCACCGGTTTTGGCGGTTCCGGTTCCTCACGCAGGGCACTATCCGTCGCCGTATGCAGCAGTTCGTCCAGATAGCTGGCGATGGCGGAGCTAGGGTCCGCCACCTGTGTCATTTTTTTGTCAGCCATGCCGGCGCTCCGCCACCGAGCGTGTTATTTCCTGTAGATCACTCAGCAGACGGGCATATCCCCGAACACCATGGGTTTCAGCATCCATGGATGATGGCGTAATACCGGCCTGGCTGGCATCGCGGAACTTGGTGTCCACTGGAATGGCGAAGCGCCATAGCGTATCGCTGTGGGTCTTCCGTAACTGGTTAAGACTTTTCACCGATGCTTGAGTACGCCGATCAAAAAGCGTTGGCACAATGGTGTAGGAAAGCTGGTTCTTCTGGGAGCGCATGATCATTGTGAGCGTGTGTAGCATCCGCTCGAGGCCCTTGATAGCGAGAAACTCGGTCTGAACCGGAATGATCAGGTGTTGTGCAGCGGCAAGCGCGTTCACCATCAGCACGCCCAGCGAGGGCGTATTGTCCAGCAGGACGTAGTCGAAATCGTCCCACAACTGGGTCAGAGCCCGGGATACAATCAGCCCCATGCCCTCAACACCGACCATTCTCCGCTCAAGAGTTGCCAGCGCTGTGCTGGCCGGCAACAGGGATAGCCCCGGACAGCTGGTTTCGGTAATCAACTGGGCCGGCAGACCATCCGGCACTTTGCCCTGATGCTGGAACAGGTCGAACACACTGTGGGCGATGGTATCCGGGTCGTATCCAAACCAACTGGTCAATGAGCCATGGGGGTCCAGGTCGACCACCAGCACTCGCTTACCATTCTCGGCCAGCAGGCCACCCAAGGCGACAACCGATGTGGTTTTGCCCACACCGCCCTTTTGATTGGCTACTGCCCAGATGCGCACGCTGTGCACTCCATATCCATCACCAAGTTCATCGCCAACCTCGTCACCACACTGATTCTCCAGAAATACCCGTTCCGGAAACGTCGCACGTACACCGTGTTATCGGCCACGATCCGTTCAACTTGAAAACAATCCGGCAAGAGCTTGCCGGGGTCTAAAGATGTACAGACGTTAATACAGATATTGTGCCAACTCGCCTATAGGCACCTTCCGCCATGACTGCGCAACGTGATGATAGGAAAGGTGTTATCGCATCGCTCCACGGATACTGGCATCGCGGGAGATCAGCAGGACCACGCGGCGATTGCGACGGCGGCCTTCCTCGGTGTCGTTGCGGGCCACCGGCTGATGCTCACCGTAACCCACGGCGGCCAGCCGCTCGGCCTCAACCCCCTCCATCGACAACATGCGCACAACCGCCGCTGACCGCGCGGCGGAAAGCTCCCAGTTGGAAGGAAAGGCACTGGTGTTGATCGGGCGGTTATCCGTGAAGCCCTCCACCCGGATAGCGTTATCCCGGTTGCGGAGTACAGCGGCAATTTTCTCCACCACATCGAAAGCATCGTAATGGGGCTCGGCATCCCCGCTGCCGAAGAGCAGGCTGTTGCGGAGACTCAGCTCCAACCACTCATCGCTGGTTTCCAGGGTTACCACCCCCTGATTGATCAGTTCGTCAAATTCCAAAGCCAACTGGTCCGCCATGGCGCGCAGCGCCTCGGTGCGCCCTTCTGCATTCATGGAGGGGTTCTGCGGAGCTTCAGTCACCGGCGGATTAATCACGTCCTCCGCAGCCTGCGGCGTCGAACGTCGGGACTGGTCACCCACTTCGATAGGCTGAAAGGAGCGCTGAGGGGCATTGAAGACGCCTGTCAGAGTTTCGGACAGCACCTTGTACTTGCCCTCGTTCACCGATGACACGGAATACATCACGACGAAGAAAGCGAACAACAAGGTGATGAAGTCGGCGTAGGAAATCAGCCAGCGTTCCTTGTTGTGAAGATCGTCATCCTGCCGCCTGCGTCGTCTCATCAGCTTACCCCTGGCGCTGGTGCCGACACTACAGGAAGCCCCGTAGGCGCAGCTCAATGGATTTAGGGTTCTCGCCATCGGCAATGGCGATGATGCCGTCAATCATCATGTCTTCATAACGGGTGCGTTCCCGCAGAATGCCACGTAACTTGTTGGCAACCGGGAAGAACAGCAGGTTGGCCAGAGCCACACCGTAGATGGTAGCCACGAATGCGGTAGCGATACCGCTGCCAAGTGATTGGGGGTCTTCGAGGTTGGTCATCACCTGAATCAGCCCCATCACCGCGCCAATGATACCAATGGTGGGCGAATAGCCACCCATGGCCTCGAACACCCGGGCAGATTCCAGATCCCGCTGTTCACGGGACTCCAGGTCCACCTCCATGATGCTTCGGATGGTTTCTGTCTCGGCGCCGTCCACCAGCAGTTGCAGCCCTTTCCGGGCAAAGCGTTCAGATTCTTTCTCTGCCAACCCTTCCAAACCCAGCAACCCCTGCTTACGAGCCTTGACGCTCCAGTCAATGACCTTGCCGATACCATCTTCCAGGCTGATGTAGGGTGGAAAGAACACCCAGCGCACCTGGGAAAAAGCCCGCTTTAACAGTGGCCAGGAGGTCTGAAGGATAGTGGCTGCGAGCGTACCACCAATGACGATCAGCGCAGCCGGGCCGTTGAACAGCGAACTGATGGCGCCGCCTTCCAACAGGTTTCCACCGAGAATCGCCACAAAGGCCAGAATGACGCCCAGCAGGCTGAGAATGTCCATCAGCTCACCCCATCTGCCAGGCGGGTACCAATGTCATCGAGCGCGAGGATTTCATCGGACAACCCGGCCTTGGCAACGGCCATGGGCATCCCGTAGATCACCGACGTCTTTTCGTCCTGGGACCAGATATCGGAGCCTGACTGCTTCATCAGGCGACAACCTTCCTTTCCATCCGAGCCCATGCCCGTGAGGATCAGGCCCAGGGTCTTGCCGGGAAAACTCCGGGCCAGAGAGCCGAACGTCACATCCACACAGGGCTTGTAGTTAAGCCGGTCATCTCCGGGAAGAATTCTGACCCTGCCTTGACCGCCCCGGTTTTCAATCATCATCTGCTTGCCCCCGGGGGCAAGCAACGCCAGGCCCGGCTTCAACATGTCGCCGTCTTCAGCCTGGCGCACCTCAATCTGGCATAGCTTGTTCAGCCGTTCGGCAAACGCCGGGGTAAAACTGGCCGGCATATGCTGCACGAGAACCACGGGCGCGGGGAACCCGGCCGGCAACGCCGTCAGTACACGTTGGAGAGCTACCGGGCCGCCGGTGGACGTGCCGATGGCAACCACACTGTAGTGCTTCGCCGGCCCGCGGCGAATCGGACGACGGGCCGGGGCTTCAGATTCAGGGGCGCTAGGGCGAAAAGGTCTGCCCGGCACCGCCGGCCGCTCGGGCACGCTGCGCCTGGCCGGTGCTGAGCTGCGGGACGAAGGCGGCGGTGCCTTGGGAGGCGGCGCCGACGGTTTTGCACCGGGGCGGCTGCCAGCGACATCCAGTACGCGCTCAATGAGTATTTTTTGAAGTTGACTGGAATCCCGGGCAATTTCCTCAAAGTTCTTGGGCAGGAAATCAACGGCACCTGCCTCAAGAGCATCCAGGGTCACCCGGGCACCCTCGTAGGTGAGGGAGGAGAACATCAATACCGGCGCCGGATGTCGCTTCATGATCTCACGGACGGCGCTAATACCGTCCATGACGGGCATCTCGTAGTCCATGGTGATGACGTCGGGCTTCAGCTTTTCAGCCAGCTCGACGCCTTCGCGCCCATTGGTAGCCACGCCAACCACCTTGATCTGACCGGAAGCGGTCAGGATTTCCGTCAGTCGCTTGCGGAAAAAACCTGAATCATCAACGACCAGGACAGAAACCGTCATCCATTTCTCCTAAACCTGGGCCTGCCGCAATGTTATTTGCCGTAGTTCTGCAGCAGGCTCGGAACATCAATTATGAGTGCAATACGACCGTCGCCAGTGATGGTTGCACCCGCCATACCCGGCGTTCCCTGCAGGGCCCGGCCCAGGGGTTTGATCACCACCTCTTCCTGCCCAATCAGCTGATCAACCACGAAGCCGACACGCCGCGTCCCCATCGCCACGATAACCACGTGGGCATTTTCTGGCTCCGGCTGCCCAGCCGCGCCTTTAACCAGCCATCGCTTGATGTGGAACAACGGGAAAACTTTGTCTCGAACCACGATGCATTCGCGGCCGTCCACTATGTTCTTCTTGCTGAGGTCCAGATGGAAAATTTCGACCACGTTCACCAGTGGCAGCGCGAAGGATTGGTCGCCAAGCATGATCATCAGAGTGGGCATGATAGCCAGGGTCAACGGCACCTTGATGACGATGCGCGACCCTTTGCCCAGCTCCGACTCCACGCTCAATTGCCCGTTGAGCTGGCTGATCTTGGTTTTCACCACGTCCATACCAACGCCACGACCGGACACATCGGATATCTGCTCCTTGGTGGAGAACCCGGCGGCAAAAATCAGGTTGTAGCACTCGGTGTTGGTCAGTCGATCGGCTGCATCCTGTTCGTAGATGCCCTTCTCGACCGCTTTGCGGCGCAGCACATCCGGATCCATGCCGGCACCGTCGTCTTCGATGGACAACAAGATATGGTCCCCTTCCTGCTCGGCAGACAAAGTGACACGACCCTGGCGAGGCTTGCCCGCCTTTTCTCGAACATCGGGCGCCTCGATACCGTGATCAACCGAGTTGCGAACAAGATGGACCAGAGGATCGGACAGCGCCTCTACCAGGTTTTTGTCCAGGTCGGTTTCTTCGCCATGCATTTCAAGGTTGATTTCTTTTTTCAGGCTTCGAGCCAGATCGCGAACCACCCGCGGGAAACGACCAAACACTTTCTTGATGGGCTGCATTCGCGTTGCCATCACCGCGGACTGGAGGTCGGTGGTCACAACGTCCAGGTTAGAGACGGCTTTGTGCATATGCTCGTCTTCACTCTGGGCGCCCAGACGCTGCAATCGGTTACGCACCAGCACCAGTTCACCCACCATGTTCATGATGTCGTCCAGGCGCTTTGTGTCCACCCGTACCGACGTTTCGGCCACGGGTGCATTCGCGTCCCGTGCCGGCATCGCGGGCGTTACGCCTGCCTTGCCATTTTCCGCTGGCGCTTTTTCGGGCTTACCGGCCGGCTGGGGGGATTTGTCAGTCTTGGCATCCACTGATTTGGCCGCAGGCTGCTTCGCAGCAGGCGGAGGGGTAGACTTGGCAGTTTCCGCGGTGGGGCTGCCACCCTTGCCGTGTAGGTCGTCCAGCAGTTTTTCGAACTCGTCGTCCGAAATCAGATCGTCCCCACCCTTGCTGTCACTGGCTTCATCTCCAGCGACTTTGGCGGCCGAGGTATCCTGACTGTCAGGGGCTGCCTTGCCGGATTCAGGCGGGCCCGAAAACTGGCCTTTGCCATGCAATTGGTCCAGCAGTGCCTCGAATTCATCATCGGAGATGTCGTCTCCGCTTCCTCCATCACCGCTTGAAGATTCATTGGCGTCGCCACTGGAATCCGGGGCGCTGCTCTTTTCCTCTTCCAGGGCATCCAGCAAACGCTCGAATTCGTCGTCGGTAATATCACCGCCATCGTCTCCGGAACCGGCTTCGTCGCTCCCGTTCTGTTCTTCGCTGGCGACCGCTGCGTTTGCTGGCGCCGGCTCCCCTGCCGGCTGTGCCAGCGCGTCCAGGGCGGCGATCAGTTCCTCTGGAGCTGGCGTCGGTTCCTCGTGGTGACGAACCTGCTCGAACATGGCGTTGACGTGGTCCAGGGCTTCCAGCACCACGTCCATCAACTCGGAATCCACCTTGCGCTTGTGGTTACGCAAGATATCGAAGACGTTTTCCGCAGAATGGCAGCAGTTCACCAGGGCGTCGAGCTGCAGGAACCCCGCACCGCCCTTTACGGTGTGAAAGCCCCGGAAGATGGCGTTGAGCAGATCACTGTCGTCCGGGTTTTGTTCCAGGTCGACCAGTTGCTCCGACAGCTTTTCGAGTATCTCGCCTGCTTCAACAAGGAAGTCCTGCAGGATCTCTTCATCGGCATCAAGCGCCATGCGTTACCCTCTCTTACTCAGAAACCGAGACTGGACAGAAGATCATCAACATCGTCCTGTCCCGATACTACGTCTTCGCGTTCTTCGGCCTTGATCTGTGGACCGACACCCTGTTCCGCCGATATCTTTTCCCGTTCTTCCAGTTCATGCACGGTGCCGGTCATCTGGTCCACATGGCTCGCCATCACTACCAGGCTCAACAGATGCTCTTCCACCTCTTTAACCAGAGTGGTGACTTTTTGGATCACCTGCCCAGTGAGGTCCTGAAAATCCTGGGCCAGGAGAATTTCGGACAGGTTGTCGTACATCGCCCCCGCGTCGGCATTCAGAGTTACGAAAAACGTGTCGATACGGGCATAGAGCTCACGAAATTCCGCCGGGGCCATCTCACGGCGGCGAAGTTTCTGCCACTGGTCCCTCAGCTCGGCCGCCTCGTCACGAAGGGCGCTGGCCTTGGGCATAGCCTCCTCAACCAGATCCATGGTCCGATTGGCCGCTTTACCGGTCATCTGAACCACGTATTCCAGACGATCCGACGCATCGGTCATCTTCGACAGGGCTTCTGACTGTTCGGCGTTACGGGGATCAATCTGGAAATTGCGGATTGCCTCGTGGAGGCTGCGGGTCAATCGGCCGACTTCCCGATACAGACTCTGGTCCCTCACCTCGCTCAACTCATTGATCAGGCTCATCGCACGGCCATAGTCACCTGCGTTGACCTGCTCAACCAACTCGGCCGCCTGGCTGCGGAGTTTTTCCGTAACCTCCGGGTCGAGCCCCTGTTGGTCTTTTTTGCTATTGCTCATGGGAGCCGTCCGACCTCTGATTACTGGATTCGTTCGAAGATTTTCTCAATCTTCTCCTTGAGTACGGCAGCCGTGAAGGGCTTAACCACATAGCCGTTCACGCCGGCCTGCGCAGCGGCGACGATTTGGTCGCGCTTCGCCTCGGCAGTCACCATGAGCACAGGCAGGGTCTTCAGGCCGTCATCGGCACGGACTTCCTTGAGCAGATCGAGCCCGGACATCCCCGGCATATTCCAATCGGTTACCAGAAAATCGTATTTGCCGCTCTTGAGCATCGGCAGTGCCGTGTTGCCATCGTCTGCTTCGTCAGTGTTGGTAAAACCGAGATCGCGAAGCAGGTTCTTAATGATCCGTCGCATTGTGGAGAAGTCATCCACAATCAGGATTTTCATATTCTTGTCCAATGGGACCTCCAGTTAAAAACGCCCGGAATTCGTTTTTGGCTTCCGGCTCACAGTCTAGCAGGCCGGTCGTTTAACCGCTTATTGTGTGGCCTTTGAGCCGGTTGTAAAGCACCGGTTACCAAAAGGCTACAGTAAAGAATGCCTGGTAACGCCGTTCAATGGGACTGGCAGCCTGTTCAGCTCTGCCAACCAGTAAGACGCCCCCGCAGACGGAGCGCGGCCTGGCTGTGAATCTGGCTGACCCGGCTTTCACTGACGCCCAACACAGCACCGATTTCCTTCAGGTTCAGCTCTTCCTGGTAGTAAAGGCTGAGCACCAGCTTTTCCCGCTCGGGCAGGTCACCTATCGCAGTTGCCAGACTCTTCCGGAAATTGTCAGACGCCAGGCCATCCAACGGGTTATCACTGTCCTCTGTTTCTTCTATCGGCAGCTCGCCGGATTCATTGAGCTCATCCAGGCTAAAAAGTCGGCCACTGTTGGCATCGCTCAGGGAGGAATAGTATTCGTCGAGGTCCAGCCCAAGCTCCTCAGCCACTTCCGAGTCTTGAGCTTCACGGCCCAGGCGGTCCTCGACAGCCTTGATGGCTTTGGCAATGCGGCGGGAGTTCCTGTGGACAGATCGGGGGACCCAGTCACCTTTGCGAATTTCATCCACCATGGCTCCGCGTATCCGGATGCCGGCGTAGGTTTCAAAGGTAGCCCCTTTGTCGGAACTGTATCGTTGTGCAGCTTCCAACAAGCCAATCATGCCTGCCTGCATAAGGTCGTCCAGCTGGACAGATGCCGGCAGCCGCGCCATGAGATGAAGCGCTATTTTCTTGACCAGAGGGGCTTGCTCCTCAACGAGCTGGGAAGGTCCTCTTGTACCCGTCCGGTTGTAGATTCCAAGTTCTTTCGCCAATGTCATGTATCCGGCTATTCAGTGACAGGATCAAAATCAGACTTCGACGAGCCGCTCCACAAAGAATTCCAGATGTCCCCGGGGCGACGATGGCAGCGGCCAGCTGTCCACTTTCTCCGCAAGGCTCTTGATCGCCAACGATGCTTTTGCCCGCGGATAGGCATCCAGCACGGCACGCTGGCGCTGTACCGCCTTCTTTACCGCCTCGTCATACGGCACGATACCCACATATTGTAGTGCTACATCAAGAAAGCGCTCGGTCACCCGGGTCAGTTTTTCAAACAAATGGCGACCTTCCTGCTCATTCCTGACCTGATTAGCCAGTATACGGAAGCGGTTGGTGCCGTAATCCCGGTTCATAAGCTTTATAAGGGCGTAGGCATCGGTGATAGAGGTAGGTTCATCACAGACAACCAGTAATAGTTCCTGTGAGGCTCGGAGGAAACTGACCACCGATTCGGAAATACCCGCAGCGGTATCAACGATCAGCACATCGATCTGGTCACCCAGTTCGCTGAACGCGTTGATCAGGCCGGCGTGCTCCAGATTGGAAAGTTGGGTCATGCGCTGGGTGCCCGAGGAAGCAGGCACGATTTTTATGCCCCCGGGGCCGTTGACCAATACGTCCCGTAGATCACACTCCCCGGCGATGACGTCCTGGATATTGCGATTGGCGGTAATGCCAAGCAGAACGTCAATGTTAGCAAGGCCCAGGTCGGCATCGAGAAGTACCACCCGGCGCCCCATTTGTGCGAGGGCGATGCCAAGGTTCACTGATACGTTGCTCTTGCCAACGCCGCCTTTCCCGCCGGAAACGGCAATCACCTGTACCGGATGTGGTTTGCTCATACTGACTCTGATCTCTTGCCGCGTTAAACCGCAGGCTGTGTTGTTTTTAAACAGCGACCGCCTGTTGCTGCTGGAGTTTCTTCAGCCTCTCCACGGCCAACCGCACCAGCGGAATGGACTCAGCGTGGTGCAGGTCTTCCGGGATTTTCTGACCGTCGGTGTAATACGCCACCGGCAATCCCGTTTCCATGACGAATCCCAGCGATTCACCCAGGGTCAGTGCTTCATCGATTTTGGTCATCACACAACCCGTAAGATTTGCCATCTTATAGCAATGCCAAACGGATTTCATGATGCGCGGCTGACTGGTTGCCGAAACCACCAGATGGGTTCGAATCCGATGGTGACTGCGAGCCAGCTCCATAAGCTGCTCCTCGTAGCCCTTGTCGGTGCTGGTCAGGCCAGCGGTATCAATCAACACCAGGTGCCGGTCCGACAGTTCGTCCAGTATGTCGTCCAGGGAATGGGTTTCGTCCACAACCCGAACTGGAACGTTCAGTATGCGCCCGAATACAAATAGTTGCTCATGGGCCGCGACCCGATAGCGATCGGTGGTGACCAGCGCCAGAGAGTCGGCACCGTGGCGCAGCACATAGTGCGCGGCCAACTTGCCGATGGTCGTCGTCTTTCCGGACCCGGTTGGGCCCACCAGGGCGTAGACACCGCCCTCATCCGCCCATTCAGTACGCGCGGTCTTCACACCGGCGGCCAGCATTTTCAGAGACTGCTTCCAGCCATCCTCAAGCCGGCCTGCGCGGTGGCGCCGGGACAGAGAGTTGGCGAGCTCCAGCCCGAGACCAAACTCCTGCAACCTCTCAGACAGCCTCTGCTGTACTGCGTTCACCGCTGTTTGTTCGGGTTCACCGCCATTCCGGGCACTGACCAGGTCACGAAGGGAACTGATCTCCGCACGCATTTGCGCCAGTTCTCCGGAATAGGCAGCGCTGGCAGCGGTAGGCTCTTCAACCACCATGTCATCGTCGGCCAGCGATTCTTTCGACAAGCCAGCGTGGCCGAAGTCCCCACCCCCAACCGCATTACCATAGGTCGCGCGCTTTTCCCGCACTTCCCGAATACGATCGCGAGAGCGGCCGAGTTCGTCCTCCAGGCGGCGATGCTGTTCCGCCTGCATTTCGGCTAGCCGTGAGCCATTGGTGGCTTCCCGCGCAGCGTCACCGAGGCGTTGGCGCGCCATATTTTCGTCATAATCGAGCGCTGTCACAATTTCGACGCCGCCATCCACACGACGATTGGAAAGGATTACGGCATCGGGACCCATCTGATCCCGCACCTGACGCAGTGCCTCTGCCATGCTTTGGGCAAAAAACCGCTTAACTTTCATAATGATGCTTCCTCCCCGGTCAGCGCTTTCCAGCGCCTTCCGCCTTTCCAGCCGCGGTCTTTACTGACCGACGGATGCGACAATAGTGATCTGTTTGTTATCCGGAATTTCCTGATACGACAGTACATGCAGGCGCTCTACTCCATAGCTGGCAAACCTCGCCAGTACCGGGCGCAAAGGCCCGGAAACCAATAGAATCGCCGGCTTGCCCAACATCTCCTGGCGCTGAACGCTGTCCTGGAGCGACCGCTGAAGCTTCTCAACCATATTTGGCTCCAGCACCAGCCCGATGTCTTCCTGACCGCCGGATTGTTGACTCTGCTGCATGGACTTCAGCAATAACTGTTCCAAGTCTGGATCCAACGTGATTACCGGGATCTCTGCGTCGTTGCCACAGATACTCTGGACAATCATCCGGCGCAGTGACTGGCGGGCAACCGTGGTCAGCAGCTTCGGGTCCTGGCTCTTCGGATGAACGTTCACGATCGCTTCGGCAATAGAGCGCATGTCACGGATCGGCACTTCCTCTTTCAGCAGGTTTTGCAGCACCTTCAGCAGCAAGCTGATGGAAATGGTGGTGGGTACCAGCTCTTCCGCCAGCTTCGGAGATACTTTTTCGAGCTGCTCCAGCCACTTCTGAACTTCCTCATGGCCAAGCAGTTCATGGGCGTGTTTCTGCAGGATCTGGTTAAGGTGGGTTGCCACCACAGTGCTGGCGTCGACGACGGTATAACCAAGGGTCTGTGCCTGATCTTTCTTGTCCGGCTCAATCCAGCTGGCGTCCAGGCCGAAGGCGGGGTCTTTGCCCTCTATTCCTTCGATCTTGCCGAACACCTGGCCCGGATCAATCGCCAGCTCACGGTCCGGATGGATTTCTGCCTCGGCAATGGTGACGCCCATCAGAGTGATCCGGTAGACATTGGGCATCAGGTCAAGGTTGTCGCGGATATGGACCGAAGGCATCAGAAAGCCCAGATCCTGTGAAAGCTTTTTGCGAACGCCCTTGATACGGCTAAGTAGTTGACCGCCCTGGGACTTGTCCACCAGGGGAATCAAGCGATAGCCCACCTCCAGGCCCACAATATCCACAGTGGCCACATCGTCCCAACCGAGTTCCCGGGTTTCTCCCGGCGGCGGCAACTGGGCACTGTGTTCACCGCCCTCACCACCAGGCGGCAGGTCGCGCCCCGGGCCTGCCGGGCGGGCACCACCGCCCCGGACCGGGAACACACCGTCCTCCTCGACGGTCTGGCGCTCCTGTTGCCATATGTACCAGGCGATACCGGCTGCAATCGCGCCCAAACCAAGGAATGCTACGTGCGGCATGCCTGGAATCAGACCAAGAATGATGAGGATGACGGCCGCGATACCGAGTGCCTTGGGGGCATTGAACATTTGCTGCAGTATCTGCCCACCCATGTCCTGACTGGATGTAACCCGGGTGACCATGATGGCGGCGGACGTCGACAACAGCAGTGACGGAATCTGTGCCACCAGGCCGTCACCAATGGTCAGCAGCGCATAGTTCTGAGTAGCGGTACCAAAATCGAGACCGTGCTGGAGCATACCGATGGCAATGCCACCGATCAGGTTGATGGCCAGTATCAGCAGGCCGGCAACGGCGTCACCCTTGACGAATTTACTGGCACCGTCCATGGAACCGTAGAAGTCGGCCTCCTGGGCGATTTCCGCCCGGCGATGCTTGGCTTCTTCCTGGTTGATCAAACCAGCGTTAAGGTCGGCATCGATGGCCATCTGCTTACCCGGCATGGCATCCAGGGTGAAACGCGCGCTGACTTCCGATACCCGGCCGGCACCTTTGGTGACCACCAGGAAGTTGATGATCATGAGGATGGCAAAGACCACCAGGCCAACCGCGTAGTTACCGCCAATAAGAACCGCGCCGAACGACTCGATGACCTTACCGGCCGCATCACCGCCCTCATGGCCGTTAAGCAGAACAATCCGCGTGGAGGCTACGTTGAGCGCCAGCCTCAACAATGTGGCCACCAACAGAACGGTCGGAAAGGAGGCAAACTCCATCGGCCGCAAGGCGTAGACACACACCAGCAGGATCACGATCGACAAGGTGATGTTGAAAGTGAAGAACACGTCCAGCATGAACGCCGGCATGGGCAGAATCATCATGCCCAGCAATCCCATCAACATCACGGGAATGCCGAGATTACCCCGCGTCAGGGATTTGACATTGTTGAGGACTAGCGCTCGGTCCATGCCGGGAAATTCTCCGATTGGCGGTTAACCGCAGGGGTGTGCGGGTCGTTTTTTTGACGCTGACGCATCGTTTGACGGAGTATTCGCAAGATCCGTACCACCCCTTACGGCTTTTCTTCTTACCGCGCCTGACGGGCTCGGCAAGATACGGTATCCTTGCGCCATTTGATGGCGTCTTTACTGCGCCCAATCACTTCATCGACCCAGACGCAAAGGTGAGCCCATGCCAATTCACGAGGTCAAGCACCCCCTTATCCGCCATAAACTCGGCCTGATGCGCCGCTCTGACATCAGCACCAAGAATTTCCGGGAGCTGGCTCAGGAAGTCGGTGCTCTGTTGACGTACGAGGCCACCAAGGATTTTTCACTGCAAAAGAAAACCATTGAAGGCTGGGCCGGCCCGGTGGAAATTGAACAGATCCAGGGCAAGAAAATCACCATCGTGCCAATCCTTCGGGCTGGTCTGGGCATGCTGGACGGCGTGCTCACCCTGATTCCCGGTGCCCGGGTAAGCGTTGTCGGCCAGGTACGCAACGAGGAAACCCTGGAAGCCAGCACCTATCTTGAAAAGCTGGTAGGTGAACTGGATGAGCGCATGGCCATGATCATCGACCCCATGCTGGCCACCGGTGGCTCCATGATCTCCACCATCGACCTGCTGAAAAAAGCCGGGAGCACCGAGATCCGCGCCCTGGTATTGGTTGCGGCGCCGGAAGGCGTGGAAAAGGTGTTGGAGAAGCACCCGGATGTGTCGATCTACACCGCATCGATGGATGACAGGCTGAACGAAAAAGGTTATATCCTTCCAGGGCTTGGCGACGCCGGCGACAAAATTTTCGGCACCAAGCAGAAGGACGTTTAACCATGCAGGATCATAGCACCGACCCGGTCTGGAAACAGGCCATTGCCGGCTCACAGATGCTGCTGGTGGCCTTTGGCGCATTGGTACTGATGCCGCTGATTACCGGCCTCGACCCCAACGTTGCGCTGTTCACCGCCGGTATTGGCACCCTGATTTTCCACATCGTCACTGGCGGCCAGATCCCCATTTTTCTGGCTTCATCCTTCGCCTTTATCGCACCGATCATTGCCGCCAAGGGGCGCTTCGGCCTTGAGGAGACACTCGGTGGCCTCATGGCCGCGGGCATCCTGTATATCATCCTCAGTGGCGCGGTACGTCTGCGCGGTACCGGTTTCATCACCCGCCTGCTGCCCCCGGTGGTGATCGGCCCGGTGATCATGGTGATCGGCCTTGGCCTGGCGCCGGTGGCCGTCCACATGGCTTCCGGCCGCACCGGTGATGGCGCGCAACAACTGGTGCCCTACGATACCGCCATCTGGATTGCGATGATTTCCCTGGCCGTGACCGTGATCATGGCAGTCTGGTCCAGCGGTATCTTCCGCCTGATCCCGATCATGTTCGGCATTATTGTTGGGTACATACTGTCAGCCTTCGCCGGCATCGTTGACCTGTCTCCCATCACCAACGCACCCTGGTTCGCCATCCCCAATTTTGTAGCGCCGGAGTTCAGCTGGGCAGCCATCCTGTTCATGATTCCTGTGGCCATCGCACCAGCCATTGAGCACATTGGCGACATCCTCGCCATCGGTACCGTCACCCGCAAAAACTACCTTGAGAAACCCGGCCTGCACCGCACTCTGCTGGGCGACGGCCTTGCCACCAGCGCTGCCTCAGCCCTTGGTGGCCCGCCCAACACCACCTACTCTGAAGTCACTGGCGCGGTGGTGCTGACCAAGAACTTTAATCCAAAAGTCATGATCTGGGCGGCGTGCATTGCCATTGTGCTGGCGTTCATCGGCAAATTCGGCGCAGCGCTCCAAACCATCCCAGCGCCGGTCATGGGCGGTATCCTGTGCCTGCTGTTCGGCTCTATTGCCGTTGTCGGCCTGAATACCCTGATCCGTCACCAGGTCGACCTCTCGCAGGCACGCAACCTGGTGATCGTTGCTGTTACCCTGGTCTTCGGTATCGGCGGCATGGCAATTGGTAATCTGGAAGGTATTGCCCTTTGCGCGGTGGTTGCCATAGCCCTCAACCTGATCCTGCCAGGCAAAGGCGAAGCATGGGGCGCAAGGATTCATGAGAAAGACACCCACTGACAACGGGCCAATGAAAGCGGCTGACAGCTCCGGCATCAGCTTTACTGCCCTCTATACCGGTGCCGTGTGGCACCGGTACGGCCTCTCCAACGAAGTGCTTGCAACGGACCAGGGGCGCTGGCTGTATCACCTGATGACGCCATTCGAGGTAGGCAGCAAAACACTCATCGGCGGCAACATCCGAACCTTCCTGCTGCAGCGCCACCTGATCATCGACCACCTGATCGAACAGGCTCTCGAACGTGGCGTCACCCAGGTTCTGGAAATTGCCTGCGGCATGTCTCCAAGGGGCATCCGCCTGCGGGAAAAGCACCCACACCTCCATGTGGTGGAAGCCGACCTCCCCGACATGGCCACCCAAAAAGCCGCAAGACTCCTGGCATCCGGCCACCTTGGTGATCACCATCAGGTAATGCCCATCGACATCCTGGCGGAGTCCGGCGAACAGACGCTGGAGGCGGTTTTCGCGAGAGCGTTCGACAGCAAAGAACCAGTGGTTGTCGTCACCGAGGGACTGACCAGTTATTTTTCCTTGCCCGTTATTTCCGAATTCTGGAAACGCCTGGCGGCACTGCTGCAACAACGGCCGGGTTCGGTCTACCTGTCAGAAAGCTACCTGATGCCGGATCAGCCGCTGTTACGCGGAGCCCTGAAATCCCTCGGCGGACTGCTCAGCACGGTTACCCGAAGTGATGTCAGCTTTCATTTCCTGGACGATCAACAAGCGGCTGAACACTTCGGTGCCTGCGGCTTTCCTTCCGTTGCAGTCCATAACCCTGCCAACTTTTACGGCCACCTTCCGATTCCAGAAAGCCGACATGATCCTATGGTTCGGGTTATTGAGGCCTCGGCGTAACCCGCTTTTAGCCTTCCAGTTTGGAGTTAGCGGGTGTGGGAAAGGGACTCCTAAAAAACGCCTGTGAATACATACCTGTCACGCTCGGACGGAACGCTTGCCACCTCTCGGTGTATTCGTACTCGTGCACGCCACTGACCCAGCGCTGCGTGGCTTCCTCCAACACCTGTTGGAAAGCCCTTGCCAGCTTGGGGAACGCCGCCAGATCCCGCGCCATGCGTTCGCGGTCCTGCCACTCGGGGCGCAAACGCTCCACCACCTGGGTATGGTCAAACTCATTGAACCCTTCCACCGCCTGCATGTCTGGCAGTGCATCACCGTAACCACT
>NZ_ABCP01000014.1 GCF_000170835.1 Marinobacter algicola DG893
AGCCCACTTCCTCAAAGCTAGAAGGTCTCGATTATGAATAAGTCTGAGCCAGTCAACGTATTGGGCGAGAAACTGGAAGTATGCGGTACGGATCCGGAGACCGGGTTTTATCGGGATGGGTGTTGCAACACTGGCCCGGATGACCTGGGGGCCCATGTTGTCTGTGCAGTCGTCACCGATGATTTTCTGGAATATTCCAGCGCCCAGGGTAACGATCTCAGCACACCTCGGCCGGAGTTTGGCTTCCCGGGGTTGAAAGAGGGGGATTCCTGGTGCCTGTGTGCCTCCCGCTGGCAGGAGGCGTTTGAGGCCGATAGTGCGCCGCGTGTGAAGTTGCGTGCGACGCATCGTTCAGCGTTGAAGTATTCAAAGCTGGAAGATCTTAAGCGTCACTCCGTGGATTTGAGCTAAGTGAATGGCGGATCAAATCGGGCCTGATCTGTCCGGGTGGCAGGAACTGCAAGCCAGATTGCGGGCTGCCGGACATCGGCGGTTGGTGGTTTTAGACGGGGATCGCACCGCCTCTCTCGCGTGGCTGGGGGAACTTCTTCCAGCGTTGTCGGTAGCGCCAGGGATCTGGACTGGGCCGGTTGAGGATCAGCCGGAATCCTCGCTGACCTCGATCAAACCGGTTGAAGGACGTCGCTGGTTGGGACAGGAACTGGCTTGTGTAGTCTGGGATGGCTGGCGGGGGAATCCGCCGGACGGCTTTGCGGCGTTGTCGGGAACACTTGCGGCCGGTGGTCTGTTTTTCTGGCTGATGCCAAAGCTGAAAGAGTGGGGCGGTTTCGACGATCCGGATTACCGGCGTACCGGGTTGGATGGAATCGATCAGCATCCGTTTGCGGCTCGTCTGGCGGGGGTTGTGGCCGGTGATCCTGATATTATTCGCATTAACCCGTCTGTTGACCCTCAGCCGCCACTGCCAACGGTTGTACCACCCGGCGATGCCTTCCGGGTAGGCGCTACCGATGACCAGCGCGCGCTTGTGGAAGAGGTGGTTCGAACGGGGCTGGGGCGGCGTCGGCGACCGCTGGTGGTGACGGCGGATCGGGGGCGGGGTAAGTCTGCAGCCCTGGGCCTGTCGGCGGTTCGTCTTCTGAATGAAGGGCGGCGGCGCGTGATTGTGACGGCGCCAGGGCCGGATGCGGTGAAAACATTGTTTCACCACGCCCGCCTGGCCTGCGGACAGGCCTCAGATCCTGGCATGGGCACGGACAATGTTGCGGTGGGCGATCAGGGGCGGCTGGAATATTGGCCCCTGGATCGGCTGCTTGCCGAAAAGCCGGAGGCGGAGGTGGTGATGGTGGATGAAGCCGCCGCCATACCGGCAGACTTGCTCAAGCAGATACTGCTGGGCTGGCCGAGGGTGATATACGCTTCCACGGTGCATGGCTATGAAGGTTCCGGTAGAGGCTTTGCCATCCGGTTTCGCTCGGTGCTGGATGCCGAAACGCCTCAATGGCGCAACACATCGATTACGGCGCCCATACGATGGTCTGGCTCTGACCCCCTGGAGCCGTTGACGCGTCGGATGTTTCTGCTGGATGCCCAGGCGCCATCCATCAGTCAGGACGATGTGAATGTCGCCGTTGAGCGCTGGAACCCGGGCACCGCGAAAGACAGTGAATTGGAGGAGGCCTTCGGTTTGCTGGTGGATGCCCACTACCGTACCTCTCCCGGTGACTTGCGCCAGTGGATGGACGACCCGGCTGCGGTGAGTTGGCGCCTGACGCGCGGTCGTGTTCTGGTCGGCGTGCTTTGGGCGACGGTGGAAGGGGGGCTGGACAGCGAGCTTGCAGAGCAGGTCATGTTGGGCAAGCGCCGCTTGCGGGGACATCTTTTGCCCCAGTCCCTGGCCACCCACAGTGGATTTGCCGAAGCAGCCTGCCAGCGCCTGTTGCGCATCGTGCGGATTGCCGTGAGTGCCGAGGTTCGCGGTGAGGGGCTGGGTCAGACACTGGTGGCGGCTGCGAATGATTATGCGTGCAAGCAGGGGCTGGACGGTATCGGTACCAGTTTCGGCGGCAACGCCGGACTGTTGTCGTTCTGGCAGCGGTGCGGGTTGGAACCAGTGCGGCTTGGCCTGAAGCGCGAAGCCAGCAGCGGCGAGTATCCCCTGCAGTTGCTTGCCGGGGTGTCTGCACAAGGTAAGGCGTTGACAGACCATTTGCGTCGCAGGTTGACGGAGCACTGGCTCACCCTCGTGCCGCGCAACTGGGTGGACGCAGAGCCGGAGTTGATTCTGCGGATAACCTGCAGCCTTCCCGCTGGCAGACCGCTCAATAAGGATGACTTCAGGGACCTGCACAGTTTTGCCAATGGCTATCGGGGCTTCGATCTGGCCTTGCCGGTACTGAGGCGGCTATCATTGCAGGCAGGCGTCGTCAACGAGATGACTGACGAACGTTCGCGCTCCCTCTGGGCCAGGGCGGTGCTACAGGACTGGTCGTGGCCCGATCTGCAGGCAGACGGTGAATGCGTGGGTCGGGAGGCAGGCGAAGCGGAATTGCGCTCTCTGGTGGGCGATATTTTGCAGAACCGGCCCGACTTGTGAACCGCTCGCTTTCATTGCCGCCCGCGACTGACCAGAATATCCGCAAAAATAAATCAACAGAGACTGAATCACCATGGCCCAGGGAACCGGCACCATCCTCCTGAGATTTCTCGCCGCGCTGGTCGCAGGCGCGCTGATGACAGCGTGTGCGACGGGCGAAGATCCATCCAACCTCAAGCAGCGTCGGGCGTCAGTAGCGGACACGCCCTTGATGGAAGCGGTCAGTAACGGAGATCTTGAACGGACCGAGTCGCTTGCGGCCTCTGGTATGTCTTTGAACACATTAACCGAGGCCGGCACACCGCTTTCGGCTGCGGTGAGGGCGGGTGAGGACCGAATTGTCTGGTTCTTGCTCAGCGAAGGCGCCGCGCCGGATCTGGCGCCAGAAAGTGGCGTAACGCCGTTGATGATTGCCTCAGAGGATGGTCACCGGCGGATCGTGCAACTGTTGTTGTCGGCCGGTGCCAGCGTAAATGCATCGGACGCTGAGGGGACAACGCCGGTGATCCGTGCCGCCCGTAACGGTCATCTTTCCGTGGTGAAAGTGCTGTTGGCCGCCGGGGCGAACGTCAATGTGAATCAGGGCGGCCATTCGCTGTTGATGCACATTGTTGAGGGCGGGGACTTACTGACCGCCGAGATGCTGCTGGCGGCGGGTGCAGACGTTAACTATCGCGGTAGTGACGGGCAAACGGCGCTGGATCTGGCGCGGGCCAGCAACAACCGGGATATCGAGATGTTGCTGATCCAGGCCGGCGCCGAGCTATGACACGGGCTCACTGACCTTTCAGCGCAGTGCCATGGGGTCGTTGCTGTCGTTCAGTTCCGGCTCGAAGTGTTCTTCAACCACAGCGTCAGGCACGTCCCTGACGGTCGGGAAAGACCAGGCGGGCTTGTGATCCTTGTCGATCAACCTGGCTCTGATACCTTCCCGCAAGTCTGGTCGCCGGGTACAGCGGGCTGCCATGGTGTATTCCATCCGGAAGACGTCCTTCAGTGACATTTGCTGCGCCTTCTTTAGCTGGGTCCAGACCAGCCAGGCGGTGACCGGGCAGCCGTTGCGCAGGTTATTCACGCAGCCTTGCCACCAGTCGCTGTCGATCTCCGCCGCCAGGAGATTCTCAACAATGGCCGGTAGCTCATCGCCTGCGCTGAGCCTGGCGATGTCCTGCTCATGCCGCGCCAGTTCACTGGTTGGCAGTGCCCTGTAGTCGGGATGCTCAAGTTGCTTGACGAGCCGGAACAGGCGGTTGTCATCCGCCGCTGATTCACCGGTCCAACGCTCCTCTTTCAAGCGCTCGATCAGTGAATCCACCTGATCTGGCAGGATGGCCATGTCAGCCAGGCCGACCCTCAACACGTCAGAGACATTCAGCCGGGCTCCGGTCAGCCCCATGAACAAACCGATGCGGCCTGGCAGCCGATTGAGGAACCAGCTCGCACCGACATCCGGAAACAGGCCTATGGTTATCTCCGGCATGGCCAATGTGACATCGGGCGTTACCAGGCGGTAGCGGCAGGCGGAGAAAATGCCAAGTCCACCGCCCATCACCACGCCGTGGCCGATGGCGATCACCGGCTTGGGAAAGCGGTGGATGGTGTAGTCCAGGCGATACTCACTGGCAAAGAATTCGGCCGGTGCGTCCGGGTCTTCGTCACCGGACAGGGCGCCATAGAGTTCGCGGATATTGCCACCCGCGCAGAACGCACGTTCACCGGCGCCGCGGAAAATAACCAGGCTGATGTGGTCGGCTTCGGCCCACTGATCCAGTACTGCCTGGGTTTCGCGGATCATCGACGCGGACAGGGCGTTCAGGGTGGCAGGGGAATCCAGCGTGATCAGACCAATGTTGCCTTCCCTGCACGCGATTTCCTGAACCTGAATGGACATGTCGACTTCTCCGCATCGAATGGGGTGATAAAAGGTGGTTACAGGTGATGGGAATAGTGACGTAAATGATGTCCGGCTACGTACGGTTTATTGATCCATCACATTTGAGCTTTGTTCCTGCTGTGCTATAAATTCGTGCAACTTGCGCACCGGCAGGGTCCTGTCGGGCTATAAAACGATGAGAGGGTAAAACCAATGAGACTGAAATACCACACCCTGGCTGCCGTGTTTGTGTTGGGGGCTGCCGCTCCCGCCGTTACCATCGCCGCTGGTGATGCTGAGGCCGGTAAAACCAAGGCCGCCGTGTGCGCAGCCTGCCATGGCAAGAATGGCATCGCGGCCATTCCGGGTTACCCCAACCTGGCAGGGCAAAATGAGCAATATCTGGTGTCCTCGCTCAAGGCGTACAAGAACAATCAACGTAACGGTGGCCAGGCCGCCATCATGCAGGGTCAGGCGGCGGGCCTCAGCGATGAGGACATTGCCAACCTGGCTGCTTATTACGCCAGCCTTCCGGCGGGTGGTGGGGAATAATCCCCATCACCGTCAGGGCATGGCAGGCGTTGCTTCGCTGATAATTCGGTAACTGGGTTCGTAAGCGCCGGAACCGGGCAGCTTCATCCGGTCCTGGGCGACGAACTCTTTCAACATCGCTTCCAGGGGAGCCAGTAGTTCCGGGTCGCCGGATATTTCAAACGGCCCCTTGGCCTGCACGTGGCGTATGCCGCTTTCCTTGACGTTGCCGGCGACGATGCCGCTGAATGCCTTGCGCAGGTTGGCGGCAATCAGGTGAACTGGCTGGTCACGGTGTAGCTCCAGCGACCGCATGCTTTTGTGGGTAGGCTCGAACGGCATCTGGAACACCGGGTCGATCTTCAGCATCCAGTTGAAATAGTAGGCGTCCTGCATGGCCCGGCGGAAGGTTTCCACGTCCTTCATACCCTGTTTCATGGTATGGGCGACTTTGTCCGGATCGTCGATGATGATCTCGTACTTGCTGGCGGCTTCATCGCCGAGCGCATTGCGAATGAACTGGTCTATCATCTCGAAGTATTCCGCGTTTTCCTGCTGTCCGGTAAAGACGACCGGGAAGGGCAGGTCGGCGTTGTCCGGGTGCAGCAGGATGCCCAGCAGATAGAGAATTTCCTCGGCGGTACCCACACCTCCGGGGAACACAATCACGCCGTGGCCCGTCCGAACGAAAGCTTCGAGGCGCTTCTCGATGTCCGGCATGATCACCAGCTCGTTAACGATCGGGTTCGGCGCTTCGGCACCGATGATGCCCGGTTCCGTCAGGCCGATGTAACGGCCGTTTTTTACCCGCTGTTTCGCATGGCCAATGGTCGCGCCTTTCATCGGGCCTTTCATGGCGCCAGGGCCACAACCGGTGCAAATGCTCAGCCCGCGCAGGCCTAACTGGTGGCCCACTTCCTTGCTGTACTGATATTCGCGCTCGTTGATGGAGTGGCCACCCCAACACACCACCAGGTCCGGATGACGCCCTGCCTGCAGCACGCGGGCGTTGCGGAGAATGTGAAAAATCAGGTTGGTAATGCCTTCAGGGTCGTCCCGGCGCAGTCCCTCTGCAGACTCGGGGATGGAATAGGAATAAATGATATCCCGCAATACCGAAAACAGATGTTCCCGAATGGCGCGCAACATCTGCCCGTCCACAAACGCATGGGCCGGCGCATTGACCAGTTCCAGTTTGAGGCCGCGTGGTTGTGGAATCAGGCGAACGTCGAAGTCGGCGTGGGCTTCCATCAGAGTTTTACCGTCGTCGGTTTCAACACCCGTATTGAGCACGGCCAGGGCGCATTGCCGGAATAGCCGGTACAGGCCCCCTTCGCTTTTGTCCTTAAGTCGGTTGACTTCAAAGTTGGAGAGGATTTCCAGGCTGCCTTCTGGAGAAACCAGGGCATTGATGGTGGATTCGGTCATGAACGGAAGAACTCCTGAATGTGCTGCGGGCCCTTGGCGATAGGGCGTTCCTTTCTGTTTCAGTATAGCGGGTCTCGAGAATGCCCGATTTTGAGGCAAACCGTGAAACCGTTACACTAAGCGCTTTACTGTAATTACGCTACCCGACAGACGTCCGATTTATGAAACTCCTTATACGCCCCGCCGCTGAAGTGGCCATCAAGAGCAAACCCGTTCGCCGGCAACAGATGCGGCACCTGCGGCAAAATATCCGTAAACTGCTGGCACGCCTGGACAACGATATCCACGTTGAGGGTTCCTGGGACCGGGTGGATGTGGCGATCCCTGACGGGCGTGGTTTGGCTGGCCCGGTGATAGATGAGTTGGGTCGTATTCCGGGGATTTCGACCATCCAGGAGATAGGTGTCTTTCCCTGGGTAAGTATGGACGACGTGGCGGAGCAGGCAGTAACGGCCTACGCAGACCGTATCCGCGGCAAAACCTTTGCGGTTCGGGTCCGCCGACAGGGTTATCACGAATTTCGCTCAATTGACCTGGAGCGTTTTGTTGGAGCCGCCCTTTTTGAAGCCTCCGAGCCCAAGGGCGTAGACCTTCGCAACCCGGATATTGAAGTGCGTCTTGAGGTCCACGAGGACCATTACCACATTGCCCACCGCAAACACCGTGGTGCTGGCGGCTACCCGTTGGGCGCAGTGGAAACGGTGATGACTTTGGTGTCCGGTGGATATGACTCCTCGGTGGCGGCTTATTTGATGATGCGTCGGGGGCTTCGCTCCCATTTTCTGTTTTTCAGTCTCGGTGGCCCCGCCCATGAAATTGGCGTGCGCCAGGTGGTGCATTATCTGTGGGATCGTTACGGCGCCTCCCACGGCGCCAAGTTCATTTCCGTGCCCTTTGAAGGCGTGGTGGCTGAAATCATGCGTTCAGTCAATCAGCGCCACTGGGGGGTGGTACTCAAACGCCAGATGCTGAAAGCCGCCTCTGATATTGCGGCCGCCAACAACGCCGCTGGTCTGGTGACCGGTGATGCCGTGGCGCAGGTGTCCAGCCAGACTCTGTCAAACCTCAACGTGGTGGACCGGGCCAGTAACGAGGTGGTGCTAAGGCCGCTGATTTCCATGGACAAGGAAACCATTATCAACATCGCCCGGGACATCGGTACCGAACCGTTTGCTCGCACTATGCCGGAGTACTGCGGTGTGATTTCCCGTAAGCCGGCCACCCGTGCCAAGCTCCATCGGGTAGAGGAAGATGAGGCCGCTATGGACGCCCGGGTATTGGAGCAGGCCATCGCCAGCCGTCAGGACACACCGGTCAACCGCCTTCTGGAAACCACCCGGACGCCAGAAGAGGTGGAACTTGTTCATACGCCGGCCGTGAATGATGTGATCATTGACGTGCGCCACCCGTCTGAAGGGGAGCAGTCACCGCTGCAGCTCACCAGCAATCAGGTGATGGAGATACCGTTCTACGAGCTGAATGAGCGGATCCAGTCTATGCCGGACGACAAGCAGTACCTGCTGTACTGTGACCGCGGCACCATGAGCCGGATGCATGCCTGCCATCTGAAGGCCGAGGGGCACACCAATATCAAGGTGTACGCCCCGGCAAGCTGATGCCTACCCTTCCAGTCCCTTGAAGAACTGCTGCACGTTGGCGCTCAGAGCTTCCAGATCGTAACCGCCTTCCTGCACAACCAGGGTGGGCAGGCCGGTGCGACGGATGTCAGAGCCCAGGCGACAGAAGCCTTCGGAGGAAACCGATACCTTGGCCTGGGGGTCGTTGTAGTAGATGTCGAACCCCAAGGTCAGTATCAGCACGTCTGGCTGGAAAAGACGGATGGCAGCCAGTGCCTCATCCAGTTTGTCGAAAAAATCCTGCTCTGACGACCCGTGGGGCATCGGCAGGTTGATGTTGTAGCCAAACCCCTCCCCTTCACCACGCTCGTCTTCATAGCCGCTGACCACCGGGTAGAAGTTGGTGGGATCACCGTGAATCGACACGTAGAGAACATCGCTGCGATCGTAGAAGATTTCCTGGATGCCCTGGCCGTGGTGCATGTCGGTGTCCAGTATGGCAATCCTGGGATAACGGGGCTTCAAGTGCTCTGCGGCAATAGCGGCATTGTTGAGGTAACAGAAGCCTCCGGCGGCATCTTTTCGGGCGTGGTGGCCCGGCGGTCGACACACCGCGTAGGCGTGGCGCTCGCCGGCAACCAGGGCGTCAGCAGCGCCGAGCGCTGTCTGGGCAGACCAGTAGGCGGCGTCCCAGGTGTTTGCGCCGATGGGGCAGCTACCATCGGCCTGGTAGCGGGCGGCTTCGGCGAGGATGCCTTTGAGGGCATTCGGTGACCGAACGAAGATATTGGAAATCACTTCGTCACCCCAGTCTTCCATCTTCGACCAACGACGGTGGGCAGACTCCAAAAAGCGCAGGTAGCCCAGATCGTGGACCTTTGAAATCGCCCCGGCACCCTGGTCTGCTGGCTGTAATACCGGAATGCCCATGGCCTTCAGTCCTTCCAGCATTTGAGCGGTGCGATCAGGAACTTCCTGGGGCTGACGCATCTGGCCGCGGGTGAAGTAGGTCTTCGGAAGATGCTGATCCTGCGAGGGATGAAAAAACGCCTTCATGTTCCTGCCTCCTGATAATGACATGGTTCGAGTATAGGCCCCCGCCGGCGCTGGTCAAAACACCATGGTCTGACTTTACAGTGGCGGTTTCTGCATCCACTATGAGAGACATATCACACTGACGCAAACCCCAATTCATACATTCCGAGAACATTGTTAAAAGGAGCCGAGATGATCGAGTCACCACTGCTTCCCAAGCTGACTGGCTACATCGGCGGTCGCTGGTCTGATTCGCCGGACGGTAACACCTTCGATGTCTATAACCCGGCCACGGGTGAGGTGGTTGCCAGTGTGGCATCGATGTCCGAAAGCGAAGTGTACAAGGCAGTTGAAGCGGGCAAGTCTGCGCTTCGTTTAACCAGTCCCTATTCCATCGAAACCCGTCGCAAGTGGCTGGAAGATATTCGTGATGCACTCAAGGCCAATAAAGAGGAAGTGGGCCGTATCCTGTGTATGGAGCACGGCAAGCCGTTGAAGGAAGCGCAGGGTGAAGTGGACTACGCCGCCGGGTTCTTCGATTACTGCTCCAAACACATCCAGGCACTGGACGCTCACACCATTCCCGAAAAGCCGAAAGACTGTACCTGGACGGTGCACTACCGCCCGATTGGTGTTACTGGCCTGATCACACCCTGGAACTTTCCCATTGGCATGATCGCCAAGAAGCTGTCCGCCGCCCTGGCGGCCGGGTGCCCGTCGGTGATCAAGCCGGCCAGCGAAACGCCGCTGACGATGATTGCGCTGTTCGCGCTGATGGACAAACACGTCGACCTGCCAGATGGCATGGTCAACCTGGTCATGGGCAAGGCCAGTGTGATCGGCAAGGTGCTGTGCGAAAGCCCCGACGTGCCCATGCTCAGCTTCACCGGTTCTACCGAAGTGGGCCGCAAGTTGATACTGGATACGGCCGACCAGGTGAAGAAGCTGGCCCTGGAGTTGGGTGGCAACGCACCGTTTATTGTCTTTGACGATGCGGACCTGGATGCCGCAGCCGATAACCTGATCGCCAACAAATTCCGAGGCGGCGGCCAGACCTGTGTCTGTGCCAACCGAATTTTCGTTCACGAGAAAGTGGTGGATGAATTCGGTCAGAAACTTGCCGACCGGGTCAATCGCATGACCGTGGGTAATGGTTTGACGGAAGACGTTGACCTTGGCCCGCTGATCAACAAGGCCGGGTTCGACAAGGTGAAGCGCCACGTGGAAGACGCCCTCGAACGGGGCGGTGAGTTGGTAGCCGGCAAGAAGCCGGCAGATCTGGGGGATGGCCACCTGTTCTTCCCTCCGACGGTCATTTCCGGTGTGACCCGGGACATGTGCTGCTCCCGCGAGGAAACCTTCGGCCCGCTGGTGCCCATGGCCACCTTCCGCACGGAGGAAGAAGTCATCGATGCCGGTAACGACACCGAATTTGGTCTGGCTTCCTATGTGTTTACTGCAGATGCGGAACGCGCCCAACGTGTAGCCGCCGGGCTGCGCTTTGGACATTGCGGCTGGAACACCGGTACCGGCCCAACGCCGGAAGCGCCGTTCGGTGGCATGAAGGCGTCCGGCATCGGCCGCGAAGGTGGTCTGGAAGGCCTGTTCGAATTCGTTGAGGCCCAGACCGTTCCGCACGGATTTTAAGGTTCCGGCGTCAACAGGACCTTCACGGAGTCATCCACCAGGGTAGAATCGAGATAGCCGATACTGCCCAGGGTGGATGACACCACGCTCTTCATGCTGTTCGCCGAGGATACCTCCCTCGGCGGATGCCCCTTCCCGGTCAGAACCTGCCGCGACCAGAACGACTTCAGCCAGGCGTCATTGCGCTCGGTGATCAGGTCATTGAACTCATCCCGCATGCTGTTACCCGCTGGAAGCTGGAATGCGACCACGCGCTGGCCGTCAGGCATTCGTGAGCTGCGGTTCAGGTAAATGTCCTTCACCTGCTGCACGGTGATCGAATCCGGGCCACCGTGGTGGCCGATGATCACCAGTTCCGCCCGGGAGACGCTGCTCAACAGGCATAACGCGATGAGCAATGCGGGCAGGGATACGCGTCGAATCGCCATGGTGTCCCTCCTGATCAGAATGCGGCATCAAGCCGGACGGTGTATACGTCGGTGCTGTCGAATCGGCCGCCGGGATTGCCGGCCAGGGCATCCAGCTGGTTGCCAATCAGGCCCCCGGTGGTTTTGCCGAAGCCCCTTGCGTGGGTCCAGTCCACCTTCATGGCAACCGAGGTGGTCATGTCCCAGCGGAATCCCAGACTGTAGGCCTGGCGGCGTACGTCCAACACCTCAAGCGGAGTGCCGTCGCGCTCGTAATTGTCCTGGCTTTCGACCCAGGAGGCGGTGACATACGGGGTGACTTCTTTTATCCGATAGCCGAGAGTGATGTAGGCGGAGTCCGTGTCCTGGTAAAAGCCGTCCACTTCAACCCGTGTCAGTTCCGACATCAACAGCCAGCTGCCATCGTCATAGGACAGGCCCAACCCCATGAACTCAGTTTTCTCTTCGTCACCCAGCGGTGGTGTTCCGCCGATGGTGGCTTCCGCACGGGCGTAAACGCCATGGAACGTCCACAGGTAATTGGTCCAGTTGGCGGTCAGGCCCGTGATGTTGCGCAGTTCCACGCTTACGCTCCGGCCCAGGGAGTCGGCATCGTCGTCCAGATGGCCGGCAAAAGCGTGGGCCTGAATAGAGGAACTGGACAGGTTCAGCGTGTAGGCCGCATCGGCACCCAGGTAGCTGCGGACTGGCACCGGATCGTAGACCGCCTCCGGTGGACGTGCCCAAGGCTGGCCATAGCCGATTTCCAGAGTCTCGGACTCCATGAACAGCGGCAGGCGCATTTTACCGGCTCTCAGTTCGGAGCCATTGGCGAATTGGTGGCGCAGGTAGCCCCATTCCAGTTCGGTGTCCCAATCCTCGTTGCCACGGGACACCAGCTGCATGACCGCGTCGGTGTTGCGGCCGAGGGCAAAGGTGGTCTGCAGGCCAAACAGGCTGAGAGTCTCAAGGTCGGATTGTTCCGTTGCCTCGTCGTAACCGGCATCGTTGTTGGCGCGGGTATAACCGGTGCTGAAAAAACCGTTAAGGCGAACCTTTTCCAGGCTCGACTCGGTCATCTGTTTCTGCATGGAATCCAGCCGCTGCTCCAACTGGTCAATCCGGTCGCTATCATCAGCCATGGCCGGTAACGACAGGGTCGCGGTCAGTGCGAGGGCGGTAAAGGCAAAACGGGGGGTAAAACGGGTAGTGCTTGGGTATACGGAGTACATCGTACATCATCTCCTTTGATGTCTGGTCGCAAAATGCGGGCGCCTTCCTGGCTTCAGGGGAGTTATTCCTTGCCCCTGCAAATTGTCTGGTGCGGGAAAACGGTGGCCAGCGGAGGAACTGAAGGCTCTTCCGGGCAACCCGCGGCGGGAGTATACCCAAGTTGACGACAGTTTCATAAAAAGCGTTCACATTTTCTGTATCGGCACCGTACATGTGTGCGGTAAACCCAATACACCCCCACCCGGCAAACCCTCCTTTCTCCTGTTATAATTCCGCACCTGTTCATTTAACCAGTAGCGACCGGATCTCTATGGATGTCTCCCACATTATCGACGCCCTGAACGACGCCCAACGTGAGGCGGTGACGGCCCAGAATGATCATTTGCTGGTGCTGGCCGGTGCGGGCAGTGGCAAGACCCGGGTGCTGGTGCACCGGATTGCCTGGCTGATGCAGGTGGACAAAGTACCGCCGACGGGCATCCTCGCGGTGACCTTCACCAACAAAGCGGCGAAGGAGATGCGTTATCGCATTGAGCAGATGATGCACATTCCGGCCCGAGGTCTCTGGTTTGGCACCTTTCACGGCATTGCCCACCGGCTGCTCAGGGCCCACCACCAGGACGCCGGCCTTCCGGAGAATTTCCAGGTGCTGGACAGTGATGATCAGTTGCGTCTGATCAAGCGCGTGATGCGTGAACTTGAGATTGATGAAAGCCGCTGGCCGCCGAAGCAGGCCCAGTGGTTTATCAACGGCCAGAAAGATGAGGGTCTGCGGGCGGAACATATCCAGGAAAACCCCGGCGACCATTTCACCAGCACCATGCTGACGGTCTACCGCCAGTACGAAAAGCTCTGCAATCTGAGCGGGCTGGTGGATTTCGGCGAGCTGTTGCTGCGCTCCCACGAACTCTGGCTGCATCGCCCGGAGTTGTTGAGCCATTACCAGAGCCGGTTCCAGCAGATCCTGGTGGACGAGTTTCAGGACACCAACACCATTCAATACGCCTGGCTGCAGATCCTGGCGGGAAACCGGGTGCCACTGACCGTGGTGGGCGACGACGACCAGTCCATCTACGGCTGGCGGGGCGCGAAAATCGAAAACATCCAGCAGTACCAGCGGGACTTTCCCAACGCCCGCATGCTGAGACTGGAGCAGAACTACCGCTCTACCCAGATGATTCTGAAAGCTGCCAACGCGGTCATCGCCAACAATCAGGGGCGCTTGGGCAAGGAGCTGTGGACTGATGGAAAAGATGGTGAGCCCATCAGCCTGTATGCGGCTTTCAACGAGCAGGATGAAGCCAACTACATCGCTGACACCATCAGCAGTTGGGTCAGTGAGGGCAACCTGCGCAGCGAGTCGGCGATTCTTTACCGCTCCAATGCCCAGTCCAGGGTGCTGGAAGAATCCCTTATCCGACAGGGCATTCCTTACCGGGTCTATGGCGGCCTGCGATTCTACGACCGTCAGGAAATTCGCAACGCCATCGCCTATCTGCGTCTGGTGCACTATCGCCGGGACGATGCAGCGTTTGAGCGCGTGGTGAACATCCCCGCCCGTGGTATCGGTGCCAAGAGCCTGGCGGACATGCGCGCGTTCGCCACTGAGCGCAGCATCTCCCTGTGGGAGTCTGCCGAGCGTTTGTTGGAGGCCGGGCAGGTAAAGGGCCGCGCCAAAACCGGTCTGCAATCTTTTATGGGCATCATCGAACGCCTGACGGAGATGGTGGACGACGCGTCCCTGCATGGGCTGATGAAGAGCACCCTGGAACTGAGCGGCCTCAGGGATTATCACGCCAACGAGAAGGGTGAGAAAGGTCAGGCGCGGGCAGAGAACCTGGACGAACTGGTGAATGCCCTGTCGGACTTTGAAGCGGAGGAGGGGGTTGATCCGTTATCGGAATTTATCGCCCAAGCGGCTCTGGACGCCGGCGAGGCACAAGCCGAGGTCAATGAAGACTGCGTGCAGTTGATGACGCTGCATTCCGCCAAGGGTCTGGAGTTTCCACTGGTGTTCCTGGCCGGGGTGGAGGAAGGTTTGTTCCCCCACAGCATGTCGCTTGAAGAGCCGGGGCGGATGGAGGAAGAGCGGCGCCTGGCCTACGTGGGCATTACCCGGGCCATGCAAAAGCTGGTGCTTACTTACGCCGAATCCCGCCGTTTGTATGGTCAGGAGAAATTCCACGCGCTTTCCCGCTTCGTTCGTGAAATTCCTGGCGACTGCATCCAGGAAGTGCGGTTGCGCAATACAGTCAGCCGGCCAGCCATGATGGCCCGCCCGAACGAGGGCCTGTTCAGCCAGGAACCGGACGTTGGAACGGGTTTCAGCCTGGGCCAGCGGGTACGCCATCCCAAGTTTGGTGAGGGTATTGTGATGAACAGCGAGGGTTCTGGTCATCATACCCGGGTGCAGGTGAACTTTGATGAAGGGGCGAAGTGGCTGGTGTTGGCCTACGCGCCGTTGGAGGCATGCTGAGATCGGGAGTCAGCTTTGTTTGCCAAAACTGATAGTTCGGGAGTTGGCCCAGGCACGCGGCGGCCTTTCCAAAGAAGTGTTCGAGCCATCTTAGGTCGCTTATCTTCAGGCATCCATTGCTCCACAAATTTGTTTAAAGGCTATCCCGTACCTGCGCTGGTGGTGGTTAAACCATAGCTTTCAACCAAGAAATTGGCTGCCAAAACCATCGTCGCCCACTTGAGACTCTGCTGCGAGCATTCTCAGAAAGATAAATGAGGCAAGGCTGGATCAAGTGGCCAGCGCTGTCTTGTCTCGCTGGGACCAAGGATACTCCTTAACCGGCAAGTGAATGACCGCTGAGATAGCTCCCACTCCCACGCCAACCCACCAAACCAGGGTGTAGTCGTTGTAGATGTCATACATTGCACCGCCCAGCCAAACACCTAAAAACCCGCCTAACTGATGGGAGAAGAATACCAGGCCGTAGAGCGTGCCCATGTATTTCAGGCCGTAGATATGAGCTACCAACCCCGATGTCAGCGGTACCGTGGCCAACCAGAGCGAACCCATGGCAACGGAAAACAGCACCACCGTTTCCGGGGTGATCGGCGTCATGATAAAGGCCGCCGAAACGAGCGTTCTCAGCAGGTAGACGCTGGCCAGCAGGTATTTTCGGGAGTACTTGTTCCCCAGCCAACCAGCGCACAGTGTTCCGCCAATATTGAACAACCCAATCAGTGCGATGGAAATGGCGCCAAGACCGGAAGCCGATGTCACCCCGAGTGTGTAGAGTAAGCTGTTCGGGGCAATCGGGCCGCACATTTCCGTAATGAAGGCCGGGAAGTGTGCAGTGATAAAGGCCAGTTGGTAGCCGCAGGAAAAGAAACCGATAAAAATAAACAGGAACGACGGATCTCGCACCGCACGCTTGATGACAACACCCATGGGTTCTTCGTCCCCCGTGGGCTTCTGTGGCTTCGGTGCTCGCATGAGCAGCAAGGCCATCATGGAAAGCATGATAAAGCCTGCGCAGGCAATAAAAACCGACTGCCAGGGCATCTCGCTAAGGAGAGCGTTTGCCACGGGTGGGCCGACGATCTGGCCGGCAGAACCTGCGGCCGTTGCAATCCCGAGCGCCATCGATCGGTGTTTGTCTGAAGCCGCACGCCCGACGACTGCCAGGATGACCCCAAACCCCGTACCGGCAATGCCGAAACCGACCAGCATTTCCAGCAACTGGTGTTGCCCAGGGGTAATGGCAAATGCTGACAACACCAGCCCGACGACGTAAAAAGCGCCACCGCCCAGAATCGCCTTTCGATCCCCATAGCGTTCTGCGAATGCGCCAAAGATCGGTTGCCCGATGCCCCAGAACAGGTTCTGAATCGCAATAGCGAGTGAAAACGACTCCCTGGGCCATTGAAACTCCAGGGCAATCGGCAACTGGAACAGCCCGAACGATGCGCGAACCGCAAAACTGACCAGAATGATGATGCACCCGGCGATCAGGACAGGATTGATCAACCGATCATAGGTGCCCGGGGAAGCGTTCAAAACTCTGCCCCCTGCCTCTCTGAAAGGTGATTTTCCAACTGTGGCATTCGATCTTGTCCGAAGAACATCTCGTCCCCAACGAAAAACGTAGGAGCGCCAAAGATACCACGCTCCACCGCTTCTTCGGTGAACTGTTTGAGTTCCGCCTTGACGGACGGGGCTTCACAAAGAGCCAGCACCTTGTCGGGATTGAATCCTGCCTGGTACAGCACGTCAGCCGCGACTTCGGGGTCGTTCATGTTCTTCTGATCAACCCACATCGCGCGAAACACCACTTCCAGATACCGATGAAACTCTTGAGCCCCCAAAAAGCCGACAGCACCCCGCATCAGTAGCAGCGTGTTTATCGGGAAATGGGGGTTGAAGTTGAGGGGCACACCGTAAGCCCGAGCGAAACGTTCCATATCCATGCGTGTGTAACGGGATTTCGTTGGATTCATCGCCGGCGACTGGTTGCCGGTAGCTTTGAAGACGCCTCCCAGCAGCATGGGCTTCCAGCGTATGTCTGAATGTGTTCTTTGAGCCAGCGTGGGCAGCTGTGTCCAGGCCAGGTAACTGGCAGGGCTTCCCACATCAAAATAGAAATCGATTACTTGAGTCATGGCGTCACTCCCTAAAAGGTTTCCATCCAAGGCCGGAGGTCCAGCTCATGGGTCCAGCAGTCTCTGGGTTGCTTGTGGAGCTGCCAATACTGTTCGGCAATATGGTCGGGATCGAGGATTCCGCCCTGCGCTTTCAGCGCGTAGCGATCTGGGAAGTTTTCTCGGATGAAGGCTGTATCAATCGCACCGTCGATGATTGAGTGCGCCACGTGAATACCTTTGGGCCCCAGTTCTCTGGCCATACTCTGAGCCAGGGCTCTCAAGGCGAACTTGGCACTGGCAAACGCGGCAAAACCTGGGCCGCCTCGCATGGAAGCCGTAGCACCCGTGAAGATGATGGTTCCCCGGCCCCGCGGCAGCATAACTTTGGCCGCCTCCCTGCCAGCAAGGAATCCCGCGAATGCGGCCATTTCCCACACCTTTCGGTAAACACGTCCGGTTGTCTCGGTAATCGGAAACTGAACATTGGCACCGATGTTGAACACCACAACACCGACTTCACCAATTTCCGACTCAATTTTTGAGAACAGACCGCACATAGCCTCTTCGTCACGAGCATCGCACCCCAGCCCGATGGCCTGACCGCCATTTTCTTCAATCTCCTTGACGAGCGGAGCTAACGCATCCTGATGACGCCGTGTTGCAACAACCGCATAGCCTTCTCTGGCAAATCGCTGCGCAATCGCCCCACCAGTCGCATCGCCGGCACCGATCACGACAGCCACTTGTTGTTCGTTATTTGTCATAACTCTTTGCCCCTTGCTACCCTTGGGTTCCTTTTTAGAACTCACTAATAGTCAGTTCCTTTTTGGAACCTGTCAAGTTAAAATGACGGCGGAATCCACGAGGAGTTAAGACATGCGTTGGGAAGAGCTGGATCAAGAGCCGTGTTCAGTGGCCAGAGCCTTGGCTGTTGTCGGTGATCGCTGGACACTCATTATCCTGCGGGACTGTTTTCTGGGAGTACGTCGATTCGATCAGTTCGAAAGCCGGCTTGGCATTACCCGTCATGTATTAACGGACCGGCTGAAAAAGCTCGTTGAGAACGATGTACTGACCAAAGTTCCGTATCAGGAAAAACCACTTCGAGAGGAATACCGCCTGACCGAAAAAGGACTCGCCCTGCACCCGGTAATCATGTCACTGGTGCATTGGGGCAACACGTACATGACCGATGAGCGTGGAGTTCCCCTCGTGCACATCCATAAAACCTGCGGGCACCGCATGGCTCCGGTGACTACTTGCTCCAAATGCGGTGAGGAAGTAACGGCTCGGGACGTTCGTGTCGAAGTCGGTCCTAATTGGGGGAGAACAGCCCGCGATCTGATCCCAAATCGTGCCTCCGGGCAACAGACCAAGTAATGTCATCCCAGTCCGTTTCTTGAACATTCCGAACGGATGAGTCGACTGCAATGGACTGGCATCGGGCTAGCGTTCCAAGGCACCGCCCTCGCCATATTGGCAGCATCGCCTTTCTGGCTTTTCTGATCTGGCTCTGGCTTAACGGTTGAGCATCTTTCCCTCCATATAAGATTAAGAGAGCCAAACAAAATTTTGCCGGACAAATTGCCGGTCAATTGGCCGGACAGAAAAGTAGAAAATATGATCCGATGAAACTGAGCTCCAAAACTGGAAATGGTGTCAGTGCCTATTTATACTGGCTTCAAGTAAAATAAATTGCCGTCAGAGGGAGCTGTGTGCCGCTGCTGGAAACCGGACAAATACCCGGACAAACTACCGGTCAGAAACTCAGAATCACTACACGAATTAAGGTATCAGATGACATCCTGGATGAGTGCCGCGCCTTTTGCGCCAAACGAGAAATCCTGTACGAAAGAGGGGCTTCTCGATCTGGCCAGCATCCTGAACAGGAAGGCCGCTCAGGTTGCCGGCCAGCTTGAGCCGGAGACAGCGAATACGTTGCGCCGGCACATGGCTGTCATCAACTCGTATTATAGCAATTTGATTGAAGGCAATCGAACCCTTCCTCACCAGATCCGCGAGGCCCAGCGGGGAAATTTTGAGGACGATCCGGTTGCTCGGGACAAACAGATTGAGTCTCTTGCCCACATCGACGTACAAGCGTGGATAGCGTCTGAGGATCGGAGTCTGGAAGAAGTTATTTCCGTGGACTTCATCAAAGAGCTGCATCGCCGATTCTACAGGGACTTGCCTAGCGACCTTAAAAAGGTCGAGCTGGATGAAACGGGGGAAATCGCGTGGGTTGAGGGTGGAAAATTCAGGGATCGAGGGGTAAAGGTTGGTCGGCACATACCACCAGACGCCGAAAACCTGGAACAGCTAATGACGCAGTTCTGCAACGAATATAAAAGCGTCAGACACCAAGGTGATCGACGTCTGATCGCAATCGCAGCTGCACACCATCGATTCCTCTGGATCCACCCATTCCTGGATGGCAATGGCCGAGTTGTTCGTCTTTGGACGGATGCGGCATTCCGGGCGGCCGGACTGGAAAGCGTGGGCGTCTGGTGTTTGAGCCGTGGGCTTGCGATTTACTCCGAGAAGTACAAAAGCAACTTGGCTCAAGCTGACGCCGTCCAGCAGGGCCAAACTGATGGCAGAGGCCCGCTCAGTGAGCTTGGTCTGGCCCGCTTCTGTCATTTCGTTCTGGATACCTCCGTTGACCAAGTCAGCTACATTTCAGAACTTCTGAACCTGAAATCGATGAAACGTCGAATCGAAGACTTCGTGGCGAGCAGGGATGACCTGAAACCCGCTTCTACATGGGTTCTGTATCAGGCGTTCATTCAGGGATCGATCTCAAGGTCTGATGCCCTGGCATTAACTGGGGAGCGTGATGAGCGGACTGCCCGGCGACTGCTTAAAAAGCTTCGCGATCTAGGCTTGCTGGTCGATGCAGACCCAAAGGATAGTCGCTCGCCACTTCTTTGGTCTGTTCCGGAACATGCTGAGCCCGTCTATTTCCCAAAACTCTCACCCCAGTAGGTGGTTCCCGCTTTAACGTCGAAAAGCATCGAAAGGAAAGTGTTCGCTTTTTTTTATGTGCCCGGAGTATGCCTTGGTCGCAAAGCGAACATTCAGTCGATGTATGAGGGCGTTTCATTTTCAGCACGAACAGTCCGATCATTCAGGTACCAGAGACCGCCCGGTCAATGGCTTCTTTTGCCTCCTTGGGTGAGAGAAAACGTTCCTTATTCCCAGCCGTGGAGGCACTCACTGGCTGAGTTTCACTGCTTCGATTAATCATCCCCATTGTCAGTTGCATACCAAACTTTCGAAGAATCTTATTGAGCGTTCGAACAGTGCCCGACTCTGGGTCCCTCTCAATCGCAGAGATAGTCGTGGCAGAGAACCCCGTAAGTCTTCCGAATTGCTTCTGGTTCAACCCTGTAAACTTCAGGCGAAATCGACGAAGGGCCTGGCCCAGGTGAATTTTTCCGGCTTCAAGCTCTGCAAAGGTCTGCTCTCGAATCAGCGACCGTTCGTTTGGCGTTAGCGGTGTTCGCTTCAATTTAGGCATGCTTAATAACCCCTATATCTCAGCTCGAATACAGCAAGCGTTCCAGCTGATCATGAACCAATTCCGGCTCATTCATCCTGATCGCAATATGGTTCAGCATGGCGTCTGGAGCTCCATGCCTTTTTAAGCCGGCCTTCATGTCCATCAGCTTCAGCAACTCACCTTCCATAATGCTCGCAGCTGCTTTGGTATTAACAGCAAGCTCCTCCAGAATTAGCGAATAATCTGGGTTCCGCCGCTGGTCCCGCAGGTGATGTGGCCACCATGTAGACATCGCGATTGATTCAGGGTCCAACACCATGGGGGCTATGTCATAGGCCGGCGCCAACTCAATTTCATGACCTCGCTTAATCAATGAGGTGTTGCGACCGTGGTTGTCGCGATTACCCGTTGCGGTGTTCAAAACATCCCGAACCAGGTAATCCGCGAGCAGAGCATCTTTGTCCTCGGGCTTGGTCACACAGTTCTGGAGTTTCCGGATCACGTCGACGTGATCCAGCCGAGCACCATCGCCGATCACGCCCATCATCGAATAAACCGACTCTATCCCATGACGCAAGATGCCTTCTTGCCATACTTCTCGGTCAAAACGCGGTAACCAAAGAGCAACATCGCCGTAGATGTCATCGAAAGTCGCCCCAGTGATGGAGTTAAAGCCCTGCTCCTCAAGGAACTGGTAAACGGCGGCCTCGCCCTCAAGTACCCAGATATCGTCGCGGGTCTTCTTTCCCCTCGGAAATTTAACCAGCCAGTGCCGGGCAATCTCTTCGTCGGGAATGGTTCCCTCGAGCGCATACTTGCCATCATGGTTTTCGACCAACAAAAGCTTGGGCGCGTCACCCCCGGCGCCCGTTGCGCCGCCAATTGCCACATGCAGGTTGTGAGCATACTGGATAAGGCTATCGGCCCGGGTACACACTTCTTCACGGTCGAATAGGACAACCTCTGACCTCGCAACTTCAGACTCGAAAACTTCTGCCGCTTCTTTAATTCTCAGGTTGCCAACTGGACCGATACACCCCTCAGACAAGAGCTGGTAATCGATTCGATGCTCGGGATCGCGGTCATATCCAAGGCTATTTACCCAATGTCGGCGACCAGCGCCCTGAGGAATGATGTCTCTTAAGATCGGGACGATCTCACCATTCATGTAGTCGCCAGCCAAAATGCAGGGCAGATTCACTCCCACAGCTGTCCGGTCAATTAAATCCTGATGGTCAATATCTCCAATTCGCTCGAGGGCTTTCAGAGCGTATTCAATGTCATAAGAGAATGTCGGGTTGCCTCTGAGACCTTGGTCCGGGTCTCTGAATTCGATAACGCCGGCATCATGCCACTGGTTGTCCCAGTGAATTTGGAGGGTAAGGCTCATACGCGGCCACCATAAATTGCAAGAATACTTGCAGAATTATTGGTCATCAAGGTATTTATTGCAAGTATACTTATAATTATGGAGTGATTGCACAAAAACCTGACAAGTATTCTTGCAAAATGATTATGGTGTAAAAGGAGAAGAGTGGCCAGTAGGATAATTAACCCCTTTTTTCGTCAGCCATTGATACTGAAGTGTGTCCGCCTATTGGCCAGGTGTTTCTCACGCCATTGGAAATTCCGGCTGTCCTCCGGAATGCTGCTAAGGAGTCGAACTTAACGGCACAACTCAGAAAAGGGTCGTCCAGCGATTGGCTGCGTGGCACAGGCGAAATACCAAGGGTAAAAAACGTTAATCAGCAGCGCGTCTGATACATAAATGATTCGCAGGTTGAGTGGCTGAGACACAAATTAAAGCTACGGTCGCAAAGCGAACATTCAGGTGACCACAAAGCGGACCTTTCATGGGCCGCGTGACCCCGTTTCCTCCCCCCTCCGATTCACTGAAGACTTGTCGCCATTGGAATGTCTGGCGAAACACCAACGGGCGGAAAACTCTAATCAGCAGTGCAACTAAAACAGGGATGTTTACACTTGCAATAGAGGAGGAGTCCACACACGTTCGGGCATTACACGCCCTCAGATACAGCCTGCTTCCAGATTTGGAATAATAGCGCGCCAATGGAAATGGCATCGTTGTCCAAAATTTATCAGCTTCCCGACGCATGAGGCGGTAATTCAGAATGAAGTAGTCAAAGCCTTGGTGCTGCCCTAGCCGCAATTAAAAATTGACCCTGACCCCGTTATTTCCATATCGTAATTTCGTCGTTAGTCAGCGCTTTCTGGACACTCGATCGGCTGCACAACCTTTTCGCATAAGCTGTGTACACCGGGAATTTGCTGCCCATGTCAAAGTTAGCCCGAACTCCCCACCAATAGAAAACCAGCCATAACGGGTCCACCACTGAGAATTGGGTACCGATCGCATAATCCTGGTATTGCAGCTCCTTCTCGATATCCGTAAGGCACTGCTCGTAATTGCTCCTGCCGCTCTCTTTAACTGGAGGGAAGTTTATTTCACTTGTAACAAACCTCTCAGGTCGAAATATCTGCGCATACGCGACGTGAACTGTGTTCGATGACCTGGACTTACCCCGATACACATGACACACCCCAGCCTCAAACGGAGGCCATTTCAAAGGCCTCTGGGCTGACGCCACCCAGATGGGTATGACGCCGAATTCGGTTATAGAACACTTCGATGTAGTCGAACACATCCGCCTTGGCCAGGTCACGGGTTTTGTAGATCCGCTTCCGGATACGCTCCTTTTTCAGGCTGCTGAAGAAGGATTCCGCGACGGCATTATCCCAACAATTGCCCCGACGGCTCATGCTCGGGTCTAGATTGTGGGCACGGCAGAACCGGTGCCAGTCATCACTGCCGTACTGGGAGCCTTGGTCGGAATGCACCAGCACGGTAGCTTTCGGGCGTCGACGCCAGACCGCCATCAGCAGTGCATCCACCACCAGGCTGCGGTGCAGCGTGGGTTTCATGGACCAGCCCACCACACGACGCGAGAACAGATCGACCACCACCGCCAGATACAGCCACCCCTGCCAGGTTCGCAAATAGGTGATATCGGTGACCCAGGACTTGTCCGGGCGGTCCACCGTAAACTCACGTTGAAGCTTGTTCGGGGTCAGGATTGACGGTCGTCCGGCAATCACCCTTGGCGCTTTATAGCCTCGCAGCGCTTTGATTTTATGCTCTTTCATCAACCGGGCGACCCGGTTCTTGCCGCAGGTTTCACCGGCTTCCCGAAGGTCCAGAAACACGCGTGGAGCACCGTAGACACCAGAGCTTCCCTGATACGACGCCAGGATCTGCGCCAGCAGCCGCTGGTTATCGATAGCTCGGTCAGATAATGGCTTATGCAGCCATTGATAAAACCCGCTGCGAGCCACCTGGAGCACGCGACACATGGTCTTCGTATTGAATTCGTGTCGGTGATCGTTGATGAACCGATACTTTACTCGGGCTCTCTGGCAAAGTACCGAGCGGCCTTTTTTAGGATATCCCGCTCCTCTTCAATCCGGCGCATCTGGGCCCGTAGCCTTAGAATCTCGCTCTTGGCTTCGACCAATTCGGCAGCCTGTTCGTCAGACTTATCCGGTTTCACGGCCTTAACCCATTTGTAGAGGCTGTGAGTCGATACTCCCAGTCGTTGCGACACTTCGGCGACGGTATAGCCCCGCTCCAGCACTTGTCGGACCGCTTCGTCCTTGAATTCAGGGGGGTAACGTTGGCTGCTCATGGCAATTCCTCCTATGCTCTAATCATAGGCTAGGCGTGTCCACTGCACCGGGGTAAGTCCAACCATGCAAGCAACTCCAGACAACGGGCCTCTGCCGCGGAAGCGTCGGCTGGATAGAGTCCAGAACTCGGGAATCGCCGTCCGAGAAACGCAAGTATCGCCGGCGTTTCTGTGAGGATGAAGCCATCGATCTGAAGCGCTGGGACGCGACCTTTAGGATTGATAGCGAGATACTCATTCGAGCGATTGGCACGCTCAGCTGTTGCGATCTTTCGGAGCTCGAAGGGCTCGCCGGTCTCGTTCAACACGATCTGAGGCGCGAGGGAACATGAACCCGGCGAGTAATAGAGGGCGATAGACATTGAAAGCTCCAAAGTAGTATTAATACGAAGACATAAGGCGGATAAGCGCTACAAGGACGGGTTGATCAGGTATTTCTCACCAGTCGCCTTGCGTTCACAGTCGGCCAGAATCTCCGGCTTGAGTGCATCATTGAGGCTGATGGTCTTTGTGTAGTGGCTGACGAAGGTCGTTTTGAGCTCATCGATGACTCGCTGACGCATCCGCGCCATGACCTCGGGGTCCGCCTTCTGCAGGAACAAAAAGAGCAGCCATCCGCTGACGCTCCAGGTAAAACCGAATGTTCGATCTATGACGGTCGGTCCGGTATCCAGGCCGCCGTAGATGTAGACCTGCTTAAAAGTGTCCGACCCGTAGCGGTTATAGGTGGTCATGCTGCGGCTAGCCACTATTTCCATCGCCTGGAGGATTTGGCCGGCCAGCTTGCCGCCACCGATAGCGTCGAAGCCGATGGTTGCACCGGTTTCTGCGACGGCCTCTGTCAGCTCAGCTTGGAATTCGGGGGACGTGCTATTGACAATGTACCGTGCGCCGATATCTCGGAGCATCGCTGCCTGTGCTTCGCTGCGAACGATATTGACCAGCGGGATGCCGTCCTTGAGGCAAATTTTGTTGAGCATCTGGCCCAGGTTCGACGCGGCGGCAGTATGGACGATGGCTTTATGTCCCTCGGCTTTCATCGTTTCGACGAAGCCAAGTGATGTCAGGGGGTTGATGAAAATCGACGCCCCATCCTCCACGCTCGCCTCACCGGGAAGCACGACGCAGTCCTGCGCCCGCAGTTTGCGCAGTTGCGTGTACATTCCGCCGCCGAGCATCCCGACCTTCTTGCCAAGGAAATGCTGCACGTCGCTGCCTGCACTGACAACAGTACCCGCGCCCTCGTTCCCTACAGGTAGCGGCAGGTCCAGCCGAGCCCGAATGGCGGCCAGGCGCTGTTGCGGGATGTCAGCAACCAGCGCCGGCTGCTCCGGCGTACCTTCGGCTCTGAGGGTCGACACATCGGCGGGACCGAGCAATAGTCCAAGGTCGGATGGGTTAATGGGTGTGGCCTCGACCCGCACCACCAGTTCTTCCGGTCCGGGCTCGTCTAGGTTGACCGTCTCCAGGCTCAGTCGAAGCTGCCCTCCGGAAGTCGTCAGCGATCGTAGTTCTAGTCCGTTCATTGTGTTGTTCATCTCTGTTACCTCATGAGAATTTGCCAACTGGACTTACCCCGGTCCACTAGACACTCCTGGCCATTTCGAGGATGAATACCACCCAATACTCACGAAGTCTCAGGCATTCACCAGGTTGTCTTTACTTAACCCCGTCAAGATTAAGCCTAGATGTAACGGATTCCCACCACCGTAATACGGGTTGGGCGGCCTGCCACTTTGTACCCAGTGGTGGTGCGTTTGAGATTCGAGGCTGCGCAACCTTTGCTCCCAATAATCACGCTCCGAAGGTTCTAGGGCATATTTGTGGGGCTCGGCCAGCAATCGGCGAAGCAGGAAGGCGATAAGGTAGATTAGCTGTCCCTCGCTATTCCAGACCAGGAAGAAGACGTCCCACTGATCTGACCTTTCACTCCCTACCTCCATCGCTGACAAAAACCGGCGAATATCAGTGAAGCCCAGAATTGTTTGAATGTAGTAGATCGCCCCTTCCCAATAAGCGCCCAGCTCGAACGTATCCGCTGTATCAACAGGGTACTGGGGTAAAGGACATCCACGCTCATCCTCATTGTTTTGCCACATCATGACATGGCTTTTGTATGCCTCATGCCAGTCATCGCCGGGCTTCAAATGAGGAGGCGAAGTGAAGTAATAGGTTTTTCCTCTCACCCGAACCATGCTGAAAAGGGGCGGGCCCTTGATCCATACGCCGGGGGTCGTCGTGGCTAGTTTTTCACGATATTCTTCTCGGTACTCTGCCCCCATCACAGGCAGGTGACCATGCTCTGCCTCGCCGAGCATGTAAGTAAACCAGCCGGAATATTCATAATTGAGACATCTGGTTCTCGCCATCAGCCGAGGGAACCTGAGTTTAATTTTTTCAGCTAACTCTCTCGCGGTATCTGACCTTGCGTCAGTCCAACCAAAATATTCGTTTCCAAGCTTCCCAGAAGAGTGACGCGCTGACTCAGCTCCGTCTCCTGGAAGCTCGCTCCACATTTCCCCATTCCATTGGACCTGGTCAAAAGGAAGTAGCCTGCAACGCCAAGAGGTGTCAGAAGGCGCCATTGGACAGAATACAGCGAGGTCTTGGTAGCCCTGCTTGTGGAGTTCATGAACGGCGGCCAACAGCCGAACGCATCTGCGGATTAAAGCATCTTTGATCATCACATCCGATCCTTAACAGCTGGAGGATGGGGTGGTTTTGCAGTATCTCAACATCAATAGAGAACTGAATCGAAGCGCGAGTTTTATTTTCTCGCTCCGCCACCACCAGATTTGAAGTCCAGGCTTAGTTCAATTCGCTTCAGCTCCAAAAAATGTCATTCCGCCAATCCGCAGGGAATCCCATTACCTTCTCAGAAACCGAGGGGAATTCATCGAACAGTGATTTTAAGCGCTGCTGCCAACTTGTATCGGGGCTAACCGTTCTCATTAAATGATTAAGCATGCAGAGCACCACATAGATCCGCACATGGTGGCTGGGCCGGGTCAGGGAGGCAGGCCATGGAAACGAAGCTTTCTTTGGCAGTTCCGGTTTTATGCCCAGTTCACGGTTCCACAGCCTGGCATGGTGTGCGCAAATATTGCGGACAATAGTTAGTGTGTGAAGCCAGGATTGGAGCAGGCGCCAGGGCAGATCCATCCGCTTCGCAATCGCTTTCTTATCAGAGTCTCTCGCCAACCCCGCATAAAGGTGAGACAGCGACCCCATGGTTAACTCTTCAAGAGCTGCCCAGCCGGGCATCAGCTGAGGCTCACTGTAGGTGAGACCGTAGTGCCGAGCATAGCTCTCTTTGGACCGTTTTATCTTGAGTTCGGCTCTTCGTTCTTCCGTTGTCTGGGCCAGCCTATCGATTCGATCACACTCTCGCTCGTAATCCCGCCGTTCGCTCTGCTGCTTGCCGCGAATAATCTGCAGCAGTTGCTCATGGTTGTAACCAGACTTAAAAAGTGATCGATCGAGATACCAGTGTGCACCATACATGGGACCCATATAGTTGCTGATCATGGCCCGAGCCGCGACTTCCACCCTTTCGATAGCATCCATAACCAGAAGTCGCAGCCGTCTGTCGAAAGCATACAGGTTGCTAAGATCGCGGAAACCCGCATCTTTAATAAAGTGATGATCGTTACCCGGAACCTGAAATGGTCGCATGTAAGGCGTGAGGCGGAAAAAGCTAACGACTTCGAGAAATCGAGCCGCACGCTCTTCGTCGTTGATCTGCAGCCCTCGGGCCTTCAGAAGCTCAAGCTGTTGAGGAACGTCGATGGCAGGCTTGGCGAACTGCGTCATGCCTGTTTTCTCCAGGCATAAAAAAACCCGCTCGATTTGTGCGTGACTGCCGAGGCAGACATAGGCATGGCGGGTGTGTTGGGGCTTAATATAGTGATGGCATCCTGATTATGCAAGCTCAACTTGTTCCCTCGTCGACTCTGTTACTCAGATAGCGTGCATGGTATCACCGAGCGACGACTTCGACACAGGAAGACGTTTACGTTTGAACACCGGAGTTCTATCCGCAAGCTCCTCAATGCCCAGCCACGCCATCAAGTCATGTTGGCAATTAGACCAACACCTGTCAGTTTGCAACTGCCAGGGCTTTCTGGGGATAGGTTAATTGACTAGCAGGAAAAACCGTTCTATTATTTTTCCGCGTTTATCTGCGGTCGGCTACCGAGCTTGATGCTCACTTTTCCGCTCCCATCTGCTGCACGGGAGGTTTCAACTGCAGATTGCTATCAGATTTTTTTATCTGGTGTGCGCCTTTTGTGAAACCTAATCCTATAAGCTGGAGAAAACCATGTGCAGGATTGATGCGCCTTACCGCAATCGCTCCCTCAACGAAAAACACGATCCCACTGAACGCTTCGTTCAAGCGCTCGACGAGTCTGGAATCGACGGTCAGTTCCGCTCACTGCTGACCAAGCATTTCTCTGACAACTGGAATCGCATATTCGGATCGGCGACAGATCTGGAAGAGGTTCTTGGTGCCGCAAGGTATGAGACCTCGGATCAGAGGAAATCCGCTGTACTACTCTCTACCGGCCGCTTGGCTCAGAAACTGACCATGCAGCTCCTGAATAAGCACCCGATCATGCACCAGCGCGATGAAGTCGCTGATCATGGCTCAGAAGTATATCTTTTTGCCCAAGAAATCGCTCAAACGCTCTTTTCGGCATCGCCATACTCACTGTACAGCGCCCTCAAAAATATGGGCACTACTGCATCTTTAACAGTGTCCTTCGACTGGTTTGTCACTGCACTATACGGAGAAGAGTTCTGTTTCTCCCCGACGCTGTTCGACGATCCTGCGCTTGTTGCTGAAGACGAATCGACAAGGAACGAGATGCTCTGGGGCTTCTTCATCACGATGTCCCAGTATGAGGACGGCTACCGGAACGACTTGGCAAGCGTGTGGGGCCTCCAAATCAAGAACCTAGTTTCCCTGACTTCATTGCAGTCGCATGAGGGACCGCCAACTCTCGGTTCTTCCAAACTCCTTCAGGGGATCCGATTCCTGAAAGCGTGGGTCGCATCCGATGCCGCAGCAGGAAGACTAGCCAGCATAAACGAGGGAGCATTCCGGAAACTGGGGCTTGAGTGGTCGAACTTCGATTCGACACTTCGCTCTTTCGATTCTTCCGATTACGCTCAGCTCGACGTGTCCCAGGCGACCTGTTGGCTGGACAAAACCAGAATCCAATTTTGGGAGGTTCTGTGCCTCCATATGGATCTAACATCTGCAGATAATCAGCAGATTGAACAGTGGGCTTCACTACTTAATCTCTGCTTTACGTCTCTCAGCATTCGCTATTCAGAAGTTCTGACGAGGTCGGTTGAGGAACGAGAAATTCGAGAGAACGAATACCTGAAACATATCTGTTCCGAGCTCACTGACTACCAACTGAAAGCTTGGATACGTTGGTCGATTCGGAAAGACATCGGAGCAGCACTACGCCTGGCAGAAAGAACTCCGCTCGCGAGAGAATTTTGCGACAATGAAAGCAGGAAATGGTGGGCGACCGAATACTCAGCCATCTGGAAAGCTCAACTTGAGGACGAGCTCAGCAACCTCGATATCGAGACTAAACTGACCGTCCTTTCCGGCGAGTTGCGCCGTCTTCCCAATGAAGCCGCTGCCCGCGAGTACCGGGATTGGTGGGATGACCTTTTTGAGCAATTAATTCACGATCCCGATTTCCCGCCTGCCTTAACGCCGCAGTGGTCGATTTCTGCAGCTGATAGACTGGACAACGAGATAGTGCTTCCCTACATCGATAAAAGCGTCGGGTTGCTTCGAGGAGAACTGTCCAACGGCGCACAGCCACACCATCACAAGCAGCTTGAGGAATTACTGAGCAAGCTGTCCTTTCTCAAGCCGTCAAAAGCGTTGCGGCATCGACTCATGTTGATGCGTTCATCAATAAAGCCACTTTCTGACGAGTCGGTATCTCGCTTCAACCCGGTGAACAGCGAGAACTCCATTGATTGGTATTTCCCTCTGAGAGAGGCAGCATGGGACCGGCTGAAAAAAAGAACGACCCTGGGATCTCCTCTTAGCAGGGAAGAATACGAGCAAGCTGCACTGGAGTGCTACGAGTGCTTTGCACTCGAATTGGTTGAATTCTGCCTGAGCCGCCTTCGCCTCCGGAAAGGAGAGAAGCCCAAAGCTGGCAAATACGATGCTAGCCAAGTAACCGAAAAATCACCCATTTGGCGACAAGGGTATTTGAAGGCGTTACTGGAACTCGGCCTTGATCCAAACGGGAAGGCCCATAAAACGGTCTACTTCACCAAACAGTTCGATCCTGATGAAAGTGTTCGAGCGGTTGCACAAGAGTGTTATCGGGCTGTCCGCCGAGAGGCCAAAAAGAACCGGAGCATCCAGGATTTCAAACGCGGACTGATTGCCGCTGAATGGTGGTTGTTGATGAGTCAACGGCTTGAACTCAATCTCGACGTTAACCACGAGGAAGCACTCAAGACCCGGCGCAACTTGTTGCGCAATCCGTAATTAACCGAAAACCTGACCCCAAACCCAAGTGGTGTACTGGAGCCTGATGCTCCTACCCTGACGCCCCGCGTCCGCCATGTAAAAACTTCACGGCCCGTAAAACGGATTCCGTCAAGGAGTATACGCATGCGTACGAACATCCTTATTTTTTCAGCAAACCGATCGGCCACACCTCCTGCCAAGGTCCCCGCAGTATATGAGCTCACCATAAACTGGCACGTCACGGAAGCCTGCAACTACAGCTGCCAGTATTGCTACGCAAAATGGAAAGACTACCCCAATCCCCGGGAGTTATTTCATGACCGCAGGCGAACCCGCGATCTGCTAAACGAGTTATTCCGATATTTTCACCCCACAAACACCAACAATCCGTTGCGTGAAGAACTTTCTTGGAAGACAGTCCGTCTAAATCTCGCCGGCGGAGAACCTTCGATCCTTGGCAACCGTTTGTTGGATATTGCCGAGATAGCCCGGGAAGTTGGATTTCAGCTTTCCATTATCAGCAATGGCTCACGACTGACGCGTTCTATGATTAAGGAAATAGCGCCGCATTTGACATGCTTGGGGATCAGCCTGGATTCAGCAAATCCGACTACCAACATGGAGATTGGCCGAGCCCTTAGAAGTGGGAAACTGCTCGACCCTCAAGAGCTGGCAGGCAATATACGTCTGGCGCTCAAGATCAACCCGCGACTCACAGTAAAGCTCAATACTGTAGTGAATCTCCTGAATGTCGGAGAGGATCTGAGCGGTCTGGTTCAAGAGATCCGCCCCCAGCGCTGGAAGATCCTGCGCATGCTTCCGATTGTTGACGCCTCGTTAGCGATCAGCGACGAGGAGTTTGCCGCCTTTGTTCAAAGGCATCGCGCTTTCCAATCGGTCCAATGTGTCGAGGACAATCGAGACATGTGTGAGTCCTACCTCATGATCGATCCCTTCGGGCGCTTCTTCCAAAATCACCCCTCATTAGCCGGAGGATACCTATACAGCGATCCCATTTTATCCGTTGGCGCACATGCCGCATTCTCGAAAATGGCATTCAATTCGGCGAGCTTTCAATCCCGCTACACAGGCGAGCTGGGAGGGACGCAGTGAAGAGGTACAGCTCAAACAAAGATTGGAACGTCGTCATCAGACGTCTCGTCAAGCTCGGGTGGAGGTATCGTCGCGGTGGCAAGCACGGACGGCTCACCCATCCCGACTGCTCTAAAACACTCATCATTTCGAATTCACCGAGCGATCATCGAAGTTTGCAAAACTTCATGCAAACTGTCAGATCGACTCGGGGCTAGACCGAAAGAGCCAACAGCCACATGCAACACAAAGCCCGCTGACCTCCTTTTGGAGGAGGTCAGCGGCAGCTTGCCATCGAGGTCTTATCAATGGAGCAACTCGCTAAGAGTACTGATGCAACCTAAACCATTGAGATTCAATCTCGACTTCCGGCCTCTTTCCGGTCTTTTTCATCCCTTTAATGCCAATAAAATTAATGGGCTATTCGCCCACTATCGTTATTTCCTGCTAACCAAAAGCGGCACATCCGAATTCATCACTGTCCGGATTTCGGAAACTCATTTCCTAACAGTTGCGAACTTAGATCCAAGGCGTAGTATCATCGCATCAATGGGCAAAAGCATGCTTAGGGCAACGATCAAAGTCCGGTTCCCGGACACCGAATTCTTATCAGCCTTGTGCCCAAAGTCGTCTTTAATCGGGCATAATATTGAAATATCGGCATTTTCTATAGTTTATGTTTTCGGCGCAAGCAATTGAACATCCAGATTTTCGCCGATTAAGACCGCTTGCCATCAGGCAGAGAGAGTGCCCTCCGGAGGCAGAGGTCAGAGGTTCGAATCCTCTCGGGCGCGCCATTATTTTCAAAGGCTTGCGTGAAAGCGCAGGTCTTTTTTTATTTTCTGTGTCCAAATTGTGTCCATGGTGTGTCCACTCTATCCCTGCATTTTTTTCATTTTGCAAAAATCTGACCATTGCACGGATTACGTTTTGACCCAAAGAAGTTAGGCTAGCTTCTTCAAAACTCTCCTCAAATTCAGACCCCCGTCACACAATACGGCGTGAACCCGGTTCCCGGGGAAACCACCGTGATAGCATCGCGTCATCAACCCATCACTTTTCAAGTGGCCAATGATTGGTTCAATGCTGTTGCGAGAGTGCTGGTTGGTGGTCTAAGGCTGGTCGCTGAGGACAATAAATGCAAGAGACCTTCTTTCGCAATACTGAGGAAGGTCGGGGCATTTGTCAGCGCCACGCCAAAATTCGCGAGACTTGTCTGGTCGACTCCCTCGCGTCACTCGGCATTGCCCGCGAAGACATACATCGGATCGCTCGCGCTCTATGTGCCGTGCCCGGGCTTTGCGATCAGACGTCGAGAACCGCAGCGTCACTGTAAAGCGACCGGTAGCGGCGAGCGCACCCAACTCATCAACGAATGAACTGATCGATGAAATCGCCGCCCAGTCCAATTTCCTCGTAGTGCGCGCGGCACTTGGCGATGCGAGTGAAAACGTCATCATAACCGACGTTAGCGCCGTCTGGATCGACGTAGATCATCGCACCGTTAACCTGGAACAATGTGATCATCTCCCTCACATGCGGCTCAACGACAAGGGTATGGGTTTCACCCGGAGCCTCGTAAACATAACCGCCCTCGGTGGCTATCCAGTCGTGCTCAAGATAGCGCCACTCACCCTTGAGGACGAAGCCGTGAACAGCCTGCGGGTGACGGTGTCGTGACAACACGCCGGATTTACGCACGCGTAAGAGATTCACCCAATAGCCGCTAGAGGCTGAAAGACACAGTGGGCGGAACCAGACATTCTCCTCCACGGGCACCCAGATTCGCTCGTCGTCGGGAATCGCGCTGGGGATGACCAGCTCCATCGCCGCCTCGGCCGGCTGCGGATGTCTGTAGGGTTGCGACTTATCGTTCATCGGGGTCTGTTCTAGATTACTCATAATAGGAACCTTCTCTGTTTATACGATGGAATAGCCGCCATCTACGGGCAGTATTGCTCCGGTGACGAAGCGCGCTTGGTTCGATAGGAGAAACAGGACGACGTCTCCGATCTCATCGGGCTCACCCCAGCGGCCCATAGGCGTACGAGAGAGGATCGCCACTGAACGTTCGTCACTCTCCATCAATGGTCGAGTGAGTTCAGTGGCGACCCATCCAGGTGCTACCGCATTGACGCGGACGCCCTCCATTGCCCAGGCCGCTGCCAGACTCTTCGTCAATTGCGCCACTCCACCCTTGGATGCCGCATACCCGGGTGCGGAAGCCGAGCCAAAAAAAGAGAGCATCGAGGCAGTGTTGACAATGGATCCGCCGCTCTCGATAAGCTTGGCTCTTCCCGCATGGCAGGTGCGCAGTGTGCCGGTGAGATTTACCTCCAGAGTTTGCGCAAAATAGTCTGGCTCGAATTCCCGGCCGTCGCGCTGAATAATCCCGGCGCAATTGACTATGGCGTCCAATTGTTCAAAAGAAGCGATTATCGCGTCTACCTGTTCCTGGGACGTCACGTCTAATTTTCGTGCTACGACGCCCTCAAGCGACTCGAAGTCGTTGACCTCCTGATCGCTAACCCCCGTGGCGACCACTCGGTAGCCAGCTCTTGCCAGCGACCTTGATACGCCTGAACCAATGCCACGGGTACCGCCAGTGACTAGCGCATATTTCATTTAATCGTTCTCCTGAGATTGCAGTGGGCGAATCGTGTTCGAAAGAGTCGGTTTTACCGCAGCTATCACTTCGAAGTGACAGCGGCTGGTATTAACGAAAAGGGACCAAATGCTGGACCATTGCCGGCCACGGTGGTGCGGCGAAATGCGCGTCGATATTTGGCCATGTCATAGTGCGTGGCGCGATGGAGGAGGACGCGGTTGTCCCACATGACAAGATCGTTTTCGCACCAGCGATGGCTGTAGATGAATTCGGGCTTGGACGCGTACTCGTCCAGCCACTTATGCAGTGCCTGGCCCTCCTCCAGGCTCATCCCGCTAATCTCATTCCCGGCATTCACCGTGAAAAACAGCGAGCGTTGGTTATCCCGGTCGGGGTGAACACGAACCAGAGGGTGGGACACCGGCGGCACGGCGTCGCGCTCGAATGGCGTGATCGGCGGCAGGGCGGGATACAATCGACGGCCAAACTCGTAATAGTGAACCATGTGCAGCGGCTCAAACCGGCGTTTGTCGGCATCAGACAGAGCGTCGTAGGCGGCCAGCATGTTTGAGAATTCAGTCTCGCCGCCGCGGGCTTCGTCCGGCAGAATTTCAGTGCTGTACATCACCGACGCGAAGGAAGGGACGTATCGGTAGGAGCTATCGGTATGCCAGCGCGCATTAACCTTTTGAAACAGCACTCTGGGATCGTCTTCCGAGAGATGCTCGCCCTCTCGCGAGGTATTGGCGACGTTGTAAAATGTTTTCGCGGTAGTAGTCTTGTCCTCTTCCGGAAAAACCTCCAACTCGCCCCAGCGTAGAGTAAAGTCCAGATGCGCCTTTTCATCCATCACTTGGTCGCGAAAGCAGATCACATGGTATTTTTGAAAGGCCTCCTGGATCGCCGCGAAGGTCGCGTCCGAGATCGGCTTTGCGAGATCGAGGCCAAGGATTTCAGCACCGAATGACTCGGTCAGTGGATTGATTCTGAATTGCTGAGCGTTCTGCGCGTGTGTCATCACGACTCTCCTTCTCTAGAGGGAGATCTAACCGGTCAGACCTGCGTGTTGAGGTCCAGAGATCAGATCAATTATTATTTATCATAATGTGGACGATTATCCACATTATGACTGAACGATATCGTTAGCCTTCAAGCCTGTCAAGCGGGCTTTTACGGTTTAATTCAGCATTTCTTCGAGTCTGGGTGGGCCTTACTCTGCTGAATGTGGTGCGCCACCCTGAGCACTTCGCGGGGGCCCAATTAGCTCAGCCCCGTCAGTTCATCGGGACTCTTTTTTCAACTCTCTACCAACTCGGACCGCTCATCTGTTCCGGCAGCCATAGCACCAGCCCTGGGAATAGAATGACAAGGACCAGAGTGACCAATTGCATTCCGATGAAAGGAAGCACGCCCCGGTACATGTGTCTGAGCGTGATCTCCGGTGGGGTAATCGCACGGAGGTAAAAGATTGATGGAGCCATGGGCGGGGTCAGATAGCTGGTCTGGAGCACAACCAGGAAGGTTACCGCGAACCACACCGGATCCACGCCATACCCGGTAACGATAGGCATGGCGAGGGGGATCAGGATTAGCACCACCGAGATCAGGTCCAAAACGAAACCGGCGAGAAACGCCAGAACCAGGATAGCAGTCACGGCCCCGGCACCCGAGAGGCCCAGAGTCGACAGCAGCGATTGAACGCTATCCATGCCGCCGGAAGCAAAGAATACCCCAGCGAACATGTTGCCACCGAGCACGATTAGCAGAATCATCGCAGTGATCGAGGCCGTGCGTCGCAGGGCATTCCAGAGGATTCCCCAGGTGAATGTGCGGTAGGCCAGAGAAAGAATCAGCGTTCCTGCCGCGCCACACGCAGCCGCCTCCGTCGGCGTTGCTATGCCTAGCAGGATCGTACCCAGCACGGTGAATATCAACGCCATGGTGGGAACCAGCGCGAAAACCGTCATCCGAATTTTCTGCGAAATAGAAAGTACGGGGGGCTCTTCCTCGCGAGGTGCGAACGCGGGCTTTAGCATCGCGATGCCGACCACGTAGGCGATGAACAGCGCGGCCATGACCAGTCCGGGAAAAAGTAACCCTGCGAAGAGGTCACCAACCGAGACGTTGGCTACCGGAGCCAGGACGATCACGGTGATTGACGGAGGAATCACTGTTCCCAGCGAACCGCTGGCACAGATCGTCCCGGAAATCAGGCTCTTGTCATAAGCATGCTTAAGCATGATCGGTACCGCGAGCATACCGATTACGGTTTCTGTGGCCCCCACCACACCACTCGCGGCTGCGAAAATAGTGCCCAACAGCACGGCGCTGACCCCCAGACTGCCCGGTACGCGTCGAGTCCACACATGTACCGCATCGAAAAGCCGTTCAGCAATACCAGAACGTTCGAGCATGGCACCGATGAAGATAAACAGCGGCACTGCGGCGAGCACCGAGTTAGTGGCCACATCGTCCATTTTGGAAAGTAACTGAAAGATGACACCGTCGCCGAACTGAAGATAGCCTGCCACCAGCGCCACAGAAATCATTGAGAAGGCGATGGGAAACCCCGCCAGAATCAATATCAACAGTGCGGGAAACATCAGGAATGCGACGTAGCTGGTCATGCGTTCCCTTCCCATGCCTTACCGCTAATCAGCGTTGCGGTAGCCTTGATGAGCTCGGCTATCACCTGGACCCCGAGCATAAAAAATCCCAAGAACCAGGTGGTGTAAACTGGCCAGACAACGGGACTCCAGGCCGACTTACCCGTGACCTCTCCGCTTTGGTAGGCATTGATAACGCTGGCGAATAGCTCGATGGTCATCCACCAGACCGCGAATCCGAACGCGCAGTAGCCGATAACGTCGACCACGGCCTTACTCCGCGCCGAGAGCCTTGCATAAATGAGGTCGACACTGACGTGTTGCTTAATCTTCAACGCGTACCCCATTGCCAGCGCAAAAATCGATCCCATCAACATGTAGCTGACTTCATAGACCCAGTAAGTTGGGCTGCCTAGGACATAACGGCTGAAGACTTCGTACACCAACGACGCAATCAATGGGATGGTTAGCAAGGCCGCGATCACGCCAGCGATATCGGACATCCGCTCCGCCATTTTCAATATAAACATGTTTATATTCCAGACTGTTAGTTCTTCGCCGGCGTTTGCCATCCGCCAGCATTAAAAACCTGCCGCCCCCTCGATTTGTTAGGGAGCGGCACAATTTTTCGACTAATCCGCCAGACTTCCGATAGGCAAACGGTACTCGCTCCATGTCTTGAGCTTGTTCTTGAAATCTGTCTGGGATTCCAGAACTTCCTTGAACCAGGGATCTCCGGTCGCCTGTTCCTCTGCCCATTCCCGAGTCACTCGCGCCGCCTCATCGATGAAGGACTGCTCCAGTTCTACAATCTCGTTCGGCCCCTCCTGCAATTCGCGGAAAGCATCCAAGTCAGCCGCGGAACTATCCAGCCAGCTCTCAAACACGCTCAGTTTTCCGGCCAGCTTCAACATTTTCTGATCGTGCTCGGAGAGTTCGCTCCAGGCTTCTTTGTTCACCTGACATTCCAGCAAACCACCTGGGTTCTGAATGCCCGGAACAATCACGTACTGGGCAATATCCTGAAGGCCAGTGGGGAGGTTGATTTCCGGTGTCCCCAACTCGGCAGCCTGGATTATGCCGCGCTCCAGCGCACTGTATACTTCTCCACCCGACATCACGACCGTAGAAGCACCCAGGCGAGACGCAATATCGGCCCAAGCACCGGCGGTGCGCAGTTTAAGGCCTTGGAAGTCTTCCAGCGTTTGGATTCTTTTGGTCGAGTGCAAAAAAATGTCGGTACCCAAAATCGCGCAAGGATAAGAGATCACGTCGAACTCTTCTTGACGCCATTGCTGCCAAAGTTCGAGGCCACCACCCTTGTACATCCACAGCATATAACCTTCGGGTGTCAGGCCTCCGGCGTAGCCGGCGAAGAGCACGCCGGTCTTGTCGATGCCCCAGTCATAGCCCATCCAGTTATTTCCTATCTCCGCAACACCTTTTTGGACCCCTTCTGTTACCTTCAAAGGGCTATAGAGAGTCCCTCCAGGATAAACCGTGATGTCGACCCGTCCTTCGGTAAGTTCAGCTACCCGTTTGGCATAGCCCTTGACGTCTCGTTCAAGCCAGGGGCCTCCACTCCAAGGCGTGGCCATTTTCCAATTCACGTCAGCCGCGATGGCACTAGTAGGGGTAGCCACAAAGACTGCGACCAATGAAGTAATAACAAATGACATACCGAATTTAAGCATTCTCATGTTCCTTCCCTTCTCTGCTAAATTTATCTTTGTTGTTTAAAAAAGGTGGCGGTATAGGTATCTTCATTGAACATTTTATCCATATTGTGGCTGTATATCCACAATATGGATAAATCTAGCACTTGCTTTTCAGGGTGTCAATACGGCCCGAACCTCTAAGCCCCCTCCATAGGTATATGATTAATGCATGCGTTCCAGGCGACGCATAGCGTAGATAAGATCATCTTCAGTTAGAGGACGCTCGAAATTGCGTGTATGCGGCGCCGCATGAGTATGCTTTGCGATCGTGCGCAGCTCATCGGTGTCGGGCTGGCTCAGGCCCAGCTCAGCGAGACTGGCCGGCAATCCAACCGCTGCATAGAAGGCGAATTGGTCGCCCATGAAGGAGTGCGATCGATTTTCCAAAACGAATTGAACCAGCAGAGCATAGGCTACCTGTCGGCCGTGCAACGCTTCCGCCGTCGCCGGCACGGCGCTCAACCCGCGTGTCATGGCATGGGCGATGGAAAGACCGCTGCCTTCGAATCCCAGCCCGGCGAGTAAGATGCAAGCTTCGATGACTTTCTCAAAGGCCTCGTCTGGCTCGCCGCTGCCAGCAACGGCCAAGGCATTAACGGCATGCTCCCGTAGCACTTGCTCGCAGACATTGGCCAAGCTAACGGACGCAACGGTGGCGCGGCCACCAAACATGTTAAGACCGCCAGCGCCAACACACTGTGCCGCCTCGTACCGCTTGACCAAGGCATCGCCAATACCTGAAACGAGTAAGTGGCGCGGTGCACCTGCAAGGATTTGAGTGTCCACGATCACCGCGTCGGGATTGCGTGGAATGCGCTCGGCGGACAGCAGCTTGTGATTATCGTCATAAAAAATGAAGACCCGGCTTGTAGGGCCATCGTTCGAGGCCGCGGTCGGTAGCGTTACCAACCGCGCCCCCAACTCACGACTGACCGCCTTCCCGGCATCCACGCCCTTTCCACCCCCCGCCGCGATAACCACATCCGCACGGTGTTCAACCGCCAGCTTCGCAATGTTGCCCGGTGTGACCTCCCCAGCGAGCGCTGCGGAACTGAACGCCACGCCCACGGCTGCCAGTTGCTCGGCAAGCCGCGGCGCAACCATTCGCTCGACATGGGTATCGGCGATTAGCAGCGCTCGCGTGCCTAGGCTTGCGACAATATCACCGATACGCCCGATGGCGCCGGGGCCCTGTACATACAGACCGGGAGCCCCTAGTATTTTCATAGTTTCAGACACAGCTTACTCCATTGGGGGCTTGACGCCCGCCTCATCAATACCACGCCACGGGGCCACAACTGATCGAGCCCATTGGCGTAAAGTGTTGTGACGCGCCATTCTGGCGCAGTAAAGTTGCCTCGCGTCTAACGCTGCGCCTCGGCTACCTCTACCGAATTGGCGACGTCGGAAACCGTGGCCCGTTTCAGGTCGCGTCTCCAGCGCAGATCATCGAAGTCCTTGCCCCGGTGCATGGTGCAGCGGTTATCCCACATCACCAGGTCGTGTTGGCGCCAACGGTGGGTATAGACAAACTGTCGCTGGGTGGCGTGCTCGGTCAGCTCATCCAGGAGGGACTGGCTCTCCGCATCGGATATCTCGACAATTCGTGTTATATGAGCCGCGAGATAGAGCGACCTGCGATGACTCTCAGGAATTGTGCGAACCAGGACATGCAAGGCCGGCGGTAAGGCTCGACGTTCCTCCTCGGGGAAATCGGTGTATCCGATCTTGGCCCTGGAGTGGAATATCGAATGCTCGGCAATGAGGCCCTCGATACGCCGTTTCATTGCCTCCGGTAACGCATCGTAAGCTGCGCGCTCATCGGCAAACTCGGTGTGCCCGCCAATCGGTGCGATCTCGCGGGCATACAATAGCGAGGCCCGCGCAGGCACGTGATGGAAGGAGCTATCGGTGTGCCATAATTGATTACCTAGGTGGAACATTCGTGCGCGACTGCCGCTGGTCCACACTTCGTTTTTGGGACTGAGATTGGACACATCTGCTAGTTCGGAGCTATGGGATTTCGTCGTCACGTCGCGATTGCGATATGACGCGATCGTTGGATTTTCACCCTCTAACGGTCCGAATTCCTTGGCAAAAGCGATATGCTGCTCAGGGGTCAGACTTTGCCCTGGAAAAACCAGTACAGCGTATCTCCAGAATGCCTCTTTGATTGCCTCGCTATCATCCGCAGAAAGAGGCTTTGACAGGTCCACGTCACCCACCTCGGCTGCGAAGTTTTGGGTAATTGGATAGATGCTTATAGCCATCGGGTTCTCCATCGTATAAAAGAGTCTCAGGTCCGCGACAACATCACTCGATTCAAAGAAAAGCGAGTGGTCTGGACTAATCCACAATGTGGTCTTTGATCCACTTTGTGGACGTGCTAGTATAAAGCATTCTTCCGATTCCGAGTCAACACAGCAAGGTTGGAATTTGATGCACATGCTGGCAAGCCAAGCAGAGAGTAGTTACCGAAGCTCTGGGGGGCGGGGCAATTGCAGTAGCGTATCTGTCCAATGATATGCTGATTGGCGGGTGATGCTGCGTTCCAGTCAGTCCCGCCCAATCGCAGACGGCTAACCTAGGAGATGAAATGTCAGAAGTTAGCAAGCAATCTAAGCCCCAAGTCCAGGGGACAGCGTCATTTTCCAAGTTCATGAACGTGTTGCAGGCGATCGCCGACTCGCCGAATATCGATATAACCGGATTAATGAATGTAGTGCCGTACCCGCGACCAACACTCTATCGCCTCCTTTCAGCGCTAATTAACGAAGAGCTGGTAACGGAAAACGGGGACCGCGGCACGTTCAAATTGGGTACGCGATTGATCAGCCTGGCCGCCCGCGCCCGGGATGAACACGATCTGCGAAGCATAGCGCATCGGCACGTCGCTGCGCTTCGCGATACCACCGGCGAGACCGTGCACCTCGCGGTTCCCAGCGGATTGGAAATGGTCTACGTCGATAAACTTGAGAGCCCGCAGAATGTACGCATGATTTCGCGCATCGGTACGCGAGTGAATCTGCACTCGACGTCCGTTGGCAAGGCCTATCTTGCGGCCCTCGATTCCGCGGTACGGGAAAATATTCTCGCGCAACTACAACTGACCCGGCGCACGGAACACACCATTACCAATCTCGATCAGCTCCGGGACGAACTCACTCAGACCCAACAGCGAGGTTATTCGCTCGACTGGGAAGAGAACGAACTGGACATTCGGTGCTTCGGAGCCGCTATTCTTGATTGCGAGGGCCAACCAATCGGGTGTGTCAGTGTCAGCGTGCCCAAGTATCGCTATGATTCCATCGATACCAAGCTCTTCCAAACCGCGATCCGCGCAACCGTCGATACCATCTCGAAAAGCCTATAGTGGCGATACCGATCAGATGCAATAAAACGCATCCCGCGGCGAACACCAGCGAGGTAACCTTATGCGGCTCCTTCTGGCACTGCTCCGCCAGCATGTAGTTGTGCACCGCTGGCGGTAGCGCCGGTAAATCGACCCACTTGCCTCAGCGGTATTGAGCCACTTTTTTGAAGCGGGCAAATCCACGTTCAAGGACAACAGTGCTTCCAGTTTCTCGTAAACGAGCGACTGTTGTTTGCAGTAAGCTGTGCAGGATAAGCCAGAAACGCGTCAGTCAGACAGCGCCTTCTGCCAGAACTGGTGCAGGTCGGGGTTGTCTTTCCATGGGATTCCTCCTGGGATGAACAGGCAGGAATCAGTGTGGCGAACTCTGGTGGTTGGAAACAGGTGTGGAGTTAGTGGCACTTACAAGACTGGAAAAAGCGGCTGGTCTGAGCTTGTTCTCGGAAGACCCCATACTGTTTCTCTATGCCTGAGTGCTTCAATGGTAGAAGCCATACCTTTCAAGGAAGATAGCCTAAATCCTGCGCTCTAGACAGATGAGCAATGGATGAGGGGCTTCCATGCACTGTTTGAAATCCGCATGCCGGAGATCGGTCTTGCAACCTTGCATATTCCGGCCCATCGTGACCGCCCATTCCATTTGAACGTGACCGCCTGTTCCGGGCGATCGTGACCACTGATTCCGTTTTATCGTGACCGATCTCGGGTGATTTTCCGGAGTCTCTGGTCACGATGCCTGAATCCCCGGTCACGTTCCTCCGGAATCACTGCCAACACGCTGGAATTCTTCAACTTTATCCGGCATATCCGTTTCTTTTTCATCACGAGGAAGGGCGGATGCCGGCAGCGAGGATTTCCATGCGACAGATCTCGAGGTCTTGCGCCTCAAATACGAAGCGGGCCTGAGTCATGAGCGCATTGCCCGTGCCTGCGGACTCTCCAAGGGGGTGGTTGGCAAGTACGTCAGCTTGGCCACCGCTCAGGGCATCACCTGGCCGTTACCGGAAGGCACGGACGAAGCTCGGCTGGAAGCCCAGCTGTTCCCGGCCAAGACACCCCCATCTCTCTTTGCTGAGCCCGACTACTCCCACCAGGCCCATCAGAACTGGTCACCGGGACGGTTCCTGAACTGGGCTACGGACATTGGCCCCGCCACTAACAGTGGTGCAGCGACAGCTCAAGGATCGTCCTCATCCGGAGCATGGTTACCGATCATGCCTGGGGCTGTTGAACCTAAGCCGACGATACAGTCGTGATCGGCTGGAGCAGGCCTGTGCCCGGGCGCTGTCCATCAACTCGGCCAGCTACCAGAGCATCACTTTGATCCTGAAGCAGGGGCTGGATCAGCTCCCGTTACCCCTAGCCGAGGAGGAGTCGGAACTGGCCGATCTGCCCGTTCACACCAACGTTCGCGGCCCCCGCTACTACCACTGACCCCGGAGAAACTGATGTTGACTCAAAACACCCTCGACACCCTACGCCAACTCAAACTGACGGGGATGTGCGATGCCCTGGAACAACAACGAGCACAGCCTGAGACCCACGACCTGGCGTTACTGATAGACCGGGAGGTGCTGCACCGGGAAAATCGACGACTGGAGGGACTGCTCAAAGCGGCACGGTTACGGGTGCCGGCTTGCGTGGAAGACATCGATTACCGCCACCCGAGAGGGCTGGAGCGCTCCCGTATGGCAGGGCTGGCCAACTGTGACTGGATCCGCCAATCCCTGAACCTGTGCATTACCGGGCCCACCGGGTGCGGTAAGACCTGGCTGGCGTGCGCCGTGGGCAATCAGGCCTGCCGTCAGGGCCTCTCGGTGCGCTACCTGCGAGTGCCGCGCCTGTTCGAACAACTGCGCATCGCCCATGGCGATGGCAGCTACGCGCGGCTGATGAACCAGTTGCTGAAGACCGACCTGCTGATCCTGGACGACTGGAGCATGTAGACGGTGACCGCGCAACAACGACAAGATCTGATGGAAGTGATCGAATACCGACACGGGCGAGGCTCAACGCTCATCGCCAGCCAGTTACCAACCGAACACCGGCAGGACTACATCGGCTCCGCCACGCTTGCCGACGCCATCCTGGACCGGCTCCTGCACGGCGCTCATCGACTCAATCTGAAGGGAGAATCACTGCGAAAAGCGAAAGCACAAAACGCGGAGTCGGTTGACCCATCGTGACCGCTCAGAGTACAAAACCGACTCCAGCGTGATGGCCGTGTGCAAATCGGTCACGATCCCCGGAATGACCGGTCACGTTCGCCGGAATACGCAAACCTCATAGGTAAGACGAGAGCTAAATAACCACACCCCTTGTTTTCAAGCTTTGGTAGCTTTTTTCAGGATCGTCATCCCTGATCACACGCAGGTCATCCTCCAGATACACCGGCGCTGGTTTTTCTTTTGTCCGAGAATGATTCTTCGGTGGTGGGGCGGCCGGCGCCCTCTCTCCCAAGTCATTTATATGAGCTACCAACGCGAATAAGTCATCATTTGGCCGCTCCGCCAGAGCCTGCTCTGCAACAGCGGGGGCGATGTCCTCTCCAATTCCCATCTGGACCAGAATCGTGATCAGGCTGTCCTGCTTGGAGCCGTTAGACGCCGTCGGCCTTTCCTGATCAAATGACTCAAGATGAACTGCAGTCTGCAACGAGCTTTTAGCCCGGATAGACTCCCGTGGAACATCGAGATCGGCGTACTGGAGAATCGTTGCCTCAGTGAATCACGATTTGATCAGCGCTTCCTTAGTGCAATTTTGGCGCTTATAGAAAAAATATATTAGTAAAATATAACGGAGGAGATTTTCAGGCCCACTGTAGCCAATGCAGCTTCGAGACAGGGTTGCTAGTAGCGCAAAATTAAGTTAATACTTAAAAACAATAACAATTTCAAAAGCACTTACTAAGGCACTTAAATGGCATTAATCAATTACGTGACTCATGTCCAGTTTGATTTTGGGGCTTCCTCGTTGCTGCAGCTAGAGTGCGATCGCCTCAGTATTCGGCATCCGATGGTGGTAACTGACGCGGGTGTCAGGGCAGCGGGAATTGTTGATCAAGTACTGAAAAACCTGCGTGATCCTTATGCAGCGGCATATGATCAAACGCCTCCCAATCCCAATGAAGCCGCCGTTCAGCAGGCAGCTGCTCAATATCGCGAGTGCAGAGGATTATCAGTGGATGCTTGAACAATCCCTTTAAGTTGATCTGCAGCGAATCAGGAGCCAAAAATGGAGTTAGGAATTACAGGGCGTTGGGCATTGGTCTGTGCCGCGAGTAAAGGTCTCGGTAAGGGGTGTGCCGAGGCTCTGGTAATGGAAGGTGCGAATGTCGTAATCAACGCGCGTTCATCTAAAGCGTTAGAAGAAACGGCGGCACACCTGCGCCACTTGAATCCAGCTGCCAGTATTTACACAGTAGCTGGAGATATTGCACTAGTAGAGACCCGCCAAGCGGCGCTAGAAGCCTGTCCGCAGATAGATATCCTAATCACAAATGCAGGTGGACCTCCCCCTGGGGACTTTCGAGATTGGTCACGTCAGGACTGGTTAGATGCTATCGACGTTAATATGGTGACACCTATTGAACTCATCAAAGCGACGGTTGATGCGATGGCGTCACGTGGCTTTGGCCGGGTAATTAATATCACCTCAGCAGCCGTCAAGGCACCCATCGATATTTTGGGACTATCCAATGGAGCCCGTAGTGGACTGACTGGTTTCATTGCTGGTTTATCTCGTCAGCCGCAGCTTGTTGGACGAAATGTGACCATCAATAATTTATTGCCAGGCTCTTTCGATACCGATCGATTAAGGAGTACCCAAAAGGGGATCGCACAATCGTCTGGACGGAGCTACGAGGATGTCCGCGATTCGTTTCGTCGAAGTGTTCCGTCGCAGCGCTTCGGTACCGCCGAAGAATTCGGTGCATTCTGCGCTTTCCTTTGCAGCGCACAGGCTGGTTACATGACCGGCCAGAATATACTCCTAGACGGCGGCAGTTATCCGGGAGCTTATTGATCAATTTGCGTGTCAAATTTTACAGTTGCTACTGCAAGGAAGGATAGGTCTATCTGACCCTGACCCCGTTTTAGTACCGCTCATTGCCAGAAAAATCCGGCTCTAATTGCTGCTTCAAACGACCTGAAACAGCGTGTTTTCGGGCGTAGTCGGAGGGTGTCGACCACCCCAATGCGGAGTGGGGTCTGACTTGATTATAGAACGTTCTCCAAGCCTCAATCTTCTGCTCGGCATCTGTCAGTGACAGAAACCAATTCTCGTTCAAGCATTCCTGGCGGAGTCTGCCGTTGAACGACTCCACCGTCGCATTGTCGGTGGGCTTTCCGGGCCGGGAGAAATCAATTTCTATCTGTCTCTCATAGGCCCACCGGTCCATGACCTTGCCGGCGAATTCGGAGCCGTTGTCTGCTTTCAGTATTTTCGGATGGCCCCGAAAACGAGCAATCCGCGTTAATGCTTCTTTGACGTCTTCGCCTTTCAGGCTCTGTCCGACGATGATGCCAAGACACTCCCTGGTGAACAGATCAATGATGGTCAGCAACCGAAGCCGGCGGCCGTCAAACAGGGCATCCGAGACAAAGTCCATGCCCCAGATATGATTGGGAAACTCTCCCTGAGACACGGGTTGTCTGTTCTTCGCGGCTTTGTTCCGTCTGGGCCGTTTCAAGCGCAGAGACAGGCCCTGCTCACGGTACAATCGATACACGCGTTTGTGGTTGTCCTGCCATCCTTCACGTTGCAACAACACATGGACGCGACGGTAGCCATAGTGGATCCGTACCTGAGTGATCTCTTGGATCCGCATAGATAGCGCAGAGGCGTCACGAGCCACCGATTTGTAGTGGTAGGAGGCTCTGGAGAGCCCCAAGACCGCACAAGCCTGCCGCTGGCTGACTCCGAATCGCTTCTGGAGATCATCGACCAGCTGACGCTTGCGAGGCGGTCTCAGATCTTTTTTGACAGCACGTCCTGAAGCATGGCCTTGTCCAAGCTCAGGTCCGCCACCACTCGCTTCAGGCGCTGGTTCTCTTCCTCAAGCTGCTTCAAGCGCCTGAGTTCGGAAGGTCCTAGCCCTCCAAACTTCTTGCGCCAGGCGTAAAACGTGGCGTCGGAAATACCCATCTTCCGGCACACTTCCGGGACCGGCGTTCCCAACTCCGCCTGCTTCAGGGCGAAGGCAATCTGCTCTTCGGTGTAACGGGATCGCTTCATGACATGATCTCCTTTCTCAGGGTCTATCATGCCGGATTTTCCAGCTTTAAACGGTTAAGAATTCTGGGTCAGGGTCATCTGGCTTCCGTAAACAAGTTCAGTGCAAGATTTGCCTCAAAGTACTGTGATTTAAGTGATTGCAGCAGATTTCCGATTTTCCACGACCAATCCCGGTCCTCACTTGCGAGCCATGTTCCAGGAGTTATGATCTCAAACACGTACATTGCATGTACTCCTCGGAGCATAACGCTTTTGTTTAGGGGCGTCCGGTGGCGGCCATCAGGCCGGAACGAACTACAACTACTAGTTGTGCCTTTCAACCTCTTGGCCGAAAAATACTGTACATAAAAACAGCTATTATTGTACAATATTTGAGCATCCAATCCGGCGCGCGGACAGTTGAGAAACTGATTATGGCCAGAAAACGAATCAAGGTAACGGTTGAAACCACCACAGGGCGCAATGAAAAATTTCACGATAATTGCACCGGTGCCGACATGACTCGATCCCAGTTAGTGAAGCAAATTGAGAGCGGTCGCTATCCCAATTACCACATCCGAGTCATAAACGGGATCAAGACACCAGTATCGAATCCTGACCCAAATGTTGAGAACAACCTAGACTAACCACCCTAATGGAAAAGGACTCCCATTCCCTAGACGATGCCGCGAATTACTCAGCCAGGCATAACGCCTTGGGTCAGCGGCCGATTTGGAGGCGCACCGCATCGGAAAAGCGGTCCGCTGCAGCCCTTGGTTATGCCCAATTCTCGGACTATCTAGAAATTGGATCCACGTGCTCGATAGCTTCGGAGTCAAAGTTATATGTTAACAATATGGTTTTTCCAACGACTTGAATTGATTGGCCTTTTTCAACAAATTCTTGGCAGGTATTTCCTTGGTAGTGGCCTTCCAGAAACGAAAGGAACCCCTCAACCAATTCCATGTATTTAGCCTCCGAGAGCCCTTTCTGGATCAGCAACTTGAAACTGAATCCATCGCCAGCTTCTGCATGAATAGCAAAATAAAGGGAATATGGCTGATCTTTAGAGACCTTACCCTTGCTACCAAACGCGTACACCTTTGGCGCTGACGGCCCAACCGCCTTTTGCCATAATTTTTTTAGCCCGGCCTTCAGCAAGTTGTAATGGTCTTTACCCATCTCACCAAGAAAGGCGGTGAAATACGCCTGCCCAATGAATACAGCAAGGGCCGTTGGGTAAAACCATTCTGGAATAGCATAAACGCCATCAGACGGACGTTGATGTATCGCCAATGCCAAGTGCTCTGCTTCGACTTGCTCCCGAAATTCAGATATTACCTCTGTAGGGACCTCATCAGTGTACATAACAGCAATATGGGGCGTTTCCATCTTTCCATCTCTAGGCATAACGCTTAGGTGACGGGCCGCTTTGGACCGGAGCCAAAGGCGCAGCGGAAAAGCGGTCCGGTTGACCGTTTGGTTAGGGTAATTTCAGTGAATCCAGACAGTTAAGTCCACTTTTCCCAAAGCTTTTTCCAGCGCAAGCATCCCTATCACTTTCCCTACAGAGGTAAGGAATACCATGGCTGCTCCAGTATTTTCAAAAGCCTCTATCAGACCTCCTAATGCCGGTGCTTCTTCAGACAAATTTGCCGTATTCTTGGGGAAAAACGGGTAGTTTTGTTGCATGGAGCTAACATACTGATTCGCACTAGCAACTCGGTTTATCTCCAGCGCCCCTACGCTCGCTAGATACTCCTGATTTGGCTCAGACAGGGTCAGCCCTGGCCGAACCACTTCCAACTGTAGTGGTTCAATGATTCCGGACACCAACGTAGGTGGTAATATCGCCACCATAAACGAGGTGTCTGATGACCAGAAAGCGACGTTCTTTTTCTCCTGAGTTCAAACAGGAAGCAGCCAGCCTGGTGCTGGACCAGGGTTACACGATTCCCCAGGCGAGCGTGTCCCTGGGAATTGGTGAAAGCGCTATCCGGCGCTGGGTTAACCAGCTGACCGAGGAGCGTGACGGTGTCACCCCGAAGGGCAAGGCGTTAACCCCGGAGCAGCGCCGTATTCAGGAGCTGGAAGCCCGCTGCAAGCGCCTTGAACAGGAGAAAGACATACTAAAAAAGGCTACCGCTCTCTTGATGTCGGACGACATGAATCGTACGCGCTGATAGACCAGTTGAGTGAGCAAATGCCTGTTGAAATGGTCTGCAATGCGTTTGATATCGGCCGTTCCAGCTATTACGAGTACCGCCAACGGCGGAAGCACGTGGATGTTGAGCGTCTGGCCCTGAAGACTCAGGTAAACCGTCTATTCACCAAGAGTCGTAGCTCTGCCGGCAGTAGAACGATCAAGGGCATGCTCAATGACGACGGCGTTGTCATCGGGCGCTTCAAGGTTCGACGATTGATGAGTGAGCTGGGGCTGATCTGTAAGCAGCCGGGTCCTCACGCCTACAAGCAGGCGACTGTTGAGCGACCGGATATCCCGAACCATCTGGCTCGTGAGTTTACGGTAGATCGGCCGAATCAGGCGTGGTGTGGTGACATCACCTATGTATGGAGCGGCCAGCGGTGGAGCTATCTGGCTGTCGTCCTGGATTTGTATGCCCGACGCGTCGTTGGTTGGGCGATGTCATCCAGTCCCGATGCCGATTTGGTGGTCAAAGCGCTGGATCACGCCTGGGAACAGCGTGGTCAACCAGAAAAGGTCATGTTCCACTCAGATCAAGGAAGTCAGTATGCCAGCCGTAAGTTCCGTCAGACGCTCTGGCGCTATCGAATGACACAAAGCATGAGCCGACGTGGGAACTGCTGGGACAACGCACCGATGGAAAGACTGTTCCGGAGCCTGAAATCTGAATGGATACCGGCTCTCGGATATCGGAACCTGCCCGAGGCCAAAAAAGATGTGGGTGGCTATCTGATGGACTACTACAACCGGCAGCGACCTCACGTATTCAACGACGGCATTTCGCCCGTTGCCGCTGAGGAAAACCTTAAAATACTGTCCGGGATTAGTTGACCACTACACGCTAACGGATTGATCTTGCTTTGTGCTCACCGTGCGCCCTTCTTTTTTGTTACCACATTAGCGTCCCGTCCCGCTTGAATACCCACCGACGATCCACTCACTTTCTGCTTTTGAGGATGTTCTTTTTTGAAAAGCCCACGCAGGAAGAAAAACAGCACCGTCAGCGCGGTGACGCCAATCCCAGAAAAAATCCATGTAGCGTTCTCTTTGATGTAATCAAGCACTTTATTTTCCAATATCCGAGAAAAACCCTAACGCCGCTCAGCACGCGCGGTTTTGAATTGGAGGCGCAGCCGCAATGTAAAAACCGTTGCTGTGACTGGCATGGTTAGAGCTTTATCGCTCCCAGTTTTCCAACTGCTCCAAGGCATGGTGAATCGTAATCTGGACTCCATAGAGGTTGGAAAACCATTCATCACTTGGACGTGAGGCCGCTGACACTAATAGGTCAGCCCTTGCCTGCATAATGGCTGGCATATATACCGCTTGTTCTGGATGGGTAAGGGCCACGCCCGAGTTTTGCCGTTTTATATCTCGCTCAAGACATGCTTTTAAATTCTTCAAACGTTCACGAGCTTCCGCGATACCCTCCGCAGTCAAGGCAGATGAGCCATCGACTAGCTCCATTAACTCCTCGATTTCAGCATCGTAACTACGAAGGCTCTTACGACACTGATCAAGTGATAGAGAGTAGGTCGACATATGTTTTCCCCTTGCCTCTAACCGCATTTAGGCAGCGCGCTTTATCATTGCAGAAATTTGACTGAATCATTATTACTGACTTTGAGCCATCAATCGCGCTGCACATAAATCGATAAAACAATAGCTTAGTCGAGCATGGCCATCTCTGCCATGAAATCATTTAGCGTCTGCAATTTGCTCCGTCGATCTTACTGGATGAAATCGCTGTGATTAGCTTGGAGGCTCTGGAGGATAGCCCTGACTCGAATGTTCGCTTTTGTTAAGCGGAGTTCAGAGTATGTCCTGGTCGCAAAGCGAACATTCAGATTTTGGGATAATGCCAGCAATGAAAGGCACCCTGACAAGGGCGTCCGTTTGAGGCTGGGGTGTGTCATGTGTATCGGGGTAAGTCCAGATTCCTTCAAACTCTACCGATAGGTAGCCGAGGACTTGAGCACTTCAATTGAACGTGGATAGCCTAACTCTAAGATAAACTTTTTAATCTCCGGAACGGAGGCTGGACATTTCGACCCCAAAACGATCTCGGTAATCCACTCTGGCTCAAAGTCATGTTTACAATACAGCCTTGGAATCCCTGAGACAGGCCTATGATCATAGTGGGATTCAAAAAGCCTTCCTCATACCGCCAAATTTAGTTAGCTTGCGATCAATCTGGTTCGAAATTTATATTGACCATCCGGATAGTATGTGTTTTATTGGTCAAAACACGCACTCACTACCAACAAAAAACGTGGGAGAAAGAACGATGCTTGAACGACAGGATTACGAAGAGTTTCGCAAGGCGGTGAGGCGACTGGCCGAAACAAAAATTCAGCCTCATGCCGCGGACGTTGACGAAAAGAAGCGATTTCCCGAAGAAGCACTTGCGGCATTCAAGGAATTACAACTGATTGCGCTGCCCTTTGATGAAAGTATTGGTGGTCAGTCTGGGGATGTACTGGCCCAATGCATTTGTTTGGAGGAAATCGCCCGTGTCTGTGCCACCTCATCATTAACGCTGATGGTGATCTGGGCCGGGCTTGGTCCGATAGCCTCATTTGGTTCGCCACAGTTGATCGAAGAGGTAATGGAACCGGCCATTAATGGCAATACCGTTGCCTCCATCTGTTTGACCGAAATTCACGGCGGCTCTGATGTCTGGGGTGCTCGCACTCGCGCCCAATACAAGGATGGCCAGTGGGTGCTCAATGGCCAGAAGCGCTATATCACCAATGCCAGCCGCTCCGACTGGTACTCGGTCCTGGCACGTACCGGTGAAAACAGCTTTGGTGTGTTTGCTGTGCATAAATCTGACCCCGGTCTCTCCTTCGGCAAGCTGGAATCGAAGATGGGTGTGCGGGGCAGCCCCACTGCCGATGTAATTTTTGAAGAGTGCCGGGTTGACGATTACCGGCTCCTCGGTGACTCGAAAGAAGGCCGCCAGTACATCACTGATTCACTGGCCTATACCCGGCCGTTAATTGGGGCTCAGGCGCTCGGTATTGCCCAAGGGGCACTTGATGCTGCCATCAAGTACGTTAAGGAGCGGGAGGTTTTTGGCCAGCAAGTGGCACGCTTTCAAATGATCCGCGGCACCATTGGCGACCTGGCAACCGAAATCGAAGCCTCCCGCCAACTACTTTATCGCTCCTGTGAAGCAGTTGAAAACAAAGAGCCTGAGGCCCGCACCCTAGCCTCTATGGCCAAGCTATTTTGCAGCAATGTTGCCATGAAAGTGGCCACCGAGTCCGTACAGCTCCATGGCGGTGCAGGTTATCTGACCGATTTCCCCGTCGAGCGCATGATGCGTGATGCGAAAATTACTCAGATATACGAAGGAACCAGCGAGATCCAGAAATTGATCGTCGCTAAAGCCATGCTTTCAGATTAAGGCGAAAACCATGATTGCCCAGATTAACTACCTGACCAATATCCGCTTAGGCACAGGCGCAATGGCTTCACTGAATGATGAGCTAGCAAACCTGAAAGTAAGCAAGCCGCTGATCATCACCGATGCCGGCATGTCATCAACCGGCCTGCTTGATAAGGCAAAGGCCACTGCCAAGCTCCCCAACAATGTTGCTATTTACGATGGCACACCTGCCAACCCAACTGAAGTGGCGGTGGAAGAGGCCCTGGAAGCTTATCGTTCCAACAATTGCGACAGTATTGTTGCCATCGGAGGAGGCTCCAGTATTGATCTTGCCAAGGCTGTAGCTTTGCTCGCAACCCATAAGCCGCCACTGCGCCAATATGCGGCTATCGATGGTGGCGTTGCCAAAATCGGCCCAACTGTCCCCTTGGTGGCAGTACCCACCACCGCAGGTACCGGCAGCGAAGTAGGCCGGGCATCCCTGATAACGCTGCGGGACGGCCGCAAGCTAGGATTTCTTTCTCCTTACCTGATCCCGGACTTGGCCATTTGCGACCCGGAACTGACACGCTCACTTCCGGCCAACCTAACCGCCGCAACCGGGATGGATGCCATTGCACACTGCGTTGAAACTTACCTGAGTCCCAAGGTTAATCCGCCGGCCGATGCCATTGCGCTGGACGGCCTGCGCCGAGCTTCGAAGTATCTGGTTCGTGCCGTCAACGACGGAACCGATATGGAAGCACGCAGTGAAATGATGATTGCGGCTCTGGAAGGCGCGCTGGCATTCCAGAAGGGTTTGGGGGGAGTGCACTCCATGTCCCACGCTCTTGGTGGCCTGAAGGAGCTTAAACTTCACCATGGCACCCTGAACGCGGTATTGCTGCCCCCGGTATTGCGTTTTAACCAGAGCCATTGCGGTGACAAGTTCGACCACCTCAAGGCCGCCATGGGCCTGCCGGCCGATGCCGATCTGCCAGCTGAATTCGAGCGTCTGAATGCTGAGCTTGGCATGCCAAAGAATCTTCGCGAAATGGGTGTGCCCGACAATGTGCTAGAGGATATGGCCCAGTTTTCCAAGGAAGACCACTCCACCGCCACCAATCCGCGTCCAGCGTCGGCTGAGGACTTCCTCGCCATGCTGAAAGAAACCATGGACTGAAGTTGTGACTGTGAGGAGTCTGATATGACTGGCCAGAATTCGATCCTGAAAGGCACGCGGGTACTGGACCTGACTCGCCTTGCACCAGGCCCATACGGCTCAATGTTGCTGGCGGATATGGGGGCAGAGGTTATTGTTGTTGGCGGCGGTCGCTCCGGCTTACCAATTGACAGCTACCGACGTGGCAAGCGTTTTATAAACCTTGACCTGAAAAGCGAAGAAGGTCTTGATGCCTTCCGCCTGTTGGCTGCCAATGCGGACGTCTTGATGGAAGGTTTTCGTCCTGGTGTTATGCATCGCCTGGGCCTCGGCTATGACGCACTCAGGCAAGACAACCCCAAACTGGTGTACTGCTCGGTGACCGGCTACGGCCAAGATGGTCCACTCGCTCAGGAGGCAGGCCATGACATCAACTATGTTGGTCTTTCTGGCGCCCTTGGTGCCATGGGTCCGCTCGATGGGCCACCAGCACTGCCGCTGAATATTATTGCGGACTTTGCCGCAGGCGGGCTTTACGCTGCCTATTCTATTCTCGGAGCCCTGCTGGAGCGGGAGCGCTCGGGACTAGGCCAGTTCCTGGATGTCGCCATGGTAGATGGCTGTCTTTCCCTGATGACAATGCACTATCCGGACTGGGGTAAACCAGTGCTGCCTTCTCGTGGCAAAGGACTGCTGACCGGAGAGGCTCCTTTCTACCGGTGCTACGTCTGCAACGACGGCAAATACCTAGCGGTCGGGGCTTTGGAAGGCGCATTTTTCACAAATCTGTGGCGGGGGCTGAACCTTGAGCAACCAATGCCAGATCACATGCGCCCGGATACTTGGCCCGCCATGACTGAGCAGTTCGAGCGACTATTCGCCAGCCGGTCCCGGGACGCCTGGGTGAAGCACTTCGAGGGCCGGGATGCCTGCGTTTCACCGGTGTTAGCGCCAGATGAGGTGTTCGAACACCCGCATGTGCAGGCTCGATTTCCTGGCAGCGACAGCTACGCTACTCCGGCTATTCCCCACTATTCCCGAACCCCGACCATGCCGGGTGTTACTGATGGCACGGACGATTCGTATGCGGTCCTCCGAGCGTTAGGTCTGTCAGAAGCGAAGATCAACAAAGCTGTTCCTGAAACCTCGAACGTGACAGGGCTGGAGTGGCCACCGGTTAAACCCAGTCAACCCTGAGGCTGCAGAGCCAAGCCGTCACAACAGCCCATAACAACAAGAACTGGACGGATCACCGTCAGGGTGAACCGGCCAATTACGCAAGACTGAGAGGAGTTCAATAATGAAAACGCTTAAAAACCCTATCAAGGTGGCTATTATTGCCGCCAGCCTAACCCTTGCTGCCGGTAATGCCATGGCCGAGGAAGTAACCTGGAAAATGGCCACGCCCTGGGGCGGTGGTCCCTGGCTGGAGAGGGATGCTAAAGGCTTTGCCAAGAATGTGGAGGACCTTACCGGTGGACGCATAAAAATCAATGTCTTTCCGGGCGGTACGCTTTCCAACCCGCTGAAAGTCACCGAGGCAGTCAACCGCGGTGTTGTTGAGATTGGCCACAACTGGATGGCCTATGACTGGGGCAGGGACCGAACCACTGCGCTGTTTGCTGGCTATGCTGGTTCCCCTACCCCGGAAGGCTATCTGATGTGGCTCTACGAGGGTGGTGGCTTGGAACTTTGGCAAGAGTACCGCGATGAAGAGTTCAATGTGGTGTCTTTCCCCTGCGCGATTATTGGCACGGAAATTTTTCTGCACTCAAATAAGAAAGTTCAGACCCACGAAGACTTCAAGGGTCTGAAGCTTCGCACCTCCGGCGCCTGGGCCGAGATTGCATCAAACCTTGGTGCTTCCACCATTGTGATGCCTGGAGCCGAGGTATATACGTCGCTTGACCGAGGGGTTATCGACGCCACTGAATGGGGCAGCCCGGAAATCAACAAACCGACCGGTTTCACCGATATAGCTAAGTATGTGGTCGTACCCGGCATGCACCAGCCCGGAGGCGTCCTTGAGTGCGAAATCAACAAGGACGTCTGGGCTGGCCTGTCCGAGGAAGACCAGCAGGCGATCGCCACGGCGGCAAGGCTCTCCATGTATGAAAGCTGGAGTGCCGGTGCCAATGCTGATCTCTCCGCATTCAAGGAGATGACCGACGGTGACAATGAAATTGTGCACCTTGATCCGGACTTCATGGCGACAATTGAAGAAGCCACGAACAAGTGGGAAGACGAGCAGGCCAAGGACAATAAGTGGTTTGCCAGGGTGCTTAATTCCCTGAGGGACTTCGAGGGTCAATTGGCAGTCTGGCCCGAGTATCGCTTTCCCATCGGCGGTAAGCAGTAACAACAGGGTGTTACCCGGGCCTCTATTTCTATGCACGAGACCCTACGTTGAAAGAGACACGATGCCCCCGGCCCAAGCCAAATTGCTCCCGGGTCGGGGTCATCGGCAGCAACAAGGCATGCATAATGAAAGTTTTCAGCTTCCTCGGAAAAACTGTGGATGCGTTTTCGAAAGCCGCTGCGCTGATCGGTGCATTGCTGATCGTGCCGCTGATCGGCTCGCTGACCTATGAGGTCGTTAGCCGCTATATCCTGAACTCACCAACAGCCTGGGCCTACGAAATGAGCTACATGTTCATGGGCTCAATTTTTCTATTGGGCATGGCGTACGCGCTGAAGGTCCGCCAACACGTCAACGTAGATCTCTTTTATGCCATTATGCCGCCGCGAGGCAAAGCGACGATGGACACGATTGGTCTGACCGTTTTGTTAGTGGCACTGGTCTGGATTGTTGACGCGTTATTTCTGTATGCGTTGGAGGCCTACGAGTACCAGGAAACCTCCGGAGCTTCAGGCTGGAATCCCGTGATCTGGCCATTCCGAACCGTCTGGGTTGTCGGGTTCGGAATACTAACCGCGCAAACCGCGGTCGAATTGGTACGCTCCATTGCCATTCTAATTAAGGGCGACAAAGAGCCGGGGGTGTGGCATGACTGAATATATCGGATTCTGGATGTTCCCGGTTCTCCTGATTTTCCTTCTGGGTGGTTTTCCCATTGCGTTGTCGATGATCTGCACAGCGTTTATCTTTGGTGTTATTCAGTTCGGCGATGCCGCGTCATTCCAGCTGATTTCCCAGATTGACAGCGTGGCGGGCAATTCGGTACTGGCCGCAGTGCCCCTGTTTGTCTTCATGGGAGCTTTCCTGGAGAAAAGCGGTATTGCATCCAAGTTGCTTGAGGCTATCCATATCTGGACATGGCGACTTCCCGGCGGCATGGCTCTTAGCACCATTATCATGGGTGCCATCTTTGCTGCCATCAGCGGAGTGGTAGGCGCCACAGAGGCCGTGATTGGATTGCTAACCGTCCCGGTTATGCTGAAACACGCCTACGACAAACGGCTGATTTCCGGCACCGTGTGCGCCAGTGGGTCGCTGGGCACAGTAATTCCGCCTTCCATCACAGTGATTGTGCTGGGTCCGGTTGCCAATGTTTCGGTGGGTGAGCTGTTTGCCGGTCTGCTGTTGCCTGGCCTGATCATGGCTGTGCTATTCGGTCTTTACGTAGTTGGTGTTGCCATCGCCAAGCCAGCTATGGCTCCACGCACTATGGAGGGCGGCCCCGAGTACAGCCTTGGGCAGAAACTGCGAATAACTGCAGTAGCGCTAATTCCGCCATCAATACTTATCTTCGCCGTGCTCGGCAGCATCCTCATGGGTATTGCTACACCCACGGAGGCAGCTGCATGGGGTGCGCTGGGAGCGGTTGGTTTATCGGCTATCTATCGCACGTTTACCTGGTCCTTGTTTGGCAACGCCCTCATGAAAACCCTGCTAATAACTACAATGATCCTGCTCATCGTTCTGGGCGGCAGTATGTTTGCGGGGGTGTTCTTTGCCTCAGGTGGGATGTTGGCAATTCAGACCCTGCTGAATGACCTGGGTATCCCAGCCTGGGGTGTGATTGCGCTGATTCTGCTTCTGACATTCGTAGCGGGCTTTGTCCTTGACTTGATTTCGGTGGTGCTGATTGTCATCCCGATTGCCATGCCTTTGGTGCTGAACCTTGGCTTTGACCCGATTTGGTTCTGTATTGCCTTCCTGGTGGTACTGCAAACCAGCTATCTGACTCCACCAATGGCACCGTCAATATTCTATCTTCGAGCAGTGGCGCCGCCGGAGATCACCCTTCGGCATATGTACAGCGGTGTTATTCCGTTCATCGTCCTCCAGATCATAACGTTGGTGGTGGTGCTGGTATTCCCGGAGCTGGCGACCTGGTTGCCAGATGTGCTGCTGGGTTAAGTGGCCGGAGCTAAAACTTTGGAAATAATCCAACCACCGGTGACGATCAGCCACCGGAACATACGAAGGAGATCATTATGACTGTATCAGGACATCAATTGATTGGTCAGACCAGCCACCAGGGCGACCAAGCCGCCCTTGAACCGGTCGACCCGGCTACTGGAAAGCGCCTGGAGCCAGACTTCCCGGGCGCCAGTAGAAAAGATATCGAGCAAGCGTGCAGCTTGGCTCTGGAGGCTTTTGGTGAGTACCGCGAAACTTCTCTGGAAGCACGGGCCAATTTTCTCGAAACTATTGCCACGGAAATCGAGGCTCTCGGCCCCGGACTGATTGAGCGAGCGATGGCTGAAACTGGCCTACCGAAGGGCCGGATTGAAGGTGAGCGCGGTCGTACCTGTGGTCAGCTCCGTTTGTTTGCCTCGGTAGTGCGTGACGGTGAGTGGCTGGACGTTAGGGTGGACCCAGCGCTGCCTGAGCGCCAGCCAATGCCGCGGCTTGACCTGCGCCAGCGACACATTGCTGTGGGGCCAGTTGCGGTTTTCGGGGCTAGTAATTTCCCGCTAGCGTTCTCGGTAGCGGGTGGCGATACTGCTTCAGCGCTGGCAGCAGGCTGCCCGGTGGTGGTCAAGGGCCACCCTGGCCATCCTGGCACATCGGAATTGGTAGGCCGGGCAATCCAACAAGCGGCCAAAGCCTGTCAGATGCCGAATGGCGTATTTTCATTGTTGTTTGGTGTCGGTAACGAGATCGGCCAGGCTCTGGTGGCGAACCCCTGCATCCAGGCGGTTGGCTTTACAGGATCGCGGCGTGGCGGGTTAGCCCTGGCAGCGATTGCGCAGCAGCGCAGCGTACCGATTCCGGTGTTCGCTGAAATGAGCAGTATTAACCCGGTATTCATCCTGCCAGAAGCCGTTGCGGCCCGTACTGGTAGCCTTGCCAAGGAATTCGCAGTATCCCTTAGTATGGGTGCAGGTCAATTCTGCACCAACCCGGGGCTGATCATTGGCTGTCGTGGCAAAGCCCTTGAAGCCTTCAAACAAGCTGCCACGGATGCTGTCGCGCAAGCGGATGCTCAGACCATGCTGACATCGGATATTCATGCAGCCTATACGCAGGGTATTGAGCGTTTATCCGGCAATGCCAACGTCCAGTGTCTAGCGAGTGGAGAGGAAGGCGTAGTCTCGAACGCCTGCCAACCCCGTTTATTTACCGCCCATGCCAGCGACTTTCTCATAGATGAAACATTGCAACAGGAGGTTTTTGGGGCCGCGTCCTTGATTATCGAGTGTGAGGGACTGGAGGAGATGCAGCGCGTTGCCGAGAGCCTCGAAGGACAGCTCACAGCCACTCTGCACATGGATGAGGGCGACATGGGGGCTGCGCAATCACTACTCCCAATATTGGAAACGAAGGTTGGCCGGATATTGGTCAATGGCTGGCCGACAGGTGTAGAAGTCTGCCATGCCATGGTTCATGGGGGGCCTTTCCCGGCCACCTCTGATAGCCGCACCACATCGGTAGGCAGCGCGGCTATTCGACGCTTTCTCCGGCCTGTATGTTATCAGAATTTCCCCGACGCCCTGCGCCCGCATGCCCTGAAGGAGGCAAACCCTTATAGGCTACACCGCTTGTTGGATGGTGAGCGGGAAGCATAGATGTGACAAGCTAGGGTGATGGGCCCGGCCGCTAGAGCGTGCCGAGCAGATAAAAAGCACGATTTAGCGGCACTTTCCATTTACTGTATTATATACGAATGAACCTGTGCGCAAGCTGGAAACCATTTATTCGAGAGTTTGAATTCATTTAGGAAACAAAGTTGACTAAGACGGGCAAGAAACTTAACAAGAACGAAATATCTCGTGAACGCAGCATGAATCGGTTGATACAGGCTGCATTCGAATTGTTTGTGATACGCGGATACCATGCCACCAGCCTGGAGGCTATTTCATCAAAAGCCGGCCTCACTAAAGGCTCGGTTTATTTTTACTTTGGCAGCAAGGAAAAGCTGATCCTGCACATGTTTGAAGTTCTTCGTGAGGATCTTGTGGATGGTCTGGTGGCCACTCTGAGAAATCCTGTCGGCAGCCATGTGGACCGCATCATCCGCTATATCCACAAGGGTGCTGATTTTGGCGCGGAACGGCCCAACGAGCTGCTCTTCATGATCCAGATAGCCATCGAATTCGCTCGCCAGGAGAATGTCATCGCCGCGGCAATCAGGGAGCTATACGGAGATGTACACGCCGCTGTCGAGGCGGTGGTCAGCGAGGCCCAGGCCGTTGGTTCGATGTCGTCAGACATTGACGCACGCTCGTTCGCCTCCATGATCGTGGCGGTCCACGATGGCATGATGCTGGAGTGGCACCTGCGTGGCGCTGAAATTAGCGGCCCCGATCTGGTCAAAAATGTGCGGCGCATGTTGTTGCACGGTATCGGTTAAGCTATCCCATTGGGTTTACCTAATGCTGTTTATCTCTGGGAGATAAGCTCCTTTAGGCTGACGCCGGCGCCTTTGCGGTCCCAGGTGCTGATTTGAATGCCGCGCTGTGATAGCTGCTTTTTCTTCACCTTGTTGGTGGGTGTTCTCGGTAGTTCGTCGATGATTTCTATATAGCGTGGCACCATGAAATGGGGCAGTGCGCGTGCCAGGAAACTCAACAGCGCCGGTGGTTCAACTACTGCGTCCTCCATGGTTACGATATAAACCAGAATATCGTCGTCGTTCTCATAGCCCGACGGAACACCCACCGCCACGCATTCCTTCACACCAGGAAAGTCAGCCACTGCAGCTTCGATATCAAACGAGGAGATATTCTCGGCCCGGCGGCGGATACGGTCGCCTTTGCGATCGATGTAGAACATGTTGCTGTTGCTATCCCTGACGGCGATATCTCCGGTATGAAACCAAAGGTTTCGCCATGCGTTCACGGTTTCTTCCGGCATACCCATGTAGCACAACATGGTAGTCCAGGGGTGCCTGGACCTGACCACAATTTCACCTGCGGTGCCGTCCGGTACCGGACGGTCTGTTTCCGGATCGACGACTTCCACGTCATACCATTCCGTTAGTACTTTGCCGCAGGAGCCAGCAACCGCGGGGGATTGCCGTGACGTCCAACATGGGCAGCCAACTTCACTCATACCCCACATTTCGATACCCTTGACGCCAAACCGCTCCAGAAAGGCATCACCATGACGTTTGGGCAATGGGCAGCACATCAAACGGGTAAGAACGTTATCTGAATCTTCGGACCGTGGCGGCTCTGCCTGGATCATTTCTATCATCGGTCCATGGGCAATACTGATGGTTGCTCCACTTTCCCGGATGCGATCCAGCCAACGTTTAGCGTCAAACTTTCGGTCGAGAACCAGTGTTCCGCCGGCGGCAAAGATGGCGAGTACTCCCATGAACTTACCGGCAATGTGAAACAGAGGGTGGGCGCTGTAGAACACGTCAGACGCGGTCATGTCTGTTTCCCCTGCGGTGGTGTTAGCCAACAGGCAGACATGGCCATGGGGCATCACCACGCCCTTGGCGGGACCAGTGGTGCCAGATGTGAACACCACAGACGCTGCATCGGAGGGCTGAATCTCTGGCCAAGGCTGCTTCAATAGTGTTGGCTTGGCGATGAGATCTTGGTGATGCCTTACGCGGATATTCCCTTTTGCCTCAAATGCTTTGACCAGTTCGCTAGGACCAGTTTCCGTGTTGTCGATAACGACAATCTGCCGGAGGCAGGAAAAGTTCCAAGTCAGTTCCGTAATACACGGCATTAAATCAGCATCGCTGACAATCAGGCTGGGTTTGGCCAGGTTGAGGACATGGGCCAAAGAGTTACCGCGATAGCCGGTATTCGCCGACACATCGACCGCGCCAACCAGCGCTGCAGCCATCCATGCGTGCAATGCGGCAATACTGTTGGCAGCAAATATCAGGATACGATCACCGGGCTCAATACCTACCTGAAGGAAATGCGCTGCTAGCGCCTCCGCATGGGCCATAAACTGGCCATAAGTCTCTTGATTACCCGAGACCTCGCGGGCAAAAACTGCATCGGGTGAGGCCTCCAAGCGCCGTGCAGCCACTTTGGGTAATGTCCACTCAGAGAGCGAATCGGGAATCGCGAATGCAGGTAATTGTTCATTTAGAACCATAAAGCGTCTCCGGCTATCAAGGCGTGCCTTGAGAAATAAATTAACGATCAGTACTTGTCAAACTGGCTTGTGTATATTAATTAAATACTATACGGTCAGTAAGTAAAATGGAATGATGGAGGAAGCCAATGAAACCACTTTCTGGGGTCACCGTGCTAGAGCTTGGCATGGTTATGCAGGTGCCACTTGCCGGGCAGATGCTTGGGGATTACGGCGCCGACGTGATTAAGATTGAACGGCCGCCCCGAGGCGATATTATGCGGGACCTCGACGAGGTCGGCACCGCCCGCGAAGATATGAGCTGCTATTACGCTGCGGTTGGTTGTAATAAGCGGACCCTGTGCCTCGACCTCAAGCAGGATGAAGGCCGAGAAGTCCTTGGCAAGCTGATTGATAAAGCCGACGTGCTGATTCATAACTTTCGGCCCGGTGCCATGGAGCGACTCGGCTTTGGTTACGAGGAAGTTTCTAAGCGCAATCCCCGGCTGGTGTATGCGGTTGGTTACGCCTTTGGCGCAAAGGGCCCGTTATCAGGTATGCCGGGCCAGGATATGCTGGCGCAGTCTCTCAGCGGCTTTGCCATGAATGGGGTTGAGTCCGGTGGCCGTCCCCGTCTTACTGCCACTCCTACGGTCGACTATGCCACTGCGGCATCGTTATCTCAGGGGGTGCTGGCGGCACTTTTGGGACGGGAACGCACCGGTAAAGGTGACTTGGTAACTACTTCTCTGTTTGATGTCGCCATTGCCATGCAACTGCTGGAAACCTCCAGCCGAGCACTTTACAACTACCGCACCGACTGGGTTCAGTACGCCATGATCTTCAAGACCTCGGACGGCTGGATCACTGTTCTCACTCTGTTTCGGGACAACCCACTGCAACTCATGTGCATGGCGTTTGGCGAAGACGACATGAGCGCGGATCCACTGCTCGCCAACTCCACTCTACAACGTAAGCATGCCGACATAGTTCAGGAAAAATTCGGGCCGGTGATGGAACGCTATACCACCGATGAATGTGTAAAGCGATTATCGAAAACCGACATCCTGTGTGCCCCGGTGATGGATCTGGACGACACCTTGAAACATCCGCAAACCCTGCAGAACGATATTTTGCGGGAGGTGGACATACCTGGCCATGGATCAGTCCAACTGGTTGGCAATCCGGTAAAACTGGCCGGCCAGGGTAAAGAAATGCCACGGCCACCCGCCGCTCTGGGCGAATTTTCAAGTGAGATTCTGAGTGACTTTGGCTACTCCGAAAACGAGATCAGAGACTTCCAGGAACGCGGAGTTATTACCTGATTGGCAATCAAACACAATTAAGAGGGGCACTAATTCATGAACGTCAAATCAACATACGGCAATGACGAAAAGCGCTTGTTTGACCAAACCATTGAAGGTCTGGTGGAGCGGGCGCGTCTCACTCTGAAAAAACAATTAACTGGGTTTCCCCACTACGCCGACACGAAGACCGGAGAGTGGACTACCACGGAAGATGGTTTCTGGACGGGGGGCTTCTGGCCCGGTGTACTCTGGTTGAGCGGTCATTATTCTGGCGATTCATCACTCTGGCAAGCGGCCGAGGAGTGGGTAGAGCGCCTTGAGCCGAGGGTTGACTCCGATTCGGTATTTCGGGGCTTCCTGTTCTATTTTGGGTGCTCTGTTGGGGCAGATCTTGCGGGTAGCAGGAAAGCCAAGACACTGGCGTTAGCTGCGGCCAGTAGCCTGTACGCTACTTTTCGCCCAAATATCGGTCTGATGCCCTTGGGCACAGCGGCGGAAGAGGCCCACACCGTCGGCGAGAACGAAACCAACATCGACAGCCTATCAGCCAGCCTAGTACTTGCCTGGGCTGCGGAGAAGACTGGTGACGATAAATTCAGGGATGTGGCAATCCGCCATGCCCTGACTAACGCTGACTTTTGTGTGCGCGAGGATGGCTCAGTATGCCAATCCGCTAGCTTTGACAACCAGACCGGGAAGTTGATCAAAACCTATACCCATAAGGGCTACGGCCCGAACTCTACCTGGGGCCGTGCTCAGGCTTGGGCTATGATGAGCTACGCTTATCTATCGGAACTGTATCCGGAGAATCGTGAAATCCGTGACTACGCCGAAAAAGTCTGCGGATGGTGGACTCAGAATGTACCCGATGACGGGGTGGCCTACTGGGATTTCGATGCGCCCCAGGAAGCCGACACTCCGAAGGACACCTCTGCCACCTCCATCGCCTGCTATGCCCTGCTGACACTGGCTACCGTCCTTGATGACCGCGAAACCGCGCAGGATTATCAACGCAAGGCTCGTAACACCGTCAAGACCCTTTGTCGTGACTATGTTGTGGCCGCGCCAGGGAGCACTGGTACCATCCCGCCCGCTATGCTAACACGAGGCTGCTTCGACCCAATGCGCGGTGTCGCCATTGAGCATGAGCTGATCTGGGGCGACTACTTTCTGCTGCACTGTTTGGGTATACTGACCGGTCGGTTATCTACCAACAAACCAGATGAATAATGACGGCATCAAGGCCTGGGTGTTCAGCTTCCGGGCCTTCTGCTGACTATCCGGGAACTGATTCTGAAACTGAGCAATATCGAGACCTACCTTTGAATATAGCAGGTCAGGGGCTGTGATGGCCCTATCGGGTTTCTCGAAAAACACCTTGCCAAGGTGATGGCGCTCCAAAACATGCGGAACTTGAGGAATGTGCATATTCTGACCCATCATGAACACCCATTCCGGCTGAAGATGAATACTTTTCAGGATTTTCCGGAATCGGTGTTCACGTTCAACCAGAATTAGTCTTGGAATATTGTCCATTCAACCGTTTGCTACCCTGGTTCCTTTTTGTAGGAACCAGGGTCACCCCCTCTGGCAGGATAGTTGGTCTGCATACTATGGTCTTCCGTCGCGGCATCATCGGTGAGCTACATCGGCTGGTCAATCGAAAAAAGGGTTGAAAACCATGCGTGTTATTTCTACACAGGAGGTAGCCGGCGCACTGGCATGGCCGGCACTGATCGAGCGGCTGGCAACCACCTTCCGCGAAGGCGTGGAATCGCCACCCAGACACCATCACGCTATGCACCGCTCCGACGGTGAGGCCACCATGCTCCTGATGCCGGCCTGGGATGAGGCAGGTTACATCGGCATGAAAATGGTCAACGTGTTCCCCCAGAATGCCAACGCCGGCCTGCCCGCTATTTCGGGTCTGTACATTCTCTGCGAGGGCCAGCATGGCACGCCGCTCGCCTGTATTGACGGCAGCGCCCTGACCAGCCGGCGGACCGCAGCGGCCTCAGCCCTGGCCGCCCGGGAACTGGCACGGCAGGACGCCGCATCGTTACTGGTGGTCGGCACCGGCAAACTGGCGCCAATGCTGATTGAAGCACACGCGGCCGTTCGCCCCATCCACACCGTGCGGATCTGGGGCCGAAATCCGGACAAGGCAGAAGCCCTGGCAGAAAAATTCAGAGATCGATTCGACTGCCAGGCGGTAACCGATCTGGAAACCGCAGTGCCAGAGGCAGACATCATCAGCTGCGCAACCCTGTCAACTGAACCGCTGATCCAGGGGGAATGGCTGAAACCTGGCAGCCACCTGGATCTGGTGGGCGCATTCCGGCCAACCATGCGGGAAACCGACAGCCATTGCCTGGCCCGCAGCGAGGTCTTTGTCGACACCTACGCTGGCGCCCTCGGCGAGGGGGGCGACATCCTCCAGGCCATGGATGAAGGAAAGTTCAATGAAACCGATCTGCGTGCCGAGCTGGCTGAGCTGCTGCGCGGCGAAAAACCGGGACGCACCGCCGATGAGGCCATCACCCTGTTCAAATCTGTGGGTGCCTCGCTGGAAGACCTGGCCGCCGCCATCGAAGTGTGGGAAGCCCTCAACGCAACGTGACAATGTCGTTCCGCTTAGCGAATGCCCAAAAAGTTCTTTCGAGTCTATTGATCGAGGATATCGATGATTTTGCGCGTATCCTTGATGATCGTGTAGACACGATCTTCAACCTCTACTCGCTGACGATCTCGGTCAATCGTCCACAGTGAAGGGGATGTTGGTAAATCACGATCCTCAAAAAAGTTATCAAACATAATAGAGAGTACCGATGGACTGCGGCTAAAACCTGACGACACTCTGGTCTGTGAACTGCCGTACTTCGAGAAGATTATAGACGTGGCGGAGAGTTTTTTCAGAACAGCTGACGCCTCATTCGAAGTATTCAAAGCATATAACAATTCAAGTCAGAAGGACGCGCTAAAGCGCGTCTCTGCTTGAGGCGTTAAATCGAGCAATTTGCTCTTTGAAGCACTGTCTAGGTTGCCCTAAATGACCGGACTCGGCGCGGCAAAAAGGTCTGCTTTCCAATGGAAGCGTGGATCTTTAAAAAGGATTTACGAATGTTCGCTTTTGTTTAAAAGTGGACCTATTGAGAACCCCCTAACTAGGCCGGAAACTGCTCCCGTGTTTGATTGGCAATCCGAACCAGAACCAGCATCAATGGCACCTCCACAAGCACACCAACCACCGTCGCCAGCGCAGCCCCGGATTGCAGACCGAATAGCGCAATGGCCGCCGCGACTGCCAGCTCGAAGAAATTACTGGCACCGATCATGGCGCCCGGCGCTGCGATGCAGTGACGGACGTTCCACAGCCGTGCCCAGCCGTAAGCCAGGAAGAAAATCAGGAAGGTCTGCACAATCAGCGGCACAGCAATCAGCACGATATGCAGCGGATTGTTCAGGATAACTTCGCCCTGGAACGCAAATAGCAGTACCAGGGTGACGATCAGTGCTGCCGGGGTGACCGGCCCAAGGCGCTTCATGAACACCTCGTCGTACCAGGCTTGTCCCCGCCTTGAGATCAGGGCCCGGCGCGTGAGGTAGCCGGCGGTCAGTGGGATGATGATGTACAGCACCACAGATAGAATCACCGTGTCCCAGGGTACCTGAATGTCGGAGATGCCCAGCAGTAACACCACGACAGGCGCAAAAGCGAAGAGCATGATGATGTCGTTCAGGGACACCTGCACCAGGGTATAGGCCGCATCGCCTTTGGTGAGGTAACTCCAGACAAACACCATGGCGGTGCAGGGTGCCGCGCCCAGGAGGATTGCTCCGGCCAGGTACTCATTTGCCAATCCGGGGGCGATCAGCGGCTCGAACACGACCATCAGGAAAAACCAGGCAATAGCGAACATGGTGAACGGCTTGATCAGCCAGTTCACGATGGTGGTGATGGCGAGGCCTTTTGGTTCCTTGCGCACGCCCACCACCGTGCTGAAATCGATCTGGGCCATCATCGGGAAGATCATGGCCCAGATCAGAATGGCGATAGGGATCGACACCTGAGCATATTCGAAGCGGGCCAGAGTTTCCGGTACCGAGGGCGCCAGTTGGCCGAGGGTTACGCCGGCGATGATGGCCAAGGCGACCCAGATGGACAGGAACCTTCCGAACAAATCCATGCCACCGCTGGTGTCTTCGTTAGTCACTTCCGTATGGGCGCTCATGATCTACCCCTTACATGGACCGTTGATTGACGCGTTTTGAAACTTCATCGGCGCTTTCCACTCGCTCGGAATAGCGGTCCGTCAGGTAATCGCTACGGTCCCGAATCAGCAGGGTGAACTTCACCAGTTCCTCCATCACGTCCACGATGCGGTTGTAATAGGGGGAGGGCATCATACGATCGTGCTCATCGAATTCCGTAAACGCCTTGGGTACCGACGACTGGTTGGGGATCGTCACCATCCGCATCCAGCGCCCGAGTACTCGCAACTGGTTCACCGCATTGAATGACTGGGACCCTCCACACACCTGCATCACCGCCAGGGTTTTGCCCTGAGTCGGGCGCATGCCGCCGATGGATAGGGGAATCCAGTCGATCTGGGTTTTCATGATGCCGGTCATCGCGCCGTGGCGCTCTGGCGAGCACCACACCATGCCTTCCGACCACTGGGCCAGCTCCCGCAATTCCTGAACCTTGGGGTGGGACGCGTCTTCGGCATCGGCGAGGGGCAGGCCGCGGGGGTCGAATACACGGGTTTCTGAACCCATGGCTTGCAACAACCGAGCGGCTTCCTCAACGGCTAGACGGCTGAACGAGCGCTCCCGCAGTGAGCCGTACAGCAACAGTATCCTTGGCGGATGTGAAGAAGGGGGTGTTGCAAAAACTTGCTCTTCAGTTGGTTTGCGGAACTGGTCCCGGTCGATATTGGGGAGGTTATGGGCGCTCATTGTAATGAAAGGGTCCTTTACTCGTTAAAATCTTCCGGATATTATGCAACAAAATAGATATGCATGAAAACGAATATATGGGAATCTGCATATGAAGCGTCGCGTTTTGTTCGTTTGCACCGCTAACAGTGCCCGCTCATTGATGGCGGAAGCCCTGTTGCGGGAAATGGCTGGTGACCAGTTTGAAGTGGCGAGTGCCGGCACTGAGCCTGACAAGCCTCACCCAATGGCGCTTCAGGTACTCTCGGAGGCGGGCTTTTCCGTCGATGGTTTGCAGAGTAAATCGTTGGCAGGCGTCGAACGTGAGCATTGGGATTATGTGATCACCCTTTGCGAAAAAGCCGCCAACGAGTGCGGCAATGTCTGTCAGCCTGCCCAGCAGATCGCCTGGGACTTCCCGGACCCAGTGCCAAGCGGGCGTCACGCCACCTTTGCACTGACCCTCAAGGAAATCCGCGAGCGTATTGGCCTGTTTACTCTGGTGCACAGGAAAGAAACCGGCATGAAGCCGATGGACTTTAATCCGGTGACGGTGTTCAAGGCGTTGGGTGACGAGCTTCGCCTGGCTGCGCTGATGCTGGTTCGGCAGGAGGCGAAACTGTGTGTGTGTGAACTTACGGCCGCCCTCGATATTTCCCAGCCCAAGGCCAGTCGGCACCTGGCTACCCTGCGGCAGGCGGGCCTGCTGGATGCAGAGCGCCAGGGTCAGTGGATGTACTATTCCCTGAATCCCCGGATGCCGCAGTGGCTGTCGCGGGTTCTGGATGAAACCGCCGATAGCAATCCCGCCCTGATTGCGTCGGAACTTGAGCGGTTATCGGCCATGCCCGACAGGCCGGTTGTGCAGTGTATTTAATGGATAACGCTTTCTGGAGCACATCATGAGCAAGATCAAAGTCGGAATAAATGGATTCGGCCGAATCGGTCGCCTGGCTCTCAGAGCAGCCTGGCAGTGGCCGGAGATGGAATTTGTAGCAATTAACGATCCAGGCGCCGATGCCGAGACGCTGGCGCATCTGCTGAACTTCGACAGTATTCATGGCCGCTGGGATCACGAAGCGGGTGTAAACGGCGACGGTATCGTTGTCGAGGGCAAATCGGTTCGCGTCACCCGCAACAAAACCATTGGGGAGACCGACTGGTCTGGCTGTGATCTGGTGATTGAAGCCAGCGGCAAGATGAAAAAAGTGGACGTGCTCCAGGCGTATCTCGATCAGGGCGTCAAACGCGTGGTGGTGACGGCACCGGTGAAAGAAGCTGGAACCAAAAACATTGTGGTGGGCGTGAACGACGGCATTTTTGACCCGGCCAACGACCGCATTGTCACTGCCGCTTCCTGCACCACCAACTGCCTTGCGCCGGTGGTGAAGGTCATCCACGAGAAGCTGGGTATCAAGCATGGTTCCATCACGACGATCCATAGCCTGACCAACACCCAAACCATCATCGATGCGCCCCATAAGGACCTGCGTCGGGCCCGCGCCTGTGGTAGTTCCCTGATTCCAACCAGCACCGGGTCCGCCACCGCGATTATCGAAATTTTTCCAGAGCTGAAGGGGCGCCTGGATGGCCATGCCGTTCGGGTGCCACTGACGAATGCTTCGCTGACCGACTGCGTATTCGAGGTGGAAACACCCACGGATCGCGATACCGTAAACCAGTTGCTGAAAGAGGCCGCTGAGGGCGATCTGAAAAACATTCTGGGCTACGAAGAGCGCCCTCTGGTGTCTATCGATTACCAGACCGACCCCCGCTCCTCCATTGTCGACGCCCTTTCCACCATGGTGGTGAATGGCACCCAGGTGAAAATCTACGCCTGGTACGACAACGAATGGGGCTATGCCAACCGCACTGCGGAACTGGCGCGCCGGGTAGGCTCTGCCTGATATGTCCGCGGCCATCCGACAGTATCTGGTCATCACCGGCAATTACTGGGCCTTCACCCTGACGGACGGAGCCCTGCGGATGCTGGTGGTGCTGCATTTCCATCAGCTTGGCTATTCACCGCTGGAAATTGCCCTGCTGTTCATTTTCTACGAGTTTTTCGGGGTGGTGACCAACCTGGTGGGTGGCTATCTGGGTGCCCGCTGGGGCCTGAATCGCACCATGAACATCGGGTTGTTCCTCCAGATTGCTGCCCTTGCCATGCTGGCGGTGCCGGCGGCCATGCTGACTGTGCCTTGGGTGATGGCGGCTCAGGCGCTGTCCGGCATTGCCAAGGACCTGAACAAGATGTCCGCCAAGAGCGGCATCAAACTGCTGGTACCGGATGAGCAGCAGGGGACCCTCTACAAATGGGTGGCCATACTCACTGGCTCCAAGAATACACTGAAGGGTGTGGGCTTTTTCCTCGGTGGTGTCCTGCTGATGGCCGCTGGTTTCCAAGGCGCGGTCGTTATCATGGCGGTAGCCCTGAGTGTGGTGTGGCTGGCCAGCCTTTTTCTGTTGGGGCAGGATCTGGGCAAGAGCAAGGCAAAGCCGAAGTTTCGCGAAATCCTGTCCAAGAGCCGGGCCATCAACGTGCTCTCTGCTGCCCGAATGTTTCTGTTTGGCGCCCGGGATGTGTGGTTTGTGGTGGCTCTGCCGGTGTACCTGCATACGGTTTTTGGCTGGGACTTCTGGAAAGTGGGCGGATTCATGGCCACCTGGATTATCGGCTATGGCTTTATCCAGACCATTGCCCCGCGCATTACCGGAAACATGGAAAGAAAACAGCCTGCTGTACTTTGGGCGGCAGCCCTGGCACTGATTCCGGCAGCAATTGCCATTGGCCTGTCGGCCGGTTGGTCACCCCAGATCGTGATTGTCGGTGGTCTGCTATTGTTTGGCGTGCTGTTTGCCGTCAACTCGTCGCTCCACAGCTATCTCATCGTTAGCTATGCCCGTGGCGATGGCGTGTCGCTGGATGTGGGCTTCTATTATATGTCCAATGCCGCCGGCCGGTTACTGGGCACAATTCTCTCTGGCTGGGTCTATCAGGCCTGGGGGCTGGAGGCCTGCTTGTGGATATCGTCGGGCCTGGTGGCCATGGCAGCGTTGCTGTCGGTGTTGTTGCCCGAGCGGCGGTCAATAACCGCCTGAGCGGGTCTCAGAACCGAATGGCCAGCCCCGCGGCGGCTTCCACCTGCAAGTAGCCGCTGCTGTCGAACCTGAGCTCGCAGCCACCTGAGCAGAATGCGGAACCTCCCGAGTTCAAGGCGGTGTAAACACCGCGCAGATCCAGCCTGGCGGAATCCCGGAAGTCGATTTGGTCTGAAGTGCTGGCGCCGGCGGTCTCGATATCCACCGAACTGCTCATGCGAAAACCTGCAAACGGTGCCAGGCTGACTTCAGCCGCCAAAGGCGGAGCGATCAATAAAGATGTCAGTGTGACTGGGATAAAAGGACCGAGATTCATACATCCGTGGCCTGTGTGGCTGGTTGTCGGCAAAGCACTGTGAAACAGTATATCCGTCATGAACTCTGGCAGGCCCTGATAACCTTTTACCCGTTTTGTGCAGGCACCTCGCGAATGCGGCCATGTTCGTCAATCGCGACGTAGACGAAGAGTCCTTCGGTCACCTTGCGAGGGGCTTTGGCCGTGCGGTCCAGGGTCCAGACTTCAATGTTGATTTTCATTGAACTGCGGCCCACCTCAACCAGCTCACCGTAACAGCCCACCTGGGAGCCCACCCGCAGTGGCGACAGGAACTCCATTCGATCCATGGCGACCGTGGCGTTACGGCCTTGGGAAATGCGCCCTGCCATGGTAGCCGCGGCAATGTCCATCTGTTTGACAAGCCAGCCGGCGAACACATCGCCGTTGGGGTTGGTGTCGGAGGGAAGGGGGATTACCTGGATTACCAGTTCGCCCCTGGGTGTGGGTTTGTCGTCATCAAGCGCCGTCATGGATTCAACCTTGTCAGTCCGGAATTGTTTTAGTACCCCGCATGTTAGCGGCCTGTACGGCGTCTGCAAGAAAAATTGAACGTCCTGTTCTATATTTCAAAGGCTGTAACAAAGTTGTCACAGAGTGCCTTTATTGTTCACACATCGGTAAAGCAAACCCGTACATAAAGTCAAAGTGACAAATGGAGACTCAACGTGATCAAACTTAAAACAGCCCTTACAACTGTGGCACTGGCAGGCAGCATTGCCGCCGTGTCGACTCCTGCCATGGCACGCGACACTATCAGCATCGTCGGTTCCTCTACCGTTTATCCGTTCGCGACTGTTGTGGCTGAGCGTTTTGGTTCTTCTACTGACTTCCCGACTCCAAAGCTTGAGTCGACCGGTTCTGGCGGCGGTCTGAAGCTGTTCTGCGCCGGTATCGGCACCCAGCACCCGGACATCACCAATGCGTCTCGTCGCATGAAGACCTCCGAGTACGATCTTTGCCAGAAAAACGGCGTTAAAGACATCACCGAATTCCGCATCGGTTCAGACGGCATCGTGATTGCCAGCTCGCAGAAAGCGGATAACCTGGACATCACTTTGGAGCAACTGTTCCTGGCCCTGGGTAAGCAGGTGCCTTCACCGGACGACGAAACCAAGTTGGTCGCCAACCCCTATGAAAAGTGGAGCGATATCGACTCCAGCCTGCCAAACGTTGCCATTCGTGTGATGGGACCGCCTCCGACTTCCGGTACCCGTGATTCCTTCAACGAATTGGCCCTGCAGGGTGGTTGTGAAGATCTGCCTGCGGTTGCCGACATGAGCGAAGACGACATGGAAGGCGTGTGTCAGAGCGTTCGTGAAGACGGCGCGTTCATCGAAGCCGGTGAGAACGACAACCTGATCGTTCAGAAGCTGATCGACGACAAAGGCCTTTATGGCGTGTTCGGCTACAGCTTCCTGGAAGAGAATTCTGATCGCCTGCAGGCGGCGACTCTCAATGGCATGGTGCCGACGGCGGAAGCCATCGCTGCGGATGAGTACCCGGTTGCCCGTTCACTGTTCTTCTACGTGAAGAAAGCCCACGTTGGTGTGGTTCCGGGTATCGCGGACTATGCCGAGTTCTTTGTGAGCCCGAGTGCTATGGGCCAGAATGGCTACCTGAAGGATGTTGGCCTGATTGTTCCTCCACGCGATGCGCTGATGAAGCTGCAGGACAAGGCATCCAATATGCCTAACCTGGCCAAGGAAGAGCTGATGTAAGCCAGTCGACAACACGTTGACTGACAAGGGTGCGGGTCTTTGAAAGGCTCGCGCCCTTTTGCACGTCTGGAAAGCGGCATGTGCGTCCCGTTTTCCGAATGATTACACTTGTGGTCCTTTTTAGCTTGTTACGGGAATTTTCATGCAACCGGCCAATCTGCTTTTACTGACCATCGTGCTGTCGATGGTTGCCTACGGCTTGGGTTATGCCCGATCGCGGTCACTGGCGATGCCGATGGGGGGCATTCGTCATCTCAAGTCCCTGCCTTTCTATTATGGGGCGCGAGCGGCTTTGTGGTGCGGTATCCCCGCGCTGCTGGTGCTTGGACTCTGGGCAGCGTTTCAGGGAAAGGTCATCCAGACTCTAATTATTGGCTCCCTGCCACAGGAAATGTTGCCGGCGTCCGAGGGCGAGGCGAGTCTTCTGTTGAGCAAGATCAGCAACGTGGCCAGCGGTAGCCTGCCTCCGGGGTTTGCGGAAGCACCCATTGTTGAGGCTGCGGAGCGGCTGAAGGCGCTCCGGGAACAGAGCCGGATGTTCATGACCACCCTGGTGGTGTCCGTCTCTGTGCTGGCGGGGTTCCTGGGATGGTTGCGTGTTCGCCCGGCGCTGAACGCCCGAACGCAAGTGGAGTCGATCCTGAAGTGGTTGTTCTTCGCCTGTGCTGCCCTGGCGATTCTGACCACCATCGGAATCATCTTCTCTGTCGCGTTTGAAACCTTCCGGTTCTTCCAGAAGATTCCGTTCACCGAATTTATCTTTGGCTCCCAGTGGAGCCCGCAAACCGCACTGCGCGCTGATCAGGTCGCTGCTCAGGGCGCCTTTGGCATGATTCCGCTGTTTACCGGCACGCTGCTGATTTCGGCGATTGCCATGCTGGTTGCGGTGCCGGTGGGGTTGCTGTCGGCGATTTATCTCTCGGAATACGCCAATAGGAAAGTGCGCGGTGTGGTCAAACCGTTGCTTGAGATGCTGGCGGGTATCCCGACGGTGGTCTACGGCTTCTTTGCGGCGCTTACCGTCGCGCCGTTCATCAGTAACTTCGCAGCCTCGTTGGGGATTGATGCCTCGTCTCAGAGTGCGCTCGCCGCTGGCGGGGTCATGGGCATTATGATCATTCCGTTTGTGTCTTCACTGTCGGACGACGTTATCAACGCGGTACCGCAAACCCTACGTGATGGCTCCCTGGCTCTGGGCGCGACCCAGTCGGAAACCATGAAGAAGGTGATTTTCCCGGCGGCACTGCCCGGCATTATGGGCGGGGTGCTGTTGGCAGTCTCCCGAGCCATTGGTGAAACCATGATCGTGGTCATGGCCGCGGGCCTCGCAGCGAATCTGACGGCGAACCCGCTGGAAACCGTTACCACGGTGACCGTACAGATTGTCACCCTGCTGACCGGCGACCAGGAATTCGACAGCGCCAAGACCCTGGCGGCCTTTGCCCTCGGCGCGATGCTCTTCCTCGCTACCCTGTTGCTGAATGTGGTGGCCCTGAAAATCGTTCGCAAATATCGGGAACAGTATGACTGATCAACGTTCACAGGCGGAGATTGTCCGCCAGTCACTCAAGCGGCGTTACCGCAAGGAACGCCGGTTCCGGGCCTACGGCATACTGGCGATTGCGATCGCGCTGTCTGCCCTGGTGGTGCTGTTTGTCGACATTATTGGCAAAGGCTATACCGGCTTCACCAAAACCACCATCACCATGGAAGTCGAGCTCGATGGTGAAATGATGTATCTCGACGACGCCACGGATAAAAAGCAGATAAAGATGGCGGATTTCGTGGAGCCATTGTTGCAGGCGCTGATCAAGCAGGTGCCGGGCGCAACGGAAGAGAATAGGGACGCCGTTCGTGATCTGTTGAACCCCTACGCGTCCAATGAGTTGCGTGACATGCTCGAGCAGAACCCCGAGTGGCTTGGAACCACCCAAACACTGACTGTTCTGGCTCACACCGACGTTGATGTTTACGTGAAACATGCAGGTGACGATGCCTATTCCATCAAGCTCAGTGACCGGCAACAACGCTGGGTGGATCAACTGGTGGAAAAAGAGGTTGTGCAGACCTCCTTCAACGATGTGTTCTTTAGCAGCGGCGATTCCCGTGATCCGTCCCGCGCCGGTATTCTTGGGGCGATCGTCGGGTCCTTGCTGACCATGCTGGTGACACTGGTGCTCTCGTTCCCCATCGGGGTGGCGGCTGCCATTTACCTGGAAGAGTTTGCACCCCAGAACAAGCTCACGGATTTTATCGAAGTGAACATCAACAACCTGGCTGCGGTGCCGTCGATTATCTTCGGTTTGCTGGGCCTGGCGGTGTTCATCAACCTGTTTGGCATGCCCCGATCGGTTCCGGTGGTGGGCGGTCTTGTACTGACGCTGATGACACTGCCAACCATCATCATTTCCAGCCGGGCGGCCATCAAGAGCGTGCCGCCCTCAATCAGGGAGGCTGCGGAAGGTATTGGCGCCTCCAAAATGCAGGTGGTACTGCACCATGTATTGCCGCTGGCCATGCCGGGAATGCTGACCGGCTCCATTATCGGTATGGCGCAGGCATTGGGCGAGACTGCTCCGCTGTTGCTGATCGGAATGGTGGCGTTCATCGTTGATGTTCCGGATGGCTTTTTCGATTCGGCGACGGTGCTCCCGGTTCAGGTCTTCCTGTGGGCGGGCAGCCCGGAGCTCGCCTTTATAGAACGTGCGTCAGCAGCCATTATGGTGTTGCTGGCATTTCTGGTTAGCATGAACGCACTGGCCATCTGGCTTCGCAAGCGCCTTGAGCGTCGGTGGTAAGGAGATAAACGATGAATACGATGAACCCAACGATTGCCAAAGAAGCCGATCACCAAGAGATTGAAACGGTTACTCCGGTGCGGGAACAGCCCGAGGAAACGATTATTGAGGAAGGCAAAACGGTGGGAGAGCCGTTTGCCGACAATGCCAAATTCAAGCTTCGCGACGTCAATGTTTCCTACGGTGATACCCGGGCGATCAAGAACATCAGCCTGGATGTGGCGAAGAATGAGGTCATTGCCTTTATTGGACCTTCTGGGTGCGGCAAGTCTACGTTTCTGAGATGCCTCAATCGAATGAACGACAGCATCGAAATCTGCAAGGTGACGGGGTCACTGCAACTGGACGACCAGGACATCTATGACCGTCGCCGGGACGTTGTCGAACTGCGTGCGCGGGTGGGTATGGTGTTCCAGAAACCCAACCCGTTCCCCAAGTCCATCTATGACAATGTGGCCTATGGTCCCCGGATTCATGGCCTTGCAAACCGCAAGTCCGATCTGGATGACATTGTCGAGAACAGCTTGCGCAAGGCGGGTTTGTGGAGCGAGGTCAAGGACCGCCTGGATGCGACGGCCACCGGAATGTCGGGCGGCCAGCAGCAGCGCCTCTGCATTGCGCGCGCCATTGCCGTGAGCCCGGAGGTTATTCTGATGGATGAGCCTTGCTCTGCGCTGGATCCCATTGCAACCGCAAGGGTGGAAGAGTTGATGGCTGAAATGTCCGAGAGCTACACCATTGTGATCGTGACCCACTCGATGCAGCAGGCAGCCCGTGTATCGAATCGAACGGCGTATTTCCATCTGGGGCACCTGGTGGAAGTGAACGAGACCAACAAGGTGTTTACGTCGCCCGAGCACGAACTCACCGAATCCTATATCACCGGCCGTTTCGGTTAACGCCGGTATTGTTGAACACTGGAGAACACAGTCATGCCAGATAAAAAGGACGATGTTTACGGCGATCATATTTCGCATAAGTTCAATGACGAACTGATGGCTCTGAAGAGCGAGTTCCTCGAGATGGGCGGCCTGGTGGAGTCCCAGGTCGACCGTGCGATTACCGCACTGGTGGACAACGACGGCCACCTGGCGGACGAGGTTCGTGCCACGGACAAGAAAGTCGACCAGATGGAAATCGACCTCGACGAGGAAGCAACCCTGATTATCGCCCGTCGCCAGCCCACCGCGCGTGATCTGCGGTTGGTGATTTCGGTGATCAAGATGGTGGCGGACCTGGAGCGGGTGGGTGACGAGGCGAAGAAAATTGCCAAGTTCGCCATCAAGCTGTCAGAGGAAGGTCAGGCACCTCGTGGCTACGTGGAGGTGCGCCACATTGGCAATCATGTTCTTAGCATGTTGCACGATGCTTTGGACTCCTTCGCCCGTCTCGATTCTGAGCAGGCGTTACGGATCATGAAGGAAGACAAGCGGGTGGATGAGGAATACCAGGCCGCCACGCGGACCTTGCTGACGTTCATGATGGAAGACACCCGCAACATTTCCCGCTGTATGTCGGTGATGTGGATTCTCCGTGCTCTGGAGCGGGTGGGGGATCACGCCTGTAACATTGCCGAGAATGTGATCTTCATGGTTAAGGGTGAGGATGTTCGGCATACGCCGGTGGAGGAAGCCGAGAAGGTCGTTGGCCGCTGACTGGCTTTTTGTTTGAGCTTGGGGGAGGGCCGCTGTGTGGTACGGCTTTC
>NZ_ABCP01000013.1 GCF_000170835.1 Marinobacter algicola DG893
GGCGACCCATGCACCTAAGTTGGGTACAGGAATCACCGAATAAACAACTTATATACCATCTTGTGCGCCGTCGTTCCGTGCGGCGCATACACAAACTTGCCACTGTTGAACTTCTGCTTACTGAAAATCGCCCGTTGATGAGAGAAGGTCAGGAAGCCTTCCTTGCCGTGATAATGTCCCATCCCCGAATCACCAATACCCCCAAACGGCAGGTCATCCTGGGCAACGTGCATCAGCGCATCGTTGATGCACATGCCACCGGAATGGGTCTGGTTGACCACATGCTCCTGCATTGATTTGTCATAACCGAAGAAATACAGCGCCAGCGGGCGAGGACGGTCATTGATGTAATGAATGGCTTCGTCCAGATTGCCGTAGCTGATCACTGGCAGAATCGGCCCGAAAATTTCATCCTGCATGATCTTCATATCCGGCGTCGTCTTCAGCGCCAGCGTAATCGGCATCTTGCGGGTGCCATCCTTCAGGTTCTCGCTGGCCGGATTGATCTCAATCAGCTCGGCCCCTTTTTCCCGTGCATCCTCAAGGTACCCCTGCAGACGCTCGTATTGGCGCTCATTAATAATCGCCGTGTAATCCTCGTTGTCCCGCAGGCTCGGATACATCGCCGCAAACTGATTGCGATACTCATCCACAAACGCCTGCACACGGTCCGCCGGGCACAATACATAATCCGGTGCCACACAGGTCTGACCCGCATTCAGTGCCTTGCCGAAAGCGATACGCTGGGCGGCGTCTTCCATCGGAACATCCGGCGACACGATCGCAGGCGACTTGCCGCCCAGTTCCAGTGTTACCGGCGTCAGATTTTCCGCCGCCGCCCGCATCACCAGCTTGCCCACCGACGTGGAGCCGGTAAACAGAAGATGATCGAAAGGCCGGCTGGAAAAGTCTGCGGCGACATCCGCCTCACCGTTAATCACACAGACCAGATCCTCCGGAAACGCAGATTCGACAATCTCTTTGAACAAGGCAGAGGTGTGCGGCGTGAACTCCGACATCTTGATCATCGTACGGTTGCCCGCTGCCAGTGAGGCAACCAGCGGCCCGACCGCCAGATACAGCGGATAGTTCCAGGGCACGATGACGCCCACAACCCCCTTGGGCTGGTAGTGAACGCGGTTGCTGGCAGGCTGGAATAACACAGACACATGCCGTTTGGACGGCTTCATCCAGCCTTCCAGATTTTTCAGGGTGTAATTGATGCCCTGAATGGATGGCATCACTTCCGCAATCAGCGACTCATCCTTCGAGCGACAGCTGAAGTCCCGGTCGATGGCGTCCAGTATGCGTTCCTGATTGGACAGCAGAACCCGCTTGAGGCGCTTCAGATTCTCCTGACGCTCGGTCAGCGACGGCATCGGGTTGTTGCGAAACGCCTTCTTCTGGTCCTCGAACACACGATGCGTGTGCTGGATGTGCTTTTTGCTTTCAGTCAGCTGGACAACGGTGGCTACCATATCGCTCTCTCCTCGCGGCTCCGGGCCATGCCGGATCACCGCCCTTATTGTTCGTGGAACCGACGACAATTCCGGAATGCGGTGGTGAAAAAGTATTCAGTTTGCGCTTGGGGCTATTATTAGAGTATATACTCTAGGTAGTCAAGCTGGCCCTGATGGCTGATCGGGCCATCCACGCATACGAGGGCCGAAGCGCAGGCGCCCACTCAACAACACGCATTGCAGAGCCTATGAAAACCCGAGAAAAGATTCTTCTTTCGAGCCTTGATCTGTTCAACGAAAGGGGAGAGCGCAACGTAACCACCAACCACATCGCCGCTCACCTGGCGATATCGCCGGGCAACCTGTATTACCACTTCCGCAATAAGTCGGACATCATTTACGAGATCTTTCTCGAGTACGAAAAGCTGGTGGATTTTTACCTGGATATTCCGGAGAGCCGGCCCATTACCCTCGATGACCTGACCTTCTATCTTGAATCGGTCTTCGATGGCCTTTGGAGCTATCGGTTTTTTCACCGCGACCTGGAATACCTGCTCGATAGTGACCAGCGCCTGCGCCAGGACTACCGCGAGTTCACCAACCGCTGTCTGGCCGCGATCAGCCGGATATTCGAGAAGCTGGCGGAGGCGGGGATTATCGAGCCTCAGCCTGACGAGTTGCGTTCCGCAATGTCACTGAATGTGTGGCTGGTGATCACTAACTGGATGGCCTTCCTGAAAACCGCCCATGCCTCTGAGGCCTCTGCGAGCCTGACTCTGACCGAGCTGAAGCAAGGTATCTACCAGGTGTTGACGCTGGAAATCCCCTATCTGACGGCGGATTACCGGGAGCAGGTCATGGCGTTGCGGGAGAAGTATCGCCCGCGTTTGCCGGATTCGGCCGACGCACCGGTTTCAGGGCAGGGCGAACCCATCGGGAATCATTGAGGAACTTTTGATCAATTGGCGTGTCAATAGTTACGACATCGGGGATTCGGACATTCTCGGTGTCTCCTGAGTGAGTTCTCAGGTTTTAGCACGTCGCAAACCCTGACGTTTCACCGGCCTGTCTTCTGGCAGGTCGGTTTTTTATGCCACCGTTCCAAACCGACCTTCCATTGCATCCTTGTCAGAGCGTTTTAAATCCAATAGACTCGTGAATGTTACCGGTAACATATGCCGGCACAAAAACAATCAGGAGATACCAATATGTTCCCGACAAGACTCGCAGCTGGCCTTCTGTCAGCCACCCTGGCGTGCAATGCCCTTGCCGCCGATTTCACCTTCAAGTTCCAGTCTTCCGATCCTTCCGGCGTCAAGAACTTCGAGATCCAGCAGGCGTGGGTCGACCGAGTGGAAGCGATGACCGGTGGTCGTGTCGAGATTGACCTGCTGCCGGTGGGTAGCGTTGTCAGCCACACGGAAACCCTCGGCGCCATGAAAATGGGCGTGTTGGATGGCCATATTTCCGTGACCGGGTATTTCTCGGGAAAGGACCCCGCCTTCGGCCTGATCGGCAACACCGTGGGTGCCTGGTCCAGCCCGGACCAGCTCATTGACTACATCAACCACGGTGGCGGCTATGAGTTAATGAACGAGCTCTACAAGCCCTATGGCGTGAAGTTCGTCGGCGGTGGCGGTACCGGCGTCGAGTCGTTTGTGTCGAAGAAACCGCTTGATGGCGTCGAGGATCTCAAGGGTCTGAAGATGCGCGCACCGGAAGGGCTGGTGCAGTCCGTCTTTGCCGCCGCTGGTGCATCCCCCGTGAACCTGCCGGGGTCTGAGGTCTACACCGCGTTGAGTAAGGGTGTGATTGATGCAGCGGACTACACCGTGTTTTCCACCAACCATGAGGCGGGCCTGAACGAGATTGCACCGCACCCGGTCAATCCTGGTTTCCATTCGCTGCCGTTGATTGAGATTGCGATGGACCTCAAGGAGTGGAACAAACTGCCAGAGGACATCCAGGCGATCATGACGGTATCCGCCCGTGACTTTGCCCAGGATATCAGCACCCAGTTGGCGATGGCCGATCGTGAAGCCGTCAACGAGGCTCGGGCCAACCCGGACATTACCATCCACGACTGGTCCGCCGAAGAGCGTCGGAAGTTCCGCACCATCGCCCGTGACCAGTGGCAGGTCTACGCAGAACAGTCACCCAATGCCGAGAAGGTGTACCAGTCGGTGACCGAGTACCTGGAATCCCAGGGCCTCCTTTAATTCAAACCGCCTCCCTCGATATCTGCCTTCGGGTCCCTGATGGGTACCCGGAGCGAGGAGTTCGTTATGAACGATGAAGATGTAGGATTTACCTGGCTCGACAGGGCGATCGTCTGGCTGGGCAAAAAGTTGAGCCTGGTGTTTGCGGTGATCGTGTTGGTGTCCTTCTACGAAATCATCCGCCGCTATGTTTTTGATGCGCCGACCCTTTGGGTGCATGAAACCGTCACCTTCGCCGGCGCCACGCTGTTCGTTATTGGCGGGCTTTATGCCCTGGCCACCGACCGGCACGTCCGTATCGTGCTGGTCTACGATGCCGTTTCGCACCGCACCCAGCGCTGGCTGCGGGTCGTCCACCACCTGCTGGGCCTTGCCTTCTGCGGCATGCTGCTGTTCGCCAGCTGGTCGATGGCAAAGGGCGCGGTGCTGGCGCCCTGGGGCGGCATTCGCCTGGAAACCTCCGGCTCTGCCTGGAATCCGCCGTTTCCGGCGCTGCTGAAGGTGGCCATCCTGGTTGCGGTGGCGGTCATGACGCTTCAGTTCCTGTTGCACCTTATTCGCGACCTTCGTGGCAAGGGAGATAAATGATGTTTGAACTGGCCTCCCTTGGGATCGGCTATGGCAGCCTGTTGATGCTTGTCATGCTGATTGTATTGCTCCTGACCGGTATGCAGTTGGCGTTTGCCACCGGTCTGGTCGCTCTTGTGTTCGCGCTCGGCTGGTTTGGCCCGGATGCCCTGCCCATTGTCAGCAGCCGTCTGTACAGCTTTATCGGCAACTATGTGTTCCTGGCGGTGCCCATGTTCGTGTTGATGGCCTCGCTACTGGATCATTCCGGCATTGCACGGGACCTGTTCGATGCCATGGCCCGCCTGGGGCGCAAACTCCGTGGTGGCGTGGCCATCCAGACGCTGGTGGTGGCCGTGATCCTTGCATCCATGTCCGGTGTGATCGGTGGCGAGACGGTGTTGCTGGGTATCCTGGCGCTACCGCAGATGCTGCGCCTCGGATACGACCGAAAACTCGCCATTGGCACCACCTGTGCCGGTGGGGCGCTCGGCACCATGCTGCCTCCCAGCATCGTACTGATTATCTACGGGCTGACCGCCAACGTGTCCATTGGCGATCTGTTCAAAGGGGCCTTCTTGCCCGCACTGATACTGGCACTGCTCTATATGGGGTACGTGTTGGTTCGGGTATGGCTGAAGCCGGAGATGGCGCCGCTGCCTTCGGACCAGGACGCACCTGAAACGCCGATGCCGAACTTCTTCAAGGCACTGCTGTTTCCGCTGCTGTCCGTGGTTGTGGTACTGGGGAGCATCTATGGCGGTGTAGCGTCGGTTACGGAAGCCTCGGCCCTGGGTGTGATGGGCATTGCCATCAGCACCTGGATTCGTGGTGAGCTGTCCCTTGCCATGGTGCGCAAGGCCACCATCAGCACGCTGCGGGTGTGCGGCATGATCATCTGGATTGGTATCGGGGCCACTGCGCTGGTGGGCGTCTACAACCTCATGGGCGGTATCGACTTCGTTCGCGACATGGTTTTTGCCGTCAGCGGTGGCCATGGCCTGACGACGATCCTGTTCATGATGCTGATACTGCTTGTTCTGGGTATGTTCCTGGACTGGGTCGGCGTTGCCTTGCTCACCATGCCGATCTTTGTGCCGATTGTGACGGAGCTGGGTTACAGCCCCATCTGGTTCGGGGTGGTGTTCTGTATGAACATGCAGGTGTCGTTCCTGTCACCGCCGTTTGGCCCGGCGGCCTTCTATCTCAAGACCGTGACACCGAAAGACATCTCCCTGGGGGAGATATTCCGTGCCCTGCTGCCGTTCATCGCGCTTCAGGTGGTCGCCCTTGGTCTGCTGATTGCCTTCCCCCAGTTGGCGTTATGGTGGCAGTGACATGAGTGACAGGAAGACACCGAAAGTCGTTGTCATGGGCGTGTCCGGGTGCGGCAAAAGCCTCACCGGGACCAGGCTTGCAGAAGAGCTGGGCGTTCCGTTCTACGATGCGGACGATTACCACAGCCGTGCCAACGTGGAGAAAATGGCGGCCGGTATTCCGCTGACCGACGAGGATCGTCTCGGTTGGCTGGATGACCTTGCGGAGTTGATCCGGCGGGAAGAGGGCGGTCTGGTGCTGGCCTGTTCCGCCCTGAAGCGCATCTACCGCGAGCGTTTGCAGGGGCGCAGCCCGGAAACCCGGTTTGTCTATCTCAGGGGGGATTTCGAAACCATCTGGGCGCGGCATTCCAGTCGCACCGATCACTACTTCAATGGTCGCGCCATGCTGGAGAGCCAATTCCATTTGCTGGAAGAGCCGGGCCCCGCTGAAAATGCGGTTGCCGTCGATGTCTCCGGTACGCCGGAGCAAGTGATCCGTCACTGCCTTGCCGGGCTCGGGTATGATAGGCCCCTTTGAACGTTCTGGCTGGAGCCGTAAATGGTAAAGAACAAACGTCCCACATTGCAGGATATTGCGGACCGGGTTGGTGCCACCAAGATGACGGTCAGCCGTTGCCTTCGTGGCGCAGACAACGTCTCCAAGCCCATGCGGGAGCGGATCTTTGCCGAAGCCGAAGCACTGGGGTATATCCCCAATCGTGCGCCGGACCTGCTGTCCAAGTCCACCAGTCACGCCATTGGCGTGCTGCTTCCGTCACTGACCAACCAGGTTTTTGCGGATGTGATCAAGGGTGTGGAGTCGGTCACCGAGCCTGCCGGTTACCACTTGATGCTGTCCCATTACGGTTACAGCGCCGAGATTGAGGAACGCAGCCTGTCGTCGCTGCTGTCTTACAACGTGGATGGCGTGATTCTCTCCGAGAGCCAGCACACGGACCGCACCCTGAGGATGCTCCAGACGGCGGGTGTGCCGACGGTGGAAATCATGGACACGCACTCGGCCCCCTTCCAACAGGCTGTCGGCTTCGACAACGTCAGTGCTGCCAGGGACATGGTGCGGGAAATGATCCGCCTTGGGCGCAAGCGGGTGGTCTATCTTGCCGTGCGTCTGGATGCCCGCACCCTGCAACGTCAGGAAGGATACAGCCGTGCGATGGAAGAAGAAGGGCTGGCACCAGTCACCCTGCGCAGCGAGCAACGCTCTTCCTTCAGCGTGGGTGCCACCCTGATGGCGCGGATACTGGAGGAGAATCCAGACGTTGATGGCATCTTCTGCACCAACGATGACGTCGCCATTGGTGCGTTTTTCGAGTGTCAGCGCCGGGGTATTCCTGTGCCAGAGCGGATTGCGATAGCCGGTTTCCATGGCCACGATGTTGGCCGTGTGATGGTGCCGCCCCTGGCAAGTGTGATCACGCCAAGGGAGGCCGTGGGCCAGAGAGCGGCCCGGGAGCTGCTCGCCCGCCTGGGCGGTGCCGGCATCAGCGAGCCGCGTATCGACTTGGGATACCGGATAGAGCGTGGTGGCACGCTCTAGTTAGTCCTCGGTTTCCAGCCAGGCGGTCAGTGCCTCCCGGCACTCGTCGACTCCCCGTTTTGACGTTGCCGAGAACATGATCAGGTGTTCCACACACTGAAACGCTTCCAGCTTCTTCGAAATGCCCATCATGGCTGTCTTTGCCTGGCCAAACTTCAGTTTGTCGGCCTTGGTGGCAAGAATCATCAGTGGAAGGTTGTTATGTTCGCACCATTCCACCATCATTTGGTCGAAGTCCGTCAATGGGTGGCGTATGTCCATGACCAGTACCAGCCCCCGCAGGCAGCGGCGATCATTCAGGTAGTGGCCAAGGTGTTGTTGCCAGTCGTCTTTCATGTCCCGGGATACCTTGGCGTAGCCGTATCCGGGCAGATCCACCAGCCGGCAGTTTTCACGGTTGAGTGAGAAGAAGTTGATCAGCCGGGTGCGCCCTGGGGTCTTACTGGTACGGGCCAGTTTGCCGTTGGTGGTGATGCAATTGATGGCACTGGATTTGCCCGCGTTCGAGCGGCCGGCGAAGGCCACCTCGGAGCCGTGGTCCGGAGGGCATTCCTCCAGGCGCGAGGCGCTGATCAGGAACCGGGCGCTGTTGAACGAGAGGCTTTTTTGAGTCAGGTCAGATGACACGGGTGTTGGCATTCCTATTGGATTTCAGTTATCAGGGATTAATGTATAATGCTACACCAAATCCGGGCAGTACGCTGAGCGTTGCTGCTGAACAGCCCCGGTTTGAGCCTTCTTGGCCAGTGCCTGCCGGCTGCATAACGAAGAAAACTTTTGGATGAGAGAAGCGGAGCGAGCATGAAGAAACTGATCGCAGGAGTTGTTCTCGGTGTTGGCCTCACAGCGATGGCTCACGGGGCGGGAGATCCTGAAGCAGGCGAAGCAAATGCAGCGGTGTGTGCCGGGTGTCATGGCCAGGGTGGTGCCAAGCCGGTCATGGCGGTTTATCCGAAATTGGCGGGTATCGGTGAAGAGTATCTGCACCAGCAATTGGTTGCGATCAAGGAAGGCAAGCGTGAAATTGCCGAAATGACGGGCCTTTTGAGCGATATGTCTGACCAGGATCTGCAGGATCTTGCGGCCTATTTCGACAGTCAGGACATTACGGTGGCCCAGGCCAACCCCGATCTTGTGGATGAAGGGCAGGCACTTTACCGCGGTGGCAACATGGCCTCTGGCGTGCCGGCGTGTGCCGGATGCCACAACCCTCGAGGCATGGGAAATGAGCCTGCCGGCTATCCCAGGCTCAGTGGGCAGAACGCTGAATACGTTGAAAAGCAGCTAAAGGCTTACCGAGGTGGTGAACGTGATGCGGGTCAGAACGCGTCCATCATGATGGATGTGGCTGCCAAGTTGACCGATTCTGAAATCAAGGCCGTTGCGAGCTACGTGTCCGGTCTCCAGTAAGGTTTGGCACGCGCTACGACTAAAAAACCCCGCTGATGCGGGGTTTTTTATGGGTTGCCGCTGTTTAATCCATGCCCGGTGGAACTTTTCGTGCCTGCTGGGTCATAATCCCTTCACATCATCCAATCTGATAACCGGAGACCATGAATGATCCGATTAATCCGGAACGCCGCCGCACTATCCATCCTGGCTATGTCGTTTATTGCGCAGGCCAGTGCCGCCAACTGGGAAGAGGGGACGCACTACCAGGTGCTGGATACCCCGGTGAGAACCGCCAGTGAGAGTGGTATCGAGGTGGCTGAGGTCTTCTGGTATGGCTGCCCTCATTGCTATTCCTTTAAACCGATTGTTGAAAGCTGGGCGGAAGACCTACCGGAAGACGTCCACTACGTGAAAATTCCCGCGGCGCTCGGGCGTTCCTGGGAGCCCCATGCCAAGGCCTTTTACGCACTGGAAGCCATGGGAGAGCTTGATAAGGTCCACGACGCTCTGTTTGACGCGCTTGCGGGCGAACGTCGTCCACTGAACTCGGGTGAAGCTCTTGCCGATTTTGTGACAGGGCACGGTGTTGATGGCGAAGAATTCCTCAAGAATTACAACAGTTTCGGTGTAAACGCCAAAATGCAGCAGGCTCAGGCCAAGATTCGTGGTGCGCGTGTTACCGGCACACCGACTATGCTTGTGAATGGCAAGTACAGGGTTACAGCTTCCATGGCGGGTAGCCATGAAGCGGCACTGGAGGTTGTCGATTACCTGATTGAGCAGGAGCGTGCCGGTCAGGCCGAGTAAACGCATGGGCCCGGTCCGCTGGCCGTGACCGGGTCTTGTCAGGAGTCTGAGCTGCCATCATGTACAACCGTATTCGCAAGCAGCTGAATGGTATCCTCAGGTCGACGAACGGCCCGCGCGGGGCTTGTTCTGGCGATGAGCATGTTCCAGCGTTCGAGGCGCATCGTCATATTCGGCTACTGACCTTCAATATTCAGGTCGGCATCAACACTTCCTCCTACCGTCACTACTTCACCCGGAGTTGGCAGCACTTTCTGCCTCACCGCAACCGCATCCAGAACTTGGACCGTATCGCCACCCTGCTGAGTAACTACGATGTGGTCGCCCTGCAGGAGTGTGATGGTGGCAGTCTGCGCAGTGGTTACATCAATCAGGTGCAGTATCTGGCGGAGGCGTCGGGCATTCCTTACTGGTACCAACAGCTCAACCGAAACCTTGGGCAGCTGGCGCAGCACAGTAATGGCTTGCTGAGCCGCTATCGTCCCCTGGATGTGAAAGAGCACCGGTTGCCCGGACTGATTCCGGGGCGGGGTGCCATTATTGCCCGTTACGGGGCAGAGGAAGACCCCCTGGTGCTGGTGATGATGCACCTATCGCTCAGTAAGGCGGCTCAGCAGCGGCAGCTGGCGTATATTCAGGCGTTGATTTCCGAGTACCAGCACGTGGTTCTCATGGGTGACCTGAACAATCACGCTGAGGAGTTGTTGAGCAACACGCCGTTGAAGCATTCGAACCTGGTGCCGCTGCCCGAGACGGCTCACAGCTTTCCGAGCTGGCGGCCGGAGCGGGCACTGGACCACATACTGGTCAGCCCCAGCCTGGAGATACGCCGATCAGAGGTGGTCAGCTATCCGGTGTCGGATCATTTACCGATTGCCATGGATATCAAGTTGCCCAAAGGGTATCTGGAAACGTTTTAGGGCCAGGCACAAAAAAACCCGGCCGAGGCCGGGTTTTTTTTGGGTAACGAAAATCTTACTTGATCTTCGCTTCCTTGTACGCAACGTGCTTGCGGACAACCGGATCGTACTTTTTGATCTCGATTTTTTCCGGGGTGTTACGCTTGTTCTTGTTGGTCGTGTAGAAGTGACCAGTACCTGCTGATGAAACCAGCTTGATTTTCTCGCGCATGATGCGGCTCCTTAAAATTTCTCGCCGCGGGCACGAAGATCGGCCAGCACAGCGTCAATGCCTTTTTTATCGATAACACGCATACCCTTGGTGGATACGCGCAGCCTTACGAAGCGCTTCTCTGATTCAACCCAGAAGCGATGGTTCTGCAGGTTGGGCAGAAAACGACGACGTGAGTGGTTCATCGCGTGAGAAACGTTGTTACCGGTGACCGGTCGCTTACCGGTAACCTGACAGACTCTGGACATACTTGCCTCCGACCTGAGCTTTGGTCCTGAAAATGCGTATTTAAATCGTTTAATCGGGTCTCTGGTTGCTACCTGCGCCTCAAAAAATGCACGCTGCTCGCCAGACGCCGCCAGAAAGGGACGCTTTTATACCAGAACTGCCTCCCCAACGCAAAAATTTGTTGGGAATTTGGCCAGTTTTCCGATGAAGCACCGCCTGATTTACATCAGCCCCCGTTCTGCCAGCGATATTACCTCACCATGGCCGACAACCATATGGTCAAGAACCCTGATATCCACCAACCCCAGTGCCTCTTTCAATCGCCGGGTCAGTGAAATGTCCGACTGGCTGGGTTCTGCGACCCCCGAGGGGTGGTTATGGGCAAAAATAACGGCCGCTGCATTGAACTCCAGGGCTTGTCGAACCACCTCTCGCGGGTAGACAGCCGCGCCATCAATGGTCCCCCGGAACAACTCCTGATAGCGAATCACTCGATGCCGGTTGTCCAGAAACAGGCCTGAGAATACCTCGTGAGGGTAGGTGCCAAGGCGGCTGCACAGGAAGCGACGGGTATCCTCCGGTGAGCGCAATGGGTCCCCCTGGCGAAGCGGCTCGTCCATGACCCGTCGGGCCATTTCCATGGCGGCCTGGACCTGGGCGTACTTCGCGGTGCCGAGCCCTTTGACATCGCAGAATTGCCTGCGGGAAGCGGTCATCAATCCTCGCAGGCCACCGAAGGCTTCGGTGAGGTGACGGGCGAGTGCCATCACGGGCATGCCGGTGGTGCCGGTTCGCAAAAATATGGCCAGCAGTTCCGCGTCCGACAGGCTGGCGGCGCCATGGGCCAGGAGTCGTTCTCTCGGGCGTTCGTCGGTGGGCCAGTCTGAATTCGACATGATCGAGTCCTTTCTACCGTTATTGCGCGCATCCTGCGCCTGAAATACCGGGGTGGTGGTCGCCCGGTGAACGATTGGGATTCTAGCATGGCTGTGAGGCTGCCGGCAGCGCTCTGGCATGCTATCTTATAAGCCTTTCATTTCGTGATGAATACGGAGCCGTTGATGGCCGTTAAACGAATCCTGCTGGGTGTGACTGGTGGCATTGCCGCCTACAAGAGCGCAGAACTGGTTCGCCTGCTGAAAAAATCCGGTCACGAGGTGCGGGTCGTGATGACCCGTGGTGCCGAGGCCTTTGTAACACCGCTGACGTTTCAGGCGCTCAGCGGTGAGCCGGTCAGAACCTCTTTGCTGGATCCGGAAGCAGAGTCCGGAATGGGGCATATCGAACTGGCAAAGTGGGCCGATCAGGTAGTGATTGCGCCCGCCTCCGCGGATTTTATCGCCCGTCTGGCCCAAGGTATGGCCGACGATCTGTTGACCACTCTTTGTTGTGCCACAGAAGCTCCCATCGCGGTGGCTCCGGCGATGAATCAGGCCATGTGGAGCAACCGCAGGACCCAGAGAAACATTGAACTGCTGGCGGCGGATGCCCAGGTTACCCTGTGGGGCCCTGACCAGGGCGCCCAGGCCTGCGGTGATGTGGGGCCGGGCCGGATGCTGGAGCCCGCCGTGCTGTTTGACCTGATCTCCGGTGCTACCCAAGGCCCGCTGGCGGGGCGGCGTGTGGTTATTACTGCGGGCCCTACGCGAGAGCCGATTGACCCGGTGCGCTATATCAGCAATCACAGCTCTGGCAAGATGGGGTATGCGTTGGCCTCAGCCGCAAGAATGGCCGGTGCGAACGTCATCCTTGTCAGTGGCCCGGTGTCCATCGAAGCGCCGGTGGGCGTTGAGGTTCGCGGTGTGACAACCGCGCAGGAGATGCTGGAGTATGCCAGTGGCGCCGTGGATGAAGGCTGCGATCTGTTTATTGCGACGGCGGCGGTGGCGGATTATCGCCCCGACAGCTGTGCCGGCGACAAGATCAAGAAAACGGATGAAGGCATGAGTCTGTCGCTGGTGCGCAATCCCGATACCCTCGCTGCCATAGCGGCGCGTGCCGATGCGCCCTTTACCGTGGGGTTTGCGGCAGAAACCCGGGACGTAGAGCACTATGCCCTCGACAAACTGACACGCAAAAAGCTGAATATGATTGTGGCCAATGACGTGTCTGCACCGGGGTTGGGTTTTAACAGTGACAGTAACGCCGTGACCGCTTTCTGGCCTCAGGGCCGGGAGGCTATCGGGCCCGACACCAAGGTGGCAATCGCTCAGCGATTGATCGCACTGATAGGCGAACACCTCGAATCAAAGGCTGGCGCAGCCGGCACTCTGTAACAAGGAAAATCAATGACCCGCAAAACCTTTCAGGTACGCATCCTGGATGACCGGATCGGTCGTTCAGTTCCCTTTCCCGAATATGCGACGGATGGCTCTGCCGGCCTGGACCTGCGCGCCTGCCTGGACGCGCCGCTCACACTGAAACCGGGGCAGACCGAACTGATAAAGACCGGGCTCTCGATTCACATCGCGGATACTTCGTTGGCAGCGATGATTCTTCCCCGCAGCGGCCTCGGCCACAAACATGGGATTGTGTTGGGCAACTTGGTGGGCCTGATCGATTCCGACTATCAGGGCGAGTTAATGGTTTCCTGCTGGAACCGGGGCCAAAGCGAGTTCACCATCGACGTAGGTGAGCGCATTGCGCAGCTGGTGCTTGTGCCAGTGGTACAGGCAGACTTCGAAGTGGTGTCTTCCTTTGACGCCAGTGTGCGAGGTGACGGTGGTTTTGGTTCCACGGGAACGCGATGAGGCGCCAGGCGCAGATCGCTGCTCAGGGTCTATACTTCTCTGATCATTGAAGAATTCGGGCGAATAACACCTGCAGGATGGACTATGAAGCTTGGTAAAAAGAAGAACTCTGAGGACGCTGCACCTGATGCCAAACCGGACAGGACGCAGGGAAAAAAACAGAGCAAGGAGAAAAAAACAGCCACCGGCCCACGGCATAAACGGCTGACGTCCGTTGCTGTTTCCCAGGCTGTTGTGGTGGTGCTTGCCGGGGTGGCTTCGGCAGCACTGCTGTATTTTCTGTTGGCGGTTCCGGCAGAGTCCCGTCGTTACGACACCCAGGCTGCCCTTGAGGCAGACGCCGCGGCTGTGCGTGTCAATCAGCAGCTCGCCTTGTTGCAGGCCGCCGTTGAGGGTGTCGCCGATCAGGATTATGTGCGCGCCGCACTGAGAGGCGAGGCTTCCCTGAGCAGCGCAGCGGCGAATCTTGCCAAGGTGTTGCCGGATATTGAGGCGGTCTACCTCTTTCCCTACGGAGACATTCCCCGCACATCCTCCGAACCTACACTGGGTTTTTCCGGCCTGGATCTTGCCCGCCGCGCTGAGACGGGGCAGAGGCTTTTCCCGGATGCCTTCCCGCGCAGCGGCCAGTGGTATCTGCAGATGTCGACCCCGGTCCGCAACCCCCAGAGCCGAGCCGTCACGGGCAGTGTTCTGGTGGTGTTTGATGCCGTCCGCCTGCAACCCCTGATGACCGGTGTGAACTCGGCATTGGGCGGAGAGTTTTCACTGGTACAGTCGGTGAATGGTTCAACGCGTAACATCGTCAGCCGCGGTAGTGGCAATGGCCCGACGTACGAGCGGGATCTTGTCAACCCTGACTGGAAGCTCCGATACACACCGGCCTCCACACCAGCACCTCTTTTCAGTGGCACTTTGGCCGTCGCGTTTGCGTTGGCTCCGGCCCTGCTTGCCGCGATTATTGTCTGGGTCTTGCTCGGCAACGCCCAGCGAGGGCTGCGACAGGACGTGACAGCCGTTATCCAGTGGGCCCATAAAGTCTTTGGTGGCGAGCGGGTGAAGCCGCCGGCGCTGAAGTGGGACATGGTGGCGTCGACTGCGGAAGTGCTGCACCGGCTTGCCCAGATGGTGGAAAAACGGGTCGCCAAAGCCGGTGAATCGGCGCGGCCCAAACCAGGCAGTCGGCAGCCATCCCCGTCGACCGCCGATGAGCCATTGTTCCAGGACAAGGATGTGCTGGACATTGATATGCTTGATGGCGATGACGACGTGCTGGGCTTTGGCGGGTCCGATGGCCTTGATGATACGCCAGACGTCGAAGAAGTAAGCCTGCCTGAGGCCGAGGTCTCAGACACCATATTCAGGGCTTACGACATTCGTGGCATTGTTGGCGAAACCCTGACGGCGGATATTGTCACCGTCATCGGCCGTGCTATCGGCAGTGAGGCTATTGAGCGGGGCTTGGACAGTCTGTGCATTGGGTATGATGGCCGGCATTCCAGTCCGGACCTGGCCGACGCGCTGGCGCGGGGTGTCATGGCCACCGGATGCGACGTCATCCATGTGGGGGCCGTGCCCACCCCGGTACTCTACTTTGCGACCCACGAGCTGGATAACGGTTCCGGTGTCATGGTGACCGGCAGCCACAACCCGGCCAACTATAACGGTCTGAAGATCATGCTGGGCGGCGAAACCCTGTCGGGCGAGGCTATCCAGAAACTGCTGCAGCGAATCCGTACCGGTGACTTTGCCAGCGGTCATGGTTCCCAGTCTTCAGAAGATGTGCGCCGCGCTTATCTGGATCGTATCGTGGGTGATATTGCGGTTGCGGCACCTTTGAAAGTGGTGCTGGATGCTGGCAATGGCATCGCCGGCGAGCTCGCACCGCTCTTGATCGAAGAGTTGGGTTGCGAAGTGATACCGCTCTACTGTGAGGTGGATGGTGATTTCCCCAATCACCATCCCGATCCTGGCAAGCCGGAAAACCTGGTGGACCTGATCGAGCGTGTGAAGGCCGAAGGCGCCGATATCGGCCTGGCTTTCGATGGCGATGGCGACCGTCTGGGCGTTGTGACCAACACGGGAAAAATCATCTGGCCGGACCGCCTGTTGATGCTTTTTGCCCGGGATGTGGTGTCGCGCAACCCCGGTGCCGATGTGCTGTACGACGTAAAGTGCAGTCGTCGCCTCGCGGGTGTGATCTCCGAGGCCGGCGGACGGCCAATCATGTGGAAAACCGGTCACTCGTTGATGAAGGCCAAGATGAAGGAGTCCGGTGCCTTGCTGGCGGGTGAAATGAGCGGGCATATCTTCTTCGGCGAACGCTGGATGGGCTTCGATGACGGCTTGTACTCCGCTGCCAGACTGCTGGAAATCCTTGGCATCGAAGACCGGCACTGCGATGAGGTCTTTGAGGATTTCCCCGAAGATATCAGCACTCCGGAGCTGAACGTGGCCGTCTCCGACGAGACCAAGTTTCCGCTGATGGAGAAACTGAGTCGCGAAAGCGACTTCGGTGACGGAAACATCAGCACCATTGATGGCATCCGCGTTGAATTTACCGATGGCTGGGGCCTGTGCCGGGCTTCCAACACCACACCGGTGTTGGTGCTTCGCTTCGAGGCGGAAAACGAAGAGGCACTCGAACGTATCAAGGCGGTATTCCGTGAGCAGCTTCAAAAAGCGGCTCCGGACCTTGTCGCGGATTTCTGACAGCTCTGGAATAATGAACCGACTTTTCTGACTAACAAGGCAAGATGAATGGCTCTGGATCGTGAAACAGCAATGCAGGTGGCGGCCGTACTGAGTAAGGGGCTGCCCTATATCCAGCGGTTTACCGGAAAAACGGTAGTGATTAAATACGGCGGCAACGCTATGGAAAACGAGGAGCTGAAAAGCAGCTTCGCCCGTGATGTCGTTTTGATGAAACTGGTGGGTATCAATCCCATCGTGGTCCACGGTGGCGGCCCCCAGATCGGTGAATTGCTCGAACGTCTCAACATCAAATCCAATTTTGTGAACGGCATGCGCGTTACCGATAGCCAGACCATGGACGTGGTGGAAATGGTGCTGGGTGGCCAGGTTAACAAGCAGATTGTTTCACTGATTAACTCCCACGGTGGCACGGCTGTGGGCCTGACCGGGAAGGACGCCAATCTGATCCGCGCCCGCAAGCTGGAAGTCATGAACCGTTCTGCAGAACTGCAGCGTCCGGAAATCATTGATATTGGTCATGTGGGCGAAGTTGCCAGTGTGAACGTGGAAGTGATCGACATGCTTACCCGTAGCAATGTGATTCCGGTGATTGCTCCGATTGGCGTCGGTCCCGATGGCGCGTCCTACAACATCAACGCCGATTTAGTGGCGGGCAAGGTGGCGGAAGCCATGAAGGCGGAAAAGCTGATTCTGCTCACCAATGTGTCCGGCCTCAAGAGCAAGGAAGACAAAGTGTTGACCGGGTTGACCGCAAAACAGGTCAACGAATTGATAGACGATGGCACCATCCACGGCGGTATGCTGCCCAAAATCCGCTGCGCCCTGAGCGCTGTGGAGAATGGCGTTCGAACCTCCCATATCATTGATGGCCGTGTAGCCCACGCAACGTTGCTGGAAATCTTCACGGATGAAGGCGTCGGTACCCTGATCTCCCGTAACTGACCAGTGTCGCCCGTCGCCTCGCAGTGCGGGGCAGCACCCTGGCGTCACGCCCCAAGAGGATCAAATCATGAAGCGCCTGCTGACCTTTCTGGTTATCCTGGCCCTGATAGGCTACCTGTCGTTCAAGGGGGCTGTATGGTGGCTGGCTGACCAGCGGCTGGCCGATGCCCAGCAGGCAATTGAGGAACTGGGCGTTATTGATCGGGGGAATATTCGATCGGACCTCGTCGGCCGACTGGTGCTGGGTGATGGCAGCTACCAGGATTTCCGGCTTACCCGCCCGGTGGCGTTCGACCGGTTGATGTTCAATGCCGGGTCTCCGGTCGCCCTGGTGAGCGCGCTCTTGGACCCTGAGGACCTGCCCCCGCATTGGTCATTGGTGGCGGAGAACCTGAGCCTGGGGCTCGACACCAACATGTTCCGCAATTGGGTGACAGCAGCAGGCGACGCAACCCCGGCATTATTCTCACCGGTTTGCGGTCCTGACCATCGCCAGCAACTGGGCAGCGGCGATCTGATGCGCCTTGGTGTCGATGGTGTGTCCGGTGAGGCTATGGTCATTCAAAGCGACGATGGTCTCTACGCCGAGCTGACGACGGCCAACTCCGGCAGCGTGGAGCTGGACTGGCCCGGCGCGCGCCTGAATCCCCTGTCATTGCCGGCCCTGACGGAATCCACGCAGTCGCCGGTAACGGTGACACTGCGGGACGGAGGTCTGATGCGTCGTGTTGCGGCCTACTGTGCCCGGGAATCGGGTGTGGAAACCGGGGAATGGGCCGGAATCGTCATGGCAGCGTTTCGCGAGTCGCTGGCAGCTCGTGGCTTTGGCGCCAGTGACCAGTTGCTGGCTCTGTACCGGCAGTGGCTGACAGAAGGTGGAGAACTGACACTGGAATTGAATCCCCAGGCACCGGTATGGGGCGTGCCCGTTCGCAGCGATGAATCCGGAGACGCCAGCCTCGCTGTGCGCTACAACCGTTCGGTGGTGCCCGATGTCTATCTTGAGCGTGTCGAACCCGCGGTGCCGGACGTGCCGCGAGAAGTACTTGAACCGGTTGTGCCGGGAGAGAGTGCCCCGGTTGTTGATGGCTGGAACCTGGCCAACACGGAGAATGCGCAAACCTGGGTCGGGCGCACGGTGAGAGTTACGCTGGACAATGGTAATGTTGTGGAAGGCCGCCTGGCCAGCGTGGGTGACGAACGACTGGAAGTCGCACGGCTGATTGATGGCGGGGAAGTGGCGTATCCGATTGCCATTCGACTGATTGCAACGTTCGAGGTTTGGCGTCAAGGCCAGGCCCGCTAGCTCCAAGATAGGGGCGGAGAGTGTTTTATGTCCGGATCCATCCAACACCTGCCTGGCCTTCGCGAGATGCTCACCAGGCTGATTTCACAGCCGTCGATCAGCAGTGCGTCTGCTGAATGGGATCACAGCAACGAACCGGTGGTGCGTACCCTGGCCGAATGGCTGGAGCCCATGGGGTTCAACGTCGAGATACTGGAAGTACCCGGATTGCCCGGAAAATACAACATGATCGCCACACTGGGCAGCGGCCCCGGCGGTCTTGTGCTCTCGGGCCATACCGATACCGTCCCGTTTGACGACAAGCGTTGGCAAAGCGACCCGTTTACCCTGACCGAGCGGGACGACCGCTGGTATGGCCTTGGCACCTGCGACATGAAAGGCTTTTTTCCGCTGGCCATTGAAGCGGCCAAGGCCTTCGTGGACCAGGATCTGAAGCAGCCACTGATCATTCTTGCCACCGCCGACGAGGAAAGTTCCATGGATGGTGCCCGGGCGCTGGCCGAGGCCGGTCGTCCCAAGGCCCGTTATGCAGTCATCGGCGAGCCTACCGGCCTGAAACCGGTGCGTATGCACAAGGGCATCATGATGGAGCGACTGGTGTTCGAGGGCCAGTCCGGCCATTCCTCAGACCCTTCCCTTGGCCGCAACGCGATGGAAGGCATGCACGAGGCGCTGGGCGAACTGCTGGCCCTGCGGTCAGGGTGGCAGGCGAAATACAGCAACCCCAATTTCAAGGTTCAGTTACCGACCATGAACCTGGGTTGCATCCACGGTGGCGATAACCCCAATCGCATCTGCGCCCGCTGCGAATTGCACTTTGACCTGCGACCCTTGCCCGGCATGGACATGAAGGCACTGCGCCAGGAGATACTCGACACGCTGCAGCCGGTCGCGAAAAGCCGTGAGTTGTCGCTGACGTTTGAGCCGTTGTTCGATGGTGTGCCGCCCTTTGAAACCCCGGCCGAAGCTGAACTGGTCCGCGCCTGTGAGAAACTGACAGGCCATACTGCGGAAGCGGTAGCCTTTGCCACGGAAGCACCCTGGTTGCAGAAACTGGGTATGGAAACCCTGGTTATGGGCCCCGGTTACATCGACCAGGCACACCAACCCGATGAATTCCTGGAGTTGTCGCAGTTGGACCCGGCGGTAAAAATCCTCAAAGGATTGATCACAAAGTTCTGCCTTTGATCGTTTGGAAGGCAGCTCAGAGGTATAACGAGGGTATTGGCGGGACACTCTCCCAAAACCGTGGAGCCCCAGGGATGGCGCGACCGAGCCCTACAGGGACGTATTCACGGGCGTGTTTTGGGAGAGTGTCCCGCCAATAACCGAAAGACTCCAAAAAAAGCTGAAAACTCGCAGGAGAAGAGTTTGAAATCGAACGAATGGCTGCACGGATTCCGCCACTCATCGCCTTATATCAATGCACACCGTGGTCGCACTGTGGTATTGACGATTGGGGGGGATGCGATTGCCCATGACAACCTGATCAACATTATTCATGACATTGCTTTGCTTAGCAGTTTGGGTATCCGGCTCGTGGTGGCCTTCGGTGCAAGGCCCCAGATTCAGTCGCGTCTGGACGCGGCAAACGAAGAATCCACTTTCCACCGAGGCCTGCGGGTAACGCCGGAACAACAATTGACGCCGGTGCTGGAAGCCATTGGTGGGCTGCGGGCGTATCTGGAAAGCCAGTTGTCCATGGGACTGGTGAACTCACCCATGCATAATGCACGAATCAGGGTAAGCAGCGGCAACTATGTCACCGCGAGGCCGGTAGGCGTTCTGGACGGCATCGATTTTGGCTATACCGGGCAGGTTCGTCGGGTAGACGTGGCTGGAATCGAGAAGTTACTGGAGTTGGGGCATATCGTACTGCTGCCGCCGCTTGGGTACTCGCCAACCGGAGATGCGTTTAACCTGTCTTATGAGGATGTGGGTAGCCAGGTGGCCGCTGCGCTACAGGCTGAGAAGCTCATCATGTTTGCCGAGAATCAGGGTTTGCTGGATGAAAATGCCGGACTGATCCGTGAACTGTCCGCTCGTCAGGCATCTGACCGCCTGGCGGCAGGTATGGTGCAGGGGCATGATGGCGACCTGCTGCGGGCAGCCTGTGACGCCTGCGTGAAAGGTGTGCGTCGGGCTCATATTATCAGTTACGTCGATGATGGCGCGTTGCTGGAAGAGCTGTTTACCCGTGACGGAGCGGGCACGCTGGTCAGTGGCGACAACTACGAGCAGATCCGCCAGGCCCGGGTGGAGGACATCGGGGGTATCCTCGGTTTGATCCAGCCGCTGGAAGAGCAGGGCATTCTGGTGCGCCGTTCCCGGGAAATGCTGGAAACCGAAATCAGTCGGTTTGTGGTGGCTGAGCGGGACGGCACGATTGTGGGATGCGCCGCACTTTACCATTACCCCGATGAAGGTGCCGGAGAGCTTTCATGTTTCGCCGTGGACCAGGCCTATCGCCGCGCTGGTCGTGGTGATGACATCCTGGCGATGGTTGAGAAGCTGGCCCGGGGGCAGGGCATCCAACGGTTGTTTGTGCTGACCACCCAGACCGAACACTGGTTCCGTGAACGGGGGTTCCAGCCCTCCACGGTGCGTGAATTGCCGGGGCCGAAACTGGCCTCCTACAATACCCAGCGTAACTCAAAAGTCTTCGTGAAAGCGTTGTCCCAGACGGGATAGCCGGCGCTGGCGAATTTCCCGGGACTGACCTGCCAGGGTCTCAACCGCGTTATAGAAGTCGCTGAAGTCGCCAGCATGGTCACGGAGTAATTGCCGGAAGGCGGGCACATGCTGGTTGTATTGGCTGAACAGGGCGAGGTTGGCGTTGTTCAGTCCGGTCGGATTTTCTCCAAAGGGGCCAGGCTGTTCCCAGGTTGCCACCAGGGCCAGGTAATCGTCCTGGAGGGTCTGGAACAGCTGCGCTTTCTGGTGCCGGAGCTCCGTCTTGGGAAGGGTGTCCTGTTGCGCGTAGAGCGTTTCAAGCTGCCGTGATGCCTCCTCGATCAGGGCAAGGGTCTGGTTGCGCTGGCGCAGACGCGCCAATGCCTTTCGAAACCCCGAATCGTCGCCCTCTGTCTCCAGCCACAGCCGGAGCCCCTCCAGCTCCACGGCGGTTGCGAAGCTCTCATTAAAAGCCGTATCGTCGCTTATATAGACCACGCGATGCGCCAGTTCATGGAACATCAGCGCGACCATGCGGTCTTCTGACAAGGACGTGAAGCCGGTGTGCAGAGGATCGTCGAACCAGCCCAGGGTTGAGTAGGCGGTGACACCACCGATGAAGGTATCGTAGCCGTCCTCAATGAATAGTTGCTGCTCATCCCGGGCATTCTCCAACTCGTAGTAGCCCCGGTAAGCCTGGCAGCCGACCACTGGATAACACCACTGGTGGGCCTGGAGGGAAAACTCCGGAACGGCCACCAGGTTGACAACCACCCAGGGCCGCCCGAGCTCAGCGTATTCTGCAAAGGCATCTCCCACCGGCAGTGCCAGACGATGCGCGGCAAACTGACGGGCTTCGTTCGCCACCAGGAGTTTCTGTTTCAACGCCGTCGGCGTTGATGGTGCGTCGATCAGTCCGGACACGGATTGCGTGGACATCATCAGTGACAAGTGACCACTGACCGCCTGGCTGTAATAACCTAAAGTCGTACACCCTGAAAGTGTCGTTATCAGTAGCATAACGAGGTAGATCTGACTAAGCTGTTTCATAGTCCAGGCTGTTATTTTGTGGCTGGCTGGCATCGCTGCCAGGCGCTATATTACAGCCATGTTCCCCCAAAGTAGCAGGTAGCTACCGCTGCCTTTCAGGGATACCGGCCGGTGACAGAAACAGTTTACCCTATCGAGTCACTCGGCTTTACCAGATATCAGGTAGTTCATGGATCCGAAAGAACGTCGTTCTAGCCCCCGCCAACCGATTAAACTCGCTGCTCAGTTGGACGTTGGCAGTGGTGACAATCTGCCATGCCAGATCGCCGATTTTTGCGCGGAAGGCCTGTTTGTACGTTATTCCGGCGAAACGTCCAAAAAACTGGATCAGGTACTCTCACGGGGTGCCGAGGAACTGGTGGTGCGTTTTCGTAGCCCTGACGGCCGCAAGCGCCATGAGCTCCATGTGAATATCAGGCGGCGGATAGACGGCGCCATGGGGGTGAGTTTTACCCGCTCCAATCCGGAAGCGGTCAGCGCCATGCTGGAACAATGTGGTGCCAACCGCCATCAGGATCGTGCGTCACTAAGGGCGCCCAGTGACAAGGTCCAATTTGTTCTGCATCAATCCGCGAAGGCGGTGATTCAGTACATTGAGCCGTTGATGGATGCCTGTCTTGTGCAGATGACAACCGCCTTGCGGGATGCTGCCCAGAAAGCCGGTAATGACCAGCAGGCCAATGAATACATGGATGCCGCCGGCCAACTTCAGGCCCGTCAGCGGGTTATTTGGCACCAGATGGCGCGTAGCCTGGAGTCGCCACTAAAACCTGCTCCGAAGGGATTCCCTGGGTCTGAACTGTCGGTTGTCGATAAGGGCGAGTTCGAAGACTGGCTGACGATTCGGGTAATGGTCACGAAGGCGGATACCCAATATCGGGGTGAATTGCTTCAGTTGAAGTTGCGGCTCGATAAACTGGGTATTGCCAATTCCACGGGGCATCATAATCCGTTGGGGCCGTCGCTGATCTGCGAGTCCTTTCATGTTGGTTTGAGCCAGCTAAAGGCGGATCGCGAGGTTGAGAAAGTCTGCCTGCGTGTTTTCGAAAAAGCGGTACTGATGCACCTGGGGCCGCTATACCGGGAGTTGAACAGCATCCTGATTCGCCATGGTGTGCTGCCGGACCTGGATCTCAGCAAGTATCTCAGTGAACAGGCACCAAAGAAGCCCGAACAGCGCGAGGACAAACCAGCTGCGCCGCCGGAGGCACGGCAACCGGACGACTCTGGAACGGCGGTCAAGCAGGCCCCGGAGCAAAAGACCAGACGGCAGTCGTCCCACAAGTCGGTGACCGAGTTCCGAGGCTATGCCAGCGCCGCCCAGAACGCTTTCGCTACGGTGAAAAATCTCCTCGGAACCCTGTCTGCCAGCCGCCTGGCGAGGGGCGACGTTGCTCCAGCTGACTTTGCCCCCGGTGCGAGAGAGCTGTCAGCCGGAGAATTACAGAAGCAGTTGCAGGAACTCCAGGTTCAGGCTGCGACGGTAGCTCCGGACCAACCCTCTCTCCGCGAACGTGTCGTGGAAAGGGTTAAGGAAAGTGGTGAACATGCCCTGGGCGAAGAGCAACAGGGCACGCTGGATGTGGTGGACCGCTTCTTCAACAGTGTGGTGGAAAGCCCGAAACTCAGTGAATACGCCCAGTCACGGATGCGCCAACTGGAAGTGCCGGTGCTGAAAGTGGTGATGCGTGACCCGGAGTTTTTCGACGACCAGGAAAGCCCGGTGCGCGGCGTGATGAACCGCCTGGCCCAGTTGGGAGTGAAAGGCGGCCGCATCAATCCGGTGGTGCAGCGGCGTATTGATGAGCTGATCCAGCGGATAGCCACCGATTTTGAGCAGGATACCAGCGTGTTCGAGAACGCAGTGCAGGAGTTGGACTCGCTGATTGATCGCCAGAACCTGGTCTACCGCCGCAACGTGGAAAGGGTAACGGCAGCGGCGGAGGGTGCCCAGAAGGTTTCGGAATCCAAGAAGGCGGTTGCCCGGGTGCTGGAGCTGAAACTGGCTGGAAAAAAAGTGCCGAAAGCCGTGGTCAGTCTGCTGGATGGCGGCTGGCGAGACCTGCTGTCGCTGACCTGGATACGCCAGGGGGAAGACAGTCCGCTGTGGCAGGATTACCTGTCGGTGATCGATTCACTGATGACCTTCGCGGAGGATCCGCAGAGCAATGTTAATCTGCCCGAGTTACTGCGGGTGATCCAGGATGGGCTGGCGTCTATTTCCAGCAACCACATGCCATCGTCCCAGATACGCGACGAACTCAAACAGTTCCTGGTGCGCAGCCCTGAACACCCGCCCGAGATGGTGGAAATTCCACCGTCGAAGAGCGAGGACGACAAACGCCAGGCATTGTCCGAACGTGATCAACGCAGTCTGCATCGGTGGATCAACCGGGCCCAGCAGCTGCGCACCGGGGACTGGTTACGGGATCAGGAAAAGCCGGATGAACCCCAGTATATCCGCCTGGTATGGGTCGCCCGCGGTTTCAGTCGATTTGTGTTCGTCAATCACCAGGGCATGCGCGTGGTCGAGCTGGAGCTTGAGGCTCTGGCCCAGCACATGCGCAAAGGCATTATCGTTCCGGACAACCAGTACGACCGGCCGTTGGTGGATGAGAGCATCGACCGGATGGTGCGCAAGGTCTATGACCAATTGTCGTGGGCGTCCACTCACGACGAGCTGACCGGCTTGCTGGGGCGCCGCGAATTTGAACGTATGCTGGATCAGCAACTGGCCCGGCGCGAAGACCAGCGGGCTCTGGTGTTGCTCGATCTGCGCCAGTTCCGTCTGCTCAACGACACGGCCGGCTACCAGGCCGGTGATGAGGCGTTGCGCAGGGTGGCTGATGTGCTCCGCAGCCATGTTGGTGATGGCATGCCGTTGGCCCGGTTCTCGGGGAACGAGTTCGCGTTTATGTTGCCGGCGGAAAACGCCCTGGACGCGTCCCGTGGGATAGTCTCGGCGATAGAGGCCATGGAGTTTGTTTTCGACAGTGGCAGTTACCATCTCTCTGCCAGTGTTGGCCTGGCACCTGAGTTGCCGGCGCTGGCGAACGCCGAACGTTGGCTGAAGGCGGCGGAGGAAGCCATGAAGTCGGCCAAGAAACGCGGCCATGGCAAGGTGATGGAATATTCCCTGGACGAGCACGACCATGCCCGTCAGGAGCAGATTGCAGCGAAGGTGGCCAGCCTCGGTGATCTCAACGAAGAGCGTATGTTGCTGCGTTGCCAGAAGATCATTCCGCTGCACGCGCGTACGTCCATGGCCGCGCAGTATGAGGTTCTCATCAGTATGTACGGTGACGATGGCAACCTCATCACCGGCAAGGACTTTGTCCGCATGGCGGAGCGCTATGATCGCATGCAGGCGGTGGACCGCTGGGTGGTGGGACATATGCTGGACTGGCTGCGCGACCACGCACCGGACCCGGAGCACATGGGGGGTATCTGCATCAACCTCTCTGGCCACTCGCTGAACGATCAGCAGTTGATGGAGTTTATTTACGACAAGCTGAGCCAGAAGGACGCTCCTATTGAACGATTGTGGTTCGAAATAACCGAGGCGTCCGCGATCAACGACATTCAGGGGATTTCAGAATTCATCGAGGAAATGAAAGAGCTGGGGTGCCGTTTCTGCCTGGGGGATTTCGGCAGTGGACCAACGTCGTTCCAGTTCATGCGCAGCCTGCCGGTGGACCTGATCAAGCTGGACAGCGCTTTCACCAGCCAACTGAATACCAGTGAAACCGATCAGGCCATGGTGAAGTCGATGGTGGATATGGCGCACTACATGAAACGGGAAGTCATCGCCTCACGGGTTGAAACCCGCGCGGTTCTCGATATGCTGACCAGTCTGGGTGTGGATTACGCTCAGGGTTTTGCCATCGAAAAGCCGCGGCTGCTGACCAGCCTGGACTGACTTTCCGGAACTCCTGTTATGTCTAAACGCCACCCGATTATCGCGGTTACCGGCTCTTCCGGCGCTGGAACCACTACGACAGGTGAGATCTTCAGCCGCCTGTTTGCCAGCGAGGGGCTGCGGGCCGCCATGGTCAGTGGCGACAGCTTCCATCGCTACAACCGTGAGCAGATGGCCCGCCTTGCGGCCAAGGGGCAGTTTGGTGAACGCAACCATTTTGCCCTGGCGGCGAACCATATCGACAAGCTGGAAGCGCTGTTCTATGACTATGGCCATACCGGCAACGGCCAGTTCCGTCAGTACGTTCATGACGAAGACCGGCGGTTGATTGAGGCCGGCCACAAACCGGGTACCTTTACCCCCTGGGGGCCGCTGGCCGCGGAAACCGATCTTCTGTTTTACGAGGGGCTGCACGGTGGCGTGGTCAGTGATGCCTACAACATTGCCCAGTATGTGGATCTGTTGGTGGGAGTGGTGCCGATCGTCAACCTGGAGTGGATTCAGAAGATTCACCGCGATACCAACAAGCGCGGGTACTCCCAGGACGCCGTCGTTCAGACCATCGTCAACCGTATGGACGATTATGTCCACGATATTGTCCCGCAGTTCGCCCACACCCATGTGAACTTCCAGCGCATTCCGCTGGTCGACACATCCAACCCTTTTGTGGTCCGCGATGTGCCGACAGAAGACGAAAGCCTGATCGTTATCCGCTTTCGAGACCCTTCGGAAGTGGACTTCCCCTACTTGTTGCAGATGATTGGTGGTAGCAGCCTGTCCCGGTATGACACCCTGGTCATTCCCGGAACCAAGCTATCGCTGGCCATGGACCTGACCATGCGCCCGCTGGTGCAGGAACTGATCGCCCACAAGCCCTTTGCCTGAAGGCCCTCAGGCCGTCAGGCGACCATCCCTGTAGTCTCGCAGAGTCTGCTCGATTTCTTCACGGCTGTTCATCACGAACGGGCCATATTGCACCACTGGCTCGCCAATCGGTTTGCCGGCAATCAGCAGCAGGCGGGCTTCGTGTTCTCCGGCGCCTACGCGGACACTATCGCCTTTGGAGAGAATGCTGGCTGCTGAGCGTTTCAGGGGCTGGGGACCTGCCGCTGAAAGCAGGGATGCTTCTCCGGCATACAGGTAAAGCAGGCCTTCCAGTTCCGGGTCAATCGGCAGCAGGGTTTCCGTTCCCGGTTGCAGGTGGATATCCGCATACAACGGTCGTGTGCTGCCGCCGGTGACGGCACCCTGGTGTATCTGGCCGTCAACGACTAGCTCTCCGGCCACCAGCTTGATCAATCCACCATCCAGGGTAATGGCTGGTATTTCATCAGGCTGGATATCACGGTAACCCGCCGGCTTCATTTTCTCCGCAGCTGGAAGATTGAGCCATAGCTGGAAACCGCGCATTTGCCCCGATTCCTGCTGGGGCATTTCGGAGTGGACAATGCCGCGTCCAGCAGTCATCCATTGCACGCCGCCATTCTTCAGATTGCCCCGGTTACCCAGATGATCCTCATGCAGCATGTGGCCTTCGATCATGTAGGTCACCGTTTCAAACCCACGATGCGGATGGGACGGGAAGCCGGCCATATAATCCTGAGGCTGGTCGGAACCGAATTCGTCCAGCATCAGGAACGGATCGAGACGGACGTTCTGCTGCTGTCCGAGGGAGCGCTTGATGCGAACGCCAGCGCCATCGGACGTTTCGGTACCGGGAATAACCTGTCTGAGGGTTCGTTCTGTCATGACGGATCTCCTTCCAAAGCCAAATTGCCGGGTTCAGGCAGTCAGGGTTTCAATGGCCCGTCCGGCCTCTTGCAGGGAATTCTCTTTTCTATCATCCCCCATATTCAGGCCCTCGGCGTAGACAAAGTGAACGTCCTTGAGGCCGATAAAACCAAGGAAGGATCGAATGAACGGCGTCTGGGAGTCGTTCGGCGTGCCGGCGTACAGGCCGCCGCGCGCCGCCAGAATGTACACCGGCCGATCTTCCAGCAGGCCAACAGGGCCATTTGCGGTGTATCGGAAGGTGATGCCGGCACGGGCAATGTGGTCGAAATAGGCTTTCAGCACCGACGGTACACCGAAGTTGTACATCGGCACGCCCATCACAATGACGTCTGCATCGACAATTTCACTGATCAGCAAATCTGAATAATCGACAACGCCTTGCTGTGAGCCGTCGCGGTCGTCCGCGTTGGTCAGGAAAGCGCCAAATCGTTCGGCGTCCAGATGCGGTACCGGTTCCGCGGAGAGATCCCGATAGGTGGTCTGGATGTCGCCATAGGTCTGCCGGAGCTGCTCCAGCGTCTGGCTGACCAGCCTGGATGACTGGCCGTCCTGGCCAAAGATGCTTGCGGTAATAACGAGAATATTCTTCATGTTCAGAGCCTCTTGGTTGATTAGAACGCTATGAGGCTATTGAACTGCGTGACGGGAAAAGATGAAATCGGAGAATCTTGGAAAGGTTGTTCAGTTAAATTGATCAAGCTGGCCTGCGCCCCGATAAGGCGCAGGCCGATCTTTTTGTGCGAGTGACTACTCAACGTTACGGGAGTAGAAAATCTCCAGCATCTCCCGGCGCAGACGATCCTCGATGGATTGCGCCTCCTGGTGGCCAAGGTCGCTGGCATTGACTCCGAACACATAGTTATCCAGATCGAAATTCTTGAGCATCATCTTGGTGTGGAACAGGTTTTCCTGATACACGTTGACGTCAATCATCTGGTAGGCGTTCTGGGTGTCTTCGGTCAGGTAGTTCTGGATCGAGTTGATGTCGTGGTCGATGTAGTGCTTGGTGCCGTCCACATCGCGGGTAAAGCCGCGTACACGATAGTCCACCGTGACCACATCGGAGTCGAAGCTGTGGATCAGGTAGTTCAGTACTTTCAACGGCGAGATCAAGCCACAGGTCGACACGTCGATATCCGCACGGAAGGTACTGATGCCTTCGTAGGGGTGGCTCTCCGGGTAGGTATGTACGGTTACGTGGCTTTTGTCCAGGTGGGCCACGATAGCATCCGGCAGAGGGCCTGGTGATTCCTCGTTGTCAGGCTCACCGTTGCTGAGTTCGTGCTCGGCAATCAGCATGGTCACAGAAGCGCCGTGGGGCTCATAGTCCTGGCGGGCAATATTGAGCACGTTGGCACCGATGATCTTGACCACGTCGGTGAGGATCTGGGTCAGGCGTTCGGCATTGTACATCTCATCGATGTAGTCAATGTAGGCTTCACGTTGCTCTTCGGTCTGCGCATAACAGATGTCGTAGATGTTGAAGCTCAGTGATTTGGTCAGGTTATTGAAACCATGTAACTGTAGTTTGGTTTCCATGTTCAGCCCCCCCAATTGTCTGGAGATGAATGTCAGTGGTCATGTCTGTCTGATGCATGCCACCAAGGCCGCCACCGATAACTGACCGGATTGTTTACCTTTTGCGCAGACCGGCGGAGAAGGGTGCGTATTATGCACACCGACCTTCAATTTGGGTAGAGTACGGGGCAACATTCTAGCATCCGTAATAACCGCCGGTCGGCCACAGACTAGCAGGCCTCTGTGACCGTGCTGTGAGAAACTGTTGCTTGCCGGTTCAGGCAGTGTCGCGTATCTCATGGCTGTGAGTGATGGCAACGCCCGCCTTTTCCAGCATGATGGATGCAGAGCAGTATTTCTCGGCCGACAGGCTGACGGCGCGCTTCACCAGATTTTCCTTGAGGTTTTTTCCGGTGACCACGAAATGCAGATGGATACGGGTGAAGACTGCGGGAACGGCGTCGGCCCGCTCCGCTTCGAGTTCGGCATGGCAGGCGGTCACGTCCTGACGGCTTTTCTGCAGAATGCTCATGACGTCAAAGGACGAGCATCCCCCCAGCCCCATCAGCATCATTTCCATGGGGCGTGGCCCCAGGTCCTTGCCGCCATGGTCGGGTGGCCCGTCCATTTGCACCGAGTGGCCGCTGCCGCTGGTTGCCCGGAAGCTGGCGTCGCCGGTCCAGTCAATGGTTGTTTTCATCTGATTTCGCGCTCCGAGTGGGATATAACGTACGATTGGCAGCGATGCTAGCATATTCCCGTTGGCACCAGCAGCCCGCTAAAAGTGGCTCCTTTAATGTGGTCTATACTGTTTCAGGTTGCCGAAACCGGGCCATCTTGTTATAAGTTGCGCTCATAATGAATAAACCCGCAGGGAAAGCAGGGTGAATAAAAACATCGGGATCCCGCCAGTACAAAGGAGGCATGACTCGCACTATGGCCACTATCGTCAAGCCGGTTGAGCAGAAAACCAAGCATCTGGATTATTTTCTTTCGCAATGCCATCGCCGGCGTTACCCTGCCAAAAGCACCATTATTTATGCAGGGGACAAAAGCGATTCCCTGTTTTACATCGTCAAGGGCTCCGTGACCGTCATTATTGAGGACGACGATGGCCGCGAGATGATCATGGCTTACCTGAACGCTGGGGATTTCTTCGGTGAGATGGGGCTGTTCGACAACATGGATTCGCGCAGCGCCTGGGTAAAAGCCAAGACTGAGTGCGAAGTTGCCGAGATCAGCTATACCAAGTTTCGTGAAATCGCCCAGCAGGACCCGAGGGTTCTGTACTTTATCGGCGAGCAGATGGCTTCGCGCCTGCGCCAGACCACTCGCAAGGTGGGCGATCTTGCCTTCCTCGACGTCACCGGGCGGGTTGCCCGCACCCTGCTGGATCTGTGCAAGGAACCGGACGCCATGACGCATCCTGATGGCATGCAGATCAAGATCACCCGTCAGGAGATCGGTCGGATCGTTGGTTGCTCCCGGGAGATGGTCGGGCGGGTTCTGAAAACCCTCGAAGATCAGGGCCTGGTGCGAGTCAAGGGCAAGACCATGGTGGTGTACGGTACCCGCTGAGCGCGGTTGTCATCATCCCTTAGAAAGGCCGCTGGAATCAGCGGCCTTTTTCGTTGTCGGGGACAGCTCAGGAATGTGCGGCCACGAACGTGTGAACGGCCCGAGATACAGCTTCGGGTTCTGTCAGTGGCGCCCAATGGGTTGTGTTCAGCTCTTGCAGGGTTAGTTTCCCGGTCCAACGAGCCAGGTGCTCATTCAGTTGAGGGCGTACATAGGCGTCTCTGGTCGGGATGATTACCTGGACCGGGCAGCGGGCCATACGGGACTGCGGTCGCAGCAATCTGGTCAGGAAGTTCGCCCGATAGAGCTTGACCCCATACAGCCCGTCGGATTTCTGGGATGCACTGAACCTGGCATCGGCAATGTGCTCATGATGCTTCAGGTACCCTGGCCAGAGCCTGTCAAGACCGGCTTTCCAGACCATTTCCGGGATTACCGGCACCTGGAACAGAAATACGTACCAGGAGCTTGTGAGTTGCTGGAGTACTTTCGCCGCCCCTGCCAATCCGGGTGTTTCCAGTTGTTTCCTGAGCCAGAAGCCGACGTGATCCAGGCAGGGGCCGGAAATGGAGGTGTAAGAGCGAATGCGATCCCGCAAGGGCTCACCGGTGACGGATTCCCAACTCTGGATTGACCCCCAGTCATGTGCGATCAGGTGGAACTCGCGACCGGGGATCAGGGTGTCGACCACCGCTTGGAGATCGTCGGCCAGCAAGGCGAGGCGGTAATCACGGGTTTTTCGGGGCTTGTCGGACTCGCCGGCACCACGGACATCGTAACGGATCACCAGATACTCCTGGCTCAAGGCGGCGCTGACCTTGTCCCAGACCCGAAGATTGTCCGGGTAACCATGGACCAACACCAACGGCGTGGAGTCGGGATGGCCTTCGGTAACGGCATGGATAGCGAGCCCGCCGCTTCTGACCCAGTGTGTTCGATGGTTGCCCACGATGAATACCTGCCCGGTGGTTGAGAATCAGGTAAGGGTAACCATCCTGGCCCCGCCTTCGGATGGCAAGGCGGGCCAAATACCGGGCCAGAAGTGTCAGTCCACAAGCGCCACGGATTTTATTTGCATCCAAACGTTCTTGCCGGGTGCAAGTGCGAGCTGGTCTACGGCCCGGGTGGTCAGTCTCGATAACAGCGGCGTTGGGCCTGCCAGCAACCTTACAAGGCTGACGCCCGGCGCCACATCCGGATCGACCTGATCGATGATGGCCGGAACCAGATTCTGGATGCTCTGGTCGGAATGTTCGGCCAGTGCGAGACTGATATCCCGCGCCAGGACCTGCACTCGAACCCTGTCTCCGGGGGTCAGCCGGTCATCCTGACGTAACCACAGTTGGCCGCCGTCGAACTGGAACAGCGCCAGATGCCAGCGCGGGTCCAGATGGTCGATCCGCCCTTCCAGAAGAACCCCGGCGTCATCTTCCAGCCGAAAGGGGTTGTTGGTGCGAGCGAGCGTTTCCTGCAGCGGTCCCTGCGCTACCACCCGGCCATCCTCCATCATCACGATATGGTCAGCCAGGCGGGCGACCTCTGGCGTGGAGTGGGATACGTAGATGATGGGGATTGCGAGAGTGTCCCGCAGCCGTTCCAGGTAGGGCAGGATGTCCTGTTTGCTGGCGCGGTCCAGAGCAGACAGCGGCTCATCCATGAGCAACAGTCGTGGGCTGGTCAGCAGCGCCCGCGCAATCGCGACCCGCTGGCGCTCCCCGCCGGACAATCCGGCAGGCATACGGGCCAGGTGAGATTCCAGGCCAAGCCAGCGAACGGCATCGTCGAATTCGATCTGACGTTCGCTGGCGGGAATGCGACGGTAGCCGAATTCCAGGTTCTTGCGTACGTTCAGGTGGGGGAATAGTTGGGTTTCCTGGAATACGTAGGCCAGGGGGCGCTTGTGTACCGGCCGGAAGAACTCTTCAGTCTGCCAGGGTTCGCCCAGAACGGTCATGGTCCCGGGAGCGTTCTGAAGGCCTGCCATGCAACGAAGCAGCGTGGTCTTGCCGCAACCGGAATGCCCGAACAGGGCGGTAATGCCAGTACTCGGGAGGGTCAGGTCTACGTCCAGGTCGAATCCCGGAAATGCACAACGGAAGCGGGCATGGATGGTGGTGGTCATCTGAGAGCTCCCGCGCGGGCTTTGCCATTAAGCGCGTAGAGGGTCACCAGAACCACAAAGGAGAACACCACCATGCCGGCGGACAGCCAGTGGGCCTGAGCGTACTCAAGGGATTCCACGTGGTCGTAGATGGCCACCGACAACACCTTGGTTTCACCCGGAATGTTGCCACCGATCATCAGGATCACGCCGAACTCACCGATGGTGTGGGCGAAGGTCAGTACGGACGCGGTCAGGAATCCGTTTCTTGCCAGGGGGACAGCGATAAACAGGAAACGCTCCCACGGAGCGGCTCGAAGGGTTGAGGCGGCTTCCATGAACCCTTCGCCCACGGCCTCAAAGGCATTCTGCAAAGGTTGAACGGTGAATGGCAGGGAGTATATGACCGACGCCACCACCAGGCCCTCAAAGGTAAATGGCAACAGGCCAATGCCCAGGGACTGTGTCATCTGGCCAACCCAGCCATCGGGCCCCATCACCAGCAACAGGTAGAAACCGAGAACGGTCGGTGGCAGCACCAGGGGCAAGGCGACGATCGCTGCAACCGGTTGACGCAGCCAGCGCCGGGAGCGGGCCAGCCACCAGGCGATGGGCGTGCCTATAAGCAGAAGCAGCAATGTGGTCGTCGTCGCCAGCCTGAGCGTCAGCCAGACCGGGTCCCAGTAGGTTTCAATCATCAGTCAGCCGTGTCGTAAGCGGGGTCATAACCATGGCCCCGGATGATGGCGATGGCCGTGTTCGATTTCAGGAAGTCCATCCAGGCCAGGGCTGCCTCATTGCTGATTCCCCGGTTCAAAAGAATAGCCTGTTGGTCAATGGGTTGGTAATAGTCCTGGGGCACATTCCATAATGTGCCTTCCTTGTCGTCCCAGGATGTTACCTGCGACAGGGCCACAAAGCCGGCCTGGGCGTTGCGGCTGACCACAAACTGAAAGGCCTGGGCGATGGAGTCGCCACGAACGAGCTTCGCCTGCAGTGCCTGCCAATGGCCCAAATGTTCCAGAACCTGCTGTGCTGCAAGGCCATAGGGCGCGGTCTTCGGGTTTGCCATGGCCAGCCGTGAGAATGCCTGTTGGGCCAGGTAGCTCTCTGCGTCCCCGAAAGCGCCCGGGGTCGGGCTCCAGAGCACCAGCTTCCCCCGGGCATAGGTGAAGCGCGTATTGGGGACGCCGGCCTGGGCCTTCTCAATAAGCGCCGGCCTGCGTGCATCTGCGGCCATGAACACGTCGAAGGGTGCACCGTTTCTGATCTGGGCGTACAGCTTGCCGGTGGACCCGAAGCTGGCTGAAACCGTGTGGCCGGTCTCGCCTTCAAACTGTTTGGCCAGTTCGCGGGTGGTATCGGTGAAATTGGCGGCAACACCGAGGCTGACTTCACCGGCCAGGGCCGGGAGGCTGGCTATTGAGAAAAACAGCAGCGTGGCAATGTGTAAGAGACAGGCTCTTGGCGGATGATCCGTTGACGTGGGTTGGTACATAACCGTTTTCAGTGACTCCAGGTTCAGTTCTGCTTGCGCGCCAACTTAAACATCATCTCGGGAGCGACATGCTTAACCCAAAGCGCTGCCACTCCCGCGCCGAAGGCAGACCTATCGGCTGCCAGGGCGTCACCCATGCCTGACGAGGCGCCGGTGATCCACACGACTCTGTTGGTGAACATGGGATTGCTCCGATTAGTTGGGTGGCATTGATCTTAGCGCCCCGGGCTGGTCGGCGTCATGTTTTTACACGCCGGAGTCTGTCTCGGTACGCAGGCAGTCGAGGATGTGGTGCCAGACCTCGTCAACATTGGTTTCATTGACCAGTTCGTGACGGGCGCCGGGAAATAGACTGTCGGAGGCAACGAGCAGACCGGCGCCACGAAGGTCGGCAACATGCCGGTTGAAACCACGTCCCATCTCGCCAACCGGGTCGCGGTCACCGGCTAGCAGGTGGATCGGGAGATCTTCGCGCCATGATCTTGGGTTGATGGTCAGCATGCCGCTGATGAAGTCGGACCATAGGCCGGCTGTGCAGGGGAAGCCGCAGAGAGGGTCTCTCAGGTAACGGTCCACCTGTTGCGTGTCGCGGCTAAGCCAGTCATGGCTGGTGCGATTGGGGGAGAACGCCTTGTTGAAGGCACCGAAGGTCATCTTGTCGATCAGGCGGCTGTGGTGGCGTTTCCCGCGCAATGCCCGGATAGAGCGGACCAGTGCCAGGGAGGTCCGCAACTTTGGCTTGTCGATACGATTGGTCGCGCAGAGGATCAGTCTGTCGATCTCGTCACCATACTGCTGGGTGAAGGCCTGGGCGATGAACGAACCCATGCTGTGGCCGAACAGCGTTAGCGGGAGGTCGGGGTGTTGCTTTCTGGCGTGGACAACGACTTGCTGCAGGTCGTCCACCACCTTCTGCCAGCCCTTCTGGTCGGCGTAATGGCCAAGATCGGTCTCGGGGCAATGTGGGCCATGGCCTCGATGCTGGATCGCAATCACCGACACCCCCTGTTGGTTCAGCCAGAGCGCCAGAGGCTGGTAGCGAGCTGCATGCTCCGCCATACCGTGGGCAATCACCAGCACGGCCGACGGGGTCTCCGCCGCCCACGACAGCAACGGGATTCGATGGTGATCGGGGCTGTTGATGAAGCTTTCCTGCAGATCCATGTTGGTCGATTCCGGGCGGGTTGTTGGCGTAAACGGGAGTCTAGCCGGAAATCGAGCCTCAATGTGAGACAAAGCCGGAAAATCCGAGTTTTGTGGTGCTAGTCGGCGTCCCGGTCCCATTCAGGTGGTTTCCACAGGTGCTTCAGGCGGGATTGCAGGCCACCTGGTCGGGCCATGGCCCGGAACAGGTCCACGTACTCGTGGGTCCATAGCACCAGCAGGTTCCTGGAGTGTACCGGTCGGGTAATGCCGTACTCCGGTGGTGCCTGTTCGTTCTCGGCGACAAAGGTGCCGAACAATCGGTCCCAGACAATCAGGGTGCCACCATAGTTGCGGTCGATATAGCCGGGATTGCGGCCATGGTGAACCCGGTGATGGCTGGGGGTGTTGAACACGGTTTCCACCCAGCCCGGCAGCTTGCCAACCAACGTGGTGTGAATAAAGAACTGGTACACCAGTGACAGGGCATACGCCACGCCGATCCATACCGGATTGAAACCGATCAACGCCAGGGGCAAATAGAACAGCCACATGCCGTTGAAAATATTGGTGGCGTTTTGGCGCATGGCGGTGGAGAAGTTCATGCGCTCGGAGGAATGGTGGACCACATGGGCGGCCCAGAACCAACGTATGCGGTGGCTGGAACGGTGCATCCAGTAAAAACAGAAATCGACCCCGAGAAACGTCAAAAGGCCCGTTGCCCAGTTCAGCTCCAGGTCCAGCAGGCGATGGTGGTAGAGAAACGCGTATACGGGAAAGGCAATCAGGCCCGCGAACAGCAACTCTGTCAGTTGGTAGCCTGCACCCAGGGCAAAATTCCGCAGGGCTTCCGGTACGTCCATGCGCGTGGGGTCGTGGCGAATCCGCAGGTACTCCCACACGGTAACGGCAATAAATACCGGCGTAGCGACAACGAATATCAGTTGTCGTTCGTCCAGTGCCAGCCAGGGGGCGAGGGCGTTCCATAGGGGCAGCAACCCGCTCTCCTCGAGAACCGCCATCATCATGTCCATTAATGCCATGGTGTAACCGTATTGTGATTGTAGGTGTGACTGTATTTTGCGCCGATGGTGACGCCATAAATTGACAATAAACGCCACGAAATTGATGATTAATGCCAACAGTGAATGACGCGGTGTGTGGAGGGCTGTGAACCATGGCCAAGGTAATGCGGGTAACCGGCGCCTGGACGGGACTGCTATCGGACTGGCTTGACCAGGAAGGACTGGATCGAGACGGACTGGAGAATGCCCCGGTCAGGATCGCGCTGGCGCGCTGGGCGTTGGAAGACAACGTACCGGTGCCGGTGTGGCGTGACCTGCTGGCGCAGGGACTGGCTCTGGCACCTCAGCATGCCGCACCCGAGCTAAAGGTGGGGGCCTGTGTACGCCCGGCTCATGTGGGAGTGCTCGGCTATCTGGTGCTGGCGTCCGACACCCTCGGCGAGGCCATGCTGGCCTACCAGCGCTACGAAACCCTGTTTTATGGTGCCAGCCTGGCGGAAATCGAGGTCGTCGGTGATCAGGCGGAAATGCGCTGGCCGCCCTCGGAGAATGAGCTCGGCCAGCAGGCGGACGGCGCTGCAATTGCCGCATTGGTGACCTTTATGCGTCGCCAGATTGATCAGCCCCCTCCGCCCTCGTTAGTGAGTTTTCTGGGTGACGTCAGTGCTGAGGCGGCCAGGGAATACGAACGGTTTTTTGGCTGCCCGGTGACCTGGAACGACAGCCATGTGCGGGTCCGGTTTCCGCTGCATTACCTCAGCCTGCCCATGCCCCGGCGAGACCCGACACTTCGCGAGTTGCTGGACCGGCAGGCCCGTGCCTTGCTGCGGGCGCTGCCGGAGGCATCACAGGCGGGCTCGGGCACCGATCGCCAGCTACAGCAGGTACTGCTGAAACTGCTGTCCGATGGCGAGCCCACCCTGGTGCGTGCGGCCCATGCCATGCATATGTCACCGCGTACGCTGCAGCGGCGCCTGGCCCGGCATCAGTTAAGCTGGCAGCAGTGGCTTGATCGGAACCGGGAACAGCTGGCGCGACAGTACCTGGACGACACCTCCCTGACGCTGACCGACATTGCTCTGTTATTGGGCTTCTCCGAGCAAAGTGCCTTTACCCGGGCCTACCGCCGCTGGACCGGCAATTCACCCGGCCGAGAACGCCGTCAGTGGCTCAGCGATTAGCAGCGTAGATCTTTTCCAGCGTGTGGATCTGTGGCTGCCAATGATCCAGCCAGGCCTGGATGTCTTTGGGGATTTTGGCCGGTTTGGGCCAGGGCACTGGGTATTGGCCGGGCTGGAACATGGGTGCGAACAAGGCTGCCGCGGCGAGGTCGGCGCGGGAGAAACTGTCGCCAGCCAGGTAAGGTTTTTCCTGGTACGCGTCGGCCAGCTCGTTCAGGTAGCGCTCCATGGTTTCCCGCGATTGCGCGGCGGTTTTCTCATTGATCTTCATCCATTTGCGCATAACCTCGTCCACCCGGCTGAAGGCCAGTCTCAGTAGAATCCGATTGTAGAAGGGGGAGCCGGCAGCCAGCATGGGAACAACCACCTTGGGGCGCTGCAGGAAATGGTGGTAGGAGTAACAGCGCACGCTGGGGCCGGCCTCGTCGTCCAGCCGCTGCTCCCAGGACAGGGCGGCCTCGCGGGCCTGCGGGTCTGCCGGCGTCAGCGGGTTTTCGGGAAACGTGTCGTCCAGATAGTCGATGATGGCCTTCGATCCCTGAACCCGATGACCGTCATGGTCCAGTACCGGTACCGATGAATCAGCGCCCGTCAGTTTGCGGATGGTGTTGATGTGTTGGCCAGGCAGAAGGCTGATGGCTTCGTAGCTCAGCCCTTTGTGATCCAGGGCCCAGCGAACCTTTTCGCAGTAGTGTGAAATAGCAAACTGGTAGAGTTTTATCGCCATGACGTGGAATGCTCCCGGGTGCTTTGATGGCCTAAGCGTAATGCTTTAAGGCAGGAAATGGTAACGGCTCTGCTTTAAAATCGGCAGTCATCATGGATAATTTGCAACCGTTACAAACACATGGAATGAGGAAGAACCAATGAAAGGAATCGCCGCATCTTTGCCGGCTTTGCTCAGCATCCTGCTGATCGCGGGCTGTGCATCCACCGAGAATCAACGCCGTGGTGAAGGTCTTGCCGTCAATACCATGACGTGCGGCCAGGCAGATATAGGGCTCGACTACCACGAAGACCGCAGTGGTCTGACGATAACGTTCGGCAGCGACAAAATGGTGCTGAAGCAGAAGGAAAGTGCCTCCGGTGCGCGCTTTGTGGACCCCGACAACGATGACACCCAGTTCTGGAATAAGGGTGACACTGCCACATTGACAATAGACGGGCAGGCGTTGCCGCTGTGCCTGGTTCCGGGTGCTGTCGAGAAGCCGTTTATCGCCCGGGGGAACGAGCCGTTCTGGCGGGCGGTTCTGGAGCCGGGGCAACTGGTGGTGGAGCAAATGGGCAAGGAGCCGCTTGCACTGCGATACGAGGTTGTTGAAAGCGGTGCCACGGGGCGTACTTTCGAGGCCGACGGTGATGGCGTTCGGGTATCGCTGAAGACAGCAAGCCAGCTGTGTCGCGACTCCATGACCGACATGCCTTATCCCCAACAGGTGCGGTTAGCTATAAACGGGGAAGAACTCCACGGCTGCGGAGGGAATCCTGAGCGGCTGCTGCGAGGAACCGAGTGGGTCGTTGAAGACATTGGTGGCCGTGGCATCATTGACAGTTCCCGGGTGACCCTGAACTTCCTGGCGGAGCAGCGTGTGGCCGGGCGTGCGTCCTGCAATCAATTCAGTGGCGGATGGACGCTGACTGGCGAGGAGCTCGGTTTTACCCGGATGGCGTCAACCAGGAAAGCTTGTGCGCCCGCATTGATGAACCAGGAGGACCGGTTCCTGTCGTTGCTGGGTGAGGTGCGACGCTTCGACATCGGCCGCCACGGTGAGTTGCTGTTGGTGACCGAAGATGGGCGTCAGATCAGGGCGTTTCAGTCCACAGACTGAGCCCATACTGGTCCAGGATCTGCTGTATTCGGCCGCTGGCCAGCAGTCGCCGGGTGCCGTTTGCAAGCAGTTCCGCCAGTTCCTTCGCATCTTCCCGCGCTGGGGAAAACGCGACGAAGGCTTCGATTTCGTCGACCACTCCTGCGCGCCGGGGCGGGGGAATGGCTTCGTTATGGTTCCTTTCCCACCAGGCCATCACGTAGATATCTTCTGCAAAAATGTCGGTACGGTGTTGGTCCAGCAGGTAGATCGCCCGGTCAAGGGGTGACGGCCCCGCGATCACCCAGATTCTCTCCGGGTTGGCCTGATGCTCCTCAATGTACCGGTCCAGCTCATCGGTGTAGGAGTACCCATTGATGACCAGAAGTTTCTGGTTATGGAGCGACCCCAGCCCGTTGAATACCCAGTGGTTGTCAGGGTGCGTAAACAGCGCAATGGTTGAGCGTCCCTGGGGGGTGTCTGGAAACACGAAATCCGGGGCATCGGTCATGAAGGCGCCGACCACCGCGTCCAGTTGACCTTCCCGAGTCAACTGCAGCGCCCTTGCCCAGCTGACATTGACGTACTCCACGGTATAGCCTGCTTCGCCAAGGACCTCGCGGGCAATGTCCACCATATAGCCCTCGCGATCGCTGCCCGCTTCGCAGTTGTGGGGGCACCAGGGATCGGATGCTATAACGATCGTCCGGGGCCGGGTCGTATTGGAAAGGGCAGCGGACAGGGCCTTATTGGTCGACGTTTGCGTGTCGACACCTGAAGAAAGGCTCTCTTCGTCAGGAGGTGGTGAGCAGCCGTACAAAAGGAATACGGTTAGTAGAGCCACTGCCAGTCTGTGCATGGTCGTTGTCTGGGGCACCGCGAAGCTACGGCGACCTGTTTATAATAGCTCGCCTGTCACGATGCTGTCATCCGGGTGCCCACCTCCACCGGAATGACCTCCGATCAATAACGGCTGCGATTGTCTCCTTCCGAAGCATCGACCGGCACCAGTGCCTTGACCAGTTCTTTCATTTCGAGAATGCCTACCTGATTGCCTTTTTTGACCACCCGATAGACAAGGTCGGTATCGCCCTCGGACCTGGCGATCACTGACTCCAGGTTGTCCCGGTCGGAAATGTCGCCGGCACAGTCAGCGGGTGGCTCCGTGGTTTTTTCCATCACCGAACGCACTCTCAGAACCCGCGCGCGATTGATGTCGCTGATGAAATCCGTGATGTACGGATCGTTGGGCTGCATGAGAATTTCCTGGGGTTCTCCCTGCTGGACGATGTGCCCGTCCTTGAGAATGACCAGGTGGTCCGCCAGCTTTAGCGCTTCGTCCAGGTCGTGGGTGATGAACACCACGGTTTTCTTCAGTTCCTCCTGCAACTCCAGCAGAAGGTCCTGCATGTCGGAGCGAATCAGTGGGTCCAGGGCCGAGAAGGCCTCGTCCATCAGCATCACAGGCGAGTTGGATGCCAGTGCCCGGGCAATGCCCACGCGCTGCTGCATACCACCGGATAGCTGGTGAGGATACTGGTTCTCGTTGCCTTCCAGCCCCACCCGGGCGAGCCATTTCTTGGCTTCGTCCTCAAAGTCCCGCACCGTATGGCCCCTTACCAGCAACGCCATGCCGGCGTTCTCCAGCACGGTCTTGTGGGGGAGCAGGGCGAATTTCTGGAAAACCATCGACATCTGTTCACGTCGCAGTTTCCGCAACCCATCCTCGTCGAAGTTGAGCACGTTCTTGCCGTCTACCTCGATTTCGCCGGCAGTGGGTTCGATCAGCCGATTGAGATGGCGTATCAAGGTGGACTTGCCTGAGCCCGACAGGCCCATGATGACGGTGATCTCGCCTTCACGCATATCGACGTTGATATCCTGAAGGCCCAGTACGTGGTTGTGCTTTTCCAGCAGTTCGGCCTTTCCCATACCCCGACGCACATACGCCAGGGCCACATCGGGAATGGGGCCGAAAATCTTGTAGAGGTTCCGGATGGAAATCTTGATATCCCGGTCCACGATTCGCTCCCTTACTGTTTCTGTGAGGCGTTGATGCGCGCCAGTGATGCCTTGGTTACCCGGTCAAGGATCACCGCCAGAATAACGATGCCAAGACCGGCAACCAGCCCGACACCCAGCTCCAGGTTGCGAATGCCCTGAAGCACCAGCACCCCGAGCCCCGGTGCCGACACGAGGGAAGCGATAACCACCATGGCCAGGCTCATCATAATGGTCTGGTTTACACCCGCCATGATGTTGGGCAGCGCCAGTGGAATCTGGACCTTGAAGAGTTTTTGCTGGCTGGTCATGCCAAAGGCATCGGCGGCTTCGATCACGTCCTTGTCCACCAGGCGGATACCCAGGTTGGTGAGACGGATGACCGGCACGATGGCGTACAGGATGATGGCAATGCCGTAGAGCTTGGACTCAGTCACGCTGAACAGGAAAATCAGCGGAATCAGGTACACAAAGGGCGGCAGTGTCTGCAGCATGTCGAGCACGGGAATGGTCAGGCGTTGCATCATGTCGCTTCGGGACATGGCAATGCCGATGGGCACGCCCAGCAGCACACAGAGAAACGCGCAGACAAAGATGATCGACAGCGTCTCCATTGCGTACTGGTAGTAGTCAATAAAGGCCAGCAGAATCAGGCTGCCGGCCACGAATCCTACCAGCTTCCAGGATTTGGTGACGACAAACACCACCGCAAGCAATGCCGGGATCACGATCCACCAGGGCGTGTTCAGCATGCCGTAGAGTGTCCCGTCGAGGAACCAGCTTAGCGGTTGGGTCAAAGGGTCCAGAACAACGCTCAGACTGTCCTTGATGGACAGGAAGCCCTCTTCAAGACCTTTTGTCAGTTCCCGCGATTTGGGGAAGGCCGCGCAGGAGTCATTAAGCGCGTCCATGGATGGAAAAGGCAGGTCCCATAGTGACTCTGCTTCGGCGTCCGTTCCTTTGGTTTTTTGCAGCAACGCCGCCATCGACATGGGGGCATCACTTTGGCCATCTGAGCACCAGTCTTCCAGTCCCAGTGATGAAAACACGAAATCGTAGGTTGCCATTTACAGTCAGTTCCCAGGAGCATTCAGGTGTGAACAGGTCAAGTGAATTTGCCAGTTCGGTTTGACAGGGCCGGTGGCCGGCCCTGTCAGGGTAGGTGGGGAGATTATTCTCCCAGCACCGAAGCCAGGCGTTTCTTGGCCGAATCGTTCAGCCAGCTTGACCACTCGTCGCTGTTGTTGCTCAGGAAATACACGGCCGCTTCTTCTGCAGACGCGTTGTTGGAGTCCATCCACGCCAGCAGGGCGCTCATGGTGTCGGTCTTGAACGTCAGTTTGCTGAGCATTTCCGCGACTTCCGGTTCACGATCCTTGAAATCCGTGGTCACTGAGGTCAGTACGGTTGCGGCCGGGAACTCAGATACGCCAGGGTTGTCGGCATCCTGAGTCTGGTTGCGGGTGTGAACCTCCGGCTTGTAGTCACCCAGTTCGACGCGGGTCATATCGAACTTGCCGAGCGGTACAGTGGGACCCCAGTAATAGCCAAACCAGGGCTCTTCAGACTGCACGGCGGAGGCCATGGACGAGGCCAGGGTTTCACCGGAACCGTGGTTGAACACCTCAATGCCTGAGCTTTCAAGGTCAAGCGCCCTGATCAGGTTGTCACTGACGACACGACAACCCCAGCCACTCGGGCAGTTGTTAAACCGGTTTTCCACCAGTTCCGGGTTTGCCATGACACCTTCGATAGTGGTCAGTTCGGGGTGTTTTTCGGCCAGATAGGTCGGAATCCACCAACCCTCGACGCCACCGGGTTCCAATACTTTGGTCAGGCGCTCGATCTTGCCCTGCTCTTCCAGTTCCAGGTAGGCCTCGCCAGCGGAGTTGAGCCATAGCTCGGTAACGATGTCCGGCTCACCATTTTCGGCGACCGAGGTAACAGCCGGGACGGTGTCGGAGGGGACTACGGTGACGTCACAGCCGTACCCCTGCTCCATGATGAATTTGGCGACGCTGGTGACAACGGTGTTGGATGCCCAGCCCATTTCGGTGATGGAAACTTCACCGCAATCGGCCTGAGCAAGTGCAGGCACGGACATCGCGCAAAGCAGCGCGACTGGCGTTAGCTTTCGCATGATCGGTTCTCCTTATGGGTTTTAAAAATACGCGGAAACAGATCCGCTGGAGCGGTTCTAAAGACCGCTCTAGAGGTGAAGACGCCGTACTGATACTGCGTTTTCAAAGGGCGAGACAAATGTTGTGACCTCGGTTACTACGTATCTTTAAGAGTAACGCCCTGAGCGTGAGTTACAAGCCATTCATGTAAAATGTCGCCAAAACAAGCAGATGCTTTTCCATGTTTTGAGCCCCAGTGTCAACGAACTGAAGCAATTCAGCAGTAGCTTGAAGGGTTGTCCTAAACGGGAGAGCATCATGACTGAATTGCGCAAACTGACTCCTCATTCTGCTATTCCTGCCGAACAGGCCCGCCGGGATAGCCGTCAACGCCACCTGCTGAGAACCTTTCTGCCGGAAATGATTCGTCTTGAGCGTGTGCTGGCGGAAGCGCCGGAACAGGTTGCTGTGAAGACGCTCTCTCGGGTTGCCCTGAAAGACATCGACTTGCCAATCTACCGGGTTGACCTCGGCAGCGAGGCACCCGATGCGCCAGTGGTTATGCTGGTGGGTGGCGTTCACGGTCTTGAGCGCATCGGCAGCGAAGTCGTGATGGCCTGGCTGCGCAATCTGTTGGCGCGAATTTCCTGGGACGGACATCTCCAGGCCCTGTTAAAAAAAGTACGGGTTACGCTGCTCCCCATTCTCAATCCCGGTGGCATGTACCTCAATCAGCGCAGCAACCCTAACGGGGTCGATCTGATGCGCAACGCACCCATCACCGCCCAGGACCGCAGTGCGTTCCTGCTGGGCGGGCAGCGTTTCTCCCCGCGCCTGCCGTGGTTCATCGGTGATCCCGAGCAGGGTATGGAAGCGGAGAACCAGGCCCTTGAGTCGGTGATATCGGAGCTCCTGCCCGGCCGTCCTTTCAGTGTCGCACTGGACTGTCATTCCGGTTTCGGCTGGCAGGATCAGATTTGGTTCCCCTATGCCTACCGTCGTCGCCCCATGCGACGGATTGAATCGGTGATGGCGCTGAAGCTGATCTGGGAGCAGGCGTGGCCGGAACACAACTATCGCTTCGAGCCCCAGTCCCGTCATTACCTGACCCACGGCGATCTGTGGGACTATTTCTACAAGAAGATCAACCGCAGCGGTGAGGGCGCCTTCATTCCCCTTACCCTGGAGTTGGGCTCCTGGCGATGGATCAAGAAGCGCCCGCGGCAGTTGCTGCGCCTGGACGGCTTTTTCAATCCACTGGTTCCCCATCGCCATCGGCGCGTACTGAGAAGTCACCTGACCTTTATCGATTTCCTCGTCAGCGCGGCCGCCCATCATGAAAACTGGTTGCCGCAGGCGGATGAGGCGTCCATGCTAAGGGAGGCCGCCATCGCCCACTGGTACAGGGATCATCACTGATAATGCACTGGATTCTGTTGCGCGGACTGACCCGGGAACAGTCACACTGGGGTTCTTTTCCCCACAGGCTTGAAGAAGCCTTTCCCGGCCATCAGTTTCATCTGGTTGATCTTCCGGGCACGGGCGTGCACTTCAAGGACCCCAGCCCTGACCGTATCGCGGAGATCCGGGAGAAGGTTCGCCGCAGTGTTGGTCACATTCCAGCGCCATACAACCTCATCGCTCTGTCCATGGGCGGAATGGTCGCCCTGGACTGGGCTCAGCATGTCACCGAGGGTGAAATTCAGAACCTGGTGCTGATCAATACGAGTTCCGGATTCAGCCCGCCCTGGCGCCGGATGCGTCCGGGGGTCTGGCCTCGTATCGTTCGCCTTCTGGCACGCCGGGAGCTTTTCGATCGTGAGGCGGATATTCTGCGGTTGACGAGCAACCGACCGGTCGATCTGGACGTGATGAAACACTGGTACAGTATCCAACGTCAGAGGCCAGTCGGCTTTGCCAACGCCTATGCCCAGATGAAAGCGGCGATGGCCTACAAACCCCTGCCTCAACGCCCTCTGCCTGACGCACTTGTACTCGCCAGCAAGGGTGACCGTATTGTTCATTGGAGCTGCAGTAAGGTGTTTGAGCAGCGCTGGCAATGGACACTGAAAATCCATCCATCCGCTGGCCATGATCTGCCAATGGACGACCCTGAATGGGTCATCCATCAGATAAAAAACTGGCTGCCCAAATGATTACGGTTGCTTGACGCAACCGGTGTTCCGCGTCAGTCTTCTACACAATTCCTGAGATTCACCCAAGTTACTGTTTTGGATTGGAGTCGATAGCAATGAAAATTTTTGAGACCAAGACCGCGCCCAACCCACGTCGGGTGAGGATGTTCATGTCTGAAAAGGGACTGTTGGACAAGGCCGAGTTTGTCGAGATCGATCTGCAGAAGGGTGAGAACCTGACGCCGGAGTACGCGGCCAGGAACCCGATGAAGAAAGTCCCCGTAATGGAACTGGACGACGGCACCTGCATTGCTGAAACCATGGCGATTTGTCGCTATTTCGAAGAAAGCTATCCGGACACGCCAACCCTGCTGGGGGACACCGCATTGGAGAAAGCGCAGGTGGAGCAGTGGCTGCGGTGGATCGAGTTCTCCTTCTTCCTGCCCACCGGCATGTGTTTTCAGCACACCAGCGGCTATTTCAAGGACCGCATGAACCCGATCAAGGAATGGGGTGAGGAGTGCCGCACCTCGGTGGAAAAATTCATGCACTTCCTGAATAAACACCTGGATGGCCGGGAATACATTTGTTGCGACCGATTTACGGCCGCGGATATCAATGCCTTTACCACCGTGGCCTTCGCCCGTGTGGTGGATATTCGCATCAAGCCCGAGCAGGCCAACCTTCAGGCCTGGTATGATCGTATCAAGCAACGTTCCTCGGCCCAGGTATGACCCGATGACCCAGCAGACTCATCTGACCTGTGCCCTGCATAAGATCGATACCGCCAACCACGCAGACCCTAATGTCGAGCAGGTTGGCGGCGAATCCCTGCCCAAGGAATATGCCTACAGCCAGCACATGTCCCGCTGGCTGTTCGAGCTTGAGCCGCAGCCCTCTGAACGCATGCAGATTGCCTGCCGCGCCCAGCACATTGAGCGCTGGACCATCCCCCGTAGCGATTTCCCGGAGGGGCGCAAGGCCTATTACGAGTGGCGCCAGGCCTGTGGCCGTATGCATGGCCGCCGGGCTGCCGGAATCATGGCGGAGTGTGGCTTCCCGCAGGAAGAATGCCAGAAGGTAGAAACCATCCTGACCAAGCGGGAGTTGCGCAAGGACGCAGACACACAGCTGCTGGAAGACGTTGCCTGCATGGTCTTCCTGGAACGCTATTTCGCGGATTTCTATGAGGAAAAAGCCGATTACGACCGGGAGAAATGGTTGCGGATTGTCCGCCGTACCTGGGGCAAGATGTCTCCGCGTGGGCATGAGGCTGCCTTGAAGCTGGCTGAAGGCATGCCGGCGCATTTGCTGGCGTTGTTGCAGGAGGCCTTGGAGAAGCCTGAAAATTAGGTTGGTGCCGGCACTTTGTCGGATTTATGATTCAGAAATACGCTGTGAACACGTCCGTGTGCGCTTGGGCTCCGCCATCCCTGGCTCCGCACAATTTCTGAATCATAAATCCGACAAAGTGCTCAGACTTCTGAGTAGTCTTCCAAAGCTTCATCGAAAATTCAGTAGTCAGGGAAGAAGAATTCGGCCAGTCTTTTTCCTGGCTCTTCAGCCCTCATAAACGACTCTCCCACCAGGAAGCCGTAGATGCCGCGATCGGTCATGGCTGTCACATCGTCACGGGTCATGATGCCGCTTTCGGTGATCGTCAGGCGATCGGCCGAAATCCGTTCATGCAGGTCGAAGGTGGTATCCAGCGAGACGTCAAAGGTGTGCAGGTTGCGGTTGTTGATGCCCACCAGCGGTGTTTTCAGGGTGAGGGCATCGTTCATTTCCTCGCCGTCGTGAACCTCGACCAGCACGTCCAGGCCAATTTCATGGGCAATGCCTTCCAACTCCTGCATCTGGTCCCTGGTCAGGCAGGCGGCGATCAGCAGGATGCAGTCAGCCCCAATGGCCCGGCTTTCGTACACTTGGTACGGCGCTACCATAAAGTCCTTGCGGATCACCGGCAGGCTGCAGGCGGCGCGGGCGGCTTGGAGATAGTCTTCATGGCCCTGGAAAAAGTCTTTGTCAGTGAGTACTGACAGGCAGGCGGCTCCGCCTTTTTCGTAGCTTTCGGCAATAGCTTCGGGCACAAACGGATCGCGGAGAACGCCTTTGCTGGGGGAGGCTTTTTTGATCTCGGCAATGACTGCAGGCGTTCGCTGTTCGATGCGTCGGCGAAGGGCGCTCGCAAAGCCCCGCGCTGGCGGTTGATCGCCAGCCATGGCCTTCAGGTCGCCAATGGAAACCCTGCGCGTACGCTCATCAATTTCCTCCCACTTCCGATCAACGATCTTTCGCAGGATGGTAGGCGTTTTGTCCAGATGTCTGTCAGTCATTATCAGGCCCGTATTAGAAACACTGCGAAAAGTCAGCAAGCTCGGACATCTTGCCGGCTGCCAAACCTGAGCCCATAGCGTCCAGCGCCATCTCTACGCCTTCCGTCGCCGTTTTTGCCAGGCCAGCCACATAAATTGCTGCGCCGGCGTTCAGGGCGATCAGGTCGCGGGCTTTCTCAGCCATTTCATCATGGCCACGACCGAAGGCGGCACGGATCAGTTTCAGGGAGTCTTCTGCGGTATCCACCGTGAGACCAACCAACGCCTGGCTCTTGATGCCCAGGTCTTCCGGGGTGATGTCGTACTCAGTGACTTCGCCGTTTTTCAGCTCCGCCACATGGGTGGCGCTGGCCAGGCTGATTTCGTCCAGGCCATCTTTCGAGTGCACCACCATGATGTGCTCGGCGCCCAAGCGGTGCAGAACCTCCGCCATGGGGCGGCACAGCTCTTTCGTGAACACACCGATCAACTGGCGCTTGACGCTGGCGGGATTGGTCATGGGGCCAAGAATATTGAAGATGGTGCGGCAACCCAGTTCCTTGCGCGGCCCGATGGCGTGTTTCATGGCGCCATGATGAGCCGGGGCGAACATGAATCCGACGCCGATTTCCTCAACGCAGCGGGCGACTTCCTCGGGCGCCATCTGCAGGTTGATGCCCAGCTTTTCCACCAGGTCCGCGCTGCCACTTTTGGAAGACACTGCGCGGTTGCCATGCTTGGCGACAAATCCGCCTGCCGCTGCCACCACAAAAGACGCGGCGGTGGATACGTTGAACAGATTGGCACCGTCACCGCCGGTGCCCACGATATCCACCAGCGGGTCGGCGTTGACCGTTACGCGGGTGGCCAGCTCCCGCATGACTTCGGTGGCGCCGGTGATTTCGTCGATGGTTTCGCTCTTGAGGCGCAATCCCATGAGAAAGGCTCCAATCTGCGCATCGGTGGCTTCACCCTTCATGACGATGCGCATAACGTCCTTCATTTCCTCCGTGGACAGGTCCAGATTGGAGGCGATGCGGTTCAGTGCTTCTTTCATGTCCATGTGGTGGCCTCTTATCGTGTCTTCAGAAAGTTGCGCAGCAGCTCATGGCCCTGTTCCGTCATAATAGACTCTGGATGGAACTGGACACCTTCGATGGGCAATGTTTTGTGCCGAACACCCATGATTTCCTCCACCGAGCCATCGTCATTGCGAGTCCATGCAGTGACTTCCAGACAATCGGGCAGGGTTTCCTTGTCGATCACCAGGCTGTGATAGCGCGTCGCCTTCAACGGGTTACTCAGGCCACGGAAAATGCCTTGGTCCTGATGGTAGACCGCAGATACCTTGCCGTGCATAACCTGCCCGGCGCGAATAATCTTCCCGCCGTACACCTGCCCGATCGCCTGGTGGCCGAGGCACACACCCAGAATCGGCAACTTGCCGGCAAAGTGGCGGATGGTGGCCATGGAAATGCCCGCTTCATTGGGCGTACAGGGGCCGGGAGAGACAACGAGGCGTTCCGGTTTCAGGGCTTCAATGCCCTCCACGGTGATCTCGTCGTTGCGGTAGACATGAACATCTTCGCCCAACTCGGCCAGGTACTGCACCACGTTGTAGGTGAAGGAGTCGTAGTTATCGATCATCAGCAACATAGCGTGTATAACCTCCCGTTTTAGCGGTGAGTTTTTTCGCCATGCTGGCGGGGTTACTCACAATGTTACTCACAGTGATCTTTGCTTGGATTCGATTCGACGGCATGGCGGGAATTATCGCAGCAGGCAGGCCCCGGCACAATGTCACACCGGGGTTGATCGTAGGAATGGAATCTGCGAAGCGGGGAATTCAGCGAAGGAGAGGGATAGTAAATAGGAGGCTGATGGCTATGCTAATATAGTTTTGGTGGCGGGACTGCCAGCCGGTTAGAGCCGGTAAACATCACAAAACCGCACTGGGTCTCCCAGACCAAACGCGGACAAAAGTCAGAGTAGAGCCACCCTCAACATGCCTGCAATGCGAAAGTATCAGGCGATGTCCGGCCATTGGAAAGCTGGTAGTTCGGCCAGAAGTTCTTGCTCAGTCGGCACCGGCCGGTCACCAGCTTCCACCTCGCCCATTACCTGGTAACAGGTAGCCCATACGTTATCTCGCCATTCGACCCCGGCCTGCCCCTCTGCCTGGAACTTGCCGTTCTGGCTGGCGGCATAGGTGCACAGGCTCAGGATGCCGTCATACCCTCGCTCCTGCGCAGTGGTGTCCAGATGCCTCTGAACCACCGATGTCAGGCGGCTTCGGATTGAGGCCTCTACTTCAGCCTGCTTCTGCTCAGCGGTTTTTACTTCTGCATCATTCAGCCAGGTCATTGATGACCTCCGGATTGTCGTAGGCTGGTAATTCCACAGGGCCATCGCGCGTTACTTCGATCGGATCGGGAAAGCGCGTTGATTCCGGAGCGTTAGAGCCGTGTGGCAAGTGTAGGGTGCATTCGTAGTTGTCACCACTGCGCTCTACCGTGCCCAGCAAAGAATGCTTCGCTGTAGCCCCGTCGGGGAGTTCAGAAAGGTCATACTGTGCGCCATCCACGATCAGCACCGGATGCTCAAAAAAGACTTCCGGCTGCTTCTCTTCGGCGCGCACCGGTGAAAAGTTGAGGTTCAGCATTAGAACCACCTCCCCTTAACGATAACTGACACATTCGCTTTATCTCCGCTGGCGAAGTCGGCAGACCCGGAGGGTCGGTAAACTGTCAGGGAGAGGCTGTTGCCCGACGCCGTACCGGAGGGGCAGGATACGGTAAGTTCCCCTATTGTGTTTACAAATGTTCTGTTGGTAAAAGAGAAATTCACAGTCCCGTTGGCGCCGTAGCCTACGAGGTTGGCTGTCCACCGAGGAATGTCCGCAAAAGCCGCAGGGTAAGTCCAATCGACACGCATGCGGTTGGCTGTGTCATAATCGATTTGAAGAATGGCAGAGCATTCTAGTGTTCCGTCCGCAAACTTGGTGTACTCCCCGTTCGCATTACTGCCGCGCTCGATGATGGCGCCAGTTGGAATGCCGCCTGATTGGGAGGCTGTACCTAGGATATTGTCAGATTTGTAGTAGTCGCCTTGAATATCAGCTAGGGAGCCGTCAATAAGGCGCATGGCTCGGGTGAATGTAGTTGCTGTTTCTATATCCCCTTGGCTCATCTCGGGTAGATTGTTTTGTGCCGTGAAGTCTCGCCAGATCGCATAGGCCAGACCAGAGCCCGACGGTCCAGCGTAGTTGGCGTTCAGCGTGATCTGCGTGTCGCTATCAACGCTACCCACTGTATACGGAACACCGGTGCCAGCAACGGTGAAGCCATCGCCCGGGCTGACATTGGAAAGCCACAGCGTGCCGGTGCCGGTGACTACCTGGCTGCCGTTTGTTACTGAGACTGCACCCGTTTTGTACTGACTCATATATCATCCTCAAACATCGTGAGCCTTAACCTGGCCCGCTAGGGTTGAACTCAAGAAGTATTCCGTCTCCGCTGATCCCATTTGGAGTCACATTCACGACGCCCCCGGTAGACGCCGACGACCTGCTAACGAAGCACCCATCAACCATGGTCAAATCGTCAGGACCGCAATTTAAGTTCGACCCTACTCTGGCCGTGCAGGACCGCTCCATAAAGACGCCTCCCGTGTTGCTGGCATCCCACTGGAACGACGTATGCACTTCGCAAGAATCGGTCATGAATGCGCTCGAACCATTGTTGGTTGTCACCATAGATGACGCCCGTATCGTCGAGCTGCCGACCATGAAAAGGGGTCTATTAGCGTTGCTGTCGCAGGTTATTTCTGACCCGCAAGTGATGGACGAAACACCCTGAACAGCAATTCCAGAGCCGTTGTTATTGCAGTTGATATCTTCTGTGACATTTACCGTGGAACTGCTGCCCACAACCAAGCCACGATTTCCCCCTCCATTCGAAGTCAAGCTTCCCGTAACCCTTATTATTGAGTTGTTGGCAACTTCAATCCCGTTATCAATTTGAGTGTCATAACACTCAACGTCTCCATCGGAATGGACAATTCCCCCACCAACACAAAGAATGGAAAAGTACCCTGCATTCTCGATATAGATCTGGTCTGCGGCGACTACGCTTCCTTCCCCGCGGCAATAAATTCCTGATCTGGGTGTCACACCTGTCGAGTAACCCATTCTGAAGTTTATTCTCGGAGAACGACCGCCCCCGATGCAGTTCCAGACGGCGTGCACAGTTCCCACCAAAGCTGTGTTTTCGGTTATGGCCGTTTCATCTATCTGGTGGATCTCCCCGCTGGCACTACTTATCGTGATCCAGGAAAGGTCAATACCGTTGACGTAGATCTGTTCGGCTATAACAAATCCGCTCATCAACTCAATGGTTGCGTTGAACCCACCGGACTTGTAGGCAGGAACAACCCTGCTCAGAGCTTCAAGCGCCAGGTTTATCGTTGCGTAGTCACCTCCCGCGCCTACCGTCACCGTCCTATCGGTGTTTTTCCCGATAGTCACACCAGGGCCAAGCTCGACCGTTGTGCCGTCATAGCTTACGTACTGGTCCGTAGCATCATCTCCCAGTACAACCTTGCTCCCGTCCAACTGAAGGAACGGCGTGGCTATGTTCAGATTTGTTCCGTCGAACTGGACATATTCGCCGCCACCCACATCACCAAACGTGAATGTTCCAGTGCTGACAAGGTTGCCCTGAGCATCAATGCTCAATTCATCGTTGGTGAAGCTCGACGCCTCAATTTCCCCGCTGAGGTAAACATTGCCCAGCTCGTCGGTGGCGAACGTGACGCCCGCGGCATTGAAAGACCACATGAGGGCAGTGAACGGAACTCCACCCAGAGTGAGCTCCACTGGGCCAAGGCCGGCCTGTACAGTCGGTGTATTGATATCGTCGACGGCCCTGATCAAGCCTTCAGTGGTGACGGTCTCGGTGGCTAAGAGCGTGCCGGTAGTCACCTTGGCCGCCGTCACATTCTTAATCTTCTGAGACGGAATCGCGTCACCAGCCAGGTTGTCGTTAATGAACTGCTCATCGACCGGATCCAGCTCATAAGCCCATCCGCTCAGGCCCGCCAGCTGCTGGCCCGTGCGGGTGGTCACCATGATCTCGGCAGTAGGTGTGGTTCCCTCGATACCGAAAGCGTCAAAAGGCCGCAGCCGGATGTAGTAGTTCTGCCCCTGGTTCAGCCCGCCAGCTACATAACTGTTGTCGCTGATGGTGGCCACCGGAGAAACGACATCCGGATCAAACCCGGACGTGGCCGAAACCCACACCTGGACACCGGCAAAGTCCAGGTCGCTCGGCTTCGTGTATGCGATTTCTAGGGCATTGAAGCCGGCAGTGACAGCCAGGCCGGTGATGTTTGTTGGGGCAGGGTTGCTTACGGACAGGCTGGCCGCCACATCGCTCACCTGGTTGAGGCGTCCTCGACAATACACGCGTATCTCGAACGATCGCCAGGCGCCGGCGGATCCGTTTTCCCGGGCATAGTCCTCAGCATTCTTCTCATAGAGATAAACAAATGCAGGATCCTGGACCCATTCAGTCCTGACGATCTTGTTCTGGGCCCAGATCTCCACCTGGTAATCACGGAAGTACAGATCCAGTTCACCGGCGCTGGCGCCGAGCTGACCCTCCGAACCGATCTCGAACCATTCGCCGATGGAAGTGGCCCGCCACACGAACTTTGCGTCTCGCCCGGTAAACTCCGTGTCGTTCCCTTGCCCCTCAAGCTCCAGTCCTCGAACTCGTGGAATCCGGATCTTCTCGTCGACATTTGGATCACCAGGTTCTGCACCGATGATTTTCGTGGTCGTGATCGCCGTGGAAATGAAGTCGTTCGATATCACGCCGGTGGTCGACACTGATCGGGCGCGGATATCATATGTGGTGCCATCCGAGGCCACGGTGATCAGGGCCTCCGGTGAGGCAGGGCCGGCCTCTGTCCATCCTGCCTGGCCTTGGGGCCGGAACTCCACCAATGCATAGCTGTAAGCGCTATCCGCCGGGGCCGTGACAGAGACTTCCAGTGTTGAGATGTTCGCGTTGGGCGTCTTCGGAGTGTTCAGCGCCTCGGTAACCAGGATCGCCGCCGGCTTCTCACTGTGCTCAGGCACATCTGGTGCGGGTTCGATTTCGCCGTTGATAAACTGAATGCGAGTAAAACCCACATACTCGTTCGGGTTTCCCCTTGGCTGATCGTTGTGGGCGCCATTAACCGTGAAACTGGAAACGCCCGGGCCCAATGATGAGTATTGGATGCCCCGACCTGCCTCAGCCGCAATGGTGACTTCTGCCTGGTTAGAGGATGAGTCGCCATAATAGAACGACGAGTTCGCGGATGTGAGCGTGGGCGGGTTGCTGGTGGCACCAACCACGGCGACATACATTGCCCCGGGAGACCCGCCGGCGCCCCTGCCGCCATAGAGATCTTTATTATCGAACGGGCCGCTGGTACCGCTGGGTATTGCATATTGAGCGCTGTCTGCCGGGTGGCCAGCCTCGCCTGAAAGATCGATTTCCCCGCCAGATCCAAGCTCCGAACCGCTGCAAAGGATAAACAATCCCGCGCCGCTTTTACCGCCGGCACCGCCAGCAGCCCTGTATCGAATATAGGACAGAGATTGCGGCTGGAAGGTCTGGGGGCCAAAGACTTTGCGAGCGCGCTGGCCATCGATTCCCGGGCGGCGCGGAACATCGTTGATGTTTGTGTTGATCTGGACCGCGGATCCACCACCGGATCCGGGTTGGCCAACGAGTTTTGAAGGCAGCCCCTCCAGGTTTCCCTCCACCAGGTCTAACGCAATCTCGCGCGCCGAAGGGTTCGCACCACGGTTACGAGTGTCCGTTACGAACTTCTCGATGAGCGTTGCCTCGACGCCGTGCTCAGATCCACCCGGAGAGGTGTTCACACCACCGCCACCCGCAGGCTGCCCGATATATCCACTATTGATGGGGTACAGCTTCGCCAGACTGGCTTCAAGGTTCTCAACGTTGGCACCTGGCACGAAATCCATGCCCAGTCCGCCATCCCACCCCCGGGCCTTGCCATCGATCTTTCCGTTAACCTGGAAGAAACCTTTTACGCGGAGCTGGGTGTTTCTGTTAACCGTGACAGTCACGCCCGCATTGATGGTCAGGTCCTCGAGGCAATAGTAGATCGCCGAAGGATCGCGGAGATCATCGTGGCCAGCCAGATCGATATCATCCGTAATGCTGGTTATGCCGCTGGAAGAGCTGACAGCCCCTGGGAAGTTCACCGCGTTAATCTCTGTTGCTCCAGCTACGGCGTACACGGTTTCTGGGAGAGCAGCACCTGGTTGTTCCGGGGGCAGGGGCTCCGCTTTCTGGGAGCTGCCGAATAGCTCAACGTCGACGCGACCGGTTTTCCAGTTCACCTTTACCTGCTGGATCTCGAAGGCTCGGTCGATGCCGACGAGTTCGCCGGTGTAGTCTTCGACCTCCGCCAGCTTTAGGCGGACGATATCACCCACCTCCAGATCGTTCTGGTCCGGCATCAACTCCAGGGAGATCCGCAGGGGCGGGCCGGCGTAGCGATCGCGCAGGGCGTCAAAGCGATGTCTCAGGGTGTTGTAGGAGTGGCGGGATCCGTGGAGTGCACGGAACTCTAGCTGCTTGAGGTCCGCATCGCCGTGGGTATCGATAGATTTCTGGTCAATCAGCAGGTTTGTCCGGGTGAACTCCTCCCGCTGATCCACCCAGTTCCAACTGATAACGATCCGGTTGATGATCGCTTCCATGTCGTGCTGCAGCGCGCCATACCCTGCGACATTCTCGCGGTCCAGGGTGCGGGTGGCCGTGGCGGATGACACCACCCCAGTCATTCTCCGGAGACCAATCTCCCCATTGGCATAGATCGGTGCATAGCAGCCCATCAGCAGGAAGAACTGTTCCTCCACGAACTGCTTGCCATCCTCGTCGGTGACGCCTGCAATGCGGGCGGCCAGGCCGATATCAGGGTTCGATAGGTCCCACAGGTCCTCACCGATGTTGACGTAGTCGGATGTACGAATGAACTCCGGAGCAATGCCAAGATGCCAGTGGTCCGGCAGGGTCTCCCCCGGCTCACCATAGATGTTCCCGGTCAGGATGGCGTAGGCCAGCATCGGCGCGGGCATTTCCAGGTAAACGTACTCTTCCACCTTGGGGGCGTTGTCCGCGCCTTCGTCCTCGGATTTCTCGACACGAATCGGCCGGGTACCCAGCACACCACGCGTGCAGCCGGTGAACGTTGTCGACGTTTTACCGGTGTAGCGGATGATTTCTTTCTGGCCATCCTCTTCCAGGATGATGTAACCGACAGTCTGGCCCGGGGCATCGGTCCGGCCAGAGGGGGAGGGCGGCTGCTTTACGGTCTGGAAGCCTTCGGTGTTGAAGACCTCGACCTCGTCATCATCGGGCTCGAGAGTTTTTGCCAGTGATGTGGACTTGACCTCGAAGACGTTCTTCCGCATCTCGCGCTGGATGTCGGAACACTTCCAGGAATAGACCAGACCCTTGTAACTGGCAGATCGGATGATCTGGGTCTGAACCAGTGTGTAGGTAGACCAGTCCAGTCCACGGAAGCCAGCATAGAACCGGGCCCGCTTACCACGCAGCCCTAGCCCGGCACTGAGTTTTGATCGCTGCTTGTCCGTCAGGCCGTCATCGAGGGCCGAGAAGGACAGGGCGCCGATCTCAGACAGCGCCTTATCCGGATTGATCTTCTGGGTGGTACCGGAAATGTCAGTCAGGACGCGATCGAATATTTCACCGGTGAGGCCTTCAATGGTATGGCTGGTCAAATACACCAGGTCACTGCCAGCGTCATCGAATGCTATCTCGACAACGAAGGCGGGCTCCTGTGCCCGGGCTTGGTTAAGCTGGGAAAACTCTGGGGTGTCTATTCTCATGCTTCAACTGCCTGCCAGGCGTATTGCCAAAAACCGGTTTGATCGACAAACGTTTCCCTGTAGTCGCCCTGGATGATAAAGGTCTGGGGGGAGTCGGGAGCGTCTGGGGTGCCGAACAGATCGAGGGTCCAAGCTTCACCGGCGACCACGGAATCTAGAAACTCCACAATCTGAGCTTTCAGAGCGTCGTCATTAAACGGGGGCGTCTGAAGGTTCCGAAGGTTCTCGCGGTGCATCAACCGCGTCATTCGCCGCCCGGAAAGGCTCTTTGTTTCTTCCACGGCTCGACGCGGGCTTCGGTTTGCGGATGATTTTGAGAGTGGTACTTCGAAAATAATCTGATCCCCGGCGACGTGCCCGGAGACCAGCGAACGCTCCGCTATGAACGTGATCGTTGCCATAAGTAATCGTCAGCCGTTTGAAAGGGCCCGGCCATTACGAGAGGCGGGCTCGATTAGAACAAAGTCTGTTGAATCAAGGTGATCTTTAATCGACCTTGATATTTGGTCAGCATCCAATCCATTTACATCGCCGTTGAAGATGATCTGGACACCACGACGATCGTCTTCGAGGTCTTCTGAATAGGTCGGATCTGTATTGGTAGGTACTGGGGGATTGGTGCCGCTTGAGGAATATCCGCCGGTGCCGACCGCCCCTCCACCGCTTGTGGCTTGATAGGCTTGCGCGAGGCCCGTGGCGGCAATCAAGCCTACTTTTATGGCACCTAGCGACTGAACAGCAGAAGCCGCAGCCGCAGCGCGTGCAACCGAAGTTGGATCGCCAGGAACCAGTTGGCTGGAGTATGCGAGCATAGACGCCGTCTGCGTGTGGGCGAGCGTCTGAGCAATCGCAAGGCCTTTGGTAATGGCAATGGAGGCAAGGGCCGCAGCCTTGCTCTCGCCTGCAAAAGTGTTGAGAAATCCTGCGGCCGCCTGCCAAGTGGAATAATGCATATTCGTAATTGCAGATTGTGCCTGTTCTTCAACTTGAGCTCGTTTTTTCGCTTCCTTCTCGGCGAGGCGGGTCTGCTCTTCCTGGAACTCCTGGTATAGCTCGAGGTGGGAGTCGTATTGCTCCCGCTGAGTGTCGAATTCGAACTCTTCCCTGACTCTTTGCTGGGCCGCCAGCTTCTCCAGCTCAATCTTCTCGGCCTGCTCTATTTCACCCGCAGCGTATGCCTGTCGGATCTCCTTCAGCCTCTCCTGGTACTCCACCTGGATGGCATATCTTTCATCCAGAGATGCCTTGAGTCTTCCATATTCGTCACTGAATTCAGAGCCTCCAGATCCACCAGCAGCACCGGAAGCAGTTTCGGGAATTTCAGGCATGCCAACAAGCTCGACGACTGGCGCATTCCGGCTGTTCTGAGCCATTCGCTTCCTGAAGTCGACGATCTTGTTTTCCGTGTCGGCGATCATCTGCCATATTTCGTCTTTGTCGTAGTAAGCGACAATGCCATCTTTGCCAAAGAAGCGGACACGGTTGGTAGGGTTGTCGAGCATGGAGTATAGAGTTTCCAGCTCATCTTCGATCCGCACGATATCGTCAGAGGCGGCTCCGGCCGTCATGGCCGCCAGCTCTTCTGCCAGGAATTGCGCGACCTTTATTGCGCCGTCGATGGCCTGCGCCGCCTTGTTCATTGAGATAACAACTGCGGAACCAAGAGCCTGGGCGGAATTCATGGTTTGCTCGTTGCTCAGGAAATCGACCAGATCTTCAATTGCTGGAAGCGCTCCCATAACGAGCTCGTTCTTCATCCCGGTTGCAGCCCCGGTAAGCTCATCCATCCCGCGACGTACTTGCTCAAGCTGCTGAAACTCCAGCTCTGAGAATACGTTTCCTGTTCTCTGGGCTTCGTCGCCAAGATTATTGAGCTCTTTACCGTTGTCTCTAAGAAGCGGGAGCAGGGCAGTGGCGTCCGATGCGATCGCCTCCATATAAAACGTCATATCGTTCTGACTGACGCCGGCCTGCTCGAGGCTTTTCACATAGAGTTGGAGTGCTTCCGGCCCAGAAAGCCTGGCGAACTCATTGGCAGTCACACCAACTTTCGGGGCAATCTTCTCGAAGAAGTCAGCCATCGGGCCGCCACCGGTTTGTATGAAATCACCGATGCGATCGTTGGTATCCTTCAGGATATCCGCCATCTTTTCCTGCTCAACTCCATATCTCTTCGAGGCATAGGTGAGCTTCTGGAATTGCTGCGGCGTAGTGTTGGCTAGTGCAGACAGGTTTTTGATTTCCCTTGCACTATTAACAGTTGAGCCGACAAGAGCCGTCATGGCGGTAATCCCCGCCGCACTGGCGGCAGTGAGGGCGGCGCCGATCTGGTTAGAATATTTTTCGATCTGCTTGGCGGTTTTCTGGGATTTGCGCGACGCTTTGTCCAGACCCGCCTCGAAGCCGCCAACCTTGGCAATGAGGTCGAGCGTCAATGTGCCAAGCGACTTTCTGGACATGCTTTTCTCCAGGCAATAAAAAACCCGCCGTAAAAGGCGGGTTCAAGTTCGACTTAATAGGGTCATCCGCTACCCAGCTGTGCCTTGCAGTAATCCGCAGCCTCAACTAGGTCCAAGTCTGACTTAAAACGATAGGTCGGATAGAGCGTGTCATCCGGATCTACAACAAGGGTCGGGCCCTCAATAGAGATGTCGGCAGAGCCAAACCCGACGTGGTGAAGTTGACCTGAGCTGTACTTCACACCCATTACCCCCTCCCACGAAGCGTAAGAGCTACACAGCCTGCCTCGACCGGATTCAGTTATTTCAATGGTCGATATGTAAGGTCCCATCGCCCCCGTCCATAGTCCAACTGATGCTGGTGGTGGGGGATCCGGGTTGAGCTCCACAAATTCGGTGGCGTCCGGAATAGTCGGGGATGAAACGCAGCCACCGAGGCCGATAGCAAAGAAGAGAAGGGAGATTTTTTTCATAGGCATAGCTCCGGCAAATTTCTCCCGAAGTCTAGCAGGCTATCTCCATTTCTCCATGGCCTCCTCCATCGAAATGGCGGGCTCCTCATGGTAAGGCGCAAAGTGATAAAAGCTGACCGGAGCGCTGTCCTTCTTCTTATGGATGTTGTGCAGGATAGTTGCAAGCAGGGCGGTACCGCGCTCAGTCCGCATCCCTTGATTGAAACTTCCCCTTTTCCGGCGGTAGTTCATCCAGCTCAGAAACTCGGCGTATGGCATCACCTCCTGGGCTTGTGCGATCGTTTGACCGCCAACGCCATTGAGAACGAGCTCATGCCAAACTTCCTGCTCTTCGGTCAGCTCTTGGTCTTTCCCAGCTCGTTCACCTCCCCAATGACGGAAAGCAGAGCCATGGTGAGATTTCCATCAAGAGCCCCACGATCAGGGTCTGCGTCGCCGGTGATGTCCTCTGGTGTAAATACCGGCTTCCCCTTCTCGTCACAGATGCTCGCGGCGATTCGGCCAGCAACCGCGTCAGAGTTGTTCTTCATTGCCTGGATATCGGATACAGCAGTTCGATAGGACAGGCGGCGAACATAGACGGTGGCAGTCAGTTCCTTCTTTCCCTGTTTCCAGGTTATTTCCTTTTCAACTGGGGCGCCTGTGAAGGCACCCATCTCGCTGAGTGTTTCAAGGGTTAGATTCATGTGCTTGCCTTCTTAATCCACTGGGAGCTCCCAGAACGCTGAATGCTGACCTCCGTGGTCACAACAGTGTTCTGGCTGAAATCGAAGGGGAAGTCGGAGACGTAACCGCGGAACTTGAACCATGTCCGGGAGTCCGGGCAAACCAGGTCGACGTCGCCCAGAGTTGCTGTTGCTGTCGCACCCGAGCCCGCACCGCTGATGGTGACGGTTGGCGCGGAGCGATAGCCGGAACCTGGGTTGGTTATTGTGATTCCTGTGACGGCATCACCATCAGTTTCAACGGTGCCCTCAGCCTTCACACCATTAGAATCTTCAGGGTCCGAAAAGGTCACTGTCGGGGAGCCGTATCCAGTGCCGCCAGCATCAACGCTGACAGATTTCACAGGGCTACCATAACCGGGCTCACCTTCACCATCGGACCAGCCAACTGCCCAGGGAATCTTCGGGCTGGGATTCATACGGGAAAGGTTGTACAGCGTGAGATGGCTGGCCATCTTCGGATCCGCGTTGATCCCCATGGTTGCCTGGCCTGGTGTCCGCAGGCCGGACTGGTAAGAACGCTCAAAGTCCTCGAGGCAGGTATCCTCGATCTGGTCTGCCGGGTCACCGCCCGGGGTCAAGCTGGTTGCGCACTCTGCCCGGGTAACGACCGGTGTACCGCCGGAGGTGTCCAGGAAGAAGACGTGGGTGCCTTGGGCCAATACGCTCATGACAAAATCCTCTCTATGGGAACGTGCCGCCTCACGGCGGGATTGGAAAAGGGAGCCCTATAGAGCGTCATCTCGACGAGTCCAGGGCATAAAAAAGCCCGCTCATTGGCGGGCATTGGTTGCTCGTTTATCGGTGGACAAACCAGTCCACGTCGAATCCATATCGCTTATGGCCGGTGTCAGGATCTGTGCTTTCGCCGTTCCACCCTACGATGTGAGCGTGTGGCTCAATCGCGTTTCGGAGCGATTCGGCTACCTCCCGGGCAGCGCTTCCACGATCGGCATACACGTCAATCTGAATGGTGTACTGATCTATATCTGGTGTTTGGCCCAAGTAGTTCTCTGGCAGGCCGGTTATGGTCTGCCAAACTGCATATGGCAGTGTCACGCCGTGGGGCGCCTCACCAAACGGAAATAGTCGAACTGGACCAGTGCCGAGAAGGGCGGTGACACTGGTGTCCGCTGCACAAACCTGGAAGATCGGCGGGTTCATTGGTCGCTCCCCACAGGCTCAACGGTGACAGTTCCACGCAGCGTCCTGGTGTATGCCTGGTCTCGCTCGGGTTTCTTGATGCGGGCCGGCTGCGGGTAGAACTTCAGGATTCCGCGATCGGTGTCCGCATAGTAGGCGCCGGGAATCTCATTCCCGTTTACAAAAGCCTTCACAGGGCGGCCGGCCATGGTGGTGTTCTTGACGGTGTAGATCATTTTGCCGCCTTCTTTCTCGCCTGTTTCAGAACCCGATCGATCTTCTTACCGTACTGAAGAACAAATTCGTCGGTGGCCCGTTGGCCGACCTGATTTGGTACCGGGCGGAATATGGGCTGAGCCGCCATATTCTCGTTGCCGAACTCAAGCTGTCGCCAATGTCGGGTATCCCCACCGGGGTTACCTTCCAGAGCGGAAGAGTCAGCGCTTCCGCCAGCTCCACCCATAACGCCAACGCGGAACATCATGTTGCCGGTCTTCTTGAAGGTTCGGCCGGACCAGCGCTCAACGATGTTTTCTGAGATTTTTTCCGGTGAGCGGGGATCGTCTACCTGGTCGGCATTATCTTTGGCCTGATCCCGAAGAACCTGAGCAGCCCTACGCAGCGCAAAACGGCCGCCCTTTCGCTTCATATCGAAGTCAAGGGCGTCCAGCTTACCGAGTAGCTCTGGCAGGCCGTTGAGCTCATAGCTGATGCCATCAGCTGCCATCGTTGACGCCCTCACTGTAGGGCAAAGTCAGCCATTGCCGGCCGCTCTCGTTGTCCTCCAGGACACCTTCGATGTTGTAAACCTTGCCCTTGTGCAATATCCGCATGGTCGCGTCGATGCCTTCGCGGTAACGGATCTGGAACTCACCTGTGATTTCTGACTGGCCGGCCTGGGATTGCTTGAACTCGCGGGCGCTGGAGGGGCGCTTTTCCGCCCAGACCGATTTAACGGTCTCCCATCCAGGCCCCATCTCACCGGTTGTCGGATCCTGCACTTGGGCAGGCTTCTGGATGGTGATTCGGTGGCGGAGCTTGCCAGCCCTCATATCACTCTACCCGGCCGTATTTCTTCAGGCGCTCGTACTCGCCGCGAGTCATACGCATGGTTTCGCCAGCTTCCTTGCAGATTCCGCCACGGCAGTGCCGGGTTTTAAGGATGGCGTCGACCATACCTCCAGTGGTTTTGGCGCTGGATTTCTTCGATGGCTCGCCGGCTTTTCCGCTGGAATCCTTTCCCTTATCGTCAGCTGTGCCCGCTTCCGAATTGGCCTCCGGCTGGGCTGTGGCATCAGACTGATCCGGGCTTTCGGTTCCGTCCTCAGACGGTGATCCAGCTTCAGGCTGCTCGAGCTTTTCCGGGTCAGCCTCCGGTTGGTTGTTGGCTTCAGGTTGATCCGGGCTTCCGGTTTCAGGTGCAGACTGCGCGGCGGTATCAGGCTGCTCAACCTTTTCCGAATTGGCCTCAGGCTGGGTTGTGGCTTTCGCCTGCTGGGTTTTATTGGATTTCCGTGCCATGAGGTTGTCCTCTTAAGCAAAGTGGAAGTGGCGGTAAGGGCTGATCAGGGCCTCTACGGCCATCGGCAATTCCGATGTAATGGTTCCGACAACGACGCTTTCCCGGTTGGTGTACCAGTGCCCGATCAGCAGAAGCATTGCAGTTGTGATGTCGTCATCCAGAACCAGGGCGTCTTCGTCGGTTACCTCGTCGGTCTCAGGATCCTTGGGGATCTCATTCGCCGTTGCATACAGATTACGGCCGGTATGGTTCTCGACCATGCGTTGCGCAGCGGTTGAGTAGGTTTCGAGGAGCGCGTCCTCTTCGGTTTCGTCCAGCTCGAGCCGGACGTGCTGCTTGATAATATCCAGCTCGAGCATGGTTGCTCCTTCAAGTTAAGGGCCGCCAGCAGGCGGCCCAGTGGATCAGGTAGCAGCGCCTTGCAACGCCTTGATCGCTGCCGCGTCCTGCAGTACACAATCAAAGCGGTGGAAGGCGAGGAAGCCGGTCTGGTCGAACTCGGCGTAACGCTCTACCAGGCGCTTCAGGACCATATATCGCACGCGGCGAATCACGAACTGGTTGAAGTCGCCGCCATACATGAATTTATTGTTCACGCCGATATCGGCGATACCCTGGTCGATGAAGTAAGGCACGTTCAGGATGGTTGCCGGAGCTGCACCAGACACAGCTGGCAACCAGAGCGGGCGACCTTGGAGGTCTTCCATCTCGGTCATCATTTTCAACGTGTTGTCGTTGAGGCCAAGTCGGAAGTTCGCAGCCCGGCGATAAGCCGGATCGATGCTGTGAATCAGAGCGTTCACTTCCTGCCAGGTGAACTCACTGGAGCTCGCGGCAGTAGTGGTTGCAGTTACTGAAGTTTCCAGACCGCTCGGCTGCTCGGGAGTGCCGGCGCCAGTTCCTTGAACCAGATATCTCGCTTCACCGCGGCCCAGGCGCTGACCGATCCGGCCGGCAAGGAATGCCTGAATGTTAATGCCGCTGTCGTTCAACAGCTCGTTGGAAACGCGAATGACTTTAGAGCTGAGCTTCTTCGCGCCCAGGTTTTCCATGCCAAACGCCACGTCACCCTCTGTCGCGGCGGTGTTCTCGCCAAGAAGCTCGCCCTCTTCAGCAGTTCCGTCACTGGTTGGCCACTCGATCGGCTGACCATTCTCGGTGTTCAGGATCTGCGCCACGCTGGCCAGTCCGCCGTAGTCCTTCATGGACTCGTAGATCATGTTAAGCATTTCGGTCGGCACCGTGTATCCGCCTTTTTCGTCGGGAGAGGTGCCTTGGGCACGCATCTCCCTCAGAACCTGGCGCTGCTCGGCACTGATCTCCTGCATACCCTGACGCAGGAACGCGTCGAAGGCTTGAGCACGCTGCTCGTCAATGGATTCACCGCCACGTTCTTCGCGTTCCTGACCTTCACGATGCTCTTCCTCATGCTCTTCAACGAAACGTTGATCAGCATCGCGAAGCTCTTCTTCGCGTTTGATCTGAGCGTCGAACCCGTCGAGCTTCTGTTTCATTTCACTCCACTGACTGCGCTGTTCGTCAGTCCAGGTGGTGTCGCCGATATTGTCATGCAGGTTGCGCATGTTCCGGGCGACTTCGTTGTAAGCTTGCTTCAGTTCATGAAGTTTCATGGTGTTCAGCCCTCCGGGGCGATGTTTTGGTTTCAGGCGTGGATGAGTTCAAGGAAGCGCTCGCGGGCGCGGCGCTGATTTACAGCTCGCTGGGCCAGATCTTGAATCTCGGCACAACGGGCTTCGAGGGAGCGCTTAGCAGCGCCCGCATCCGGATAAGCCGGGTAGGTCACCGGCGACACATCGAGCAGGCGACTAAAACGCTGGATGGTGCGCACGATCAGGCCGTCCTCCTCTTCCCGCCACTCGTCGCCATCGGGAGCGACGCGAAAAGCGAAACTCGATCCGGTAATGTCCCCGCGGGTCAGTGGCGCCAGAACCAGGTCCCGGACGGACTGGGTGTCTGGCGGGTTGATCTCATACCGCAACCCCTCGGCGTCCACCGAGAGTTCCAGTGTTCCGCTGCGGGTGCGGCCCAGCACGAAGTTGGGGTCGTGGTTGAACAGGGCACGAACATCGTCACCCAGCACGTCATCAAAGGCGCCCGGGGCGATCTCTTCTTTGAACATGCCCAGGATCATGTCGCTGCGCTTATTGAATACGGCGCCATGTCCAATGATGCGGGCCGGTTGGCCTTCCTCGTTTTCTTCGGCACGCACCTCACACAGAAGGGCGCGCTTCTCTACTTCGCTCATGAGGTGGTTCCCTCGTCGTCGTTGGGGTTCTCGTTCAGCGCGCTGAGCGGCTGGGCGTTGACGCTGACAAGCATCTGATCAAGGCCGTCCCGGGGATTCATGTCCTCGAGCACGCGGGCTTCGTTGCGATCCATCCAGCCGTCGTTTATTGCGGCGTGGTAGAACTCTGCCCGCTCTTTGGCGGTACCGCGGAGCAGGCCGGCGAGGTTGAACTTGCAGTAATAGCCCGCAGCGCGTTCGGCCCTGGTGAACACGCGACGGTTAATCTCCTGCTCCCAGTTCACAACCCAGGGCATCATGGTGTGGCGGACGAACTGGATGGCCTGCTCACTGATGTTGGAGAACGTGGCCTTGTCCAGATCGTTGATCATGTGGGCTGGCACATTGAAGATGCCGGCCACCTCTGAGCGGTTAAGCTTGCGGGTTTCCAGGAACTGGGCATCTTCGGGCGGAATGGTGATCGACTTGTAGTCGAGATCCGCCGGAAGCATCAGAGTCTTGTTATCGCTCGACTTCAGCTTTGATACAGCGTTATTCCAGGCAGTCTTCAGCCGCTCCCAACTATCCTTTTGCAGGTCATTCTTTACGCTCACCAAGCCCGTAGGCCGACCGCCACCGGTGAAGAAGTCCTTGCCATATCGTTGGGCCGCCAGCCCCAGGCCGATCGTTTCAGCGTGCTGGCGTATCAGGCTTTTCCCGGTGCGGCCATCGGAGCCCAGGGCGCGGACGTGAATCATGTCCTCGAGGGCAATAGCCCGGCTGCCCTCGTCTTCGTCGTTATTCGCGTACAACCACCGGTTGCCGTTCTTGACCAGCTGGGTTTGCCAGGGTCTGCGGGTGACCAGTTCGCGAAGCTCCCCGCTGGGTCTGCGTATGGTCTGGGTGTATCCGTTTCCCCAGCCAAGAACATGGGCCTGCTTTGTCTCCCGCCACTTGTAGCTCGTCTGCCACTCGTTAGGCTCGTCGTGAAGAAGCCAGTACGCCGGGTGATCCTTGGCGGCCTCGATGTTGTCGCCCCTCTTGCGCATCACGTGCAGGGGCAGCTGGCCGAGTGATGAGCCCAGCACGTAGATACAGGAATACACGGCCGAGAGCGTCATCGCAGACTGGTTGTTAACATCAATGCCGATGTTGGTATCGAAGTATTCCGCCAGGTTCTGGCCCGTCAGCGGAGTGCTGGGATCCTCCAAGGAGGAGCGAGACGCCGGGGGAGAGAAAAGACTGTCAATGAGCATGCTCTCTCCTTATGGCCGCTTCGGCGGATTTTTGGGGTCTGGTGGAGATGGATTCCGCTTTGCAGCGCGGGCAGCAAATAGAGCCATCACCAGCAACAAGCCACCAGCACAAATCAGGGCATCAGCGAGGCCAAATCGCAGGTAAAGGCCATAGTTCAGCAACCCGAAACCGAGAAGGCCCAGGATGTCCAGAAGGATATTGCGCATTCACATCACCAAGATGTCGTCGTCGGAAAGGGTATCGAGCACGCTCTCGCCCACCTGTGCGGCCGCCAGCGCTCGGCCAATGGCCATGATCAAAGCCACCGCGCCATCGATCTTGTTGTGATCGCCCTGCTTGATCGGGCGCACCACGTCGTCATTGCCGGGAAGGAACTTGCCAACCACGTTTCCCACGCACCAGGTCATGATCGGATTGCCGTCATGGTGGAAGCGGCCGGAGACGATCGCCGCCTCGAGCTCCTTCATGGGGTCCGACATGTTGGTGTAGTTCTGGACGATCGTGATCGGGTTCAGGCCTTCGTCGTCCAGCTGGTGCGAAAGGTTGGTCGCGCCGTGCGGATCGATCGGTGATTCTTGCGCCGGTGTTTCCAGGTTGGCTTCCTTGGCGCATTCCAGGATTTCCCGGTAATCCACCTCGCTGCCGTCAGTCGCGTCCAGGTGCTTGGACTCAATCCAGCCCTGGTAACGTTCACTGAGTCGCCGGTCCTCGCCGTCGAAGGCGGTGTCCTCCGGTACCCAGAAACGGGGGCTGACGCAGTAGTAGTGCGTCTTGCCGTCAATAACCTTCTTGAACAGGCGGGCCATGCTGTTCATGTCCAGCTTGCGGGCCAGGTCGAAAGCAAGGATGCAGTCTTCACCCCGGAACTGGTCGATGGTCAGCGACCGGTCCTCGCACTTCTTCCAGTCCTCCATGTTGAAGAACCCCTCTTTCGAGGAGACCCACACATTGAGGTGCTTGGTCTTGTACTTGTTCGCCAGGCGGGCCCTGGCGACTGCCTTGTCGCGCTGGCTTTTCAGGTAATCGAGCTTTACCGAAACCCCGGCGTTGGGGTTGGCCTTGAGAATGGCCTCGTCGGTGGTCCAGTCGTCGCCGGCGTCGATCGTGTAGATGATCGCGAATAGCTCGTCGTCCTGGCTGGTTCCCTCCAGCATCTCGATCGCCCGCTCGCGCATCTCGTAACACGGGCCGGCGATATCGAATCCCGCCGTCGTGATAACCCACATCAGGGGCTGCGATCGGGCACCCATGCCGGTGATCATCGTGTCGTAGAGTCGTGAGTCCGGGTGCTCGTGGTACTCATCCACGATCGACATCGAGGGGCTCGAGCCGTCACCCGGGTCACCGATCACCGGTTCGAATACGCTCCCATCGGTGCGTTCGAGCTTCTTTGCCCAGGGCACGATGCCGAAACGCTTACGCAGGTTGGGCAGCTTCCGGGCCATCTTAAGGGCAGGGCGGAACACCTCCCAGGCCTGCTTCTCGCTGGTGGCACCGCAGAACACTTCGGCACCGTATTCGTTATCGGCACAGAAGGAATACAGGCCGGCGCCGGCCACCTTGATGGACTTGCCGTTCTTCCTGGGAACCTCTTCGTAGACTTCACGGAAGCGGCGGAAGCCGTCCTTCTTCCGGACCCAGCCAAACACCATGGCGAAGCTGAACAGCTGCCAGGGTTCAAGCTTTATTCTCTGGTTGCCTCGGGCCCACTCGCCTTTGGTGTGGGGCAGAAGCTGGACGAACTTGCAGGCCCGCTCTGCCTTGTCCCGGTCAAATCGGTACGGGTAGCTCTTGGCCTTCGCGGCTTTCAGGTTGTTGAGGTGGCGGGCGCAAGCCGCCTTCACGTAGCTGCAGGCCACGATCCGGCCACCTACCACATCGCGGGCGTACTTCTGCGCCGCGTTCACATTAGGGTAGGTACTCATAGATCAGTCGAACTCGTCGAATTCGTTGACCCCGCTATCTCCGTTGCCATTGCTTCCACCAGCCCCCAGCATCCTAAGGCGGGTAAGCGGATCCAGTCCCAGCAGCGAGCCGGTGCGGGTCAGCTGGGCTATACAGTCGTTACGCACTCCCACGAATGGTGACTTCTTGATACTGCCGTCAGAGGTCGGCACCACCAGACCCTGTTCCGCGATCTCCTGCTCGGCTTGGAGCATGTAGGCGAATGAGTTGCAGTAAGCCACCAGTAGGGGTGCATCTTCGAGCTCGAAGGTCCCGCGCTGAATCAGGATCTTGGATTGCGTCTTCCAGATCCGGACGGCCATGTCGTCGATCAGTTCATCGGGTGGCGCGATGCGAGTCAGCGAGCTTTTGTGCTGACTCTGAGTCTTCTGCTTACGTCCTCCGCCGGAGGCTCGAACCGGTGCTGCGTTGGTCATCGGGCCTCTCTGGAAAAAGTTCGTTATTTCTCACGCAAAAAAAAGTGACTGAGGGCGCGGTGTCCGCTGGGCAGGGTGGCAGAAATTTACCCACCCCCGGGGCCTCCGGCGTCCCGCTCGCGGGCCCTCAGAGCCTCCCGCTGGGTCTTGACCTGGTGGCAGGGGTGGCAGGTGGACTCAAGGTTGCTGGCGACCGTGGGGCCGCCCTCAGCCTCAGGGATAACGTGGTCGACCTCAGTCGCCGGCGTCACCAATCGCGCTCGCTTGCATGGCTGGCACAGGTAGCGATCACGTTGCATCACCTGTTCCCGCAGCCGGCGCCATGGCCGGCCACCTCTGCCCCTGCCTGCCCGGCCTCGCGTCCAGCTCTTGGCCTGGTCAGCGTGCTCCTCGCAATAGCCGTGCTTCTCCCTTGTGGTCTGGTGGCATAGCTTTGACCTGCAGGGCTTGGCCGTCCTCAGCGGCATGGAGCGCCATCGAGATAGGTATCAGGCGCCTGGTCTTCCTCATCCAACCCTTCGGCCTCTGCCATTGCCTGAACCAGCGCTGCGTTGCTGCTGGCCAGTCGATTGATGGCATCTGTCTGCTGGCGGATAGCCTCGATGAGCTCAGTAACCTGGTGATCGTTCACTCGTATGCCTCAAGGATTGCGTCCACTAAGCCATGCTGGCGGATCCGGCACTCGTGGTACTGGTTACCCCATTCGCTCATAGTCAGTACAACGTCCTGGCCAGTGCCGTCAGTCAGCGGGGGTAGTGTTTTGGGAACCTTCGTCATCAGGCTTTCCGGGGGCTTCACCATTGGCGATTGAACGAAGCAGCCCGAAAGCATCACCGCCAGGAGGAATACACACGTTGCGGAATACAGGCTTTTGAATCTCACGAATGATGCCCCTGTCGATGATGCGTTCATTGGCCTTCAGCCCTTTCAGCTGGTCCTCGACGGTACGCGCGACTTGACCCATGTCAGAGCGGATCTCGTCGGCCAGTGCCTTCTGAGCCTCCATGGCCGCCAGGTCCTTGCTGTCCTCAAACCAGCCTCTCGCCATCCAGCCGGAATAGCCGATAGCCAGGATGGCCACAGCAACAACGGCCAGCTTTACTTTCGGCCCGAATGGAATCATTGCTTCACCTTGCCCGCCCAGGCCTCGGCGATGTTGTTGCCGAAGTAACTGATGATGAGGGTTGCGCTTATGCCATAGGACCAGCCGATAACCACACCCATGGCCTGTATTATCCCGGGCCGGTGGTACTCGAGGGCGATCCAGAGAACCGTCTGAACCAGGGCCCAGCACATACCCGAGTAGTAGCCGCGCCGGCGGTGCTTCCACCACCGGCCTGGGTCAGGGTGTTCATCGGCCACTGGATTCACTCTCGATGAGCCGGTCCAGCTTGCTATTGATGAGCCGGAGATCGGTCTTGAGGTCGTCGAACTTCTTCTCTGTTCGGTCCTGCTCGGCCATGTTCAGCTGCTGCATGTGGCGATAGCTCAACTCAAGGTTGCTGATGCGAGTGTTCTGCTCCGCCAGGAACCAGAGCCCGCCAATCAGCAAGACGCCGGTAGTGACGATGTGGATCAGATCGACGCCCTTGTTTATGTGCCATCCGCGACGGTCGGACACTTCATCCATCCTGCGCACTCCCGGTGCGCATAATGAAGGCAAGCTCAACGGCCCGATCTCCAACCTGCTTGGCCCACTTCGAGGAAAGCATCTCCCGTGCCGCTGACTGCCAATCCTGATTGGCGATGGCTGCCCACATGTTCTTGAAGCCCATCAGGCCCCTGAAGCCGAGATTGAACGCCATGTTGGCCAGCACCGCCTGACGGATCGGATCGAGACCCTGATACTCGTCCACGGTGTTGAGCTGGCGCTCTACCTGGTCGATATCGTTATCCAGCATGAAATCGGCTTCGTCACGACTGATTCCTACGTCTTCCAGGTTGCGTCCATAACCGACCGTAAGCTTTCCAACGGTGTCGAGGTACGGCTTGAGGCGGAGCCCTTCATGGCGTTCCAGCTGTGTTCTGAGCAGTTGGCGATTCATAGGCATAAAAAAGCCCGCTCGGAGGCGGGCGTATCAGGCGGTTTATGGACAGGCAATAAAAAAACCGCCAGCTCTGGGAGGAGGGCGGTTTCTTTCGAGGTCATTTTGACCAGTTAGCAAATAGTGTATCTGCTGGACCCCTGATGTCAACATCTAGTGTTAGGCAGCTTCCTTTTCCCGGTAACCCATCATCAATTGCAGCTGTGAATAGCCCTTTGTCACTCGCCGCTGGAAAACCTTCGCGGTGCACCCAAGGAGCTGGCCGCAAGCAGCGTCATTCCAGCGGATCTCAAGTCGCTGTTCGGTGAATGGGTCAATGGCCACCTTGGTCCGGCCTCTATAGAATCGATCAACACAAAGCGCCTCTACCTGCTTCTGGGATATTCTGGCCATACGACTTAACCGGTCATAGGCCCGGGCGAATTCCTCAGGGACGTGACGGAATCGGATCTTCTCCAGTTTGTCCGCCAGCATGCAGAAACCGCTGAACCCGGATCCGGACGGCGGTCTTCCCTCGAAGTCAGCCCACATACCCATGATGCTCCGGCCCTGGTGCGCGATCTGGTCTATCGTGTCCAGTCCCTGCAGGTAGGCAATGAAGCGGTCAACTTCTCTTTCGGCTGCTTCCCTGGCGCGGCGCTGATTTGGCGTTTTTCTGTTTTGCTCTGCCATTGAACCCATCCTCTATCCAATCTCTTACTTTGTTGCCCAAAGCACGAAGCGCCTCAGATCACTCAGGCTGCCGTTGTTGCATATCCTGGTGTCGCCACGCTTCCATTCGACACCAGCCTCTGAAACGTGCCCCTCGATCTCCTGAGCGCCTTTTCGTTCGATGTGGATAAGCAGGCCGCCGTTATCCCGAATGAATGCCGCCTCATCCTCAAATCGCACGTCAGGGACAATCATTCCTCCGTGAAATGTTCCGTCTGTCGCCGCCTTGATCGCCTCCCATTTCTGCTGAGCCAGAACCACCCATAGGTCGGAGCGGATAATATCTCGCCCCCATTCGGTACCCAGGGTTTGCAGGATTCGCCGTGGACTGACGCCGAGCTCTGGGACAACCTGCTCTTTCAGGTCACCGTTCACATGCTCATCTGTCAGCCCAAGCATAACCTTGACACCCTCTTTCATGGGGTCGGCAAAGCTATACTTGATGAGCCCTCGCTGTTCGATCAACACTCTGGCTGCCGTGTCCTTGCCACTCCTGGCCTTTCCCGTGATTCCAATAAGCTTCATCGAGTGATCCCCCAAACAATCAAAGTCAGCCCGGTCGCAATCACGCCGGCAATGGTCGAAACGCAGAGCGCGAAACAGTAATGGCTCCAGCGCCTGCGCGGCTGCAAAGTGAAAGCGAGCGTCAGCAGGAAGACGAGGCCGGGAATGTCGAACCAGTTCACTCGGCCTCCAGGTGTGCGCGTAACACCTTCTTGAATTCGTCGTAGCCCTGTGCGTACTTGTACTTTTTGTCGAGCGCCACTCCGAGCCCATAAAGGACGTCATCAATTAGCGTTTCGGCCCGGTAGGCCTCGTAACTGTGTTGCTGGCTGTAGGTGTTCATGTATTCCTGTAGGTAGGCCACGGCGGCCTTGATGTCGCTCACGCAGCCCCCTTGATGCTGAAGATATTCTTCTCGAAAAGAGCCCGCCAGGTGCGTATCTGGGCCCTCCGGAAATACCACTCTTTGTGCTCCCGCTCCATGGCCGGCCACTTGGCCCGGCCGTCGATGACGCTGTGACACGCATCGCAGGCAAAGCAGGCCGACAGATCGTCACTCTTTCGGGCGATCCCGTGGCTTTCATCAGGCAGGTGAGCCAGAACAGTGGTTGACCAGTCCCCGCTGCAGACGCCAACGATCTGCAGGGTGCACGGTTGCCCGCGAGCCGCGTCCCGGATCTTCTTCGAGTGTATTGGTGTGGTCTTCTGCAGCATTCCTACACCACCATGAACGTGTCGCGGTTAATGTCGTTGGGCTCAACGCCCCACTGAACCCATTTCCCCTGTAGCTTTTCAAGTGGCCGCCAACCTTCAGAGGTCACCTCAACTAGACGGCACTCAAAGTCACAGCTTGGGAGCCAGTCATTGCCTTCGCGCAGCTCTGAAGGCACAGATGGTTTTGTGAACGATCCGGGTTCGACAGGGCGAATCATGATAAAGAACCCCATTTTTACAGGGATTAGGAGTTTGCTACCGTTTCCCGAGATCACCTCAAGTGCTTCTTCCAAGTTCATAGTCAGTCCCCGTGATACTTCATACCCATGGGGCCATGGCCTCGCCCTTCTCCATAGCCACGACCGTTACTATCTCCCTTCATGTCCGCCAGCTGACGCTTGAGCTGGCGGTTATCCTGCATTGCCTTGGCCAGCCATAGCCTCAACTGCAACACCAGGTCATCCACCGCCAGCGCGGCACCGGTCTCCTTGTCCACCACTCCGCCAGCGTTGCAGTCAGGGCAGGGCATTTCGTGGAACAGGCCGCTCGTTACACCCTGGCCGTGGCATCCGGGGCACTTTGCCAGGGGCCGGAGCTGCTGGCGGAGCGATGGGCCAGAACGCCTCTTCACGCAGCAGCTCCCTGATTCTTCCGCTTGTGCCTGGGATCCTCCCAGCCCGCCAACTCCAGTTCGAGATCCAGGGCCTCAACGCTTATATCGTAGTGACGGCGCAGATAGACCTTGCTCAGATTCGGGAGCTGGCTGTCGATGCGCGATCGCTCGGCCACACACTGGCGGATCAGTTCCTGGTCATCCTCATCGAGCACGGCCACCGGAAGGTGCTCACGAACTCGCTTGATGGTGGCGACACCACAGGCAAACTTGCCAGCCAGTCGTTTGTCGGAGAGCTCTTCAGATTCGGCACGGAGACTTGCGCCACTCATATACTCCTTGGCGGCCTGGCGGGCCCGAGTTTTCGAAAGACGGTTTCCGCTCACGCAACACCCCCAAGACGTTTAACCTGATTGTCGATGGCAGATTCCAGATACTCCTGGGTGCCTTGCTGGCGGATCTTTGCAACACCCTGCTCACCGCCGCCCTGGTAAACAAGACGGGCCCGCTCAGGATCGCCAATCATCACCGGCTCATTCTTTGACCTGCCCCGCATGAACGAATCGTGCTGGCTGTTCTCATGCTCACAGGTGCCAATCAGCTTCCGTGGGAAGGTCTCTGGAGGCTGGACCGTGAAGCCCTGGTAAAGCTTCAAAAAGTTGTTCCGGAGAAATGGGTATTCCTTCTCTTCAGTCAGGGAGATCTTCTGCCAGCCACCCAGGCGGTCAATCGCGGCGTGAATCTTGGGATCATCGAAGACGACGGTGCGGTAGTTCCCCACACAGCGGATGGCGCGATCAACCTTTGCCCATGCCTCGCCACTGGTAGTTTGGCTGCTGCCCTGGATCAGACGGACGATGTCTGCTGGCTTCGGCGGGTATTGTCCGGTATCGGGGTTTGTGAGGTGACGGCAAAGTGCCTTCTCGATATCTTCAATGGGGAAAGCGATGAGCGCTTGGAAAACCATGTAAACCACGCGGGGCTCCGGTTTTCTGCCGTAAACCTCATGCGCCTCAGCCCAAAGCCGGTCGAATTCTTCCATGTCATTGGTGTTCATAGGTAACTCCTGATTGGCCTGCGGTGCGTTGCTGGTGAATCCTCTGAAGCTCTGCGTTCCGATCGTCACGGGATTCTGCTGCCGGCTTCCGGCGCTCAGTCTTGCGCTGCATCGCCAGCTGGGACCACTTGTCGCGGAGTTTGTCAGGGCACTGGACAACCGTAGTCCAGAAACTGTGATCCCGGCACCATGCGTACAGGGCCCTGATGTGCCTGAGCTCACGCTTGTCCTGTTCGCGCATCAGACGGATCGTGTTTGCCCACCGTGAGTAGTTCGGTGCCTTGGGGCGATCCTCCCCCAGCTGGTCCGCCAGCGTGTCGTACATCCAGACCGCAAGGTCTAGATCCTCCTGCGTTCCCCAGAATCGTCCATTCTCGATGGCCGCTCCTGGCCTGGGGGGTTTGTCACCGGATCCGGGAGTTGTTTCTTTGGACGGGGGGCTGGTTGCGTCCGGCCGGTCAGGTCCGGACATCTTTTCTGCCGTAGTCTCTGAGGTAGTCTCTGAAGTAATCTCTGTAATAGATTGGCTCTTTCCGCCATCACAGTCTGTCGGGTTCGTACATTCTTGATTGGCGCTTTCCGCCATACTGGTTGCACGTTTCGTACATTCTTGATTGGCGGAATCCGCCATTCTGGAAGAAAGCTTTGATAGTGCGGCTTCCAGCGCTTCTACGTTCACTCGGAAGAAAAGCCGGGCGGGTACACCTTTACGCTCCTCTTCCAGGAAGCTGGCGGTTTCCAGCCGTTTCCGGGCTGTCTCTTGCTCCCTGCGAGTCATGCCCGTTTCAACCTCCCAATCGGCCTGGCTCTTGTAGAACCAGCCTTCCTTATCCGAGGTGCGGCCATGCCAGTAAACACACTGGGAAAGCATCAGGGCACCTGTTATGCCCACCCCCAGCTCTACGAATGCGCGCTGGAAGGCAATAGGCCTGTCGAATAGCTCTATCGATCCCATGGCTTAAGCGGCCCCCTGCCATGATTTATCGTGAGTGAACTGGCCATCCCAGCTGCTCTTCATCGGTAACTGCCTTTCGAGGTAAAGCTTGTGCATGTGGATTGCTCCCTTTCGGAGCAGAACGGGAGTACACCGGACCATGACCTGGCCGCTGCTGCGGGGGACATTGCTCTGGCGTTCAGTGAGGAACCGGTCCCGGGCGTAGGACGCGACCCGCCAGCCTCCGGTGAAGTCCTGGTAAAGCCAGCCCCGCTGGGATAACGCCTGGCATACCTTCTGGCAGTTCACACCGTTCAACCGCTTGGCGAACTCGGTTGGGGTCATGCCATCAACGAATAGGTTCTCCAAGCTTTCGATCTGGGCAGCCTGCTGCTGATTGGCCAGGGCTAGCTGCTCGTTCTTCTCGGCCATCTCGGCGGCGAGCCGGAGTGACTCGGAAAGGGTCTGCGGGATTCGGTTGCTGCCTGCCTCCAGTTCCTGCCAGCGATCGACTACAGCCGCGGTGAACTCAGGAGACAGTCGAGCAACCAGAACGAGGGAATCCCTCTTGTTGAATCGATACTCCTGGTAGGCGTTGCCGCGGTGCTCAAAATCTAACCCCTCCAATGGAGAGGTTAAAATATGATCAGCGGCCAATCGTTCGGCGGAGCGCTTTACATTGTCGTGCCGACTACCAGTGAGCTCCGCTATTTCCCGACTGCTCATGGTCACCGGGGCGGTGTTGCTGCTTAATATCAGATCAGTCATAATCATTTCCTCTACTGATTACCCGGCGAGGTGTTCCAGCACCGCTTGAGCCGGGTTTTCTTTTTCTGGTTTTTTGCTTCCCTTCCCTTATCCAACACTCGCTCATGTCAAAAATTGGAGTTTTCTTGGATCCCTTTCGCTTACGGCATCCGAAAAATTAGGAAGCGCTTCCGATATCCGGCGCTTTGCTGGTAACAACCACCCGAACCTGACCCATGTGCACAACTTCGTCACGATGCAGGAACGGGTGCGTCCGGAAGTGCCGGTCATCGATGTTCAGCGCATCCGCCAGCCCGTCCCGACCAGACTTGAAGGCCGCTATGATGTTGTCGTCATCCCGCGCCCGACGATTGGGCGGGTAGAAATCCAGGAACACGTGAATGTCTCCGCCAGCCTTAACCAAGTCCTGCAGGGCGCCGGTGTCATGCCCGCTCTTCTGGATAGCCTCGATTGACGCAAGCTTGCAGGTGTAGCGGTACATATCCGCGGCCCTGGCTTTCTTTGACCAGTGCCCCCGAGAATTCGGGTTCAGCGCCGGTAAGGGCCACGGGAGGAGGATTTCGAGTTTCTCTGGCTCTGGCATTGCTTGCTCCGTCTGCGTAATTCGAAAACTGTCTTAACGTGACATGTCACGTTTTCTTTCAACTTGTCCGGGCATTCCGCCAGCCTGGCCTTTCTCTCTTCCCGATCGGCGCCGGCAGCCACATAGGCGTTCCACTCGCCAAGCGAATCAGAGCGGGGTGAGTTCATTTCCCTTCACAACAAAATCGAGGGTTTCACCGTTCTCGTGCGCTGGGTGAATGATGAAATGGACGCCGTCCTCCCGTTCCTGGCCGATGTCGACAACGAAGGTGAGGGGAATCTCAACTTCCTTTTTGCTTACCGGGCTGATGCCCTTCTTCTTCTTTCTCAGCAGTTCTTCCAGGGTCATTCGACTGCATCCCAAGTTGGTGTGTTTCGAATCCGAAGAAAGGGCCTGACTTGCAAGCCCTTTCCGGCTTCGTGCTCGTCAGAGCAATTCGCTTAACTGGTCGTAGGACCGCGTATACCGATGCCGGACAAGCCAGCTACACCCCCGGGCAGCACTTCTTTTTCATGGCCAGTGACAGCAGTCGAAACGGTTGCCTTCGCGATCACCCCGCCGGGTGACTCTGGCAATCGGCCCGGCGCGACCATGGCGGCGGTTACTTCACCCAGGTCGCAAACCGTGACCACACCAATGGATTGCTCCATCGGATCAAGCTGCAAGGCATGTTCTTCAACCGCCTCTGCAGCGACTGGCATTGACGCCAGCGAGCACAACGCGACTACCGCAGATGACAGAACGAGAATTCGAGCTCTCGTGCGTACCATTGGTTTTCCTCGTCGTTGATTGCCGGGCTTTAAGGCGGGCCCGGAGTCGCCTACAAGTTCGCAACCATCGTTGCTTGATGCGGGCCGGTCGCTGGCCGGCATTGCCTCGGGCACTGTGCAGCCTTGTGAGTGAGGCAATCCCCTGCACTGAGTCGCTTGATTCCGCATCCGAGGAGGGCTCTACCTGACGCGACAGATTGGGGACCTGCCAGGTCATCCTTGGCTTTGGGAGCAGAGCCCTCCCGGATACGGCCTGTCTTTCCAGGCTGTCAGCACGATCGACTGGGGCGGAGGTAGTGGTGTCCTTTGCCTCGTGCTGCTGGCGTTCTATCGCCGGGACCCTGTCCCCGGCTGCAATGTCGGCACCTCGGCGATCTTCTGCCTGGCCAGCTTTACCGGCTGCTTCTGGTAGCGCTGCAGCTCGCGCCTGCATCAAACCCTGTACACATATCCACTACTGGAAAACCGGGTAACAACTGAATTCCAGAGTGGTTTAATGGGAACCATCAGGCGGCCTCGGGCGGATCCAGAACCGA
>NZ_ABCP01000012.1 GCF_000170835.1 Marinobacter algicola DG893
ACTGTTCAGCTGCCTTGGGGATAGCCGATAATTGGGGAGGTGTATTCACAGCGTGTTTCGGGAGAACCTGCCAGCCTGTTTAGCGGCCAGGCCAGGCTAGACTGGAAGGACAAAAAAAGGGGCCGGTACGTGACGGAACCGGCCCCTGGAAAGGTTTCAATGCAGGTCAGAAATCAATGCAGGGTTCCCGGTAAAGCCGGGGGCAGGCGTTGCCGTCTTCTCGGAACAGATGGCACTTGATGGCCTTGATACCCAGGGTGACTTTCGAGCCTTCCTGGACCGGGTCGCTGCCGTCAGTGCGCATGGTGATGACGCCATCCACGCCGTTCACGTCCATATGCACCAGAGTCTGGTAGCCCAGCCGCTCCACCACGGTCACTTCGCCGTCCAGGTACATATCCGCTTCGTCGTCGTTGCTCAGGTGCTCCGGGCGAATACCTACGGTAACGGATTCACCAGCGGCCAGCTCATGGCCGTTGATGGGCAGTTCGAGAGAGTGTTTGCCGGGCATGGTAACGGTCACGAACTGACTGCTGGCAGTCTCCACGGTGCAGTCGATGAAGTTCATCTTCGGGGAACCGATAAAGCCTGCCACGAACCTTGTTGCGGGGTAGTGGTAGAGTTCCATGGGCTTGCCGACCTGGGCGATGGCACCGTTGTCCAGGGCGACGATCTTGTCCGCCATGGTCATGGCTTCCACCTGGTCGTGGGTGACGTAAACCATGGTCGCGTCCAGGCGCTTGTGCAGCCGGGAGATCTCGATGCGCATCTGCACTCGCAGGGAAGCGTCGAGGTTGGATAGGGGCTCGTCGAACAGGAATACTGTGGGTTCCCGAACGATAGTGCGGCCAATCGCAACCCGCTGGCGCTGACCACCGGACAGATCCTTGGGTTTGCGTTCCAGCAGGTTGTTCAGTTGCAGCAGTTTGGCGGCGTCGTTAACGCGCCGGTCAATCTCGGCCTTGTCAGTCTTGGCGAGTTTGAGCCCGAATGCCATGTTCTCCGCCACATTCATGTGGGGGTATAGCGCATAGGACTGGAACACCATACCCACTTCCCGTTCCTTGGGGGGCAGGTTGTTGACCTTATCGTTACCGATATACAGGTCGCCGGAGGTGATGTCCTCCAGCCCGGCGATCATTCTCAGCAGGGTGGATTTGCCGCACCCGGAGGGACCGACAAACACCACGAATTCACCGTCGTCGATATCCAGGTTCACATTGCGGGTGACCTGGGTTTCGTCATAACTCTTGCAGATGTTTCTTAATGTGACGCTGGCCATAACGTATGTCTTCTTGTTTGTTCAGTGAAAGCGAATTCAGAGTGTTGCAATCTCCACACCCCAGGGCTGCAGTTCCAGCTCCCGGTCATTCCAGGAACCGCCGACGAAATCAGGCGTACCGCTGACTGACTGGCCCGCAGCCGGGGCTGCGATCCAAACCGGGTTATCTGTCAGGTTCAGGGCCACCAGAAGGGTGGTGCCTTCATAAGTCCGGGTGTAAACCAGAGTGTTTTCCGGGCTATCCAGAAAGTCGATGTCGCCCTTGAGCAGCACCGGTTGCTGAGCACGCCAGCCCAGGAATGTTCGATATGCCTGCAGGATCGAATTGTCCTGACCGTGCTGCACGGCGACCGCTGCGTTGTAGTGTTCATCATAAACCGGCAGCCACGGACGTGCATCGGAGAAGCCGCCGTTGTCCTCTTTGTTGTGCCATACCATTGGGGTGCGGCAACCGTCCCGGCCCTTGTATTCGGGCCAGAAGTTGATGCCGTAGGGGTCCACCAGGTCCTTGTACTCCAGCTCCGCCTCGGTCAGGCCGAGTTCCTCGCCCTGGTAGATGCACACGCTACCGCGAAGGGTGAGCAGCATCGCCATATAGGTTTTCAACTGCTGGGGCGAGCGCGCCTGCCAACGGGTGGCAACCCGTGAAACATCGTGGTTGCCGATGGCCCAGCAGGGCCAGCCGTCGGTCAGTTTTTTCTCGATGGAGTCGACGGTTTTGTGGAAGAAGTCGGCCCCATGCTGTTCCGTCAGCAGGTCAAAGGAATAGGCCATGTGCAGCTTGTCGCCGCCACTGGTGTATTCCGCCATGGTTTGCAGGGAGTTGTCGTCGCCGATTTCCCCAACGGTAGTCGTGCCGGGGTACTGATCAAGCAGGGCACGCAGGCGCTGCAGGAAGGCCAGATTTTCCGGGCGGGTCTTGTCGTATTTGTGGAACTGGTAAGCGTAAGGGTTTTCCTTGCGCACACCGATGGAGCCTTCGGCAACGGCGTTGCTGGGCGGGTTGTCTCGCAGTTCCGGATCGTGGAAGCAGAAGTTGATGGCGTCCAGGCGGAAGCCGTCAACGCCCCGGTCCAGCCAGAACTTTACATCTGACAAAACCTGTTCAACCACGTCCGGACAGTGGAAATTCAGGTCCGGTTGGCTGGTCAGGAAGTTGTGCAGGTAGTATTGCTTGCGGCGGCTGTCCCAGGCCCAGGCGGAGCCGCCAAAAACAGACAGCCAGTTGTTGGGTGGTGTGCCGTCGGCTTGCGGGTCTGCCCACACGTACCAGTCGGCTTTTGGGTTGTCACGGCTGGCGCGGCTTTCAGCAAACCAGCGATGCTGATCGGAAGAATGGCTCAACACCTGGTCGATCATGATCTTCAGGTCGCGTTTGTGGGCCTCGGCTATGAGTTCGTCGAAATCCTCGATGGTGCCGAATATCGGGTCCACGCCGCGATAGTCAGACACGTCGTAGCCAAAATCCTTCATCGGCGAGGTAAAGAAGGGCGACAGCCAGATGGCATCCACGTTCAGGCTGGCGATGTAATCGAGTTTCGCGGTTACCCCAGGCAGGTCACCAATGCCATCGCCATTGGAATCGTAGAAGCTGCGTGGATAAACTTGATAAATGACGGCGCCACGCCACCAGTCCGGGTTCTTCATCATCTTGCCTCGCTTAACACCCTGGCGGTGAAAGATTGTTATTGTGAGAGCGGAAAGCATCCGCTGGAATAGCTTTCATGCATAGTGCGACGATGGTCCCGGCCGTTCATCCTCCTGACGCACTTTTTGTTGGCGTAGCCGGGGGGATGAGGGGGGCGTAGAGGGGATGAGTCGTCATATTCTTCAGAGACTTCAAAGACAACGATCAAAACATGGATATCAAAACGAGGGCGGGCAGTGAGCAACGGACGGTTGAGTATGCGGGTGGTTGAACGGATGCTGGCGTGGGGTTTGGCTACGCTGGTGACCGTGGCCATGCCAGCCCGGGCCGAATGGGTGCGTGTGAGCGGCACGGCAATGACCACCGCCATCGAGATGGAGTTCTGGTCCGAGGATCCGGCCGTGGCCAGCGAGGCAGGAGATGCGGTGTTGGCTTTGTTTGATCGTATCGACCATCAGATGAGCCGTTACCGGGAAGATTCCGAACTGTCCCGGGTTAATCGCGAGGCGGCTGACGGTCCGGTGGAAGTGAGCGACAGTCTTTTTACGGTGCTCCAGCAGGCAAAGCGTATTTCAGAATTAAGTAACGGCGCCTTCGACATCAGTTTCGGGTCGATCGGCTACCTGTACGATTTTCGCGCCAGACAACAGCCCTCCGATGAAGAACTGGCGGAGGGATTGGCAAAGGTGGATTACAAGTCCGTGGTGCTGGACCCCAGCGCCAACACCGTCCGGTTCCTCGATGAAGGCATCAGGCTGGATCTGGGGGGCATTGCCAAGGGGTATGCGGTTGATCGCGGTATCGACATCCTTAAGTCCTTCGGCATTCGCCAGGCACGACTGAGCGCCGGCGGTGACCTGAGGCTGCTGGGTGACAAGCGCGGCAAGCCCTGGATAGTCGGTATCCGGGATCCCCGATCTGAATCACGCAACGCCATGGTTTTGCCACTGACCAACGTGGCTGTGTCGACGTCAGGCGATTACGAACGCTTCTTTTTTGACGCTAACCACGAGCGTGTCCATCACATCCTGTCGCCAGCGACCGGCAAACCGGCCAAAGGCGTTCAGAGCGTGACCATCCTCGGTGACGACAGCATCACAACCGACGGACTGTCCACGGCGGTCTTCGTGCTTGGGGCGGCCAAGGGCCTGGAGATGATAAATGAATTGGAGGGCATTGACGCCATCATCATTGATGAGCGGCGTCAGGTGCATTATTCGGACGGGCTGATGGCGCCTGAATCTGGCTCATGACACTAAGAGTATGTCGTGTCTGTTGTCAACTGATCGGCTCAATTCCGACCAGCCTGTTGCGACTGGCAGGGTTACCAAGACCATGACCAGCCATGACATTTTCAAACTCTCCTTCTTGGCCGTTCAGTGCCATGTAGTTCAATACGATTGTCTGAACTAGCTGGTTGACGTTATTGGCAGCGGGGCTTGAGGACGTTTCAACTGATCCATCTGACCGCATAAAACCTATCTGCTGATTGCGGGCAACTGGTCTACCAGTCGGATTGTAAACTAGGTAAAAAGAGGCAGCGGTTTGTTGGTTGTCACCTGTCCACTCGCCTTTGCCTCGGCCACCTTGGCTATCATCTATGCGTCCGTTACTTGATACGGAACCATCGCTGAAGACGTAGAGCATGAGCGGAGTCTCGGTACGGTGCGCATACTCAAGGCAGGCGCCCATACAGCGGCCAGCAAGATAATCTCTGGCCTCGCCGGTCGCACGTTCGCCCGTGTGGTAGTCGTAGCCCCCCAGCGTGATAGTACCCGCTCCGGCGTACTGATTCTGAACCAGTTTCATAACAGAGGCTGTCTTCCGAAACTCGCGACCCAGGCGATCATTGGCGAAAAATTCCGCGGTACTAAAGATGCCGCTATCTCCGACGATTTTTGTGTCCAGGGACGGGTCGACTGCTGCAGGATTGCCGTACTCCTCGATTAAGTGTGCGCTCTTGATATACCCGCAATCCACTTGGCTTTTGACCGCTGCATCATTAGCCAGCCCCGTGTTTACAGCGTTCAGGTTGAGTTTGTCCAGACTAATGTTGCGGATGGACTCAAGCACTGAAACGGCATCTGACTGGCTGAGGATCGACGTGAGATCGCCAACGTCCACAAGGCCTGTCGCATCGGATGGGCGATCAACTTTGGTGGGACGTGCTTTCGGGTTAATAAGGTTCATCGGTGCCATCGAGTTGCCGCCACTTTCGGAACTCTGTGAGCCCACCAGGGACAGCAGCTCACCGTCAGCACCCGCTTTCAGAATGCCGTACATTGGGTTGTGCGGATTGTTCCCGGTATCGTTCTCAGAGCGTGCAGCAATAATAGCGCCATTGATAAGCGCTCGGGCGCCGATCGAAGTGCTGTCCTGCATTCCGCGCAGAAAGCCGCTGTCTGAGTGAAAGGCCAGGCCGAATTCCTGATTGACGAACTGGGGCTGATTGGGAAGCATATCACCGGGCAAGCCCAGCTTGTTGTAACCGGCAGTACTAAGAAAATCGAGTTGCCCGCCCTGCTTGCCCATCAGTACATTCGATCCGGCGATGTTGGCTCCACCTGCCAGGTCAAAACAGATGAAAGGCACCTTGCCGCCACCGACCGTTCTGATACCGCATTCCGGTTTCCGGTTTTCCAGCTCTTCTGACAGTGCGTAGGCCGCCTGGGGAGTAAGCAGGTTAAACAGTGACGCTCCAGATAGGGTGGCAGCCCCGGCCATAAAACCTTGGGCAATAAACTCCCGCCGGGTTTTCGGCCTGGCGTGGTCTGGGTGAAGCAGGGGCTCTTCAAGCGACAGAGCACTTTTCCGCTGGTTTTTGATAAGCATGGTCAACGTCCTCTACTGAATCAGTGTCACGGCGCTGCCGAGAACAGCCGCACAGCTTGCTTTCACAATGGTTTCGGTTCGTCCTTCCTCGCAGTCGCCCGAGCAGCTGGACAGCTTTGTCATCAGAGTACCCAGTTCGTCTTCGATAGCGACATTGCTCGGCTGGGTATCGAGGTCCTCACCGACAAATCGGGAGAGGAGCGGGCCGGTCACCTGTGCCTGACCCGCGGCATCGAACGCAGTGGAGGCGTTTTCGAAAAAGTCGAACCCAGGGAAGAAGGCACTACGACGATCCTGATCGGAGACCAGAACGTCACAATATTGGATGGCCATCTGGGTGACTGCCATCTGCTGGGAGGACAAGAACCCCTGGATATTTTCAACCGTGGGCAACTGCTGTTTGACCTTGGTAAAGGTGCTCACCACGCCGGGCTCAGTCACTGGAATACTTGTTACCTTCGACATCGAGGCATTGATCTCGTCGAAGGTTTTTAGTCCGATGATAGAAAATTCCGTGCTACCTGTTGCCGGTGGCAGTGTTGGAATAGGGCCATCCTCCCTCGGGTCTCCGTAAACTCCGATTTCTTCAAAGGTCAGGAAGAACTGATCGTTTTCCGGGCCTTCCTCCAGCGCGAGAACGGTGCCCAGTCTCGACAGTGGCTGGCCGGAACCTGCTACGTAATCACTGGCATTCAGTGTGAGATCCAGGTTGGCGAACGACTGGCCTACCACCACTTCACGGCCGTTGATGCCAATTCTCATGCCCTTCAAGGGTATGCCCGATGGCGACTGGGTCTCGTCGAGACTGATGAAGAACGGGTTCGAGAACAGATAGCCGTAGTTGTCGAACTGGCTGACCTCAAAGACGATAAAACTTTCCGGCATATCTACCAGATGGGAGACGCTGAACAGCAGGAAAAACTTCTGGCCAACGCCCACGTCGTAGTTAGCGGCAACCTGCTCTGCGGTGAGGGCGCGGTTGTGGATGGCAAGCATCCTGATGGCGCCTTCCCAGGGAGATTCTCCATCCGTCTCATTGCCTAGCACCAGGGCGAAGCTATCGTCCCAATCCGTCAGCAGGCCGGCGGAATCCGGGTCGACATCACCGGAGGGCTCGCCATTCACAAAGATCTCGCGACCACCGTCCGGTGTAAAGTTCACCACCACGTGCTGCAGGGTCGCCTGCAACAGCATGGGATTGGCTTCGGTCAGCATTGGATCGTTCTGGTCGGTGGTGGTGCTCCGATGCAGGAACTCGTAGCTCTGCATGTCCTGGCCCAACGTGAAGTTCCGCGCTGTCGAGGAGCCGGAGTAGGTCACGATGCGGGAGTCTTCCTGGGTGATGTTGCCGGGCACAACCCACGCTTCGATGGCGTATTCGCCAGCGGCGGTCAGCAGGGTGTGCAGTTTGCGGCTGTCAGCGGTGGAGCTTGAGCCTTGCCAGCGCGGATCATGTCGCCTTCTTCAGTTTCAAAGGCCGGGCCGATATCAATACCCCAGCCGCCAACCCAGCCAACGTTGCCGCTGAGCGTCAGGTCCAGAGGTGGGGAAATACCGCTGGTATCAAAGGCCGTTGGGCCTTCGCCTGCTTTGAATTCGTAGAGTGCGATGACGTTGTCTTCGTAGCGGCCGCCGGCATTGGCCAGCAGACCGTCGTTGGCGAGGTTCAGTGCCTTGCTGGTCACCAGGTTGGAGGGGATTGGTTCCGGGTCCCCAAGGCGATCAATGAAGGCCTGGATTGCGGCCAGCATCTCTGTAGCAGAGTCGAGGCAGTCAGCATCCCAGCAGTTATGGCGGTCGTCTCTCAGCCGCTCTACGAGTCTTGAAGAAGCTTCATCGGTAAGTATCCATTCATCGGTGACCGGGTCTTTCCCATCGTTCAGATCAATGCGGCTTTTGGACTGATCGTACGCAATGTCGACGTCGGAGCTCGCGATGTACGGTGTCTGGCCGTTGCTGGTGTGGCAGTCGCTGCAGTATTGGGTCAATACTGGGTAAATGGTGTTTGCAAAGTCGTCGGCGTCCGACGGAAAGGTAAGTGTGTTGTTCACGTCCTGGATGTTTGGAGCGCGAAGTTCAACCGTTTTAACCGATCCTTCAGAGCCACCCGCCCAGTTGGATATATAGACCGTCAGCAGGTCGGTACAAGCGGTAACGGACGTAGTCCAACAGTTGTGGCCACCCGCGACCTTGGTGACCATCTCGGACTGGGATGGGTCTGACAGGTTAACGATGGTGTTGGCCTGGGCGTAGGCAATGTTGATGTCGCCTTCATGCACAAACTGTGGTGACTGGCCGCCGGCGTTGTGGCAGGCGCCGCACTTGTTCTGGCCTGAGAGCTCATCCCAGACGCTGCGCTTGAAATTCAGCACATCGTCCGTGGCGGGTGCCGGGCCACTATAGCTAACGGTATTGGAGCCGCCGCCGGTGTTCGGAAGGGCTTCGGTGGATTCGCCACTGTTACAGCCCGCAAGAAAGAGCAGGGCGGCAAAAACGGAGAACAGCGCAGCTGGGGCTCGGGTTCCTTGTCTGATTATGGTTTTCATAGTGTCCTACTCTCCCCGGCAATACGCGGCAGATTCCGCAAAGGCGGTTTTGAGGTCGTACCCGCTGCGGAAACTCGTAACGATTTCGCTGATCTTTGAGCGATCGCTATCGTTGGAAGGCTCTCGCAGGCAGACATTGCGGAATACTTTTTTCACCTGGCACTGGGCAAAGGCGTCGGAATTGGCAAACTCCCGCCCCAGGCTCTTGGCGCCATTGCCGGAGCCGGGTAGGGAACCATCCCAGCCCAGGCGCCGATTGGTGCCGGACCGCCAGTAGTTGTCCCAGCCATCGTCCGGCGTCACGTACCCCTGCTCAAACGTGGTTGAATTGATGTGGTACTTGGCAACAACACGGGTGCCCGTCTCCGAGTCCACGTCGCTGACAGAGTTGTAGATCAGCCTGCCCAGTTCGCCGTCAGGGTCGGTGTCCGCGTTGTACTGGTAGTCGTAGTAGGCAAAGGCCTGGGTCATAGGGTCCATGCCGGTGTGGCAGCCAACGCAGTTGCTGAGGAATACCCGGCTGTCGCCACCCGGGCTCCGCGACACATCCTGTCGGATGCGGTCCGGTGGCAGGGATACGTCTGCGACCTGCTCCAGGTCATTGCACATGTGGTTGAGCAGGGTGAAGCGGAACATAGCGCGGTTGGTGCCGGCGCTGAAGAAAGCCCTCGCGGCGGCCCGGGAAGTGATCACGCCGGCCGTGGCGCCTGTGGGCAGCTCGGAATTCAAGCTGGACTGCGTGGTTTGTTCCAGCACGTTGTCGTCACTGAGGGAATATCCGGAGCGCTCAAGGTCCTCATAGTTGTCGTTATTCGATGTTGAATACGCCGAGATACCGCTCAGACTCGAATTACCCACGTAAAGTATGTCGTCATATAAGACGCGTCTAAAATCATGATTATCCCGCACAATACCGATGACCGTTGCCGTGTAATCATTCAACGGCACGAACGGGGACATCGCCTCATTTGTCCATGGTGCAACGAAATTTTTGAGGGTAACATCGTAAAACGCTGGATCTTCCATGGCCGTATAGGCGGCGGAAACGGCGCCTGACGCGCCATTGTTGGTTATATTTGCCGCCATTTGGTCAAGCACTTCCGGCGAGGGAGGAACACCGGCGATGCGTTCATGGATGCGTTTTGCCTGGTCCCGCGGGCCAGCGCTTGCGATGGTAGCGTGCGTACCGACCAAAGCCAGCAGGACAGTGAGATAAAATGTCCTCTTTATAAGTTGCCGGGTCGTACATAAGACTGTCATGATCGATTCCCTCGATTTCGTTAGCATTCGCACATTAGTACCATTTTACAATTGTTCAAAGTCTAGGCGAGCTATTAACGGCGGTTTTGAGTGCTGCTCCACGTTATTACATAGCGTTACGTAAAAGGCTTGGAGCGCAGGCCCCGTCTCGACTTAGCGTATGTAAATGGATTTTCAGGCCAAACAGGGTTTGTTGGTGGTGACTAAACATTACGAAAATAAAATGTTCTCTTGCGTCAGTGGGTTACGTTGCTATTTCGCTGCCCTGGGCCGTGTATTCGCGCTTCTTCCTGTCGCGCTGGCCGCAGGGTGTCTCCAGAGCGGCGACAGTCAGTCCAGTGACCCTGTGGTTGTTGAAAATCCCGTTGTCTTTGTAAAACGCCCCTTGCTTTTCGATGAGGACAATGGCGCGCTCCTTGGTGACAACCTTGCAGAGCCGGCAGAATTTCGTCCCGGCGCTCGCCTGTTCCTGAAGGATCGCGCGTCTCCCGACGCTCCCTCGCGGGATATCACTTCATCCGCTTTCCCGGGGTCGCTTGGCTATGACGTCAAGGATCTCACCGTCTCCTACGATGGCACTCGCGCGCTCTTTGCCATGAGGGCGCCGGAGATTGAGGACGTGGATGAAGACGAACAGCCAACCTGGAACATCTGGGAATACGACGTAACCTCCGGCACTCTCCGGCGTGTTATCGAATCGGAAGTCACTGCTGAGGCGGGCCAGGACATCGCACCGGCCTACCTGCCTGATGGCCGCATTGTCTTTTCCTCCACCCGGCAAAGGATTTCCCGCGCAATCCTTCTGGATGAAGGGAAACCGCAATATCCCGCGCTTGACGAAGAGCGTGAGGTTCCCGCTTTTGTCCTGCACGTGATGGATGACGACGGGGAAAACATCGAGCAGATCACGTTCAACCAGAGTCACGATCTGGACCCATTGGTAACGGATGAAGGCACCATTGTGTTCAGCAGGTGGGACAACGCCGGCCAGACCCAGGGCAACGGGTTCAACCTCTACAAGGTCAACCCGGACGGCACCGGGCTCAGTTATCTTTATGGCCGCCACTCTCATGGCTCTGTCAGCGATGACGTCAACATTGAGTATCTGCGCCCGCAAGCGACGGATTCCGGGCAATTGCTGGCGCAGCTTCGGCCCACCGAAACCGACAATTTCGGAGCGGTTCCGGTTGAGATTGATGTCGGAAGTTATGTCGAGGCGGGTATACGCGTTGACGGCAATTCAGGCTCGGCGCAAACGCCTCTGGTCAGCGGATTGTCCCTGGGCAACGAGATCTCGTTGCGCGGAAACTACAGCTCCGTCTCGCCGTTTTTGGATGGCACCCGTCGCTACCTCGTTAGCTGGAGTCCATGCCGGCTGAGACTTGCCATTGGCAACGGCGACATCCTCAACTGCACGCAAGAGCGGATTGCCTCAGGTGCCTATCGGGCCGCCGCCCCGGTTTACGGGCTGTGGTTGCTGGATATGGCATCTGGTACCCAGCGACCCATTCAGCCACCTGAGGAAGGCCAGCAGTTTGATGAGGCGGTGTTGATGACGGAACGATCGCTGCCGACCTTCATTCCGGAGTCGCAGTTCACTGGGGATGCGGCGACTCTGGCAGAGGATGGTCTTGGCATACTGCAGATCCAGAGTGTCTACGACATTGATGGTGTTGATGTTTCTCCGGCGGGCATTCGACAGACAGCCGATCCGGCAATCGTTCCTCCGGACAACCTTCCCAGGCGCTTCCTCCGACTCGAAAAGCCGGTCTCGATTCCCGATGAAGAGGTCAGGGACTTCGACAACACGGCGTTCGGTCGCAGCCAAGCCCAGTCCATGCGTGAAATTCTTGGTTATGTACCGGTTGAACCGGACGGTTCGGTACGGGTGGCCGTGCCCGCCAACGTCGCATTTGCCATCAGCGTGGTGGACGATGAAGGACGACGGATTGGACCCCGCCACCAGAACTGGTTGAACGTCAGGCCCGGAGAAACCCTGGCGTGCAACGGTTGCCATAATCCGGGAAGTACGGTGCCCCATGGGCGCCCGGATGCAGGGCCGGCTCCGGTGTACGCGGGTGCGCCGACCACTGGCATTGAATTCCCGAATACCGATCCCGCACTCTTCGCAGACATGGGTGAAACCATGGCGGAAACCTGGGCCCGGATTAACGAGACCCGTCGCCTCGGGCCAGACGCTGTCTATGTCGACCAATGGACCGATCCCGGTGATGCCAGTCTCACACCGGGCACAGCCTTCTCGCTGAGTTATGCGGACCTTGAAACGCCCGCGCCGGTTACCCCCGAATGCTTTAATGACTGGCGTGGCGCCTGTCGAACCGTCATTAACTACGAGCAGCATATCCATCCGCTGTGGGGGCTTGAAAGAATCGTTGATGACGGCAACGGCAACGTCGAGGACTACACCTGTACCGGATGCCACTCGGATACTGATGCAGCCGATGCGACACAATTGCCGATTGCACAACTGGATCTGAGTGACGGCGCCTCCCCGGATGAGCCCGATCATTTCAAGTCCTACCGGGAGTTGCTGTTTAACGACAATGAGCAGGAGTTGGTTGGTGATCAGCTCGTTGATGTGCAGGTTGAGTCCGGGGAATTCCTGCGGGACGAAGATGGCGAGTTGATTTTGGACGATGACGATAATCCCATCCCCATTCTGGTGAACGTCAATGTGCCTCCCACCATTTCCGTCAATGGAGCCAGGGCCAGCGGTAACTTCTTCAACCGTTTCCGTGCTGGAGGGAGTCACGAAGACTTTCTAAGCCCTGCCGAGCTGCGCCTCCTGGCCGAATGGCTGGATGTTGGTGGCCAGTACTACAACAACCCCTTTGATGCTCCGGCGGACTGATAGGACCTGAACGATTAACCATGAGACTGGCCCTGATACTGCTGTTTTTAACCGCGCCCCTGTCCGCTACCGCCGACTGGCTGTGGGGCGGTGCCGACGAGCCCATGCCCCAGGTTCAGGTGGCGGAACCGTTTGTGGAGTGGCGCACCGGGCCGGCCGTGGGCTATCCGGTGTTCCATACCAGTGAAAAGGGTGAGTGGCTGACCTTGCGCATGCGCAAGACCTCCTGGCTGAAGGTCACCGACCGAAAGGGGCGAGAAGGCTGGGTGCACATAGACGATGTGCAGCTGACACTGGACGGCGAGGGTGAACAGGTCTCACTCACCAATCCACGTTTTGACGACTTCAGCAGCCGCAGCTGGGAAGCTGGGTTGATGATGGGCGAATTCGAGGGTGCGGCGGTGACCGCCATTTACGGTGGCTATCTTATGACCCGTAATCTGTCGGCAGAGCTCTGGGGCTCTCAGGTGTTGGGAAGTGCTTCGGAGATTCGCATGGTGAACGCCAACATCGTGCACCAGCCGTTTCCGCACTGGCGGATTTCACCGTTCTTCACGCTGGGTGTGGGGCATATTTTCATCGAGCCCAAAGCCACCCTGGCGGACCCCGGCGACCGGGACAACAGTATCGGGCACGCCGGCTTTGGTGTGCGCGCCTACGTCACGGACAACTATTTTATCCGTGCCGAGGTCAAGGACTACAAGATTTTTACCAATCGGGCAACCAACGAAGAAGCAACAGAATGGAAAATCGGATTAAGCATATTCTTCTGACCGTCCTGCCGTTTGCGGGCCTGCTGCTGGTGTCTACGGCTGTCAGCGCCCAGGAGGACGACCGGCCACTGATTGAGCCGGATGTGCGGCCCCAGAAGGTCGACGAGGCGTTGATCGACACCGAGAATTTCGAGATCGGTGCGTTTGCCGGCATCCTCAATATCGAGGATTTTGAGTCATCGTTCCTGTGGGGCGGCAAGCTGACCTACCACCTCAGCGAAACCTTCTTCTTTGAAGCCAATGTGGGGTTTGCGGAAGGCGGAGAAACCAGTTTCGAAAAGCTGGCCGGGGACGTTCAGGTGTTGTCGGACGAAGACCGGGACTACCGCTACTACAACATCAATATTGGCATGAATGTGCTGCCCGGTGAGGCCTTCCTGACTGAGAACTACGCCTTCAATACCAACTTCTACCTGATCGGCGGGGCCGGTGCCACGGACTTTGCCGGTGACACCCGTTTTACCGTCAACGTGGGCGCTGGTTACCAGGTATTGCTGACCGACAGCGTATCGATCCATCTGGGGGTTCGTGAACACTTCTACCGGATTGATGTGCTGGGTGAGGAAAAAACGTCCATGAACACCGAGGTCAGCGGTGGCCTCACTGTCTTTTTCTGATAACAGGAGTCAATGATGACAACACGGTTTTTGGGATTGGCCCTGACCCTGGCCACGCTGGTAGGCGTTTCATCCGTTCAGGCCGAGGAAATGAACATTCCGGCGCCGGACTTCACTCTTGAAAGCCGTCAGGGCGAGAACCTGCGGCTACAGGATTTTCGTGGCGAAGTGGTGATGCTCAACTTCTGGGCGTCCTGGTGCGGGCCCTGTCGTCAGGAAATGCCGTTGATGGACGACCTGTACGCTCAGTATAAGGATCTCGGTTTCACCATCCTGGCGGTCAACGTTGACGAGAACCGCGACGAAGCGCACCGCTTCCTGGACAAGGTGCCGGTCAGCTATCCGATCCTTTATGACCCGCAGAGCGATGTCAGCGAACAGTATGAAGTGCAGGCTATGCCGACCACGGTCATGATTGACCGCGATGGCAATGCCCGTTTTCTCCACCATGGCTACCAGCCCGGCTATGAAGACGAATACGAAACGCAGATCCGGCAACTGGTGCGGGAATAGCCTGAGGCAGGTGAGTGTATGAACCCTTTCAAAGCAGTGATGGCATCGGCAATCGTGATCCTCATGACGGCGGGGGCTACCGGGTGTAGCGACATCAAGCCCTGGGTGAAGCCCTATGAGCGCGACAAGCTCGCAGACCCGGTGATGAGCCTGAGCCGGCATGGAAAGGCTGACTCCTATATGCACCACGTTTACCAGGCTCGCGAATCCGCACGGGGGTCGGAAGGCGGCTCCGGAGGTGGTTGTGGCTGTAACTGATCGCGCCGGGTTTTTATCGGCCCTGGTAACGGGCCTGGTGGGCTGGCTGTTGTTCGGTCAACTCGTCACGGCTGCCACCCTGCCGCAGGATAACGTGGATATCCTTTACCACCGTTATGAAGGCGGCGGTATGGTTATTGATGGTCCTTCCGTGCTGGTGCGCAAGAGCGCAGGCCCACAGGTGTCTGTGTCAGGCCAGTATTACGTGGATATGGTGTCTGCGGCTTCGGTGGATGTCCTTGCCACGGCCAGTGAATACACCGAAGAGCGCACTGAATACACTCTCGGGGTGGACTATCTACATGAGGATGCGATCCTGAGCCTTGGTTACACCAATAGCTCGGAGAACGACTACGAGGCCAACACGGTATATTTCTCTACCAGCCAGGAATTCTTTGGTGGCATGTCGACCGTGACCCTCGGTTATGCTCGAGGTTGGGATGACGTCGGCGTGGCAGGCAATGATGCCTTCAATGAAGAGGCAGATCGCCAGAACTATCAACTGGGGCTTAGCCAGGTAGTCACCCGTAACAGTCTTCTGGGGCTGGACCTGGAAGTGGTGACCGATGAAGGCTTCCTACAGAATCCGTACCGACAGAATCGCTATATCGACCCCAATGATCCGACGGACTTCCTATACCAGCCCGAACGATACCCGGAAACCCGCACCAGTTTCTCCGTGGCCACCCGCGCCCTGTATTACCTGCCATACCGGGCATCGATTCGCGGTGAGTTCCGCTATTTCAGTGACAGCTGGGGCATTGACGCCCAAACCTTCGAGCTCGCTTACGTTCACGCCCTGAATCCTCGCTGGACGCTTGAGGGACGTGCCCGGTACTACGTCCAGGACGAGGCGGATTTCTACAGCGACCTCTACGCCTTCGAAAACTCCCAGACCCACCTGGCGCGCGACAAGGAAATGAGTGCGTTTTCCGGCACTACCCTCGGTGGCGGCGTGGTGTACGAGTGGAAACAGACTTCGTTGCCGGGCATTCAGCGCCTGCAGGCGAGTCTCCTGGTGGACTGGCTCGATTTCAGCTATGACAACTTCCGGGATGTCACTGCGTCCGGCGACTTCCTGCCGGGACAGGAGCCGCTTTATTCGTTCGATGCCTTTGTAACCCGGGCATCGCTGATTCTTGAATACTGACCGAGTCGGGACGATTCATCATGATGACCCTGAAGAACACATTTGCACTGCACGTTGCCAGCCTGGCATTAGCGCTCTGGCTGCCGACGGCAACCGCCCAGGACAATGGCGAATCCGGGACAGACGACGGCGCCGTGGCCCTGAGCGTTGAAGAGCTGAAGAAGCAGGTGATCCGTCTGAACCGGGACCTGTTCATTCTGGAAGAGGACCTGCTGTATCCCGCCAGTACCCAGTTTGCGGTGTTTCTCAGTCTCGACACCGGCGAATTCCTCAAGCTGGATTCGGTGAAGCTCAAGGTCAATGACGAAACCGTTGCAGCGTACCTGTATACCGAGCGCCAGGCCAAGGCCCTGCAGCGTGGCGGTATGCAGCGCCTGCACATCGGCAACCTCAAGACGGGCGAACACGAGGTGACGGTGTTTGTTGAGGGTATTGGCCCGGATAACCGAGCCTACAAGCAGGCCGCGACTTATCAACTGCAGAAGGATACGGATACCGCCGCCCTGGAAGTCCGTATCCGCGACCGCTCATCCGATTACCAGCCCGAAGTGGCCATTGTTGAGTGGGAGTAACGCGGCCTGTGATTGAGTGGCTGAACCGAATAACGGCAGGTACACCGGCTGGACTGGCTCTTACCGGTGCGCTTGCTGCGTTGCTTCACGGTCCGGTGGCTGTGGGTGATGAACTGCCGCAGCGCGCCAATGATCCTGCCTATGGTGTGGCCCTGTACGAGTATTACCAGGGCAATGCGTTTGAGGCGCTGACCCGCCTCAACGTGGCCGCAGCGGAAGGTGGCATCGATGGCCATGGCGACCATCCGGCCCTCGTGGAGGGCGGCCTGCTGCTGTCCTACGGCATGACTCAGGAAGCCGGTGCGCTGTTCCGGGCGTTACTGGACGAAGACGCAGCGGTGGCGCCGGGCACCCGTAACCAGGCCTGGTTCTATCTGGGCAAGGTGTTCTACCTGGAGCAGGATCCTGCCGCGGCACGAGATGCCCTTGAGCGGGTGGATGACGAGTTGTTGCAGGACGAAAGCGACGAGCTTTACCACGAGTGGCTGTACCTTAGGGGTCAACTGGCCTTGGCCGGAACGGCGCCGGCCAATGGGGAAAGCGTTGACGAACTGATCGATGCGCTGCCGGAGAGTTCTCCCTGGCGGGCCTACCTGCAATACAATCAGGCGGTTGGCCGGCTGGCAGAGGGCCAGACGGAAACCGCGATGGCCGATCTTGCCAGCCTTGATGACCTGGTTGACGAACTGATTAGGGAGCAGCCTGAAGTCGAGCCACCGTTGGCCAATGAAATGTCTGCGCTCCGCGAACGGGTAAAACTTTCAATGGGCCGGCTTCACCTCAGTAAGGGCGACTTTGCAGGCGCGATGGCCAGCCTTGAACAGATTGCCCTGGATGGCGTGTTTTCCGACGAGGCGCTGTTTGACTACGCGGTTGCCGCCTCCCGCGAGGGCAAAGCGGGTTTGGCGTTGCAAGCGTTGAATACTCTTCAGCAACGCCCCCTGTTTACACCCTGGCTGCAGCAGGTGCCCTATGCCCGTGGCTTCCTGTTCGAGCAGATGGGGCGCCAGCAGCAGGCGCTCCAGGCGTACCGTGAGGCTGCCAGCCATTACCAGTCTCTGAACACCCGCCTGTCGAATGAGCGGGAGCAGCTGACCGAAGCGCAATTGGTCGACGCCCTTCGCTTTGGGCGTGAGGGTGATAGCCCGGGACAGGCCGGGTCGATGGACCCGGCACTGGCGCGTCCCGAACCGGGAGCGCCAACCGTGCTGACCGATGCCTATGGACGCGTGAAGGTCAGGCCCGAGGATTACAGCCTGGCTGGTCTGTTAGCGACCGAGCGCTTTCAACTTTCCCTGCGTGATCTGCACGAACTCTATCGATTGCAGGATTCCCTTGGCCAGTGGCAGAAGCAATTGGAATCCTTCGATATCATGCTGGCAACCCGTGCCCAGCAGCGGGAACAACGTATTCGCGAGACCCGCGACGCACTAGAGGCGCTCAACGCAGATCAATGGCTGGCGCGGCAGGCTGAGTACCGCAGCGCTATCGAAGACGCATTGGCCAGGGAAGACCTGCGCTTTTTCATGACGCAGGAACAGCATGAACTGGCGGACCGACTGGCGCAGGTGGAGCAGACCCTGTCGCAACTACCGAATGATGAATCCACTCGCCAACAGCGAGAGACCTTCCAGCGGATGAAGGCGTACTTCAACTGGCGCCTTGCCGATGATTACGCGGTCAATCGTTGGGCTGCCGAAAAGCAGCTGCGGGAACTGGACCAGGCCATGGATGTGTTCGTTGATCAGCGCGCACTGATTGAACAGGAGATGGCATCGGGTGGCGAGAACCAGGCCCTGGCTGCCCGGGTAGCGGCCCGCCAGGCCGCGTTGCAACGATTGCAGGGCGAGGTGAACAAGGCGCTCTCGGCAGCACGCACGGAACTGCTCACCCTGGTGGATGCTGAACTTCTGCAACAGAGCCAGGAAGTGCAGGGGTACCTCAGGGCAACCCGTCATGCAGCGGCAAGATTGGCTGACACGCTGTTCCTTGGTCGCAATGGTGCGACGGTAAGCCCGGCTCCCGAAGCGGGAGGTGACCGTGACTGAGCCGGTCATCCGCAGGCGCCTGGATGCTCTGCTGCCAGTGCTTTTTGCAGGCCTTCTCGGAGGCTGCCAGTCGCTTTCAATGCCGGATGTATTCGGCGGGGATGACAGGCAGCCTCAACCCGGGACACTGGCCACTCTTCAATCCATCGAGCCCACGCCCGATAGCGTCGGGGATAGTGCTAGTGAGGTATCCCTGGACGAGGTGATGGACAGTTACCGCGCCTTGCTGCCTTTGCTGGAAGACCCCGCCAAACAGGTTGCCGTGCGTCACCGGCTGGCGGACCTGGAGTTCCAGCGGGCGGAAAACACGATGGTTGAAACCGCTATGGATGAGATGGCCGGGGCCATCGAGGCCTATGAACAGCTTTTAGCCGAGTACCCGGAGCGACCTGGTAATGATCAGGTGCTTTACCAGTTGGCCCGCGCCTACGATCTACGCGGCATGAGCGATGAGCACCTTGCCACAATGACGACGCTGGTGAACGAGCATCCGGATTCGAAATTCTGGGTCGAGGCCCAGTTCCGGCGCGGTGACCTGCTGTTCAGTAATCGCCGTTACGCCGAGGCTGAGCAGGCGTTCCGTACGGTGATCGACGCCGACCCGACCAGAAGGGACGATGCCTCGTTCCTGGTCAACGCTCATTACATGCTGGGTTGGAGTCAGTTCAAGCAGGGGGATTATCGGGAAGCCCTGTTCAGCTACATCAATGTGTTGGACCTGGTCATGCCGGAGCAGCAGGACGTGGAATCTGTCGGGCAGGAATATCGCACCATGATGGAAGATCTGTTCCGCGTGTTCGGGCTTTCGCTGTCTTACCTGGACGGCGCGGACACCCTGCAGGCCATCTTCCGTGAGACCGGCGAGAAACCCTATGAAATCCTCGTGTATGACCGCTACAGCGACCTGCTGCTGGAACGGGAGCAATACACAGACGCCATTGACGTGTTCGAGCGCTACATCGATGCGCGGCCACTGAGCCCATGGGCGCCTCGATACCACATGCGCATCATCGACACCCTGGCGCAAGCCGGCTTTACCGCCGACATACCGGATCGCAAGGCAGCGTTCGTTCGGGATTACGGCATTCACGGCGCCTACCTGCAACAGGCGGATGACGAAACAGCGCAATATATCGGGCAGCAACTGGAAGAACTGATTCCGGAGTTGGCCAACCGCCACTATGTGCTGGCGGGCGAAACGGAAGGCGTGGAATCGGACGACCACTATCGACAGGCGGCGGTGTACTACGAGGCCTTCGCAGATACCTTCCCAGCGCACCCTCGCACACCGGAGATGCTGTTCCTGCTGGGTGAAACCCACGTTGAGCTGGCCCAGTGGCCGGAAGCCATCGAGGCCTTCGAACGGGTTGCTTATGACTTCCCCTGGGAGGGCGAGCCGCCCGAACGCGCTGCGGAGGCCGGTTATGCCTCTGTTCTGGCATTCCGGGAGTACGCCAGGACCTGGCCTCGGGAACCCGCTGAAACCTATAATGACTACGCCGAGTTCCAGCAGTTGAATCGCCAACGGTTCGTCAATGCTTTCCCTGATGACCCGCGCTCGGAAGAAGTGCTCTACATCGCCATGCAGCATGAATTTGAGCGGGGCCGTTACGGGCAGGTGGTGGAAATGGCGGATCGCATGATCGCCCGCATTCCCGCCCCCGGGGCGGAGATAATGACCGAAACAGGGTTACTGAAAGCCCACAGCCTGTTTGAGCTGGGCCGCTACGCCGAGGCGGAAACCACCTATCAACAGACGCTGCGAGTCATGGCTGAGACCGATGAGCGTCGGCCGGATGTTATTGAAAGCCTGGCCGCCTCCGTTTTCCGGCAGGCGGAAGCGCTGGCGGATGCCGGCGATACCGCGGGCGCGGTCGGTGAATTCCTGCGTGTGGGTGAGGTTGCGCCAACCTCGGCACTGCGGGCAAACGCCGAATACGACGCTGCCACTCTGCTGATTGAGCTCAGTCACTGGCAGGATGCCATCGACGTAATGGTGGCGTTCCGGTCCCGCTATCCCGACCACGAACAGATCGACACCCTGCCGGCGCGTCTGGCATTAGCCTACCGCGAGACAGAACAATGGGAGAAAGCCGGGGATGAGTTGAACAATCTCATTGCCATGGCGACCACGGAAGAAGAGAAGCGCGAAACCCTGCTGATCGCGGCGGATCTGTACGAGCGTGCGGGCAATACCGGCAAGGCCATCGACACCTGGCGGCGATACGCCAATACCTATCCGGAACCACTGGACGTCTACATGGAAGCCGCCAACAGCCTGGCTGGACTGTACGACGAGATTGGCGACGACAGTAGCCGCCGTTTCTGGCTAAGGAAGCAAATGGATGCGGTGGACAACAATCCCGACGACGCAGACGACCGCATGCGTTACCTGGCGGCCGAGGCCTCGGCCATCCTCGCCCGGGAGGCGCTGGCGTATTACGACAGTATTCGTCTGACTCTGCCCCTGAATCAGAGCATGGCGGCTAAGACCGAAGCACTGGAAGAGGCCGTTATCGCCTATCAGAAAACTGCGAGTTACGGCGTGTCGTCCTTCTCCACCGAAGCCGGCTACCAGATTGCGCACATCTATGCGCGCCTCGGCCGCGACCTGATGGACTCCGAGCGCCCGGAAGGATTGTCGGAGCTGGAGTTGGCCCAGTATGAACTGTTGCTGGAAGAGCAGGCCTATCCGTTTGAGGACAACGCCATCGATATTCACGAACAGAACGCCAGCCGCGCCCGCAACGGCATTTTCGACGAATGGGTTCAGCGCAGTTACGAAGCCCTGAAAACCCTGCTTCCGGGCCGCTACAACAAACCTGAAATCACCGTAGAGGTTGTCGATGAGCTGGGCTAGGTCATTCCAGGCGTGGACAAGAGTGGGCCTGCTGCTGGCTGTCGTGCTGGTGGCCGGTTGTGCGTCCTCGCCCAAAACCGATCCGGCGGATGCGGCGGAGGCAGAGCGCCAGGCCCGTGAGGCCGAACTAACCCAGGATTTCAGCGAGGCAGTTGCCTTGCTCAGGGGAGGGGATAGCGGCAACGCGCGGGACCTGTTTGAACAGATCCATCAGGCCGACCCGGAGCGAACTGGCCCCCTGGCCAATCTCGGCATTATTGCCCTGCAAGAAGGCAATGCCGACGAGGCGGAAGCGTATTTCCGGCAGGTGCTTGAGCGCGACCCGGAACACAGCGCAGCGTTGACCCATCTCGGCGTCATGGCCCGGGAGCAGGGCGAGTTCGAGCAGGCTGAAACCCTGTACCGGCAAGCCCTGGAGGCTGACCCCGGCCACTTGCCGGCGATGCTGAACCTGGCCATCCTGCTGGATATCTACCTCGGCAGGCTGGAGGAGGCACTGCCTCTCTACGAACAGTATCAGTCGCTGGCGGAAGAACCGAATCCACGCCTCAAGGACTGGATCTTTGATGTCAGGAACCGCTTATGACCGCGAAAAAACACCTACTCAGCCTGTTGCTGTTGACCATCGCATTTCCCTGCGTTGCCCAGGATGGTGTTGTGACCATCGAAGGCACGCGCATTCGGGGCGATCAGGAAGTGCCGACGGTACTCTACCTGGTGCCCTGGCAGGCGCCGGCCGTGCAGTCGCTGGCCCGGCCGGATGAGCAGTTGATGCTCCAGCGCCCCATCGCGCCCCTGGAGCGCCAGGAATTCCAGCGTTTGGTGTCCTATCATCAGTATTTCCGCGCCTCCGTGGAGGATGGCAATACCTCCGGACGCCCCGATGCAACACCGGAGTGAGAACTGCGTCACACAATTTTTGTGCACATACGCATGTAAAAACAAACCGCTACAAAGACTTGCGCGAACTTACCCCTGCCGGGGCGGTTGCCGCATACACTAGCCTGCAAACACGGACTATGGAGTGCCCTGAAAATGATTGAAACTGCCGTTCGCTTCTTCCAGGAAGGTGGCTTTTTCATGTATCCGATCGCCATCGTGCTGATTATCGGACTCATCGTTGCCGCTGAACGTTACATCTACCTGTCTGCCCAGAAGATCACCAATCGTCGTGATTTCAACCGGTTGCACCACATGATTGGTGGTAAGGACCTGAAGGGCGCGCTGAACTACGCTACTGAGTCCGGCAGTGCCATGGCCTCCATGATCGGTTTCGGCCTCCAGCGCCTGGCCCGTCGCCAGTCCCGGGAAGAGATCGAGTACGCGATGGAAGAGGGGCTTCTGGAAGTCATGCCCCGACTCGAGAAGCGCACCCAGTACCTGTCCACCCTGGCCAACATTTCCACGCTGATGGGCCTGCTCGGCACCATTATCGGCCTGATCGCGGCCTTTACCGCGGTTGCCGCGGCAGACCCGTCTCAGAAAGCAAGCCTGCTGTCCCAGAGTATCTCCGTAGCGATGAACACCACCGCCTTTGGCCTGATGTCTGCGATCCCGCTGCTGTTGATCCACTCCGTGCTCCAGACCAAGACCAACGAAATCATCGACAGCTTCGAAATGGCTGGCATCAAGGTGCTGAACCTGATCACCGACGGAACAGGCGCAAGGCCGCAGGCACCGGCTGCTGCCCGCCCCGCAGAGCCTGCTTCCCGTGCGGCCAACCCCGCCGGATCAGTGGCGTAACGGTTCAATCAGGGAGCTAAAGCCATGAGGCGTAAGCATCGTCGGCTTCGCAGTGACGCGGACCTCGACATCACACCGTTCATGAACCTGATGATCGTGCTGGTGCCGGTCCTGCTACTGAATATGGTGTTTGCACACACCAGCGTGCTGGAACTGAATTTTCCCGACGTGGACAGCAGTTCCGTTGAAGAGCAGAAGGAACTTCAGCTACAGGTTGTCATCTTCGAAGACCAGCTTGTGGTGTCCGACAACCAGGGCGGCGTGATCAAGACCATCGCAAACCGCGAAGCGGCCCACGACTTCGAGATGCTCGGTAAGGTCATGAAGGAGCTTAAGGGCAGGCTCCCGGACAAACGCAACATCATCATTATGCCGTCCAGCGACACCTCTTATCAGACGCTGGTGTCGGTTATGGACAAGGTGCGCTCTTACGAAGCGGTTGTCGCAGGTGATGTTGTTGAGGCCGAGCTGTTCCCCGAGATCTCACTGGGCGACGCACCGAAGAGGGCTGAACAGTCATGAAAGAGTCTGCGAAAGCCAAACGCCTGAAGCGCCATCATCGGCGTGGTAAACAACAGAGCAAGCTGAACCTGGTGTCGTTGATGGACATCTTTACCATCCTGGTGTTCTTCCTGATGGTGAACTCATCCTCCGATGTGCAGGTGCTGAACCAGGACAACGCCATCAAGCTGCCGGACTCCAGCGCCCAGCAGCCTCCGGGTGATGTGCTCGCGCTGACGGTCACGGACAACGATATCCTGGTGAACGGCCGTGTGGTGATGAAACGGGAAGTGCTTCAGGCCTTCGGTGGCCAAGTTGAGCCCGCCCTGAAGGAAGAGCTGGACTACCAGGCCAGCCGCTCCAGTGCGCCGGCACCGGATGCAGGGCGCCCCATCACCATCCTTGCCGACCGTGAACTGCCCTATGAACTGCTGAAGAAAATCATGTCCACCTGCGTGGACGCGGGCTACGCCAGTATTTCACTGGCTGTAAACCAGAAAACAGAGCAGGGAGCCTAGCTGTGGCAGAGTATCGTCAGGGATTGCCCTGGAATCAGGAGGCCGGAGAACGCAAGCGCTTGTTTGCGGTTGCTACCCTCGTGGTCCCGCTGTTCCTTGTGGCGGCTGCGTACATCACCTGGGTAGAGTTACCGGAGCAGGACCGCAAAGAGCGTGAAGCCCTGCCGCCGCAATTGGCCAAGCTGATTGTTGAGAAACAGGAACCGCCACCACCCCCGGAACTGAAAACGCCAGAACCCGAGCCTGAGCCCGAAAAACCGGAACCGGAAGAGCAACCCGTTGCCGAGCCCGAACCCGTGCCCCAGCCGCCGGCGCCAGAGCCTGAGCCCGAACCGGAGCCAGAACCCCAGGTGGCGGAGAAGCCGGAGCCCACACAGCAGGACGTCGAAAAAGCCCGGGAAAAAGCAAAGAACACCGGTATCCTGGCCATGGGCGATGAGCTCTCCAAGCTGAGTGCCTTGGGCAAATCTGTCAAACTGGACACCCCGTCAACCGTCACAACGGCCGAACCAATCGCCCGCAAGACCGGCGATACCCTGGCACAGAAGGCCAACACCGGCCGCAGCTCCGGCGTCGATGAATCCGGCCTGACCCGCGAAACCCGCGAGGTTGCGCTGGCGGAACGGCAACGAGCACAGGTGGAGGAAGCGGAAGAAGTGGTCGCCCAGGCTAAAGCTGCTGAGCGCGAGCAACAGGCCGCTGCCAGCAAGCGCAGCCGCGAAGAGCTCCGCCGCACCATGGACGCCAACAAATCGGCCATCTACAGCATTTACAACCGCGAACTGCGCCGCAAACCCTCACTGCAGGGCAGCGTAACGCCGGAACTGGTGATTGAAGAGAGTGGGGCGGTCTCAAGCTGCTCGGTGGTTGAATCCACCCTGAACGAGCCAGCCCTTGAAAAGAAGATCTGCAACCGCCTTCGATTGGTGGATTTCGGCGCCCGCCCGGGTGTCGACAGGACGACTATCCGCTATCCGATCGAATTGCTATCTGGTTGAACGGACGTTATTGGCTACCGAGTCCCGGCCACCAGGCCGGGACTAACCTGCAATTAGCGATCAGCGGCGATCGGACGAGTGGTTGATGCCATCCGTGGTAGGAATATCGCCCAACTCAAAGGGGTTCACCCCCTCTATACACGCCACGTTCACCCCAAACTGATTCGGGTTTGAGCGCCGTCTATGGTGTGTATAAATCCCGCAGGTAGAGCAGAAGTAGTGTTCAGCGGTTTTGGTATTGAACTGATAGAGCGTTAAATTCTCTGCACCCTGCAAGATCCTGAAAGCAGCCAGTGGAACCGAGGTGACAACAGCACCACGACGCGCGCACATTGAGCAATTGCAGCGGCTCAAGTCCTCAAAACCGTTGGGAAGATCAACTTCGAATTGAACGCTGCCACAGTGGCAGGTGCCGCAGTTTAAGCCTCGTACGTCCATGTTGGGCGAACTCCTTATCTAAATCAAAGCGTTGAATTTCTGACAATCGAATCCCTGGACGAACTTGAGAGTGGTTTTGCTCAAGGTTACCACCCCCACCAACGCTCGACCTTGAGGATGCCACGCCAGATACTGCCAAGAATAGACGGAAACAGTTGCGGGAGTATCAACGCTGTCACGGCGAACACGATGATACAGGTGAAAAGATAGTTACTGCTGAGAAAACCACCCGAGTAAGCCAGTTGCTTGTTTACCCCGAGCCAGATGAATGCTGCTGTGGGCACGGAGAAAAATAGAGATGCAAAGAGGCCAATCAATCTTGTTTCAATTGGCCCACCTTGGCTGCGCTTCCTTGCCATTTTTTGTGACTACTCCTTGTGTATTATGCCCGACATCACCGATTGCAAACCGCAACATAGCGAAGGGTTTGGCAGCGGTGCATGGCTTGGCTATGTTTCGCTTTGTGGTAAGTCAAGCTGCCTCTCACTCCGCCAGACTCGTATGAGCACAACCTCTTTCGCCTGCCTGAGATAGACAACCCGAAATGGTGCGTGAATAAATTCGCGAATATGATCCAGGCTGAATTCAGGAACGACTCGGCCAGCATCGGGGTGGGTTTGAAGCATCCCACAGTGCTTCAGGATAGCAGCCACGATATCATCACCAATATGTGGCACATCCTGCTCTCTGTAATACGTCTGAATAGCCTGTAAGTCCTCAAGAGCGGACTGTGCGATGCGTAATTCCATTTACTTGATGCCCAACGCTGTCTTGGCGTCCTCCAGCGATACGGTGTTGCCTTCGCGAACATCCATAAGGCCTTGCGCCACAGCCTTCACAAACCGCAATTCCTCGGCGGTTCTCTCATAATCCTCGAGCCCCTGAACAACCGCTATGCCTCGGCCACGACTGGTAAGCAGGATCGGGCGATGCGTATCCTGCGCCCGGCCAACCACCTTTCCGGGATTGATTTTCAGGTCTGAAAGAGGAATAACATCTTCGGAAAATTTCACATGCATAGTGATTACCTAACCAACGAAATGGTACTATTAATAGCACCAGTTAATAGGTGCGGTCAAAAAACGTAACGAGGCTGTTGAAAAAACTGTTTCTGAGCTGTTCCCACCGCCTGATTCCCGTAAATTTTTTCGCGGCCGAATATCGCGATTCCAGTGTTCGCTGTCAGTTTCGGCCCTTAGCTCGCCTACGCTGCTTTCGAAAATCCGGCTAACCCTTGATTCAAATAGAGTTAGCCGGGAATTCGTTGTATTGCCAGAAATCATGGTCAGAACGATCATTTTTCTGGACTCCAATAAGCGGTATACCGGAATGCTTATTGCTCGTTCCGCCGCAAAACCAACGCTATCCCCACACTGACCACAGAGGAAGCGACCAGCGCACCAACGAACGGCGCCAGGGTAGGAATGCCACCGGGGAAACTGGCGGCGAGAAGGCCCGCCGTCAGGCTGCCACCGGTCACCCAGCCAGGAATAATAGCGCCTACCAAGCCAGCAAGGCCACCGAATACGGCTGCGGTGGTGGTCATGCGTTTCCAAAGCCCCATCAATACCGGTATTACCGCCGTCGCGCAGAGCAGGTCGGCGATCAGGAACAGTCTCAGTACCGAGACACCCTGGAGTGCCACAATCACCACAGGAATCATCAGGAGGACGGTTACCCATCGTGCGGAGGTGATGGAAAGGCCCTGTTTCTCGGTTACTGCCAGGGAGGCGAGGGCGTTCTGGAGTGTGTCCACGGACGAGGCGACTAACGTGAGGGCCAGCACCAGGGCGGGAATCGTCAGCCATGCGGGGGCACCGGACAGCAGCGCAAAGAACGGAATGGGGGGAGAGCCCAGATCCGCGCCGCTCATGGCGGCGGCGATGCCGAGGCCGCCGACGACGGCAACCACGATAATGGTGACCAGGCCGCCCAACAAGGCGCCGCTACGTAGCGCCGAGATATCGCGGGCGGACCACAGGCGCTGCCAGTAGCCCTGGTGGAACAGGTTGGCGGCGGTTACGGCGATCACCAGTGTCAGGGCTACGCCCAGGGCACTGCCTACTGGCGCGGAAGGGGCGTCAGCCATTTGCAGTTCCGGTAGCCGGTCCATTGCCACGAACCCGACAATGGCCAGTAGCCCGATCAGCAGGAACGCCTGCCACTGGTCCGTGACGATGCTGGCTCGCAGACCACCCCAGGTGGTGTAGATGAGTGTGGCAACGGCCACGCCAAGCACCGCAAGGTTTCCGTTCACGCCTGATAGCAAGGAGGTGATGGCGCCGATGGCGGTGAGTTCGGCGGTCAGGAAACACAGCATGTAGAGCACGGAGATCAGCGACACATAGCGGCGAACCGATGTGCCGTAGCAGGCCTGGGCGAATTCTCCAATGCTGCGTCCCTCGGGCAGGTAACGGCGAATGGCCGGGCCACAGAAAGCGAAAACGATAAAGGGCAGGGCAGCGCCGAGGGCGTAGCCGGCCAGTGCCACGGGGCCCATCAGGGCTCCGACTTCCGGAGGGGCGAAGAGTATCCAGCCGCCCATGCCCGACGCCAGGAAGGATAGCCCGAGTGCCCGGGCGCCCTGACTGTTGCGGGCTGTCACGAAATCATCCAGGCCGCCATCGGCCAGGCGCGCCCGCAGTCCCAGCCAGGTGAACAGAATGAGTGCAGCCGCCAGGGCAGCTACCGTGGTGTAGAGCATGGTGTGTTTCTCCGTTAATCATAAAGCCGGGAATAGTGACATATTCCACGCGGCGCTGCGATTGACTGTCTGTCTTATGCTTTACTGTAGTAAGTCATCATCCGGAATTGAACCGACGGGGGAGGCCCCACCCAATGAGTAATCGCAAATCGGAACTGGAAACCCTGCGCGCCGACCTTAAGGCACGCCTGTCAAAGTATGAGGCCCATCAGCATCGCCAGGGAGGCGCGCTGGAGAAAGACTTCGAAGAACAGGCCGTGCAGACCCAGAACGACGAAGTGGTCGATTCGCTGGAAACGGAAACCCGCAACGAGCTGGCCCAGATCGAACACGCCCTTGAACGCCTGGCTGAGGGGCTCGGGGGCGAATGTGAAGGGTGCGGCGAAGACATTGATCCACGGCGCCTGCAGGTATTGCCCTATACCACTGTCTGCGTGAAGTGCGCCGAAGATTGACCCGTAATTACTATCACTCTCCCTGAATCTTGCTGAGCAGGTCTTTGGCCAGTTCAATGGCTTCTGACCGATGGCTGATGTTCTGCTTCTGGTAGAGGCTGCGAATGTGCGTCTTCACCGTCGTGGATGCGACTTTCAGGTGTTCGGCAATCTGGTCATTCGACAGGCCGGCATGAATCAGGCTGAGTATCTGCCATTCCCGGCGGGTTAGCGGTGATGTGCGGATCAGTTCCGGCACATCCGGCCGGTCGATAATATCCTGGATGATGGCCTCATCCAGGGAAATCCGGATGGCGCGGCTGAAATCCCGTTGTTGTTGCGCCAACTGGATCAGGCGTTCCGCCCGCTGCAATTCCATGCCGTCAATGGCTTCGTCATTGATCAGTGCTTTCAGGATCACGATCAATACCTTGCCCATACGCAGGAAGCTGCCAACGGCCCCGGTGGTGCTTGCCAGTTGGAGCGCGGCGACCATGTGCTTCAGGGCGTTCTCTCGGTCTTCGGTGTCCCAGTAGAGTAGCGCCAGCGCGATATGGTTGCGGTTGAGGTCGGTTTTAAGTCCCACTTCTTCCGCTATGGCTTGCAGTCCTGTAAGCAGAGGCTGCGCCTTGCTGTACAGCCCCAGGCTCATGTAAGCCCGAGCCCGGTTGCGACCGTTGCACTGATTGAAGTGGTTGGTCGCCGTGGTGGGGTCGACGGGCGGTGCGATGGTCAGCCAGCGTTGTATGGCTTCCCGGTCCCGAACCGCATCCCAGTACGCGAGCATGGTGGCATGGGCATTGGCGACCCAGTCCAAATGATAGTCGCCGGAGGCAAGCATCTTCTGCATCTTGGCGATGTAGTCCGCACAGAGGCTTTGCCGGCCCCTGGCATGGGCCACCTTGGCCAGCGATGTATAGCTTTGCACGTACCAGCGCTCGCCCTGGGCTTCCAGGATCTCGATGCCCTGGAGCGCACACCGCTCAGCATTTTCCAGATGGTGCCATTCCCACATGATCTGGCTGCGGATGCGGAACAGGAATTCCAGTATCGGCAGGTGGTTGAGGTGATTTTCCTCGGCGTACTGGAAGCCCCGTTCCTGGATGTTGTAGGCCTTCTGCAACAAGCCCATGGCAACGCTGATTTCAGACTGCTGACACAGCGCCCAGATGACGTTCTGGTGGGCCTGGTGAGCCCGGGCAAGGTGTTCGGTTTCCTGCATGCGGGCGAGGGCTTCTTCCAGTTCCCCTTGCACAAACAGCGCTTCCCCAATCACCGAGGCCGCTGCAACCCGGGAAGTGGGAAGGTAGCGGGCTTCCTGGTCGATAGCCTCCCGGGCCAGTGCCAGGGCGCGCTCTCCATCCCCGTAATTCATGGCGACCTGGGCACGAATGGCACTGAACTCACCATGCACGGCGCGCTGTGTGTCCTCGGTCATGGATGCTTCCAGACGGGTTTCCGCAGCTGACAACCAGTTTTCAACTTCGTCAAATTTGTATTGGCCCTGGGCCACCCAGGCCCTAAGCAGGGTCAGTGTTGGATCCTGGGCAATCACATCCTGGGGCAGGGCGTCGAGGCATCGCTGCAGCAGGATAAACTGGCCTTCGGTGAAAAACTTGCGGCCGTGAATGGTCAATACGCGGGTGATACGGTCCGCGTCGTCGGCGGCGATGGCGTGGCGGGCGGCCTCTTCAGCGTGGTCCAGTTCCAGCCAGGCGTCACTGGCCCGCTGGTGCAGCTGTTGGCGGTTCTCTTCGGTGGTGCAGGTCAACAGGTGCTGGAGATAGACGGAAAACAGCGGATGGTAGCGGAACCACAGGGCGGAATTGTCCACGGGCGTGATAAACAGCCCCATGGAGAGAAGGCTGCTTAGCAGGGCCTGGCCGTTGCTGTCGTCCATAACCCGCATGACCATCCGCGCGTTGAAGCGGTCCAGTATGCTGGTTCGTAGCAGGAATGTTCGCTGCTGTTCCGTCAGCCCCTGCCCAACCAGTTCGTCGAAGTAGTCAAAGATGTGCTGGTTGCCGTACTCAAGCTGATCCACAAAATCGTTGAATTCGATGCTGGTCAGTGCGGACGCGGACAGAAGCTGGAGCGCCGATACCCATCCTTCAACCCGTCTCACCGCCCGCTCGATGCTTTCCCGCGAAATTTCAAACGGCAATCGGCTGTCGAAGTAGCTCTGTGCTTCGTCGGCACCGAAAGCCAGGTCCCGTGAGGTGATCTCGGTCATCCGTCCCTGCATCCTCAGTTGCGCAACGCCAATGGGTGGCACGGTCCGGGTGATCAGGACGAGCGTCAGGCAGGCAGGTTGATGTCGCAGCAGGAAGCGCAGTGCGTTGTGTATGACTTCGTTGTCAATCAGGTGGTAGTCGTCCAGCACCAGATACAGCGGATCCCCGTCCAGCCCTTCCAGTGGAAGCTCTGCCAGGAGGTCGGTGAGAAAACTCTCCAGATTGTCGTACCCCTTCTCCTGCAACTTCCTCAGCGTGGCCTTGCAACTGCCGGGAGCCGCAACCTCAAGTGCCTTGGCCAGATAGCCTGCAAACCGGGCCGGGTCGTTGTCGCCCACTTCCAGGCGATACCAGGCGCTGGTGGCCTCCAGTGCCTCAAGACGGTCCGCCACTGTGGTGGTTTTGCCATAGCCCGCGGGCGCATGCACCAGAAGCAGGCTTACCGGTTCCAGGCCGTGGAGAAGATCGTTGAATTTTTCCCGGTGTAAAAGGGCGGGTGGTGGTTGTGGGCTCTGGTTTTTGGCAGCGATGAACGTCAGTTGTCCCGGATTCAGTGTTGTTGTCATCAGGATCTTCAGTAATTGGTGTCAGACAGTGGCAAGGAATGTGATACCGGCTTTGTGGCTCTGCGTCAACTTCCCGTTGTCGCGATTTGAGGGGCATGAACCAGTTCTCAAAACCGGCAGGGAGGGCCCCTTCTGCAGCGGCAGATTTGAGGCACAGTTATCTTTCAGGCGTTAGCGATTTCGGTATCTTACCGTAACAAGATGTAACTCGGAAAACGTGATGTCTAATAATAACAGGGACTTCGTCTGACCATGCTGCTGGTACTCGCCGGATCCATCCTCTCTTTCACTATGGCCCAGGAGGCGGTCGTCGTGGAGCCTTATGAACAGGGCACCATTGTGATTGAGCAGGATTTTGACACCAGCCCCGTTGAGTTGCGGACGGACACCCGCGTTGAACCTCTCGTCGAGCAGAAGTTTCGCAACATTGTTCGTCAGGCCTACGACTACAGCTGCGGCAGCGCCGCGCTGACCACGGTTCTGAATTTTTACCTCGGTAGAAACCTTGGTGAGCGGCAAGTCATGGAGGGACTGCTCCACTACGGCGAAAGTGAACGAATCGTCCAGCGCCGCGCTTTTTCGATGCTTGATATGAAGCGCCTGGTCACCGCCCTTGGTTACCCCTCTGGCGGATTTCGCGCCACGATTGACGACCTGATTGATCTCGATCACCCGGCCATCGTGCCCATTCAGCACGCGGGTTTCAAACACTTCGTGGTGCTTCGGACCATTCGCGATGGTCGGGTTTATCTCGCTGATCCGGCGGTCGGCAACATCTCCTTCACACTCGCCCAGTTTGAAGAGAACTGGGACGACAACGTGCTCTTTATTGTATTCCCCGGCAGTGACAAGCCGCTGGACTACCTGGAATTGAAAGAAGAAGACCTCCGGTTCGTGGATGACCAGACGATGACGCTGTTGGCGTTACAGAAACTACCCGAATTCCATGAATCCACGGAACGCCGGATCAGAAACATGCTGGAGCGCCAGAAGAATAATCCGGACGGCAGCGTTGAGAATACCCGGAAGCAGCTGTTTTACCGGCGCCATTAACGTGCCGGGCGCAAAGCCGGCACACAGGAACCAATACAATTAGAAATAAGGGAGTCAGGATGAATCGTTGGTTAGTGCGAGGTTTTATCCTTTTTTCCGTGACTGGCCTTTTACCAACCATGGCATTGTCGCAGGAAGGAAACGTAGACGAGGCGAGGGAGGCGCTTGCCAGGCAGGAGGGTGATGAGGATTCATCCAAGCAGCTGGAAGAGGTGTTCCAGGCGGCCGAGACCAGCTATTCGCTGCAGAAGAAGGGCACTCACTCCCTGAACTACTCGTTCGATTATTCCTACACCGGTGACCAGCGTCTCGACCTGGCGATCACCGATGGTTCGGTCCGCAACCTCGACGTGGTGCCGTCCGCGACCCACAACTTCACTAATGCGTTTTCCTACGATTATGGCCTGTTGGATAACCTGACCGTCGGTACGCGGATCCCCCTGGTGGTTAAGTACGATACCCAGGACGAACTGAACATCTATGATTTTGGCGATATCTCTGCGACCGCTCGCTGGCAGCCCTTCGCCTATGTTCCGGGCAAGATGTCCACGACGGTTTTCGGCACTTTCACAACCAAGACGGGTGTCAGTCCCTACGAGATTGATATAGGTGAGCAACTGTCCACCGGCAGCGGTTACTATTCGGTTGCCGGCGGCGTAAGTTTCTCAAAAGTGTTGGACCCAGTGGTTGTGTTCGGGTCTACCAGCGCCACCTATAACCTTCCTGAGAGGGACCTCCAACAAGTCCGGGGCGCCAGGGTGTTGCAGGAACTTGAGCCCGGCTTCGGGCTTTCTGGCTCCGCCGGTTTTGCCTATTCGCTGTCCTACGACATTTCCCTCAGCGTTTCCGCCCAGTTGAGTTACAGCGACCAGACCATCCTGTCCTTCAGCGACGGCACTCAGGCCGTTGCTCAGGACCAGATGAGTGGCTTCCTCAGTATGTCGCTGGGCACCCGCGTGAGTGACACCACCATTGTGAACACCAGCCTTGGTATTGGCCTTACCGAAGACGCACCTGATTTCTCGCTGGGCGTGTCCCTGCCCATCCGGTTCTCAGGTCTCAAAGAGTGAGTTCAGCCTCTGACGTTCTACGGGAAGGGAAGATTTCATGGGAATAACCAGCCACAAAAGACAGATTGCCGCTGCCATGATGGCTGCCTCGGTGACCTGTGGTGTCGAGGCGCAGCTGGCGCAGAACCTGACCATCCATCCGAAGGCGCTGGCTCTGGGAAATGCGGTTACAGCCGATCCACCGGGCATTATGGCCATTCATTACAACCCGGCGGGGCTGACCAAGCTGGATGGGCGTCAGCTTGAAGTCAACCTGATGAGCGTTTATCTAGACATTGACGCTGATTTTCACGCACCGGATGGGTACGAGATTTTCGGCATTGATGGCCTGGAAACCGACCCTCTCACCGGTAAGCAGAAAGATCCGGTCGCCAACAAGCACAGCCATACCAACAATGTTGCCCTGTATCTTCCAGGGTTTGGCATATTGCGCGCGCCGCCAGGCCCTGCCATCGCGCCGTCTGCCGGTATCAGCATCAACCCGCCGGGGTCCAAACTGACCTTTGGCAATGCCTTCTACCTGCCGCTGGCCGCCGGTTTCTATCGTGACAAGGACGACCCGGGTCGTTATATGCCACAGGCAACCGCCCTGCAGCGGACAACCTATCTGTCGCCAACCGTTGGGTACAAGATTAACGACGAGTGGTCAGTGGGTGCCGGCATCCATCTGTCGCACATGGGGATTGCCGCGGACCAGTACATGCGTGCGCCCAACATGCTGCTGGGTGTCGCAGAGGTGCTCCAGGACGCGTTCAACTGTGAAAGCGGGGATGAACCCCTGCAGCCGTGGCTTGCCCTCTGTGGGGGAAACGTTGGGCCCTGGGATGATATTGGCGCGTTGAGCATCAACGTGCAGGAAACCCTGTCGCCCACCTACGCGCTGGGTGTGATGTGGGAGCCGACGGAATGGTTCACCTGGGGGGCGAGTTATACCTCAGAAGCCGACATGAACATGAAGGGTACTTTTGAGATCGAGTACACCGATGACTGGTCCGGATTCTGGCAGAGCGTCAACGGCTCGGTACTGGGTGCCATCACTTCCGCGATTCTCAGTCTGCCTTCCGGTGCGCCGAGGGAAGCGGGTAACGTGTCCATGGATCTGACGTATCCCCAGCATTTCCAGACCGGCATCAGTCTTGATGTTCATCCCAAGTTGACGGTTAACGTGGATGTAGGTTGGACGGACTACAAACAGTGGGACGCCTTTGTGTTCCGCTTTGACCGTAATCTGGAGTTCCTGAACGCCGCGCGGATACTGTCGCCACAGAATGCCACGCCGAACACCCTGAGATTGCCGCTCGGCTTCACTGATCAATGGAACTGGGGCTTCGGGCTGGAGTTTCACGCTTCTTCGCGGCTTGATTTGCGGGCCGGCATGGAAATTCGCGACTCTGTCATTCCGGACGACCAGCGCCAAATCATGGCGCCGTTCGGTGGCGCAAATCTCTACAGTGTTGGCATGGGTTACCAGTGGGACAAGGATACCGAGATCGACATGAACCTGAGCTATCTGCACTCAGTGGAAACAATTCCAGCCAACGGTAGCTGTAACTTAAACTGTGACAATATCACCAATATCATCTACAACCCTTATGCGGGGCTGGATGTGAAGACATCACTGCGGGTTGTGATGGCGGGTCTCAGTTTCCGTACCAAATTCTGACGCGAATGCGCTTGCGAACAGGGTGTTGTGCCCCGATGCCGAAAAGCCGTTTTATGGTTGTTGCCTGCCTGGCGCTGGTGCTGCATGGTTGCCAGTTGTCGGGCTCCGATTCGTCCGGAAGCCGCGAAGGCTATTTTACCTGGGTGGACGAGCAGGGGCGGGTACGGCATTCGCCGATACCGCAGAGTTCCGGTGACAGGGATGAGGGCGAGAGCACGGAAGCAGAGGGCGATGGTGCTTCCCGGGCCAGCGCTGTCGAACCAACACCGGCCGGCGACACCTCGTCTGGCGGATATCACGAAGAGTACAACCTCGAGAACTATCCTGATGGCCATCAGCTTGAAAAAGATGGCTATGTTCGTCCGGGCGAACCCAAGCCCTATTTCACCTGGCGGGACGCTCAGGGCAACCTTCGTGTCAGCTATTACCAGCCGGATACCCGCACCGCTGTCGAGAAGGGGCGTATCAAGCCGCCGATTCAACTGACGGAGGCCAGTATCCACCAGCCGGGGGAAACAATCGGGCCGCCGGGCCTGCCGGAAGATGCTGACCCTGAGGCCATGGCAGTCCTGGGAATCGATCCTCGAGAGGAAAGTTTCTTCCAGCAATGGGCAGGGCAATGCTGTCAGGCGCTGGAACGGTCGGAGCCAGAGCAATGGCAGGAAGGTCGTGAATTCGGAGTTTCAATGGGTGACAACGCCCCGCGCCATTCGTTCAGCACGGGTGACAGCCATTACCGCCTGGTCAGGCTGCCGCCGGCGGAGCAAACGACCGATTTCATCCTCCACCTCAGGTCGTTCAACCACGAAGGAATGTTTGTGCCCTCAGTGGCGTTTCTTGATGCCTCGTTCGCCCCGGTTCGAATCGTGACCGATCTGGTGGCCAGATATGTTCCTGAATCCTGGTATCAGTACGGCTACCTTCACGCTTACATTCCGGTGTTTCCGAGCCGGGGTGAGCGTTGGATGGTGATCTTCACCCGCGAGGCGGATCTGGCGGGGCAGACGGTTATTGAGGGCAAGTACGGGCCCAAGGCCATCCCTCACACCCGTACCGGTGAACTCAGTCTCTCCCGCGCTGGCGAGTGACGTTCAGTCTTCCGGCTGGCTCAGGTCCAGCCATTGCTGTGACAGCCAATAATAGCTGCCATCGGGGGCCGGATGGGTGCAGTTGTAGCGAAAGCGGCGACTGTTAAAGCTTTTCGGTGCCTTCAGAACGACTCTGTCCCCACCTGATACCTGGAAGTCTACGCGCCCCTGGCCGGAGGCAAAACAACTCAACCGGTCGACGCTGATGGTGTTAGGTACGGTAAACGAGAGGGTTGGCGGGTTCTCCGAGATAACGCCGTCCGGCAGCTGGCTGGCATCGACCGGCAGCGCCTTGCTGCGTAATTTGTCCTCGAGGCTGTTCAGTTGTCCGTACGCGTTCGCCACCGGAAACCGGGGCAGACGTGTGGCGGCGGAAGTCTCCCCGATGGCGCCGGATTGCTGTCCAAAGCCGAGCCAGCCGCGTGCCTCAATCTTGCGTAATAATGCGTCGTCAAACTCACCGTAGGGATAGGCAAACATAGGCACGTTGGTCCCCAGTTTTTCGGAGAGTGTTTCCTGGGCCCCATCCAGGCTGCGATCGACACGTGCTTCCCAGTCGCTATCGGATTCACCAGGGCGTTTTGCCAGGTGGCCGTGGTCTTTGCTGTGGTTGGCGATGGTCACGCCGTCGCGGTCTTTGACTTCCCGCAACTGATCCCAGGTCATATAGCCATGGCTACCCACCGCCTCGGTATTGACGAATATGGTGTACTCATACCCCCGCTCTTGCAGGGCTGGCGCCGCCTGTGAATAGACGGACTCGTAAGCATCATCAAAGGTAATGGCAACTTGGGATTTGTTGCTCAAGTCACCCGCCAGTGCTGCTCGGGTTCCCGATTCGAGCGGAACGACCTCCAGCCCAAGGTCTTCAATCATATCCATTTGTCCCTGGAACAGGGACACTGACGTACTGGTGGAGGATGGCGTCGAGTCACTGACATGATGGTACTGAAGCACTACCAGATCGGCATTGACCGTCAGGGCGAATCCCGCAAGGGGCATAAGCAAAAGGGATCGGATCGTCGTTCGTGTTGCCATTGGGGTGTCCTTGAAATCGTGATATCCGCTGCAATCAGGTCCGAAAATGTGCCTTCAGCACGGCGAAGGCCTGGTTCAGGTCCTGGATGGCTTCGGTTTCGCCACCCCGGTCCGGATGTGCGTGCATGACTGCCCGGCGAAAGCGTTGTTTTACGTCGTCAAAGCCTGGCGGAATGGATTCAAAACCCAGGACCGCCGCTGCTTCACGTGCCTCCGTGGCTGCGGGCCGGTAGCCACTGCGCCCGGCCCAAAAGTCATCCATCATCCGGTTGATGGCGTCTTCCGGCAGCTCGTACTTGGATAGGTCCAGATAAAATTTTCGCAACTCATCCATGCGGTCGGGCATACCTGCGCCTGCCACTACAGCACTTTTCCGGAGTTGAATCACCAGTGGCGAAATGGCCAGTGCTTCTCCGCTGGCGGCGAGCTGATCTCTTAGCCGGTAAAGCACATGGAACAGCAGGAAATGAACCGGATAGAGCTTGTCCGGCTCACCGAAGTTGACCTCACCAATCAGCTCCCAGGGCGGCTTTTGCAGGGTTTTGATAAGGCCCAGCTCGTTGATTCCGGCTGGGTGCCGACGAAGGATATGCTCAGTGGCAACCAGCAGGTGCTGAATCTGAAAATTCAGCGTCTCATCGGGTGCGTCAGCATCCAGCGCCTTGGCGCCCTGTGTTGCGGTATCGGGTTGATTCATGCCCCAATGGTAGGCGACAGGGCGCCGTTACGGAAGAGGCATGTCCCCCTCCAACCCTTTCAGGAACAGGTTGGTTGCGAACCGGGTGGCGTTCCTGGCTTCGGCCTCGGCGTCGGCGGGCCGATCGTGGGCGCGGTACGCCAGGCGCAGGCTGAGCTCGTAGCCCACACCGAAAAAGGCGGCGCACAGGTACTCTTCGTCCATCTCCGGCAACAGGCCGCGCTCAACGGCGGTTCTGACGTCGTCCTCAAGGGAGAGCATGGCAAGCCCGAGAATGTCCGAGCCGAACAGTTCACGGATAGCACGGTCGTTACGATGCGCCAGCTCGTAAACCAATGGGTCGCTGGCGGTGGCCCGGAACAGCGCCAGGTACGCGAAATAGACGAAGTCTTCGGCAGAATTTGCGGACTTTCGGCACTCGGTAAGGTTGTGATTGAGGCCGCTCAGGAAATCTGTCAGCAGAGCTGCAAAAATGTCCTGTTTGCTGGAAAAGTAATTGTAGAAGGTGCCTGCCGCCAGGCCGGTGCGGCGTACGATATCGCGGATGGTGGAGTTGTCGTACCCCCGCTCCCGGAAGCACTCCCGTGCCGCGTCAAGAATGGCGCTGCGGTTGCGAATACGGTTGAATTCCCGTTTACCGGTGGCTTCCGGTTTTGTGTCTAACATATCCATGTCTGTATCCTGTCCCTGGAACTTTTGCACGCGTATAATCCGACGCTCACTGACCTTATGAACGACGTTTTCCTATGCCCGAAGCAATAACTGCCAACTCCGAAACCGCCCAGGCTCCTGAAGCGGAGCGCAAACAGAAACTGGAACTGAACAAGCTGCAGAAGCGCCTGCGCCGGGAAATGGGGCAGGCGATTGCTGATTTCTCGATGATCGAAGCTGGTGACAAAGTCATGTGCTGCCTGTCTGGCGGCAAGGACTCCTACGCCATGCTCGATATCCTGTTGAATCTCCAGAAAAGCGCGCCGGTGCGCTTTGAGCTGATTGCTGTGAACCTGGATCAGAAACAGCCCGGCTTCCCGGAGGAAGTGCTGCCTGAGTACCTTTCGGCTCTTGGGATTGAGTATCACATCATCGAGAAGGACACCTACAGTATTGTTAAGGAAAAAGTGCCGGAAGGGAAGACCACCTGCGGACTTTGTTCCCGTCTACGTCGCGGAATTCTTTATAATTTTGCGGAAGAGCACGGCGTTACCAAGATTGCTTTGGGGCACCATCGGGATGACCTGCTGGAAACGTTGTTCCTGAACATGTTCTATGGCGGCAAGCTGAAATCCATGCCGCCGGTGCTACACAGTGACGACGGCCGGAACACGGTGATTCGCCCGTTGGCATACAGCCGGGAGAAAGACATTGCCCGTTATGCGCGCTTGCGCGAGTTCCCGATCATTCCCTGCAATCTCTGCGGCTCCCAGGAAAACCTGCAGCGTCAGGTAATCAAGGACATGTTTCAGGGCTGGGACAAGCAGCACCCGGGGCGCCTGGAAACCATGTTTCGGGCCATGTGCAACGTTGAGCCGTCACACCTCGCCGATACCTCTCTGTACAACTTCCGCGAGGGTCACCGCCATTCTGAACCGGGCCAAAGTGCCGGGACTGTCGAGCCGCAAACACCTGATTTCGGACGGTTGGATGTGCTCAATATCTGACCGGTTCGAGCTGGCAGTCCGGCCCTTGCCTATCAGTGACCTGTATGCAGAAGGGCGGTGACAGGAAGGGTCCAGATACCAAAACCGATCAGCAGTAGCCCGGCGATCTGCCGAAAGTGTTGGTGTTCCCGCAGTTTTCGTATCCAGGTGGCGGCGTAACCGGTGGCCAGCATGGACGGCAGGGTACCGAGGCCGAAGAACAACATGGTGGCGGCCGCGCTACCCACCGAGGGTTGCAGGGCGGCCCAGCCCAGGGTGCTGTAGACCAGCCCGCAGGGCAGCCAGCCCCAGAGCGCGCCCAGGATGAGCGATTGGTGGAAGTGATGCACCGGGAGCACCCGAGCGGTGAGCGGTGATAGCCGTTTCCAGACCGGGGCGCCGATGCGTTCCACGTAGCGAATGCCTTGCCACCACTGCCCCATGGACAGCCCCATCAGGATCAGAAGAATTCCTGCCATTGTTCGAAGTATCGGGCCAAGTTGCGCCCAATAGGCCGAGGCGCTGGTGCTCAGCAGCGCGATCAGGGCGGCAATCGCCGCATAGCTGCCAATCCGCCCGCCATTGAAGGCGAGCAGCATGCCGGTCTGGCGAACACGAAAGCCCCGGCCAACGGGCAGTGCCATGGACAGGGACGCGCTGATCCCTCCGCACATACTCAGGCAATGGGTGCTGCCGAGCAGACCAATCAGGAAGGCACTGGAGTAACTCAGGTAAAGTTCTTCGCCCATCAGGATTTGTGGCTATCGCCCGGCTCCTCGGCAGAGTTGGCATCCTGCTTGGGCTGTTTGGCGTCGTCCGGGATCATGTCTTTGTCATCGTCATAGAGGATGCGATGGGCTGGTCCATCAAGGTCATCGTACTGGCCATTCTTGACGGCCCACGAGAACAGCAGGATGCCTAGTGCCACCAGGATCAGCATGACCGGAACCAGGATCATTACGATTTGCACAGGGCTACCTCAGACGTATTGGGTGATTCAGTGTTCACGGTATCAGGACGTTGCTTCGGCGCCAACCGCCGGGTTGTGAAACGCCGGGTTGCCTCGCTGCCTGCCAAGCCGCATGGCATTGAGTACCACCACCAGTGAGCTGAGTGACATGCCGATGGCCGCCAGCCAGGGTGGAACCAAGCCTGCTGCTGCCAGGGGCAGGGCGCAGACGTTGTAGGCCAGTGCCCAGGCCATGTTCTGGCGGATGACGCGGCGTGTGTCCTGGCCGGCTTTCAGAGCTTCGGGCAGTTGCGTCAATTGCCCGCTCAACAGTACTGCATCGGCCTTGAGTTGGGTCAGATCGGCAGCGCTCCCCATGGCCACGGATACACCAGCACCGGCCATGGAAGGCAGATCATTGAGACCATCACCCACCATCATGATGTGGTGGCCCTGGTCGCGGAGGTTCTCCAGCACACGGAGTTTGTCTTCCGGTGAAGCCTGGCCAATGGCCTCATCAATACCGAGCCTGCCCGCTATCTGCTCAACGTGTCCTGAGCGGTCACCGCTGAGAAGGATGGTGCGCAGTCCTGCGTTTTGCAGGGCCTGGACGGCCTCTCGTGCATCCGACCTGGGCTCGTCGTCCAGTGTGAACCGGGCCAGCCAGTCACGGTCCGTGGCCAGCCAAATCTCTATACCATTGGAGGCGTTGGATGCGGGCGCCGGGCTACCCACCCTCTGTTCCACAAAATCCCGGTGTCCGATATAGAGGGGAGCACCGTTTACCTGTCCCGACAGACCACCACCCAAGTGGTTTTGTACGTGCCTGGCGGCGTTACCGGGTATCTGGTGGAATACCCTGGCGATAGGGTGTTCCGAATGCTTCTCCAGGCTGGCAGCCAGTTGCCGGCACTGGCCCGCATCAAGGGCAGCAAAGGTGCGGGTATTCACCAGGCTGAGCTCGCCTCGGGTCAGGGTCCCGGTTTTGTCGAAAATCACCGTATCGATGGTGTTCAGGGATTCCAGGGTGTGTCCGCGTGTCGGAAGGAAGCCCAGCTTGCGGAGCCTCATGGTTGCCGACGTTATTGCCGTTGGAGTGGCAAGTGAGAGGGCGCAGGGGCAGGTTACTACCAATACCGAGAGCGTAATGTCGAAGGCATTATCGGCGCCGGCCAGCCACCAGCCAATCCAGATCAGCGGGGCCAGGATCAGCACGCGGCTGACAAACACACCGGCAATTCGATCAGCCGCCAGCGCAACGGGCGGTTTCTCAGCCTGCACCCGATCCAGTACCCGTAAAATGCCGGACAGCCTGGTTTGTGCGCCGGCACGGCGAACCTCAATGTCCAAAGGGCTGGCGCCGTTGATGCTGCCAGCATGGACGGGGTCACCCTCACTGCGGGTTTCTGGCAGATATTCACCGGTTAACGCCGCTTCGTTAAGGGTGGAGTGGCCGCTAACGATGACGCCGTCTGCGGGCAATGTCTCGCCGGGCCGGATGCGAAGGATATCGCCTGCAACGAGGTCGTGGGTGGCAACGATATCACTGTCGTTCCCTCGGATGCGGTTGGCGACCATGGGCTGGAAGCCGGCCAGTGCATTGCCGGTCAGCCCGGCGCGGTAACGGGCCTGCATTTCGATGTAGCGGCCAAGCTGCAGGAAAAAGGTGAACATGCAGACAGACTCGAAATAGACTTCCTCGCCGCCAAACACCGTCACCCAGGCGCTGGCAACATAGGCCAGGCCAATGGCCGTGGCCACCGGCACGTCCATGGTCAGGTGGCGGCTGCGAAGATCCCTGAACGCGTTAGTGAAGAAAGGGCGAGCGCTATAAAACACAACGGGGGTGGCGACCAGAAGACTGAACCAGCGGAAAAAACTGACAAACTCTGGCGACAGGTCATTCACCAGCTCGAAATATAGAGGAAAAGCCAGCATCATACTCTGGAACGAGGCTATCCCAGCGACGGCAAGGCGGATCAGTGCGGAGCGATGTTCGGCTTTCAGGGCTTTTTCGGCCTCATCGGCCTGATAGGGGCGGGCACGGTAGCCCAGTTCATGGACCGCAATCAGTAACTGGCTGAGTTTTGAGTGCTCCGGGTTCCAGACGAGCCGCGCGCGCTGGGTGCTGTGATTGACGGAAAACGACACCACGCCCGGTTGCCTGGCCATGTGGTTTTCCAGTAACCAGATGCAAGCAGCGCAGGTAATGCCGCTTACCAGCAATGTGGCTTCCTGGCCGGCGGTAACAGGAGATACAAACGACTTCTGAACCAGAGGATGGTCCACTTCGAGAATACGATTACGTTCGGAATCGCTGAGCGCCTTCGGCGTGACGGCCGGCTCGGTGCGGAACTGGTAGAACCCGGTGAGACCTTCGGCGCGAATAGTCTCACAGACCGCTTTGCACCCAACGCAGCAGAAGTGGCGCAGCGCCCCTTCGAGTTCCAGGGTGATGGGTGGCGTTCCAATGGCCGGCTCACCACAATGATAACAATCCAAGGGGGTCACCCGCGGTCTTCTGTGACCGCACCGAGGCTCAGGGAACGTTGCGACGGCAGGCTGGACTCACCCTTCAGTCGCCATTGGTTGTCCGGGCCACGCAGGTCAAAATACCAGCGGCCTTCAATCGGCTGATTTAGGGTGGCGCTGTACAGTCCTTCACCGATTGCCCGGAACTGAATGGTGCGGTCGTACTCCGACATGGTCGGGTGGTACAGGCTCAGTATCAGGTAAGGGTAGTCTGCAGGACCGTTGGCAGTATCCATGGAGAGGGTGATTTCCCGTTCGCCAAACGTCATGTCGGCCTTCAGGCCCAGGTCTTCAGCTTTCTGGTCGCGGGCGATCGCCATGTTGATCCCGCGACCCTCCTTGGAATAGTCATCGGTAACCATGGAGTTATCGGTATTTATCGCGACGGTGATGGCAATGGAGCACCAGATAATAGCGGCGCCGGGGAATATCAGCAGGAACCACAGCCAGGGTTGCCGGTACCAGGGAACGACGGGTGCGTTTTCATTCATAGTGCTGTCTCTCAAGGCTGGTCCCTCTGGTGGGTGTCAGGGAATCAGCGATTTGGACCGACAAACCGGCTTTCGGTTTCAAGAACGAGCGATTTGTCGGATTGTGATTCAAGCGTGAAGACAATGGCATTGTTGCTTTCCGAGATGTTCTCAGGTGCGACATCCACCACCGTCGGCAGTGCCCGGTTTTCACTGCTCGCCACAGTCAGGGTGTTCTCGGTCAGCAGCCGGATGCCTTCCAGGCCTGAAACCGAGATCGTAAAGGTTTGCGGCACTTCCGACATGTTGTCGACTTTCAGCGTGTAGGTGTTCTCTACCCGGCCTTCACCGTTAAAGCTGAAGAGGGCGCCCCGATCCCTCAGAACATCAAGTTGTGCCGGAACCCGGGTGGCAATGGTGAATATAATCGCACCAACCATCAGCGCCAATACCAATCCGTAACCGAAGGTGCGCGGCCTCATCAACTTCGAGGTTTTACCCTCCAGTTCGTTCTCAGTGGTGTAGCGAATCAGGCCGCGGGGATACTCCATCTTGTCCATGACTTCGTCGCAGGCATCAATGCACAACGCGCAGCCAATACACTCGTACTGCAGTCCGTCGCGAATGTCGATGCCGGTGGGACAAACCTGAACGCACTGACCACAATCGATGCAGTCACCGAGGCCCAGTTCCGAAGGTTCAATGCCTTTTTTGCGCCCGCCGCGGGGCTCTCCCCGGTTGGGATCATAGGACACCACGCGGGTATCAGGGTCGAACATAACGGACTGGAAGCGGGCGTAAGGGCACATATACAGACATACCTGCTCGCGCAGCCAGCCGGCGTTCAGATAGGTGGCGGCTGTAAAGAAGGCCACCCAGAAATAGGCCCAACCGTTGGCCTGTAATGTGAACAGGTCGGTGATGAGCTCACGGATGGGGTAGAAGTAACCAACAAAGGTCAGGCCGGTGGCCAGCGCAATCAGCAGCCAGGCGGAGTGCTTCGCGGATTTTTTGGCGATTTTCTCGACGGAACGGGGCGCCTTGTCCAGTTTCATCCGCTTGTTGCGGCTGCCCTCTATACGCTCCTCCACCCACATGAAGATAAACGTCCAAACGGTCTGGGGGCATGTATAACCACACCACACGCGGCCAAACAGCGTGGTGATAAAAAACAGACCAAAAGCGGCGATGATCAGCATACCCGACAGCAGGATAAAATCCTGGGGATAGAACGTGGTTCCATAAAGATGGAATTCCCGTGCCGGGAGATCGAAATGAATCAGTGGCTGACCATCCACGGTAAACCAGACGAACAGGAAGTACATGCCCATCAGGGCTGTCAGGCTGACATTCCGGATACGCTGAAAGAAGCCCTTCTTGACCCCTTTGACGTAGATCTTTTTGCGGCTGGCGTATAGCTCGACAGTTCCGGTGTTTTTATTGTTGTCGGAGGTGTCAGAGGACGGGTCAATCTGTTTGACCGGAATCTCACTGCTCATCGTTACCTCCCGATGATGTGGCGCCCTGATTCACAGTGGACTGTGGGGCAGTCGATCTTCTCAAGCCTTGGTCCGCAGGTTGCAGGCCAAGGGTTGAGCAGACCGGGCCGGGACAGAATCCCGGCCGGGTACTCAGTTGGACAGGCTATAGACGTACGCAGCCAAGATCTGGATCTGGTCGTCGGAGAGCCGACCGCCCTGTGCGGGCATCTGGTTCGCACGACCGTTCACCACGGTTTCCTTGATCCACTCGTAGGTGGAGCCGTACAGCCAGGTATTGTCAGTGAGGTTCGGAGCACCCATGGCCTGGTTACCCTTGCCGTTCTCACCGTGACAAGCCGAACAGGCCTGTGCAAACACCTGCTCGCCCTTGGCTGCCGCTTCCTCGTCCTTTGCCCGGTCGCTAAAGCTGAGCACGTAGTTGACTACCTGATCAATCTGATCAGAGGTCATGCCCGGCATCATGCCCTTGGCAGGCATGTTTCCGTTACGGCCTTGGTGGAGGGTGGTCAGGATGGTGTCCGGATCGCCGCCATACAGCCAATCGTCATCCGTCAGGTTAGGAAAGCCGAGGGAGCCGCGCCCGGCCGAGCCATGGCACACGGCGCAGTTGTTGGCGAACAAACGCTGGCCCATCTTCATGGCATCGTCGTTCTCAGCCAACTCGGCCACCGGTGTGTCACCGAACTTGGCGTAAAGCTCGCCGTAACGGGCATCCGCCTGTTGCATTTCGGCCTGCCACTGGTTCTCGGCAGTCCATCCCAGCAACCCTTTGTAGTTACCCAGGCCTGGGTACAGGGCGAGATAGCCCAGCGCGAAAACACAGGTCGCGATAAAAAGGTAGTACCACCACTTGGGCAGCGGGTTGTCGTATTCTTCAATGCCATCGAACGAATGACCAACGGTTTTGTTGGTTTCAGTATCGGTGGTCTGGCCCTTGCGGGTGGCATACAGAAGCCACCAACAGCCAAACACGGTACCGAGCACGATCACGCTGATCCAGATGCTCCAGAAGGTACTCATTGCTTTTTCTCCGTCTGTTCCTGTTCAAGAGTACGCTTTTCCACGTCGTCATCCTCGAAGGGCAGGTGGGAAGCCTCTTCGTTGGGCTTCTTCCGGTGGGCGCTGTAGGCCCACCAGATGATGCCAAGAAACATGGCCATAATGACCAGTGAGTGAATGCCGCGTAACTCGTTAATATCCATGGGGATCACCGTTTATCTGAAATCACGGTACCAAGCTGTTGCAGGTACGCCACCAGGGCTTCGATTTCGAATTTGCCCCTGACTTCGTCGGCGGCACCGGCAACCTGCTCATCGGTATAGGGCACGCCCAGAGTCTGGAGCGTTTCCAGCTTGGACTCGGTGCTGGTGTGATCGATGCGATTCTCGAACAGCCACGGGAAGGCGGGCATGTTGGATTCAGGCACAACGCTGCGGGGATCGTACAGGTGCTGACGCTGCCAGGCGTCGGAGTAGCGACCACCGACACGGGCAAGGTCAGGACCTGTACGCTTGGAGCCCCACAGGAACGGACGGTCGTAGACAAACTCGCCCGCGACGGAGTAATGGCCGTAACGCTCGGTTTCTGCGCGGAACGGACGGATCTGCTGGGTGTGGCAGACGTGGCAGCCTTCACGGATGTAAATGTCCCGGCCTTCCAGTTCCAGTGCCGACAGGGGCTCCAGGCCCTCGACCGGCTCGTTGGTCTCATCCAGGAAGAACAGTGGAACCACCTCTGCCAGGAACCCGCCGCTGATGGTGAAGATGATCAGCACGATCATCAGCCCCAGGTTCTTTTCAACTATTTCGTGTTTCATTGATTCTGTCTCCCGTTACGCCGCTTGCGCTGCTGTGTTGTCCTGAGCAACGGCTTCTTTCTGACGCACGGTCATGTAAACGTTGTATGCCATTACCAGCATACCGGTCAGGAAAATCACACCGCCAAGGAATCGCACGAAGTAGCCTGATTCGGACGCTTCAAGGGCTTCGACAAAGCTGTAGGTCAGGGTTCCGTCTTCGTTGACGGCGCGCCACATAAGCCCCTGCATGATGCCGTTCACCCACATGGCAACGATGTAAAGTACTGTGCCCACGGTGGCCAGCCAGAAGTGGACGTTGATCAGGCTGACGCTGTACATGGCCTGAAGGCCCCACAGCTTGGGAATCAGGTGATAGATGGCGCCGATACTGATCATGGCAACCCAGCCCAGAGCGCCGGAGTGAACGTGGCCAATGGTCCAGTCGGTGTTGTGCGACAGCGCATTCACCGTCTTGATGGCCATCATCGGGCCTTCAAACGTGGACATGCCATAGAATGACAGCGACACCACGAGGAAGCGCAGGATCGGGTCGGTACGGAGTTTGTGCCAGGCCCCCGACAGCGTCATCATGCCGTTGATCATGCCACCCCAGGAGGGTGCAAGCAGGATCAGTGACATCACCATACCCGCGGTTTGGGCCCAGTCCGGTAGCGCCGAGTAGTGCAGATGGTGGCCACCCGCCCATACGTAGGTGGCAATCAGTGCCCAGAAGTGAACAATGGAGAGGCGATAGGAGTAGATCGGGCGGTTGGCCTGTTTGGGAACAAAGTAATACATCATCCCCAGGAAGCCAGCAGTCAAGAAGAAACCGACCGCGTTATGGCCCCACCACCACTGCATCATCGCGTCTGTTACGCCCGCGTAGGCGGAGTAGGATTTAAACGCTCCCGCCGGTAAGGCCAGGTTGTTACCGATGTGCAGAATGGCTACGGTCAGGATAAATCCGCCGTAGAACCAGTTGGCCACATAGATGTGGGCAGTGGCGCGCCGCATGATGGTGCCAAAGAAAACCAATGCGTAAGACACCCAGACAATGGCGATAAGGATATCAATTGGCCACTCGAGTTCTGCGTATTCCTTGGAAGACGTGAGGCCCATTGGCAGGGTGATGATCGCCGCGACCATCACGGCTTGCCAGCCCCAGAAGGTGAACGCCGCGAGTCCATCGGAGATCAGTCGCGCCTGACAGGTACGCTGAACAACGTAATAGGAGGTGGCAAACAGTGCTGAACCACCAAACCCGAAGATGACGAGGTTTGTGTGGAGCGGCCGTAAACGACCGAAGTGAGTCCAGGAGAAATCCAGGTTCATCGAGGGCCAAACAAGCTGGGATGCGATCAGCACACCCATGCCCATGCCAACAATGCCCCAGACCAACGTCATGATGGCAAACTGTCTCACCACCTTGTAGTTGTATGTCAGGTTAGCATTTACTGTGCTCATAGCCTTACCAATGGGTTTAGAGTGGGGAAAATATGCGGGCGCAAGTATGGAGAAACGATTAGCTGTTTGCAATGACGTAGATCAACTCTGGAACTCTGTCAACTGTGTCTAAATCAGTAACATGGCGAATCTACAAGGGTAATCACGAATGCTCCAAAAGCGGTTTTTGATGTTCGGTTGATGCATTGCTTCCCGGAACACTAATGATAGTCATAATTCGGAGGTTTGGTGAATTCTGTAACCGTATTCAAAACCAGGGCGCAAGGTAGTGTGGCCGCGCCGGTGCTTGTCCTTGCACATGGCGCAGGTGCACCTGCCGATTCTCCGTTCATGGAGCTCCTGGCGGCAGCGCTGTCAGCGCAGGGCGTGACGACCGTCCGGTTTGAGTTCCCGTATATGGAGAAGCGACGGCAGGATGGCAAAAAGCGGCCACCAGACCGCCAGCCAACCCTGCTTGGACACTTCCGCGCGGTCATAGCAGAAGCCTGCGCCGGCGTCGACGGCCAGGCCGGCGTGTTTGTCGGAGGCAAGTCCATGGGGGGGCGAATGGCCAGCATTCTGGCGGCGGAGCCCGGTATTGACGACTCGGTCCGTGGTGCCGTGTGTTTTGGCTATCCCTTTCACCCTCCTGGCAAGAATGACCGGTGGCGGACGGATCATTTCCAGTCGCTGTGCCGGCCAATACAGATCATTCAGGGGACACGGGATCCTTTCGGCAGACAGGCAGAGGTTGCGGCGCGTGACCTGGATGCGCTGGATAACGTAAATCTGGCCTGGCTGGAAGGCGGAGACCACGATTATCGGCCGCTGGCGCGACAAAGTGAGAGCCGGGAAGACCTGATCCATCAGGCGGCGGCAACAGCTGCGAGGTTTATGACCAGGGAGGTGTGAGTCAGGAACTCTCGGCTGTTGCCTGCTCGGTCCGGTTTCGACCGCGTGCTTTGGCGCGATAGAGTGCCTCATCGGCACGCCGGAACAGGTCTCGCTCATCATCCTCCTGCAATAACGTTGCGGTACCGGCACTCATAGTCAGCGTGACCGGTGTGCCATCGTCCGCAGGCACACGTATCGCGGCGATATCCTCAAGAATTCCGTTACAGACGCCCAGGGCGCCTTCCGCGTCAGTGCCGGGCAGCAGGATGGCAAACTCCTCTCCGCCAAATCGGATCGCAACATCACGTGGTCGTTTGACATGGCGCCTGAGGATACCGGCAATGTGCTGCAGACAACGATCACCAAACTCGTGTCCCCAGGAGTCGTTGACAGCCTTGAAGTGGTCAGCATCGAGCAAGGCAATGGTCAGGGGTTGACCAGTGCGTCTGGCTTCTGCGCAGAGTTCGGGCAGCAGATTGTCCATATGGCGCCGATTATAGAGCCCGGTCAGAGCGTCATTGAGGCTGAGGTTCGCCAACTGCCGGTTTGCCTTTTCCAGCTCCCTCATGGTGCTACGCAGCTGAGCGGTGCGTTCATGCACCTTGAGCTCAAGCTCCGTTCTGGCGTTATGTTCAACATCCAGCAGCTTTTCATTCAATAGTCGCCAGCGCTGGACCATGGCGTAATTGAGCAGGATGACCTGCGCTCCCACGGCGGCCTGCATAAAGATTTCCCGGGCCAGGAAATCGGCCAGATAGCCAAAGGCAGCCATCGAATAGATCAGGGCGCCTGCGAGCATGCCGGACCATGCCATCACGTACCACTTGGCGGGAGAGTAACCCTGGCGCCAGCGAACGATGCCCATGACAAACAGGCAGGCGATGATCACCAATGCAATCCCGGTGTTGAGAACGATGGATTTGTTGTAGGGCAACAGGAACGCCATGATGAACAGCCCCGTGCTGGTCAGGGCCAGCCCCGTCAGCACCTTGTCAGCAATGGTGTTGGTGGGGATTTCGAGAAATGAACGCCCGAAAAGGGTCATGGCCAGCGAGCTGATCGACATCAACATGGGAATCGATGTATTGGCGAAACCGGTGCTGTCGGGCCAGAAATACTGGTTGGCGAAACCGCCCATGGCAAACAGGAACAGCCCCAAAGATGCCATGTAAAAGGCATTGTAGAAGTAGTAGCCAGTACCGGAACTGAAAAAGAGCAGCAGGTTGAATACCGCGAAAACCAGCAACGCCCCATAGAAGATGCCGTGTATGAGGGTGAGATGGTTGCTTTCCGCGATTGTGGTTTCCGGCGTTTCCAGTGACAGCGGGACATTCAACGCCCCGCTACTCTGAATTCTCATGGTGATGGTTTGGGTTTCGCCAGCGCCGAGCGTGACGGGGAGCAGGAAATACCGGTAATCTATGCCTCGCGAGAGGAACGGGTGCTGGTCCCCTGTGGTCATGGCGGGTCCAACGATTTTACCGGAGCGCCAGAATGTCACTTCATCCAGCAGTGGGTAATTGAGCTTCAGGTACCAGAGCTTCTGGGTGTTGCCAGAGTTCTGAACATTGAGGCGAACCCAGTAAACCGACTTGGTGTGGCTGAATACCAGATCGTGCCCCTTGGCGGATGTCCACTGAATATCCGCCGGCAGTTCATCGGGAGATTCGGCCCGATGTTCGGGCGTTCCCGGTGTTGCACTCAGGAAGCAGACATGGCTCATCAGCGCTTCCCGCTGCGCCGGGTTGTTGGCGTCCAGTGCCGGACAATGCGGTGTCGTTCCCGCAAGGGCTGCCAGTGACAGGTCAGTGACCAGTAGTAGTCCTATCAGTGGGAGCAGATAGCGCAGGTACAGCGGCATTGAGGTATTCCTGCCAGCGGAAAGCCCAATAGTGTAGACAAATGAGGGCTGTGTATATGTTAAACAGATTCAAATTTGGGATTTCTGACGAGAAGCCCTGTCCAGGTGCCTAATGGAACAACTGATTGCAATTTGTCGTCCCGGGTTCGAGACGGAAGCGGGGCGGGAGTTAACCGACTCCGCAGCCGGGGGCGGGGTCTATGGTTACTTCGAGCCCTCTGTAAACCAGGGATTTCTGACCTTTCACTGCCCGGGGCCTGGGCAGGTGGAAACACTGCTCCAGCGGCTGTCCATCGACCAACTGGTGTTTGTCAGGGACTGGTTTGTGGTTTTAGCGGACGCAGCCCTACCCACATCTGACCGGGTCGGGGCTGTCATTGACGCATTGCGATCCGTTGAAGGGGCGATTCCTGTCTGTGCCCGCGTTGAAATTCGCCTTCCCGAAAACAACGCTGACGCAGATCTTGGTAATTTCGCACGCAAATGGGTCTCCCCGTTGTCGAAAGCGCTCAGGGGCGCCGGGTTACTGGGCAAGGATTCGAAAGCTGAGTCGCCGGCCCGGCTTGAAGTGTTACTGACGGGATTCGAGCGCGCCATTATCGGGTTCAGTCTGGCTCGCAATCGTGCGCGCTACGTCGGTGGCATTCCAAGGCTTCGACTGCCCGCGTCCGCCCCCAGCCGGTCGGCGCTGAAACTGGAAGAAGCGTGGAAGGTATTCCTGCCTCCGGGCCAGGAACTGGACTACCTGGGAAGTGGCAAGCAGGCTGTGGACCTGGGTGCAGCTCCCGGCGGCTGGACCTGGCAACTGGTCAGGCAGGGTATGATGGTGACTGCCGTTGATAACGGACCCATGAATCCTGAGTTGATGGCTTCCGGGCACGTGGAGCATGTTGAGGCAGATGGTTATCAATGGCGGCCCCGGCGCGGTGTGGACTGGATGGTGTGCGATATTGTCGACCACCCACGTCGAACATCGGAGATGGTGGTGCATTGGCTGTCCGCCAAGCTCTGCCGTTATACCGTTTTCAACCTGAAACTACCGATGAAAAAACGGTATGACGAGTGGTTGGCATGCAGGGACATCCTGGAGGATGGCCTCGCACGGACGGAAATGAACTTCCTGCTGAGGGCCCGTCACCTCTACCATGATCGTGAGGAGATCACCTGTTTCATAGAGCGCAGGGACTAATCACCTGTGAATAGCGTGCTTTAGCTATGCTGCCACACGGTGATAATCTCGTCCCGGTCCATCATTGGAATCAGCTCCGCCATCAGTTCCCGGCGTTCCTCCGAGAGGAACCAGCGCTGCCAGTCAGCTTCGGAGCGCCAGTTCGAGAGGGTGAGGCGATGGTTGGAGTCGTTGGTATCGACCAGCGTTTCACCCGAAACGAAGCCGGGAGCGCCTACAGCGTTCTGAAGGACCTTGCGGGATCTGTCCTCGTAGGCGGATTCGAGTGTTTCAGCAATATGACGTTCAATCAGCACTCGGATCATTGTTTACCTCGTTTTGTTTTTTGACAGCTATAAACAATAATTTAGCACGTATTTTCCAAAATTCAGGTTGAATCGCAGGAGGAAGAACATTGGAGCAACCGGAACACGATGCAGAGCTGGACGCCCGGGGGCTGTTTTGCCCGGAACCCGTCATGCTACTGCACAACAGGATCGTGGATATCAGTGTAGGCGGTGTCTTGAAGGTGGTTGCCACGGATCCGTCAACAACCCGTGACATACCAAGGTTCTGCCAGTTCCTGAATCACGAGTTGATGTACAGCGCCGAGGACGACCAGGAATTCGTTTATTTCATCCGCCGAGGAGAGTGACCGTAGGCTGTCAGGAGCCGCCGGACATGCCCAGTGTGTTCAGATGGCCGAGGAACTGTTCGCGGTCCATTTCGCCCAATATCCGGGCGGTTTCCAGTTCAGCCCCATCGTTGCCATAAAACAGAATGGCTGGCGGGCCGAACAGGCCCAGCTCTTCAAGCAGTGCCTGCTGGGCCGGCGTGTTGTCCGTCATATCCAATTGCAGCAGTGTGTAGGGTGAAAGCGCCTGGATAACAGCGTCATGACTGAAGACGTTTCGCTCCATGACCTTGCAGGAGATGCACCAGTCGGCGTAGAAGTCCAGCATGACCGGGGTGCCGTCCCGCTTCGCCTGGGCCAGTTGATTGCGAATATCGGCGGGCGATTCCAACCGGAGGAACTGGGCGTGGTCCATCTGGGGCGCAGAGCCCCCAGCAACCGCCGGGTTGGCTGCCGTGAACGGTGCTAATGGCTTCATTGGATCATTGGCGCCAGACACCGCGCCGGCCAAGAGTGCAATACCGTAGGCAAACATCACCAGGCCAAGGCCTTTGCGGGTTCGCTCCCAGCCAGCCTTTGCGGCATCGAAGGCTCCGAGCTGCACGCCCGTCACGGCAATCAGTAACCCCCAGAGTGTCAGTGCCAGCCAGGCTGGTACCAGCCGTTCCACCAACCAGATCGCAACAGCCAGCAGCATGACGCCGTAGAAGGCTTTAACCACGTTCATCCACGGACCGGTGGAAGGCAACAGTTTACGGCCACCCACCGCCACGAGCATCAGGGGAATGCCCATGCCGAGCCCAAGGGCGAACAGGGCCACGCCTCCGATGACGGCATCCTGGGTGGTACTGATGTAGAGCAGGCTGCCCGCAAGCGGTGCCGACACGCAGGGCGACACGATCAGGGCTGATAGCGCACCGATACCGAAGATGCTGACGACCCGGCTTCCGGTCAGACGATGGCTGGCATCGTTGAGCGGCTCCCGGATAAATCGGGGGAGCTGTATTTCAAACAGGTTGAACATGGACAGGGCAAATACCACGAACAGCGCCGCGAAAACGCTCAACACCCACGGCGACTGTAGATGCGCCTGAAGGTTGAAGCTGGCACCCAGTAACCCGGTAATCACACCCGCTGCGGCATAGGTCAGTGCCATACCCAGGACATAACTGCCGGACAGTAACAGCGCGTGGGCGGTGGTACTGGTGTTGCGCCCGGACACCAGTGAGGAAATGATCGGCACCATGGGCAGGACGCAAGGTGTAAAGGTCAGCCCCAGCCCCAGCAGCAGAAACAGGGCCGCGATAACCAGGACAGACTGGTTGGCCAAAAAACCGGCCAGGCCGGTCGCTGTGGATGTATCTGTGGGTGCATTTGCTGAAGATGATCGGGCACTGCCTGATGACCCCGAAGCGCCGGCAGGAACAGAGGCATCGTTGCTTCCGGTGCTGGCGTAGTACAGCGCGTCACGGGTTTGCGGCGGGTAGCACAGGCCGGCCTTGGCACAGCCCTGGTAGGTTACCTGGAGCTCCGCCTCGCGGACGCCTTCAGGGAGATTGACCGGGACGCGTGCCTGGACAGGGTCGTAGAAGACCGTGACCTTGCCGAAGAACTCATCCTCCGTATCGGTGCCGGTGTAGGAGAAATCGGGTTCACCCAGGGTGACGCCGTCGGTTTTGCTGCTGACCTGGATGCGACCTTTATAGAGGTAGTGTTCAGGAGTGACATCCCAGGACAGCACAATAGCGCCGGCATCAACGGTGTAACTGAACGGCAGGGCTTCGTCCACCGGCAGGAAATCGTTACTGCCGCCGAACAGCGAATTGCCTGCCCCGGACGCGAACAGTGATACGGCGGCCAGCGCCAGAAACACGAAAAAGCGGCTCAGCACCCGATAGAGAGTACTACTGCGTGAGGCTGTGTTGTTGCCGGTCATAGTCAATCGATTACCGTAGCTGGTTCCGGAAATATCTGCGCGGTCTCAGTGTCTGTTGAAACCTTACATCTCAAGGTTGCAATGGACTCATTTGTCAGGCAAAAGTTCCCTCTGGTATTGAACGGTCTAAAGTCGCACAATAGCCGTCCCATGAAACACGATCCTGATGATCTTATCATGCTGTTCAGTGACCTGTTCCGGGAGGACTACCGGACCGTTCTGGTCAAGGGCAGCGATGAGCCTGAATACCTGCCCGCAACGGCGTCTGGCAGTTACGCACAGATTATCTTTGCTCACGGTTATTATGCCAGTGCTCTGCACGAAATCAGTCATTGGTGTATCGCCGGTGAGCACCGGCGCACACTTCGGGACTTTGGCTACTGGTACTGTCCCGATGGCCGCAACGAGGCGCAGCAGCAAGCCTTTGAGAAGGCTGAAATCAAGCCGCAGGCCCTGGAGTGGCTGTTCTCTGCCGCATCGGGCACACGTTTCCACATCAGCGTCGACAATCTCTCCGGTTGCGGGGCATGGGATGAGAACGCCTTTCGCAGCAATGTGCGGGCGCAGGCAGATTATTACCTTGAGCACGGCATGCCGGCCCGCGCGGGCCTGTTTTTCGAAACGCTCAAGACATTTTACGGAACCGCGGCTGATTTTAACGAAGTCTGGAAGAAAGAGACCAGGCGCCTGATGCCCGACGATTCCGACACAGACACTGAGGTAGATTGAAGCAACATGACATCTGACGCACCCGAAGCCGGCAAAACCTTTTTCAAGGATCTTAACCTTGACCAGCGAGTGCTCGATGCCATCACCGATATCGGTTTTGAGCATTGTACGCCTATCCAGGCAGAGACTCTTCCGTTCACCCTTGCGTGCCAGGACCTGATCGGCCAGGCGCAGACCGGCACCGGCAAAACCGCCGCGTTCCTGATTACCGCCATCCAGAGCATGCTGGAAACGCCGATTCCGAAAGAGGACCGGTTTGCCTCGGAACCCCGGGTTCTGGCCCTGGCGCCAACCCGTGAACTGGCCATGCAGATCGCCAAGGACGCGGAGCAGCTTTGCGGGTACACGGGCCATAATGTGGTCACCGTGGTGGGCGGTATGAACTACGATAAGCAGCGCGATCAGCTCCAGAACGAGATCGTTGACATACTGGTGGCAACCCCGGGCCGGCTGATTGATTTCCTGGGCTCTCAGGATGTGTTTCTCGACCAGCTCGACATCCTGATCCTGGATGAAGCGGACCGTATGCTCGACATGGGCTTTATTCCCGATGTGAAGCGCATTATCCGCAAATGCACGCCAAAGGAAGAGCGTCAGACCTTGTTGTTCAGCGCTACCTTTAATCAGGATGTTCTCAACCTCGCCTCAATGTGGACTAAAAGCGCGGAATTCGTCGAGATCGAACCGGAGCAAAAGACCGCCGAGCGAGTGAAGCAGACCGTCTATCTGGTGGGCGAGGATGAAAAACTGCCGGTGCTGGTGAACTATCTTCAGCGCCCCGAGGTGGAGAAGGCCATCGTCTTTGCGAACCGTCGTGACCAGTGCCGTGACCTCGATGAAGACCTTCGCAACCAGGGCGTAAAGGTCGCGCTGATGTCCGGGGAAATCGCCCAGAACAAGCGGCTCAAGACATTGGAACAGTTCAAGAATGGCAGTATTCAGGTACTGGTCGCCACGGATGTTGCCGGTCGCGGTATCCACGTCGACGGAGTAACCCACGTATTCAACTATAATCTTCCTGACAACGCTGAAGATTACGTTCACCGAATCGGGCGCACCGGTCGGGCGGGAAAGCACGGTGTCTCTGTCAGCTTTGCCAGTGAGGACGATGCCTTTTCACTGCCGGCCATCGAGTCCTACATCAGCCAGAAACTGACCACGGCGGTGCCGGATGAAGCGCTGATGACCGAACTCGAGAAGCCACCCATCACTCGCAAACGTGGTGGCCGGCGTCCCCAGGGCAACCGCAGCCAGGGCGGACGTGGCGGTAACCAGCGTCAACGCAGGAACTAACAGGTTGGGAAGCAGGATCATGCGGATAGTAGCGGACGAGAACATACCCTTACTGGAATCGTTTTTTGGCGATATCGGCGAGATACGACCAGTGTCCGGGCGCACGATGTCTGCTGCGGATGTTCAGAATGCGGATATCCTGCTGGTTCGTTCAGTCACCCGGGTCAATCAGGCATTGCTTGAAGGAAGCCGGGTCCGCTTCGTTGGTACCTGTACCATCGGTACCGACCATGTCGATCAGAAATGGCTTGAATCCAGTGGCATCGCGTTTTCGGCGGCTCCCGGCTGCAACGCCAACAGTGTTGTGGAGTACGTGCTGTCAGTGATCTCGCTGCACGCGGAAAAGCGTGGTATGGCGGACTGGTCAAAGCTCAGTGTTGGTATCGTGGGTGCCGGCAATGTGGGTGGAGAGCTTGCACACAAGCTGGACAGGCTCGGTTTCAATGTGCGCCTTTGTGACCCTCCAAGGGCCGAACGGGAAGGTGACGAAGGCGAGGAATTCGTCAGTCTTGAAGAGGCCATGGCGTGCGACGTGGTAACACTGCACACGCCTCTGACCCGCGATGGAGAGCATGCAACGCTTCATATGCTCGGGCAGGAGCGATTGTCTGCCCTGACTGAAGACCAGTTGCTTATCAATTCCAGTCGCGGCGAAGTTATCGAAACCTCCGCCTTGCTGGCGCGTTTGGAAGCGCCAAACGCACCCACAGTGGTACTGGATGTTTTTGAGCATGAGCCCCGGGTTCACGCTGAACTGGTGGAAAAAGTATGGCTTGCGACCCCCCACATCGCAGGCTATAGCCTGGAAGGTAAGGTGCAGGGTAGTGAGGTGGTGTACCAGGCACTGAGTCGTTACATGGGGTTGCCCACCCGCAAGAAGGCGGGGCAGTTCCTGCCAGAACCGGCGTTGAATAAACTCTCCTTTACCAGTGCCGCCGAAGAAATGGCGTCAGCCAATATTGCCATACGGTCCTGCTACGATCCGCGCCAGGATGACGCCCGTATGCGGCTGGCGATGGCGTTGCCGCCGGAAGAACGGGCGCAGGCCTTTGACCGGTTGCGCCGGGATTATCCGGTACGCCGGGAGTTTTCCAGTTTGAAGATCCAGCTCAAGGGCACCAGCAAATCCATGCAGGATACTTTCCGGGCCCTTGGCTTTAAGCTGAAGCTCTGACGTTCCCGCAAACGCGCCTGTTGCACCCATTCGCAACTATGACAGTTGCGCGCTCTTCAGGGCCTCGATCCGGCTGTCCAGCGGCGGGTGTGTCATGAACAGGGCGCTGATGCCCGCCCTCGCACCTCGATTGATGCCAAACGCCTGCAGGCTGTCGGGCATCTGATCAGGCACTTCACTTTCCTGTTTCAGCCGCGCCAGGGCGTTGATCATGGCGCCACGGCCTGCCAGTTGCGCGCCAGCGATGTCGGCACGATACTCCCGGCGACGCGAGAACCAGAACACGATGGTACTGGCAAGAATGCCGAGCACAATTTCCGCCGCGATACTGACCACGAAGAAGCCGATACCGTGCCCGCTTTCGTTCTTGAACACCACTCGGTCAACAAACGAGCCGATCACGCGGGACGCAAAAATCACGAACGTGTTCACCACACCCTGAATCAGCGCGAGGGTTACCATGTCGCCGTTGGCCACGTGGCCTATTTCGTGGCCAAGGACTGCACGGATCTCATCCTTGTTAAAGCGGTGCAGCAGGCCCTCGCTGACGGCTACCAGGGAGTTGTTCTTGTTCCAGCCGGTGGCAAAGGCGTTGGATTGTGAGGCCGGGAAAATGGCGACTTCCGGCATACCGATGCCGGCATTTTTCGAAAGCTCGCGAACGGTGTCCACCAGCCAGCGCTCAGCCGGCGTGCGTGGCGACTCGATCACCTTTGCCTTGGTGCTCCACTTGGCCACGGGCTTGGAAATCAGTAGCGATACAATGGCGCCGGCAAAGCCGAAGACCGCGGCAAAGGCAAGCAGTGAACCGTACTGGATCCCGTTCTGGGCGAGGTAGCTGTCAACACCCAAGAGCTTCAGGGTGAAACTGGCGACAAGAATGACAGCCAGGTTGGTGGCAAGAAACAGCAGAATACGCATCTTGAATCCCTTGTTGAATCATCGGCCGCAGACCGCGGTTTGTGTCTGGCTATTTATATGTGGCCGGCGTGGCCATGTTCAACAGGTTTACGCCAATTTAATGATCGAAACGATCACGAAAGAATGTCGCCTGCATTACGCGGCTGATTTTTGCGGAGCTACCGCTCCGGAGAGCGTTGCGAAGCGTATGTATGTGCGTGGAAAAATCCTCGCGGACAGCCGGGGGCAGGTCCTGGCTGCTGTCGGAGTTGTCTTCCTCGTGCAGATCAGGGTTGGCAGGTGAGCTCAGCCGCACGAACGCCTGCTGGGTCAGAACGGCCTGGTCCAGGGCTTCCTGGCGGATGGTATCCACGTAGCGGAGCAGGCCTTCTTCGGCCAACCAGAGCAGGGTGCCGAAGCAGGCCATGTGCCGCTTGCTGTGGAGCCCGAACTCGTCTGGTTCGTCGGGGCCAGCAATGTCTTCCACAAACAGGTTCACCCTTCGGGGAAAGGCATTGTAGAGCTGAACCAGGGCGATTGCGGCGTCCTTGTAAAACTCTTCGATATGAATGTCCGCCATCAAGCCCCCTTTACAACTGGTAGGACGACAGGAAGTGTGCCAAACGCTTCATGGCATCCTCAAGGGCGTCTTCACGGGGCAGGAAGACCACACGCAGGTGTTGCTTGTCGTCGATGTTAAAGGCGGAACCCTGAACCAGGAGAATGCGTTCCTGTAGCAGCAGGTCCAAAACCAGCTTTTCGTCATTGACGATAGGGAAGCGCTTTGGGTCCAGTTTCGGAAACAGATATAGAGCGCCTTTGGGCTTCACACAGCTGACACCTGGAATATCATTGAGCAGGTTCCAGGCTGTTTCCCGTTGTTCGTACAGGCGACCACCAGGTGCTACCAGGTCTTCGATCGACTGGTAGCCACCAAGCGCGGTCTGGATGGCCAGCTGGGCCGGTACATTGGCGCACAGGCGCATGTTGGAGAGCATTTCGATGCCCTCGATCAGGTCCCGCGCGCGGTGTTTGGCGCCGCTGATAATCATCCAGCCGGAACGGTAACCGGCGGCACGATAGTTCTTGGATAGGCCGTTATAGGTAAAGAACAGCACGTCATCGGCCAGAGACGCGGTGGGGACGTGTTCAGTGCCGTCATACAGGATTTTGTCGTAGATCTCGTCGGAGAGCACGATCAGGTTGTGTTGCCGCGCCAGCTCCACCACCTGTTCCAGCAATTCGCGGGAGTACACGGCGCCGGTCGGGTTGTTGGGGTTGATAAGCACGATTGCCCGGGTGCGGCGGGTGATCTTCTTGCGGATATCGTCGATATCCGGGAACCAGTCCTGCTGCTCGTCGCACCGGTAGTGCACCGGCTTGCCGCTGGACAGGGTCACGGCAGCAGTCCAGAGCGGGTAGTCAGGGGCCGGGATCAGCACCTCGTCGCCGGTATTGAGCATGGCCTGCATGGACATCACAATCATTTCGCTGACGCCGTTGCCAAGGTAGATATCGTCGATATCCACCTTGTCGATGCCCCGTTGCTGGCAATAGTGCATCACCGCCTTGCGGGCGGAAAACAACCCCTTTGATTCAACATACCCCTGGGCCAGGGGCATGTTGTGAATAACGTCCTGCTGGATTTCTTCGGGAACGTCCAGTTCGAAAGCCGCCGGGTTGCCGATATTGAGCTTGAGAACCCGGTGGCCCTCTTCCTCCAGCCGACGGGCTTCACGCAGAACCACGCCACGTATCTCGTAACACACGTTATCCAGCTTGGCGGATTTGAGATAGTTCTGCATAAGCCCGGTATTTCCTCAGATCGGTAAGATGGCAAGTGCCATGTTTCAAAGACAAGTCTGTATTCTAGCGGAGCAACGGCCGGCGGCAACAGGCCAATTGTGATGAATTGTGGCATAAATGCGGAGATTTAACGCCCAAAGCTCACAGATTCCATGAACTGAGCGTGACAACCGTGGCGGAATCAGTTGTAAATAGGGTTGTGCAAAATATAATAGCGAGAAATACAAAGGAGGAATGTAATGAGCAGGCAAAGCATCTACGACTTTAACGCGGCTGATATTCGTGGCGAGGAGCATTCCCTGGATGAGTTCCGTGGCAAAGTTCTGTTGATCGTAAACACAGCTAGCAAATGCGGTTTTACACCCCAGTTCGAGGGTTTGCAGTCTCTGTACGTCGAGCTGAAAGAAAAAGGCCTCGAAGTGCTTGGTTTCCCCTGCAATCAGTTCCGGAATCAGGACCCGGCGGACGACAAGGCCATCAGCGAATTCTGTAGCCTTAACTACGGCGTGGACTTTCCCATGTTCGCAAAGATTGACGTTAACGGCCCTAATGCCCACCCGTTGTTTGAATACCTGAAGCACAGTGCCAAGGGACTGTTGGGTTCGGAAGCCGTTAAGTGGAATTTCACCAAGTTCCTCGTGAATCGTGACGGTGAAGTGGTGCGTCGTTACCCGCCGACCACCAAGCCGTCAGCCATTCGCGCCGACATTGAAGCGTTACTGTAAACCATGGTTAGCGAAGACGACGTCCTGGCGCTGGATAATCAGCTCTGTTTTGCCCTCTACGCTGCCAACCGGGCGATCACCTCACGCTACCGTCCGCTGCTGGCGGAACTGAACCTGACCTATCCGCAGTATCTGGTCATGTTGGTGCTGTGGGAAGCAGGGGAGGCCGGGCAGACAATCAGGGTGTCTGACCTGGGTAAACGACTGCGTCTGGATTCCGGAACCCTGACGCCGCTGCTCAAGCGTCTGGCCGAGCGTGATCTGGTAACCCGTTTGCGGGATACCGCCGATGAGCGAGTGGTTACGGTCGCCCCCACCGAGAAGGGCAGTGCCATGCGCCAGAAAGCTCAGGACATTCCCGGCCGCCTGCTGTGCGGCACGGGCATTGATCAGGAGCGCATTGTTGAGTTGAGAGAAGAGCTGCGATCTGTCCTCAGTCTTCTGGAGGCTGGGGAGGTGCCCAGCGGTCAATGATGGATTTCAGGTCGGCGCGATTGTAAGGTTTGGTGATGTAGTCGTTCATGCCGGACTCGATGCAGTCGTCCCGGTCGCCCTGCATGACGTTGGCGGTGACCGCGATCACCGGCAAATTCCGCCACTCGGGGTTTTCACGAATAGTGCGGGTGGCCTCATAGCCGTCCATCACCGGCATCTGGCAATCCATCAATACAATATCGAATTTCCCTTCGCCCTGCTGTAACGCTTCCAGTGCTTGCTTGCCATTTTCGGCCAGGGTGACGGTGTGTCCCAGCTTTTTCAGCATGCTGCTGGCAACCACCTGATTAACCTGATTGTCCTCGACCAGCAGAAGATTCAGTGCACGTGACACGACAGCCGGCGTTGCAATGGTTTTTGCCCTGTCCGCGGTGTCGAGCCCAGTGGCCCTGCACAATGTGCGGTACAACTGCTCACGTCTGAGTGGCATCGACAGTATCTGACGATCATCCGTAGGTTGGGCGGAGCCGTCCCGGTCCACCAGGATAATGCCGGGGCCGGACCAGGACGATGCCAGTTGTGCTGCGGTTTCGTCGCTTTCGTTGGCGACGACCATCAAGATTCCCTCTCCGCCAGATGCCGCCTCGCGTAACGGAATGCTCCAGGCTCTCAGTTGATGCTCGATGGGAGCCCGGTGCGGATAGTCCTCAGGCATGCCAATATCCACACCTACCTCCTGGATCAGGCCAGGAATGGCCGGCATCGACGGTTGGCTCACCTGCTCATCGTGAACCGGCAGGGGCAGGTTCACGGTAAAGTGTGTGCCTTCATGTTCCTCGGAATCTACCAGGATCTGGCCATGCATCCGTTCCACCAGTTGCCGGCATAGTGTCAGGCCCAGGCCAGTGCCGCCATAGAGTCGGGTTGTGTCACTGTCAGCCTGTGAGAAGGGTGAGAATATCCTGTGCAGCCCTTCCTTGGACATGCCGATACCGGTGTCGATAACGTCAATGCGTACGTTGCCGTTGTAGCGGGTGGCGCGAATCCGGACGCAGCCTGACTCAGTGAACTTAATGGCATTGCTGAGAAGGTTGTTGAGGATCTGCCGTGTGCGGGTAGGGTCACCCAGGAAGGTTTCTGGTAGTTCGCAGTCAATATCTGCGACGACATCAATATTCTTGCGTCTGGCTTGCTGGGCATGCAGCGTCGCACATTCCTCCACCAGGTTGCGAAGCGAAAACGGGATGTTCTCCAGGCTCAGTTTGCCGGCTTCGACCTTGGAGATGTCCAGAATGTCGTTCAACAGACCGAGCAGGCTCTGGCCCGCATTGAGCGCAATTTCCAGTCGATTCCTTTGCGCCTGCTCCATGTTGCCTTCCAGGGCCAGGCCCAGCATTCCCAGAACGCCGTTAAGCGGTGTGCGTATCTCATGGCTCATGCTGGCAAGGAAATTGGCACGGGCCCTTGCGCGGCGTACAGCGTCCTCTTTGGCGCGAACCAGGGCGCGGTTGCCTCGCTGCAGGGCTTCGTTCTTCTCGGAAATTTCCCGCGTACGATCTTCCACCTCCTGTTCCAGCTGGCTGGAGTAGTTCTTCATCGCACTTTCGGCCATTCTGAGCTGTGCGAGGCTGGAATCAATGGTTTCCAGGTGCTGGTTGATGACGCCCACCATCAGCCCGATCTCATCTTCGCGATGATTTTCCGGTACGGGAAGTCGGACCTTCTCGGGCGTTTCGGCCTTGACCCGGCTCAGAGCGCCGATGACGTTCAGCATGGGCCGGGTCAACACAAAGAAGAAAATGAACAGCAGCGCAGCGGTCAGCACCAGGCTTTTCAGCAGGCCGCTGACGACGGTATAGCCCGCGCGTTGGAGGAACAACAGACCGTAGTGGTAGGTGTCGATGGTGACCGTGAGGCTCCCGAGGGAGAGGTCGCTCAGCTGTGGTACCACCAGCTCCTGGCTGAATACTCGGCTATCGCCGAAGAGCAGGTCACTGATCCAGCGATAGCGCGAATCGGGGCTGCTCTGGCTCGCGGCGGCCATGGTTTGGCCATTGCTATCAATAATACGGGCGTCGATGGTCGCGGGGTGGCGGAGCAGGCCGTCAAGTAGCTCTTCCGCAAGCCGGATGTCGATATTGTAGGCGATCTGGGAGGCAGGGCTGTGGCTGATTTCGATGAGCGCACGGATCTCCTGCTCCATGGAGTCCCTGGCGCTGAAGTAATCGAGAGTGACCTGGACAATGTTGAGCATAAGGCCCAAAACCATTGCGATTAGAACGGTGTCACGGGTCAGACGATAGGATAGCCGCTTTTTGAATGCAGTTGTCACGGCGTTTCACGGTCCCTGTTATCACGTTTTGGTGGTTTTCGCGGGGCGCCAGTCGGCGCCTAGTCGTCGTAGTCGGCTTTCTTGCGCCACTCATCGTCGTGGAGGAACGTATCCCATTCCTTGTCCAGGCTTGACTGGCCTTCCCTCGCGGCACTGTGTTCTTCGTCTCCCTTGATGGCTTCCAGTTCTTTAATACGGGTACGGAAACTTTTCACGGCTTTCATGGCCATCGGGTTGTCCCTGGATTTGCCCATTTCGGTACTGGCCAGATGATAGGCGTGAATGGCCTTTCGAATCTGGTTCTGCTTCACATAATCGCGTGCCTGGAACACATGCAGGTCAGCGTGGGTCTTGTGCACCAGGAACAACACGAACTTCAGGTTTTTCTTGGCTGTGGCGCTATCAATCTTGCCAGCCTTGTGCATGCCTTCGATCATTTTGAACAGGTTCTGCAGCAGCTCCTGGACATAGGTGGACTTTTCAGGGGAATCGATCTTGATCGGGGGGCGTTTGTCTTCGCCGTCCATAACGGACTTTTTCAGCTGTTGGACAGCGCTCAGTCGTTCTTCAACGGGCTGATCGGATTTCAGCGCCTGGAGGTCTTTGCAGGACTCCTCCATCCGCTTTATCAATAACAGTTTCAGATCTGCAGTGAAATACTGGCCCGGGATTTCGGAGAGCAGGCGGCCGGCCCTGTTATAGCTGTCTTCCAGGGCCGTTGTTTTACGAATACGCTCGATACGTGCGCGCTCTCGCATCTGACTGGCCACAATAATAATGATCGAAACAGTAACGACAGCCGCCAGTAGCAGCACAATCATTGTGGTATCCATCTTGTTGCAAACACTCCGGCTAAATGGACAGGCCACTGGCAGCTCCGGCCACAGAAAAAATCCGGAGAAATCCAGCAAGTATCCGGAAGATTAGCAGAAAACCCGGGATGATTCCGTTGCGAAATGTGAAAGATTTCCGCTTCATATCAATTCGATGAATTGATACCCTGCTGATCATTACTCTAGTGAATGAAAGTCGTTTTATGTGTTACCTCCGATAGGGCCACTTCATGGACATTTCCCGGGTAGACCTCAATCTGCTTGTTTATCTCGATGTGCTGTTACGGGAGCGGAACGTTACCAAAGCCGCTAATCACCTCGGGATTACCCAGCCCGCGATGAGCAATGGTCTGCGCCGATTGCGGGACCTGTTCGGTGACCCGCTGTTGGTTCGTACCAGTGAGGGGATGACCGCAACCGAGCGTGCCACTGAGCTGCAGCCGTTGGTGCGGAGCATACTTTCCGATATTGAACAGGCGGTTCACGAGAAAACCGCGTTTGCGGCCATGGAAAGTCAGCGCGTGTTCCGGATCATGGCCAGTGATTATGCGGAATCCTGCCTGATGCCACGGGTACTCCGCCGTATTCGCCAGGAAGCGCCTCACGTCACTCTGGATGTTCTTACGCCCAGTGACGTGAGTTTCCTCGACGTGGAGCAGGGGCGCCTGGATATGGCGATCAACCGTTTTGACAAGATCCCTCAGTCATTTCACCAGAAAACTCTGTGGACGGAGTACTTCGCCTGTCTGATGAACGCACGTAATCCCATCCTGAAGGAGCCGTTTACCCTCGATACCTACCTGGATGCCAGTCATATCTGGGTCAGCAAGACCGGTTTTGGTGTCGGGGTAGGGGTGAATCCGAAGGACGTTCAGCGCCTGGGGTGGGTGGACGAGGCCTTGTCGCTGATGGGCCGAAAACGCCAGATCTCCGTGTTCACGCGGCATTATCAGGTGGCGATGCTGTTGGCGGAACAGCACGACCTCATCGCTACGCTGCCGTGCCGGGCGGCCTGGTTGCAAAAAGACAATGCCAACCTGGTGGTCAAGGTGCCACCGTTCGAGATACCGCCGTTCGAGCTCAAGATGGCCTGGAGCCCGCTGTTGCAACACAATACGGATCACCAGTGGTTACGCAAACTGATTGCCGAAGTGGCGGAAGAGGTAGACGCGGAATTCGCCCCGTTCGGAGCGCAGTTTGAATCCACCGGTGTACCCGGTATCCGCCACTCAGAGCGGTAGTTCTCGCAGTTCCAGTGAGCTCTTCCCCGCATCCCACATGCGTTGGAAGGACTCAGCCAGCAGCTTGACGCGACCGCTGTTGGCAAACGTTGCAAAGCCTTCCGGCTTATAGAAGTCATGCCGGTAAACCACGCCTTCGCGGTCCGCCAGAAGGAAGGGTTGGTCCTCCACCGGATAATCCTCGTTCACCAGCCGCAGTTCAATCCGGCTGGGCAGGCGGCGCATGAGCTCAACAATCTGGTGCCGGCGCTGGACCAGCGGCTTGTCATCGTGGATCAGAAGCCGCACGTCACTGAGCCGGTGACGGCGGGCCAGGCTGGATATCAGTTCCCGGAACCTCAGGCGATCGTAAAGATCGTGATCCAGCACTCGATCGTACAACCACAGCCGCTGGCCCGCCTGGCCGGCCACGGAATCCACCAGTCCGATCATGTCGCTTTCAGTGTTGAACAGCCAGGCGTCCCGATCTTCACCCAACAACATGGGATGCTCACGGACGGAGTAGGCATCGTTCACCAGTTTCGGTGCCAGGCAGCGCATATCCACATGGGGGATGCCGGCGTCGTCGTAGAGGTCGGAGCACACGTGAAAGCCCGAGCGCTGGTAGAAGGGGATCGCGTGTTCCTGGGCGGAAAGTTGCAGCTCGGTGAAGCGCTCTGCGGCTTCGGAGACAAGGTGACGTAGCAGGACTTCACCCAGCCCCTTGCCCCGGTGCGCCGGAAGAATAGCCATGCGGCCGATGTGTGCGGTTTCCTCCAGCGTGGAGAACAGTCGGGCGACGCCAACGGGGGTGTTGTCGGGCAATACCATCAGGTAGTGGTCGGCTATTTCGTCGGTGTCGTCCCACTCCAGTTCTGGTGGGACTTTCTGTTCGTCCACAAACACGGACTGACGGATATTCCGGACATCGGCCGGTGCCAGTTGCCAGCTGTATTTTCGAACCCGTACGTTCATGCTGCCTTCACCCAGGTTTCAGTCAGATGTCAGTCAAAGTACAGAGAGCCCTGGTTAACGAGGGTGCTTAGAAGACCCTGTATGGCATCGTCACCGGCAAAGCTGGCCAGCGCACCCATGTCCGGACGAGCGCCGGCACAAAGAAGGGGCGCCAGGGGGCCTGCGTCGCCCCGAAGCAGGAACTGCTCACCGTCCACGAACAGGGCTGTTTCGTCCTCGAAGTCATGGTAGGCGAAGCGTGAGCCTTCGTTCCAGCGCAATGGGTTGCCGGCCGCGATCAACTCGCCCAGCAATTCTGGTGTGACCGGCTCTTCCGCGGGCACGACGATCTCCAGGCTCTTGGGCGCCGTTGAGTACTGGCCGAACCAGAGTGCCAGCTGGCGTTGATCACTGAGTTGGTCGCGGATGAGGCGGTCGAGCCGATGGATAACGTCGGGCCCGATGGCGCCGGGGTTATCCTGGACCTTCAGGTCCGGATCATCCAGATGACCAGAGGCATCGGAGCGGCTGCACAGGAAGTCGGTGAAGCCTGTCAGCACGTCGTCGACCGTAGGCGCTCGGAACCCGATAGACAGGGTAATGCAGTCGTCCTCGGCAACCCCGTGGTGGCCAACGCCCGGTGGCAGGTACAGCATGTCTCCCGGTGCCAGGGTTACCGTTTCCTCGCCCTCCCAACTGCTCAGGATTCGTAGCGGCGTACCATCCACGCGCGGCGAGGTGTGGTCGCAATGGCCACCAAAGGTCCAGCGCCGGTGCCCCTCGGCCTGCAAAAGGAAGACATCGTACTGGTCGTAGTGGGGGCCTACGCTGCCACCTTTTGGCGCATAACTGGCCATGATGTCATCCAGCCGCCAGTTGGGTACGAAGCGGAATTCGTCCAACAGGTCAGCGAAGTCTGGAACCCAGTGGTCAAGGCCCTGAACCAGTAGTGTCCAGTGGCTGTCCGGCAGCTTGCTGAAACGTTCGGGCTCGAAAGGCCCGTTGTGCAGTTGCCAGGGTTTGCCTTTATCGTTCTCGATCACTATGCGGGATTCAACAGCGTCCTCGCAGGCCAATCCCGCCAGTTCGTCGGCCGAGACAGGGCACTCAAAGCCGGCAAAGGCCTGGCGGATGACCAGTGGTTTTTTTTGCCAGTAGTCCCGCAGGAATTCCTGGGCGGGCATTCCGCCGGGCAATTGCATGGTTCAGATATCCCGTGCCTGTTGTGTGGCGTTGCCTATGTAGCTACCCGGTGTCAGTTCCATCAGTTCGGCTTTGGCGGTATCGGGAATCTCCAGCGACTCCACAAAGGCCTTGATTACATCCGGTGTCATGGCCTTGCCACGGGTCAGCGCCTTCAGCTTTTCGTAGGGCTTCTCGATATTGTACCGGCGCATGACGGTCTGGATCGGCTCCGCCAGCACTTCCCAGGCGTGATCCAGGTCCTCGTCCAGGCGTGTCGGGTTGATTTCGAGTTTACCCAGGCCCTTCAGGGTGGCCTCGTAGGCAATCAGGCTGTGGGCGAAACCCACGCCAAGATTGCGCAGAACGGTGGAGTCGGTCAGGTCCCGCTGCCAACGGGAAATCGGCAGCTTGGCTGACAGATGACTGAACAGGGCGTTGGCGATACCCAGATTGCCTTCGGAGTTCTCGAAATCAATCGGGTTGACCTTATGGGGCATGGTGGAAGAGCCCACTTCGCCTTCTACGGTTTTCTGCTTGAAGTAGCCCAGGGAGATGTATCCCCAGATATCCCGGTCAAGATCGATCAGAATGGTGTTGAAGCGGGCAATGGCGTCGTAGAGTTCGGCAATGTAATCGTGGGGCTCTATCTGGGTGGTGTAAGGGTTCCAGTCCAGGCCCAGGCTTTCAATGAAGTCCTTGGCGTTCTGGGCCCAGTCGACGGATGGGTAGGCAGACAGGTGAGCGTTGTAGTTGCCCACGGCTCCGTTGATCTTGCCCATCAGCTCCACGGCGCGAATCTGTTTTACCTGCCGGCGCAGGCGATAAACCACGTTGGCCAGCTCCTTGCCGACGGTGGATGGCGAGGCCGTCTGGCCATGGGTGCGGGACAGCATCGGTTGTTCCGCGTGCTCATGGGCCAGCTCCGCCAGCCGGTCAACGATGCGCTCCATGGCCGGCAGCAGGCCGTGGTCCAGCCCTTCGCGCAACATCAGGGCGTGGGAGAGGTTGTTGATGTCCTCGGACGTGCAGGCAAAGTGTACGAATTCCGTAACAGCGTGCAGTTCGGGAACGTCGGCAATCTTCTCTTTAATGAAATATTCCACCGCCTTAACGTCATGGTTGGTGGTGCGTTCAATGCCTTTGATCCGTTCCGCGTCTGCCAGGCTGAACTCCGAAATCATTCGATCCAGAAACTGGTTGGCGTCGGCAGAGAAGGCTGGCACTTCAGTGATGTCGGGATGGGCCGCCAGTTTCTGCAGCCACCGGAGCTCGACGGTCACGCGGTTCCTGATCAGGCCATATTCACTGAAAATGTCACGAAAAACGCTGACTTTACTGCCATAGCGTCCATCGACCGGGGAAATGGCGGTCAGGGCGTTGAGTTCCATCGAAAACCTCTCAAGTCATCAAAGATACGGTCAAAAGAAAAACTGGGGGCGCATATGATACACCAGCGACGGTCCGGATTCAGTCGTAAACCGAGCGGTTTGCCTTCTCCGCCAGTTCCCGGGCGGTCATGATGACCTTGCGGCGAGTGAAGATAAGTTGCCAGCGGCGGCCGCCGGTCTGGTGCCAAAGGACGGCGGAGCGAATACCGGCCAGTAACAGGGCACGTACCTTCGCCGCGTTCTCCTCACGTTGAAGAATCGTGGGCTCACCGCTGACTTGGATACGTTGGCGGAAGGTGCTGATGGTGTCCGTGTAAATCGATGCCACGTTGGCAATCAGATTGCTGTGGCTGTAGCCGAAGTGGCTCGCGGTGTGCCGGGCCTGATCAATCCGACTGCCGATTATACCCAGCATATCGCTGTTTTGACGAAGCTTGGATGAGAGGTTGATCAGGTTCAGGGCGTAACGCAGTACTTCAATGTCCTGTTGTTTGCTCTGTTGACTCATCACGCTGGCGAGGGTGGACAGGCCTTCACGCAGATCCTTCAGTTCACCGCCGAACACATCCAGGGTCGTTTCCGGCTGCGTGGCGAACAGTGAACGCAGGCAGGTTTCAAAGCTGGACTCCGCGCACTGGCCGGAATGGGCTATTTGCTGGACCAGAGCAGAGGCCTGGAAGACGCCCGCCAGAGCCAGGGTCTGGTCGTGTATCGATCGGCTCATGCGCCGGCTCCTTCCGCCTTGTTTTCAGTTCCTGTGGGCGCCTGCTCACCATCCCGCCAGGTTTGTTCGATAACACCGCCACCAAGGCAGACCTCGTCGCGATAAAACACGACCGACTGGCCTGGAGTGACGGCGCGCTGGGCGTCGTCAAAGACAACCCTGAACCCGTTGCCCAGAACTGTCACCGTGCAGTCCTGGTCCGGTTGGCGGTAGCGGGTCTTGGCCTTGCAGCGGAATTCCGCAGCCGGAGCTTCGCCGGCAATCCAATCCACCGGTCCGCTGATCAGCCCCCGGGAGAACAGCAGGGGATGGTGCTTGCCCTGAACGGCAACCAGTACGTTGCGGGACAGGTCTTTCTCCGCGACGTACCAGGGCTCGTCGCCAAACTCACTCAGGCCGCCAATGCCCAGGCCCTGACGCTGGCCAATGGTGTGGTACATCAGGCCCTGATGCCGGCCGATAACCTGGCCATCGGGGGTCTCGATATTTCCGGGTTGCGCGGGAATGTACTGTTTGAGGAAATCCCGGAACTTCCGTTCCCCGATAAAGCAGATACCGGTGGAGTCTTTCTTGTCGTGGGTGATAAAGCCCTGTTCGGCGGCAATGCGACGTACTTCCGGTTTTTCAAGCTCGCCCACTGGGAAGAGTGTGCGGGCAATACGTTCGCCGGAGACGGCGTGCAGGAAGTAGCTCTGGTCCTTATTGGGGTCAAGGCCCTTGAGCAGTTCGGCTCCGCCACTGCCGTCGTCCAGAGGACGCTGGCGGGTGTAGTGACCGGTGGCAATGTAGTCAGCGCCCAGGGTAATGGCGTAATCGAGAAACGCCCGGAACTTCACTTCCTTGTTGCAGAGGATGTCAGGATTCGGGGTCCGGCCGGCCTTGTATTCCGACAGGAAGTGCTCAAATACCCGGTCCCAGTATTCGGCTGCAAAACTGGCGGTATGCAGCGTAATACCGATGGTTTCCGCTACTGCCCGGGCATCCGCCAGGTCGGTCATGGCGGTGCAGTATTCGGTGCCATCGTCCTCGTCCCAGTTCTTCATGAACAGGCCTTCCACCTGGTAACCCTGGTCCTTCAGGAGCCAGGCTGCCACGGAAGAGTCTACGCCGCCGGACATGCCGACAATCACTCGGGTATTTTCAGGTGCTTTAGTCATGTCTGGGTCTGTCGGGGTCAAAGAGGCGGATTCTAGCATTTAAGCCAGGTTACGTCTGCGGCTCGACAATGACATCCAGAGGAAAGCGGCGCCCGTTTCGGTAATCTTCTATGCATTGCATGACCAGGGGGCTTCGAAGCTTGTCGGCCTGCGAGCGGATTTCACCGGGGGTTAACCAGTGGGCGGCGATAATGCCGTCGTCCAGCTCATCGGTCACTCGGCTCAGGGCCTTGGCCGAGAAGCAAAACCGGTAGTAGGTAACGCCGTTGGCGGGAGCCTTATAAGTGTAGACGCCGAGAAAGTGCTCAGGCACCACCTCCCAGCCAGTCTCCTCCAGGGTTTCCCGCTGTGCGGCATCAAGAATGCTTTCACCTTCCTCTACGTGGCCCGCGGGCTGATTGAACACCACCTGGCCATGGCTGAGTTCCTCAACCAGCAAAAAACGGCCCTGGTCGTCTTCAACAATAACGGCAACGGTCGCGTGGGGTGTCCAGGTCATGGGCGGGGGCGCCTCCGGGGTGCGTGTTTGCGAAGTTTCGCCGGCTTTCGCGCCGCCTTTTCAGGCGGGGGTGCGGGCGCATGAACGGATATTGCCCTGTATTCGCCGGGCGTAAGCCCGTCCAGGGTCCAGTCTCCAATACCATAGCGAATCAATCGCAGGGTAGGGAAGCCGACTGCCGCCGTCATGCGACGGACCTGCCGATTTTTACCCTCGGTAATGGTGATCCGCACCCAGCTTGTCGGAATCGACTCCCGATAACGCACTGGTGGATTTCTGGGCCAGATTTCTGGTGGTGTCATGGTCGCCACGTCGGCCGGGCGAGTCTTACCATCTTTCAGTTCCACGCCTTCGCGCAGTTTCGTCAGAGCCGATTCGTTGATCTCACCTTCAACCTGAACCCAGTACGTTTTTGGCATTTTAAGCCGGGGAGAGGCAATTCGATGCTGCAGTTGTCCGTTGTCCGTCAGCAACAGGAGACCTTCTGAGTCATAGTCTAGCCGCCCGGCGGGATAGATGGCAGGGATCGTGAGCCAATCGGCGAGGGTAGCGCGAGGATTGCCGTTGGTGCCGCCTTTCTCGTCGGTGAACTGGCACAAGACCCCGAACGGCTTATTGAAAAGAATCAGCGTTGCCATGGTCGCAAATGAACCTTGCTTTCGAGAATTGAATTTGAAACGGCACATTATGCCAGAAGTAGGGAGAGAGGGGGTTCGGGTAGAGGGCTCGGTCGCCCCAATTGGTTGCGGAACGACCGAACGTCCGGACACACATTAACGAGCCGGTCATTGTGGGCCGGTGTTGTCTGCCTGGGCAGTGGCAGCGTTAGCAGTCAGGCATTTGCCGCGCGGGGCTGATCCTGATATCCACTGTCCTGATTCTGTTCCACGTCGGCGTCACTGCCGGATGTTTTCTCAGAAGCGTTCTCCTGTGAGCTTTGCTTCTGCGGCTGTTCCTCCGGGACGATGTTGACCGCGTGGATCCCTTTGTCGCTGGGCTTTTTATCGAAAGTAACGGCCTGGCCGGCCTTTAAGGTTTTGTAACCTTCCATTTGCACTGAAGAGAAGTGAGCAAACAGATCGTCACTGCAGCCTTCCTCGATAATGAAGCCATAACCCTTGGCATTGTTAAACCACTTTACTTTGCCTCTTGGCATGATGAACTCCCCTGTTCTTTCACTGTCAGTGTCTTTGTTATTGATGTTATTGCCGAGCGTTTTGCCTTGCACGGATTGCAGCCTGTCAAAGGCTTCTTACGCCAATTTACAATATTTTACATTGCTATCGTACTGTTGACCAATATTCGCTCAGAGTCAATAGCAGTTATAGCCGGAATGTATGGTTGAACCGGGGCCTGAGCCTGTATCATGACGATATTGATAACCAGCGCACGCCCGGTTACCCGAGGTACCTTGAAAACCGGGCGGCAGACAACCATCTTTAAGCAGAGGCACCGTTTTCCGGTAAAGAATCATGCGGACTATCCAGAATTCTCTACTAGTATTAAATCAAGGGGAGGACGATCAGCCAGGACATCAGGACGATGTCAGTGTTGCTCCCGAGAAGCCCGCCCTCAAGCGCCCCGCGCGCTTCAGGGTTCTGCTTCTGAACGATGACTACACACCCATGGACTTTGTGGTGGATGTGTTGATGAAGTTCTTCGGAATGAACGAAGAAAAGGCGACGCAGGTGATGCTGCTCGTCCATACGCAGGGAAAGGCTGTATGCGGGGTATATACCCGGGACATCGCGGAAACAAAGGCGGCACAGGTGAACCAGTATTCCTCGGAATGCGAACATCCGCTCCTTTGCGAGATTGAACGTGCGGACTGATAGACCTTGGGGTGGCCCATGCTGAGCAAAGATCTTGAAATTACACTGAATACGGCTTTCAAAAGTGCCCGCGACAAGCGTCATGAATTCATGACCGTCGAGCACCTTTTGCTGGCCTTGCTCGACAACGAATCGGCAGTGGGCGTTCTGAAAGCATGCGGTGCAGACCTGGCCCGGCTTCAGGAAGAACTCGTTGAGTTTGTGGATTCAACCACACCACTGATCCCCAGCAACGACAGCGAGCGGGAAACGCAACCCACGCTCGGATTCCAGCGCGTGCTTCAACGTGCTGTTTTTCACGTACAGTCCTCTGGCAAGAAGGAGGTGACCGGTGCCAATGTGCTGGTGGCCATCTTCAGTGAGCAGGAGAGTCAGGCGGTGTATGTGCTCAAGAAGCAAAGCATCGCCCGTATTGACGTGGTGAACTTTGTTTCCCATGGCATCTCTCGCGTTCAGGGTGCTGAAGATCAGGAGGGGCACGACCAGGCGTCTCATGACGAAGCTGCGGAAGAAGGTGGTGCATCACGTCCGCTGGAAAGCTACGCAACCAACCTGAATGACCAGGCCCGCCAGGGTCGCATTGACCCGCTGATCGGCCGTGAACACGAAGTCGAGCGGGTGGTGCAGATACTGGTCCGCCGTCGCAAGAACAATCCGCTCCTGGTGGGCGAAGCCGGTGTGGGCAAGACCGCGATTGCCGAAGGCCTTGCCAAGCGCATTGTGGATAGTCAGGTGCCGGAGATCATTTCTGACGCGGTGGTCTATTCGCTCGATCTCGGTGCTCTATTGGCCGGCACCAAGTACCGCGGTGATTTCGAGAAGCGGCTGAAGGGGCTGCTTGCGGAACTGAAAAAGGAAAAGCACGCGATCCTGTTCATCGATGAAATACACACCATCATCGGTGCCGGGTCCGCATCCGGGGGTGTGATGGATGCCTCCAATCTGCTCAAGCCCATGCTGAGCTCAGGGGAAATCCGTTGCATTGGCTCCACCACCTTCCAGGAATTCCGTGGCATTTTCGAGAAGGACAGCGCGCTGGCTCGCCGTTTCCAGAAGATTGATGTGAACGAACCCAGTGTTGAGGATACCTACCAGATCCTCAAGGGGCTGAAGTCCCATTTCGAGAAGCACCATGACCTGAAGTACACCGATCAGGCACTGCGTGTGGCGGCTGAGCTGTCTGAGCGCTATATCACCGATCGTCACTTGCCCGATAAGGCCATTGACGTGATCGACGAAGCCGGCGCCCATCAACGTTTGCTGGCAGTTGCCAAACGCAAGAAGACAATCGACGTGTCGGAAATCGAGGATGTGGTGGCCAACATCGCCCGCATCCCGCCGAAGAACGTGTCCACCAGCGACAAGGACCTGCTGCGCAATCTGGAGCGGGACCTCAAGATGGTGGTCTTCGGGCAGGATCCGGCTATCGAGTCATTGTCCACCGCCATCAAGCTGGCCCGTGCCGGCCTGAAGGCGCCGGAGAAGCCGGAAGGTGCCTTCCTGTTTGCCGGCCCCACAGGTGTGGGCAAGACCGAAGTCACCAAGCAACTGGCCAAGGTGTTGGGTATTGAGCTGGTGCGCTTCGACATGTCCGAGTACATGGAGCGGCATACCGTATCCAGGTTGATCGGCGCACCTCCAGGCTATGTCGGGTATGACCAGGGTGGTCTGCTGACGGAGTCCGTGAGTAAGCATCCGCATTGTGTGCTGTTGCTGGATGAGATCGAAAAAGCTCACCCGGAAGTCTTCAACCTGCTGCTGCAGGTAATGGACCACGGCACGCTCACAGACAACAACGGTCGTAAGGCGGATTTCCGTCATGTGATCCTGGTGATGACCACCAACGCCGGTGCCGAAAGCATGGCCCGCCGTTCCATTGGCTTCAGCGAGCAGGACCACAGCACGGATGGCATGGAGATCATTTCCAAGACCTTCACGCCGGAGTTCCGCAACCGCCTGGATGGCATTATCCAGTTTGGTGATCTCCAGCCGGCCACCATTACCCATGTGGTGGACAAGTTCCTGACCGAACTTCAGGCACAGCTGGATGAGAAGCATGTGGTTCTCCACGTGGATGACGCCGCGAAAGAGTGGCTGGCAGAGAAGGGCTACGATGTCACCATGGGCGCACGCCCGATGGCACGCCTGATCCAGGACAAGATCAAGCGCCCCTTGGCGGAGCAGATACTGTTCGGTCGGCTGTCAGAACACGGTGGCGATGTTCACATTCACCTCAAGGACGGCGAACTGGAGTTTGAGTACGAGGACGAACCCGCCGAGGCGGTATAAGCACGCTTGACGGGTTCATAAACTCCTGAAAAGGCCATGCTGGAAACAGCATGGCCTTTTTTGTCGGTAGTGGCCCGCCAATTGGCTCTATTGAGTGATCACTCCTGACGTTGTCGTCAATCCAATTTTTCCGCTTCTCTGTCAGATTGTTGTCTGACAGTCAGATTACCTGACGCAATAATAAGGAGAATCGGGAGATGAAAGCGTTATCCGTGCTTTTGCTAGTTATGCTCGGCCTTTCTGGCTGGAGCGGTGCTGGCGCCAGCGAGCGCCGGGAGTTCTGTGTGTTCGATGTCGCTGGGGCAAGTGGGTTTGTTTACCGTACATTGCAGGATTATCACCGCAAGGCCGCTATAGCCGGAGTGGGGCTTAACATGCGTCCTTACACTGATGAGGATAAGGCCGTTGCAGATCTAAGGGCCGGGCGCTGCGATATTGTGGCGGTGACGGATATGGGGGCCCGCACGTTTAACGACTTCTCAGGCTCGATCAGTGCCATCGGGGCGGTTCCCTATTACGAGGACCTGAAAGTGCTGCTCCATATCCTGGCCAGCCCCAGGGTTGACCGTCATCTTGAGCAGAATGGCTACGAGGTACTGGGTGTAACGCCGATGGGCGCGGCTTACCTGTTTGTGAACGACCGGGCGATTGACCACGTGGAGGCTTTGGAGGGAAAGCGTATCACGGTGTTCGAGGGGCACCACGATGCCCGCCATATGGTTGAGTATGTTGGCGCGGTGCCGGTTACGGCGAAAATTTCCAATTTTGCCAGCCTGTTCAATTCCGGCGAGGCTGATATCAGTTATGCACCAGCGGCCGCCTATGAAGTACTGGAGATGTTCCGGGGCATGGGCAGCAAAGGCGGTATCGTCGATTATCCGGTAGGGCAGGTGACTGTTCAGTTGATTGCCCGTGCGGATGAGTTTGACGACGCTTTTGTCAGGAAGTCGCGACGGATCATGTCCAGGCTCTACCCGGAGGCCATGCGCATTGTGAGGCAGTATGAGCGGTCGATTCCCGAGGATCGCTGGGTAAAGATTTCACCCGAGGCCGTTCGGGGTTACCAGGAAATGTTGCGCAGCGTGAGGATTGATATGCAGCAGTCCACGGAAGACTCGGGCATGCTGGCTGCGGGTGTGTACCATGACGACATGATGACGATACTGCGAAAGGTGCGGTGTTATACCAATCCAGGCGCGATGGAATGTTCTGCAGAGAATCGGGAATAGGGGCTTGGCTTGGAAGGGCCTGCAAACAAAAAGCCCCGATGTTCGGGGCTTTCGAGTCTCATGCAGCTATCTATCAGCGGGCGCGGTAAACGATGCGTCCCTTGCTCAGGTCGTACGGGGTCAGTTCTACCTTGACCTTGTCGCCTGTCAGAATGCGGATATAGTTCTTGCGCATCTTGCCAGAAATGTGAGCGGTCACAATATGGCCGTTTTCGAGTTCAACCCGGAACATGGTGTTTGGAAGCGTATCGACAATAACGCCTTCCATTTCAATAGCATCGGACTTCGCCATTCAGTAAAAACCTCGTAAATTGGCTTGCTGTGATTTTAAATTGCGCAATTCTGCCTGATTTACCGCCATTTGGCAAAAATCAGTTCGCGTCCATGGTATGCCACTGCCCGTCGCGAAGCGCTTCGATCGGGCGGAATCGTGTTTTATAGTTCATTTTCCGACATTCTTCGATCCAATACCCCAGATACAGATGTGGAAGCTCCAGCCGTTTTGCTTCCTCTATCTGCCAAAGCACTGCAAAGGTGCCCAGGCTTCGGCTTTCATAAGCAGGATCAAATACGGTATAGATGGCAGACAGGCCCTCGTCCAGCATGTCCACGGCGGCCAGGCCCACCAGGTTGTCGCCGTCCATGATTTCGACAAACCAGGAATCGGTGGCGCCCTCCACCAGGAACGACATGAACTGTTCGCGTGAGGGAGGGTACATGTCGCCGTCAGAATGCCGTTGTTCAATGTAATTTGCGTAGAGACTGTAATACCGTTCCGAGAAGGTTGCCTTGACCATGCGGCAGCGAAGGTCAGCGTTCTTTTTCAGGACCCTGCGCTGGCTGCGGTCCGGCTGGAACTGTTCCACCTTGAGCCTGACAGGAATACAGGCGTTGCAGTTCTCGCAGTGGGGGCGATAGTAATGCGAGCCACTTCGACGGAAGCCCAGGGCGGTCAACTGGCTGTATAGCCGCTTGTCCACATGGGCTCTCGGGTCGACGAACATGGTGGTTGCTTCGCGATCTGGCAGGTAGCTGCAGTCGTGGGCCGGCGTGGCAAAAAACACCAGGGTCCTGAGATTGCTCATTCACACCTCCGGGCCGGGCCACTGCCACCGGAAGCCCCAGTCGCTGTGGTCCGGACTACTGTCGACGCATGTCCTGAGTATAGATAAAAATTCGCTGCGTGGGATACTTCGTGCACCCATTCGCAAGAGATGGCCGCTTTCCACCTGGCAGTCCATAATCCGATAGCCCCATTCCCGGAGTTGATTGGCCAGATGGACCATCAGTACTTTCGAGGCGTTGGTTTCCAGTGAAAACATGGACTCACCAAAAAAACAGCGGCCAATGGCCAGGCCGTACATGCCGCCGGCCAGTTCTCCTTTTGGGTTCCACACTTCGATGGAGTGGGCGATCCCCTGTTTGTGAAGCTGGCCATAGCTGTCAATCATATCCTGAGTGATCCAGGTGCCTTCAGCGCGGGTGTTGGCGCAGAGGCGGATGATGCGGGGGAAGGCCTGATCGGCGGTGATGGTGAAATAGCCGCGGTTGAGGGTGCGCCGAAGGCTTCTGGAAACGTGGATTTCTTCCGGGAAAAGGACGCATCTGGGGCTGGGGGACCACCAGAGTATGGGCTGGTCGTCGCTGAACCAGGGGAATATGCCGTTACGGTAAGCGAGTTTGAGCCGTTCGGTGGATAGGTCGCCGCCCAGCGCCAACAATCCATCCGGGTCGTCCAGGGCCTGCTCGGCGGGGGGGAACCAGAGTTGGTCGGGGTCTAGCCAGGGTAGTGAGGTCATCTCGGTCCGGCCTTATTGCGGGCCTTTTGGTGGTGTTGTTGGCCTTGGGGGTGTCGGAGGGTG